>CAVXRV010000001.1:0-876818 GCA_963764275.1 uncultured Solirubrobacterales bacterium
TCGGCTCGGGATCAGGACTTCGAAACTTCCAGCGATCGAAGAGGATCAGATGAACAGAGATCAGAAGCAGGCCGCGGTCAAGGAGATCGGCGCCGAGCTCGAGGCCTCGAGCGCCGTCTTCGCGGTCGACTACCGCGGCATCTCGGTGCCGCAGGCGGCCGAGCTGCGCGGCAAGCTGCGCGAGGCCGACGCGAGCTTCAGCGTCGTCAAGAACCGGCTCGCCAAGCGCGTCACCGCCGACGTCGGCGCCGAGGCGCTCGACGAGCACCTGATCGGGCCGACCGCGCTCACCTACGTCAAGGGCGACGCCGTGATCGCCGCGAAGGCGATCACCGACTTCATCCGCGAGACGAGACGATCGCCTACAAGGGCGGGATGATGGACGGCAAGGTGCTCGACGCCGAGCAGTTCAGCGCGATCGCGCGCCTGCCCGGCGTCGACGTCCTGCGCGGCCAGCTCGTCGGCCTCGCGGCCTCGCCGCTGACCGGCGTCGTCCGCGGCCTCAACGGCCTCGATCCAGGGCCTCGCCACGCAGCTCGGCCAGATCGCCGAGCAGGGCCTCGTCGGCGGCGAGGCGCCGGCCGCCGAGGAGCCGGCCGAGGAGGCCCCGGCCGCGGAGGCCGAGGACGACGCCGCGGAGGAGGCAGAGGCCGAGGCCACGCCGAGGAGGCCGCCGCCGAGGAGGCCGAGGAGGCCGCCGACAGAGACTTCCGAGAACCTGAGGAGACCGAGGGCGAGGAGGAGGCCGCCGCCGAGGCGGAGGCCGACTCCGAGTCCGCCGAGGCGGATGCCGGAGAGACTGAAACCGAGAACGAGGAGGACTGAACCTTGCCTACGACTGAAGAGTGGATCGACGAGCTGAAGGGCATCTCCGTGCTGGAGCTGTCCGAGCGGATCAAGGCGCTCGAGGAGGAGTTCGGCGTCTCGGCGACCGCGGTCGCCGCTGCGGCCCCGGCCGCCGGCGGCGGCTGGCGGCGACGACGGGCGCCGACGAGGGCGACGGCACCGTCGACGTCGTCCTGACCGGCGCCGGCGAGAAGAAGATCCAGGTGATCAAGGCCGTCCGCGCCGCGACCGGCCTCGGCCTCAAGGAGGCCAAGGCGCTCGTCGACGAGGCCCCGAAGGCCGTCAAGGAGGGCATCGAGCGCGAGGAGGCCGACAAGCTCAAGGCCGAGCTCGAGGAGGCCGGCGGCGAGGTCGAGCTCAAGTAGCTCGTCCGCACATGCCGGTGGCCCCGGGCCACCTCTGACACCTCTGAGAGACGCCCGGCCCATGCCGGGCGTTTCTCGTTCGCCGGGCCCGCCCGCCGGGTCTGGCTCAGGGAACCGGCGCGGCGGGCGCCCGGCTCTGAGACGATCGAGCGGCGATGACGCCAGGGTCCCATCGCGCCCGCGGATCCCTCCTCTTGGTGCTCGCAGCCCTGATCCTGCTGAGCGCCGCCCCACGAGCGGTCGCCGGCAGCATCGCCTCGCCGTGGCTGCATGCCGCGCCGGTCCAGCATCTGCGCCATCACGTCGTCGTCGCCCTGCGGGCGGGCGCGGGCGAGCTCGTCGGCGTCTCGGCCCGCGGCCACGTCCGCCTGCACGGGCACAAGCTGCGGCTGCGGCGAGCCCGCGCGACCGTTCGCGACCACGGCTCCGGCCGACTCGAGCTCCGCGCCCGCCGGGCGCGGCAACGGCGCCGGATCCTGCGGGCCGTCCACCATGGCCGTACGCTGGAGGCCCGGATCCACGTCCGCTTCCGCGACCTCGCAGGGCACCTCGCCACGCGACGCGTCTCCGTAAAGCTGACCTGAGTGAGATTCTGCTCCTGTTGCAGGGCAGCGGCCGTCCTTTGAGCCGCGATCGCCGCCTCCGCCTACGATCAGCTGCCGCTCGCCTTCGAGCCCAACCTCGACCGCTGAGAGGGCCCAGATGCGGCCGGCGGCGCATGCCCCTTTTTTTCCGCCGATATGCGGCTACAATTCTCGCCTCCGGGGTGGAGAGACCCCAGCCCGTGCGCCCTGCCTGGACGCGCAACTATGCGTGTGCTAACTTAGTGCGTCGCGCGCGGGACCGGCGGTATTGCCTGCCGTCCGCTCAGCGCGCCGATTCGCCCACCTTCGAGTCACTCCGAGGAGTTGCCTGTTGCCTCGCTCTGTCGTCGCCCCTACCCGCCGATCGTTCTCTCGCCTCGAAAACCCCCTCGACCTCCCAAATCTCATCGACATCCAGCGCCGCTCGTTCGCGGGCGCTGACGGATCCTGAGTCCGGCCTGCTCCGCGAGACGATCAACGACGTCTCGCCGATCACCGACTACACCGGCAACCTCGGCATCGTCTTCGGCAAGTTCCGCTTCGACGAGCCGGTCAACACGATCAACGAGTGCCGCGAGAAGGACGTCACCTACTCGCGTCCGCTCAACGTCGACGTCGCCTTCCAGAACCGGGAGACCGGCGAGATCCGCGAGCAGACCGTCTTCATGGGCGACTTCCCATGGATGACCGAGCGCGGCACGTTCATCATCAACGGCACCGAGCGCGTCGTCGTCACCCAGCTCGTCCGCTCCCCCGGCGCCTACGTGATGGCGCCGAAGGATCGCGAGAAGCAGGTCTTCATCGCCAACCTGATGCCGGCCCGAGGGTCCTGGCTCGAGCTGGAGATCGACAAGAAGGGCCGCGTCTACGCGCGCATCGACCGCAAGCGCAAGCTGCCGGTCACGGTGCTCCTGCGGGCGATGGGCTACGTCACCGACGAGCAGATCCTCGACCTCTTCGACAACTCGGTCTACATGCGGCACACGATCGCCGCCGACACCGAGCAGACGAAGACCGAGGAGGGCGCGCTGATCGAGCTCTTCAAGAAGCAGCGGCCGGGCGAGCCGCCGTCGGTCGACGCCGCGACCTCGCTGCTCGACCAGCTCTTCTTCGATTCGAAGCGCTACGACCTGACCACGGTCGGCCGCTACAAGCTGAACGCGCGGCTCGACCTCGACATCGACCTCGACAACCGGACCCTGACCAAGGACGACATCGTCGCCCTGATCAAGGAGCTGGTCTCGCTGCCGAAGCTGCTCGGCATCCCCGAGGAGATCGACGAGGAGAACCCGATCAAGGACTACGCCGCCGAGGCGCAGACCTACCCGCGCGACGCCGTCGAGGAGCACCTCGACGAGTACGAGCACTTCGGCAACCGCCGGCTGCGCACCGTCGGCGAGCTGATCCAGGAGGCCTTCCGGATCGGCCTGTACCGGATGGAGCGCGTCGTCCGCGAGCGGCTCACGACCGAGGACGCGGACGCGATCACGCCGCAGACGATCATCAACATCCGCCCGGTCGTGGCGGCGCTGAAGGAGTTCTTCGGCTCCTCGCAGCTGTCGCAGTTCATGGACCAGACGAACTCGCTCACCGGGCTCACCCACCGGCGCCGCCTGTCGGCGCTCGGCGCCGGCGGCCTGACGCGTGAGCGGGCCCCGATCGAGGTCCGCGACGTGCACCCGACCCACTACGGCCGGATGTGCCCGATCGAGACTCCCGAGGGCCCGAACATCGGCCTGATCGGCTCGCTCTCCTCCTACGCGGAGATCAGCGAGTTCGGCTTCGTCACGACTCCGTACCGGGTCGTCAAGAACGGTGTCGTCACCGACGAGATCGTCCACCTCGACGCGACCCAGGAAGAGGAGAAGGTGATCGCCCAGGCGAACGCCGAGGTCGATCCGAAGAGCAACAAGCTCACGGGCGACATCGTCCTCTGCCGCGCCCGCGACGGCGAGGTGCAGGCGGTCCCGCCGAAGGACGTCGATCTCATGGACGTCTCCCCGAGCCAGATCTGGTCGGTGGCGACGGCGCTGATCCCGTTCCTCGAGCACGACGACGCCAACCGCGCCCTGATGGGCTCGAACATGCAGCGTCAGGCGGTCCCCCTCCTGAAGACGGAGGCCCCGCTGATCGGCACCGGCATGGAGCGTCGCGCCGCGATCGACTCCGGCGACGTGATCGTCGCCGACGAGTCGGGCAAGGTGACCGAGCTCGACGCGTCCCGGATCGTCGTCACGCGCGGCAACCAGAAGGACACCTACAAGCTCGAGAAGTTCATGCGCTCGAACCAGGGCACGGTCCTGCACCAGCGCCCGATCGTCGACGTCGGCGACGAGGTCGAGGCCGGCGACGTGCTCGCCGACGGCTCCTCGACCTCGGAGGGCGAGATCGCGCTCGGCAAGAACTGCCTGGTCGCCTTCATGTCCTGGGAGGGCTACAACTTCGAGGACGCGATCATCCTCAGCCAGCGCCTGGTCAAGGACGACGAGCTCACCTCGATCCACATCGAGGAGTACGAGATCGACGCCCGCACGACCAAGCTCGGCGACGAGGAGATCACCCGCGACATCCCGAACCGTTCCGAGGACTCGCTCCGCAACCTCGACGAGCGCGGCATCGTCCGCATCGGCGCCGAGGTTCAGTCGGGCGATCTGCTGGTCGGCAAGGTGACGCCGAAGGGCGAGACCGAGCTGACCGCCGAGGAGAAGCTGATCCGCGCGATCTTCAAGGAGAAGGCGCGCGAGGTCCGCGACACCTCGCTCAAGGTCCCGCACGGCGAGGGCGGCGTCGTCATCGACGTGATCACGTTCAACCGCGACAACGGCGACGATCTGGCGCCGGGGGTCAACGACCTCGTGCGCGTGTTCGTGGCGACGAAGCGCAAGATCGCCGAGGGCGACAAGCTCGCCGGCCGCCACGGCAACAAGGGCGTGATCTCGAAGATCGTCCCCGAGGAGGACATGCCCCACCTCGAGGACGGCACCCCGATCGACGTGATCCTCAACCCGCTCGGCGTGCCGAGCCGTATGAACATCGGCCAGATCCTCGAGACCCACCTCGGTTGGGTCGCGGCGAACGGCTGGTACGACGACGGCTCCGACTCCTACAAGGAGGCGAAGAAGCTCGGCGACAAGGCGCGCGTGAACGTCGCGACGCCGGTCTTCGACGGCGCCTCCGTGGAGGACGTCGACGAGGCCCTGGTCAAGTGGCAGCAGGAGACCTTCGAGCAGCGGGGCATCGACCTCGGGCTCGACATGAGGGCACGCGAGGGCACCCGCTCGGCGGGCCGCGCGCAGCTGTACTCGGGCCGCACCGGCGAGCCGTACGAGGGCGACGTCACCGTCGGCTACATGTACATCCTCAAGCTCCACCACCTGGTCGACGACAAGATCCACGCCCGGAGCACCGGCCCCTACAGCCTCGTCACCCAGCAGCCGCTGGGCGGCAAGGCGCAGTTCGGCGGCCAGCGCTTCGGCGAGATGGAGGTCTGGGCCCTGGAGGCGTACGGCGCCGCCTACACGCTGCAGGAGATGCTCACGGTCAAGTCCGATGACACCGTCGGCCGCGTCAAGGCCTACGAGGCGATCGTCAAGGGCGAGAACATCCCCGAGCCGTCGATCCCGGAGTCGTTCAAGGTCCTGCTCAAGGAGATGCAGGCCCTGTCGCTGGACGCCAACCTCGTCACCGAGGAGGGCGCCGTCGGGATGGAGGAGGAAGAGGACGAGCTGCTGCGCGCCGCGGAGGAGCTCGGCATCGACCTCTCCGGCGTCCGCGCCGACAACGGCGACGGTGCCAGCGACGAGTCGACGGCCGAGTCGGAGTCCGAAGGCGAAGCGGAGCCCGAGGAGGCGGAGGCGAAGTAACGCCTCCGTCCCCCGGCGGGACCGCTCCAGCATCGCCCCTCACAGGCGCACCACCTAGTTCAAAGGAACGCATCACATGGACATCAACAACTTCGACGCCATCGAGATCGGACTCACCTCTCCGAAGAAGATCCGCAGCTGGTCCTCGGGTGAGGTGACGAAGCCGGAGACGATCAACTACCGGACCCTGAAGCCTGAGAAGGAGGGTCTGTTCTGCGAGAAGATCTTCGGCCCGACCAAGGACTGGGAGTGCTACTGCGGTAAGTACAAGCGGGTCCGCTACAAGGGCATCGTCTGCGAGCGCTGCGGCGTCGAGGTGACCCGCAGCAAGGTCCGCCGTGAGCGCATGGCGCACATCGACCTCGCCGCCCCCGTCTCCCACATCTGGTTCTTCAAGGGCGTCCCCTCGCGGATCGGCTACCTCATCGACATGGCTCCGAAGGAGCTCGAGAAGGTCCTCTACTTCGCGGCCTCGATCGTCACCTGGATCGACGAGGAGGCGCGGTCGAAGGACATGCCGAAGCTCGAGAAGGAGGTCAACAAGGTCCTCGACTCCTACAAGGGCGAGAAGGAGGAGCGCGTCCAGGAGCTGACCGAGTCGCTCGAGCGCCGGATCTCCTACATCGGAAGCGGCGACACCCCGGACAAGTGGAGCCCGGACGACGAGCTGTGGGCCGAGGGCGTCGGCTCGGTCAAGAAGCTGAGCGAGGACGACAAGACCAAGCTCGAGCGCGAGACCCGCAAGGAGCTCAACTCCGAGATCGCCGACACCGAGGCCTACATCGACGACGCGATCGAGCGCATGGAAGAGGTCTGGAAGCTCTTCCAGGAGATGAAGGTCAAGGACGTGATCGCCGACGAGGCCGCCTTCCGCGAGCTCAAGGACCGCTTCGGTTCGCAGTTCGGCTGGGGCGAGTACTTCCGCGGCGGCATGGGCGCGGAGTGGATTCGCGACCTGCTGAGCCAGATCGACCTCGAGGCCGAGTGCGAGGAGCTGGAGCAGACGATCAACACCAGCAAGGGCCAGAAGCAGGCCCGCGCGGTCAAGCGCCTGAAGGTGGCGAGCTCGTTCCTGCACTCCGAGAACAAGCCCGAGTGGATGGTCCTCGACGTCGTCCCGGTGATCCCGCCGGAGCTGCGCCCGATGGTCCAGCTCGACGGCGGCCGCTTCGCGACCTCCGATCTGAACGACCTCTACCGGCGCGTCATCAACCGCAACAACCGCCTCAAGCGGCTGCTCGACCTCGGTGCGCCCGAGATCATCGTCAACAACGAGAAGCGGATGCTGCAGGAGGCCGTCGACGCCCTGTTCGACAACGGCCGCCGCGGGCGCCCCGTCACGGGCCCCGGCAACCGCGCGCTGAAGTCGCTGTCCGACATGCTCAAGGGCAAGCAGGGCCGGTTCCGCCAGAACCTGCTCGGCAAGCGCGTCGACTACTCCGGCCGTTCGGTGATCGTCTCCGGCCCGAACCTGAAGCTGCACCAGTGCGGCCTGCCGAAGCTGATGGCCCTGGAGCTGTTCAAGCCGTTCATCATGAGCCGGCTCGTCGAGCGCAAGGCCGTGCAGAACATCAAGGCGGCCAAGAAGATGGTCGACTCGATGATCCCCGAGGTCTGGGACGTGCTCGAGGAGGTCATCCAGGAGCACCCCGTGCTGCTGAACCGGGCGCCGACGCTGCACCGCCTCGGCATCCAGGCCTTCGAGCCGCAGCTCGTCGAGGGCAAGGCGATCCAGGTCCACCCGCTCGTCTGCTCGGCCTTCAACGCCGACTTCGACGGCGACCAGATGGCCGTCCACGTGCCGCTCAGCGCCGAGGCGCAGGCGGAGGCGCGGATCCTGATGCTGTCCTCGAACAACATCCTCAGCCCCGCGCACGGCGCGCCCCTGGCGACGCCGACGCAGGACATGGTCCTCGGGATCTACTACATCACCTACGGACCCTCCGCCGAGGATCTGGCCGAGCTCGACGACGCGCTCAAGGGCGGCAACTGGGACGAGAAGGCCAACGGCCCGCGTCCGCGCACGTTCCGCTCGGCGCAGGAGGCCGAGCTGGCCTACGAGAACGGGCTCGTGAAGCTGCACGAGTACGCCGAGTACCGGCGGCCCGAGCACGAGCACTTCCTGACCACGGTCGGGCGGATCATCTTCAACGACCGCGTCGAGCGGTCGCTGCGAGAGGCGCTCGAGGACGAGTACGACGCCGAGAAGTTCGACTTCGTCAACCACTCGTTGAAGAAGAAGGACGTCAACGCGATGGTCGCGACGCTCGTCGAGGCGTACGGCGCTCCGGCGGTCTCGCAGGTGCTCGACGCCTACAAGGAGCTGGGCTTCCACTACTCCACGCAGGCCGGGATCACCGTCTCCAAGAACGACGTGATCTCGCCTCCGAACAAGGAGGAGATCCTCGAGGGCTACGAGGCCAAGGCGCAGGACATCCTGAGCCAGTACAACGACGGCTGGATCACCGCCGAGGAGCGCAAGGATCAGGTCACCCGGGTCTGGGATGAGGCAACCGAGACCGTCGCCAAGGCGATGGAGGACAACCTCGACGAGCTGAACCCGATCTTCATGATGGCCGACTCCGGCGCCCGTGGATCGTTCAAGCAGATCCGCCAGCTGGCCGGCATGCGCGGCCTCATGGCGAATCCGAAGGGCGAGATCATCGAGCGCCCGATCAAGGCCAACTTCATGGAGGGCCTGGACGTGCTCGAGTACTTCATCTCGACCCACGGCGCCCGCAAGGGCCTGGCGGACACCGCGCTGCGGACCGCCGACTCCGGCTATCTGACCCGCCGTCTCGTCGACGTCGCGCAGGACGTGATCATCAACACGGACGACTGCAAGACGAAGGACTTCATCGAGATGCCGGTCTACCGCGAGGACGGGTCGTTCAACCCGAACCTCGAGGGCCGGCGTGCCGCGAAGAAGATCGAGACGAAGCGCGGTCGTGAGCTGCTCAAGCGCAACCACACGATCGACAAGCCCGAGGTCGCGGAGCTGGCCGAGGCCTTCACGCCCGAGGACGGCGCGACGCTCGCCGTTCGCTCGCCGCTCAAGTGCGAGCTCGAGACCGGGGTCTGCCAGGCCTGCTACGGCCGCGCGATGGCGACCGGGGCGGAGGCCGAGCTCGGCGACGCCGTCGGGATCGTCGCCGCGCAGTCGATCGGCGAGCCCGGCACCCAGCTGACGATGCGGACCTTCCACACCGGCGGTGTGGCGGGCCTCGACATCACGCAGGGTCTGCCGCGGATCGTGGAGCTGTTCGAGGCGCGCAAGCCGAAGGGCCTGGCCCAGCTCGCGCTCGAGGACGGCAAGGTCGCGATCGAGGAGACCGACAAGGGCATCAAGCTCGTCAACACCGACGCGCAGGGCGACGAGCACAGCTACTCGTTCCCGCCGCGGACGGTGATGCTGGTCCGCCACGGCGACAAGGTCGAGAAGGGCGAGCAGCTGAACGAGGGCTCGCTGTACCCGGCCGAGATCCTCGAGGTCCGGGGCCGGACCGAGACCGAGCAGTACCTCGTCGCCGAGGTGCAGAAGGTCTACCGGGCCCAGGGCGTCGACATCAACGACAAGCACATCGAGCTGATCGTGCGCCAGATGCTGAAGAAGGTGCGCGTCGACTCGAAGGGCTCGACGAGCCTGCTCCCGGGCCAGCTCGAGGATCGCGTCAAGCTCCAGCAGCTGAACAAGAAGGTCAAGTCCGACGGCGGCACGCCCGCCAAGGGCGAAGAGGTGATCCTCGGGATCACGAAGGCCTCGCTGGCGACGGAGTCGTTCCTCTCGGCGGCTTCCTTCCAGGAGACGACGAAGGTGCTCACCGACGCCGCCCTCGAGGGCAAGCGCGACCGCCTCGTCGGCCTGAAGGAGAACGTGATCATCGGCAAGCTGATCCCGGCCGCGACCGGCCTGCGTCACTACCGGACGATCGAGATCGAGCCGGTCGAGCCGCCCCAGCGCCCGGACGAGAACCTCGACGACGCCGAGCTCGCCGCAGAGCTCGGGCTCGAGGGAGAGATGGAGGCGCCCCAGGGCGCCGACGTCGAGGGCTTCGGCTCCTCGTTCGCGACCGAGCTCGAGGAGCTCGCCTCCGAGATCGAGCCGGAGACGGCCGAGGCCGAGAAGGACGAGTAGCCCCCGGGCTCACTCCGAACCACTGCCGAGAGGGCGGCCCGCCGGGCCGCCCTCTCTCGTTTCGGCGGCGGCGGCGCCGCACCGCCGAACCGCCGAGCCGCCGCACGCGCCGCCGAGGCGCCGGGCCGCCGCACCGCCGACGCGCCCGCCGCACGCCGCCGACCCCGCCGCACCGCCGACCCCGCCGCACCCGCCGCACCGCCGAGTGGCGAATTCCCCCGCCTGGCGAGGGGTTTTCACCGCTCGTCCCGAAGCACTTCGCGCACCAGGCGGGCGACGCGGGCAGGCTCGTTGCTCACCTGCCGGTAGGTGAAGCGGAGCACGGTCCAGCCGAGGGCCGTGAGCTCCTGATCGCGCGCCCGGTCCTCCTCCTGAGCGACCACGTCGGCATGGTGACCCCGGCCGTCCGTTTCGACTACGAGGCGTGCATCGGGCCAGTGGAAGTCGACCTGCAGGCTTCGGTGCTCGAGGTGGATCAATCCGTTGACCACGGGTGGTGGGATCCGGTAGCGGCGGCAGAGGCGAAGGAACGCCTGCTCGAGCCCACGGCGGGCGAGGCCTCCGACCGGCCGCAGGTCGGCGGCCAGCTCACGCAGGATCGCCACGCCTCGTCGGCCGCGCGAACGTTCGATCAGCGCCTCGAGCTCGGCCGGCACCAGCAGCTGCCGGCGCTGTGCGCGCGCGGCGGTCTCGCGGAGCTCCGCCTCTCCGGCGGTGGCCCCGAGGTCGAGCAGGGTGCGCGCCATCGAAGTGACCGGAATGCCGTTCCACTCGCCGAGATCGGCGGGCGTGAGGTGACTCACGCGCAGCGTTCGAATCCCACGTCGTTGCCGATGCGTGCCGAAGGGAACGAGGACCTGAATCGGGCGGGCTCCCTCGTGACCGAGCCCGCGCACGGCCGCTGCGCTGACGCCCGTTGCCGCAGATCCCGGCCCGGTGGCCAGCACGGCCGCGAGCACCTGGCCGCTCTCATCGATCGCCCCGTGACCGACCGCGAAGACGCCGGCGTGTATCCGCAGCAGGCGGCTGCTCTCGACCCAGCGCTGAGTAGCGGAGGGAGTCTGGCCGAGCCAGCGCAGCTGCCAACCGGCGACGACCCCGTGCTGAGAGCCCGCGAGGTGGGCGACCTTTGCAGCCAGTGCAGTTCCCAGCGAGCGCGCTGCGCGGGCGTGGACGATCGGCGGCCACTCTCGGCCCCAGAGTCCGAGTGGCGAATTTCTCTCGCCAGGCGCATGTCTTTCGCCTCTCGCCATCGTGGGGCGGAGGTTGGAGGCCGCGGCGCAACGGATGGTGCGCGGCGTGTCACGTTTGTGTGACGGAACCGTGCGTCTTGTGCGCCGAAGCCGGGCATGGGCGCTCTCGGCGGGCGCTGAGGCACCGGACCCGCCCGCTGGAGAAGGGGCGAGGTTGGGCCGAATGGCCCATTGCACCCGGCGTTTCGACTGGGATCGTGCCCGCCATGCACTTTGTCTCGAGGGCGGGCGCGCGTGCGGCTGCCGGATCAGCTGCCCGCAAATCGATCCTCGCCTGCCTGCTCGCCGCCTTCGGCGCGCTCGCGGCGCTGCTCCCTTCCCAGGCGGCCGCCGCCTGGTCGGGGCCGAAGGAGGTCTCCGACGCGACGACGCGCCAGGCCTCCGCGCTCGACGTCGACGCGAACCCGCTCGGGGACTTCGTCCTCGGCTGGGAGTACGGCACGGGCGACGACGTCGCCACGGTCGTCGAGCCCGTCGGCGGCGCTCCCGGCGCCGCGCAGAAGTTCACCGGCGACTATTCCTCGCCCACGGTCGGGGTCGGCGGCAACCACGTCGGCGCCGTCGCCTTCGCCTCCACGCTCGGCGCGAACAACTACGGCATCTTCGCGGCGGCGAAGCCGGGCGGCTCGAACTCCTTCGGAACCGCCACCGAGATCCAGGGGCCCAACGACGAGAACGCCACCGGCCACCCGATCCTGGCGGTCAATGGCTCGGGGACGGCGCAGCTGTTCCACGACGTCGGGAACGCGACCTTCGGCTTCGGGCACAACATCAAGGGCCGCATCCTCACGGCCCCGGGGAGCAACACCTGGTCCGCGGGCTCCGACTTCAGCGCGGGTCAGTCCTTCACCCACAACCGGGTCGCGGCGGCGGCCCCCGACGGCTCGACCGTGCTGCTGTGGAAGAGCGAGAACGGCATCAACTTCCGCACGATCGAGACGGCGGTGATCGAGAACGACGGCACCGCCAGCAAGGGCGCGTCCCTCGAGGCGAGCTCGGGCAACGACACCGGCGATCTCTCCAACCCGAGCGGCATCGCGGTCGCCCGGATGCCCGACTCCTCGGTGGTCGCCGCCTACGCGACGATCCCCGGCCACGACGGGGGCATCTTCGAGGCCGACTTCTCCAAGGCCCGGGCGGGCGGGGGCACCGGCGACGTCGGCGCGGTGCGCCGCAGCGACGACGAGGACGGCAGCAACCCCGACATCGCCACCGACGCCGCCGGCAACACCCTGCTGACCTGGTACGACCCCTCCGACGGCGGAGCCGACCCCAAGGCGATCCGCGCCCGGTTCCGCCCCGCAGGCGGCAGCTTCGGCGCCACCGAGACGATCGCCTCGGGGGACGTCACCGGCGACTACGACATGGCAATGGACGGCGCCGGCAACGCGCAGGTCGTCTTCCAGACCGGCAGCGGCGATCAGATCAAGGCCACGACCCGCTCGCAGGGCGTCGCCGGAAGCTGGAGCGCGCCCGAGCTGCTCAGCGACGGCCAGTCCGGAGTCGGGTCACCCAGGGTCGCCACCGGCCGCGACTACGAGGCCTTCGCCGCCTGGACCGCCGACCTCGGCGACGGCCAGCACGAGCGTGTCTACCGAGCGGAGTTGCCGCAGCCCGCCTGCGCCGACGGTGTCGACAACGACTCCGACGGCAAGACCGACTACCCGGCCGACCCGGGCTGCAGCGGCCCGACCGACAACAACGAGACCGATCCGGCGCCGCCGGCAGCCTGCGCTGACGGCGTCGACAACGACTCCGACGGCAAGACCGACTATCCGGCCGACCCCGGCTGCAGCGGCCCGAACGACAACGACGAGACCGACCCGGCGCCCGCGGCCAAGCAGTGCTCCGACGGCGTGGACAACGACTCCGACGGCAAGACCGACTACCCGGCCGACCCAGGGTGCTCGAGCCCTTCCGATGACAGCGAGGCCGACGGCGGCGGCGGGGACAACACCGTCTCCGGTGTCGACGTCGACGTCAAGAAGAAGCAGGCCTTCAAGGGCAGGACCCTGAAGATCAAGTCGCGGGTCGCCTCTCAGAGCGAGAAGGTCACCGCCGTCTCCACCGGGAGCATCACGATCAAGAAGGGCAAGCACCACAAGAGGGGCAAGCACCACAGAAAGGGCAGGCACAAGCGCGCGAGCGCCGCCGGGTCAGGGGGGCGGATCCGCCTGACCCGGGTCAGCAAGTCGGTCGCAGCCGGCAAGGCGACGGTCCTGCGCCAGAAGGTCGCGGGCCCGAAGAAGAAGGTGAGCAAGAAGCAGCGCCAGATCAAGAAGGCATTGCACAAGGGCGACAAGGTCCGCGCCCAGGTCACGATCAAGCTCAAGGACGAGGCGGGCAACGCGCGCCGCGTCAAGCGAGTCGTCCGGATCAAGTAGCGGCGGCTCGGTAGCGCCGGCCCGGCGCCGGCCCGGCGCCGCCGTCCGCTCGCGCACCGCCCGCACGAATGTACTCCTGGGGATTCCGTAACTTCGTGTCGCGGTAGTTCGACCGATTAAGGAACGGTCTCCGACTGCATATCCTGCTCTCCGCCCATCGGCTCAGGCCCCGGGCATCGGGTCGCCGGGCGTAGGAGCAACCGTGCACAGTCAACTCACACGAGCCGACCTCGAGGCTGCGCTCGAGTTCGTCGGCACCGTGCAGGCGGCCGAAGACCTCGACTCCTATCGACACGCTGTGCTCGGCATCGACGCCCTGGTGCCGGGGAACATCGTCTCCTACAACGAGATCGGCGCCGGTGGGGGGCGGCTCTTCTCGGTCACCAGGCCGCCCGTGCTCAACGAGGAGAACATGGCGGTGTTCGGCCGCTACCTGGAGCAGAACCCCCTCTACGTCTACCACTCGCGGACCGACGATCCGGCGCCGCGGGCGCTCTCCGACATGATCAGCGCCGAGGAGTTCCACGCCACCGACATCTATCGGCAGTTCTACGCCCAGTGGGACATCCAGGATCAGATCGCGATGCGATTGCCGGCGCCCCCGGGCACGGTGATCGCCGTCGTCATCAACCGAACCAGCCGGGGGTTCGAGCAGCGCGAGCGCGACCTGCTGGAAGCGGTGCGCCCGCACGCGCTGCAGAGCTTTCGGATGGCCGCGGCAGCAGAGCGGAGCCGGCGCGAGATCGCCGAGCTTCGCGCCCGGCTCGGCGGTCAGCCGGAGCTGCCGGCAGACCCCGCCCTCAGCCCCCGCGAGTCCGAGGTGGTCGAGCTGCTGGTCGCGGGCGCTTCGACGGCCGAGATCGCGGCCGAGCTGTCGATCAGCGAGGCCACGGTGCGAAAGCACATCGAGCACGTACGGGAGAAGTTCGGAGTCCGCTCGAGGGTCGAGCTGGTCGCCCGCCTGCTGGGCCGCCCGCAGTAACCAAGGCGGGCCGAGTTCCGCGGCCCGAAGTTACGCAATCCGTGTATTGACAGCCCCGGGGCCGGGGAGTTGACTCAACGGACGTGTGGGGGCGAACGTCACTGGGGCGGAGGTGACGGCTCTGGGGCGGAGGTGACGGCTGCGCGGTAGCCGCACCCAAGCGGACGATTTCTGCTTTCCGGAACGGGCGCGCCTCCAAGGTTCGCTCTGATAGGAGTTCTCCTGCATGAGTGGGGACATGGATAAGGGGTGCACGATGGGAGGAGTTACGTACGGTCGTGGCGTCTGGGCGCTGGCGATCGCCATCGCGACGCTGCTGATGTTCGCGGCAACCGGGCGGGCCGCGGCGAGCGATGGCGTCAAGGTCGAACGCGCCGGAGGCAGCTCCTCGGTCCGCTTCCTGCGCATCGCCCCCCGCGGCGAGGCGGCGGCGGCGGGCAGCGCCGGTTCGATCTCGCATCGCGCCCGCACCCTGACCCGCTCGCTGCGTCCCGAGCTCGGCCTCGGCGGCAGCGACGACTTCGAGGTCATCGGCGTCGAGCGCGCCGGCCTCGCCGGCCCGGCCGTGCGGCTGCAGCAGCTCTACCGCGGCGTCCCCGTGCTCGGTGCTCAGGTGATCGCGCGCGCCGACGGGGCGCGGCAGCAGTTCCGCTCGGTCAGCGGCGAGACCCGGCCCGTCTCGGTCGACGTCGACCCCTCCGTCTCTGAGTCCGCGGCCTCGAGCACCGCCGTGGCGGCAGCGACCAAGCAGGAGGCCGTGCCCGAGGCCGGCCTGCGCCCGGGGCAGGGAACCCTCCAGGTCTACGACCCCCACATACACAGCTTCGGCTTCGAGGGCGGGCCAGAGAACGGCTTCGACGGCGGCCTGGTCGTGTACTCGACCGACGGTGGCAAGACGTGGTTGCCGTTGCCGCAGAAGTGGTTCACCGACAACGGCTACAACGGCGCGCTGAACGTGACGCACGGAAATCCGCTCGCCGGGCAGGCGGTATTCGCCGGCCGCTCGGACGGCTACGGCGCGTCCCGCGCCAACCTCTCGAAGCTGGCCGGCAAGCGCGTCCGGATCGGCTTCGAAGTCGGCACCGACAGCTCGGTCGCGAGCACGCTCTGGGCTCTCGACAACGTCAGGATCTACTCCTGCGGTCGCGGGTAGAGCCGCCGTCAGCACCGCCCGCAGGCCCGGCCCTCCAGCCCGCGCAGGCGCCCCTTGACTCGCACTGCCCGTGGTGGGACTCTGATCGTGGGCGATGCGCATAAGAGGGGGAGATAGGGACGGTGAGAGGCTGGCGCCTGCCGGCAACTCTGACCGCCCTCGCCGCCGCAGCAGCGCTCACCGCTCGAGCTGAAGCTGAGACGGGGCCGCCACAAGTTCGCCGTCCGCGCCACCGACGCGGCCGGCAACACCGGCCCGACGCCCGCAAAGCTGAAGATCAAGGTGAAGGCGAGCAAGGGCGGCGCGCATCGGCACCGCCGGCATCACCGGCGGAGCCGCGCGGGCTGACCCGGCCCGACGGACGCTAGCCCGACCCGAACAGGTTCTGCTGCTTGCAGGCCTGGGTCGCCTGCTGCTTGCTGATCTGCGGCGCGACGCCGGTCGCGACCGTGACGCAGATCTGCAGCGCGGAGTCCTGGATCTGCTGGGCGTCGGCGTTGCCGAGCGACTCGCACAGCGACTTGACCTTGTCCTGGACGTCGGCCGGCAGCTGATCCGAGTTCTTGTTGAGATCGGCGAGGCAGGAGTCGACCGCCGCCTGGCCGGTCGGGATCGTCACGCCCGACTCCGTCGTCGCGGTCGATGCGGTCGACGTCGTGTCGGAGCCGCCCCCGCAGCCCGCCACCAAGATCCCCAAGCCGAGGGCGAGGGCACAGAGCCCCGTAGTCAGAAATCTCATCTCTCAGCCTCCCTGATCGTCGGCGTCCCTCCCGGGACAAATACAGAAACCAATATACGGAATAACTTTTCGCTATACGGAACGGTCAGCCCCGTGACGTCCGCACCCCGCCGTGGTTAGAGGCGGGAAGTCGCTGGGAAGCACCTTACAAGCGCCCGATTCCGAGACGAAGGAGGCCAGATGCGAGCAGCGCTGATCACTGAACATGGAGCGCCGCGGCTGGGTGACATCGAGGCGCCCCAGGCCGCGAACGGAGCCGTACCGGCGGACGTCGTGGTCGCCGGGCTCAACCCGGTCGACCTCGCGATCGCCTCGGGCAAGATGCCGGCGCTTCTTCCCGAGCAACTGCCGGCGGTGGCCGGCCGCGAGGGGATCGCCGAGCTCGACGGCCGCCGCGTCTACTTCGACGCCCCCTTGAAGCCGTACGGCTCGATGGGCGAGCGCACGCTGATCGAGCCCGACGCGACCATCGAGCTGCCCGACGGGATCGGGCCCGATGACGCCGTCGCGTTCGGCATCGCGGGCCTGGCCGGCTGGCTCTCGCTCGAGTGGCGGGCGAAGCTCCGCGACGGCGAGACGGTGGTCGTGCTCGGGGCCGGCGGCGTCGTCGGCCAGGTCGCCGTCCAGGCGGCGCGGATCCTCGGCGCTGCGCGCGTCGTCGCCGTCACCCGGGACGCCGGCGAGACCCCCGAGCCGTTCGAGCGGCTCGGCGCCGACCGCATCGTCGAGGTCGGCGACGACCTCGGCGCCCAGCTCCGCGACGCCTGCGGGGAGCACGGTGCAGACGTGATCGTCGACCCCGTCTGGGGCGAGCCCGCGGCGCAGGCGCTGGAGGCGCTCGCCGTCGACGGTCGCCTCGTGCAGATCGGCAACTCTGCCGGTCCCGAGGCGCCGATCGCGGCCCGCAACTTCCGCAACCAGCTCGGCGCCATCCTCGGCCACACGAACTTCAAGGTGCCGCACGAGGTCAAGCGCCAGGCCTTCCAGAGCATGTGCCGCTATGCGATCGAGGGCGAGCTGCGGATCGAGACCGAACGCGTGCCGCTCGAAGACGTCGAGCGGGCCTGGGAGCGGCAGGGCCACAGCCCCCACCACAAGCTCGTGATCGCTCCCTGAGCTACCACTTGGCGCCGGTGGTCCGGCGCGTCCGGCTCGGCCGAGGCCGGGCCGCCACGGCCGCCGGCGCCTCCTGTCTCAGCGCTGACAGCGCTCGCACCACAGGGCCGTGCGGCCGGCGACCGTGCCGGCGCGAAGCTGACCATGACCCCGTGGGCAGCGTGGCTCCTCTGCCTCGCGCTCGCCGGTGAGCCACCCCTCCTCGCGCGGGATCCGTCCCGCGGAGACCGAGTCCTCGATCACCTGTTCCAGGCATGCATGCAGGCGGTCGATCTCGTCCGGGCCGAGCTCGCCGACCGCGCGCCTGGGGTCGAGCCGCGCGCGCCAGAGGATTTCGTCCGAGAGCTCGTTCCCGAGCCCGGCGATCAGCTCCTGGTCCATCAGCGCCGACTTGATGCCGCCGCGTCTGCCGTCGAGCAGCTCGCCCAGCCGCGAACGCGAGATGCCGCGTGCGTCGAGGCCCTGCGGGCCCGTCACGTCCCCGAGCCGCCCCTCCGTGCCGAGCCAGACGCCGCCGAGCTTGCGCGTCGACCTGTAGGCGAGGCGACCGCGGTCGAAATCGAGCAGCAGCCGGTCGTGGGGGTGCGGGTCCTCGCGCCAGGCGAGCTCGCCGGTCATCCCGAAGTGGAAGACGAGCACGCGATCGCTGCCCGAGACCGGCGCCAGCATCCACTTGCCGTGCCGGCGGCTGCGCTCGAGCGGGCGACCGGTGAGGGCCCTGCCGATCCCGGAAGCCGAGCTGTTGCGGAGCACCTCCGGCGCCGGCGCCGAGACACCTCGCACCGGCCCCTTCGCGCGGCGGGCGAAGAAGCGGCGGAAGGACTCGACGTCGGGCAGCTCGGGCATGGGGTGAGGCCCGCTCTAGATCCAGCTGATCGCCTCGGCGATCGCGGTCTCGCCGCCGACCACCTCGAGCACCTTGTCGGCCGCGGCTTCCGTCCGCAGGCACTGGACGAGCGCGGCGGCGACGTCCTCGCGAGGAATGTCGCCAGGCTCGAGGTCGCGGCCGGCGGTGATCCGGCCGGTTCCCTGGTCGTCGGTCAGGTGCCCCGGGCGCAGGACCACGTACTGCAGGCCACTTTCGATCACGGCCTGATCGGCCCGCCCCTTCGCGCGGAGGTAGACGTCGAAGGTCTCGTCGCCCTCGTGGTCGGGGTCGGCGTTCATCGAGCTCACGATCACGAACCGGTTCACACCGAGCTCCTTTCCGGCCTCGACCATCTTCACCGCGGCGCCGTAGTCGACCGTCTCCTTGCGCTCGGCCCCGCTGCCGGGTCCGGCCCCGGCAGCGAAGACGATCGCGTCCGCGGATCCGATCGCGGCAGCGATCTCCCCGGCCGATGCCTGCTCGAGGTCGACTACCACCGGCTCGCCGCCGGCCGTCTCGACGTCGCTCGCCTGGTCGGGGTCCCGGATCAGCGAGACCACCTCATCGTCGGTCGGCTCGAGCTGCTTGGTCAGCAGGAGGGCGATCTTGCCGTGACCGCCCGCGATCGCAATGCGCATTGAGAAGTTCCTTTCCTTGCTCTCGCTTCCATGTCTACCCGGGCCGGGCGAGGCCAACCCGCGCACTCTCCGGGGCCGGTGTCCCCGCCTCGATATAGTCGCCGCCTCGCCGGCGGGCGGGGGGCCGTGTCACAGGAAAGAGGAGCACCGGGGAATGTCTGAGCGCGCGATCAAGAGGTGGAGCGACCGTGAGCGCAAGCGACTGGCGCGCCGCCGCAGGACGGTTGCCGCGACCGCGGCCGCGACCGGTGCGGCGATCGCGATCGCGGCCCCGAGCGCGAATGCCGCCAACTTCGAGGTCACGAACCTCAACGACACGGGGGCGGGCAGCCTCCGCGACGCGATCGATCAGGCGAACAGCGCCGGGGGTGCCGACACCATCACCTTCCAGAGCGGGCTCAGTGGCACGATCAACGTCGGCTCGCAGATGGAGATCACCGACACCCTCGCGATCCAGGGCCCCGGCTCGGACGCGGTCACCCTCGACGGCGGCGACGCCACGCGGATCCTCCACACCGACTCCAGCAGCGACCTCGACGTCTCCGGGCTGACCTTCACCCACGGGGACGCCGGGACCAACAGCGGCGGCGCGATCGCGGCCTACGGGCAGCATCTCGGCCTCGACGACGTCGTCATCAGTCACAGCTCCGCGTCCAGGGGCGGCGGCGCCTACCTCCTCGGCAACGACGTCGACATCAAGAACTCGACCTTCGCGAACAACTACGCCTCCTACTCGGGCGGCGGCTTCACCAGCGACGGCGACTCCTCCGCGGACGGAAGCACGCAGGAGGTCTCGATCACGGGCAGCACCGTGACCGGCAACACCTCGGTCAGCAACGGCGGCGGCATGGCGCTGTACGACAACTACGTCCCGACGACCGTCGATACGTCGACCTTCTCCGGCAACACGGTCACCGGCAGCGGCGGCAAGTACCAGGACGGCGGCGGTGTCTGGATCGAGGACACCTACTACGGCTACCCGACGACGGTCAGCAACTCGACCTTCACGGGCAACTCGACGCCGGACTCTGGCGGCGGCATCTCCTTCGGCGAAAACTTCTACGGGCCGACGCAGGTGATCAACTCGACGATCACGGACAACTCGGCCGGCTTCGGCGCCGGCGTGCAGTTCGCGGACCTCGACAACAGCTCCTACGACCCGAGCTCGACGTTCTCGCTGCTGAACTCGACCGTGACCGGCAACGACGCGACGTCGAACGGCGGCGGGGTCTGGCTCGGCTACGCGATCACCGGCTACCCGTTCGGGACCGACGGCGACCTCGAGATCTCGAGCTCGATCGTCAGCAACAACACCGCGCCCGACTCGCCCGACCTCGGCCAGAACCCGTACGCGACCGGATCGACCTCGGCCGGCAACTCGCTGCTCGCGAACCCCTCCGGCGCGACGTACACCGAGGACCCGTCGGGGTCGGTGCTGACCGGCGTCTATCCGCAGCTGATGGCGCTGGCCGACAACGGCGGACCGACCGAGACGCGCCTGCCGGCGGCGAGCAGCCCGGTGATCAACGCCGGCCTGGCGAACGGCCTGACCGAGGACCAGCGCGGCGAGAACCGCACGGTCCACTACCCGCAGAAGGCGAACTCGCTCGGCTCGGACGGCACCGACATGGGCGCCGTCGAGCTCTCAGCGCCGCCGAACACCGTGATCACCTCGGGCCCGGCGAACGGCTCGACGATCACCACGAACCAGGCGACGTTCGGGTTCGCAGGCGATCCGGCCGCGGACACGGTGCGGCTCCAGTGCAAGCTCGACTCCGGGGACTGGTTCAGCTGCCACTCGACGCGGTCGTTCTTCAACCTCGCCGACGGAACGCACACGTTCCAGGCGCGGGCGATCGACGCGAACGGCAACGGCGACCCGACCCCGGCGTCGCGGACGTTCACCGTCGCGGTTGACCGCGAGGTCAAAGACCCCTTCCTGAAGATGAAGGACCCGCAGCTGCAGAGCGGCAAGAAGATCAAGATCCGGGTCAAGGC
Source organism: uncultured Solirubrobacterales bacterium (assembly GCA_963764275.1). Classification (GTDB taxonomy): domain Bacteria; phylum Actinomycetota; class Thermoleophilia; order Solirubrobacterales; family 70-9; genus CAXMST01. Next base: position 20,925 of record CAVXRV010000001.1, read on the forward strand.
CGGCGCCGGCGAGGACGTGACCGCGATCGCCTCGGGCAAGGTCCAGCTCAACCACGGCAACGCCGTCAAGCTCGAGTCGGCGCAGGTCGCCGCCGGCGAGCGGGTGACGCTCGTGCTCAGGCCGCAGCCGGGCTCGGGCGGCAACCACCGGATCAAGAAGGCGCTGCGCAACGGCCGCACGCCGAAGGCGAAGATCCGGGGCCGCCTCAAGGACGACGCCGGCAACAAGTTCGCCGAGCTGCTGACCGCGAAGCTGAAGCTGAAGAAGTAGCGGCGGCGCCGCCGGCTGCCGCTCAGCCGGGGTCCGGGGCGTCGTCGTCGAGCAGCAGCGCGGCGGCGAGGGCGCTGCGGCCCTGGACGCCGGCCCGACGGTAGATGTTCTCCGCGTGCCGCTTGACGGTGCTGGCGCTGATCTGCAGCTCGGCGGCGATCTCGGCGTTGCTCCGGCCGGCGGCGAGCAGCCTCGCGACCTCGGCCTGGCGCGCGGTCAGGCCAAGGTCGTCGATGCCGTCCTCGAGCCGCGAGCGCGGGGCCGATCCGAGCTCGCGCAGCTTCAGCAGGGGCAGCTCCGCTCCGTGGGCGCGGGCGAGCTCGGCCGCCTCCGCTTCATGGCCGCGGGCGTCGCCGTCGGCTCCCGTTGGATCGCCTGCCAGCAGGTCGACCGTCGCCTGCAGGCGCCAGACCGGAGCGCCGATGCGCTCGTAGACGTCGATCGCCACCGCGAACGAGCGGCGGCCACGCTCTCTCTGGCCCAGCAGCAGCTCGAGCCGGCCGAGCGCGTGGCCGCCGAGGCCCCAGGCGCTGACGCTGGTCGAGACGAGGCGGTTTCGGTACGGCTCGAGCAGCGGATGCAGGACGGCCGCGGAGTCGCGGTCGCCGAGCTCGGCGGCGGCATGGGCGTAGGTCGCGACCGCCGCCAGCCAGACGGGATCGCGGGGCAGTCCCCGGAAGCCCTCGGCGGCCGCTGAGCGAAGCAGCTCGCTTGCCCGCGCGCGCTCCCCGGCGAGCGCGTTGGCGAGCGCGACCAGGGAGGCGAACGATGGGAGGCCGGGGTTCTCCCGAAGCGCCCGGTCGAGCAGCTCGGCGAGCTCGGGCAGACGCCCCTGCTGCCAGCGGATCGAGGAGATGGCCGTGGCGTAGAAGGAGATCGCGTCCGGCTGCGAGCTTCCCTGCGCGATCGCGAGCGCGCGCTCGGCGGCGCGCTCGGCTCCGGCGAGCTCCCCTCGCACCGAGAGCTGTAGCGAGCGCGCGCACTCGCACAGCCACTCCGCCGTGGGATCGCCGACGCGAGCTGCGATCGGCTCCTGCTCGGCGAGCGCGCGCTCGGCCGCGACGAGGTCGGGCACCTCGACCTGCGCCGCCGAGAGCCAGTGCAGGCCGTGGAAGAGATCGAGCGGCTCACCCAGCCCGGAGCTGATCGCGATGCTCTCGCGCGCGAGCTCGGCCCGCTCGCGCGGGTCGTCGGGCCCCCAGCCGGCGATCAGGCAGCGAATCAGGACCCGGGCGAGGATCCGCGGCTCGTCGAGGCGACGCGCGAGCTCGAGCGCCTCGGAGGCGAGCGCGCGTCGCGACTCCAGATCGGCCGAGAAGGTCTGCTCGAGCGCAAGCTGGGCAAGGATCAGGCAGCGCTCGGAACCGGGCTCGGTGAGCCGCTCGGCGGCGCGTTCGAGCAGCGCCAGCCGCTCGCGGTCGACACCGCCGACGAGGCTGACGAAGCCGCGCTGGTTGGCGAGCGCCGCCTCCGCGAGGAGGTATCCGTCGCCGAGCCGGTCCGCGAGGCGCGATGCCTCGAGCAGGACGTCGCGGTAGGAGGCGTCGCCGGTGAAACGGAGCGCCCGGCCGAGCCCGATCAAAAGGCCGCAGCGTCGCTGCTCGTCCTCGGGCGCGCGATCGTGCAGCTGCAGCGCCCGCCCGTAGAGCTCCGTGGCGCGCTCGTGGTCGTACTCGGCGAGGGCGCGCCGCCCCGCCCGCCCGAGCAGCTGCGCCGCCCGCCCCTCGTGGCCCGGGCCCGCGAGCTCCCAGTGGGCGGCGAGCTTCGCGGGATCGGCGTCCTCGCCGCCGCGTTGCTCGAGCGCTGCAGCCAGACGGCCGTGCAGCTCCGCTCGGCGGGCGGGGCCGAGCTCGTCGACGAGGCTGCGGGCAACGATCGCGTGCGTGAAGGTGACCGAGCCGTCCCGGCGGCCCACCGTCAGGCAGGCCGGCTCGCTCCCCTCGCGCGACCGAGTCGAGTACGGACGCCGGCTCGACTCCGAGCGCCAGGGCGAGCGTCTCGGGATCGAAGCTGAGTCCGGCGAGGGCAGCGGCACCGAGGTGCTCGAGCGCCGTGTTGCCGAGGGCGCGGGTCCGCGCGACGATCAGCGCCCGCAGGGAGCGCGGCGCCGCGGGGTCCGGCTCGTCTCGCGGGCCGACCCCCGAGCGCAACAGCTCGCAGGCGTAGAGCGCGTTGCCCGCCGTGTCGCGGTCCACCAGGGCGGCGGCGCCCCGGAGCTCCGAGCTCTCGGCGGCGGGGTCGAGGGCAGCGGCGATTCCGACGAGGGCGCGGCCGGGCAGCCGATCGAGCCCGATCTGCAGTGTCTCGGGCCGAGAGCCGAGCTCGGCGACGAGCCCGCCTTCGGCGGAGGCGGGATCGAGGTCGCCGGGGCGGTAGGTCGCGAGCACGAGCACCCGCAGGGACGGCGCGCGCCGGATCAGCCGCTCGAGCAGCTGCAGCGAGGCGGCGCCGCAGGCGTGCAGGTCGTCGATCACGATCAGGACGGGCTGTGCGGCCCCGAGCCTGCCGACGCCGTCGACGGCCGAGCTGAAGAGCGCGCCGCGATCGTCCCCGAGGCTTCCCGCCAAGGCATCGGCCCGCCCGCCCGGGGCGACCGCGAGGCGCCCGAAGGGCGAGTCGCGAAGCCGCTCGGCGAGCTCGCGGGGCGCGTCGCGGATCGCGTTGCCTACTGCCTCGGCGAAGGGCGCGAAGGGACCTGCGTCCGGACCCTGCCCGCTGCCGAAGAGGACGAGCCCGCCGGCGGTCTGCACCTCGCGCGCGATCTCCGCTGCAAGGCGAGACTTGCCGGCGCCCGGGTCACCCGCGAACAGCAGGGACGAGCCATGACCCGCGGTGGCCTGAGCCCACCGGCGCGCGATCGCCTCGAGCTCCTCGTCGCGGCCGAGGAGCGCCCAGGGTCGGTCGAGGGCGCTCTGGATCGGGCCGGGCAGGGGCAGCTCGATGCGGCGCCGAGCCCCCTCGCCTGCCCAGTGGACCTCGACCGCCCCGGCCGCGTCCGGCCCGGAGCCCGGCGGCGGGGTGCCGGCGAGCCAGCCGTGTCCGTCGAGCAGAGCGGGCTCGGCGAGGACCGCGCCCGCGCGCGCCGAAAGCGCCAGGCGCTCCGCGGCTTCCACCGCCGCCTCGGAGGAGGCGCCGGTCGCGATGCCGACGGCCGCGCTAGGGGCTCCGTCGGCGGCCGACCACCGGCGCAGCGCCATCGCGATCCGGAGCAGCCCCTCGGCATCGGTGCCGTCGACGGCGATCCTGCCGCCGTCCACGGCGGCGCCGGGAATCTGGCTGCGGGCGACCGCACGCAGGCGTGCTCCCGCGTTCACGTCGACGACGGCGATCCGTTGTGGCGCCAAGGCTCCCCTTCTCGAGCTCCTCGCCCTTCGCGCCCTCAGACTACCCGGCTCGCGGCAGCCACGGTGGGCATTCCGGGACGGCCGGGACGTCGGCGCCGCGCCGACCGCAACTCCGGGATCGTCTTCCTGTTTTCAGAAGCGCCTGAACGAGAGGTAGAAAGCCGACTGGCGATGGCCGAAGCCGAGGAGTAGAGTCGCGATAGCACAGGCTGCGCCGATGTGTCCGGGTGTCCGGATGAAGGGAAAGGGAAGATGAAGGTCCGTCTCGTACTTGCGGCTACCGCACTCGGAGCCCTTCTCTCGGTCCCCGCGGCGCACGCCTCCTCGTCCCTCGGCCCGGGCGTCACGCTCGAGCGCTCCGCCGACACCGGCCGCGTGAGCATGATCGGCACCGACCCCGGCGTCACGATCCCCCGGCCCGCGGGCCTCTCCGCCTCCGCCGGTCTGCGCAAGACGGCGCTCGCCTATGCCGATGAGTTCGGTGCCCAGCTCGGCGTCAGGGGCGGCGCCGACAACCTCTCGGTCAGCTCGGTGCTGCCGAGCGTCGCCGGCGGCGACACCGTTCGGCTGCAACAGAGCGTCGGCGGACTGCCCGTGATCGGCGGTGAGCTGCAGGTCAACCTCGACCGCAACGGGCGGCTGACCTCGCTCAGCGGCGAGGGAGAGGCCGAGAAGCCGGAGACCGACAAGGCCCAGATCTCGGCATCGGATGCCAGCGATCGCGCGATCGCCGCCGTCGCCCGTGCGCACGGCGTGGACGCGAGCACCCTCGGGGCTTCGACCCCCGAGCTCTCGATCCTCGACTCGCGCATCCTCGGTGGCCCCGGCTTCGCGGGCCCCGAGCTCGTCTACAAGGTCGAGGTCGGCGACAAGGGAGCGGTGCAGACGATCCGCGACTTCGTCGCGATCGACGCCAAGGTCGGCTTCGTCGCCGTCCAGTTCCCCGAGATCGAGGAGGCGAAGCAGCTCGCGGTCTGCGACGCCGGCAATACCGCCACCCGCGTGCCGTGCAACCCGCCCTACGCTCGCGCCGATGCGAGCCTCGGGGGGCCGACGGGGGCCAGCGGCGTCACCGACGTCAACAAGGCTTACGACTACGCCGGCGACACCTACGACTTCTATGCCTCGATGGGCCGCGACAGCCTCGACAACCACGGGTTGCCCCTGAAGTCGACGGTCCGCTACTGCGACCCGAGCGCCCCCTGCCCGTTCCAGAACGCCTTCTGGAACGGCGAGCAGATGGTCTACGGCGACGGCTTCGCCTCAGCCGACGACGTCGTCGGGCACGAGCTCACGCACGGCTTCACCGACTTCAGCTCGCACCTCTTCTACTACTACCAGTCGGGTGCGATCAACGAGTCCCTTTCCGACGTCATGGGGGAGTTCGTCGACCAGTCGAACGGCGCCGGCACCGACACCGCAGCCGTCAAGTGGCTGCTCGGCGAGGACGTGCCTGCGAACTTCAATTCCTGCGGCGCCAACCCGCACATCGTCCGCAACATGAAGGATCCGACCGACTGCGGCGACCCCGACCGCACCGGCAGCCCGAACTACTACTTCAACCCCAACACCGACTTCGGCAACGGCGATGCCGGCGGCGTCCACACCAACAGCGGCGTCAACAACAAGGCCGACTTCCTGATGACCGACGGCGGCACCTTCAACGGGCAGACGGTGGCCGGCATCGGGCTCAACAAGGTCAAGCGGATCTACTACCTCGTCGACAACTCGCTGCTCGGCTCGGCGTCCGACTACCAGGATCTCGCCAACGCCCTGCGGCAGGCGTGCTCGACGCTCGCCGGCAACGGCGTCGCCGGGATCACGGCGGCGAACTGTGCCCAGGTCAACAAGGCGATCCTCGCGACGCAGATGGACAAGCCGCCGACCAACGCGCCGGCGACGAATCCGGCCGCGTGCACGAGCGGTCAGAAGCTCGCCAACACCTACAACGAGAACTTCGAGAACGCCAGCGAGGTCCACTCGAAGTGGGGTGTCTACGACAACTCCGGCTCGATCGCCTGGTTCTACCCCGGCGCCAACAACCCGTTCAGCTTCGACGCGACCTACGCGACGAGCGGCACCGGCAACATCTGGGGCTACGACCAGCCGACGGCCTCCGACACCGCCGTCGGCCCGGTCAACGCGATCAAGGTGCCGGCGCTGGGCGCGCCGCGCCTGCGCTTCAACCAGGCCTACGGCTTCGACCGGTTCAACGGCACCAACTACGACGGCGGCACCCTCGAGTACTCCGTCAACAACGGCACCTCATGGAACGACGCCGGCAGCCTGATCGTCGCGAACGGCTACAAGGGCACGCTCGCCGGGGGTTCCGGCAACCCGCTGGCCGGCCGGAAGGCGTTCGTCGGCGAGAGCGGCGGCTACGAGACGACGATCGTCAACCTGGCGCCGCTGAAGGGCCAGAACGTGCTCTTCCGCTTCCGGATGGGCACCGACGCCAACGGCTTCGACGACTACGGCTGGTTCATCGACGACTTCCAGGTCTACGCCTGCAAGAACACCGTCCCGCCGGACACGAAGATCACGAAGTCGCCGAAGAAGAAGGTGAAGACGAAGAAGAAGCACGTCAAGGTGACCTTCAAGTTCACCGGCTCCGACGACCAGGATCCGCCCGCCGCGCTGAAGTTCCAGTGCGACCTCGGGGACGGCCGCTGGGGCACCTGCACCTCGCCGCTGAAGGCGAAGGCGAAGGCCGGCAAGGGGAAGGGCAAGAAGTACACGCTGAAGGTGCGCGCCGTCGACAGCTCCGGCAACGTCGACGCCTCACCCGCGAAGGCCAGCTTCAGGGCGATCCGCAAGGGCGGCCACAAGCACAAGCAAAACCACAAGCACAAGCACCACAAGCACAAGCACCGCCGCCACTACGTGCTGCGGTAGTCGCGCGGCGGGCCCGCGGCGCGGGGGCTCTATCGTGCCGCTCGCATGAGCGGCGACGAGCAGGAGCGCGAGGCGGGCGCGAAGCCGATCCTCGCCGTCGATGTCGACGGCGTCATCAGCCTCTTCGGCTTCGAGGGGCAACCTCCGCGCGAGGCGGGGCGCTTTCACCTGATCGACGGGATGCCGCACATGATCTCGGCCCGGGCCGGCAGCTGCCTGCGGCGGTTGCTTCCCCGCTACGAGCTGATCTGGGCGACGGGGTGGGAGGACCGCGCCAACGACTACCTCCCGAACCTGCTCGGGCTGCCCGAGCTCCCCGTTCTGCACTTCGGGCCCGACGCGCGCTTCGGCACCGCGCACTGGAAGCTCGGCCCGATCGGGGAGTACGCGGCCGGCCGGCCCCTGGCGTGGATCGACGACTCCCTGAGCGAGGACTGTCACGAGTGGGCCCGCCGGCGGAGCGAGCCGACCCTGCTGGTGGAGACCGATTCGACCCTCGGCATCGAGGACGCCCACGTGGAGGCGCTGATCCGCTGGGCCGACGATGGCTACACTCCGTCGTGATGAGTTCCGGGCTGGGAATGATCATCCTCATGGGTGTGCTGCTGAAGATCCCGCTCGCCTTCGCCTGCTGGCTGATCTGGTACGCGATCAAGTCGGAGCCGGACGTCGCCGAGGCGCCCGAGGAAGACGATGGCGGTCAGCGCCGGCGCTTCCGGCGCCAGCCGAAGCGTCCCGGCGGTCCGCGCCGGGGCCCGCACGCGCCCGGGGCCGCGCCGCTGCCGTGCCCCGAGGAGAGCGGCGGTCTGCGCGTCCCGCGGCCGGCCATCGCGCGCCCGCTGACGGCGCACCACGAGCGCGACCACCGCTCCTCGCAGCCCTGAAACCCGCATCGCAAGGCGATTCGCGCTAACCGGAGCGGATCGCTACACTGCGCCGCCGTGCCGACCACCAGTCAGCTATCCGCAAGGGCCGCAAGCGCCCCGCGCAAGAAGGTCTCGACCCCGGGCCTCAAGTCCGGGCAGGGCCGCAAGCAGCGCATCGCCGCGCCGCAGCGGCGCGGCGTCTGCACCCGCGTGTACACGGCGACCCCGAAGAAGCCGAACTCGGCGCTGCGCAAGGTCGCCCGTGTGCGGCTGACCAACGGCATGGAGGTCACCTCCTACATCCCCGGTGAGGGCCACAACCTTCAGGAGCACTCGGTCGTGCTCGTCCGCGGCGGCCGCGTCAAGGATCTGCCGGGCGTCCGCTACAAGGTCGTCCGCGGCACGCTCGACGCCTCCGGCGTCAGCGACCGCAAGCAGTCGCGCTCGATGTACGGCGTCAAGGCCCGCTGACCCCGCCCAGCTTTCCATGCGTCGTAACCGAGCAGCCACCCGCCCCCTCGCCCCGGACTCGCGGTACCGCAGCCGCCTCGTCCAGCAGGTGATCAACAAGGTGATGCTGCACGGCAAGAAGTCGACCGCCGAGCGGATCGTCTACGACGCCCTCGCCGATCGTCGGCGAGCGCACCGGCCGCAACCCGACCGACGTGCTCGACGACGCGATCGAGGCACTGACCCCTTCAGCTCGAGGTTCGCTCCCGCCGCGTCGGCGGCGCGACCTACCAGGTGCCGGTCGAGGTCCCGGCCCGCCGCGCCCGCACCCTCGCGGTCCGCTGGCTCGTCACCTTCGCCCGCAATCGCGGCGAGAAGTCGATGTCGGAGCGCCTCGCCCGCGAGATCATGGACGCCACCCAGCAGCAGGGCGGCGCCTACAAGCGCAAGGACGACATCTACCGCATGGCGCAGGCCAACAAGGCCTTCGCCCACTACCGCTGGTAGCTCGGCGGCGGCCCGGGAGCGCCGATGGCGGCCGTTGGGGTCGCTCACGTGCGAAGCACGCTCGCTCCCGCTAACGACCGCCCTCGACGCTCCCGGCCACGCCGTGAAGCGCTGACGCCTGCGGGGCGGCGGTCCGCGAGCGCCGATGGCGGCCGTTGGGGTCGCTCACGTGCGAAGCACGCTCGCTCCCGCTAACGACCGCCCTCGACGCTCCCGGCCACGCCGTGAAGCGCTGACGCCTGCGGGGCGGCGGGAGGGCTTGGCGGTGGCGGCGCTTCCTCTCCGGTGGGCGGTCGGCCGCCTTTGGGCACCGAGGGGGAGCGGCGGAGGGCATTTGCAGTGGCGGCCCTCCGCGCCGGCAGGCGATCGACCGCCTCTTGGACACCGAGGGCGGGGGACGAGGGTGAAAGAAGGTCGGGGACGTCCCCACCCAGCAGACGTCCCCGACCTTTATGCGCCCAGAGCGCAACAACGTTGAAGACGTCAGAAGGGCGGAGACGTCCTCGACGTTTCTTGCCCAGATCTGGTGTCTAGGGCCCCGCCAGGGGCGGGGGCTCCCGCCAGCGGCCTCCCTCGGTTGCCCTGGCATCGCCACGCCCTCCCGCCGGCTGCGCGGCTGCGCGCGTCACGCTCGGGACCCCGTGTCTACAGACTTGTCTCTCGTAGCCCGAAGATGGGCCGAACGGCCCATTGCGCCCCGGCCGGGAGGTGGTTGGCTTTGCGCCAGGCAACGGGGCCGCAGGGCGAAAGGGGTCGACTGGATGAAGAAGCTGATCGTGGCGGGACTTGCCGTCCTCACGCTGACGGCGACGGTGCTCGGGGGCACGGCGCTCGCCGGTAGGCACGGGCGCAATGCGGTCGTGTCAGACCCGAAGGACAGCGGGAAGCTGTACGACGCGTCGTCGTATGCGGCCTGCGACATCCGTGAGGTCAAGGCTCAGGTCAAGCGGCGCAAGACGCTGGTCGTGAAGACGACGTTGCGGGGCAAGCAGGACTTCCCCAACGTCGAGCTGTACTTGAACGAGCGCGGCAGCAAGCGCTCCACCCCCGAGTACATCGTCTGGCAGGACGGGGCGACCAAGATCGACGGGATCAACAAGGCCGGCGAACAGAAGAACCCCAAGTTCATCGAGAACGCGGCCACGGTCAAGCTCCAGGACCATGGCCGCTCGGTCCGCTACGACGTGAAGCTGAAGAAGATCGGCGGGCCGAAGAAGGTCGGCTTTCAGGCGAAGACCTGCGGCGAGGGCGCGGTCGACATCGCGCCCGGCAAGAACTACTTCGACGATACGAAGTGGACGGGCAAGATCGACTACCAGTACAAGAACATCAAGGTCGGCTGAGCGTCCGCGCGTCCGGCTCGAGGGGAGGAACGATGAAGGGGATGTTGAAGCGGGTGCTCAACCGGGTGCGGATCACGCCCGCGACGGTGATCGCCACCGTGGCACTGATCGTTGCGCTCGGCGGCGTCGCGTACTCCGCGGTGCCGGGGCCCGACGGTCAGATCCACGCCTGTTATCTGATCGACCCTGACCCGGACTTCAGCTACATGTACATCCGCGAGCACGACGCGAGCTGTCAGGCCGGCGAGAAGGACATCGCCTGGAGCCAGGGTGCCGATTCGGCCCTCCTCGCCCAGGCCACCAACTCGGCGGGGGGCATCAACGCCAACGTGCTGAAGCAGATCAGCACGCAGTTCACGGCAATCGCGAAGAAGCTCCAAACGGCCCTGCCCGGCAAGCTTCAGATCAATGAGAAGAAGGTCCTGAACGCCTTCAAGGGCAAGCAGGACAAGGCCCTGGAAAAGTGGATCTCGGACCTGAAGAAGAACGATCGCAAGCAGGCGCAATACAACGCGCAGCTCCAGCAGATGGCGGTTCTGATGAAGACGATGAACGCCCAGATCGCGGCTTCGCAGGGCTCCGTCAACGACACCATCAACAAGGTCATCGGCGCGATCCGCTAGTCGATTTCCAGCCGGAGGTCGAGGGAGGCCAGGATCTCCGCCGGGCGGTCGGCGACGTCCTCGTCGGAGTAGCGGAGGACGGTGTAGCCGAGCGCGCGGTGGACGCGGTCGCGTTCGGCGTCGTGGGCGCGGTCGACCGCCGTTCTGTGCCACGGGTCGCCGTCGATCTCGACGATCAGCTTCAGCTCGCGCCACAGGAAGTCCGCCTCATAGCCGCCGACGTGGACGTTGACCTCGGGCAGCGGCCGGCGGCGGTCCGTCTGCAGGAGCTCCCAGAAGTCCATCTCCGGCCCGGAGCGGAACCGCCCGGCGATGCCGGCGTAGCGCTCGAGCATGCGACGGGCAGCGGCGACGCCGGGACGCCCCCGCCGCCGGGGCAGTGAGGACAGGAGGCCGGGACCGGCAAAGAGCCGCTCGCGCTCGGCGACCCGAAGCGCCCCGCGCAGCCGCCGCTCACCGACCATCGCAGCGATGTCGAGGAACGTCCGGGCGGGGGAGGTGACGGGGACGGCGCGCTCGACGCGGACGTCCCCACGGGTGAGATCCCCGGCGTGATGGACTCGGATGCCGTCGCGGCTCGAGCGCCGGGCGCGGCAGCTGACGTGGACGACGGCCGGGTCCGCCGCAAGCATTCCCCAGAGGGCGGCCGCGCTGAGGTGGCTGAGGACGGCGCGCGGGCCGGCGGCCAGGACGGCCGCGAGCCATCGCCCTTCGGGCGACAGCGCCGCCCGGCCAACGGCAAAGACGCCGCGGTGGACACGGAAGATCCGCCCCGCCGAGCACCAGCCCTGGAGAACGCGCGGATTGACGCCGATAGAGCGGAGCTGCCAGCGCGCGAACACGCCGTGCTGTCGCTCGGCCAGCTTGGCTACGCGTGCCCACGCCTCGGTCATCCGCGAACCGTGTGGACTTCGTACGCGTATCTCGTCGAAACTCGACAGAGAATGGCCATGGATCGAGGATCCCCGCCGTAGCCGCACCCGTGGCGCCCCGAATGTGCCGAGAGTGAGCACCACGTGGGAAAAGGTGCGCGCACGGGAGCGCACACGGTTCGATCGGCGACGCGATCAAGGATCGCCGACGACCCGATCAAGCATCGCCCCCGGGGCCCCCTCGTCCTCCGACCCCGCGCTCGAGGGCCCTCGCCCCCGGCCGATCGCCCCCGCCCCGCGCCCCCGGCCGATCGCCCCCGCCCCGCGCCCCGGCCGATCGCCCCCGCCCCGCGCCCCCGGCCGATCGCCCCCGCCCCGCGCCCCCGGCCGATCGCCCCCGCCCCTCGTCCGCCGGCCCTCGTCCCCGGCCGATCGCCCCCGTCCCTCGTCCGCCGGCCCCCGCCCCCGGGGGTCCAGCGCTTGGCCTACCGGGTCGGCTTCGGGCTGTCGGGGGAGGGAGTGATCGGCTCTCCCTCGCCGGCGTCACCCTTGGCGTCCTGGTCGAAGGGCAGGGAGCCCGAGGGGCCCGAGCCCGTGCCCTTTGCGGCGCGACGCGTGGAGCGGTTGCGGAACCAGGTCAGGGGGGCCTGCAGCTGGTTCGAGTCGAGGGTCGCGAAGGCACCGCCGCCGAGCGCGAGGGTGACGGCGCCGATCGCCTCGAGCCAGAAGCCCGGCTGGGGTACCGCCTTGGCGCTGGCGAAGCCGCGGATGGGGTCCTCGAGGTCGCCGAGCTTGCCGGCATCGGGGAGATCGAGGACCAGAAAGAGGAGCAGGGCCGCGGCGCCGAGACCGGCGACGGCGTAGGCGGCGGACCGGGCGCCGGTGGCGATCGCGATCCCCATAGCGATGATCGCTGCCAGGCCGAGCACGAGCATGGAGTAGTGGTGGCGGTCGGCGTTGCTGACCTGCTTGAGCGCCTCGCCACCCGGCGGCGTGAACTGGAACGCGATCATGAATTCGCTCGCGATCAGGACGACGCCCGCGAGCACGATCACGAACGGCAGCACGAACTCGGCGCGGGGCACGCGGTTCACGCGCTTGCCCCTTCCGGCCCGCTCCGCGGCGTCCGCCTCGGCCGCTCGGCACCGCCGTTCCCGGGCCGGCGCCGCAGGCGCAGGCGCCGGGGCCGCCGCGAGCGACCGTCATCGGCATGCTCGCGCTCGCGGCGGAGCTCGCGGCCGAGCAGGAGCGAGGTGAAGGCGAGGCCGGCGCCGGCGAACAGCTCCATGTAGAAGCCGCCGAGCAGCTTCGCCTCCACGCCGTTGAAGTCCAGGCGCAGGTTGCCGACGTCGAGCCCGGTGGGACGATCGATCAGCAGCGCGACGGCGATCACGCCGAGGCCGATCAGAAAGACGAGGCGGCACAGCTGCCACCGCTTCGTCCAGCCGGCGATCAGCAGCAGGACGATCGCGACGATCGCGACCGGGACCATCACGTAGCTGTGGGCGTCACCGAGCTGCGCCCGCCCGACCTCGGGCGCCGGTGCGACCGAGGCGATCGAGGGCGAGTAGTCGCCGGCGCCGATCGAGATCCCCCGGTAGTCGGCCCACTGCGAGAGGCCGAGCAGGATCGCGCAGCCGATCGCGGCGACGAGCAGGCCGCGCGCGGGCGTCACGAGGCGGGAGACGGCGTGCAGTGCGGCCGTGATGGCGCGGCCCAACCTCCGCAGCGGCGGCGACACCCGGCGCGCGACGGACGCGACGACCGCGAAGGCGCCGACGAGGACGGCGCCCAGGATTGCGAGCAGGCGCACGAAGGCCGCGTGCAGCGGCGCGAGGGCCTTGCCGGCCGCGCGCCGTGCCACGGCAAGCGAGCCGGCCGCCGTGGCGCCGGCGCGGCGCCGGCGGCGATTGCGGCGCTTGCCGGTTCCCCGCGAGCGCCGGCGCCGGCGGGGGCGCCCCCCGTCGCCGGAGCTCTCGTCGCGCGACTTCGAATCGGGTTCCGGCTCTGCCTCCGCTTCGGCATCCGACCTCGAGCCCGCATCTGCCTCCGCTTCGGCATCCGACCTCGAGCCCGCATCTGCCTCCGGTTCGGCATCCGACTTCGAGCCCGCATCCGCCTCCGGGTCGGCATCCGACCTCGAGCCGGCATCCGGCTTCGAGTCCGCGTCGGCCTCCGCGTCCGTCTTCGCGCCCGACTCAGCCTTCGACTTCTCAGCGCTCCGCTTCTCCCTCGAGCGGCGCCGGCGCCGGCGCTTGCGGCGCTGCGGCTCCGAGCCCTCGGGGCCCGGCTCCTCGCCGCCCTCGTCCTCGTCGCTGCTGGGGTTCCGCTCTCGCGCCATGGTCTTGCGGCTCGTGGGCGGTCGGGGAGTTCCGTTCCCCCGAGCAGCCCCTCTCCACCGGCGGCTAACTCTACGCCCCCCGGGACCCGTGTTCGACGTCACCGGCGACGACGGCTCCAGGCCCGCCTGTGAGCGGCTCGAAATCCACCCTGAACGCCGCCAATGCTCTGCTAAGATCCCGCCCCGCTCGCGGCGCCCGTTCAGGCTGCCCGTGGGCGTGAGCTCCACTGATGGTGAGCAGCGGAACATAGGCAAGGACCGGGTCGTTCCAAGAGCAGCGTGATGCGCTCGGGCCCGCAAGGGCCTTTTTTCTGCCCGCAAACCGAACGGCCACGCCGGCCAAGGAGCTCAACGGTCTCGCCCGACCGGGCCGAAGCCGCTGCACCACCGCAACCCACCCCACCAGCACCAGCACCCCCAGGACATGGCACGAAACTTTCCCCTCGAGCGCACCCGAAACATCGGGATCATGGCTCACATCGACGCCGGTAAGACGACGACGACCGAGCGCATCCTCTACTACACCGGCCGCACCCACAAGATGGGCGAGGTCCACGAGGGCGCTGCCGTCATGGACTGGATGGAGCAGGAGCAGGAGCGCGGCATCACGATCACCTCGGCCGCGACCGCGTGCGAGTGGCGTGACCACCGCATCAACATCATCGACACGCCCGGCCACGTCGACTTCACGGTGGAGGTCGAGCGCAGCCTCCGCGTGCTCGACGGCGCGATCGCCGTCTTCGACTCCGTCGCCGGCGTCGAGCCGCAGTCGGAGACCGTCTGGCGCCAGGCGGACAAGTACAACGTGCCGCGGATCGCGTTCATCAACAAGATGGACCGCGTCGGCGCCGACTTCGGCCGCGCGGTGGAGACGATCCGCGAGCGCCTCGGCGCCAACCCGCTCCCGATCCAGCTCCCGATCGGGGCCGAGGATCAGCTCCGCGGCGTGATCGACCTCGTCGAGAACAAGGCGCTCGTCTACAAGGACGAGCTCGGGACCGAGTTCGACGTCGAGGAGATCCCCTCCGACCTCGCCGACGAGGCCCACGAGGCGCGCACCCACCTGATCGAGGCCTGCGCCGACTACGACGACGAGCTCATGGAGATGTACCTCGACGAGCAGGAGATCCCGCACGAGCGGATCGCGAAGTCGCTGCACGCGGCGACGATGGACCTCAAGGTGACGCCCGTCCTGTGCGGCTCGGCCTTCAAGAACAAGGGCGTGCAGCCGCTGCTCGACGCGATCGTCGAGTTGCTTCCGAGCCCGGTCGAGGTCCAGGCCGTCACGGGCGTCGAGCCGCCGAAGAAGGGCGAGGAAGAGGGCACGCCCGCGACCCGCCCCGCGGACGACGACGGCCCCTTCGCGGCGCTCGCCTTCAAGGTCATGTCCGACCCCTACGTCGGCAAGCTCACCTACTTCCGCGTCTACTCGGGGAAGCTCGAGGCGGGCGGTCGCGTCCTCAACTCCTCGAACGGCAGGACCGAGCGTGTCGGGCGGCTGCTGATGATGCACGCCAACACCCGCGAGGAGATCGAGTACTGCTACTCGGGCGACATCCTGGCCGGCGTCGGCCTCAAGCAGACCTCCACCGGCGACACCCTCTGCGCGCCCGACGCGCCCATCGTGCTCGAGCAGATCGAGTTCCCCGAGCCCGTCATCGACGTCGCGATCGAGCCGAAGACGAAGGCCGACCAGGAGAAGCTCTCAAAGGCGTTGCAGGCGCTGGCCGAGGAGGATCCGACCTTCCGCGTCCACACCGACGACGAGACCGGCCAGACCGTGATCGGCGGCATGGGCGAGCTCCACCTCGAGGTGCTCGTCGACCGCATGATGCGCGAGTTCAACGTCGAGGCGAACGTCGGCAAGCCGCAGGTCGCCTACCGCGAGACGATCCGCAACGAGGCCAACAAGATCCAGGGCAAGTTCGTCCGCCAGACCGGCGGCTCGGGTCAGTACGGCGACGTCGTCATCAACGTCATGCCGAACCCGGGGGAGGGCTTCGAGTTCGACTCGAAGATCAAGGGCGGCGCGATCCCGACCGAGTTCATCCCCTCGGTCGAGAAGGGGATCGTCGAGGCGCTCGCCTCCGGGATCAAGGCCGGCTACCCGATGGTCGACGTCAAGGTCGAGCTGATCGACGGCTCCTACCACGACGTCGACTCCTCCGAGATGGCCTTCAAGATCGCCGGTTCGATGGCGATCCAGGAAGGGGCGAAGCGCGCCAAGCCGGTGCTGCTCGAGCCCGTGATGGAGGTCGAGGTGGTCACGCCCGAGGAGTTCCTCGGCGACGTGATCGGCGACCTCTCGCGGCGGCGTGGCAAGGTCGAGGGGCAGGAGCCCCGCGGCAACGCGCTCGCCGTCAACGCGATCGTCCCGCTGAGCGAGATGTTCGGCTACGTCGGCGACCTGCGGTCCGCGACCCAGGGTCGCGCGGCGTACACGATGCAGTTCGCCCGCTACGAGGAAGTGCCCGGCAACATCGCCGAGGAGATCATCGAGAGCAAGGGCGGCGACGGATCCGGGGACGGCGCATAGACGCCGACGAGCAATACGTGCCATATTCCCCGGGTTGCCCGGACCGGCTCCGGTCCCGTTGTGCGCCCGTTTGAGAACTTAGACAAAGAGCAAGACGTAAAAGAGACCAATCGATCGGGACCCGCCCGAGAGAGGAAAAGCGAGACAGAGAAATGTCGAAGGAGAAGTTCGAGCGCGACAAGCCGCACGTAAACGTCGGAACCATCGGTCACATCGACCATGGCAAGACGACGCTGACCGCTGCGATCACCACGGTTCTCGCCGAGGCCCAGGGTGGCGAGGCGAAGAGCTTCGAGGAGATCGACAACGCTCCCGAGGAGAAGGAGCGCGGGATCACGATCGCGACCTCCCACGTCGAGTACTCGACGGACAACCGCCACTACGCCCACGTCGACTGCCCGGGCCACGCGGACTACGTCAAGAACATGATCACGGGCGCTGCCCAGATGGACGGGGCGATCCTCGTCGTCTCCGCCGCCGACGGCCCGATGCCGCAGACGCGCGAGCACATCCTGCTCGCCCGTCAGGTGAACGTGCCCTACGTGATCGTCTTCCTCAACAAGGTCGACATGGTCGATGACGAGGATCTGATCGAGCTCGTCGAGGAGGAGGTCAAGGACCTGCTCAACGAGTACGACTTCCCGGGCGAGGACACCCCGATCATCCGCGGCTCGGCGCTGAAGGCGCTCGAGGGCGACGAGGAGGCCCGGAACGCGATCCTCGAGCTCGCGAAGACGCTCGACGAGTACATCCCCGAGCCGGAGCGCGACCTCGACAAGCCGTTCCTGATGCCGGTCGAGGACATCTTCTCGATCACCGGCCGCGGCACCGTCGCGACGGGCCGCGTCGAGCAGGGCATCATCAACTCGGGCGACGAGGTCGAGATCGTCGGCATCAAGGACGAGGTGCAGACCACCGTCGTCACCGGCGTCGAGATGTTCCGCAAGATCCTCGACCAGGGCCAGGCCGGCGACAACATCGGCGCCCTGCTGCGAGGCACCAAGCGCGAGGACATCGAGCGCGGCCAGGTTCTCTGCAAGCCGGGCTCGATCACGCCGCACACGAAGTTCAAGGCCGAGGTGTACTGCCTGAAGAAGGAGGAGGGTGGCCGTCACACGCCGTTCTTCTCGGGCTACCGCCCGCAGTTCTACTTCCGCACCACCGACGTCACGGGCGTCGCCAACCTGCCCGAGGGCACGGAGATGGTGATGCCCGGGGACAACGTCGAGATGTCGATCGAGCTGATTCAGCCGATCGCCATGGATCAGGGCCTGCGATTCGCCATTCGTGAGGGTGGCCGGACCGTCGGCTCGGGGGTCGTTACCGAGATCATCGAGTAGCGACAAGGGGCGGGGCGCCCGACGGCGCCCCGTCCTCTCCGCGGCCCGGCCCTCTCACACAGGGGGCAGAGAGGGGCTCCCCGGAGAAAGCAAGACATACGACCGGAGCGCAGCTCCCTCGGACCGACCGAACCGGGCCCAACAAGGGGCTCAGGCGGCCGGGCTGGAGCACCGCGCCCGCAAACGGCCCCCCCGGGGGCCGATCAGAAGACAGACCGCAGCGAAACAGAAGAGACAGGAAAAGCAAGGAACCACAAGGTGTCAACGATCACCGCAGCAAAGATCAGGATCCGGCTCAAGGCGTACGACCACGACGCCATCGACCGGGCCGCGAGCGAGATCGTCGATACGGCGACGCGCACCGGCGCGACCGTATCCGGCCCCGTTCCCCTGCCCACTTCGAAGAACGTCTATTGCGTGATCCGCTCGCCGTTCAAGGACAAGGACTCGCGCGAGCACTTCGAGATCCGCACGCACAAGCGGCTGATCGACATCCACGATCCGACTCCGAAGACGATCGACGAGCTCCAGCGGATCGAGAACCTGCCCGCCGGCGTCGACGTCGAGATCCGTCTCTAGGAAGCGAACCACCAGCCACCGACCATGCCCGCGATCCTCGGCAAGAAAATCGGGATGACCCAGATCTTCACCGACGACGGCGACGCCGTCCCCGTGACGGTGATCGAGGCCGGCCCCTGCCGTGTGACCGCGGTCCGCGAGGCCGATGCCGACGGCTACGCCGCGATCCAGCTCGGCTACAGGGAAGTCGGCGAGAGCAAGCTGACGAAAGCCGAGCTCGGCCATCTCAAAGCCTCCGGCGGCGGTGCGCTCAAGCACCTCGTGGAGTTCCGCGACCTCGACCGCCCGAGCGAGATCGGCGACGAGGTGACGGTCGCCGAGTTCGAGGAGGGCCAGACGGTCAAGGTCTCGGCGACCGCGATCGGCAAGGGCTTCCAGGGCACGGTCCGCCGGCACAACTTCGGTCGCGGCCCCGTCACGCACGGCTCCCACAACGTCCGCGCCCCGGGCTCGATCGGCGCTTCCGCCGACCCCGCCCGCGTCTTCAAGGGGATGAAGATGCCGGGCCGGATGGGTGGCAAGCGCGCGACCCAGCGCGGGCTCGAGATCTTCCGCATCGACGCCGACCGCAACCTGCTGATGGTCCGCGGATCGGTCCCCGGCCCCAAGAACGGCACCGTCGAGGTCAGGAGCGAGGGCTGATGGCCGATCCCAAGGTCACCACGCTCGGTAAGCAGGCGAAGAGCGCCGTGCCCGAGGCCGTCTTCAGCGAGCCCTTCAACGAGTCGCTCGTCCACGAGACCGTGCGCGCGGAGATGAACGCGCGCCGCCAGGGCACGCACTCCAGCCTGACCCGGGGCGAGGTCGCGATGACCGGCGCCAAGGCCTGGAAGCAGAAGGGCACCGGCCGCGCCCGCGCGGGCGCGCTCAGCGTCCCGCATCGCCGTGGCGGCGGCGCCGCCTTCGGGCCGAAGCCGCGCCACTACGTCGGCAAGGTGAACCGCAAGGCCCGCCGCAAGGCGTTGCGGGCGGCGCTCTCCGTCCACGCGGCGCGCGGCTCGCTCGCGGTGCTGCCGGCCGGGACCTTCTCGGAGCCGAAGACCGCGCAGGCCGCCGAGGCGCTCGCCAAGTGGGGCGCCGCGACCCCGACGCTGGTCGTCGTCGGCCCGGACGAGGTCGCTGCCGCAAAGAGCTTCCGCAACATCGATTCGGTTCTCGTCGCCGGCGCCGAGGGCGTTGGCGTCGCCGAGATCATCGGCTCGCGCTCGGTGATCCTGAGCGAGGACGCGCTCGCCGTGCTCGAGCGCCGCGCCGCCGCGGTCGTCCGCGGCAACGGCGTCACGGAAGCGGCCCCGGCACCGGCGGCCGCCGCCGATGCCGACGAGGCCGACCCGGATGAGACCGAGGACAGCGGGGAGGAGGAGTGATGGACGCCCGTCACGTCGTCATCGAACCCGTGATCTCGGAGAAGTCCTACGCGCTGATGTCGGAGGGCCGGTACACGTTCCGGGTCGCCGACGGCGCCCACAAGACCCAGATCCGCCAGGCGGTCGAGGAGATCTTCGACGTCGGCGTGGTCGAGGTGCGCACCTCGCGGGTGCGCTCGAAGCCGAAGCGCCGTGGCGTGCACAACGGCCGCACCCGCTCCTGGAAGAAGGCGATCGTCACGCTCGCGCCCGGCGATCGCATCGAGCTGTTCGAGGGCGCGGCGACGGAGTAGAGCGATGCCGATCCGCAAGACAAAGCCCACCAGCCCCGGTCGCCGCTTCGCGACCTACCAGGACCGCGCCGAGGTCACCTCCGGCCGTCCGCACAAGAAGCTGACCACCGGCAAGAAGTCGACCGGCGGCCGCAACGGCAACGGCCGCGTCACCGCCCGCCATCGCGGCGGCGGCGCCAAGCGCCGCTATCGCGTGATCGACTTCAAGCGAACGAAGGACGGCGTACCCGCGAAGGTCGCGACGGTCGAGTACGACCCGAACCGGACCACCTACATCGCGCTGCTGAACTACGCGGACGGCGAGAAGCGCTACATCCTCGCTCCGGCCGGGGTCTCGGTCGGCGATGTCGTCGAGTCCGGTCCCGGTGCCGACATCCGCGCCGGCAACGCGCTGCCGCTGCGCAACATCCCCACCGGCACCACCGTCCACAACGTCGAGCTCCGCCCCGGACAGGGCGGCCGCATGGGCCGCGCCGCGGGCACGGCGATCCAGGTCGTCGCGAAGGAGGGCGACCGCGTCACCCTGCGTCTGCCCTCCTCGGAGATGCGGATGGTCGAGGCCTCCTGCCGCGCGACCGTCGGCACCCTCTCCAACGCCGAGCATCAGAACGTCGTCGTCGGCAAGGCCGGCCGGACCCGGCACAAGGGCCGGCGCCCGCAGACCCGCGGCATCGCGATGAACCCCGTCGACCACCCGCACGGAGGCGGCGAGGCGCACAAGGGTCCGGGCGGGCACCCGAAGACCCCGTGGGGCAAGCCGACGCTCGGCTACCGCACGCGGAAGAAGAACAAGCAGTCGAACGCGATGATCGTCCGCGGCCGCCGCCGCGGCAAGAAGAAGGGCAGGTAACGGACCGTGAGCCGCTCCAGCAAGAAGGGCCCGTACATCGAGGAGCGTCTGCTCGCGCGGATCGAGTCGATGAACTCCTCCGGCAGCAAGCAGATGGTCAAGACCTGGTCGCGCCGTTCGACGATCTTCCCCGAGATGGTCGGCCACACGATCGCCGTCCACGACGGCCGCAAGCACGTGCCGGTCTTCGTGAGCGAGTCGATGGTCGGGCACAAGCTCGGCGAGTTCGCTCCCAGCCGCACCTTCCGCGCCCACTCCGGCTCGAAGAAGGAGGCGTAGGCGCAGGTGGCCGCCCGGACCGACATCGAGGCCCCGGTCGTGCGCGCGTCCGCGCGCTACGTCCGCATCGCGCCCCGCAAGGTGCGCGTCGTGGCCGATCAGATTCGCGGCAAGGAGGTCGAGGAGGCCCTCGCCCTGCTCCGCTTCAGCCCGCGCGGCGCCGCCGAGCGCGTCCGCAAGCTCGTCGAATCGGCCGCTGCCAACGCCGAGAACAACTTCGACCTCGATCCCGAGGAGATGACGATCAGCCAGATCTCCGTCGACGAGGGACCGACGATGCGCCGCTACCGGCCCCGCGCCCGCGGCCGCGCGACGCGCATCGACAAGCGCACTTGCCACATCAACGTGGCCTTGACCCCGACCCCAGACGAGGACTGAGCAATGGGACAGAAGATCAACCCCGAGGGTTTCCGGGTCGGCTACATCCACGACTGGAAGTCGAACTGGTTCGACGAGCGCAACTTCTCCGACGCGCTGATCGAGGACGTCAAGATCCGCGATCACATCGAGGGCAAGCTCAGCCACGCCGGGCTCTCCGACATCGAGATCCGCAAGCAGCGCGGCGAGGTGACCGTCGACATCCACACGGCGCGCCCGGGCATCGTGATCGGAAAGTCCGGCTCCGAGGTCGACGCGCTGCGCAAAGAGCTTCACAACGTCACCGGCAAGCCGGTCCGGGTCAACATCCGTGAGATCAAGCGCCCCGAGCTCGACGCGAAGCTGGTCGCCCAGTCGATCGCCGAGCAGCTCGAGAACCGCGTCGCCTTCCGGCGCGCGATGAAGCGCGCTCTGACGTCCGCCATGCGCTCCGGCGCCAAGGGCGTCAAGGTCCAGGTCTCCGGCCGCCTCGGCGGCGCCGAGATGGCGCGGACCGAGGGCTACTCGGACGGGCGGGTGCCGCTGCACACGCTGCGCGCCGACATCGACTACGGCTTCGTCGAGGCGAAGACGACCACGGGCCGCATCGGCGTCAAGTGCTGGATCAACAAGGGCGAGGTCATGCCCGAGGGCTACGGCGCCGGGATCGAGGAAGACCTCGGTGGGCGCGGTCGGCGCCCGGCCGGCTCCCGCGGTGGGCCCGGCGGCAACGGCGGCGGCGGCCGCCCGCGCGGCGGCGGCCAGGGCCGCCCCGGCGGCCAGGGTGGCGGCGGCCAGGGTGGCGGCGGCGGTCGGCGTCCGAGCCGACAGCAGGGCTCCCAGCAGCAGGCCCCCAAGCAGGCGGCCCCCAAGCAGGCGGCCCCGCAGCAGCAAGCTTCAGAGGCGCAGGCGACGCCCGCCCAGGCTCCGCAGCCGAAGGAGCCGGAGACCCCGCAGGCGACGCCGCCCGTGAGCGACAGCGGCGATGCGCCGGCGCCGACCGCGAGCGCGCCGCAGGCGCCGGAGGCGGATACGCCCGCTCCCGAGCAGCCGCAGCAGCCCGGCGGTGGCGAGGCGGCCGAGCAGAGCGAAGGCGGTGAGAGCTGATGCTGAGCCCGAAGCGCGTCAAGCACCGGAAGCAGTTCCGCGGCCGCATGCGCGGAAACTCGCGCGGCGGCACCGATGTCAACTTCGGCGAGTACGGCTTGAAGACGCTCGAGCGCGGCTGGATCACCAACCGCCAGATCGAGGCCGCCCGGATCGCGATGACCCGCAAGATCAAGCGCGGCGGCAAGGTCTGGATCACGATCTTCCCCGACAAGCCGTACACGAAGAAGCCGGCGGAGACCCGCATGGGCAAGGGCAAGGGCAACCCCGAGGGTTGGGTCGCCGTCGTCAAGCCCGGGCGGGTCATGTTCGAGCTCTCCGGCGTGCCCGAGCCGCTCGCCCGCGAGGCGATGGAGCTGGCCGGCCACAAGCTGCCCGTGAAGACCAAGTTCGTGACCAAGGATTCGTGATGAAGGCTGACGACGTACACGCGATGGGCGACGGCGAGCTCGTCGAGCGGCTCAAGGACGCGCGCGAGGAGGCGTTCAACCTGCGCCTCAAGCACTCGACCGGCGAGCTCGAGGACACCGCTCGCCTGCCCCTGACGCGGCGCGACGTCGCCCGCCTGCTGACGGTCGCCCGCGAGCGCGGCATCGACCTCGAGAAGGAACTGAGCTGATGAGCGAAGAGACCGAGAACACAGAGGCGGAGGAGACCGCCGAGGCTGCGGCCGAGGAGACTCCCGAGGCCCCTGCCGCCGAGGCTCCTGCCGCGGCGGCGGAGCCGGCCGAGCCCGAGGAGACACTGAGCCCGAAGGAGGCCCGCAAGCGGGCCCGGAGCGCGCATGCCGGCGAGGCCCGCCCGGAGCGCTCCGGCGATCAGCGACAGAGCGAGCGCGTCGAGGCGCGCAAGGCGAAGGCCGCGGCCCGCTCCCGCTCCCGCTCCACCGCGCGCTCGAAGCGGACCGAGAAGGGCACGGGCACGCCGCCGGTCGAGCGGGAGCCCGGGACGAAGAAGGTGCGCCAGGGCATCGTCACCTCGGCGAAGGCCGACAAGACGATCACCGTCGCCGTCCAGAGCGCCCGCCGGCATCCCGCCTACGAGAAGATCGTGCGCCGCTCGAAGTCGCTGCACGCGCACGACGAGAGCAACGAGGCGGGCGAGGGCGACACCGTTCGCGTGATCGAGACCCGACCGATGTCGAAGACCAAGCGCTGGCGTCTGGTCGAAGTGGTCGAGAAGGCGAAGTAGGTGGCGATGACTCCTCCCGCCACGACACGCCTCAGCCGGCTGCAAACCAGCGCCGGCCTGCGTCCTCGGACTTGCCCTTGCCTCCAGCAAGGGCTGCGTCCTGCGTCCTTGTCCGACTCGGTTTTCGCTCGGCTGAGGCGCGCCGCGGCGGAAGGAGGCATCGCCGCGTGATCCAGCAGGAATCGAGACTCAAGGTCGCCGACAACTCCGGCGCGCGCGAGATCCTCTGCATCCGCGTGAAGGGTGGCCATCACCGTCGCTACGCGTCGGTTGGCGACGTGATCACGGCCACGGTCAAGCACGCGACCCCGAACGCGGGCGTCAAGAAGGGCGAGGTCGTGCAGGCGGTCATCGTCCGCACGGTGAAGAAGCTCGGCCGTCCCGACGGCACCTACATCAGCTTCGACGAGAACGCCGCGGTCCTGATCGACCCCCAGAACAACCCGCGCGGCACCCGCATCTTCGGCCCCGTCGCCCGCGAGCTCCGCGACCGCAACTTCATGAAGATCATCTCCCTCGCGCCGGAGGTTCTGTGATGGCCAAGAACATGCGCATCCGCACCGACGACACGGTGATCGTGCAGTCGGGCAAGGACAAGGGCAAGACGGGGCGCGTGATCCGCGTCGACCCGTCGCGCCGCAAGGTCTTCGTCGAGGGGCTTAACATCGTCAAGCGGCACCAGCGTCCGCGCTCGATGGACTCGACCAAGGCCGGAGCGGCCGGCGGCATCATCGAGAAGGAGGGGCCGATCGACGTCTCCAACGTGGCGCTGGTCGACCCGACCGACAACAAGCCGACGAAGGTCGGCGTGAAGGTGGCGGACGACGGCAAGCGCGTCCGTTACTCGAAGCGCACGGGCACGACGATCGACTAGCCCGGCTGAAAGACGACGAACGAAGACATGGAAGCTGCAACAGAGATTCCCGAGAGCCAGAGCCAGGCGGCCCCGCCGCCGCGGCTGCGCGATCGCTATCGCGACGAGCTGGTGCCGGCGCTGACGAAGAAGTTCGGCTACACGACCCCGATGTCCGTGCCGCGGATCACGAAGGTGACCGTGAACATGGGCGTGGGCGAGGCGAGCCGCGTCTCCGGCGTCGTCGACGAGGCCGCCGAGGAGCTGGCGATGATCACCGGCCAGCGCCCGAACGTGCGCCGCGCCCGCAAGTCGATCGCAGCGTTCAAGATCCGTGACGGGATGCCGGTCGGCGTCGCCGTGACCCTGCGGCACGCGCGCATGTGGGAGTTCCTCGATCGGTTGATCACGATCGCGACGCCCCGGATCCGCGACTTCCGTGGCTACAACCCCCGCGCCTTCGACGGCCGCGGCAACTTCAACCTCGGGATCCGCGAGCAGACCATCTTCCCGGAGATCGACTACGACTCGGTCTCGGAGACGCGCGGCCTCGACATCGCGGTCTCGACGACCGCGAACACCGACGAGGAGGCGTTCGAGCTGCTGCTCGGACTCGGTTTCCCGTTCGCCCAGGAGGGCCGACCGGGGACCGCTGCGTCCGAGGAGGAAGAGGCCGCCGAAGAAGAGGCGCGCAAGGAGGAGGCCCGTCAGCGGGCGGAGGCTGAGCAGGCCGCGCTCGAGCAGCTCAAGGAGGAGAACCCCGAGGCCTACGCCAAGCCGGAGCCGACCGACGAGGAAGGCGCCGAGGGCGAGGGCGACGGCGAGTCCGGCGGCAGCGGCGAGGAAGAAGAGTAGGAACGGAGACACCACCGATGGCGAAGACTTCACAGCGCGTCAAGCAGGAGAAGGGGTCGAAGTTCAAGACCCGCAACTACAACCGCTGCCGCAAGTGCGGACGGCCCCGCGCCGTCTACCGCAAGTTCGGCCTCTGCCGGCTCTGCCTGCGCGAGGCCGCGCACAAGGGCTACATCCCCGGCATGACCAAGTCGAGCTGGTAACGAGGAACACCTAGATGCTGACTGACCCCATCGCCGATTACCTGACGCGCATTCGCAACGCGCTGCGCGCCGACCTGCCCGAGGTGGAGATCCCCTCTTCTCGCCTGAAGAAGGAGCTCTCGCGGATCCTCGCCGAGCAGGGCTACATCATGGGCTACGAGCTCGAGCCGACCGCCGTGGGCGAGTCGATCAAGATCCAGCTCAAGTACACGGACGACCGCGACCCCGTGATCAGCGGGCTGAAGCGGATCTCGCGTCCCGGCCGCCGCCGCTACGTCGGCGGGACGCAGCTGCCGAAGGTCCAGGGCGGGATGGGAACCGCAATCATCTCGACCTCCTCCGGTGTGATGACCGGCCACGAGGCCCGCGAGAAGGGCATCGGCGGCGAAGTGGTCGCCTACATCTGGTGAGCCGCGGCCGCCGAACCGAGAGCGACCAGGAAGCGAACGAGAGCAACCCGAGCAGATGAGCCGAATCGGCAACAAGCCAATCACGATCCCCGAGGGCGTCACCGTCTCGATCGGCCCTGGGCGCGTCACGGTCAACGGGCCGCGCGGCGAGCTCAGCCAGGCGATCGACACCGACATGAAGGTGGAGCAGGAGGGCGACGTCGTGACGGTCTCGCGGCCGACGGACCGCGGCCCGCATCGGGCCCTGCACGGGCTCACGCGCAGCCTGATCGCGAACATGGTCGAGGGCGTCACCAACGGCTTCGAGAAGCGGCTCGCGATCCAGGGCGTCGGCTACCGGGCACGGGCGCAGGGCAAGGGCCTGGAGCTCTCGCTCGGCTACTCGCACCCTGTCAGCATGGATGCCCCCGAGGGGATCGAGTTCGAGGTCCCGCAGCCGACGGAGATCATCGTGCGCGGGATCGACAAGCAGCTGGTCGGCGAGATCGCGGCACAGATCCGCCGCAAGCGGCCGCCCGAGCCGTACAAGGGCAAGGGCGTGCGCTACGCGGACGAGCAGATCCGCCGCAAGGTCGGCAAGCGGGCCTAGAGAGTTTCAGGAGTTTCGAGATGGCAGTTCAGACACAGCAGCAGCGAAGGCTTCGGCGCCGCCGCCGCGTGCGGGCGAAGGTCCGCGGCAGCGCCGCGCGCCCGCGCCTGTCGGTGTTCCGCTCCAACCGCGGGATCTCGGCGCAGCTGATCGACGACGACGCGGGTCGCACGCTTGCGGCCGTGAACAGAACCGAGGACGAGCTGCGGTCGCTCGCCCCGGCCGAGCAGGCGGCGAAGGCCGGTGCCCTGCTCGCGGAGCGCGCCAAGGCGGCCGGGGTGGAGACCTGTGTCTTCGACCGCGGCGGCTACCGCTACCACGGCAACGTCGCCCGTCTTGCGGAGGCCGCACGCGAGGGAGGCCTCGCCTTCTAGCCTTGAGAGCTTCGAGAGGGAACGGATTCGAATGAGCATCACCAGCTACGAAGAAGTAAGCGCCCAGGGTCTCGACCTGCAGGAGCGCGTGATCGAGATCAACCGCGTCGCGAAGGTCGTCAAGGGCGGCCGCCGCTTCTCGTTCACGGCGCTCGTTGCCGTCGGCGACGAGCGCAGCGTGGTCGGGATCGGCTACGGGAAGGCCCGCGAGGTCCCGCTCGCGATCCAGAAGGCGGTCGAGAACGCGCGCAAGAACCTGATCAAGGTGCCGCAGTACGGGCAGACGCTGCCGCACTTCGTGATCGGCAACTTCGGCGCCGGCCACGTGGTCCTGCGCCCGGCCTCCGAGGGTACGGGCGTGATCGCCGGCGGCGGGGTCCGCGCCGTGCTCGAGCTCGCCGGCTACCGCGACGTGCTCACGAAGTCGATCGGCACCAACAACCCGATCAACCAGGTGAAGGCGACGATGGCGGGGCTCAAGGCCCTGCGCAAGCCCGAGGATGTCGCCGCGCTGCGCGGGATCAGCATCGGCAAGGTGCTGGGCCTGCAGAAGAAGGCACCGGCCCAGGCCGCCGACGCGGAGGGCGAGGCGCCGAACCCGGTCGCCGTCGCGACCGAGGGCGAGCCCGAGGGCGCTGCCGAGGAGAACGTGCCCACGCCGGCCGAGGCCGATGCCGACGCGGGGACCGCGACCCCGGAGGCCGCCGCCAGCGCCGAGGGCGCCGAGGAGGGCTCCGATGGCTGAGCTTCAGATCAAGCAGGTGCGCTCCGCCAACGGCGCGAGCCCCCGACAGCGCGACACGCTTCGCACCCTCCGGCTGGGCCGGATCGGTTCGCAGACCACACGCGCCGACTCGCCCGAGCTCCAAGGGCTGCTGCGCACGGTCTCCCATCTCGTCGTGATCGAGGGGGCGGGCTGATGGCGCGCATCGAACCGGAGGACGTCGGTCTCGAGAATCTGCGCCCGAAGCCGGGCAGCCGGGGCGATCGCAAGCGCCTGGGCCGCGGCAAGGGCACGGGCCAGGGCAAGACGGCGGGTCGCGGCCACAAGGGCTACGGCGCCCGCTCGGGCAGCAAGCGCAAGGCCGCCTACGAGGGCGGCCAGAACCCGATCCACATGCGGATGCGGAAGCTGCGCGGGCCGAACCGGAAGATGTCGATGCCGTTCGAGCAGTTCCGGACGCACACCCAGCCGGTCAACGTCGCCGCGCTCTCCGAGCGCTTCGAGGCCGGTGCCGAGGTGACGCCGGAGACGCTGCGCGCCGCGGGCCTGGCGAAGGGCTCCGACCCCGTCAAGATCCTCGGAGGCGGCGAGATCGACAAGAAGCTGACGGTCCGCGCCCACGCCTTCAGCGCTTCCGCCCGCGACAAGATCGAGGCGGCCGGCGGCACCGCTGAGGTCATCGACTAGCCTGCGGTGACCGACCCCGGAACCCCGCACGCACGGATGACCCGCCTGCCGCTTCGCATCTCTTCGTCCTCGGGCTTGCCTTTGCTCCCAGCAAAGGCTGCGCCCTGCGTCCTTGATCTGCTCGAGCAGTCGGGCCCCCGTACGCACGGGGCCCCGGCGTCGATCACCTTGCGCTGATGCTGCGCACGATCGCAAATTCCTTCGCGATCCCCGAGATCAGGCGCAAGCTTGCCTTCACGGCGGCGATGCTGGCCCTGTATCGGCTCGGCGCCTACATCCCGGCGCCCGGCGTCGACGCGCACGCCCTCGACCAGATCCAGAACAACTTCGCCGGCGGCAACATCCTCGGCTTCCTGAACGTCTTCAGCGGCGGCGCCCTGAGCCAGCTGTCGCTGTTCGCGCTCGGGATCATGCCCTACATCACCGCCTCGATCATCCTGCAGTTGCTGACGGTGGTCGTGCCCTCGCTCGAGAAGCTGCAGAAGGAGGGGGAGGTAGGCCAGCAGAAGATCACGCAGTACACGCGCTATCTGACGGTCGCGCTCGCCTTCGCGCAGTCGCTCGGCTACGTCTTCCTCTTCGACTCCTTCGGCGGCTCGAACGTGAGCGTCGTCGGCGGCGCCCTCACCTTCCCGAAGGTGATGCTGATCGTGATCTCGCTGACCGCGGGCTGCACCCTGCTCATGTGGCTCGGCGAGCTGATCACCCAGCGCGGGATCGGCAACGGCATCTCGCTGATGATCTTCGCCTCGATCGCCTCCCGGATCCCGGGTGGCATCCAGGCCTGGTGGACGAACACCGATCAGGTCTTCGTCGTGATGATGCCCTTCATCGCGATCGCCGTCATCGTCGGCATCGTCTACATCCAGGAGGGTCAGCGCCGGATCCCGGTCCAGTACGCCAAGCGCCAGGTCGGCCGCAAGATGACGACCGGCGGCTCCACCTACCTGCCGCTGCGCGTGAACATGGCCGGCGTCATCCCGGTCATCTTCGCCGCCTCGATCATGGCCTTCCCGCCCACCGTCGGCCAGCTGCTGAACACCCCCTGGGCCCTCGACTTCGCCAGCTTCTTCAGCCCTCAGAGCTGGGCGTACATCGTCGGTGAGGTGCTGTTCATCATCCTCTTCACCTACTTCTACACGGCGGTCACTTTCAACCCCGTCGACCAGGCCGACAACCTGAAGAAGTACGGCGGCTTCATACCCGGCGTCAGACCGGGGCGACCTACCGCCGAATACCTGGACAGGATCCTGACCAGGCTCACCTTCGCAGGAGCTCTCTACCTGGGCGCGGTCGCGGCCTTGCCGACGATTCTGATCAGCCAGACGTCCGCCAACTTCTTCTTCGGCGGCACCTCGATCCTGATCGTCGTCGGCGTCGCCCTCGACACCGTCAAGCAGCTCGAGGCCCAGCTAATGATGCGCAACTACGAGGGCTTCCTGAAGTAGGCGGCGGGCCGGGAGCGCCGATGGCGGCCGTTGGGGTCGCCCACGTGCGAAGCACGCTCGCTCCCCTAACGACGGCCCTCGACGCTCCCGGCCTCGCCGTGAGGGGTTGACGCCCGGCGGCGGCGAGCCGCGGTGGTTGACGCCCGGGCGGGTCTCGGGCTTGGTCCCCGGCCGGGTCCGCTCCCGTGGGGGAAAGAAGGTGGGGCCCGACGCCGGCGGGAGCCGCATGCGACGGCGGCGCCTCCCCTCCGGTGGGCGCTTGACCGCCTTTGGGCACCGAGGGAGGGAGGCGGAAGGGGGAGGGGGGCGCAAGGGAGGGCCGCGCCCGCGGTGGGAACGCACAAACGTCGGGGACGTCCGCTTGGGCGGGGAGGTGTCCGACGTTCATGCGCCCAGAACGCACAAACGTCGGGGACGTCAGAGCAGCGCAGACGTCCTCGACGTTCTTTGCCCAGATCTGGTGTCTCGGGCCCCCGTCAGAGGCCGAGGACTCCCACCGGCCCACCTCCCTCACTGCCCTCGCACCGCCACGCCCTTTCGCCGGCGGCGCCGTGCGCGCGGCGTCAACGCACAAACGTCGGGGACGTCCGCTTGGGCGGGGAGGTGTCCGACGTTCATGCGCCCAGAACGCACAAACGTCGGGGACGTCAGAGCAGCGCAGACGTCCTCGACGTTCTTTGCCCAGATCTGGTGTCCCGGGCCCCGTCAGGGGCCGAGGACTCCCACCGGCCCACCTCCCTCACTGCCCTCGCACCGCCACGCCCCTCCGCCGGCAGGGCCGGTCACGCGGCGGGACGACGCCGGTCGCCCGCCCGGCCCGCCTTCGCCCGGCGCCCACCACGACCTCGCCAGCCCCGCTCTCGCTAAGGTGCCGCGTCTATGTCCGAGCTGAACTTGATCCTGCTCGGTCCTCCGGGGTCGGGCAAGGGAACACAGGGCGAACGGCTGCAGGAGGACTTCCACCTTCCCTATTACGCGACCGGGGACATCCTCAGGGCTGCCGTCAGCGAGGGAACCGAGCTGGGCAAGGTCGCCAAGGGCCACATGGACGAGGGGGAGCTCGTCCCGGACGAAGTCATCATCGGCGTCATCTGTGAGCGTGTCGAGGGCCCGGAGGCGGCCGACGGCTTCATCCTCGACGGCTTCCCGCGCACGATCGGACAGGCCGAGGCGCTCGGCGAGGAGATGCAGAAGCTCGGCCGTTCGGTTACCGCGGTCGTCCTCATCGATACCGACGACGAGGAGGTGCAGCGGCGCCTCGGCGGCCGGCGCACCTGCGCCAAGAACGGTCACATCTTCCATGTCGACTTCGACCCGCCCAAGAACGAGGGCGTCTGCGACGTCTGCGGTTCGCGGCTGATCGTCCGCGACGACGACAAGCCCGAGGTGATCGCCAAGCGCCTGCGCACCTACCACGAGCAGACCGAGCCGCTCGTCGACTACTACGAGGAGCGGAACCTGCTCAAGCGCGTCGACGGCGCGCAGCCGCCCGACGACGTCGGCGACCGGATCCGGGCGATCCTCGCGACTCTGAAGATGGAAGAGGAACTCTAGGGCTGGGCTACATGATGTACCGGGGAACGATCACGCCCAAGACTCCCGAGCAGGTGGAGAAGATGGCGGCCGCCGGCCGCATCCTCGCCCGCTGCCACAAGATGGTGCGCAAGAGCGCCCGCCCGGGCGTCACGACCGCGCATCTGGATGAGATCGCCGAGAAGTACATCCGCTCGCAGGGCGCGACGCCGGCCTTCAAGGGCTACCGCGGCTTCCCCGGCTCGATCTGCGCCTCGCCCAACTCCATGGTGGTGCACGGGATCCCCGGCGCCTACGAGCTCAAGCGCGGGGACGTGCTCTCGATCGACATCGGCGTGATCAAGGACGGCTGGGTCGCGGACGCCGCCCAGACGTACGGGATCGGCCCGATCGGAGAGCCTGCCCAGCAGCTGCTCGAGGTGACCCGCGACGCGCTCTTCTGCGGGATCGCGGAGGCGAAGGCCGGTAACACGCTCGGCGACATCTCACACGCGGTCCAGAAGCGGGTCGAAGCCGATCGCCTGCACGTGATCAAGAGCCTCGTCGGCCACGGCATCGGCCAGGAGATGCACGAGGAGCCGCAGATCCCCAACTACGGCGAGCCCGGCACCGGCCCCGCCCTCGAGGAGGGGATGACCCTGGCGATCGAGCCGATGGTCAACATCGGCACGGACGAGATCCGGATGGGCTCCGACCACTGGTCGGTCTTCTCGGCCGACGGATCGCTGGCCGCGCACTTCGAGTTCACGGTCGCGGTCGGGGCGGACGGCCCCCGCATCCTCACTCCCTGGCATCTCGACTGATCGGCGCGGCCGACGGCGCCGGGGCGCCGTGGCGTCCCCGCGGCCTGCCCGCCGCTCGTTCCAGACGGCTCAGCCGGCGCCGATCCCAGGCGGCAGCTCGCTGCTGGCGCGGGCCGGGGTCGCGGAGCGGCGCAGCGCCTTCGGCGGCTTCACCTGCTTCCAGTTCGTACTCTGCGGGTCCCGCTTCAGCAGCTTCTTCCACATGCGGCTGCCGATGCGGCCGTTGGGCCGCAGGCCGTGGTCGTTCTGGAAGTGGATCGCCGCGTGCTCGGTGCGGGCGTCGAAGACCGCCGTGGGCTTCGGGTGCAGGCCGCGCGCCTCGAGCAGCTCCTGCGCGAACAGGACCGTGTCGCCCCGGTCGCCTCGGCCCAGGTGGGCGTAGCCCTTCGCCGCCTCGTAGCCGGGTACGCCCTTGACCTGGCGGCGGCGGACGACGTGCCAGCCCCTCGGGCTCGTCTCCTGCCACGAGTACCAGCTGATCCCGGGCGCCCCGTACTCGTTCGCGTAGCGACGGAAGTCGAGCAGCTGGTCCTTCGGCGGGTTCTCGTAGGTCTGACCGACCGGGTAGATCGGGCGCCCGTAGGGGCGGTTGTAGCGGTATGTGTGCTCGTAGGCGCGATGGACGGAGGTCCCGATCGCGTACCAGTAGACCTGGGGCACGTTGAAGGTGGCCCCGCCGGCGCCGAGGAAGACCGAGTAGGGGAAGTTCGGGTGGTAGTCGACGTAGGGGAAGCTGCTCAGCCCGAGCGGGTAGTCATCGCCGACGAGCTTGCGCAGCTTGTGCATGTAGATGTAGGCGCCCCGGTAGTTGCCCTGCAGGCCCGCCTCGGCGTCGATGACGATGCAGTCCGCGCCGGCGTCGGCGGCGACGGCCGAGGCCTTCGCCTCGCGGCGCGGGCTGTCGCCGTAGACGAAGGGCCAGGCGCAGGCCTCGATCCCGCGCTTGTGCAGCGCATGCACCAGCCGGTGGTCGAACTGGCTCCAGACGTTGGTCCCGTCCGCGCTCTTGACGTAAACGACGTCGAGCCGCTCGTGCTTGGCCTTGCGGGCGACCGCCCGGGGCGTGCCTCCCGAGTCGGAGACGTACCAGATCCAGGAACCGTTGCCGTCGAGGGGTGTTGCCGCTTGCGCCGGTGGCACGAGCAGCGCCGCCCAGACGCACGCGGTCGCCGCCGCGGCCAGCGCGGCGGCGAGCGGGCGTCCTCTGCGGGCGCCCGGCACCCGCCTCAGCCCGCTTCGCGGTACTTGTAGTGGCCGCCGAAGAGCTTGGTCAGCGTGACCAGCTTGTAGCCGCGGTGCTGCAGCGTCTTGACGATCTTCGGCACGGCCTCAACGGTCTGGCTCCGGGGTCCGCCGCCGTCGTGCATGAGCACGATCGAGCCCTTCGACGCCGAGATCGCGGTCGCCTCGATCGAGCCCGAGCCCGGCAGCTTCCAGTCGTTGGTGTCGCGGTCCCACAGCGCCGTCGACATCCCGAGGCTGCGCGCGGCCGACACGGTGCCGGAGTTGTAGTTGCCGTACGGGGGCCGGAAGGCACAAGGTTTGAACCCGGTCGCGTGCTCGATCAGGTTCTGCGTCGAGCGCATGCTCGATACGCCCGGCAGGTTCTCGTGGTGCATCGAGTGGTCCCCGATGTCGTGACCGTGGGCGATCAGCTTGCGCATGATCGACTCCCGGCCGCCGACCTCGGAGCCGACCTCGAAGAACGTGCCCTTGGCGTGGCGGTGGTCGAGCTCGCGCATGATCTGCATCGTGTAATCGCTCGGCCCGTCGTCGAAGGTGAGGGCCACCCGCTTGCGATTGCGCGGGCCGTTGCGATAGGCCCCGAGGTTGCCGATCGAGCAGCCCGTGCGCACGACCTTGCGGATCCGCCCGCGCTCGCTGCCGTGGGCGGGGACGCGGTCGGTACAGCCGGCGCCGGCGCGCCGCTGATGCTTGCCCTTCCCACCCGACTTGGACCCGCAGGCCGGCCCGTGCCAGCCGCTGACGGCGAAGTAGCGGAAGTGGCCGGTATGGAAGCCGGCCGCATGGAGCCCGAACTCGAGCTTGATCGTGCTCGGCTTGGGGCGCCGGAGCTTCGCCTTGATCCCCTTCAGCTTCCGGGTCCGCCCGCCCTTGTGGAGGCGCGAGATCCCGATCCTCACCTTGCCGTTGTGAGGCCGTCCGCCGACGCAGAGGAGGCTGCTGCGAATCGCGTTGCCGCTCGCGCCGAGGCACATGTGGCGCTGGATCGAGTGCGGCGAGTCGGGGTAGAGCTTCAGCTCGCTCAGCTTCGGCAGCGAGCGCACCCCGGAGAACGTGACGGCGACCTTTCGCACGTGCTGGTTGACCGCGATCCGCTTGAGCTCGACCGGGCTGTGGGCGTGCGAGGCCCGTATCGCCTTCGCATCGCCGCCGCTGCGTCGGTTGCGTCCGGAACTTGCTGCTGCCGAGGCCGTCGGCAGCGCCGCCACGGCCGCGAGCAGCACGGCAGCCGTAAACGTCGCTCTCCTCAGGTCCCACCTGGAGAACTCATTCATGGCCGTCATTCTGCCGTACGGGGCAAGCCGGCACCCATGAAGCTGGGCGCCGCGGGCGCCTGGACCCGTACGCGCTCAATTGCTAGTATCTCGCCCCTCGGCTCCAGGGCCGTCCCTGCCTGCCTGCCGTCCGATTCATGGGATGACGCGGGCCACCTCAGTCAGATACGAGCTGGAGAGCGATGAAGGTTCGTGCGTCCGTAAAACCGATGTGTGAACGATGCCAGGTGATCCGGCGGCGCGGCCGCGTGCTCGTGATCTGCTCGAACCCGCGCCACAAGCAGAGGCAGGGCTAGGCCGATGGCACGGATCGCAGGGGTCAACCTGCCGCTCAACAAGCGGGCCGAGGTCGGGCTCACCTACGTCCACGGGATCGGCCGCTCGACCGCGGAGAAGATCGTCGCCGACACCGGCGTCGACGCCCGACACGCGGGTCGGCGACCTGACCGAGGACGAGGTGATCAAGCTCCGCGAGGCGGTCGAGAGCTACCAGGTCGAGGGCGACCTGCGCCGTGAGCGCTCGCAGAACATCAAGCGCCTGATGGAGATCGGCTCCTACCGCGGCCTGCGCCACCGGCGCGGCCTCCCGGTCCGCGGCCAGCGCACGAAGACCAACGCCCGCGGCCGCAAGGGCCCGCAGCCGGATGAGCGTGGCGGGCAAGAAGAAGGCCCCGACGCCGAAGTGATGCCGACGACCGAGCTTCGAGGAACGACCTAGATGCCGCAGCCCAAGAAGCGCCGGCCGCACCAAGCGCCGCGTCCGCAAGAACGTCCCGTCCGGGCAGGCCCACATCAAGACCAGCTTCAACAACACGATCGTCACCCTGACCGATCCCGAGGGCAACGTGATCGCCTGGGAGTCCGCCGGCTCGGCCGGGTTCAAGGGCTCGCGCAAGTCGACGCCGTTCGCCGCCCAGGTGACCGCCGACAACGCCGCCCGCAAGGGCATGGAGCACGGCCTCGAGCGGGTCGAGGTGCTCGCCAAGGGCGCCGGCTCCGGTCGCGAGACCGCGATCCGCGCCCTGCAGGCCGCCGGCCTGCAGGTGACCACGGTCAAGGACGTCACCCCGCAGGCCCACAACGGCTGCCGCCCGAAGAAGCGGCGGCGGGTCTGAGGAGGGGCCCGATGGCTCGCGACACCTCACCGCAGTGCAAGCAGTGCCGCCGCGAGGGGCAGAAGCTGTTCCTCAAGGGCGAGCGCTGCCTGACCGACAAGTGCGGCGTCGAGCGCCGCTCCTACCCGCCGGGCGAGCACGGCCGCGGCCGCATGCGCGCCTCCGAGTACCGCAACCAGCTGCGCGAGAAGCAGAAGGCGCGCCGCTACTACCAGGTGCTCGAGAAGCAGTTCCGCAGCCTACTACGACAAGGCCTCGCGGCAGGACGGCGTCACCGGCGAGAACCTGCTGCGGCTGCTCGAGCGCCGCTTCGACAACGTCCTCGTCCGGCTCGGGTTCGCCGCCTCGCGCCGCCAGGCCCGGCAGCTGATCCGCCACGGCCACTGGCAGATCAACGGCCGCCGCGTCGACATCCCCAGCTACCAGGTCAAGCCCGAGGACGTGATCTCGATCAAGTCCGGCTCCTCCGCCGAGACGACGGTGCGGGTCGCCACCGAACTTATCTCCACCGTGCCCCCCTGGCTGCAGGCCGATCACGACGCGCTCACCGCGAAGGTGCTGCGTCTCCCCGAGCGGGACGAGATCGACTCGCCGGTCGAGGAGCAGCTCATCGTCGAGCTGTACTCCAAGTAGGGGCTACCGAAAACCCGCCGACGGAAGGACGCGCTATGACCACCCTGCCCGAATTTCAGGAGCCCAACGATCTCAGCCGAGGACAGCGACGAGACCAACGGCTCGTTCGTGATCGAGCCCCTCGACAAGGGCTTCGGCTACACCTACGGCAACAGCCTGCGCCGCGTGCTGCTCTCGTCGCTCGGAGGGCGCCGCGATCAAGTCGCGTCCGCATCGAGGGCGTCGCCCACGAGTTCTCGAACATCGACGGGGTCAAGGAGGACGTCACCGACATCATCCTCAACCTCAAGGACATCGTCGATCCGCATGCACACCGACGCCGACGAGGTCGAGGTGCCGCTGGTCGCCAACGGTCCCGGCGAGGTCACCGCCGGCGACATCGACCTGCCGGCCGGCGTCGAGATCCTCAACCCCGACGCCCCGATCGCGACGCTCGAGAAGAAGACGAAGCTCGAGATGTACCTGACGGTCGGCCGCGGCCGCGGCTACTCGCCCGCCGAGGACAACAAGGCCGACGACCAGCCGATCGGCGTGATCCCGATCGACTCGATCTTCTCGCCGATCCGCCGCGCCGCCTACCAGCGTCGACTCCTCCCGCGTCGGTCAGCGCACCGACTTCGACAAGCTCACGCTGGAGATCGAGACCGACGGCTCGCTCGAGCCCGGTGCGGCGCTGCGCGAGGCCGCGGAGCTGATGATCAAGAGCCTGGCGATCTTCACCGACGCCGACCGGCTCGAGGAGCTGACGCAGACCAACGGCGCCGCTGCCGGCCGCCGAGGACGCCGGCCGCCGAGCGAGGGCGACGACCGGCTGATCGAGGAGCTCGAGATCGGCGTCCGCGCCTACAACTGCCTGAAGCGGGCGGGCGTGCAGACGATCGGCGACCTGACCAGCGAAGTCCTACTCGGAGCTGACCGCGATCCCGAACTTCGGCGAGCGCTCGATCGAGGAGGTCGTCGAGGCGCTGAACTCGCTCGGCCTGCTCGCTGCGCGAGGAGTAGATCCGACACGATGCGCCACCGTCGCAACAGGCACAAGCTGAGCCGCGACGCGGCGCATCGCAAGGCGCTGCTGCGGAACCTCTAGCAAGCAGCTGATCGAGCACGAGCGGATCCGCACCTCGCAGGCGAAGGCCAAGGCCGTCAAGCCCGAGGTCGAGAAGATGATCACGCTCGCCAAGCGCGGCGACCTCCACGCGCGCCGGCAGCTGCTCAGCAAGCTCGGCCAGGACAAGTTCATCGTCCACAAGCTCGTCGAGGAGATCGCCCCGCGCTACAGCGGAGCGCCCGGGCGGCTACACGCGGATCGTCAAGCTCGGCCCGCGCCGCTCGGACTCGACCGAGATGGTCTTCCTCGAGCTCGTCTGACGCGGGCCGAGGACGCCGTGGGCGGCGTCCTCCGCGGCTTGCGTGCGAAGCACGCGGCGCCTTGTGCGTCCTTGCCCACGACGCCCTCGGCCGCGCGATCGACCCTTGCCCACGACGCCCTCGGCCGCGCGATCGACCCTTGCCCACGACGCCCTCGGCCGCGCGATCGACCGCCCGGCGTCCTCCGCGGCTTGCGTGCGAAGCACGCGGCGCCTTGTGCGTCCTTGCCCACGACGCCCTCGGCCGCGCGATCGACCGATCAAACGCGGGCCGCGAGGCGCCCGGCGATCCGGGCCGCCACCCACAGCGGCTGCTCGGTGATCTGCCGCCAGGTGAAGCGCAGGACCTCCAGGCCCGCGGCCTGCAGCTCGGTCTGCTTGCGGCGGTCGCGCTCGAAGGCGGCGCGGCTCGAGTGGAAGTCCCAGGAGTCGACCTCGACCACGAGCCCCGCGTCGGGCCAGTAGGCGTCGACTTCCCAACCGTGCAGGCGCACGTTGCGCTTCGCTCCCGACGATAAGTGCGCCTCGCGCACCAGCCGCCAGAGCCGGAGCTCCGCCTCGCGGCGTGAGAACCCGGTGTCCGCATCGCCGACGAGGAGCGGCCCGAGCCACTTCCACCCGTGGTGGCCGACGGTGCGTGCGCGGAGCGCGTCGAGATCAGCGGCCGGCAGGAGCCGCGCCGCCCGGAGCTCGTTCAACGCCCGCTCGACGGCGTCGGGAGCCCCGCTCATCGCGAAATCGAGCAGCGAGCGGGAGGGAGAAGTGAGCGGGATGTGGTCGAGGGCGCAGAGGTCGTCGGGGTGGAGGGAGGTCGCTTGGTGCAGTGTCATGCCCGGCCGGGGGCGGAGCGGGCGGGGGCTCGTCGCCTCCGGGCACTGAGGGGCAGACTCGATTGCACCCCAGAGCCACAGGGCCGTAGCGCCGGCGCTCGCTGCGTCGGACCCCGCGGCGAGCGTGACGGCGAGGGCAGCCGCGCGCGCGTCGAGTGTCGTTCGGCCGAGGAGCACGACTCCGCGGTGGACGGAGGTGAACGCTCCCCGGAGCACGCGAGCGTGGACCGTCGACGGGCCCATCCCCAGCGCATTCAGCTGGCGGCTTTGCGCGAGCCCGTGCTGGAGATCGGCAAGTTCCGCCAGTGCCTGCTCGAGACCGGCGCCCCGTCGGATCGCAAAAAGGTTGGTCACGTCTACCGGCGCCCGACGTCCCCGACGAAAATCCACTCTGGCCGCAGGAACGTTGAGGACGTCGGAACTCCCTCGGGGTGTCTGACTTTGTTTGTCCATATGTGGTGTCAAGGGCGGAGAACTCTCCGATTCGCCCCCCCGCGCGCCGTCACGGGCGTCTCCCGGGCACGCGGCAGCTTCCGGATTCGCCCCCCCGGCGCCCAAAGGCACCCCGTTCCACCCGCCCGGCCCCCTCTCCCCGCGATACTCCGCCGCCGATGACCACCTACCGGCTCGACATCGCCTATGACGGCACCGACTTCCGCGGCTGGGCGCGGCAGGAGGGGCAGCGCACGGTGCAGGCCGAGATCGAGGCCGCCCTCGAGCGGCTCTTCGGGGCACCGACGCCGCTCACCGTGGCCGGTCGCACCGATGCGGGCGTCCAC
This sequence comes from uncultured Solirubrobacterales bacterium, assembly GCA_963764275.1. Taxonomy (GTDB): domain Bacteria; phylum Actinomycetota; class Thermoleophilia; order Solirubrobacterales; family 70-9; genus CAXMST01. The sequence goes on from CAVXRV010000001.1 coordinate 60,058, forward strand.
GCCACGGGCCAGGTCGCGAGCTTCCGTGCCGCCAAGTCCCCGCCCGAAGACCTGCGGCGGGCGCTGAACGCCCTCACCGCTGCGGACGTCGCGATCACGGCCGCTGCGCCGGCGGCCGACGACTTCGACGCGCGCCGGCAGGCGCTCGCGCGCCGCTACCGCTACCGCCTGCAGCTCGGACCGGCGCAGAGCCCGTTCGAGCGGCGCTACTCGGTGCACTGGCCCTATCCGCTCGACCGGGGGCTCCTGGACCGCTGCGCCGAGGAGATCGTCGGCACCCACGACTTCACGGCCTTCACCCCGACCGAGACCGAGCACGTCCGCTTCGAGCGCGACGTGCTCGACGCGCGCTGGTCGGCGGGTTCTTCCGGGATCGGGCCTGAGGAGATCCTTAGCTTCGAGGTGGAAGCTGATGCATTCATGCGAAACATGGTCCGTGTACTCGTCGGCACGATGCTGGAGATCGGCTCCGGGCGCCGCGATCCGGAGTCCTTCGCGCCGCTGCTCGCCGGCCGCCCGCGGCCGGAGGCGGGGGAGACCGCTCCCTCTCGCGGCCTCTGCCTGATCGAGGTCCGATACCCGTGACGCGCCGCTCGCCGCTCGCGGGGCAGTGCCTCGCCGTCGTCCTGCTGCTCGGCGTCACCGGGCTCGCCGCCGGCTGCGGTGGCGGCGGCCAGCCGCAGTATCCGGACGTGAGCGTCTCCACACCGGACGTGCGGGAGAGCGGGCCGACGCTGACGATGGCGCAGTGGCGCCGCCGGGTGAGCGCGATCTGCCGCCGCGCGGCGATCAAGGTGACGCGTGCGTCCTCGCGTCTTGCGAGCGAGGTGACCAGCGCCTCCGACGTCGGCGAGGTCAGTCGCCGGGCCTTCGAGGTGGGCAAGCCGGTGCTCGAACAGCAACTGCGGGCCCTCGCTCACCTGCGACCGCCGCCGGCGGTCGCCTCCGACTACCAGACGTTCGTCGGCACCCTTGCCGATGAGCTCCGCTGGAGCGGCCGGATCGCGCTGATGATGGACCGCAACGGCTCCTCCGAGGAGCTGGGCGCAGCCGACCACCAGCTCGCGTCGGCCGCCTCCGAGGCGCGCAGCTTCGTGAGCGCCCACCGTCTCACGGGCTGCCGCTCGCCCTCGGGCGCGGGCGGCTGAGCGGGTCCCGGTAGCGCTCGCCGACGGCCTCCCCGTTCATCTAGATTGGCCCTCGTGCGAGTCCTGCTGACCAACGACGACGGGATCCAGGCGTCGGGCCTGCAGGCCCTGCGCCGGGAGCTGCTCAAGCTCGACGGCATCGACCTCGACGTGATCGCGCCGGACTCGAACCGGAGCGCGACGGCGCGCTCGATCACGACGCGCTCACCCCTGTGGGTCGAGGAGGTGGCCTTCAACGACGGCACCGTCGGATACGCGACCGAGGGCACGCCGGTCGACTGCGTCCGCTTCGCGGATCTCGGCCTGCTCGGCGAGGCGCCGGACCTGATCGTCTCCGGGATCAACCACGGCTCCAACCTCGGCGACGACGTCACCTACTCGGGGACGGTCGCGGCCGCACTCGAGGGGATCGTGCTCGGGCTGCCGGCGATCGCGGTCTCCCAGCAGTCTCCGGACCGCGAGATGGACTTCCGCGCCGGTCGCGAGTTCGACTTCAGCCACTCGGCGCCGTTCGCGGCCGCGCTGGTCGCCCGCATCGTCGAGCACGGGATGCCGGAGGGGACGCTGATCAACATCAACGTGCCCGGAGGCGAGCCCGAGGGGGTCGAGGTGACCAAGCTCGGCAAGCGCCTCTACGACGACGAGCTCAAGCTCGTCGACGAGCGCGAGGGGGGCGGCCGCAAGCGCTACCGGATCTACGGCTTCGAGCCGTCCTACGAGGACGAGTCCGGGACCGACCTCGTTGCCGTCGCTCAGGGGAAGATCGCGGTCACCCCGATCCACTTCGACCTCACCGACCACGGGGGCATCGCCGAGCTCGAGGGCTGGGGTCTGGAGGGGATGCTGGGGGCGCGACGGTGAGCGCCGCGCCGGAGCCGGCGAAGCGGGTCGAGGAGCTGCGGGCCGAGATCGCCCGCCACGACCACGCGTACTACGTCGAGGACGACCCCAGGATCTCGGACGCCGACTATGACGAGCTGCTGGGTGAGCTTCGCGATCTCGAGCGGGCGCACCCGGAGCTGCTGACGCCGGACTCTCCCACGCAGAGGGTCGGGGGCGAGCCGCTCGACGCCTTCGAGCAGCACGAGCACGCCGAGCCGATGCTGTCGCTCGCGAACGCCCGCAACGCCGAGGAGCTCGCGGCCTGGGAGCAGCGGATCCGCAACCTCCTCAAGCGCTTCGACATCGAGGCGAGCGAGCTCTCCTACGTGACCGAGCCGAAGATCGACGGGCTCGCGATCTCGCTCACCTACGAGGACGGCGTCTTCGTGCGGGGGCTGACGCGCGGCAACGGGCGCGTTGGCGAGGACGTGACCGCGAACCTGAAGACGATCCGCTCGATCCCGCTGCGGATCCCGGACCCGCCGCGCAAGATCGAGGTCCGCGGCGAGATCTACTTCCCGCGCTCGGGCTTCGACCGGCTCAACGAGCAGCGCGCCGAGGCGGGCGAGTCGACCTTCGCGAACCCCCGCAACGCCGCCGCCGGCACCCTGCGCCAGCTCGACCCGAAGCTCGCCGCCTCGCGACCCCTGCAGATGTGGACGTACGGGATCGGCTACCGCGAGGGCGTCGAGCACGACTCCCACAGCGCCGAGCTCGAGTGGCTGCGCGAGCGCGGCTTCCGGGTCAACGGCGACATCGCCCGGCACACCAGCGGCGACGAGCTCGTGCCGCGCTGCGAGTGGTGGCAGGAGCGCCGCGACGAGCTCGACTTCGAGATCGACGGGGTCGTCGTCAAGGTCGACGAGCGGGCCCTGTGGCGCGAGCTCGGGGTCGCCGGCCGCGAGCCGCGCTGGGCGATCGCGTGGAAGTTCCCGCCGACGACGGTGACGACGAAGCTCAAGAAGGTCGTCTGGAACGTGGGCCGCACCGGTCACCTCGTGCCCTTCGCGATGCTCGAGCCCGTGCACGTCGGCGGCGTCACCGTCTCGACCGCGACCCTGCACAACGAGGAGGATCTGGCGCGCAAGGACGTGCGCGAGGGCGACGAGGTCATCGTCACCCGCGCCGGCGACGTGATCCCGCGCGTCGTCGCGCCCGTGACCCAGCGCCGCGAGGGCCGGCGGCTGCGCAAGTCCAGGCCGCCGAAGGAGTGCCCGATCTGCGGCACGCCGACGGTCAAGCCCGAGGACTCCGTGTGGACGATCTGCCCGAACCGGACCGGCTGCCCGGGGCAGACCTTCCAGCAGGTCAAGCACTTCGTCGGCCGCGGGATGATGGACATCGAGGGCCTCGGGGAGAAGCAGGCCCTGCGGTTCCTCGAGGACGGCCTGATCTCCGACGCCGCCGGCATCTACGAGCTCACGGCCGACCGGCTCGAGGGTCTCGAGGGCTTCGGCGAGGTTTCCGCCCAGAACCTGATCGACTCGATCGAGGCCTCGAAGTCACGCCCCTTCCCGCGCGTGCTCTTCGCGCTCGGCCTCGCCGGCGTGGGCTCGGTCACGGCCGAGGCGCTCGCCGCCCACTTCGGCTCGATCGACGAGCTGATCGCCGCCGACCCGGAGCGGATCACCGAGGTCGACGGCGTCGGGCCGATCCTCGCCGAGCAGATCACCGAGCAGCTCAACGACGACCGTAACCTGGACCTGATCGCCCGCCTGCGCGGGCACGGCCTGCGCTTCGAGCTCGACGCCTCCGAGCGCCGGCAGGAGGGGGGCACGCTCGAGGGCAGGACCTTCGTCCTCACGGGAACGCTGCCGGAGCTGACCCGCGAGGAGGCGACGGCGCTCATCAAGCGGGCCGGCGGCAAGGTCACGGGCTCGGTCAGCAAGAAGACCGATTACGTGGTCGCGGGCGAGAGCCCCGGCTCGAAGCTGGCCAAGGCGGAGGAGGTCGGAACCGAGATCCTCGACGAGGCCGGCCTGCGGGAGCTGCTCAGCGCCCAGGGCGGCTGACGGCGCGCCAGCAGGCGCGGGCCGCGCGGCGGAGCTCGGCCGACGAGAGCTCGAGCTCCCGGGCTGCGAGCCGGACGGCCGGGGCGAGCCCGAGCTCGTAGAGGACCTCGAGCGGCAGGCGCTCGAGGCGTCCGGCGATGTCGGGCTCGGCCGCGGCGAGCACGAGCGGGTCGTCCTCGCGGGCCAGCGAAGCCTCGTGCGCGGCGACGCCGTAGGGGGAGCCCTCGACCTGGATCAGAAAGCGTGCTTCCTCGGGATCGGCGGCGAGGTGGCGGTAGACGCCGAGCCACATCGCATGGAAGCGGTCGGCTGGCTCCTCCGTCCGGGCGGCGGCGGCGACCGCCGCTTCGCCAAGCCGCCGCTTGCTCTCCAGGTAGGCAGCGATGACGAGCTCGTCCTTGGAGCCGTAGTGGACGTAGGCGGTTCCGGTTGCGACGCCGGCCGTGCGGGCGACCGCCCCCATCGAGGCGCCGTGGAAGCCGCGTTCGGCGACGAGGGAGCGCAGGGCTGCGCGGACGGCCGCAGCGCGGTCGGTTGGGGGCCGGCGCGGTCTCCTCGCGGTTGCGCCGGCTGCGCTCACGCGGTCCCCGCCGGTGCCTGCGCCGCGACGACGAGCGCCTCGCCCGTCTCGCGCTCGGAGACCTCCCAGAGCTTCGTGATCGCGGACTCCATGCCGACGACGCGGAAGATGGGCTTGCGGACCGGAGGCCCGGAGTTGACCCACAGCGGACCGTAGAACTCGCCGCCCTTGGCCGCCGGATCGGTCGCCGCGCGGAGCTGCGAGAGCGCGCCGTAGGCCGGGTTCATACCGCTGCGCACCGTCATCCGGTGGAAGAACCGCCCCCAGAAGTCACCTTCGTTCTCGCGCGTGGTCCGCGCCTGCAGGTCCGTGTTGGAGAGGCCCGGGTGTGCGATCAGGCTCGCGGCTGAGACGCCGGCGCGCTCGAACTCCCGCTGCAGGCCGAGTCCGAAGTGGAAGTTGGCGAGCTTCGACTGCCCGTACGCCTTCCACGGACCGTACTTGCCCTCGAGATGGGGGTTGGAGGGGTTGACGGCGCGGCCCATGTGGTGCGCGGTGCTGGTCACCGTCACGACCCGCGCCGCCGGCGCCGCGAGTACGGCGGGCAGCAGCCGCGCCGTCAGCACCCAGTGCCCGAGGTGATTGACGCCGAGCTGAGTCTCGAAGCCGTCGGCGGTGCGGCCCTCCGGCATCGCCATCAGGCCCGCGTTGTTGATCAGCAGGTCGATGCGCTCGTGACGCTCGAGCACCGCGGCTGCCGTGGCCCGCACGGACTCGAGCGAGCCGAGGTCGAGCTCGACGACCTCGAGCGAAGCCTCCGGGAGCTCGGCCCGGATGTCGGCCTCGGCGGCCGCGGCCTTCTCCTGGTTGCGGGCGGCGATGATCACGTGCGCACCCTTGCGAGCGAGCTCGCGGGCCGTCTCCTGCCCGAGCCCCCCGTTGGCGCCGGTGACGAGCGCCGTGTGGCTGCTCTGATCCGGGATGTCGGCTGCTGTCCAGGCCATCTTGCTGCTCCTCCGTCGGGGGTCGGCGGCACCGGGGAGATGGCGCCTGAGTGAACGTTCATTCAGTCTAGACGATCGTCCGCGTCATGGTCTGGACGAATGCCGAGATCGGGTCTTGACGGGCGAAACGAAGGTGTTAGGGTCGAATGGCACGAGGCGAGGAGAAGGTGCTGTATGTGCCTTGCCATCCCGGGCCAGATCCTCGAGATCGTCGACCCGGAAACGAGAATCGCGAAGGTGGACGTGGCGGGCGTCCGGCGCAACGTCAACATCGGGCTGCTCGACTCCGAGCCCGGCGGCGTCGATGTCGGTGACTGGGTGCTGATCCACGTCGGCTTCGCTCTCTCGAAGGTCGACGAGGAGGAGGCCCGGGAGACGCGCAGGGTCCTCGAGGGCATGGGAGCCGACTACGAGGCCGAGCTCGAAGAGCTGAAGGCGAGCGTGATCGAGTGATGCCCGAGCCCGCCCCGCAAGTCTGCGAGACGGGGTCGGGCTGCATCACCTGCGGCGACGTCGCCGTGCCGTTGCGGATCGTCGAGCTCGACGCCGGACGCGAACTCGCCCTGTGCGAGGACGAGCGGGGCCGCCGCGAGACGGTCGAGATCGCGCTCGTGCAGCCGGTCGCCGTCGGCGACGAGCTCCTCGTCCACGCCGGCACCGCGATCCAGAGGCTGGAGGGGGTCCCGGCATCCCCGCAGGGCGCAGCCCGAGGAGATGCCGCCCTGGCGACGCCCCCGCGCACGCGCGGACGCGAAGCGGAGCACGTGCGCGATGTATCTGGGGATCCACGCTCTCCGGCATCCCCGCAGGGCGCAGCCCGAGGAGATGCCGTGGAGGAGGGATCCCCATGAGGTTCGTCGACGAGTTCCGCGACCCGGCGCTCGGCCGCGCACTGGCGGGGGAGATCCTGAACCTCGTCGAGCCCGGCCGCGAGTACAAGCTGATGGAGGTGTGCGGCGGCCACACGCACTCGATCTACCGCTACGGGATCGACGACCTGCTGCCGGAGAACGTGGAGCTCGTGCACGGCCCCGGCTGCCCCGTGTGCGTGATCCCGATGGGCCGCGTGGACGACGGGATCGCGATCGCCCGCAACGAGGAGGTGATCTTCACCTGCTTCGGCGACATGATGCGCGTCCCAGGCTCGGAGATGAGCTTCGGCGAGGCGAAGGCCGACGGCGCCGACATCCGCATGGTCTACTCGCCCCTCGACGCGCTGCGGATCGCGAAGGCGAACCCCGACCGGACGGTGGTCTTCTTCGCGATCGGCTTCGAGACAACCGCACCCTCGACGGCCCTGACGCTGAAGCGGGCGCGCGCCGAGGGGATCGACAACTTCCTCTGCATCTGCAACCACGTGACGATCGTGCCGCCGCTGCGGGCGCTGCTCGAGTCGCCGGACCTCCGCCTCGACGGCTTCATCGGCCCCGGCCACGTCTCGACCGTGGTCGGCGCGCGGCCGTTCGAGTTCATTCCCGCCGGCTACGGCAAGCCGCTGGTGACCTCGGGCTTCGAGCCGCTCGACATCCTGCAGGGCATCCAGATGATCCTCCGCCAGCTCGCCGAGGGCCGCTGCGAGGTCGAGAACCAGTACGGCCGCGTCGTCCCCTACGACGGCAACCCGGCCGCGCTCGCGGTGATGTCGGAGGTCTTCGAGCTGCGACCCCACTTCGAGTGGCGCGGCCTCGGCTTCATCAGCCAGAGCGCGCTGCGCCTGTCCGACGCCTACGCGGAATTCGACGCCGAACAGGTCTACGAGACGCCCGGGGTGCGCGTCGCCGATCCGAAGGCCTGCCAGTGCGGCGAGGTGCTGAAGGGCGTGATCAAGCCCTGGGAGTGCAAGGTCTTCGGTACGGCGTGTACGCCCGAGCACGCGATCGGCACCTGCATGGTCTCGCCGGAGGGGGCCTGCGCCGCCTACTACAACTTCGGCCGCTTCGCCCGCGATCGGGAGGTGGTGTGATGCCGCCATCAGCGACCCCACCTGCAAGCCCGGCCGGCCCCGGCGGTGTCCGTACGCGCCTGACCCCACCCAGCGCCCGCCCACATGCCATCCGGCATGCGGGCGGTCACTGTGCGACGCCAGCCACGCACGGCCCCTCGCCGGGAACCGCCCGCTCTCACAGGTGGACCCACTGATGGCGGCCTCGCCGGAGACCCGCCGCAGCGACCCGGTCTCCGAGCGCGAGGCGCGGATCCTCGAGATCATCGAGACGACCCGGGCGAAGCGCCCCCGGTTCAAGTCCGAGCAGGTGACGATGGCGCACGGGGCCGGTGGCAAGGCGACCCAGTCGCTGATCGAGGGCCTGCTCGTCCCCGCTCTCGACCCCGAGGGCACCGGGCTGGCGGAGCTCGCCGACGCCGGGCTGGTTCGCCTGCCGAGGCCCCGCCGCAAGGCCTCCGGCACGCCCGGACGCGAAGCGGAGGACGTGCCGGATGTATCTGCGGAGCCGGCATCTTCGGCATCCCCGCAGGGCGAAGCCCGAGGAGATGCCGTGTTTGATGGGCTCTGCATGACCACGGACTCCTTCGTCGTCAAGCCGCTGCGCTTCCCGGGCGGCTCGATCGGCGAGCTGGCCGTGAACGGGACCGTCAACGATCTCGCGGTGGCCGGGGCGCGGCCGCTCGCGATCACCCTCGGCCTGATCCTCGAGGAGGGGCTCGGCGCGGAGGACCTCAGGGCCGAGGTCGAGGCGATCGCGGCGGCCGCGGAGGCGGCCGGCGTCAACGTCGTCTCCGGCGATACCAAGGTCGTCGAGCGGGGCGCCGCCGACGGGATGTACGTGAACACCGCCGGCGTCGGCCTGCCGGACCCGCGGGCGACGCTCAGTCCCGGAGCCCTGGAGCCGGGCGACGCCGTGATCGTCTCCGGTCCGATCGGCGAGCACGGGACGGCGATCATGCTCGCCCGCGACGAGTTCGAGCTCGATGCCGACATCGTCTCCGACACGCAGCCGCTGTGGAGCGCCGTGGACGCCCTGCTCGACGCAGCCGGCCCCGACCTGCGTTGCATGCGCGACGCGACCCGCGGCGGGGTCGCCACCGTCCTCAACGAGCTGGCCCGCGCGAGCGGCGTCGCCATCGTCGCCCGCGAAGCTGACGTGCCGGTCGCCCCGGCCGTGGCCGGCGCCGCCGAGATCCTCGGCATCGACCCCATGTACGTCGCCAACGAGGGGCGTCTCGTCGCCTTCGTCGCACCCGACTCCGCCGAAGCGGCGCTGGCCGCGTTGCGGGCCGTCCCCGGCTCCGAGGGCGCGGCGATGATCGGCGAGGTCCGCACCGAGCCGCCCGGAATGGTTCTCGTCGAGACCGCCTTCGGCGGCAAGCGCGTGATGGATCTGCTCGCCGGAGACCCCCTTCCGAGGATTTGCTGAATGACTGTCCTACCCCGACAAAGTCCGACGCCGACCGGGCCCGCGCCGCCCGGAGAGGAGAGATGACATGCCCGCCACCGAGTTCGTTCCGGACCAGCAGCAGACGGAGGAGGTCGAGGCCCACGTCCTCTGGATGACGACCGGCCTGGGCTGCGACGGCGACTCGGTGGCGATGACATCGGCGGTGAACCCGAGCCTCGAGGACATCATCACCCAGGCGATCCCCGGGATGCCGAAGGTGATCGTCCACAACCCGGTCGTCGCCTACGAGAACGGCGCGGAGTTCATGGAGTGGTGGTTCAAGGCCGAGCGCGGCGAGCTGGACCCGTTCGTGCTCTGCGTCGAGGGCTCGATCCCGAACGAGAACCTCGCCGGCGAGGGCCACTTCGCGGCGATCGGGACCGACCCGGAGAGCGGTCAGCCGATCACGACCAGCGAGTGGCTCGACCGGCTGGCGCCGAAGGCGGCGGCGGTCGTCGCGATCGGGACCTGCGCCACCTACGGTGGCATCCCGGCGATGAAGAACAACCCCACGGGGGCGATGGGGGTCGCCGATCACCTCGGCTGGAACTGGAAGTCGGTCGCGGGGCTTCCCGTCGTCAACATCCCCGGCTGCCCGGCGCAGCCCGACAACATGACGGAGGTGCTCCTGTATCTCGCGCTGCACCTCGCTGGGCGGGCCCCGGTGCCGGAGCTCGACGAGGCGCTGCGGCCGAAGTGGCTCTTCGGGCGCACGGTGCGCGAGGGCTGCAACCGGGCCGGCTACACGGAGCAGGGCAACTTCGCGACCGAGTACGGGGACGATCCCCGCTGCCTGGTGAAGCTCGGTTGCAAGGGCCCGGTCGTGAAGTGCAACGTCCCGGTCCGCGGCTGGGTCGACGGCTACGGCGGCTGCCCGAACGTGGGCGGCATCTGCATGGCCTGCACGATGCCGGGCTTCCCCGACAAGTACATGCCGTTCATGGACGAGGACGCCTACGGCGGCGCCGCCGCGCGGTTCGCGCAGTTCACCTACGGGCCCGTGCTGCGGTACTTCCGGCATCGCAACATCGACAAGAAGTACGACATCGAGCCGGAGTGGCGCAAGCCCGGCAACTCGCTGCTCAGCGGCTACCGATCGCGCAGCTCCAGCTACTCGCCGCCGGGGTCCTGATCGGCCGGCGCGCGCGGAGCACACGCAGGGATTCAAGAGCAGAGGAGAGAGCGAAAGATGGCCACCACAGAGACACCGCGATCGGATCAGAACGTCCAGGTCAAGGAGATGTCGTGGGATCCGATCACCCGGATCGTCGGCAGCCTCGGGATCCACACCGAGATCGACTTCGCCAACCAGAAGGTGAACAAGTGCTACTCGACGTCGATGATCTTCCGGGGATTCGACATCTTCATGAAGGGCATCGACCCGCGCGACGCGCACTTCATCACGAGCCGGATCTGCGGCATCTGCGGTGACAACCACTGCACCTGCAGCTGCCTGAACCAGAACATGGCCTACGGGGTGAAGCCGCCGCCGCTCGGCGACCTCGCGTTCAATCTGGCCGAGACCGCCGACTACATGTTCGACCACGCGATCTTCAACGACTGCATGGCGAACGTCGACTTCTGCGAGCAGATGGTCAAGGAGACGAACCCGTCGCTCCTGCAGAAGGCGGAGTCGACGTCGGCGCCGCACTCCGACATCCACGGCTACAAGACGATCGCCGACATCATGCGCGGGCTGAACCCGTTCACCGGCGATTTCTATCTGGAGACGCTGCAGGTGGCGCGCTACACGCGTGAGATGTACTGCCTGTTCGGAGGCCGGCACACGCACCCCTCGACGATCCTGCCGGGAGGCTGCAGCGCCCAGATCACCCACCAGACGCTGACCGACTACTACGTGCGGTTGATGCGGTACTTCGAGTACTGCAAGCGGACGGTGCCGATGCACGACGACCTCTACGACTTCTTCCTGGCTGAGATGCCGGGGTACGACATGGTCGGCTACCGGGACACGAACCTGGTGTGCTGGGGATCGTTCGACGATCCCGATTACGTCGACTATTCGTACGAGCGCATGGGCGAGTGGGGCAACAAGCGCTACATCACGCCCGGGCTCGTCTTCGACGGCGAGCTGATCACGACCGACCTGGTCGAGATCAACCTCGCGATCAGGATCCTGCTCGGCTCCTCGTACTTCGACGACTGGACCGAGAGCCAGCAGCCGTTCGTGACCAAGGACCCGCTCGGCAACGACGTCGACCCGCGCCACCCGTGGAACAAGGTGACGCTGCCGAAGCCCCAGAAGCGCGACTTCGCCGACAAGTACAGCTGGGTCGTGAGCCCGCGCATGTACGACAAGCGCAACGACAGCTACGTCGCCTGCGACACCGGCGGCGGCCCGTTCGCGCGCCAGTGGGTGACGGCGAAGGCCGGGCTCGTCGACTTCGGCTACTGCAAGGCGACCGGCGAGTCGATCCAGATGGTGCTGCCGCGGACGCCCGACTCGCCCGAGACCGAGCTCGAGTGGAAGGTGCCGGAGAAGTCGAACGCGATCGAGCGCGACCGCGCCCGCAGCTACCACCAGGCCTACTCGGCCCTGGTCGGGCTGCACTGCCTCGAGCGCGCCTTCAAGGAGGTGCGCGCCGGGCGGACGAAGTCGTGGGCCGACTTCAAGGTCCCCGACAGCGCCGTCAGCTGCGGCTTCCACGAGGCGGCCCGCGGCGTCCTCAGCCACCACATGGTCATCGAGGGCGGCAAGATCGCCAACTACCAGCCCTACCCGCCGACGCCGTGGAACGCCAGCGTCCGCGACACGAACGGGACTCCCGGCCCCTACGAGGATGCCGTGCAGAACACGCCGATCTTCGAGGAGAACGGCCCGGAGAACTTCAAGGGCGTCGACATCATGCGGGCGGTGCGCTCCTTCGACCCGTGCCTGCCCTGCGGCGTGCACATGTACGGGGGCAGCGGTCGCGTGCGCAAGGTGATGCACACGCCCACTGGCATGAGCTAGTCGAGATGCAGGAGGTAGACCGGGTGCGAGAGGGCGAGGAGGTCGAGCCGGAGCCGGAGGCGCTCGTCGAGCGCTTCGGTGAGCTGAACGAGCAGCTCGACGCCATCGCCGACCCCGTCGCACGCGCCCGGGCGGAGGAGCTGGTCGGGGTCGTCATCGACCTCTACGGCGAGGGCCTGCGGCGGATCTTCGGAACGCTCGAGCGCGCTCAGGGGACGGAGCCCGTCCGCGAGGCGCTCGCCGCCGACGGCGTCGTCGCCAGCCTGATGCTGATCCACGACCTCTACCCGGTCGGGATCGTCGAGCGGGTTGAGGAGGCGCTCGACAGCGTCCGCCCCTACATGGCTTCGCACGGTGGCGACGTCGAGCTGCTCGGTGTCAGCGACGCGGGCGTCGCCCGGATCCGGCTCGCGGGCAGCTGCGACGGCTGCCCGGCCTCGGCGGCGACGCTCGAGCTCGCGATCAAGCAGGCGCTCGACGAGCACGCGCCCGACCTCGCCGGCCTCGAGGTCGAGGGCGCCGAGACCGCCGCCGGCCCCGCGCTCGGCGACGACGCCCTCGCGCTGCCCATCGTTCAGGCCGGACCGACGGCGTCGAACGGGAACGGGAACGGGGCCCCTGCGGTCCGGCGGGGCGGGCTCGAGCCCGGCCGCCACGAGCTGCCGTCGTGGTTCGCCGCCGCCGAGCTCGCCGATCTCGAGGACGGCGAGCTGCGCACGGTCGATGTCGCCGGCCATCGTCTGCTCGTCGCGAACGTCGAGCGCTCCCTGCTCGCCTTCCTCGATCGCTGCTCGGACTGCGGGGGTGGGCTGGGAGGCGCGACGTTGATCGAGGGCGTTCTCTGCTGCTCCGACTGCGGCCGCCGCTACTACCTTCCCCGTGCCGGGCGCTCGCTCGACGACGATGGCCTGCAGCTCGATCCCGTCCCGCTGCTCGCCCGCGACGGGACGATCAAGGTGGCGCTGCCGGGATGAGCGCTGACGGCTCGAACGGCCGCCGCCGGCTCGAACGGGCCCGCGCCGGGCGGGCCAACGCCGAGCTCGTCAGCGGCCTGCGCGGGCTCGCCGGCCGGAGCCGCGGCCGCCGGCCCGGGCAGCCGCGGCAGGAGTCGAACGGAGGCCCGCCGCGCGCGGGCGCCGAGGGCGAAGAGCACTGCGAGCTCTGCGGCGCGGCGCTGCCGCCCGATCACCGCCACCTGATCGAGCTCGCCGAACGGCGCATCGTCTGCGCCTGCGAGACCTGCTGGTCGACGCGTTCGGGTGACGCCACCTACCGCCCCGCCGGAGTACGGGTCGTCTGGCTCGACGACCTCGAGCTCCCGGACGAGGCCTGGGCCGCGTTCAACGTGCCGATCGGCCTCGCCTTCTTCATGCGGACCGGGGCCGAGGGGGAGGCGCGCCGCGTCGTCGCCTTCTACCCGAGTCCCGCGGGCGCGACGGAGTCGGAGATCGACGCCGAGGCGTGGGCGCGACTGGAGCGGATCAACCCCGAGCTGGAGAACCTCGAACCCGACGCCGAGGCGATGATCGTCGACCGTCTGACCGAGACGCGGCGGGCCGTGATCGCGCCGATCGACGAGTGCTACAAGCTCGTCGGCATGATCCGCGTGAGCTGGGAGGGCCTCTCGGGCGGCGAGGGCCCGGCCCGGGCGATCGACGCCTTCTTCGACCAGCTCGAGGTGCGCAACCCGCGGGCCGGCGGCCCGCCGCACCAGGTGGCAGGTGCCGATGGGTGAGCCGGCGTCACGGGCGCGCCCCGACCCGGCCTTCACGGTCCTTGGCGCCGAGCCGGTCGAGCGCTCGGCGACGCCCACCCTGCGCTTCCGGATCGGGGTCGAGGACGCCTCCGGGCTCGACGTCGAGCTGATTGCGCTCACCGTGCTGATCACGATCGAGCCGGGCAAGCGCACCTACACGGAGGCGGACCGCGAGCGCCTCGTCGAGCTCTTCGGCGAGCCCGAGCGCTGGGGTTCGACGACCGGCGCGTTCCGCTGGAGCCAGCAGCAGGCGCTGGTCGGACCGTTCTCGGGCAGCGCCGTCGTCGACGTCGACGTGCCCTGCAGCTACGACCACGAGATCGCGGCCACCAAGTATTTCGGCGGCGTCGGCGCGGGCGCCTATCCCCTGCAGCTGCACTTCAACGGAACCGTCCACTTCCGAGAGGAGGCCGGGGCCGCGCAGATCCTGCCGCTCGCCTGGGATCGCTCGACGCGCTTCGAGTTGCCGGTCGAGACGTGGCGGCGGATGATCGATGCGCACTACCCGGGCGGCGGATGGCTGCACCACTCCGACGAGACGCTGCGCGAGCTTGCCCGGCTCAAGGTCCGGACGGGGGCGCCGACCATCGATGCAGCGATCGCCGAGCTCCTCGCACGCGATGCCGCAGCCGGTGAGCGGCTTCCGGGGGTGAGTGAGTGATCGACGCGGCCGCCCAGCGCCTCGCGGACTCCCTCCTGTACGAGGGGTACGCGCTCTACCCGTACACGCCCACCGCGACGAAGAACGCGACGCCGACGCCCTTCGGGATCGTCTACCCACCCGCCTACGCGGCCCTGCGCGCGAGCACCTACGACCACCTGCAGATCGAGTGCGTCGCCCTCGCCGCCGGCGAGGCCGAGGTCGAGGTCGCGGCGCTCTTTTTGCAGGCGTCCGGTCCCCGGCACCGGGCCACCGAGCGCCGGATCGAGGCGCGGGCGGCGCTCGCCGAGCTCGCCCGCGAGCCGCTCGAGCAGGCCTTTGCGCTCGAGCCCGCCGCGGAGCTCGGCGTCAGCACCGGGGAGCCGCGCCCGGTCGAGGAGGAGGTCCTGAGCGGGATGGTCGTCGTGAGCGCCGAGCGGCTCGAGCTGCCCGCCGGGGAGGGGCTGGGGGCCTTCCGGGTCCGGGTCCGGGTCGAGAACACGACGCCGCTGCCGGCCGGGACGCCGGTGCAGTCGATGGAGCGGGCCGAGGCGCTGCGCCGGGCGCTGCTCTCCACGCACGTGCTCGCCGGGCTCGACTCCGGCCGCTTCGTCTCACCACTGGAGAGCACCGGGGCGCTCGGTGCGGCCGTGCAGGATTGCGAGAACGCGAACAGCTGGCCGGTGCTCGCCGCGCCCGACGACAGCGCCGTGCTCGGCGCCGCGATCCTGCTCCCCGACCACCCCCGGATCGCGGACCAGAGCAAGGCGAACATGTTCGACAACACCGAGATCGAGGAGGCGCTGACCCTGCACGTCCAGTCGCTGACCGACGCCGAGCGGGCCGAGATCGCGGCCGGCGCCGACCCCGTGGTCGGAGAGATGATCGAGCGGGTCGAGGCGACGACATCGGAGGAGCTGCTGCGCATGCACGGGCAACTGCAGCCGTCCGAGCCAGACTTCCCGCAGTGGAGCGAACCTCGGGCCGAGGGCGGGGACGGGAGCCGGGTCCCGGCCGCGGCGCCCGCGGGCCTCGATCCTGCCGACGTACCCGGCGAGCGCGAGGTGCTCGTCGGCGGGCGCCGCTTCCGCCGCGAGGGCAAGGTCGTGTTGCGGCCGGGCAAGGGCGGCGATCCCTACGACGCGATCCTCGACGGCCAGACCGCGACGATCAGGCGCATCTACGTCGACTACGACGGCCGCGCCTATCTCGGCGTCACTGTCGACGCCGATCCGATGGCCGAGATCCTCCGCGATGCCGGCCGCTACCTGTTCTTCTTCGCCGACGAGCTCGAGGAGGCTTGATGGAAGACGCATCGCAACCCGCCCACACCGGGCCCCAGCCGCAGCAGCCCTCGCCCGGTGGGGCGGGACCGGGCAAGCGGATCCTCGTGGCCGGCATCGGCAACGCGTGGATGAAGGACGACGCCTTCGGCGGCAAGGTGGCCGAGCAGCTCGAGGGGACCCTGCCCGAAGGGGCCGCCGTCTTCGACTTCGGCACCGGCGGCCTCGACCTCGCCTACGAGGCGATGCGCGGCTACGACGCGCTGATCCTGATCGACATCAGTCGTCAGGGCGGCGAGCCCGGCACCCTGTACGTGATGGACGCGGAGCCCGACGACCTCGAGCCGATCGCCGACGGCGAGATGCTGAGCCCGCACGGGATGGACCCGGAGACGGTGCTGCGGTTCGTCAAGGCGGTCGGCGGCTGGCCCGGCCGGGTGCGAATCGTCGCCTGCGAGCCGGCCGCGGTCGAGGAGATGGGCCTGCAGATGTCGCCCCAGGTCGCCGCCGCGGTCGAGCGCGCCGCCGGCGTCGTCCGCGAGACCGTGGCCGAGCTGCTCACCGACGAGGCCTACGCCGATGCATGAGCTCTCCGTCTCCTCGGCGATCGTCGACACGGCGATCCGCCATGCCCGCGGCCGGCGCGTCAACGCCGTGCACCTGCAGGTCGGCGCCCTGCGCCAGGTCGTCGCAGCGTCGCTGACCTTCTACTTCGAGATCGTCAGCCGGGAAACGGTCTGCGAGGGCGCCGAGCTCGACGTGCTGGCGATCGACGCCCTGCTCCATTGCCGCGCCTGCGGACACGAGTGGGACCCGGCGCCGGACCCCCTCCACGACGAAGGCCTGCTGGTGCTGCCGCAGTTCCGCTGTCCCCAGTGCGATGAGGCGGGCGCCGAGGTGATCGCGGGGAACGAGCTGCTGGTCGACTCGATCGACGTGGAGGAGGGCGACGCCGCGCCAGGCGTCGCAGGAACCTACGATGGGACGCCCGCCGGGGCGAGCCCGAGAGGAGCGTGAGGATGCATCAGACGAAGGTCAGAGTCGCGGAGGACGCGCTCGACGCGAACACGACGATCGCGAACGCGAACCGGGCCGACTTCGACCGCGCCGGAGTCGCTGTGGTCAACCTGATGAGCGCTCCCGGAGCCGGCAAGACGACGCTGCTCGAGCGCGCCCTGGCGGCCCGCGGCGAGCTCGACGTCGGCATCCTGGAGGGCGACGTCCAGGGCTCGCTCGACGCCGACCGGCTCTCGGTCCTGCACGTGCCGGTCGTCCAGGTCAACACCGCCTCCGGCTTCGGCGGCGAGTGTCACCTCGACGCGAACATGGTCCGCTCGGGGATCTCCGACCTGAATCTGGCCGAGCTCGACCTGCTCGTCGTGGAGAACGTCGGCAACCTCGTCTGTCCGGCCGAGTTCCGGATCGGCGAGGACGCGAAGGCGATGATCTGCTCGGTCACCGAGGGCGAGGACAAGCCGCTCAAGTACCCGCTCATGTTCCGGTCCTGCGAGCTCGTTGTGATCAACAAGATCGATCTGCTTCCGCACCTCGACTTCGACGTCGAGCGGCTCGTCGCGAATATCGACCGGGTCAACCCGGAGGCCGAGGTGATGCTCCTCTCGGCCCGCACCGGCGAAGGCACGGAGCGTTTCAACGAGTGGCTGTTCGGGTTGCCCGGGCGGGCGTCGGGCGCTCGCGAGACGAGCGCCGCGAGCGCCTGAGTGGTGGCGGGGTGCGTTCCGGCGCCGGGCCCGGCAGCGGCACGACGCAGGCCCTGATCGAGGCCCGCGTCGCCGCCCGGTTGGCGGCGGGGGGCGCGTTCTTCGGGGCCGAGGCGGAGCGGATCGCCCGCTGCTGCCACCGGATGGCCGAGCGCTTCGCGCGCGAGGGAAGGCTGATCGCGCTCGGCCCCACGCCCGCAGCGCGCTCCGACGCCCGCCACGTCTCGGTCGAGTTCGTGCACCCGGTGATCGTCGGCAAGCGGGCGCTGCCGGCGCTGGCGCTGACGGCCGAGGGCGGTCCGCTGCGCCCCCAGCTCGACGCGATCGCCGATCCCGCCGACATCGTCATCGGCTTCGGTCTCGACGGTCCCGCGGCCGGCGCGGCGGAGACCGCCGACTGCCTCGAGCTCGCGGCGGAGCGCGGTTGCATGACGATCGGCTTCGGCCCCGGCGTCGCCGAGGGCCGGGGCGGGGGCTGGGCCTTCGAGGTCCCGAGCGAGGATCCCTGCGTCCGCCAGGAGCTCGTCGAGACCCTCTATCACGTGCTCTGGGAGTTGGTCCACGTCTTCTTCGAGCACCGCGGGCTGCTCGAGGGGCGCAGCGTCCGGCGCACCCACGACAGCGGCGGCTCCAGCTTCCTGTACCCGTTCCTGGGCGAGCAGGAGGCCGACCTCGATTCGGTCCTCGAGGACGTCCGCGCGTCGGTGCTGATGAAGGCGACCGAGGTCGGTGAGCTGCGGGAACGCACGGCCGGCGGGTCCGAAGCTGCGTTGATCGGCGCCGCCGAGGCGCTCGGTGCATGCTTCACGAACGGCGGGCGCGTGCTCGCGTTCGGAAACGGGGGCTCGGCCACCGACGCCATGGACCTGGTCGCGGACCTGCACTCGAGCCGGGGGTTGCCGCCACGCCCGGCGATCGACCTGACTGAGGACACGCCGATCATCACCGCGGTCGCCAACGATGTCGGCGTCGCCGCGATCTTCCAGCGCCAGCTGATCGCGTGGGGGCGGCCGGGGGACGTCGCCGTCGCCTTCTCGACGAGCGGCGGCTCGGAGAACCTGATCGCGGGGCTCGCGCAGGCGCGGAAGATGGGGATCGCGACGGTCGCATTCGTCGGCTACGACGGCGGGCGCGTCGCCGCCGAGGAGCTGGCCGACCACGTGATCGTCTCGCCCTCGCAGAACATCCCGCGGATCCAGGAGGCCCAGGCGACCGCCTATCACCTGCTTCGCGAGCTCGCCGAGGGCCGGGCCGGGCCGTGAGCGGCGCCCGCGCCGCCGCTCCCCACCGCGTCTCGATCCGCGTCGAGGGCACGGTCCAGGGCGTCGGCTTCCGGCCCTTCGTCCACCGGCTCGCGCGCGAGCTCGGACTCGCCGGCTTCGTCCGCAACGACGAGCGCGGCGTGCTGATCGAGCTCGAGGGCGGCGAGCCGGCCCTGGCCAGCTTCAAGCAGCGCCTGCGTAGCGAGGCGCCGCCGATGGCGCGCCTCGAGCGGGTCGTCTCCGAGCCGCTGCGCCCGCGTGGGGAGCCCGGCTTCCGGATCGAGGCGAGCGCGGCGGGGGGCCCGGCGGCCACCCGCATCAGCCCCGATGCGGCAACCTGCGACGCCTGCCTCGCGGAGCTGCGCGACCCCGGGGACCGCCGCTACCGCTACCCGTTCATCAACTGCACCGATTGCGGTCCCCGTTTCTCGATCGTCACCGGCATCCCCTACGACCGACCGGCGACGACGATGGCCGGCTTCGAGATGTGCCCCGCCTGCCGGGCTGAGTACGAGGACCCCTCCGACAGGCGCTTCCACGCGCAGCCGAACGCCTGCCCCGACTGCGGGCCGCGGGTGCAGTTGCTCGCCGCCGACGGCGTCGAGGTGGAGACGGCGCCCGGCGCGGATCCGGTCGCGGCCGCTGCCGCCGCCCTGCGCGAGGGCCGGATCGTGGCCGTCAAGGGGATCGGCGGCTACCACCTCGCCTGCCGCGCCGACAGCGACGCGGTCGTCTCCGAGCTGCGCCGGCGCAAGCGCCGGGAGGAGAAGCCGCTCGCGATCATGGTCGCCGACCTCGAGCGCGCGGAGCGCCTCGTCGAGCTCGACGAGGCGGAGCGGGCGCTGCTCGCCGGCATCGAGCGACCGATCGTGGTCGCGCGGCGCCGGGCCGATGCCCCGGTGGCGCCGGCGGTCGCGCCGGGCAACCCCGACCTCGGCGTGATGATCGCCTACTCGCCGCTCCACCATCTGCTGCTCGCCGACGCGGGCCTCGACCTCGTGATGACGTCGGGCAACTCGAGCGAGGAGCCGATCGCCTTCGACGACGACGACGCGATCGCGCGGCTCAGCGGCATCGCCGACCTGTTGTGCGTCCACGATCGCCCGATCCGCACCCGGACCGACGACTCGGTGATGCGCGCGCTCGCCCCCGGGCTCGGGCGGGAGCCGCTGATGCTGCGGCGGTCGCGGGGGTGGGTGCCCAGGGCGATCGGCCTGCCGCTCGAGGCACCCGAACCGACGCTCGCCTGTGGGGCCGAGCTGAAGAGCACCTTCTGCCTCGCGCGCGGTGACAGCGCCTACCTCTCCCACCACGTCGGCGACCTCAAGAACTACGAGACGCTCGTCTCCTACCGCGACGGCATCGAGCACCTGCAGCGCCTGCTCGAGATCGAGCCGGCCGTGATCGCGCACGACATGCACCCCGACTACCTGTCGACGACCTACGCCTGCGAGCGCCCGGCGCGCGCGCACGTGCCCGTCCAGCACCATCACGCGCACCTCGCGGCCACGCTGGCCGAGCACGGTGTGACGGGGGAGGCGGCGGGGGCGATCTTCGACGGCACCGGCTACGGCCCCGACGGCACGGTCTGGGGCGGCGAGCTGCTCGTGGGAGATCTCGCCGACTTCACCCGGGCAGGGCTGCTGTTCCCGGTCCGGCTCCCCGGCGGCGAGGCGGCAGTGCGGGCGCCGTGGCGCATGGCCTGCGCGTGGCTCGCCGCGAGCGGGGAGGGCGGCAAGGGGGTCCCCCCGCGCCTGCGCGACGCGGTCGGCGAGGCCGAATGGGAGGCGGTCGCCGAGCTCTGCGCCCGCGGGATCAACTCGCCGCTGACGACGAGCGTCGGCCGGCTCTTCGACGCCGTCGCGGCCGTCTGCGGCCTGCGGGCGGAGGTCAGCTACGAGGGTCAGGCCGCCGTCGAGCTCGAGGCCGCCGCGGCCTCGTTCGCGGGGGACCTGGACCCCTACCCGATGCCGCTGATCGCCGAGGGTCCGGGCCCGCTCGTGCTCGACGCCCGGGAGACGTTCGCGGCCGCGGCAGCGGATGCGGCTGCGGGAGTCGAGGCGGGGGCGATCGGGGCACGCTTTCACGCCGGTCTCGCCGCAACCACCGCGAGCGCCTTGGGGCGGATCGCGCGCGAGGCCGGCCTCGGCTCCGTCGTGCTCTCCGGCGGCGTCTTCGCGAACCGACTGCTGCTCGAGGACGCCGCACTGCGGCTCCGCGATGGTGGCCTCGCGATCCTCGTGCCGCGCGCGGCGCCGCCGGGCGACGGCGGTATCGCCCTGGGCCAGGCGGCAGTCGCCGCGGCGCGGCTGCGCGAGGGCTCGGCGGCATGAGCGCCGGCGAGGAGCCGTCTGCACCCGGCGGCGAGCGGGACGCCGAGCAGCTGCTCGCGGAGCAGATCGCGACGAGCGCCGGATATGTGGCCTTCGGCTCGCTCACCGTGGCCCAGGTCGAGGAGCGGGCGGAAGAGCTGAGCGGCGCGGCGGAGATACCGGCGATGGCGCAGCGGATGGCGCCGGTGGCGGCGGCGTGGCGCGGGCTCGCAGCCGATATGCGCCGCAGCGGGGCGGAGACGGTCGCTGACCTCGACCGGGCGTCGCTCGTCGAGCGCGCCGAGCGGCTCTGGGTCGTTCCGCCCGGGGGCAGCCTGCTGTGAGGCGGCACGCTTGACACCGCCCGCGGGCCGGAGTACAACGCGGCGCGTGATCGACCCCCTCGAGAGCGCCGGGCGATGACGGTCGCTCCGCGCAGTCAGCGGGCCGAGGCGCCCGACGTCGAGGCCGCCGTCGCGCTGCTGCGGGAGCGGGGCTACCGCGTCTCAGCTTCGCGGCGGTTGCTGCTCGAAGCCCTTTACGCGACGCCCTCGCCGGTCTCCGCGGAGGAGATCGCCGCCGGGCTCGACGGCCTGCTGCCGGCGTCCGAGCCGGCGTCCGTCTACCGCAACCTCGAGACCCTCGAGCTCGTCGGACTCGTGCGCCACTTCCACGCCGGTCACGGCCCGGGTCGCTACGCGCTTGCCGACGACAGCGAGTACATCGCCTGCGAGCGATGCGGCGACGTGCGCGCGGTTCCCGCTGCCGAGCTCGACGAGATCCGCGACCGGGTCGAATCGAAGTTCGGCGTCCAGGCGCACTTCGACCACTTCCCGATCGTCGGCATCTGCGAGCGCTGCCGGGAGCGCGAGCCCGCCACCGGCGGCTAGTACGGAACGCGTCCACTAGGCGAGGACCATCTCCACCCAGCCGTCGGCGATCTCCTCCGGCTGCAGTGGCCCCCGGGGCCGGTACCACTGCGGCAGGTGGTTGACCATGCCGAGCAGGGCCAGCCGGCGCAAGTCCGGGTCGGCGACGCCCGTGGCCACGATCGCCTCGGCGACGAGCAATTCGAAGTCCTTGCGCGCGCGGCGCACCGAGCCCCATTCCTCGCCGTGATCGACGACGTGGCGAACCTGGGTGAAGACGAGCAGGTTGTGGCGGTGCGAGGCGACGTGGGCCACCCAGAGGCGGACCAGAGCCCGCAGCCGCTCGGATGCCGAGCCCCGGTTGTCGAGCTCGCGCGCCGCCACCAGCAGCGGTTCGGTGAGCTCGTCGCAGATCGCGATCAGGAGCTCCTGCTTGCCGTCGAAGTAGTGGTAGAGCGCGCCGGTGGCGAGCCCGAGCTGCTCGGCGAGCTCGGCGACGGAGGTCTCCGCGTAGCCGCGCTCGGCGAAGACCCGGGCAGCGCCGGCGACGACCTCGTCGCGACGTCGCTGCCAGCGGTCGCGGAGGGCCGGGCGACTCGGTCTGGTGCTCGCGGCCATCGGCGGCAGACTCTATCCCATCCTCCGAACGAACATTCGAAGTTCGAACGATCCTTCGGTATATTGGCGCGGTGCCCGCGCCCTCCGCGCTCTCACCGCTGCTGATCGCCAATCGCGGCGAGATCGCCGTGCGCGTCGCCCGGACAGCGCACGCGCTCGGCCTGCGCACGATCGCCGCTCTTCACCGACGCCGATCGCGGCGCGGTGCACGCCGAGCTGGCGGACGAGGCGCTGCACGTTCGCTCCTACCTCGATGCCGGCGCGATCGCCGCCGCCGCGGCGGCGGCCGGCGCCCGGTCGGTCCATCCGGGGTACGGCTTCTTGAGCGAGAACGCGGACTTCGCCCGCGCGGTCGCCGGCGCGGGCCTGACCTGGGTCGGGCCGCCGCCGGAGGCGATCGCGCTGATGGGGGACAAAGGGAGGGCCAAGCGCCTCGCCGCCGAGACCGGCGTCCCCGTCGTGCCGGGAACGGCGGGCGAGCAGGCGGACGCGGAGGCGATCGCCGCGTTCGCCGGGGAGCACGGCTACCCGATCGTCATCAAGGCGCTCGCCGGCGGCGGCGGCAAAGGGATGCGCGTGGTGCGTGCCGAGGGCGAGCTCGAGCCGGCGACCGCCGCCGCCGGGCGTGAGGCGATGGCCGCCTTCGGCGACGACCGCCTGCTCGCCGAGCGCTACCTCGAGCGCCCCCGGCATATCGAGATCCAGGTGCTCGCCGACGCCCACGGCGAGGTCGTCCACTTCGGCGAGCGCGAGTGCTCGCTGCAGCGCCGCCACCAGAAGGTGATCGAGGAGGCGCCCTCACCGGCCGTCGATGCCGAGCTGCGCGAGCGCATGGGCGCCGCCGCGTGCGACCTCGCCCGGGCCTGCGGCTACGAGGGCGCGGGCACGGTCGAGTTCATCGTCCCCGGCGGCGAGGGGCCGGGGGAGTTCCACTTCCTCGAGATGAACACCCGGCTTCAGGTCGAGCACCCCGTGACCGAGATGGTCTGGGATGTCGACCTCGTCGAGCAGCAGCTGCGGATCGCCGCCGGGGAGGAGCTCGGCTTCGCGCAGGCCGACCTGGGGCCGAGCGGTCACGCGATCGAGGCGCGCCTGTACTCGGAGGATCCGGCGGCCGGATTCCTGCCGGCGACGGGGGCGGTGCGCGCTCTGGAGCTGCCCACGGGCGCGGGCGTTCGCGTGGACTCGGGAATCGCGGCGGGAAGCGTGATCGGCTCCGACTACGACCCGATGCTGGCGAAGATCGTCGCCCAAGGGCCCGACCGCGAGACCGCGATCGCCCGTCTCGACCGGGCTCTGGCCGAGCTGGTGCTGCTCGGGGTCAGCCACAACGCCGCTTTCAGCCGCGAGCTGATCGGGCGCGAGGAGTTCCGCTCCGGGCGGCTCGATACGGGCTTGCTCGAGCGCGTGCTCGAAGCCGGCGAGCTCGAGCTCGGCGCCTCGGACGACCTCGCCGCGGCGGCCGCGCTGGCGCTGTGGCTCGGCGACACCGAGGGCGAGAGCGTCGCTCCCGGCCCCTGGCTGCGCCGACTCCGCGGGATCGGCGACGTGCGGGCGGGAACGGGCTGGATCGAGGTCGACGGCGAGCGGAGCGCGGCCCGCGTCCGCCGCCGCCGGGACGGGCGCGTCGCCGTCGAGATCGACGGGACCGAGCGCGCCTACGCCGTCGTGCGGGACGGGGATCGGGTCTGGATCGGCCGCGAGGGGCGCACTCTGGAGGTCGACACGGAGGAGCCGCTGGCGGCCGGCAAGCACGTCCACGAGGGCTCGCTCGAGGCGCCGATGCCCGGCAAGGTGCTCGCGGTGGAGGTCGCCAACGGCGACACGGTCGCGGAGGGCGATGTGCTGCTGATCCTCGAGTCGATGAAGATGGAGCTGCAGATCGCGGCGCCGCAGGCGGGCGTCGTCGAGGGCCTCGAGCTCAGCGTCGGCGATCAGGTCGCGCCCGGTCAGGCGCTCGTCGCCGTCGGCGAACCCCGAGAGGAGGACGGATGAGCTACCGCGCCGGTCACGAGGAGCTGATCGCGGATCTCGAGCGCCGGGTCGAGCGCGCCCGCGGGGGCGGCGGGCCGAGGGCGATGGAGCGTCACGTCGGGCGCGGCAAGCTGCCGGCGCGCGAGCGGGTCGAAGTCCTGTGCGATCCCGGGGCCCCGTTCCTGGAGCTCGCGCCGCTCGCCGCCGAGGAGATGTACGGAGGGGACGCCCCCGCCGCCGGCGTGGTCGCCGGCGTCGGCGTGGTCTCGGGGCGCCGCTGCGTGATCGTCGCCAACGACGCCACCGTCAAGGGCGGCACTTACTACCCGATCACGGTCAAGAAGCACCTCCGGGCCCAGGAGGTCGCGCTCGACAACGAGCTGCCGTGCATCTACCTCGTCGACTCGGGCGGCGCCTTCCTGCCGATGCAGGACGAGGTCTTCCCCGATCGTGAGCACTTCGGCCGCATCTTCTTCAACCAGGCGCGGATGTCGGAGCGAGGGATCCCGCAGATCAGCGCCGTGATGGGCTCCTGTACGGCCGGCGGCGCCTACGTTCCGGCGATGAGCGACGAGACCGTGATCGTGCGTGAGCAGGGGACGATCTTCCTCGGTGGCCCGCCGCTGGTGAAGGCGGCGACCGGGGAGGAGGTGAGCGCCGAGGAGCTCGGCGGCGGCGACGTCCACGCCCGGCACTCCGGCGTCGTCGACCATCTCGCGGACGACGACCGCCACGCCCTTGGGATCGTCCGCGAGATCCTGGCGACCACGCCCACCCAGCCGGGCCCCGAGTGGGAGCGGATCGAATCCCGGCAGCCGCAGCTCGATCCGGACGGCCTGCTCGACGTCGTCCCGCTCGATGCCCGCACCCCCTACGACGTGCGCGAGGTCCTGCGCAGGATCGTGGACGGCTCCGAGCTGGACGAGTTCAAGGAGCTGTACGCGACGACGATCGTGTGCGCGTTCGCCCGCATCGACGGCCATCGGGTCGGGATCGTCGCCAACAACGGCATCCTCTTCAGCGAGTCCTCGCTCAAGGCGGCCCACTTCATCGAGCTCTGCGACCGCCGCCGGATCCCGATCGTCTTCGTCCAGAACATCACGGGGTTCATGGTCGGCCGCGACTACGAGGCGGGCGGGATCGCCAAGGACGGAGCAAAGCTCGTCACCGCCGTCTCCTGCGCGCGGGTGCCGAAGCTGACCGTCGTCATCGGCGGCTCGCACGGCGCCGGCAACTACGGGATGTGCGGGCGCGCCTACGGGCCGCGATTCCTGTTCATGTGGCCGAACGCGCGGATCAGCGTCATGGGCGGCGAGCAGGCGGCGACCGTGCTGGCGACGATCCGCCGCGAGCGCACCGACGCATCCGGCCACGAGTGGCCGGCGGAAGCCGAGGAGGCCTTCAAGGACGAGCTGCGCGAGCAGTTCGAGCAGCAGGGGAACCCGATCTACTCGACCGCCCGTCTCTGGGACGACGGGGTCATCGACCCTCGAGACACCCGCGACGTCCTCGCCAAGGCGCTCGCGGCCTGCGCCCCAGCCCGGCTCGGCGAGGTGGGCTACGGCGTCTTCCGGATGTGATCCGCTGTGCTACTTGACTATCACTGCACATCGGCTACTGTGTCAGCGAGATGGCACAGCAGGCCGACCCATCCGCAGCCGCGGTCACCCTGGCCGAGCTGCCGCTGACGCCGGAGGAGCTGGCGCGGGCCAACAGCGTCGACTTCGGCGTCGAGCGCGATTCGGAGGTCCCGGTCGGCACGCAGCTCGAGTGGAAGCTGCGGGCGATGATGGCCCGCGGCGTGCTGAGGCCGGGTGACCGGGTCCCCAGCGTGCGTGAGCTGGCGGCCTTCGCCGGCGTCAACGTCAACACCGCGCGAGCCGTCTACGGCGGGCTCGAGGAGCAGGGCCTGATCAGCTCCCAGCACGGGCGTGGCACCTTCGTCGGCAAGCGCGCCGCGGAGCTGCGGCGGGCGGGCGAGATCGCTGAGCGCGCCGCGGCCGAGGCGCGCGAGCAGGGCATCGACCCGAAGCTGCTCGCGGCGTTGCTGTACGCGGACGCGACGACACCGCTGCCGCCGATCCCGGATCCGTTGGGCGGGACCGACACGGCGGCAGGCCGGGCGCAGCTGAAGCGGGCCCTGCGCGATCAGATCGGTTATCTCGAGGCCGAGCTCGCGGCGTACGCCTGGCAGGATCCTCAGGCGCCCCCACGCGAGCGCCCACGTGGCTCCGAGGCGGTCGGACGCATCGTCGGCGTCGAGGAGCTGGAGCGGACGCGGGCGGAGTTGATCGACCGGCTTCGCAGGCTCCGGGGCGAGGCCGCGAAGCGGGCGAACGACGAGGCGCTGGCCCGCGGGCACGTGGAGTCGATGCTCGAGGATCCCGCGGGGCATCGCTGGGAGCGCGTCAGCGGCGAGGCGCTCGGCGAACCCGGCTGCGGGGGGTGGCGCGTGGTGCCGACGTGGGGCCCCGTCGGGGCGATCATGGGTTGGTGGCGGGTGAAGGTCTCGTCCGGATGTCCGAGACGCGCGCCGCTTGCGGCGGCTCCCGGTAAGGAAGAGGAGGGAAGAGGAAATGGTCAGAGCTGTCGCCGATAGGGCGTTCCTACCCGCCAAGAGCCTGTTCGAGCAGGTCGGGAACATGATGATCCTGACCGGCAAGACGATCACGGCCACGGTCCGCCCGCCCTACCCCTACGGCGGTGAGTTCGTCTCCCAGTTCCTGTTCGCGCTGCAGCTGTGCTGGTTTCCGATGCTGATCAGCACCGTCGCCTTCGGCTTCGGCGCGCCGGGGCTTCAGGCCGCCAACTTCCTCAGCCTCTTCGGCGCCCTGGACCGCCTCGGCGGCTTTTTCATCCTCGCCTCGGTCCGCGAGTTCGCCCCGTTTGTGACCGCGGTCGTCGTCGCCGGCGTCGCCGGCACCGCGATCACCGCCGACCTCGGCGCCCGCAAGATCCGCGAGGAGCTCGACGCGCTCATGGTCTTGGGCGTCGATCCGATCAAAAACCTCGTCGTGCCCCGCTTCTTGGCCCTGATGATCATCACCGGGCTGCTCAACATCTACGCGCTGCTGTTCGGGATCAGCGGCGGCATCTTCGCCGAGCTCGCCTACGGCCAGCCGCTGGGAGGCTTCTTCGCGACGCTCTTCAACAACGCCTCGGTCACCGACCTTTGGGGCTCGGTGCTGAAGACGACCTTATTCGGGGCGATCATCGCGATCGTCTGCTCCTACAAGGGGATGAATGCGTCCGGAGGTGCGCAGGGCGTCGGCACCGCCGTCAACGAGGCGGTCGTGATCGCCTTCATGGGCGTGTTCGCCTTCAACTACGTGTTCACGCAGACCCTGCTGGCGACGCACCCGGAGATCTCGACGATCAAATAGATGTCGGGTCGGCGCCGATCGGAGGCCGAGATGGCCGCCCAGCGCGGGGACGGGGCGGGCCGACCGGCCTCCTCGCCGGGGCAGCGGTTGGCGGCTGCCTTCACGCTGCTGGTGCTGATCGCGGGCTGCGCCGTGCTCTGGGTAGGAGTTCCCGTCGGGGCCTTCTGGCTCGCCGGGCAGATCACCAGCTCGTTCGGCTACCACGCACCGCTCTCGCTGGTCCTGATCATCGCCGGGATGCTCGTCGTCTCGCTGGTGCTGGCCTGGATCAACGACCTGTGGCTGCGGATCACCGGCGGCGAGGTGGTGCGCGTGCGCGGCGTTCCCGTCCGTCGCCGGGGCCCGCTCGAGGTGCTGCTGCCGATCTCGGGCATCCTCGCCCTGATCGCGCTCATCGTCTGGTTCTTCCTCTTCGCCGAGAACCCCAGCAACGAGGTCTTCTGAGCCCGAGGAAGGCGCAACGTCGTCGCGGCGGGGCGGGGCGGCCGCCTACGGCCGGTACTTCGAGATCGCCACCGTCATCTCGTCCTGAATGTGATGGGCGGCGTCCAGATTGGAGACGCCGTTCATCAGCAGCGAGAAGGCGACCCGGTGATGACCGGCGTTGCAGTACCCGGAGAGGGTGGAGACGCCGGTGATCGTGCCCGTCTTCGCGCGGCACCGCTTCGCCGCCGAGGTCCCCTGCATGCGGTGCTCGAGGGTCCCGGGGCCGCCGGGCTGGGCGAGGGAATGGAGGTAGGGCTTCGCGTCAGGGCCGCGGTCCATCGAGACGAGCAGGCGCGTGACATCACGCGGGCTCGCGAGGTTGTTGGCGGTGAGGCCGGAACCGTCCTTGGCCTTGATCGAGGACCCCTGGTGGCGGACGAAGTTCTCGACCGCGCGGACGCCGCGCTTCGTCGTTGCCCTGTGCCCCTTCGTGGCCGCCAGGCGCTTGAGCAGCATCTCCGCGTAGAAGTTGATCGAGTAGTGGTTCATGTCCTCGATCAGCGCGGCGATCCGCGGCGAGCTGTAGGCGGCGATCGGGCCTCTCCGCGCGACCTTCTTGGGCGTCTTGGCGACCCGGGCCCTGCCCTTGACGTGCACGCCGCGCTTCTGCAGCTTCTTGGCGAGCGCCTGCGCGGCCTCCTTGGCGGGATCCTCGGAGTAGGTGGAGCCCGCGTAGACGAGCCCCGAGAGCGGCGCCACGTAGGGGCTCGGCCCGTAGCCCGAGTCGGGCACGCCGCGGCGGCGGTCGAAGATCGAGTCGTCGCCGATCACGTCGCCCTTGACGCGGCGGATGCCGCTGTGGGCGACCTCGCGTGCGAGCTCGCGGATGCCCGCGCCCGCGAAGGAGGGGTCGCCGTCGCCGACGAGGTAGAGGTTGCCGCGCAGAACGCCGTGGCGGACCTTTCCCCGCCGGCGCACGACGGTCTCGAGCCGCCCCTTGGCACCGAGGCGGTGGAGCGCGGTCGCCGAGGTGAAGAGCTTCGTGTTCGAGGCGAGTCGCCGCCGCTTGCCCTCCTTGCGGTCGAAGAGCACGGGCTTGCCGCTGGGCGTCGGTGTCGTAGACGTAGAACCCGCTCGCGCCCGGTGCCTGGCGCGCCAGCTTGCGCGAGCCGGCGCTGCAGCCGGCCCCGGCTGTACGAGGAGGCATGGGCATCGGCGCGGAGCAGCGACGGGCTGCGAGCGGCCGGGCAGATCGGGGCCGGGCAGGCGGCTCTGGGCCGCGCCCGTCGCGGGCACCAGGAGGGAGCCGAGGGCAGCGGCGATCGCGATCAGTCCCACTCGCGCGCGCACTCGCGGCATGGTAGAGAACCGGGCGCCTGAGGCTGGCCGATTGGCGCCCTATCAGCGGATCGATCCGGGTGCACCGTGTCTGGCTGGCTGGCAAGCCTGGTACGCTTGGATTGGCCGATGAGCGAGGTAGTCAAGCTCGATCCGGCCGCCCGCCGAGCAGGCGGCGGCCGGCGCAAGAAGCGGTCCAAGACCGCGCTCGTCCTCGGGCGGCGGCGGCTTCACCGGCGCCGTCTACGAGATCGGCGCGCTGCGCGCCTTCGATCTGCTCGCCGTGAACCGGACCGTGAACGAGTTCGACGTCTACGTCGGCACCAGCGCCGGCTCGTTCGTCGGCCTCCGCCGTCGCCAACGGGGTCACGCCGGAGGAGATGATGCGGGTCCTGAACAAGAACCTGCCCTCGCCGCTGCGCGACATGGACCTCGACATGCTGCTGCGGCCCGAACTACAAGGGCTTCGTCAGCTCGGCGGCGCTGCTGCCGCTGCGCCTGGTCGGGGTGGCGCGCCAGATCGTCTCGGACGCTGCGGCGACGCCTCGATGATGGACGTCGCCCAGGGCCTCGCCGCCGAGCCTGCCGAACGGCCTCTACACGCGGCGCCGGGATCGAGGACTACGTCGCGGAGATGCTCGGCGACCCCGACCGCACCGACGACTTCCGGATGCTCGACCGCGAGCTCTATCTGACCGCGCACCGACCTCGACACGACCGACCGGCTCGTGCTCGGCGAGGGCGACTGGCGCGACGTGCCGATCTCGACGCGCCGTCGCCGCCTCGACCGCGCTGCCGCTCGTCTACGAGCCGGTCGAGGTCAAGGGCCGGGAGCTGGTCGACGGCGGCATCCGCTCGACCACGAACGTCGACATCGCGGTCGAGAAGGGCGCCAAGTTCATCGTCGTCGTCAACCCGATCGTCCCCTTCGTCAACGACTTCACCAAGCGCGTGCCGACGATCTTCGGCTCGCGCGTGCGCCGCGTCTCCGACATGGGCTTCGTCGCGATCGCCAACCAGGCGCTGCGGATGATCGCCCACGACCGACTGCACCGGGCCGTCGAGGAGTGGGAGGTCCGGTACCCCGGCGTCGACATCCTGCTGATCGAGCCCGAGTTCGACGACGAGCTCATGTTCGGCACCTCGATCATGGACTACTCGGCCCGCCTGCAGATCGCCAAGCACGGCTTCGAGTCGGTCACCCTGCGCCTCGCCCGCGACTACGAGCGCTACCGGACGATCGCCGAGCGGCACGGGATCGAGATCTCGGCCCGTCGGATCAAGCACGTCCTCGACCAGGTCGAGCGCGAGCGCGAGGCGGCGCCCGCCTGGCGGCGCGTCTTCGAGCAGACGACGAGCGCGCTGCTGCGGCAGACCGGCGACGCGTCTTAGGGGTTTGGCCGGCGGTTGCCGGCGTGACTCCCCGGCCCGCGGGTCCTGTCCGGGGAGCTGCGCAGGCCTCCCTGCGCCACCGGCATTGCTCGGGGGCCTGCGTTCTCCCGGCCACCCGCGGGAGCTAGCGCTGGACAGGCGCTCGCCGGCGTGGGTCCCCGGCCCGCGGGTCCTGTCGCGGGGTATCCCACGGACCGGAAATCCGCTCGGTTCACTTGGTTTCCGGGTCCGTGGGATCCCTCCCCGCGCCACCCGCGGGAGGGAGCGCTGGACGGGCGTTCGGGCGCGTGAGGGCTGGGCCGGGCCCGGGAGGGGGTGGTGAGCGTCTCAGGCGGGGGTCTTTGGTCTGGCGGGGCGGCGGCCGCAGGGGCGAGGGGGCGTGGCCTTTGGGCAGCGAGGGAGGGGGTTGAGGCGAGTGGTCACGTTTCCTCTCAAGTTGAGAGGTTTTGTGACCAGTCATGGTTCGGGACGCCCCCTTGAGGGCGTGGTTTTTCGCGAGTGGTCACGTTTCCTCTCAAGTTGAGAGGTTTTGTGACCACTCGTGGTGCGGCGAGGGGCTTTCGGCGGTCTGGGGCTCGGGATCGCTCCCCTCGGTGCCCTCGGGCTCTGCTTGCGGCGGGTTCTCGGGTTGGTCGAGGCGAGTGGTCACGTTCCACCCTAAGTTGAGAGGTTTTGTGACCACTCGCGTTGCGGCGAGGGGCTTTCGGTGGCCTGGGGCTCGGGATCGCTTCCCTCGCTGCCCTCGGACTCTGCCCCACGAGGGGGTCGGGTCGGATTCGGGGAGCGCTGGAGCGCCCTCGGCCCAGGCTCAGCGCCGGTGGTGGCGCTTGAAGATCTTGAACTTGAGCTGGATCTGGTGCGTCGTGTTGGCGGCCTGGTCGGTGCCGACGACGCGGGCGATGTACTTGCCGGGCTTGGCCTTGAAGTGCTTGCGGCGCTTGCCGAAGCGCAGGTGGTTGTAGCCGATGTGGCCGCTCCTCCAACTCGCGTAGCCGGCGTAGTCGGGCTTGCGGCCGGGGCGCAGGCGGTAGTAGTCGGCGGAGAGGTGGGCGCGCTCGTTGAGCGAGTAATGCAGGGCGGTGCCCTTACGCCCGAAGCCGAGGGAGTTCAGGGTCATCGTGCCGAGGTTCGGCGCCTTCAGGTCGACCTGGCTCTTGGGCACGGGGTCGGGCTCGCTCTTGGGGTCGCCCGGCTTGTCGCTGACCGTGATCGTGCCGCGAACGCTCGAGTGCAGCTTGCACTGGAACCGGTAGACGCCGGGCTTGTCGAAGGCGATCTGGTAGCTGTCGCCGATCTTGTGCTCGGGCTCGTTGGTGTTGGGGTCCGAGTCCCACTGGATCGCGTTCGCGCTTTGGCCCGTGACCGAGTGCATCGTGTCGGGGCCGACCCAGTACCAGGTGACGTGCTCGCCTTGTCGACGTGGACGTCCTTGTCGGACCACTGGTAGTTGCTGATCGAGACGCGCCGGTTCGACGGCGAGGGCGGCGCGGCGGGAGCGCGAGCGCGAGGGCGAGCGCGGCGATGAGCGGAAGGCGGAGGGCCCGCAGCTCTCACTTGACGACGTACCACCCGATCATCCCCTGATGCAGGTGGCTGAAGACGTGGCAGTGGTAGAGCCAGCGGCCCGGGTTGTCCTCGACGTACTCGGCGCTGATCGAGTCGCCCGGGCCGAGCGTCTGGTTGTCGATGATCTGCCCGCCGTTGGGATCGACCCAGCGGTGGCCGTGCAGGTGGAAGGTGTGGAAGTAGTCGTCGAGCGCGACGACGTGCCAGGCGACGCGCTCGCCGACCTTGGCGTGGAACGTGGGCGTGTTGCCGCAGTAGCTGTGGCCGTTGATGCACCACAGCGGCGAGTCCAGGCCCGTCGCCACGGGCTGGAACGAGTGGAAGAAGATGAAGAACTCGCGATCGGGCGGACGCACGTTCGCGGGGCGGACGAGCAGCGGCCCGAACAGCCCCTTGAAGACCGGCACCGGGTCGAGCGGGCCGTGGTCGTGGTACATCCAGGCGCCCTCCGTCCCCTCGGTCGCCTCCCAGACGTACTGGAAGGTCTGCCCCTGCTGGACGAAGCCCCCGGGATCGGTCCACTTGCCCTTGTAGGCGCCGTCCATCTCGACCGTGTAGTGGATCCCGTGCGGGTGCATCGTGACCGGGCTCGGGAGCGTGTTCTGGAAGTTGATCACGACCGTGTCGCCGACGTTGCACTGGATCAGCGGCCCCGGCACGCGCGGCTTCTTCGTGATCGGCTGACCGAAGTTCTTCGTGTAGGCGCGGTAGCCGTACGCCCCCGAGAACTTCGTCTTCACCCGGATCTTTCTGCCGGTCAGCTGGTCGCGCCCGTGCCGGGCGACGTTCCAGTGCATCTGCTCGGCCTTGATCCAGTACTCGCGCCGGATCCCGTTCGCGCGCTGGGCCGCGAGCACCGTCTCCGGCTGCTGCGGGCCCGCGAGCCTCTTCTCGTTCGCCGCCTTGACCCTCGGCGGCACCTCGAGACGGCTCGTGAGCTGGCCGACGTCCGCCGGCTGCGAATTGTTCAGGCGCTGGCCGGCAAGCGTGCAGAGGACGAGTCCACTGCCGCCTACCGCCAGAAACTGCCTGCGGTCTAGATCACGGCCGGCCACCGCGACCTCACCTCTTGACCTTGATGGTCTCCTGCATCGTCGTCGGATGAATGGTGCAGATGAACTTGTACGTGCCGGGCTTCTTGAACGTCTTCTTGAAATGGAAGTTCGTCGTGGCGTCGCCGGAGGTGAAGCTCTTCTTGCTCACGCCCTTGGGACCCTGACTCAGCGTCACGTTGTGCTGGTCGCCGTTGGCCGAGCTCCACTTCCACTTCATCGAGTCGCCCTTCTTGATCGGCTTGGGGGACGTCGGCGAGAAGTAGTCGTCGTTGACCGTCGACTTGTAGGTCTTGCCCTTCTTCTTGTGATGGTGCTTCTTCTTGTGGTGCTTGCGGCTGTGGTGATGGTTGTGGTGCTTGCCCGCGACCGCCCCACCCGTCGGCAGGGCGATCAGCAGCACAGCCGCCAGCATCGCCACCAGAAGCGCCAGTCCCGCTCGCTTCATCGTTCTCTCCTTTATCCGTCCAGCCGTGCGAACTGCAGCCGGATCAGCCGCTGCAGTTCGGGTCGCCCTGGGTGGCGTCGATCGGCTTGTAGTGCTTGAACGCGGGATGGCTGTGCTCGTCCCAGCTGCACGCCATCGTCTCCGGCGGGTTCGAGCCCGAGTAGCTGACGAGCTCGAGCACCTGCGTCAGGTCGCCGTTCGCCGTACCTGTGCCGGACGCCGGCGGAGCCGGGGCCGGGCAGGTCGGGTACAGGTTGCTGTTCGGCACGCCGCCGGGATCGAACGTCGAGCTGTCGTTGCCCTGGAAGCAGTTGCCCTTCCCGGAGCCGTCGGCCCAGAAGTCGACCGCGTTCGTGTCGGTGCCATCGCGACCGTTCGAGTTCTTCTTGAACTTGTTGTCCTGGCTCATCGCGTCGTCGCCGGTCGGGCAGTTGTCGCTGGGTGGGCCCTCACAGTTGAACGGGTCCGAGAACGCGGCCGAGCCGTACTTGAAGTTCCCGAATATGTTGTTGTGATCGACCTTCCAGTTGGTCGCGCCGAAGAGGATCACGCCGATCCCGGTCGGGTAGTTGAGCGTGACCTTGTTGCCGCCCCCGAGGTCGACCGTGCCCAGGCCGCCTGAAACCGTCTTCACCGGCGAATCCGGCAGGTAGTAGTTGAAGTTGTTCCAGAAGATGTTGTTGTTGTGGATGCGGCTATCGCTGGCCGGCTCGAACGGCTCCGAATCGAGCGTGTTCGGGACGATCCCGGCGCCGTTGTTGTACCAGTCGGACTGCTTGATATCGACGTAGCGCGAGTTCGTGCCGGAGTAACCGAGGACGTTCTCGTATGCCTTGTCGTGGTCGATCGAGGTCCAGTCCGGCTTCTTCTGGACGGGCGTACCGCCGATGTAGATGGCGGAGTCGCCGTGCCCGTAGCCGACCGACTTCGTGATCCGGCCGCCTGAGCAGCCGAATGCGTAAAGACCGTATGAGGCGTTGAACGATGCGACCAGGTTCTTCATCAGGTAGTCGCTGCAGTCGATTTTCGAGGCGGGCGTCGGCGTGGGATAGCTGTACGGATTCGAGGACTTGACGAAGAACCCGTTGCCGGGGTAGTGCCGGGCCCACATGTTCTTCAGGGTCAGGTTCTTGACGTCGATGCCCTCGATGCCGTTCTGCGCGGCGCCGCCGGGCACCTTCGCGTTCTTGCCCTCGAGGATGACCTTCTTGGGGTTCTTGCTCTTGCCCTTGATGGTCAGGCCGTCGTACTTGTGGCCCTCGACGATGACGCCCTCCACGTACTTGCCGGGCTTGACCTTGATCGTCGAGTTCTTCTTCTTGACCTTCTTGACGGCCTTGCTGATCGTCTTGTACTTGCAGCCGTGCTTGCAGACGACGAAAGTCTTCTTGTTCTTCTTCTTGCCCTTGCCCTTGTGCCCCTTGTGGCCCTTCTTGTGGTGACCCTTCTTGTGGTGCTTCTTGCCCTTGTGGTGCTTGGCAGCGGTCGTGGTCGCGCCGCCGGCGGCGGAGGCGCTGGTCGGCAGTGCAAAGGCGATGGCGACGATCGCCACGATCGCGAGGACACCGGCAAGAAGCTTCTTCATCTTTCCCCATTCAGACGAGACCGGGCGCCCGCCGCGGTCTGTTTTTTTGTAGACGATCGTCCGCCCAGGCGGGTGATCGGGCAGCAACGCTACCAGAGGGATCAACGTCCACGTTTGGCGCGAGACGCGCTTCCGGAGAGCAGGATCCGAGTCGCAGAACACGACGGACCGGGCGGAGTTGCGGTTTCCCGCCGCAATCGTCTGCCTCCGCCGGAGAGGCGGGGCGGCCGGTTCAGCCGGCGTAGAGCTGCTCGATCTCGTCGCCGTACTTGTCGGCCACGACGTTGCGCTTGACCTTCATCGTCGGCGTCAGCTCGCCGCCCTCCTGGGAGAGGTCGGCGGGCAGGATCCTGATCTTCTTGACCTGCTCCACCCGCGCGAACTTCCCGTTGATCTGATCGACGTGGGCCATGATCGTCGCCTTCACGTCGGGGTGGTCGGCCAGCTCGGCCCCGTCCGTCGGAAGGCCCTTCTCGGCCGCGAACTTCGCCGCCTCCTCGGGATCCAGCGTGACCAGGGCGACGAGGTAGGGACGCCGGTCCCCGATGACCACGCACTGGCTCACGAGCGGGTGCTGCTTGATCTCCGCCTCGAGGTTGGCGGGGGTGATGTTCTTGCCCCCGGCGGTGATGATGATGTCCTTCTTGCGCCCGGTGATCCGCAGATAGCCGTCGGAGTCGAGCTCGCCGATATCGCCCGTGTGCAGCCAACCGTCGACGATCGTCTCGGCCGTCGCCTCCGGGTTCTTGTAGTAGCCCTGGAAGATGTTCGGCCCCTTGACGAGGATCTCGCCGTCGGAGGCGATCTTGATCTCGCACCCGTCGAAGGCGCGGCCGACGGTCCCGAACTTGAAGTTCTCAGGGGTCGAGATCGTCGCCGCGGTCGAAGTCTCGGTCATCCCGTAGCCCTCGAGCACGAGCACACCCGCGGCATCGAAGAACCGCAGGATGTCGGGGTTGATCGGGGCGGCCCCGGTCACGCACTGGTTGATCCTGCCCCCGAACAGGGCCCGGATCTTGCTCAGCACCTGCTTGTCGGCGAACGCGTACTGGCGCTGCAGCAGAAAGCCTGGCTTGCCTCCGGTGCGCTCGAGCTCGCGCACCTTCGAGCCGACTCCGATCGCCCACCAGAAGATGCGCTCGCGCACGCCGCCCTGCTTGGCGATCTCGCTCGTGGCCGCCGTGTAGATCTTCTCGAAGATCCGCGGCACCGACGGGAAGTAGTGCGGCCGGACCTCGGTCAGGTTGGGAACGATCTTGAGCGGGTCGCGCTCCCAGTAGGCGATCACGCCGCCGATGTCGAAGCTGCCGAGCTGGATCAGCAGCGCGAAAGAGTGGGCGAGGGGCAGGAACAGATATGCGATCTGACCGGGGTCGAGAACGGCGGCGCGCTGGGTCATGTCGAGCATCGCCCGGTAGTTGCCGTGGCTGATCACGCAGCCCTTCGGCGGCCCGGTCGTGCCCGACGTGTAGATGAACGTGCAGGGATCCTCCGGCCGTACGGCCTCGTAGCGGGCGCGCCACTCCGAGGGGTCGCGTCCGTCGCCACGGGCGGCGAGCTGCGAGAACGAGATCGCCCCCTCCGCCTCGCCCTCCATGATCACGACGTGCTCGAGCACCGGCAGCCGGTCGCGCACCTCCTCGACCTTGGCGAGCTGCTCGCGATCCTCGACGACGACGACCTTCGCGTCGGAATTCTCGAGCACGTAGTGGCACTCGTCCGCGGAGTTGGTCTGGTAGATCGGGACGACCGTGGCGCCGGCGGTCAGGGCGGCGAAGTCGGCGTAGGTCCACTCGGGGCGCGTGTTGGCGAGGATCGAAACGCGATCGTTGGGCTCGACCCCGAGGTCGATCAGACCGAGCGCGAGGCGGCGGACGGTGTCGCCGACGTCGGCGAAGCTCCGCGTGATCCACGCG
Organism: uncultured Solirubrobacterales bacterium; assembly: GCA_963764275.1. Classification (GTDB taxonomy): domain Bacteria; phylum Actinomycetota; class Thermoleophilia; order Solirubrobacterales; family 70-9; genus CAXMST01. Next base: position 97,534 of record CAVXRV010000001.1, read on the forward strand.
CCCGTGCCGTCCTTGAACATGATCGCCGGGGCGTCGCCGTACTTGTCGACCGAGGCCGGGAGCAGATCGGCAACCGTGGCGCTCCCGGTCCCGCGCTCCCCGCCGGCCTGTGCTGTGGTGGCCGCCTCCATAGCTGGTCTCCTCGCTGGTTCGCTCCGGCTGCTCGGAACAGCCTCCGACCTCGGGTCCGGCCGGACCCTTTCACGAGTCTATGGGGCGCCGCTGGTGGGCGGCGCTTCGGCTCGGCTCCCGCTCAGGCGGGGCGCTTCACCGGCGTCGCGGCGAACTGCCGCAGCGAGGTCTCGAACAGGGTTTTGTCGATACGCCCGTGCAGGATCGGTATCCCCATCTCCATGCACTTGGCGATCACCTCCTGCCGCTTCATGTGGACCTCTTCAGCGAGTTCGGTCGGCGTCAGGTGATTGGCCAAGGTGGATCTCCTCCGTCCGTTCGTTCCTGCACCGGGGGTTCTATCGCTTGTGTCCGTTGTGTCAAGCGAAAACGTGTTCGCGGACCGCAAACTGCGCCAGTCCGAGGCCGGGTTCCGAGGCCGCGGGAGACCCCGGCAGGGGCCCCGCGGGCGCGCCAAATACGATTGCGGTGGTGAGCGCCGCCGCCGACAGCACCGACCCCGAGGCCACGTCCGAGTTCGTCGAGTCGCTGATGGACACCGATCTGTACTCGATCGGTGCGTACTTCTGCGACCGGCATCCGGATCTCGTGGACGAGGTCACCCAGCGTGCCGCCGAGATCGAGGACGCCGGCCTGAGCGCCTGGGCGGAGCGCGAGCGGATGGCCGTCGAGGAGGCGTTCGGGATGCTCTTGACCGGTCTCGCGGTCCGCTACTACAAGGCGGTCACGGGGTAAGGCATGCCGCGGCGCTGGATCCCGATAACCGTGCTGGGCGTGATCGGCGCCGGCCTGATCGCGATCATCGTCTCGCTCTCGGTGGGCGAGCACAAGGAGGGCCAGATACAGGTCGAGGGGGTCGAGGAGACGCAGTCGCTGCTCGGCGGCATCCGCCAGCTCGACAACCGGCTCGGCAACTCGGACGCCCCCGTGACGGTGAACCTGTTCACCGACGTCCAGTGTCCGCGCTGCGCCGAATTCCAGTCCGACGTCGTCGACCCCCTGATCGCCGACTACGTGCGCACGGGCAAGGTTCAGATGACGTTCCGCAACTTCCCCCTCGGGCTGAAGCCGGTCACCGTCGGCGCGATCGCGGTCGAGGCCGCGGCCGAGCAGGATCACGGCTGGCAGTACGCGGAGCTCTTCATGAAGAACCTCGATCAGGTGCCCGAGAAGGGCGTCGACCAGAACTTCCTCGACGCGATCGCCGCCGCCACCCCGCAACTCGACACGGCGGCGTGGGAGGAGGCCGACTCTGCTCCCGATGCCGCCCAGAGCGCTCAGCAGGACGTCGACCTCGCGACCAACATGCGCCTGCCGGCGAACCCGATCCTGATCGTCGAAGGCCCGTCGGGCTCGGTCACCCTCGAGGACGTCCCGAGCCTGCAGGACGTCAAGGACGCAATCGATCAGGTGGGGTGAGCGCGCGGGGCGCTCCACGGGCGCCGACCCCCGATCCTGCCTGCCATACTGCTCCGTCCTCGGGGCGTGGCGCAGCCTGGTAGCGCGCACCGTTCGGGTCGGTGAGGTCCCCGGTTCAAATCCGGGCGCCCCGATGTTCCTCCACCCGCCCGCCGGCGGGGCCATGCCGACCCCGACCCGCGGCACGGCCTCGCGGGCCTTGCGCTGCCCCGGCGCGGGAGAACTACGGATGAGCAGCGGACTCCCCGCTGCCACGGTTGGGGGCATGATCTGGAGTGCCGGCAAGGCCGGTGGACACTCGACCCCGAGGCGGTTCCGGTGAGCCACGAGCCGGTCGTGATCGGGATCGACCCCGAGCGCCACGGGGCTGACGCAGTCCGGCTGGGACACCTGCTGGCGACGATCACGGCGGCGTCGCCGCTCATCGTCACGGTCGCCGTGTGGCCCCGGCTCGCGGCCTGGGGAAGTCATCTGCAGAGGTCGTTGGAGAGCGACGCGGGCGCCGGTTTCGAGTTGGCCCGCGAGCGCCTCGCGGGCCTCGATCCGGAGACCGTCGCCATCCGCGGCGACTCCGCCGCCGGCGCGCTCGAGCGGATCGCCGAGCAGGCGGGCGCGAAGCTGATCGTGGTCGGCTCCTCGCACCGGAGCGCTGCGGGGCGGACGCTCGCCGGGAGCGTCGGGCTCTCGCTCATGCAGGCGGCGCCGTGCGCAATCGCAATCGCGCCCGCGGGCTTCGGCGACGATCCCGAGCCCGCGCAGGCGCGACGGATTGCGGTCGCCTACGACGGTGCGCCGGAGTCCGCGATTGCGCTGCGCACGGGAATCGCGCTCGCCGCCCGCGCGCATGCCCGGCTGGCCGTCCTCGCGGTCTCCGAGCCACCGCGCTACGGGTTCGCCACCGACTGGGAGGTACTCATGGGCGAGGGCCTCGTCGACCGCGACCGCGAACGAAAGCAGGCGCTCGTCGACAAGGCGCTCGCCGCGATGCCCGCCGAGATCGACGCGAGCGGCGCCGTGCTCGGCGGTGATGCGGGGAGCGAGCTCGGCCGCGCGGGAAGCGGCTACGACCTGATGCTCGCGGGCTCGCGTTCCCACGGCCCAATGCGCAGGGCACTGCTCGGAAGCACTACGCGCTCGCTCATCGCCTCGGCGCGCTGCCCCGTGATGATCCTCCCGCGCGGAGCCGGCGACGACCCGCTCGGCCTCACGACCGCCGCCACCCTCTCCGAGCCGCTCGGGGCCCCGGGGCGCGCGGTGTCCGGCTAGGTTTCCGCTATGGCCTCGCACCCGCGAGAGGTCCTGATCGCCGGCGGCGGCGTCGCCGCCCTCGAGGCGCTGCTGGCGCTGCGGGCGCTCACCGAGGGCGACGTCGAGGTGACGTTGCTCAACCCCGAGCCGGAGTTCCTGTACCGGCCGATGCTCGTCGTGGAGCCCTTCTCGCCGGAGCTCGCCGAGCGCCGTGACCTCGCCCTCATCGCGGCCGAGCAGCGGGCGCGGTTCGTTCCCGCTGCGCTGGACGAGGTCGATCCCGAGCGCCGCATCGCGACGACATCGGAGGGCCAGGAGATCCCCTTCCACTTCGCGCTCATCGCGACCGGGGCCCGAACGGTGCCGGCGCTGCGTGGCGTGCACACCCTGTGGACCGTCCCGACGCCGACCCCGATCGACAACATCCTCGACCGCGCCGGCGAGCGCGGCGGGCTCGATCTGATCGTGCCCCCGGGGGTGACGTGGACGCTGCCCATCTACGAGTACGCCCTGATGGCGGGCCGCAGGCTGATGGAGCGTCGCGAACACACGCCGATCCGGATCGTGACCCCGGAGCCCGCGCCGCTGGCGATCTTCGGCCCGGCGGCGAGCGAGGCGGTCTCGGAGGTCCTCGACAGAAGGGCGATCTCAGTGGTCCCGGACAGCGAGGTGCGCCAGGACTCCGACGGCGCGATCCACGTCAAAGGCACGGACCTCGAGCTCGGGCGCTACCCGGTCGCACTCCCGGTGATGGAGGGCCACGCCCATCCCGGGCTGCCGGCGGACGAGCTCGGCTTCCTCCCGATCGACCGGCACGCGCGGGTGCGGGGAACCGAGGCGATCTACGCGGCAGGCGACGGCACCGACTTCCCGATCAAGCAGGGCGGCATCGCCACCCAGCAGGCCGACGCCGCGGCGGAGGCGATCGCCGCCGGCCTCGGAGCGGACATCGACCCGCAGCCCTTCGAGCCCGTGTTGCGCGGCCGGCTGCTGACCGACCACGACCCCATCAACATGCTGTCGGCGGAGGGCGAGGAGGGTGAGGTCGGCGCCGACGCGCTCTGGTGGCCGCCGCACAAGATCAGCGGCAAGCACCTGGCGCCATGGATGGCCGGCGCGGGCATCGGCGCCCAGCCGCCACCGGAGCGCTCGATCGAAGTCGAGGCGGCGCTGCCGTACGAGTGGCACGGGCAGCCGCACTTGCGTCCCTCCGGCGGCGCTTTCGGGGACTGAAGCCGGAAGGCAATCCGCAGTGGGGGACATCGTCCTGCTCACGGTGCTCGCCTGCGGGACCGCGATCGCCACGGGCGTCGGGGCCTTGCCGGTCATCTGGCTCGGAGCCCGGGCCGAGCGTCTGCGGCCTCTGTTGCTCGGGATCACAGCCGGTGTGATGGGTGTCGCGGCGGTCGTCGGCCTGCTGCTGCCCGCCCTCGACGCGGGTTCGGGGGCGGCCGTCGGGTTCGGCCTGCTGCTCGGCGTCGCCTTCCTCTGGCTCGTCTCCACGTTGCTCAGCAGGCGTCCGGCGGCGCGCACGGGCCTGGGTGCCGCGCGCCGCACCTCGCTGCTCGTCTTCGTCGTCCTCTTCGCCCACAGCCTGCCCGAGGGGCTGGCGATCGGGACGGCGTTCGCTTCCAGCGTCGCCGGCCTGAGCGCCTTCGTGATCGTCGCGATCACGATCCAGAACATTCCGGAGGGCACGAGCGTCGCGATTCCGATGGCGCTGGCGGGGGAGAGCGGCGCGCGCCAGTTCTGGGTGGCCGTGCTGAGCAGCGCTCCGCAGCCGGTCGGCGCGCTGCTCGCCTACGGACTCGTCGAGCAGGTGAAGGCTCTGCTGCCGATCTCGTTCGCGTTCGCCGCCGGGGCGATGATCGCCCTCGTGCTCGCCGAGTTGCTCCCGGACGCGCTCCGGCGCTCGGTGGCCGCGACGGTGGCGGGGTTCGTCCCCGGTGCCGCCGCGATGCTGCTGTTCAGCGCCGCGCTCGGGCTCTGAGGCCGGGCACGCGGGCCGCGGCGCGGATCGCGGCTGCGATCACCTCCGGCCCCTCGTCCTTGCGGACGTAGCCGACGCCGGCCGCGGCAGCGACCCTGTGCTCGTAGGCCGCGCCGGCGACCAGACCGGTGAGGACGAGGCGGAGCTGAGGGTGGGCGGCCCGGACCGTGCTGAGGAGCGGACCCGCGGCACCGGCGGCGAGCTCGGCGTCGATCACGAGCACCTGAGGCTCCTCGGACGCGAGCATCTCCAGCAGCCCGGGGACCGTCCCCGCGCAGCCGGCGAACTCGAGCCCGGGCTCGGTCGCGAGCAGCGCCTGGAGTGCCCGGCAGAACGGCAGGCTGCGGTCGGCGACCACGACGCGGGCTGGGTTGTCCGCGCCTGTCCCGGGGCCGTGATGTCCGGAGTCGACCATTCCCGTGAGGGTACGTTTTGGCACCCGCGCCCGGCCTCCGGTCGATGCCGTGGGTCTCAGCGAGATAACTACGGGCAGGCACCGCGCTATCTTGCGAGGAGTAGATGGATCGTGAGATCAACGACGCGACGGTGCGTCGGCTCGTCGACGTGGGCCAGGCGTTCGTCGCCGATCTCGACCTCGAGCATCTGCTGCGCACCATCGTCGAACGGGCCGCCCAAGTGACGGGCGCCCGTTACGCGGCCCTCGGCGTGCTCGACGAATCGCGGAGCTCGCTCGAGCGCTTCATCAATTACGGCATCGACGCCGAGACGCGGCAGCGGATCGGCGACCTGCCAAAGGGGAGGGGCGTCCTCGGGACCCTGATCACCGAACCCAGGGTCCTGCGCCTCCGTGACGTCGCCGATCATCCCGACTCGTTCGGCTTCCCCGACCACCATCCGCCGATGCGGAGCTTCCTCGGCGTCCCGATCGTCGTCTTCGGCGAGCCCTGGGGCAACCTGTATCTGACGGAGAAGGAGGGAGGGGCCGAGTTCACGAAGGCGGACGAGGACGCGGCGGTAGGCCTCTCGCGCTGGGCGGCGATCGCGATCGGCAACGCGCGCTCGGTCGCGCACGAGCGGCTCCGCTTCGCAATCGAGGCGGCCGAGCAGGAGCGGGTGCAGTGGGCGCGCGAGCTGCACGACGGGAGCCTGCAGGGCCTGGCGGCGGTCCGGCTGCTGCTGGCGACCGGTCTGCGCAGCGGCGACGACGCGAGGCTGCGGGAAGCGGTCGCGCACTCGATCGAGCAGATCGACACCGAGATCGCTTCGATGCGCGCCCTGATCACCGATCTGCGGCCGGACTCCCTCGCCGAGCTCGGGATCGCCGCGGCGCTCGAGGCGCTCGCCGCGCGGATCGGCGAGCGCATCGACGGGATCGAGGTCGCCCTCGACGTCGGGCAGGCCGGAGGCCAGCTCTCGGAGTCAGCCGAGCTCGCCGTCTACCGCGTCGCCCAGGAGGCGATGACGAACGCCGTCAAGCACGGGGGCGCGGCCTCGATCAAGGTCACCACGCGGCTCGCGGGGCCGGAACTGGTCTTGCGGATCGCCGATGACGGCGCCGGCTTCGACACGGCCTCGATGCTGTCCGGCTTCGGCGTCAGGGGCATGCGCGAGCGGGCCGAGCTCGCCGGGGGGACGCTCGAGCTCGATTCGGCGCCGGGTGCGGGCGCCACCGTGATCCTTACGGTGCCGGCCGGCTGAGGCTCAGCGCGGGCCGGCGGGCCCGTTGACCATGTCGTTCTCGAGCGCGTAGCCGACCAGCTCGGCCCGCGTCTGCAGGCGCAGCTTCTGCTGGATGTGGGCGCGGTGCGACTCGACGGTGCGGACGCTCAGATAGAGCTGCTCGCCGATCTCCTTGTTCGTGTAGCCGAGGGCGATCAGGCGCAGTACCTCCGCCTCGCGCTCGCTCAGTCCGTCCGGCGGCCAGGCGGCGGGCGGCTCGGCCGCGAGTCGGGCTCCGATCGCGGGCTGCACGTAGCGCTCGCCGGCGACGGCGGCCTGCACGGCCTCGAGAAGGTCGGTGTCGGCCGCATCCTTGAGCAGGTAGCCGTTGGCGCCTCCGCGCAGCGCCTCGCGCGCGTACTCGGTCTCCGTCTGCATCGTCAGTACGACGACCCGGGTGTCGGGCGAGGCGGCGCGGATCCGCTCGATCGAGTCGAGGCTGCTCTCGCCCTTCATGTTGATGTCGAGCACGAGCACGTGGGGCTTGTAGGCGCTGAGCTTGCGGACGACCTCGTCCACGTCCTCGGCCTCGGCCGCGACCTCGAGGGTCGGGTCGGATTCGAGGATCATGCGCAGCCCGCTGCGGACGACCGCATGATCGTCGGCGAGGACGATGGTCTTCGTCCCCTCGGGCGCGCTCGCCTGCTCGGTGCCTGAGTCGGGCGTTGCCATTCGAGCGCCGAAGATACCGGCGCGGGCAGCGGGGCGGGCGCGGGGTGAGCCGCGCCCCCCTCGCGGAGAACTACGGAGGCCGAAACGTTGACCGTAGTTGCCCCCGGCGAGAGGGGGCGGAGCGCGGATGCCGCTGCCGGTGACCGCTCGTACGTTCCGCTGATGTTCGACTCAGCCGATCCCTCCTCCCGCGTCCCTGCCCACGACCGCTCCCAGCACGACCCGCTCGATGCCCCGGTCTCGTCGATCATGACCCGTGGGGTGATCGCCCGGCCGGCAGCGGACACGCTGCTCGAGGCCGCGAGGGCGATGACGGCGAATCGGGTGCACGCGATCGTGGTTCGCGACGCCGGCGCCGGAAGCTCGTTCGGCGTCCTCTCCGACCGCGATCTGCTCGATGCGCTCGGCCTCGGGGCAGCGACCGGAGACGAGGAGATCGGCTCGCTCGCGTCGACGGAGCCGCTTGCGATCGCGGCCGACGCCGGCGCGCGCCAGGCGGCGGAGCTGATGCGGGAGCACGAGGTCGCGCACCTCTTCGTCATCGAGCCCGGCACCGGCGAACCGGTCGGGGTCGTCTCGAGCCTCGACCTCGCGCGGCTCTTGGTCGGCGGGCCGAGGGGCGCGCAGGCGCCCGCGCGGGTCGTGGTCGGTCACGACGGCGCCGCCGGCGGCGATGACGCCGTCGCCCTCGCCCGCCTGCTCGCGGGCGCCGGGGGCGAGGTGCACGCGCTGATGGCCGTCCCCTTCCCACCGCGTCAGACCGGCGATCCTCCGATCACGGCCGAGGCCGAGCCGGGGAGCTGGGCCGAGCAACGCGACGCGCTCATCGAGAGCGGTCGCGCCGTGCTCCAGCGCCGTGCCCTCGAGCGCCTCACCGGGATCGAGGGCAGCGCGGAGGCCGTCGTCGACAACTCGCCCGCCGCAGCGCTGGCGACCGCCGTCGAGAGCGAGCGTCCCGACTTCGTAGTAGTCGGATCGAGTGCCCACGGTCGGATCGGCAGGGTCCTCGCCGGCAGCACCGGTGAGCGGCTCGCGCACGGTTCGCCGAGCCCGGTGGCGATCGCACCCAGGGGCTACGGGGTCGTGGCGCCGGAGCGCATCGGCCGCATCTCGGTCGGCTGCGCGCACGGCCCGGACTCCGAGCACGCCCTCGAGCTCGCCGCCGGGCTCGCTCGCCGCTTCGATGCGGAGCTGCACGTGGTCAGGGTCGTCGAGCCGTCCGTGAGTCAGGCGGCGCTCATCGCGGACGGGCGCGATGTGCTGGCCGGGCATGGACTCGGCGCCGAACCCAAGGTTCGGGCACGCGCCGAGCTCGAGGCGCTCGTCGCCGCCCGCGGCCGCGATCTGGACGTCGAGGTCGAGGTCGAGCGCGGGCCCGTTGCCGAGCTGCTGATCGAGCACTGCCGCCGCGTCCAGCCCGACCTGCTCGTCGTCGGCTCGCGCCGTTACGGACCGCTCGCGCGGGTGCTGCTCGGCAGCGTCTCGATGCGGATGGTCCGCGAGGCGCCCTGCCCGGTCGTGGTATCGCCCCGGACCGGATCCTGACCGCTCTCGAGAGCGGGCGCTTGGCGAGGGTGCCGTTGCGTCAGGCCGGTCAGGCCGACGCGGCATCGCCGCCGTCGCCGTCCTTGGCCTCGACGAGCAGGCGCCACTCCCGGCGCCGCTCCCTGTAGGCCTCGGGGAGGCCCAGCTCGAGCGCGTCGGCGACCTCGAGCCAGCGCAGTGCGCGGTCGTATTCGCCGTCGCGCGCGTCGAGGTCAGCGCCCGCGAGCGCGATGGCGACCGCATCCGCGTGGTCGGCGGCACGCTCGGCATCGGGGTCGACGTCGGCGAGACCCTCGCCGTCGTGCTCCGGGAGCGCCCTGGTCAGATAAGGCGCCAGCAACCTGCCCGCGACCTTTGCCGGCGGCCACCACAGCGGCGCGCGGCCGGTTCGGCCTGCACCGCCGGCGGACCGTAGGTAATGAGGTCCGTCGGGGGTCATCAGCGCCGCCCGGATCACGGGCCGGAACGTCCCCGGCGCCGCCTCGGCTTCCGGCAGGCCCGCCAGGCGGCCGATGCCGCCCGCGGCGACGTCCGCCTGGGTGGCCGCGAGACCTCCCTGCTTGACCGGGAACCAGGTCGCGTCACCGGCGGCCCAGACCGGCCCGGCGCCCGGTACGCGCATAGCGCTGTCGGTGGGGATGAAGCCGCTGCTGCCCTGCGGGAGGCCGGGGATCTCGGGCACGTCGAGCTCAGGCAGGGTCACCCGCAACGGGCCGGGGCTGGTGTGCGGCGTCTCTCCGCGCGTGCTCCGGAAGCGCACGCCGAGCCCGTCGAGCAGCTCCGCGACCTCCGCCGAGGCGGCGGAGCCCAGATACTCGAGCGGCGCCATCTCCGGCGTGACGAAGTCGACGCGCGCGCGGGTCGACCGCAGCTCGTGGGCCGCCAGCATCGCGAGCTCGTAGAGGGGCAGCGGCCAGCACGGTCCCGGCGGGACCTCGAAGCTGAGCTCGCCGTCGGCGGCGTGCGCGTCCCGCACGAGCCGGCGCACGGCGGCCACCTGATCGGGCCCGGTGAAGACCAGGGCGCGCTCCGACTCCGGTCGCGCGAGCTCGGCGCGGGGCGGGCGCCTGCGGGCGCCGGGGCAGACGAGGAGTGCGTCGTAGGGCAGCTCCTCCCCGGACTCCGTCAGGGCCCGCTGCTGAGCGGGCCAGATCTCGGCCAGGCGGTCGCCGATCCGGCCGCAGCGCTGCTCGGCGCAGAACCGGTCGAGCGAGACCGACGGCACGGGATCGGCCCCGAAGGGCGTCGTGACGGACATCGCGGCGAGCCGGAACCGGTCGGCGTCGGTGAGGAGCTCGATCTCGAGCCGGGGGCCGATCTCTCGCAGGGCCAGGATCGCCTCGAGGGCGGCCACGCCGCCGCCGGCGACGAGGACGCGGAAGCCGGGCTCTCCGGCCGGGCTCGGGCTCCCTCTCTCTGCGGGGCTCTCGTCCATACGGTCGAACCTAGGCCTCGAACGGCGCTCCTGCGTCCGCCACCCTCCGCATCGCCACCCGTGGGAAGTACCCATCCCGGTCGCGGGACGCGATCGCCGGGCGCGCGCGCGTGGCGGGCGGATCGTCGCGTGCGGGGTTCTACGGAGCTGGAACCCGCGCCCTGCCCCGAACGCCGGCCGGGCGTCGTGGACGAAGCTCTTCCCATGAATTCACTCGAGCTCGCCCGCTGGCAATTCGGCATCACCACCGTCTACCACTTCATCTTCGTCCCGTTGACGATCGGGCTCGCGTTGACGGTCGCGGTGTTGCAGACGCGCTGGTACCGGACGGGCGACGAGCGCTGGCTGCGCGCGACCCGATTCTGGGGCAAGCTGATGCTCGTCTCCTTCGCGATGGGCGTTGTCACCGGCATCGTCCAGGAGTTCCAGTTCGGGATGAACTGGTCCGAGTACTCGCGCTTCGTCGGCGACATCTTCGGCGCCCCGCTCGCGATGGAGGGCCTCGCCGCGTTCTTCGTGGAGTCGACCTTCCTCGGGCTGTGGATCTTCGGCTGGGGCCGGCTGCCGCGCAAGGTGCACCTCGCCTGCGCGTGGCTCGTCGCCGGCTCGACCGCTCTGTCGGCGTACTTCATCCTCGCGGCGAACTCCTGGATGCAGCACCCGGTCGGTTACGAGATGGTCAACGGCAAGGCCGAGCTGACGTCGATCTGGGCGGTACTGACCAACAGCACGGCCCTGTACGCCTTCGTGCACACGATCTTCGCCGCGCTGATCACCGCCGGCATGGTCGTGATCGGCGTCTCCGCCTGGCATCTGCGGCGCGGCAACGAGCCCGACGTCCACAAGCGGACGATCTCGATCGCGCTCCCCGTCGTCACGGTCGCCGCCCTCCTGACGATGATCGTGGGCCACTTCAACGGCATCCTGATGACCGACCAGCAGCCGATGAAGATGGCTGCCGCGGATGCCGTCTTCACGACCACGGACGGCGCGGGGATGTCCCTGTTCGCCACCGGGGACTTCAAGTCGAACCCCGAGGGCCTCAACCGCGACGTCCAGGTGCCGAAGATGCTCTCGTTCGTCGCGACCGGCAGCTTCAACGGCAAGGTCGAGGGCATCAACGACATCAACGCCGAATACCAGGCCAAGTACGGCCCCGGCGAGTACGCCCCGATCGTCGCCGTCGCGTACTGGAGCTGGCGGGCGATGATCGGCATCGGCACGCTGATGCTGCTCTTTGCCGGCTACGGCTGGTGGCTGCTGCGCCGCGGCAAGCTCGAGAGCTCCAAGCGCTTCTTGAAGTGGGCCGTGCCCGCCGCGGCGCTGCCGTTCATCGCCAGCGCGGTCGGCTGGGTCTTCACCGAGATGGGCCGGCAGCCCTGGGTGGTGTTCGGACTGCTGAAGACGAGCGACGCGAACTCGCCCGCTGTCTCGACCGCGGAGGTGCTGATCACCCTGATCGGGTTCACGCTCCTGTACGGCGTCCTCGCCGTCTTCGCCGGCCGGATCTTCCTCAAGATCGCCCGCAAGGGCACGCCCGAGGCGCCCGCGCCCGACGACGGCGGCAAGCCCGACCTCGTCCTCGCCTACTGATCGACCTCGAACGCGAACGGAGAGCATCCGATGCAAGACGTCACCACCCTGCAGTTCATCTGGTTTCTGCTGATCTCGATCCTCTGGCTCGGCTACTTCGTGCTCGAGGGCTTCGACTTCGGCGTCGGAATGCTGCTCCCGTTCGTCGCTCGCAACGACGGCGAGCGCCGTTCCGTCCTGCACTCGATCGGGCCGCTGTGGGACGGGAACGAGGTCTGGCTGCTGGTCGCCGGCGGCGCCACGTTCGCGGCGTTCCCGCAGTGGTACGCGACGCTGTTCAGCGGCTTCTATCTGGCGCTGTTCCTGATCCTCGTGGCGCTGATCGTGCGCGGCGTCTCCTTCGAGTTCTGGGGTAAGGGCGAGAGCGACGGCTGGCGCCGCCGCTGGGAGGTCGCCCTCGCGGTCGGGAGCTTCCTGCCGGCCCTGCTCTGGGGCGTCGGCTGGGCGAACATCGTCGGCGGCGTGCCGATCGACGCCAGCGGCGAGTTCACCGGGACGCTCTTCACCCTGCTCAATCCCTACGCGCTGCTGGGCGGTCTGGTCACGCTGTCCTTGTTCCTCTGTCACGGGGCGTCGTTCTTGGCGCTGCGGACGAAGGAGCCGGTCGCCGAGCGGGCCCGCGCCTGGGCGCGGCGCTCGGCTCCGGTTTCAGCCGTGCTCGGCGCGGGCTTCGTCGCCTGGACGATCGCCGACCTCACCGGCACCGACGTGCTCGCGACCGTGCTTGGCGTGCTCGCCGTCGCAGCCCTCGTTGCGATGAGCGTGCTCGTCCGGCGCAGCGCGGCAGCGGGCTTCGGCGCCGGCGTCGCCGCGATCGTCCTTCTCTTCACCGCGCTGTTCGCGGACCTGTACCCGAACGCGATGGTGTCGAGCACCGACTCGGCCTACAACCTGACGCTGAACGCCGCCTCCTCCTCGCACTACACGCTCGTCGTGATGACGGTCGTCGCGGTGTTGCTCGTCCCGGTCGTGGTCGCCTACCAGGCGTGGACGTACTGGGTCTTCCGGCACCGGATCGGGCCCGAGGACTTCGGCGACGTGCGCTCACCGCTCGATCTCATCGACGAGATGACCGGCGACGACGACAAAACCCCCGGACCCCCTCCGACGCACGGAATCACGGGGGAGGCGAAGCCGAGCGAAGGCTCCTGAGTCGTGGGCGGGCTCCAGCGCAGGCTCACGAGGGCCGGCGGCGCCGCGCGCCGCCAGCTCCCGCTGACGGTCGCGATCGGCCTCGCCGGCACGGTCCTGATCGTCGCTCAGGCGACCCTGCTCGCGCACGTGATCGCGGGCGCCTTCGGCGGCGCCGACGTGGCGGCCCTGACCGGGTCGCTGATCGCGCTGGCGCTGATCGCCGTCGGCCGGGGAGCCGTCGGCTTCGGCTTCGAGTGGACCGGCAGGATCGGCGCCGCGCGGGTCATGGAGGAGCTCCGGGCCCGGCTCGTGCGCCAGCTGCTCGAACGGCGGCCCTTCGATCCCGAGCGACGGGCGGGGGCGCTTGCGGCGGCCGCGGTACAGGGCGTCGAGGCGCTCGAGGCCTACTACGCCCGCTACCTGCCACAGGCCGTTCTCGCGGCGCTGGCGCCGCCGGTGATCCTCGCCTGGATCGCTCCCCGCGACTGGGAGGCGGCGCTGATCCTGGGGGTGACGATGCCGCTCATCCCCGTCTTCATGGTCCTCGTCGGCAAGCTCGCCAAGCGCAGCCTCGAGAGTCGGTGGCGCACGCTGAGCGGGCTCAGCGCGCACTTCCTCGACATCGTTCGCGGTCTCGAGACTCTCCGCGCGCTTGGTCGCGCCGGCGATCAGGAGAAGGCGATCGCGCGCGCCTCCGACCGGTACAGGGTGGAGACGATGGCGACCCTTCGCGTTGCCTTCCTCTCGGCGCTGGTCCTCGAGTTGCTGGCGATGATCGGCACCGCCGTCGTCGCCGCGACCGTCGGCGTCCAGCTCGCATCGGGCCACCTCGGCTTCGAGCAGGGACTGACGGTGCTGCTGCTCGCGCCGGAGCTGTACATGCCGCTCCGCGCGGTCGGCGCCAACTACCACGCCGCCAACGACGGCCTCGCCGCGGCGGAGTCGATCTTCGAGGCGCTCGACGCCGATCCCTCGGTGGCTGACCAGCCCCGATCCGCTGCCAGCCCCTGACCCCCGCCGCGAGCCGGTCGTGCTCGAGGGCGTGCGCTTCGCATATCCGGGCCGTCCCGAGCCGGTCCTCGCCGGCCTCGATCTTCGCCTCGACCCCGGCGAGACGGTCGTCCTGGTGGGCACCAGCGGCGCCGGCAAGTCGACGCTGGCCTCGCTGCTCCTGCGGCTCGCCGACCCGGACGCGGGCGAGATCCGCTGTGGAGCGGCGCCACTCGCCCGCGTCGGGACCGCCGATTGGCGGCGCCGCGTCGCCTGGATCCCGCAGCGGCCGACGATCTTCGCCGGGACGCTCGCCGAGAACGTGACGCTCAGCGAGCCCGGCGCCGGCAGCGAGCGGGTCCTCGCAGCCCTCGAGCAGGCGGGTGCCTCCCGGTTCGTCGCGGAGCTGCCCGACGGCATCGACACCCTCGTTGGAGAGGGCGGGCGCCGGCTCTCCGCGGGGCAGGCGCAGCGGGTCGCGCTCGCCCGCGCCTTCCTCAGCGACCCCGCGCTGGTCGTGCTCGACGAGCCGACCGCCCACCTCGACCCGGCGACCGCCGCCTCCGTGTCCGCCGCGATCGGACGTCTGCTCGCCGGCCGCACCGCCCTGCTCATCGCCCACCGCCCGGACCTCGTCGCCGCGATCGAGCGCGACGGCGCCCGGGTCGCCGAGCTGCGGGGCGGGCGGATCGCGGTCCCCGCCCCGCCCTCCCGTCCCGCGGCGGACCTCGAGCCGATCGGAGCCGTGGCATGACCGCTCTGCGCGGCCTGCTCGCCGCGGCCCCGCTCGGACGCGGGGGACCAAAGGCCCTGGCGGCGGCGGTGGCGCTCGGAGCGGTCGCCGTGCTGGCCGCGGTCGGGCTGCTGACCACCTCGGGCTATCTGATCAGCCGTGCCGCGCAGCGCCCGGAGATCCTCAGCCTGGCACTTGCCATCGTCGGCGTCCGCTTCTTCGGCCTGCTGCGGGCGCTGGCCCGCTACGGAGAGCGGCTCGTCTCCCACGACGTGGCGCTGCGCTCGATCGGTGAGCTGCGGCGACGCTTCTTCGCCGCGCTCGTGCCGCTCGTCCCATCCGGCCTCGGGACCTACCGGCGCGGCGAGCTGCTGAGCCGCTTCGTCGCCGACGTCGACCGGCTCCAGGACGTCTATCTGCGAGCCCTGCTGCCGCCTCTGATCGCGATCGTCGCCGGCGTCGGGGCCGTCGCGGTCGCCGTCCTTCTCCATCCTCCGGCGGCGGTCGTACTCGCGCTCTCGCTGCTCGCCGGGGGATTGGGCGTCCCCGCCCTGACCCGCCGCGCGGCCCGGGCCGCCGGCCGCAACCAGGCCGCCGCCAGGGCGGCGCTCTCCTCCGAGCTCGTCGAGATCTGCGCCGGCGCCGGGGAGATCGCGGTCGCGGGCCGCGAGCGCGACTGGATCGAGCGCAGCGATCACCTCTCCTCGCGCCTTGCCGCGATCCAGCGCCGTGACGCCGCCGCCGGGGGGCTCGGGATCGGCCTGCAGACGGCGCTCTTGACCGGGACCGCCGTCGCGATCGCCGCGGTCGCCGTTCCCGCCGT
This sequence comes from uncultured Solirubrobacterales bacterium, assembly GCA_963764275.1. Classification (GTDB taxonomy): domain Bacteria; phylum Actinomycetota; class Thermoleophilia; order Solirubrobacterales; family 70-9; genus CAXMST01. The sequence goes on from CAVXRV010000001.1 coordinate 112,928, forward strand.
CGCCTCGGGCGCGCTCGCGGGCGTGCTGCTCGCGGCGGTCGTCCTGCTCGGCATTGCCGCGCAGGAGGCGGTGGCGCCGTTGCCCGCGGCTGCCGCCAGCGATCGACGCCTGCGTCGCCGCGGCCGGGCGCGTCGAGGACGTCGTCGCGGCGCCGGCGCCGACGCTGGAGCCGGCGCGGCCGCAGCCGCTGCCGGAGGGCGGCTCGATCGAGCTGCGCGGCGTCGAGTTCGCCTACCCCGGCGGCGAGTCGTTGCTGCGTGGTGTCGAGCTCGAGTGGCGGCCGGGCGAAGCGCTTGCCCTGAGCGGGCCGAGCGGATCCGGCAAGACCACGGTGGCCGAGCTGCTCGTCCGCTTCGCCGACCCGAGCGCGGGGGCGATCACCATTGGCGGGGTTGATCTGCGCAGCCTCTCGGAGCGGGAGCTGCGCCCGGCGGTGCTGCTGGCGGGCCAGGACGCCTACGCCTTCTCGGTCTCGTTGCGCGAGAACCTGCTGCTGGGAGACCCGGAGGCCGATGACGTCTCGCTCGCGATCGCCCTCGAGCGGGTCGGGCTCTCCTCCTGGCTCGACTCGTTGCCGGACGGCCTCGACACGCGCCTCGGCGAGCAGGGGGCTACGGTCTCGGGCGGCCAGCGGCAGCGGATCGCCGTCGCCCGCGCGCTGCTTTCGCCGGCCCGCTTTGTGATCTTCGACGAGCCCACCGCACACCTCGATCCGGATGGGGCGCGACGCCTGCTCGGCGAGCTCCAGCGCGAGGCCGGCTCCGGTCGCGGGGTGCTGGTGATCACGCACGAGAGGGACGGAACCGAAGGCTTCGACAGGCGCCTCGAGCTGCGCGGCGGCCGTCTGCGGGCGGCATGAGCGCGACCCCCGCCATCGAGGCCCGGGCCCTGAGCAAGCTGTACGCGCCCGGCGTCGGGATCTCGGAGATCGACCTGCGGGTCGAACGGGGCGAGGTCTTCGGCTTCATCGGGCCCAACGGCGCCGGGAAGACGACCTTCATCCGCACGATGCTGGACCTGATCCGCCCCACGGCCGGCGCCGTCGAGGTGCTCGGCTTCGACAGCCGCCGCCAGAGCCTCGAGGTCAGGGGCCGCTGTGGGTATCTGCCCGGCGAGCTGAAGCTCTCCGGGCACGACACGGGGCGCCAGGTGCTCGATCACCTCGCGCGCCTGCGCGGCGTCGCGCCGGACACCGCCGCGGGCCTCATCGACCGGCTCGGGCTCGAGCCCGATCGCCGCATCGCCGACCTCTCGAAGGGGAACCGCCAGAAGATCGGGCTGATCGCCGCCCTCCTCGCGGACCCGGAGCTGCTCGTACTCGACGAGCCGACGAGCGGCCTGGACCCCTTGCTGCAGGAGGAGGTGCACGCGATCGTCCGCGAGCATGCCGCCGCCGGCAGCACCGTCTTCCTCTCATCGCACGACCTCGACGAGGTCGAGCGCGCGGCCGACCGCGTGGCGATCATCCGGGCCGGGCGGATCGTCGACGTCCAGGGAGTGGCCGAGCTCCGCGCGCGCCGCCCTCGCGAGACTTCCGTGATCCTCGCCGAGCCGCTGGAGGAGTCCGTGGCCGCCCGGCTGCGCGGGCTCGACTGCGTGCACGATCTCACCCTCGACGGGGCCCGCCTGCGATTTGCGACCAGCGGCGAGATCACCGATCTGATCCGGCTGCTCGCCGAGCAGCGCGTCCTCTCGCTGACGAGCCGCGAGCCCGAGCTCGAGGAGCTCTTCCTCCGCTACTACGAGGACCCGGGCGGCGCCGCGGGGCGGGGGGAGGGGTCGTGAGCGCAGAGCTCATGCGCGAGTCGCTGCGCGGGCACCGGCGCTCGCTGCTGTGGTGGTCATTTGGCCTGCTGCTTCTCGTCGGCATCATCGTCGCCTTCTACCCCTCGACCAGGGACGCGAGCGGGCTCAACGACTACGCAAAGGAGCTGCCGAAGGCGGTCCGCGGTCTGTTCGCGGGCGGCGAGGTCGACTTCACGAGCCCGGCTGGATACCTGAACTCGCAGCTGTTCGCGTTGATGGTCCCGCTGCTGCTCTTGATCTTCTCGATCGGCTTCGGCGCCGGGGCGATCGCGGGCGAGGAGGAGCACGGCTTCCTCGACTTCCTGCTGGCCCAGCCGGTGCCGCGCGAGATCGTCGTCCTGGCCCGCGTCGCGGCGCTGGCGGCGCTCTGTGCAGCACTCGGCGCGGTCCTGTTCGTCGCGACCGTGCTCGGCGACGCGATCGTCGGCCTCGACGTCGGGGTCGGCGCAGTGCTCGCCGCGACGTTCAGCGCCGTGCTCTTGGCGTTGCTGTTCGGGGTGCTCGCGCTGACCCTCGGCGCGTGGCTTCCGGGACGCGCCCGGGCGATCTCGATCAGCGCCGCGCTCGCCACCGCCGCGTGGCTGGTCGACGGGCTCGGGCAGGTGGTGGACGCGCTCGACGTGCCCCGCGCCATCTCCCCCTACCGGCGCCTGATCGGGGTCAATCCGCTCAGCGACGGCGCTCCCTGGGCGGCGTGGCTCGGGACGGTGGCGCTGATCGCGGCGTTCGCGATCGCGGCGAGCGTCCTGCTGCGACGCCGCGACGTGCTCCAGTAGGCGTCGACGGCGCAGCCGCGCTCAGCCCGTGCCGCCGGCCGGGCGCGGGTCGCCGAGCCAGTAGCGCGGCCCGGGGCCGCGAGATCCGGCGCGGTCGCCCGGATTGGCGAGTTCGCAGCGCTCGAGCGAGAGGCAGCCGCAACCGATGCAGCTGCTGAGCCCGTTCCGGAGCCGCTCGAGCTCGGCGATGCGCTCGTCGATCCGCGCCGTCCACTTGGCGCTGAGCTGCTCCCAGTCGGCCGCCTTCGGCGTCCGGTTGCCCGGCAGCCGCTCGAGCTCGGCGCCGATCTCCGCCAGGCTGAGCCCGACCCGCTGGGCGAAGGTGATGAAGGCGACGCGCCTGATCGTCGGTCGGCGGTAGCGGCGATGGCCGCCGGGATTGCGCTCGGAGCTGATCAGGCCGCGCTCCTCGTAGTAGCGGAGGGCCGATGCGGCGACGCCGCTGCGCTCGGCGAGCTCGCCGATCGTCAGCTCGGTGGGAGGGCGCGATGCGATGTCGGAAGGCTTGCAGAGATCGGACTTGACTTCAAGTGCACTTGAAGTTGCAGAATTGGTGGCGGCGGCCCCCGTGTCGGCTCCCCGGCGCGCGGGTATAGATTCCAAGACACCGCCAGACCCCCCGAAAATCCGCAACAGAGACGAAAAGGAGGCCACCCGCATGGCTTACTCCGTCCCCGACCTTCCCTACGCATACGACGCTCTCGAGCCGCACATCGACGAGGCGACGATGAAGGTCCACCACGACAAGCACCACCAGGCATACGTCGACAAGGCCAACGCCGCGCTCGAGGGCACCGATTGGGCCGACGCGGACGTCGAGGAGGTGCTGAAGAACCTCGACAGCCTGCCCGCCGACAAGCAGACGGCGGTCCGCAACAACGCCGGTGGCCACGCCAACCACACGTTCTTCTGGCAGATCATGAGCCCCGACGGCGGCGGCGAGCCGAGCGGCGCTCTGGCCGAGGCGATCGACTCCGCCTTCGGCTCCTTCGCGGACTTCAAGGAGAAGTTCAAGGCGGCCGGCACCGGGCAGTTCGGCTCCGGCTGGGCCTGGCTCGTCCATGACGGCTCCGGGCTCGCCGTGACCTCGACTGCGAACCAGGACTCCCCGGTCTCCGCCGGCCAGACGCCGCTGCTCGGCGTCGACGTCTGGGAGCACGCCTACTACCTGAAGTACCAGAACAAGCGCCCCGACTACCTGGACGCGTTCTGGAACGTCGTCAACTGGGACGAGGTCGCCTCGCGCTTCGACGCCGCCGGCTGATCCCGCGTCCACGACCGCTCCGAAGCGGCCCGTCCGGCCCTGCGCCGGGCGGGCCGCTTGCTCGTGGGCGCGGGCCGGGTTCTACGCTTGCGGGGATGCCGGCACAGGCAAAAGGGGCGGTCGCGGCGGCATTGCTGGCGGCGCTCGCATTCGCATCCGTCGCGCTCGCGGGCGGGAAGCGGCGCGGTCCCTACTGCCTCGGCAGACCGGCCACGATCGTCGGCAGCCACCACTTCGACAAGCTCATCGGCACCCACGGGGCGGACGTGATCGTCGGCCGCGGCGGCCCCGACAGGATCGCCGGCCGCGGTGGTGACGATCTGATCTGCGGGGGCTCGGGCCGCGACCGGATCAAGGGCAACGGCGGTGACGATCAGATCGACGGCGGTGCCGGGGCGGACCGGATCGCGGCGGGCACGGGGGGCCGCGACTATTTGATCGGCGGGCCCGGCAACGACCGCCTCGACGGGGGCGCCGGGCGTTTCGACCTGGTCTCCTACGACGACGCGCCGCGTGGCGCGGTCGTGGACCTCGGGCAGGGGCGGGCGAAGGGGCGTGGACACGACCGCCTCAAGCGGATCGAGGTCGCGTACGGCTCTGACCGCCCGGACACGCTGATCGGCTCATCGGCGGCCAATTACCTCGTCGGGCTCGCCGGGGACGACGTGCTCGTCGGCCGCGAAGGGCCCGACTACCTGTCGGGCGGGCCGGGCCGCGACGCCGGGGGCGGCGGCCCGGGTGGCGACGTCTGCGTCGCGGTCGAGCTCAGGGGCTCGTGCACGCCGATCGGATGAGGAGCGGCCGCGGGGCCGGGCTCAGCCTGGATCCACCGATCCGACCCGCGATTCGACTCCCCATGCCGGCGTCCGGAGCCACTTCGCTCGCACCCCTGTGGCTCCACCACACGGGTGCTCCCGAATCGGCCCCGGGCTTGGCCTGGGGAGCCGAATCATCGACCCGTTTCGGTGGATCCAGGCTCAGAACTTGACCTGAACGGGCTCGCGCTCGCTCGGCGTCTCGATCTCGAAGTACTCGCGGGCCGTGAAGCCGCCCATGCCGGCGATGATCGAGTTCGGGAAGATCTGGATCTTGGTGTTGTAGGCCTGAACGTTCGAGTTGTAGATCCGGCGCGCGGCCTGGATCTCGTCCTCGATCTCGCTCAGGCTTCGCTGCAGCTCCTGGAAGTTCTCGGTCGCGCGCAGCTGCGGGTACTGCTCGGCGACGGCGCGGAGGCCGACGAGCGCGCCGGACAGCTTCGCCTCGGCTTCACGCGTCTCCTGCACCCCGGTGGCCGCCATCGCCTCCGAGCGCGCCTTTGCGGTCTCCTCGAAGACCTTCTGCTCATGCGTGGCGTAGCCCTTGACGGTCTCGACCAGGTTCGGGATCAGGTCGTGCCGGCGCTTGAGCTGAACGTCGATGCCGCTCCACGACTCGTCCACCTTGTTCCGGGAGGCAACCATCGAGTTGCGGGTCAGCACGAAGATGAGCCCGAGGACCAAGACGAGGCCGATGACGATCAGAGCGATGACCATTGCGCCGACATCCTACCCGCTCGCGCGGCAGCCTGCTGGCCGTCTACAGCTTCGAATTTCGGGTCATGCATTGCCCGACTACCTCCCCTTAACGCCAACTCAACGCAGGGGTGGGGCAGATCCCGTGGAATGGGGCATTCAGGCCCGTGGGTTCCCCTTTGACAACCCCTCCGGGCCCCAGGTAGGTTCGGAGACGGACCATGAGGGACGCCTCATGGGTACGCGACGCACACGGGTAGGAGATTGCAAGGCTCATCGGTATTCGGGCGGGTCGTCGCCGTTGTCGCCCTGATAGCGGCAGCGGTGATCGTCGTGCTCCTGCTCTCGGGGGGTGGGAGCCGCTACGAGGTCACGGCCCACTTCGAGAACGCCTCCCAACTCGTGGACGGCAACGTCGTCACGGTCGGCGGCACCGAGGTCGGCCTCGTGGACTCGATCGAGCTCGGCCACCACGGCGAGGCGCTGGTCCGCTTCCACGTCGACGACGCCTACGCGCCGCTCAAGCAGGGGACCACCGCGACGATCCGTTCCTTCTCCCTCTCCGGCGTCGCCAACCGCGAGGTGCAGCTGACCCTGCCGCCCGAGGGCCACGGCGGCGATCCGATCCCCTCCGGCGGCGATCTGGGCCAGTCCGACACGGTCTCAGAGGTCGATCTGGACCAGATCTTCAACATGCTCAACGACCGACACCGTCGCCAACCTCAAGAAGGTGATCAAGGGCTTTGACACCTCCTATGAGGGCGTCGGCGGAGCAGGCCAACCGCGGCTTTCACTACCTCAACCCCTTCCTTTCGACCTCCAATCGCCTCTTCAGCGAGCTCACCCTGGACGAGCGCACGCTCGAGAACCTGATCGTCGACGGCTCGCGCCTCTCGGGCGCGGTCGCGGCCAAGCGCGACGACGTCGCCCAGCTCGTCTCCAACCTCAACACCGCCACCGGCGCTCTGGCCCGCCAGCGCACCGCCCTGGCCTCCGCGATCCAGCGCCTCCCGGGCTTTATGCGCAACTTCAACACGACCGCGGTCAACCTGCGCAGCACCCTCGACGACCTCGACCCGCTCGTCAACGCATCCAAGCCCGTTGCCCACAAGCTGCGGCCCTTCTTCGGGCAGCTGCGCTCGGCCTCGGCGAACCTGGTCCCGACCCTGCGCGATCTCGACCAGGTGATCGAGACCCCCGGCCCCGACAACGACCTCGTCGATCTGACCAAGCTGCAGAGCCCCTTGACCAAGATCGCGATCGGCCCCGTGCACCGGCACGGCAAAAAGCGCCAGGGCGCCTTCCCCGAAACGGTCAGCTCCCTCGACGACTCGCTCAAGCAGCTCGCCTTCTTCCGCGCCTACATGCCGGAGCTGACCGGGTGGTTCGACGACTTCGGCCACTCCGGCATCGTCGACGCCAACGGCGGCATCGGCCGCGTTGCGACGACCTTCAACACCTTCTCGATCAGCGCCAGCGGCCTGCCCGACGTGCTCTCCGGCGTGCTCACCCCGGCCGAGCAGATCGCCGGGATGACGACCGGCAACCTGCAGCGCTGCCCGGGCTCCAACGAGCGCCCCGCCCCCGACGGCACCAACCCCTTCACCGACGGCGGCACCCTCGACTGCAACCCCTCCGAGATTCCGCCGGGGAACTGAGATGCGGCGCCTGATCCTCATCGCAGTCCTGCTCCTCGGCGGCGCCGCCATCCTCGCCACGACGGCGAGAAGCGACGACTCCCACACGTACTTCATCGAGTTCGACAACGCCTTCGGGCTCGTCAAGGGCTCGGAGGTGAAGGTCGCCGGCGTCCAGCAGGGCACGATCGACGACTTCTTCATCGACTCGAACAAGCGCGCGGTGGCCAAGGTCACGCTCTCGGGCCCGCTCAGCGTCCTCGGCAAGGACACGATCTGCTCGAGCGAGCCGCAGTCGCTGATCGCCGAGTACTTCATCGACTGCATCCCGAAGGGCCCGCCGCTGACCGAGGGCACGGGCAGCGACCAGCAGCGGAGCGAGAACCCGGACATCCCGGTCAAGCAGACGCGGCAGACCGTGCAGCAGGACCTCGTCCAGGACGCGCTGCGGATGCCGTTCCGCGACCGCCTCGCGATCATCATCGACGAGTTCGGAACCGGCCTGGCGGGCAACCCCGAGAACCTCAACGCCGCGATCAAACGCGGGGCGCCGGCCCTCAGCGCCGCGCACAAGGTGACGCGGATCCTGGCCAGCCAGAACACGATCATCCGCGACCTGAACGCGAACTCGGACGAGATCGTCGGGAAGCTGAATCAGCGGAGCGCCGACGTCGTCCGCTTCATCAAGAACGCCAAGGCGACGGCGGAGGTCGGCGCCGCGCAGCGCGAGAACCTCTCGAAGAACTTCGGCGAGCTCGACAACTTCCTCGCCGAGCTGAAGCCGACGATGACGAAGCTCAATCAGCTCGCCGTCGCGCAGACGCCGCTGCTCCGCGATCTCGACGCCAGCGCCCCCGGGCTGACCGAGCTGTCCCGGAACCTGCCCGACTTCAACCGCGCCGCGGCGCCGTCGCTGACCAGCCTCGGCAGGGCTTCGGTCGCGGGCGAGAAGGCGCTGCGCCACGGCCAGAACGAGATCCAGCAGCTCGCGAGCTCGACGAAGAAGGCCTATCCGGTCGCCGACAGCCTCGCGAAGTTCCTCAAGGACATCGACGATCCGCGCCGCGCCGTCGCGATCGACACGCGGGCCAAGCGGGACACCGGTCGCAGCAGCTCGAAGCCCGGGACGAAGGACACGATGGGCTACACCGGCCTCGAGGGGCTGCTCAACTACGTCTTCTACCAGGCGGGAGCGCTGACCCAGTACGACCAGGTCAGCCACATGCTCCACTTCTCGATCTTCGAGGTCGGCACCGGCCCGTGCGCCGACTACAACGCCGCTCAGACCGTGCCGAGCAAGAGCGGCGGGGAGACGACCGACCCGACGCAGATCGACCGTTGCGTCTCCTGGCTGGGCCCCAACCAGCCCGGCATCAACAGCGGTCCCGACCTGCCCCCGTACGACCCGTCGGTCTGCCCCGACGGGTCGACGGACACGAGCATCTGCGACCCGAACGGCAGCGCCACGAGCGCGTCGACGAGCGCCAAGAAGAAGTCGCGCGGCAGCTCCTCGCAGGCGGCCGCCAAGGCCGGGCCGCAGGGCGCGAACGGCGGCGGTCAGGCGGGCTCGGGCTCCGACTCGGGTTCGCAGCCGGACTCCGGTTCGAGCCCGCCCGACCTCGGCGATCTCGGCAGTGGCGGGTCCGCCGGCGGGAAGCTCCACGACGCGATCCCGGGTGGGCTCGGCGACGTCCTCGGCGGCGCCGGCAACACCGGCAAGGCCGGCGGCGCCCTGCGCAAGCGCGCGGGCGGCGGCAGCGGCAGCGGCGGCTCCGGGGCCGCCGCTGCCACCAACGACCTCCTCGGCTACCTGTTCGCGGACTGATGCGCCGTCTCGTCGACAATTGCGATCGCGCGCGGCGCCCGGAGCGGGAGGTGGGCCGATGAAGCGGCGCAGCCCCCTGCAGGCGCTGGCGGCGTCCCCGACGATGGTCGGCGCGATCACGACCCTGATCGTGATCGTCGCCGTGTTCCTCGCCTACAACGCGAACAACGGGCTGCCGTTCGTGCCCACCTATCGCGTCAACGTCGACATCCCGAACGCCGCCCGGCTCGTCCCCAACAACGAGGTCCGGATCGGCGGCCACCGGGTCGGCGTGGTCGAGTCGATCACCGCCGTGCGCCGCCCGGCCGACCAGCGCCAGGGAACGGTCAGCAACAAGCGCAACGAGATCAACGCCGACACCTCGGTCGACCCCGCCGGCGACGTCGTCGCCCGCCTCGGGCTGAAGCTCGATCAGAACGTGGGGCCGCTGCCCGAGGACTCGATCTTCCGCGTCCGCTACAAGTCGGCCTTCGGCCTCAAGTACCTCGAGATCACGCGCGGCCACGGGCCGGGCGTTCCGCAGGGCTACACGTTCGACGGCACCGACGACAACGACAACCCGAACGACGACGACAACCAGATCCTCTCGCTGGACGAGGTCAAGTACAACAAGACGGCGGACGACGGCACCTTCATCGACCAGACCGAGTTCGATGACATCGCCGACACCTTCGACCAGCGCACCCGCAACGCCGGCCGGGTCAACCTCGTCGGCTACGGTGACGCGCTCGCCGGGCGCGGCGGGTCGCTGAACCAGGCGATCGAGGCGCTGAACCCGCTGCTCACGAACCTGCGCCCGGTCGCGAAGGCCCTGATCGCGCCCGAGACCCAGTTCGCGCGCTTCTTCCCGGCCCTGGGCCGATTCGCCTCGATCGTGGCCCCGGTCTCGACACAGCAGGCCGAGCTGTTCACGAACATGGCGATCACCTTCGGGGCGATCAGCGCCGACCCGCAGGCCCTCGCGGACACGATCGCCAACGGCCCGCCGATGCTCGAGACCGGGATCCGTGTCCTGCCCGGCCAGCAGAAGTTCCTCGGCGAGTTCACGAAGCTGACCAACCTGCTCCGGCCGGGCGTGCGCCAGCTCAACCTCGCCCTGCCGGACCTCAACCACGCGGTCAGCAAGGGGACCCCGGTGCTGCGCCGGACGCCGCGCATGAACCACGATCTGCGTCGCGTGTTCGTCAGCCTCGACGACCTCGTCTCGCAGCCGACGACCCTGACGACGCTGAAGCGCCTGAAGGAGACGTTCGGCAAGGGCACGAAGCTGGCGAAGTTCGTGACCCCCGCGCAGACCGTCTGCAACTACTTCAACTACTGGATGACGCTGCTCCCCGAGCACCTGAGCGAGAAGGACTCGACCGGCTACACGCAGCGCGTCTCGCTGATCTCGACCCCGCCGGGGCCGACCACCGTCTCGCTCGGTCCGGTCCCGTTCACGATCCCGGGCGAGGTCCAGACCGGCCTGTCGATCGGCGGCTACTCGGGTCTGCAGGCGAACGGCAAGGCCGGTCCCGTGCCGAACCCGCTCGACAACGGGGTCTTCGATCCCTCGCTCCCGATTCTGCACGGCGACCCCGCGGGCCCGGCGGGCCAGAACGGCGCCGACTGCCAGTCCGGCCAGACCGGCTATCTGCTCGGGCAGCTGCGGCTCCCGGGCCAGAGCGCCTCGAACCCGGCGATCGGCGTCCCCGACCTGCCCGGCAACCGCGGCATCACCACCGCCTTCTGGAAGCAGAACGGCGATCGGACCTACATCGATACGCGCGTCAAGGGGAGGCAGCCCTGATGCGTAAGAGCGCGCGCAAACGGATGCCGAACGCCGTCCTCGGGCTGATCCTGGCCGCGGTCCTCGCCGTCGCGTCCTACTTCGCCTTCACGAAGAACATCCCATTCACCGGCGGGACCAAGTTCGAGGCCGTCTTCGCCTCGGCGCAGAACCTGCGCGTCAACTCGCCGGTGCGGATCGCAGGCGTCGAGGTCGGCAAGGTCACCGACGTGCAGCCACTCTCGCCCCAGCAGGCGAAGGATGAGCTCGCGAGCGCGGAGACCGCCCAAGGAAGCGCCCTCGCGAACGGCCAGGATCTGAGCCAGGGCGGAGCGCTGGTGACGATGGAGTTCGACGACTCCGGGCTCCCGTTGAAGACGGATGCGCACTTCACGCTGCGGCCGCGCCTGTTCCTCGAGGGGAACCTGTTCGTCGACGTGCAGCCAGGCAGCCCCGGAGCACCCGTGGCCGACCCGAACGGGGCTCCCTTCCCGCCCACCCAGACCGCGAACTCCGTCCAGCTCGACCAGATCTTCACCACCTCCTTCCAGCAGGATGCGCGCAAGGACCTGCAGACCTTCCTCGCCCAGTTCGGCAGCGCCCTGATCGACCACGGCGGGGCCGAGTCACTGCGCAGGCTGAACAAGACGTCGGCCGGCGCCTACAAGTACACGGCCGAGGTCAACGAGGCCGTGCTCGGCGAGAACCCGCACGACCTCTCGGGCCTGATCAAGCACCTCGACGAGGTGATCTCCGCGCTCGACTCGAACGAGCCCGCGCTGCAGGACCTGATCGTCAACCTGCGCACGGTCACGGGCAGCTTCGCGGCCCAGAGCCAGAACCTCGAGCGGGCGGTGGCGCTGCTGCCCCAGGTGCTGCACGTGGCTCGGCCCGCGTTCGACAACCTGAACGCCGCGTTCCCACCGGTCCGCGCGTTCGCCCGCGAGATCCTCCCGGGCGTCCGGTCGGCCCCGCGCACGCTCGACGCGGCGACACCGCTGTTGCGTCAGGTGCGGCTGCTGTCGCGCCCGCAGGAGCTGCGTGGTCTGGCCCACGACCTCGTGCCCGCGGTGCCGGCGCTTGCGAAGCTGAGCAAGCGCACGCCCGACTTCCTCGAGCAGGGCCGGGCGCTGGCGAGCTGCTTCAACCACGTGATCATCCCGTGGTCGGAGAACTCCGTCTCGGGCGGCGGCAGCTATCCGTACCCGGCTGTTGGCCCCGTCTACAAGGAGACCGCTTACGGGCTCGCGGGGATCGCGGGTGAGAGCCGTTCGCAGGACGCCAACGGCCAGTACATCCGGGTCAGCGCCGGTGGCGGCACGAACACCGTGACCACTGTCGGGCAGGCGGGTCAGACCCTCGCCGGGCTGACGCAGTTCCCGCTGCTCGGTGCGATGCCGGGGCCCGGCTCCTCGGCGAAGACGCCGTTCCGCCCGGGCGCTCCGTGCGAGAACCAGGATCCGCCCGATCTGAGCGCGGACCCGGGGCCGCCTCCGACCCAGACGAAGGCGCCGAGCGACTTCGGCTCCTCGGCCTCCGGCAAGGCGGGCAAGATCGTGGCCAAGACCAACTCCGTGCTCGACCAGCTGCGGGCCGTCGCGGGCGCAGCCAAGTCCGACCCCAAGAGCGCCGAGACGAAGGACGCCGAGAAGAGCGCGATCAAGGACGTCCACAGCTTCTACAAGAGGTTCGGCAACTGATGAGCGTCGCGATCAGAAAGCACGCCCGCGACTTCGCGGCGATCACGTTCCTGCTCATCGCCGGGATCCTCGTCTCGTACATCATCGTCCAGCAGCAGCGGCTCCGGATCCCGATCCTCGAGCAGCGCCCGTTCGAGCTGCACGCGGAGTTCCAGACCGCGCAGGCCGTCGTGCCCGGCCAGGGCCAGACGATCCGCGTCGCCGGCGTCAAGGTGGGCGACGTCGAGGGCGTGAAGCTGCAGGATGGCAAGGCGCTCGTCACCTTCGGCATCGATCGCGACTATCTGCCGATCTACAAGAACGCGACGATCCTGCTGCGCCCGATGACGGGCCTCAAGGACATGTTCTTCTCACTCGATCCCGGCACACGATCGGCCGGGGAGATCCAGGAGGGGGGCACGATTCCGCTCGCGAACACGGCCCCCGACGTCAATCTGGACGAGATCCTCAGCAACGTCGACAAGGACACTCAGTCCTACCTCCGATTGCTGCTCGTCGGGGCGGGCAAGGGCCTGCAGGGCCGGGGCAAGGACCTCGGCAAGGTGCTCGGCTCGCTCGGGCCGATCACGAGCGACTTCAAGCAGCTCAACAAGGAGGTCGCGAAGCGGAAGGAGAACCTGCGCCGCCTGATCACCAACTTCAACCAGCTCACCGGCGCCGTCGGTCAGGCCGACGACGACTTGAAGCGGCTCGTGACGAGCTCGGCGACCTCGCTCGGCGCGATCGCCGAGCAGGACCCGAGCGTCCGGCGCGCGATCGCGCTGCTGCCCGGCACCCTCGCGCAATCGAAGGTGACCCTGCAGCACGTCGCCGACTTCGCCGCCCAGCTCGGCCCGACCGCGAACCACCTGCGCCCCTTCGCGCGCAACCTGGACGAGGTCAACGCCTCGACCCTGAAGCTCGCGAACACGGTCACGGACCCGATCAAGAACGAGATCAGGCCCTTCGTCAAGGCCGCGCGGAAGCCCATCCCGGACCTGACGAAGGCGGCCAACCACCTGAGCAAGGCGACGCCGAAGCTGACCACGGTCGGCACGGAGATCAACCGGCTCGGGAACATGGCTGCCTACAACCCGAACGGGGCGGAGGCGCCGGGCACGCCCGGCCGCGACGAGGGCTACCTGTTCTGGGCCGCATGGCTCGGCCACGACGGCAACTCGGTCTTCTCGACCGGCGATGCGAACGGCTTCGTGCGCCGCATCTACCTGACGATGGGCTGCGACGAGGCGCTGGCGCTGCTCGGCTCGAGCCCGCTGGCGCCGCTGGTCACCGGCCTCGGCGTGCTCTTCGATCCCGGCGGACCGTTCAATGGGGCGTGCTGAGGTGATCGACTGATGCAGAAGTCAGCACCATCGATCGGCAAGATCCTGATCGCCGTCGGCTTCGCGCTGAGCTGCTTCGGGCTGCTGCTGTTCCTCTGGGTCGCCTTCGGCGGCCCCGTCCCGCTGAAGTCCAAGAGCTACCAGATCACCGCCTACTTCCCGGAGGCCGTCCAGCTCGCGAAGGAGTCCGACGTGCGCATCGGCGGCGTCTCGGTCGGCAAGGTGAAGTCGATCGAGCTGGCCCCGCCGCAGGACAAGCTCAAGGGCCAGGACCTGACCGAGGCGACGATCGAGATCGAGCCGCAGTTCGCCCCGATCTCGACCGACGCCCGGGCGATCCTGCGCCAGAAGACGTTGCTCGGCGAGACGTACGTCGAGCTCACGTCCGGCAGCAAGCCGACCGACGGCGCGACGAAGCAGGCCGCGTCGCTGCCGGCGGTCTCGCTGGGCGCGGCCGCCCACAACAGCGACGCCTCGACGCAGGGCGTGAAGGCGATCCCCGAGGGCGGCTCGCTCGGGATCAGCCAGACGCAGAACCAGACGCAGATCGACGAGATCTTCAACGCGCTCGACGAGAAGACGCGGGCCGCCTTCCAGCGCTGGCAGCAGAATGCGGCGGTGGCGATCCAAAACCGCGGCCAGGACCTCAACGACGCTCTCGGCAACCTCGGCCCGTTCCTCACCAACGCCTCCGACGTGCTCGGGATCCTGCGCCGGCAGAAGACCGAGCTCAAGGGCCTGGTCCGCGACACGGGCACCGTCTTCGACGCGCTCAGCCAGGACTCGAACGCGCTGCACGGCGCAATCGTGAACTCGAACTCGACCTTCGACGCGCTCGCCTCCGAGCAGCAGGCGCTGCGCGACACGTTCCAGATCTTCCCGACCTTCGAGCAGGAGACGAAGCTGACGCTCGACCGGCTCGACTCGTTCCAGAAGAACACGCTGCCGCTGGTCAAGAACCTCGAACCCGTCGCCCGCGACGTGAGCCCGACGCTGCGCAGCGTCCGGCGCCTGTCGCCGCATCTGAGCTCGATCTTCGACGACCTGAACGACCTCGTGCGCGTCTCCAAGCGCGGCTTCCCGGCTCTGACCAAGTTCCTCGACGGCGCCAAGCCGGTGCTGAACTCGCTCGATCCGTTCCTGGCGAACCTGAACCCGGTGATCAGCTGGCTCAACTACTACCGCAGCTCGGTCACCGACTTCCTCGCCTCGCCGCCGGCGGCGCTGGGTCACACGCTGCAGCCGCAGAACAACGAGCCCGCCGCCCGGTACTCGCTGCGTCAGCTCGGCTACGTCTCCTCCGAGTCGCTGTCGATCTATCCGAACCGGCCGCCCACCAACCGTGGCAACGGCTACATCAAGCCGTTCGACAGGATCCTCACCGGCGGCAAGGCAGGCAAGTACGGCGCCTTCCCGAGCTTCGACTGCGACAACTCCGGCGGCGAGCGGATCGCCGGTGACGGCAAGTCGCCGCCGGTCGGGGTGGGCTTTGCGCCCTGCTGGCTGCAGTCCGACTTCGCGAAGGAGTTCGGCGGCGGCCGCGGCCCGGACGTGACTGCTGACGCGGCTCCGTGAGCGCGGCCGCAGGGGCCCGAGTTAGGATGGGTCGCGTGTCGTGCGCGGGTACCTATGAGAGGGGCTGGGTGTGAGTTACTTCGCCGACGCCGAGGACCTGTACGGGACCCTCGGCCAGCTGATCACGGACGCGCTCGACGATGAGCTGCTCGGGCCGCTCTTCGCGCGGGCCAACACGATCACCCGCTTCGCCTTCCTCGACCCGAAGGCGATGATCACGATGCGACTGGCCGACGGCGAGCCGTCGGTCGTCGAGTTCGGGATGGGCACGCTGGAACCCGATGTGACGTTGACGATGGAGGCCGATGACGCACACCGCTTCTGGCTCGGCGAGCTCAACCTGGGCGTGGCTCTGGCGCGCGGTCAGATCGTGGCCGAGGGGCCGGTCGACAAGCTCCTGCGGCTGATGCCGCTCGCGGCCCGGGTGTTTCCCCGCTACCGGCGCCTCCTCGCCGTCAGGGGTCGGCCCGAGGAAGGTACGTCGGCGCTCGACGCCACCGCCGTATGAGCGCGGCTGACGAGCGCGAGGCCTGGATTGCCGCGGTCCAGGCGGTGGCGAGCGAGCGCGATCTCCGCTACGAGGCGATCGGCGGGCTCAACCCGCGCGACGCCCCGGCCGCGCTCTGCCCCGGCGGTAGCAACCGGCTGACCGGGGAGCTCGTCGAGGGTTTTTGGGGCGCGAGCTGCGACGCGCTCGAGCGCGAGGTCGGCGGTCTGCTGCGCAAGACGGTGTTGCCGGACGGCGTCCTCGTGAAGGCGCACATGCCGGACCTGACCACGGTCGTTCCCCGCTTCGACGTGGAGTCGATCGAAGCGCGCCCGGAGGAGCAGCTGCGCAAGCACACGGCGCGCCGGGTGGAGTTCGAGTCGATCGAGTTCAACGAGCGCTTTTTGGCGACGGTGCCGTCCGATCACGATCCGGTCGCGCTGCGGGAGCTCTTCAGCCCCGGCTTCCTCGCCTGGTGCACGACGATCGACCGCGAGGTCGACTTCGGCGCGCTCGAGGGCCAGATCTACTTCATGTGGCGGCTGCGCGAGCGGACGCAGGACGAGCTCGAGCTGGCGCTGCTCAACGCCGCCAAGCTCTTCGTCCGCGTCGAGCGCGAGCTGCAGCAGGAGAATGTCGCCACCTATCCCGCGGGGCCGTGGCACGCGGGGCTGGAGCCCTTCCCGCCGACCGGTCCGACCGGCGCCGCCGCGGCGTCTCAGTCGTCGTAGCCGGGCTCGCCCGGAAGCACGATCCGAAAGTCGCTCGGGGTGCCGACCGGGCGGGGGAGGATCGGCTCGACGACGCGGTCCAGCGCGGCCTCGATCACCTCGTCGGCGCTGGCGAAGGAGGCGAGCTCCTCGAGGTGACGGATCGTCGGGAAAGAGAGCTCGAGCTGCCCCGCTTCGCCCGCCTCCAGCGCCGCCCGCGGGCCGATCCAGCGCGCCTCGTCCATCTCGGTCCGGTCGGGCTCGGGGCGCGAGTGCGGTGGTGCGAGGCCGACATAGAAGCGGGTGTCGAAGCGGATCGGGACCTGTTCGGGTGTGATCCAGCGCGACCACGGCCGGAGCGCGTCGGGATCGACCGCGATCCCCGCCTCCTCGCCCAGCTCCCGGGCGCCACAGACCCGGTGCGCCCACTCGTCCGCGTCTGCGTCGCCGCCACCGGGCAGCGCGACCGCCCGATCCGCCTCCTCGACGACACCGCCCGCAAACACCCAGACGCCGGGCATGAAGCGGGCGTCGGCGCCGCGGCGCAGCATCAGCACCTCGAGCCCGCGCTCGGTGTGGCGGCCGCCCCGTCGGAGCAGGATCACGGTCGCCGCCGGGCGCGGGTCAACCGGTTCCGCCGGCGATTCGAACGGCATCTCAGGGGGCCTCTCCGCGATTCCGAGACTGTAGTCGGCGGCCGCGACCGCCACACGGGTGCCCCGGCGCGTCGGTCACGCTCGATCATTTAGGCTCCGGCCGATGGGAACGACCGAGACTCAGCAACTCTGGATCTGCACCTCCTGCGGCTACGTCTACGACCCCGACGAGGGTGACCCCGACGGCGGGATCCCGGCCGGCACGCCCTTCGAGGAGATCCCGGACAGTTGGTTCTGTCCGGTATGCGGCGCCCGCAAGGCCGACTTCGAGCCCTACGACGAGTAGGCGGCGGGCCGGGAGCCCGCTGCTCTGCGTCCCGCTTCGCTCACGTGCGGAGCACGCTCGCTCAGCGCTCCTTGATCAGCGAGCTCCCGGCCTCGCCGTGAGGGAGTGACGCCCGGCGGCGGTGAGCTGGGAGGTTGACGCCCAGGCGGGTCTCGGGCTTGGTCCTCGGCCGGGTCCGCTCC
This sequence comes from uncultured Solirubrobacterales bacterium, assembly GCA_963764275.1. GTDB lineage: Bacteria > Actinomycetota > Thermoleophilia > Solirubrobacterales > 70-9 > CAXMST01. Next base: position 130,434 of record CAVXRV010000001.1, read on the forward strand.
CGTGGGGGAAAGAAGGTGGGGCCCGACGCCGGCGGGAGCCGCATGCGACGGCGGCGCCTCCCCTCCGGCGGGCGCTTGACCGCCTTTGGGCACCGAGGGAGGGAGGCGGAAGGGGGAGGGAAGCGCAAGGGAGGGCCGCGCCCGCGGTGGGAACGCACAAACGTCGGGGACGTCAGAGCAGCGCAGACGTCCTCGACGTTCTTTGCCCAGATCTGGTGTCTCGGGCCCCCGTCAGGGGCCGAGGGCTCCCGCCGGCCCACCTCCCTCACTGCCCTCGCACCGCCACGCCCTTTCGCCGGCGGCGCCGTGCGCGCGGCGTCAACGCACAAACGTCGGGGACGTCCGCTTGGGCGGGGAGGTGTCCGACGTTCATGCGCCCAGAACGCACAAACGTCGGGGACGTCAGAGCAGCGCAGACGTCCTCGACGTTCTTTGCCCACATCTGGTGTCTCGGCCCCCGTCAGGGGCCGAGGGCTCCCGCCGGCCCACCTCCCTCACTGCCCTCGCACCGCCCACGCCCTTTCGCCGGCGGCGCCGTGCGCGCAGCGTCAACGCACAAACGTCGGGGACGTCCGCTTGGGCGATGAGGTGTCCGACGTTCATGCGCCCAGAACGCACAAACGTCGGGGACGTCAGAGCAGCGCAGACGTCCTCGACGTTCTTTGCCCACATCTGGTGTCTCGGGCCCCGTCAGAGGCCGAGGGCTCCCACCGGCCCACCTCCCTCAGTGCCCTCGCACCGCCACGCCCTTTCGCCGGCGGCGCCGGCCGCGCGGCGTGAACCTTGCGCCGGCGGGGCGGCCTCGTCTAGGCGTCCAGTGCCCGCTCGCGGCTGCGGCGGCGGGCGAGGACGGCGAGCCACCAGATCAGCGCGACGAGGGCGAGGATCGGGACGACGATCGCGGCCCCGACCAGCATCACGCCGGCGACCGTGGTCAGCGCGTCGAGGGCGTCGGAGGCGGCGTTGCCGAGGTTCGACCCGTCGCCGCCGCTCGCCCCCGCCGCGTCGCTGCCCTCGATCCGCAGCGAGACGTCGGCCATGCGCGCCTGCCGCGCGACCTTGGCGAACGCCGCCTTCTTGCGCGCGATCTTCTTGCGGAGGTCGTCGAGCTGCTTGCGGATCGACTGCGCCTCGGCGTCCGTGCTCGCGTTCCCCAGCGCCTCGAGGAGCTTCGCGCGCTGGGCCCGGGCATCGCGGAGCTGCTGCTGCGCGGAGACGAAGGGATGGGTGATGTCGGTCGACGCCTCGTTCAGCGAGGCCACGGTCGCCAGGTTGGTGAGCCGGTCGAGCGTCGAGTCGAGATCACGCGTCGGGATCGAGAGCTCGAGCTGCGCGGTCGCGGTGCTCCGCGTCTGGCTCAACTGCGAGCTGGTGACGACGCCGCCGACCGACTCGGTGATCTGGATCGCCTGGTCGGAGATGTCGGGCACCTCGTCGGTCCCCGTGCGCAGCGTCAGCGAGGCGCTGCGATCCTCGCGCCGCTTCGAGGTCCCGGGCGCGGTCTTGGAGGCGAACCCCTCCGCGGAGCGAGTGAGGGGCTGCAGGTGCTTCAGCGCTCGTTGGGTCGTTGCCTTCTGGGCGCCCTTCAAGGTGGGAGCGGGGAGGGCAGACGAATCGCTGCTCCCAGAGAAGGGATCGAGATATCGCGTTCCGTTGCCGCCCTCGCCCGCCGACGACTGCGGGGTCGTCGGCACGGGCAGGGAAGAGCCGGAGGAGGACGAGTTCCCGGCCGAGTCGCCCTGCAACTGGGTCAGCGTCCCGCCGTTCCCGCTCCGGTCCACCGTCACTCCGACCCCCACGACGGCGACGATCACGAGCGTCGCCAGCCCGGCCGCGGGCAGGAGCAGGTTGCGGATCCGGAACCGGCCGAGCTGCGCGCTGAGCGGCGAGCGGGCGCCGCCGCCGAAGCCGGCGGCGGCGCGGTCGTCGAGCTCGGCCGCCCAACTGGCGTCCGGCTCCGGTCGCTCGGCGCGGAGCTCGGCAACGAGCGTCGCCACCGGCTCCATGTCCGCCTCGACCTCGCGGCCGGCCAGCGCGCGGTCGATCGCTTCGAGCTCGCGCTCGACGTCGGGGTCGAGGCTCTCGCCCTCGTCAGACCGCTTCATCGCAGGCCCTCCTCAGCTTCTCGATCGTCCGGTGGATACGTGTGCCGACGTTGGTCGGGCTCGCGCCGATCACCTCGGCGATCTCGGTGTTCTGAAGCCCCGCGAAGAACTTGAGCGCGATCAGCTCGCGCTCGCGGCCGTCGAGGCCCGCCATCGCGCGCCGCAGCGTCTCCCGCCGCAGCGTCGTCTCGACCTCCGCCTCGGCCGTAGGGGCCTCGGCGTCCTCGGGTTCGGCCGCGAGCTCGGCCGTGCGCTTGCGCCGCCGCAGCTCGTCGAGGGCCGCGTTGCGGGCGATCCCGAACAGCCACGCACGGCGGCTGCCACGCGCGGAGTCCCAGCCGCCGCGCTTGCGATAGGCGCGCTCGAAGGCGAGCGCCGTGATGTCCTCGGCGGCAGCCCGATCATGCAGCAGCCCCATCACGTACGCGTAGACGTCGTCGCGGCTCGTTCGATACAGCGCCTCGAAGGCGGCGGCGTCCGCCTCTGGCTGCGCTGCCGTGTGTGTCGCGGGGGCCGCGAGCGTCCCTTGCATGCCCCTACTACGGCGGCGGAGGCCTCCCATCACAGGCGATTATCCAAGCCGCCGGCCCGCCGCTGGGCGGCGGCGTCCCGGCTCAGCCCGGCAGCTTCATCGAGCGGCGGACGAGCGCAGCCCAGGCCTTGTCGGGAAGCAGGCGCGAGGCCCACTTCATGGCGTGAGCGTCGCGCCCGACCAGATAGCGGGCCCGCGGGCGGCGCACGGTCAGCGCTTTGTGGATCACGCGCGCGGCCTCCTCGGGCGGGATCCCACGCGCCGCCATCTCGCCGCTGACGCGGATCATCGCCTCGAGGGCCTCGCCGTAGAGGCTCTCCGCCTCCGCGGGCATCCGCTCGCGGGCCGCCTTGGCGTTTGCGATGCCGCGACCCCAGATCTCGGTGGCGACGCTGCCGGGCTCGACCGCGATCACCTCGACCCCCCACGGCTTCAGCTCCCCCCGGAGCGAGTCCGAGACGGCCTCGAGGGCGAACTTCGAGGCGCAGTAGGGAGCCATGAACGGAGTCGCGACGAGGCCGCCGACGGACGTGATGTTGACGATCCGTCCACCGTTCTCGCGCAGCATCGGCAGCATCGCCTGGGTGACCGCGAGCTGCCCGGTCAGGTTGACCTCGAGCTGCTCCCGGAAGTCGTCGAGGTCGATGAATTCGATCGGGCCGGTATGGGCGGCGCCGGCGTTGTTGACGAGAGCCGTCAGCCCGCCGCCGCGCGTCTCCTCGCGGATCCGCTCGGCCGCGGCAGCGACGCGCCCGGCATCGGTGACGTCGAGGAGCAGGGGCTGGAGCTCCCCCTGCGCCTCCGATTGCACGGACTCGCCGTCGGTCTCCCGGCGAACGCCGGCGAAAACGGTGAAGCCGCTACGCGCGAGCAGGAGTGCCGTCGCCCTCCCGATGCCCGTCGACGCGCCCGTGACCAGGGCTACACGCGTGGACATCTGCCTTCGGCCCTTCGCGTCAGGCGGCCCGAGCCGCCTGGCCGTGGCCGGAGGGGGAGGCGGCGGGCAGAACGCCGAGTCGCTCCGGCGTCTCGCTCGGGTAGGCGCTGCGCCACGCCGCACGGATCGAGGCGGCGGTGATCTCGACCAGGCGGGCGAGGTCCTGCTTGCCGATCGCGAGTGGGGGCATGAGCACGATCGTGTCGCCGAGCGGCCGCACGATCGCACCCCGCTGCCGCGCCGCGGCCGTCACGCGATGGCCGAGCCGCAGCGCCGGGTCGTGCTCGCCGAGGTCGATCCCGACCATGAACCCGCGGCCGCGGACCTCGGCGACTTCGTCCATCTCCGCGATGGCGGCGAGCGCGTCGTGCAGGAGGCGGATCTTCGGCTGCAGGCGGAGCAGCGTCGACTCCTGCTCGAACACTTCGAGGCTGGCCAGGGCCGCGGCGCAGGCGAGCGGGTTGCCGGTGAACGTGTGCCCGTGGAAGAAGGTGCGGAACTCCTCGTGCTCGCCGAGGAACCCCTCGTAGACGCTTTCGGTCGTGAGCGTCGCCGCGAGCGGCATGTAGCCGTTCGTGAGCCCCTTGCCGAGGCACAGGAAGTCAGGCGCCACGCGCTCCTGCTCGCAGGCGAACATCGTCCCGGTGCGGCCGAACCCGGTCGCGACCTCGTCGCAGATCAACAGCACGTCGTGGCGATCGCAAAGCTCCCGGACCGCGCGCAGGAAGCCCGGAGGCTGTGGCTTGATCCCGCAGGCGCCCTGCACGAGCGGCTCGACGATCACGGCCGCGATCTCCTCGTCGTGGAAGTCGAGCACCGCGGCGAGCCCGTCGACGTCGCCGGGCGTGACCTCGTGGCTGGCGAAGAGCAGGGGCTCGTACATCGAATGGAACATCTCGATGCCGCCGACGGAGACGGAACCGAGCGTGTCGCCGTGGTAGGCGTCGGTCAGCTTCACGAACGACGTACGGCGCACGTGCTGGCCGCCGCGCTGGTTCCAGTACTGGAAGGCCATCTTCAGCGCGATCTCGACCGCGGTCGAGCCGGCGTCGGAGTAGAAGACGCGGTCGAGGCCCGGGGGAGCGATCTCCACCAGGCGCTCAGCGAGGGCGACGCCCGGCTCGTGCGTGAGACCGAGCATCGTCGAGTGAGCGACGCGGTCGAGCTGGGCCTTGATGGCCGCGTCGACCGTCGGGTGCCGGTGCCCGTGCACGTTGCACCACAGCGACGAGGTGCCGTCGATGTAGCGGCGACCGTGCTCGTCGATCAGGTCGGTCCCCTCGGCGGCGGCGACGACCAACGGCTGCTCCTCCTCCCAGCCCCGCTGCTGCGTGAACGGATGCCAGAGGTGGCGATGGTCGAGCTGCGCGGTCGTCGGCATCTGTCCCGACTGAATCTAGGTCGACTCCCGGTCGGAACCGGACCCCGCCAATGCCGCATTTTGCGGGCGGCCGAGCCCGAGCGCGGGCCAGGCTCCTGGATGGTCGAGGTCGATCTCGGGAAGGGTCAGAACATCGACCGCGCCCAGGTCCGCGATCGTCGCGCGGTTCGAGAGCTCGAGCTCGCCCGGACGCCGCGGCCAGCGGCTGAGGACCACCGCGCGCACCTCGAGGCCGGCCGAGCGCGCCGCCTCGAGGGTCAGCAGCGTGTGGTTGATCGTCCCCAGGGCCGGGTCCGCGACGACGACGAGCGGTAGCCCCAGCTCGACGGCGAAGTCACGCACGAGCCATCGCGGGGTGAGCGGCACGAGCAGTCCGCCGACGCCCTCGCAGACGAACAGCTCGCACCCGGCCGCCGCGGTTCGGGCCGCTGCGAGCACGACCTCGGGATCGACCTCGGTGGCCGCGAGCTCCGCCGCGAGGTGCGGCGAGAGCGGGGGCCCGAACCGGTACGGCGCGATCGCCTCGAGATCCTGCTCGCTCCCCGCCGCGCGGCGCAGCAGCTCGGGATCGCTCTCGCCGCCCTCGTCGAGGCCGGAGACCGCCGGCTTGAAGACGCCCACGCGGAGCCCCGCGGCGGCGGCCTCGCGAGCGATGACCGCGGCGACGACGCTCTTGCCGACCTCGGTGCCCGTGCCGGTGACGAAGATCCCGGCGCTCACGGACGGGCCGACGTCGGGGCGGGTGCGGCCGGCCGCGACGGCGGCGTGCCGTTCCGCCCGGGCTTCCGCGCCGGGCCGCGAACGGAGATCTCGCCCTCCGGATCGGCTTCGGAGGCGTCGAGCCGATCGAGCTCCAGCTCGATCGCCCAATCGCCGTCGGCGGAGACCGCCCGCACCGCCTCGCCGATGACGCGGGCCGCGGCACGCAACTCCCCGGGGCGGTGCTCGGAGCAGACCGCGAGCCGCAGTCGCGAGGTGCCTTCGGGCACGGTCGGTGGGCGGATCGCCTGCGCGAAGACGCCGCGCTCGAGCGCCCGGCCGCAGGCCGCGACCGCGCGCGCCGGATCGCCGACGACGACGGGAACGATCTGGCTTCGCGCCTTGCCCGGCTCGAGGCCCTGCTCGCGCAGCGCGCTGCGCAGCACCGCCGCGTTCTCCTGCAGCGCCGCGACCCGCTCGGGCTCGGCCTCGACGATCCCGAGGGCGGCCTCGGCAGCCGCCGCGCACGCCGGCGCCAGGCCGGTCGAGAAGATCAGCGTCCGGGCGCTGTTGACGAGCAGCTCCCGGAGCGGTCGTGAGCAGGCGACGTAGGCCCCGTAGCTGCCGAGCGCCTTGCCGAGCGTGCCGACGACGACGTCGATCTCGCCCTCGAGCCCCGCGGCGGCGACCGTACCGCGGCCGCCCGGCCCGTAGGCGCCGACCGCGTGCGCGTCATCGACCATCAGCGTCGCGTCGTGACGGCGCGCGAGTTCGAGCAACCAGCTCAGGGGCGCGACGTCGCCGTCCATCGAGAAGAGGCCGTCGGTGACGATCAGGGTCGGCCGCCCACGCGCCCGCTCGAGCCCGTACGCGAGGTGCTCGACGTCCCGGTGGCGGTAGATGAAGCGCTCGGCGCCGGCGAGCCTGCAGCCGTCGACGATGCTCGCGTGGTTGAGCTCGTCGGAGAAGACCGCCCCGCCCTTGCGGGCGAGGGCGGCGATCACGCCCGTGTTGGCGAGGTACCCGGAGCCGAACAGCAACGCCGCGGGCTGGGAATGGAAGTCGGCGAGGCGCCATTCGAGCCGCTCGTGGGCGGTCATGTTCCCGGAGACGAGGCGCGAGGCACCGGCACCGGCCCCGTCGTCGCGGTAGGCAGCGGCGCCGGCGGCGCGCACGGCGCGGTGGCCGGCGAGGCCGAGGTAGTTGTTCGAGCAGAGCAGCAGCACGTCGCGGCCATCGAGCCGCACGCGCGGGCCCTGCGCCCCGGAAACGGTCCGTAGCCGCCGCAGCAGGCCCGCAGCGCGCAGCTCGGTGAGCCGCTCGCGGGCGTCGGCGTCGGCCGCCGCGCTCACGCTGCCTTCGGGTAGGCCGGCGGCTTCGCCTTCTTCTTGACGACTCGGAGCTGCGTCGAGGGATCCCAGAAGCGGGCCTCCGACTGGCTGTCGATGAGCTCGTCGACGGGCGTCCGCGGAGTCTCGCCCTCGAGCCACCCATCGCGGTTGTCGGGCCGCGGGTTCGAGCCGTTGTCGGGCTGGCGGGCGACGTTGAGCCCATGCTGCTCGAACATCTCCCGGTCGTCGGCGGGTTCGGCCCCGAGGGTCGTGAGGAAGTTGCCCATCATCACCCCGTTGAGGCCCGCGCGGACGGCGAGCGGCTGCAGCTCGCCGAGGTTCTCGACCCGGCCGCCGCAGAGCCGGAACAGGGCCCCGGGAATGATCAGGCGGAAGATCGCGACCCACTTGACGACCTCCCAGGGATCCATCAGCTCGCGATCGCCGAACTTCGTGCCGGTGCGCGGATTGAGCAGGTTGATCGGGACCGAGGTCGGGTCGACCTCGGAGAGCTCAAAAGCCATCTCCACCCGCTGCCGGGGCGACTCGCCGAGGTTGAGGATGCCACCCACGCAGGTCTCCAACCCGGCCTCGCGGACGGCGGCGATCGTCCGCATCCGCCCCTCGTAGCGGACCGTCGTCGTGACCTCGTCGTAGTAGGAGCGGGCCGTCTCGACGTTGTGGTGGACGCGCTGGATGCCGGCGTCCGCGAGACGCTTCGCGCGATCGCCCGAGATGTGGCCGATCGAGGCGCAGCGCTTCAGGTTCGTCTGCTCGGCGACGAGCTTCGCGCCTTCCACGATCTTCTCGAAGTCGCGCTTCGAGAGCCCCTGGCCCTGGGTCACCATGCAGAAGCGGTGCGCGCCGGCCGCCTCCGCGGCCTTCGCGTGCTCGAGGATCTGCTCGGGCTCCATCATCGCGTGCATCGGCGTGTCGGCCTCCGCGTAGCGGCTCTGGGCGCAGAAGCCGCAGTCCTCGGCACAGCCGCCGGACTTGGCGTTGACGAGCGAGCACATATCGGTCGAGTCGCCGAAGTTCTCGGTTCGCACCTGCCAGGCGCGTTCGACGATCTCGCCGATCTCGTCGTGGTCGCTGACGGCGGCGAGCTCGAGCGCCTCTTCGAAGCTGATCAGGGACGGCATCCGGTTCCTCCGGCGGGTCGGGTCGGGGCTGCCAGCAGGCTTACAAGCGGACCGGACGAATCGGCCCGCTCGCTGGTGCTGGTCGCCGCGCCTAACCCGTGCTCGTCGTCGCGCCGCCGGAGCCGCTCGGGACGCCGCCGGAGCCGTTGCCACCGCCCTCCCCGCCGGCCCCGCCGTCATGGCTGCCGTGCTCGGGCGCGTTCTTGACCTGGCACTTCTTCAGCGCCCGCGCGTAGAACTGCATGTACCGCTTCCAGTTGGCGTTCCAGTACGCGGTCTCGTGGCCGCCGTCGCCCTGGAAGAAGCGGACGCGGGCGCCGCCCGCCTCGAGCGCCGCCTCGAGCTTGGCGTCGGCCTCGAGGAAGGGATCCTCGTTGCCGGCATCGAGCCACACGCGCTTGCCGCTGAGCGGGCTCGCGGGCGGGCCGACCTCGGAGATCACGTCGTGGCGCTGGAAGTCGGCCTCGTCGTCGAACGCCCCGGCGGCGGTGTCCGACGCGTTCTCCCAGATCGCCGGGGAATGCGCTCCGACAGCGCAGAAGAGCTTCGGGTCGCGGCTGGCGAGGTCGAGCGCCCCGAACCCGCCCATCGAGATCCCCCCGATCGCGATCCGCTCGGGCTCGATCTCGAAGCGCTTTGCGAGCTTCGGGATCACCTCGTCGAGCACGTAGGTGCCCCAGTCGCCGCTCGAACGGTCGTGCCAGTAGGAGTCCGGGTCGCCTCGGGGGAAGGCCACGACCGGCGCCTTGCCCTTCTGCTTGCGCAGGGCCCGGAACATCTGCGGCACGAGATAGCTGTCCTCGTTCTCGCCGCGGCCGTGCAGGAAGACGAGCAGCGAGCGCCGCCCGTCGCGGGCGCCGGGCGGGATCACGACCTTGACGGGCATCTTGCGGTCGAGGACCTTGCTGTCGATCGTGTAGTCGACGACGCGGGAGCCTGCCGTGCCGCCCGAGTGCGTCTCGTCGAAGAGATCGCGGAGCGCGATCGCGGCGACGACGACCAGGCCCGCGGCGAGCACGCGCAGGAGCAGCCCCCGGGTGGAATGTCCGTTGCGCGGCTCCATCGGCCACAAGGTTCGCAGGAGCGGTGGCCGTGTTGGGCGGGAGGGGACGCTGCAGCTGTAGGAAGTAGTAAGTTCTACTTCCTACTTTGGCGGCCCTCACCTCCCGCATAGACACGGGCTCGGCCTCCTACGCCGAGAACCGCGAGAAGATGCTCGAGCGCCTCGAGAAGCTCGCAGCCGAGCAGGAGAAGGCTCGCCTCGGCGGCGGCCCGAAGAAGATCGAGCGACACCACTCCCGGGGCCGGATGCTGCCGCGGGAGCGGATCGAGTTGCTGCTCGACCGCGACTCGCCCTTCCTCGAGCTGGGAGCCCTCGCCGGCTACGGATCCGAGTACGAGGTCGGCGCATCGACCGCGTCGGGAATCGGCGTCGTCGAGGGCGTCGAGTGCATGATCACCGCCAACGACCCCACCGTCCGCGGCGGGACCTCGAATCCCTACACGCTGCGCAAGAGCATGCGCATGCAGGAGATCGCGCGCGTCAACCGGCTGCCGCAGATCGGCTTCGTCGAGTCCGGCGGGGCCGACCTGCCGCGCCAGAAGGAGATCTTCGTGCCCGGCGGGGCCACGTTCAAGAACCTCACCCGGCAGTCGGCGGCCGGGGTCCCGACCGTGGCGCTCGTGACAGGCAACTCGACGGCCGGCGGGGCCTATCTGCCGGGCATGTCGGACTACACCGTGATGGTCCGCGAGCAGGGCCTGATCTTCCTCGGCGGCCCGCCGTTGGTGAAGATGGCGACCGGGGAGGAGGCGGAGGAGGAGGCCCTCGGCGGCGCCGAGATGCACTCGCGCGTCTCCGGTGTGAGCGAGTTCATGGCCGCGGACGAGGTCGACCTGTGCCGGATCGGGCGCGAGATCGTCCGCAACCTGAACTGGCGCAAGCTCGGGCCCGAGCCACGTGGCGCCGGCGAGGAGCCGCTGTACGACGCCGAGGAGCTGCTCGGGATCGCCAGCCACGACCTGAAGATCCCGTTCGAGGCGCGCGAGGTGGTCGCGCGGATCGTCGACGGTTCGCGCTTCGACGAGTTCAAGCCCGGCTACGGGAGCCAGATCGCGACGGGCTGGGCCGAGCTGTGCGGCTACCCGGTCGCGATCCTCGCCAACAACGGCGTCCTCTTCAACGAGGACGCGGAGAAGGCCGCGCACTTCATCCAGCTCGCCGATCAGGTCGACACGCCGCTGCTGTTCATGCAGAACACGACCGGCTACATCGTCGGCACCGAGTACGAGCAGCGCGGCATCGTCAAGGCCGGGGCGAAGATGATCAACGCCGTCGCCAACGCCGGCGTCCCGAAGCTCACCCTGATGATGGGCGGCTCCTACGGGGCGGGCAACTACGGCATGTGCGGCCGCAGCTTCGAGCCCCGCTTCATCTTCGCCTGGCCCAACTACAAGACCGCTGTGATGGGACCGAAGCAGCTGGCTGGTGTGATGGAGATCGTGATGCGGGCCGGCGCCGAGCGGCGTGGCGTCGAGGTCGACGAGGAACAGCTCGAGGCAGGGACGAAGGCCGTCGAGGACCAGATCGAGCGCGAGTCCGATGCCTTCATCTCCTCGGGCGAGCTCTGGGACGACGGCATGATCGACCCGCGCGACACGCGCACCGCGCTCGGGATCGCGCTCTCGGTCTGTCATTCGAACGAGGTCGCCGGCTCGAGGCAGTTCGGCGTCTTCCGGATGTAGCGATGGCGGAGCGCACCCCGATCACCAAGGTCCTGGTCGCGAACCGGGGCGAGATCGCGCGGCGGGTGTTCGCGGCCTGCCGGCGGATGGGGATCGCCACGGTCGCGGTCCACTCGGACCCGGACGCGGCGGCGCCGTTCGTGCGCGAGGCGGACGAGGCCGTGGCGCTCGGCGGTACGACGGCGGCCGAGTCCTACCTGCGGGTGGAGGCGCTCATCGCGGCCGCACGCGCCACCGGCGCCGATGCGGTCCATCCCGGCTATGGCTTCCTCGCCGAGAACGCCGCCTTCGCGCGCGCCGTCGTCGACGCGGGCCTGGTCTGGATCGGCCCGCCGCCGGAGGCGATCGAGGCGATGGGCTCGAAGGTCGGCGCGCGGACGATGATGGAGGAGGCCGGAGTCCCCGTCCTCCCCGGCGCCCACCTCGGCGACGATGCCTCCGACGCCGAGATCGCCGCCGAGGCCGAGCGCGTCGGCTTCCCGCTGCTCGTCAAGGCTTCCGCGGGTGGGGGCGGGAAGGGGATGCGAAGCGTCGCCGCCCCGGAGGGGCTGCAGGCCGCGGTCGAAGGGGCACGCCGGGAGGCGGAGAGCTCGTTCGGGGACGGCACCGTCTTCCTCGAGCGGCAGCTGCTCGCGCCCCGCCACGTCGAGATCCAGATCTTCGCCGATGCGCACGGGACCACCGTCAGCCTCGGCGAGCGCGAGTGCTCGATCCAGCGCCGCCACCAGAAGGTCATCGAGGAGGCGCCGTCGCCAGCGGTCGACGTCGAGCTGCGCGGACGCATGGGGGCGGCGGCGGTGAGCGCCGCCGAGGCCGTCGCCTACGTTGGCGCGGGCACCGTCGAGTTCCTGCTCGACGCGGACGGCGGCTTCTACTTCCTCGAGATGAACACGCGGCTGCAGGTGGAGCACCCGGTCACCGAGCTCGTCACCGGCCTCGACCTCGTGCGGCTGCAGTTGCTCGTCGCCGCCGGCGAGCCGCTGCCCCCGCAGGTCCGGGCTGTCGAGCCCAGCGGCCACGCGATCGAGGTGCGGCTGTACGCCGAGGACCCGGCGCACGACTTCTTGCCGCAGACCGGCGAGCTCGCCGGCTTCGGCTTCGCCGGGCCCGACGGGAACCCGCTGCCGGCGTTCGCGGCGCCCGCCGGCGCGACGCCCGACACGGGCCTGCGGATCGACTCCGGCTTCGAGGCGGGGGACACCGTCTCGCCGCACTACGACCCGATGCTGGCGAAGGTGATCGCCTGGGCCCCGAGCCGGCCCGAGGCGGCGGCGGCGCTGGCGCGGACGCTTCGTCGTGGCAGGGTCGACGGGCTCGTCACCAACCGCGATTTCCTCGTCCGCGTGCTCTCGCACCCCGCCTTCGTTGCGGGCGAGACCGACACCGGGTTCCTCGAGCGCCATGAGGGCCTGACCGCGCCGCTGGTCGGCGGCGAGGCGTTGCGCATCGCGGCCGCCGCCGCGGCGCTGTGCGCGAGCGATTCCTCCGAGCCCGGGCCCCTCGCGTTCGTCCCACGGGGCTGGCGCAACAATCCTTCGGGCCCGCTGCGGCGCCGCTTCGAAGGGCCCGAGGGGGAGATCGAGGTCGCCTATCGACTGGACCGCAACGGCCGTCTCGCCGAGCTCGCCGTCGGCGGGGAGGGGCTCGCAGACGCGACCCTCCCGCAGGCGCCGCAGCAGGTCCCGCCCGGCGGCAGCGGTACGGTCGCGCTCGCGGTCGCGGGCATACGCCGCGACTTCGCCGTACATCGCTCGGGCGGCTTCGCGTACGTTTCGGGTCCCGAGGGCACGGCCGCCCTGTGGGAACTGCCGCGCTACCCGAGCGAGGAGGACGCGGCCGGCGAGGGCGCGCTGGTGGCCCCGATGCCGGGCAGGGTGATCCGGCTTGCGCGGGCCGCAGGGGAGCCGGTCGAACGCGGCGACGTGATCGCGGTGCTCGAGGCGATGAAGATGGAGCACGAGCTGGCGGCGCCCGCGGCGGGGACGCTGAGCGAGCTCCGCGTGGGGGAGGGCGAGCAGGTCGAATCGGGCGCTGTGATCGGGATCATCGACGCGGCCGACGGGTGATCGAAGGTGCGGCCTAAGCGTTTCTGTGAGCGTTTGCTAAGGTGTTGCTAACAGCGATAAATGCGAAGTGATCTTCGTGTATATTGCTGCTTGGGGGCGGTGTTTGCTCCCCTTTAACCGCCCCCACTCTTGGCAGACGAGGCCCCCGGCGCCGACGCTGGGGGCCTCGTTTCGCTTTCAGCCGGCGCCGGCTCCGGGGCGGCCCCCCGGGAGCTCGGCGTGGACCGCCTCCCAGAGATAGATCGCCGCGAGGGTCCGGTTCGGGCGCCAGCGCTCGGCGACCTCGACGCAGCGCTCCGGGGTCGGTGACTCGTCGAGCTCGAGCAGGATGCGGACGCCGTTGCGAAGGCCGAGGTCGCCAACCGAGAAGACGTCGGGCCGGCCGAGGTTGAACATCAGGAACATCTCCGCCGACCAGCGCCCGAGGCCCTTGAGCGAGGTCAACACCTCGATCACCTCTTCGTCCGGGAGCTCGCCGAGGCCCTCCGGATCGAGCTCGCCGGCGACGATCGCCTCGCCGATGCCGACCACGTAGCCGGCCTTGCGACCGCTGAGGCCGCAGCCGCGGAGCACCTCGTAGCCTTCGACCGCCTGTTCCGGCGTCGGCGCGCTGCCGTCGAAGGCCTCGCACACGCGCCCCCAGATCGTGCGTGCGGCGGCCGTGCTCACCTGCTGTCCGACGATGATGCGGGCCAGGTCCTCGAAGTGGCTGCCGCCGCGCATCCGGTCGGCGATCGAGCGCGGTCCGATGCGTTCGATCAGCGCGGCCATCGCCGGGTCGGAGGCGGCGAGATCGCGCGCCGCCGCGCTCAGCTTCCGCGCCACCGGGGGGTCCGCTTCTCGGCGAAGGCGCGCACACCCTCGCGGAAATCGTCCGACGCGAAGCACGCGCGGCGCAGCTCGATCAGCTCCTCCTCCTGCTTCGGGCTCAACCTCGGAAAGCGCGCGAGGGCCTCGATCGCCCGCTTGTTGCCCGTCATCGAGAGCGGCGCGTTGGCGGCGATCTCTGCCGCGAGCTCGAGCGAGACCGCCTCGATCTCCGCCGCCGGATGGACCTCATGCACGAGGCCGATCTCCTCCGCGTGGGCGCCGTCGACCGTGTGCCCGCGCAGGAACAGCTCCTTCGTGCGCGGGACCCCGATCGCCTCGATGAAGCGCTCGAGGCCGGTGTGCCCGTAGACGAGGCCGAGCTTCGCCGGTGGCATCCCGAGCTTCGCCTCGGCCGCGCACAGGCGCAGGTCGCACCGGACCGCGAGCTCGAGCCCGCCGCCGAGGCAGTGGCCGTTGATCGCGGCGACCACGGGATACGGGTGGGCGCTGACGGCCTCCATCGCGGCGGTGAAGGGGTGCGCGACGAGCGCCTCGGCGTCCGCTTCGAAGCTCTCCTCGGGAATGTCGCCGATGTCATAGCCGGCTGAGAACGCGCGACCCTCCCCGGTGAGGATCACGCAGCGCACGTCGATCCCGTGATCGAGCTGCGGCAGCGTTGCGGCGATCGCATCGAGCACGGGATGGGAGAGCGGGTTGCGCTTCTCGGGGTTCGTCAGCGTCAGCCGCGCCACGGCTTCGCTCGGGAAGTCGAGTCGCAGGGCACCGTCGGCGAGCGTCCGCGGTTCGGTCGGGGGCATGCGGCGCAGGCTATTCGACCCGGCTGCAGGCACCGCTCGTGATTGTGAGCGTGCAGCGCTTGACACTCCGGACGCGACCCCGGAAACTCCCCGGCGCACACGACTCCGGGGGATTCGCGCCACAGAGGAGGAGAGCTTCGCTGGCGGAGCCGGCTGAGATGGACATGGATGTCAGGATCGTCGTCGTCGACGACGACAGGGCGAACGTTCTATTGATGCGGCGCATGCTGGAGCGCGCCGGATACGTCAACGTCGCCGGGACGAGCGACCCAGGCGAGGCCGTCGAGCTCTGCATGCAGGAGCCGACGGAGTTGCTGCTCGTGGACCTGCACATGCCGGGTCGCAACGGCTACGACGTGATGGCCGAGCTGCGCGGACGCGATCGCGCCCCGGAGATCATCGTCCTCACCGGCGACGCGTCGGACGCGGTCGCCGATCGGGCCCGAGGCGCAGGTGCCGGCGGCGTGCTGGTCAAGCCGTACAGCTACGAGGAGCTGCTCGCAGAGGTCTCGGCCCGACTGCGGGGGCAGGTCGCGGGTTGAGCGGACGGATCCCGAGGCCCGGCCCGAGGGCCGTCCCCGACCCGGATCCGGCCACGGATCCGGTCAGCGCCGCCCGTGGGCCGGGCACGAGGGTGTGGCTGTGGATCGCTGCGGTCCTGTTCGTGTGGATCTTCGTGCTCCGGGTGCTCGTTCCCGGAACCGAGCATCCGATCGCCCTCCTGTACGCGATTCCGGTTCTGATCGTCGCGATCGAGCGCGGGGTCCGAGCGGGCATCGCGGCGGCCTTGCTGGCGGTCGGGCTGGCGGCGATCTGGGACTTCGGGATCAGCCCGGAGCCACCGCACGCGTTCGAGGAGTACGTGGTCCGAGCGGTGGTCGTGCTCGTGCTTGCGGCCTCCGTGGGCGCCCTCGCAAACCGGCTGCGCGCGAGCATCGAGACGCAGGCCCGGTTCTGGGAGCTCTCCACCGACCTGCTCGCGACGACCGACAACAGGGGGCGCTTCACGCACCTGAGCCCATCCTGGACCCGGGAGCTCGGCTGGACCCCCGAAGAGCTGACCTCGCGGCCTTTCATCGAGTTCGTCCATCCGGACGATCGACCGGCGACGCTCGCGGAGTTCGTGCGGGTGATCGAAGAGGGGAAGGGCTCCGACTTCGAGAATCGCTACATGCGCAGCGACGGCGAGTACCGGAGGCTGCAGTGGCGGGCGAAGACCGAGCCGACCACGGGAGTGATCTACGCCGCGGCCCGCGACATCACCGAGCGCGGCGAGATCCAGCGCCGGCTCGAGGAGGCCGTGGCCGAGGCGAACGCTGCGAACGAGGCGAAGAGCGAGTTCCTCTCGCGCATGAGCCACGAGCTGCGCACGCCGCTGAACGCGATCCTCGGCTTTACCCAACTGCTCGAGATCGCCGAGCTCGAACCCTCCGACCGGGAGGCAGTCACCCACATCCGCGAGGGCGGCGATCACCTGCTGCGCCTCGTGAACGAGCTGCTGGAGATCTCCGTGATCGAGACCGGGCACATCCGGGTTCAGCTTGCCCCCGTCCCCCTCGACGAGATCACGAGCGAGGTCCTGGCCCTGATCGAGCCGCTGGCGAGCGATGCCGGCGTCCGGCTCAGCGGCGGCTGCGAGCAGGAGATCGCGGGCGCGGCGGTGCTCGCCGACCGCCAGCGACTGACGCAGGTGCTGATCAACCTCGTCACCAACGCCGTCAAGTACAACCGGGCCGGCGGCAGCGTCAGCCTGACCTGCGAGCCAGCCGGCGCCGGGCGAGCGTGCTTCGTCATCGCCGACGACGGCCCGGGCATGGACGCGGAGCAGATCCGCGCCGTGTTCGTCCCCTTCGAGCGGCTCGGCGCGGAGGGCGGCCGGGTCGAGGGAACCGGCCTCGGCTTGCCTCTGGCGAAGCGGCTCGTCGACGTCATGGGCGGCACGCTCGAGCCGGAATCCGAGCCGGGCCGGGGGACGACGATGCGCGTCGGGCTGCCGCTCGCATCCGGCGATCGCCCCGCCTCCCGGCCCACGCAGATCCCGACGCTGCCGATCCTGGACGAGGGTCGCGCCGACCGGCGGACCGTCGTCTACGTCGAGGACGACGACGCAAGCACCGAACTCGTGCAGCGGGCCCTGGAGTGGGGCGGCGGCGTCCGCCTCGTCTCCGCGGTCAGCGGCGAGCGCGGACTCGAGCTGATCCGCGAGCACCGACCCGACCTCGTCCTCCTCGACCTCGATCTGCCCGATATCAGCGGCGGTGAGCTGCTGGGCCGGATCAAAGCCGACCCGACGCTGGCACGGATTCCCGTGATCGTCGTCAGCGCCGCCACGACCGAGGGACAGGCGCAGCGGCTGCTCGCGGCCGGCGCCGCCGCGTACCTGACGAAGCCGGTCGAGGTCGCGCGGCTCCTCGAGCTCACCTTCGACATCGCCTCCGGGCGGGAGCGGGAGCTCGGGCCCCTGTAGCCTCCCGGCTGAGCAGCCAGCCGAGGAGGAGAGAGCATGGAGCCCACCAGCGCAGCCGAGCAGACCGCCGAGACGAACGGCAAGCCAGCAGGCAAGACCGTCGAGGTCCACAACCCGGCCACGGGAGAGTTGATCGGCACCGTCGCCGCCTGCTCGCCGGAGGACGTGACGCGGATGGTCGACAGCGCCCGTCTCGCGCAGCCGGCCTGGGAGGCGCTCGGCTTCGACGGCCGCGGCCGGATCCTGCGGCGGATGCAGAAGTGGGTGCTCGACAACTCCGAGCGGATCATCGACACGATCGTCCGCGAGAACGGCAAGACCTACGAGGACGCGCAGCTCGCGGAGGTCTCCTACGCGGCCTCCGCCTTCGGCTTCTGGGCCAAGAACGCGCCCAGGTACCTCGCGGACGAGAAGGTCCGCTCCGCCTCTCCGTTCGTGCTCGGCCGCAAGCTCGTCGTCCGCTACGCCCCGGTCGGCGTCGTCGGCGTGATCGGCCCCTGGAACTACCCCCTCACGAACAGCTTCGGAGACTGCATCCCGGCGCTTGCCGCCGGCAACGCGGTCGTGCTCAAGCCCGCGACGCTGACCCCGATGACCTCGCTGCTGATGCGCGAGGGACTGCGGGACTGCGGCGTCCCCGAGGACGTCTTCCAGGTCGCCGTCGGCGAGGGCTCCGCGATCGGCAACTCCCTGATCGACGCCGTCGACTTCATCATGTTCACGGGCTCGACCGAGGTCGGCCGGAAGGTGATGGAGCGAGCGGGCAAGACGCTCACGGGCGTGGCCATGGAGCTCGGCGGCAAGGACCCGATGATCGTGCTCGCCGACGCCAACCTCGAGCGGGCCGCGAACGCCGCAGTCCACTACTCGATGCAGAACGGCGGTCAGACCTGCATCTCGGTCGAGCGCGTCTACGTCGAGGAGCCGGTCTACGACGAGTTCGTCGGCAAGGTGACGGAGAAGATGCGCAGTCTGCGGCAGGGCGTTCCCGGCGGTCCCGCCGCCACCGACGTCGGCGCGATGACCTCGCCCTCGCAGACCGATCTGGTCGAGGAGCACGTCAACGACGCGGTCGCCAAGGGCGCCCGCGCCGTCGTCGGCGGTAAGCGCGGCGCCGGTCCGGGCGACTTCTTCGAGCCGACGCTGCTGCTCGATGTCGACCACTCGATGGAGGCGATGACCGAGGAGACCTTCGGCCCGACGCTGCCGGTGATGAAGGTCGGCGACGTGGAGGAGGCGATCCGCCTCTCCAACGACTCGCCCTACGGGCTGCAGGCGTCGGTGTGGACGAAGGACACCGAGAACGGCGAGCGGATCGCCCGCCGACTCGAGTCCGGGGTGGTCTGCATCAACGACGCGCAGCTCAACTACGTCGCGCTCGAGTTGCCGATGGGCGGTTGGAAGGCTTCCGGCGTCGGCTCGCGCCATGGCGCCGACGGCATCCGCAAGTACACGAAGCGGCAGAGCCTGCTGGTGACGCGATTCGCGCCCACCAACAAGGACATCCACATGCTGCCCTACGACAAGGCGTCGATCACGAAGCTGCTCGGCCGCACGTTCAGGCTGCTCTGGGGCCGCGGCAAGCGCGACTGATGCCGGCCGAGCGGGTGGCGGTAGTCGCCGCCCGCAACGAGGCCGACCGCATCGCCGCGACGATCGCGGCCCTGCGCGCGGCGTTCGCCGGGATCGACGTGATCGTCGCCGACGACGCCTCCGATGACGGCACCGGGCGGGTCGCGCTCGCAGCCGGGGCGGAGGTCGTCACCCGCAACCGCCCGCACGGCAAGGGCGACAACATGACGGCGGCCTGCCGCGCGGCGTTGACGGGGCGGGCGCCGAACGCCGTCGTGCTGCTCTGCGACGGCGATCTCGGCGAGAGCGCCGGGCGGCTCCAGCCGCTGCTCGACGCCGTCGAGGCGAACGAGTGCGACCTCGCGATCGCCGCCTTCTCCGTCAAGGTGGGCGGCGGGGTCGGCGCCGCCAAAGGGTTCGCCCGCCGGGCGATCCGCCGGGCGTGCGGTTTCGAGGCCCGCGAGCCGATCTCGGGCCAGCGGGCGATGCGGGCGACGACCCTCGACGCGTTGCTGCCGTTCGCCCCCCGCTACGGGATGGAGACGGGGATGACGATCGACGCGGTGCGGATGGGGGCCCGCGTGTCCGAGATCGAGATCGACCTGAGCCACCGGGCAACGGGCAAGACCCTCTCCGGGTTCGTGCACCGGGGCCGGCAGCTGCGCGACATCGCGGCGGCGTACCGGATGCGCCGGTAGGGCGGCGTCGCTGGCGCCGCTGGTGCCGCTGTGGCGGGGTGGGGCGCCCGGCGGATGGGCCGGCGTCGCCTGCGAAAGGTTTCGCTTTGCCCAGCTCCGGGATCGCGTGCGCTGCCGCCGCAAATTGGCAGTGAGGGGCCGTGGGAGGGGGTTGGCCTGCGGGAATGGACTCGCCCGGACGAACCGCGTGGAGTTTCGACGAAATGTGCGTACAAACTCCACGCAGAACGAGGCGCTGCCGCGTCGGGCCGGGCCTCACGCCTCACCTCTTCCCTCACTGCCCCCGCTCGCCGTGGTCCTTCGCGGGCGGCGCCTTTGGCGCGGGCGAAAGGTACTCCGTTGACCGCTCGGCCACCGATAGGCTCGACTCATGATCCTCGCGCTCGACCAGGGCACGACCGGCTCGACGGCGCTCGTCTTCGACGGCGAGGGGCGAATCGCGGGGCGCGCCTACTCGGAGTTCGGCCAGCACTTCCCACGACCGGGATGGGTCGAACACGACGCCTCCGAGATCTGGGAGGTGACCAAGGGCGTCGGCCGGTCGGCGCTGGACGACGCCGGGATCGGCGGTTCCGACCTCGACGCGATCGGGATCACGAACCAGCGCGAGACCGTCGTCGCCTGGGATCCGCGCCGGGGCGAGCCCGTGCACCGGGCGCTCGTCTGGCAGGACCGGCGCACGGCGGCCCGCTGCGACGAGCTCAAGCAGCAGGGCCACGAGGCGCTCGTCCGGGAGCGGACCGGGCTCGTCCTCGACCCCTACTTCTCCGGCACGAAGATCGAGTGGCTGATCCGCAACGCGCCCAGCGCCGCCGAGGGCGCCGTCTTCGGGACGATCGACTCCTGGCTCGTCTTCAAACTCTGCGGCGAGCACGCGACCGACTACTCGAACGCCTCGCGGACGTTGCTGTTCGACATCCGCAGGCTCGACTGGGACCCGGAGCTCTGCGAGCTGCTCTCGGTCGATCCCGCGCGGCTGCCGCGGCCGTGCCCCTCCGCGCACGTCTACGGCACCACCAAGGTCTTCGGCGGCGAGGTACCGGTCGCGGGCATCGCGGGCGACCAGCAGGCGGCGCTCTTCGGTCAGGCATGCCACGCAGCGGGCGACGCCAAGAACACCTACGGCACCGGCAGCTTCGTGCTGCTCAACACCGGCCCGGAGATGCCGGAGCCACAGGAGGGCCTGCTGACCACGGTCGCCTGGGGCCTGGGCGAGCGCGAGGCGGTCCGCACCGACTACGCGCTGGAGGCCGCCGTGTTCGTCACCGGCGCCGCCGTCCAGTGGCTGCGCGACGGGCTCGGCGTGATCGACGAGGCGGGGGAGACGGAGGCCCTGGCCGCCTCCCTGGACGGCAACGACGGCGTCTACTTCGTGCCGGCGCTGACGGGCCTCGGCTCCCCCTGGTGGGACCCCTACGCGCGCGGCACGATCATCGGGCTGACGCGCGGGAGCTCGCGCGCGCACCTCGCCCGTGCGGCGCTCGAGGGCATCGCCTACGAGACCGTCGATGCCGTCCGCGCCCAGGAGCGCGCCTCGGGCGAGCGCCTCGTCGCCCTCCGCGCCGACGGCGGGGCCGTCGTCAACGAGTGGCTGATGCAGTTCCAGGCCGATGTGCTCGGCGCGCCGGTGATCGTGCCCGAGATCTCGGAGACGACGGCGCTCGGGGCCGCCTATCTGGCCGGAATCGCGACCGGGACCTGGACCCAGGAGGGTGTGCGCGAGATGTGGCGCGAGCGCGCGAGCTACGAGCCGCGGATGAGCGAGGACGAGCGCGAGTCGTTGCACGGGCGCTGGCTCGAGGCGCTCGGACGCTCCCGCGACTGGGCTCGGGACTAGCGGCGCGGCGGTTGGTCGTCGACTTTGCATGCATCGCGTGCGAGGAACGGCGACGGGTGGGGCGTCTGAGGCTCGCCGGCCAATAGCCTGCAGCCCATGAGCACCCACCTGCTGACCGGGTTCCCCGGTTTCATCGGCCGGCGCCTGGTCGCGAAGCTGCTCGCCACCGACCCGGAGTTGCGGATCGTCGCGCTCGTCGAGCAGCGGATGCTGTCGGTCGCCGAGGCGGCGGCGCGGGAGCTCGACGCCGGCCGCATCGAGCTCATCGCCGGGGACATCTCCGCCCCGCGCCTGGGGCTCGACGCACAGGCCTACGAGCGACTCGCCTCCGAGGTCTCGGTGGTCGAGCACCTCGCGGCGATCTACGACCTCGCGGTCCCCCTCGAGATCGCGCAGAAGGTCAACGTGGACGGCACCGGCAACGTGCTCGACTTCTGCGCCGACTGCGAACGGCTGGAGCGCCTCAACTACGTCAGCACCGCCTACGTCGCCGGCGACCGCACCGGCGTCGTCTACGAGCACGAGCTCGCGCTCGGACAGGGCTTCAAGAACCACTACGAGTCGACGAAGTTCCAGGCCGAGGTCTGGGTCCGCGAGCGACTCGACGCGATCCCGACCACGATCTACCGGCCGGCGATCGTCGTCGGCGACTCGCAGACGGGTGAGACGCAGAAGTTCGACGGCCCCTACTACGTGCTGCGCTTCATCGACTCCTCGGTCCGCCGCCATATGCCGATCCCGAACATCGGCCGCGGCGCCGTCCCGTTCAACGTCGTCCCGGTCGATTTCATCGTCGACGCGCTCGTGGCGCTGGGGGGCGACGAGCGCGCGATCGGCCAGACGGTGCACCTCTGCGACCCCAACCCGCTCAGCGCCCACGACATGTTCGGTCTCCTCTGTCGCTTGCACGCGGACCGCGACCCCGCCTACACGGTGCCCGCCGCACCGGTCGCTGCGGCGTTGCGCTCGAAGGCGTTGCGGCGCTGGTTCGGGGGCGTTCCCCGGGAGACCGTGCGCTACCTGAACCACCCGGTCCGCTACGACACGCGGAAGGCGACGGAGCTGCTCGCCGGGGCCGGTCTCACGTGCCCGGGCTTCGCCTCCTACGCGCCCGCGATGGTCGCCTTCTTCACCGCCCACAGCGACGACCCGGCGCTGCTCGGCACCCCCGCGGCGTAACCCGCCCGGGGGTGCGGTGGTAATCCGCCTGTGCGGCGCTTCGCCGCACGAACGATGAGCGAGCTGAGACCGCAGAACTACAAGGACGACCGCCCGCCGGAGGTCTTCCGGCCGTTCCACGAACGGGCCCGCACGCACGATCCGGGCTGGACCTACGATCTCGTGCGCGTCCTGATCACCCCGTTCGCAATCGCGGCGTACAGGACCCGCCAGATCGATATCGACAACGTGCCGGCGAGCGGGCCCGTGATCCTCGCCGCCAACCACTTCTCGAACATGGACCACTTCCTCGCCGGCGTGTACCTGCGGCGGAAGATGCGCTTCCTCGCCAAGTCGCAGCTGATCGGCAATCCCATCGGGGACTTCATCTTCAGGATCGGTGGCGTGATCCCGATCCGGCGCGGCCACGAGGACGAGGAGGCGTTCGAGACCCTCCGGGCGGCCTTCGGGCGCGGCGGCTGCGTGATGATCTACGTCGAGGGCGGGCGCTCGCGCAGCGGCGAGCTCGGCCGCCCCCGGCCCGGCGTCGGGCGCGCCGCCCTGGAGTCCGGCGTTCCCGTGGTCCCGGTGGCGATCCATGGCTCGCAGCGGATCCGGCGCTGGAAGCGGCTCGTCTTCCCGGCCGTAACGGTCCGCTTCGGCGAGCCGCTCGAGTTCGCTCAGGTCGCCGAACCGACCCGCGAGCAGCAGATCGAGGTCGCCGAGGAGGTCTTCGGCCACGTCCGCGACATGTACATGGAGATCGAGCGGGACGGGCGGGAGTCGGTCATCCGTCGCGCCCGCCGCGAGCGCGCGGCCAATAGCGGGACCGCCTCCCGGCGATCTGAGGCCGGCCGGCCGGCCCCCTACTCGTAGCGCGGCGCGAGCGCCGCGAACGCCTCGGCGTCGTGCCCGGGGGAGACGACGGCGTCGGGATAGCGCTCGTGGTAGCGCTGCAGCTCGCGCCGCGAGCGGCGCCACTGGTGCATGTCCTCGGGCCGGGACGGCTCGGTCGCCCCACGCAGCTGGCGTGCCGTGTAGACGGCGTCGCCGGCGATCACGAAGTCGCGGGTGCGCAGGTGCGCGATCACCGAGATGTGCCCGGGGGTGTGCCCCGGCGTGAAGGCGAGCCGGACCGAGCCGTCGCCGAAGAGATCGAAGGTGCGGCCGAAGCTCGCGTAGGAGTCGATCAAGGGTCCGTCGAAGTCGATCGCGCGGTAGTCGAAGAGGTAGTCGAAGTGGGAGCGCCGGTAGCCGTGCAGCAGGGGCCGGTTGACGGTGGTGGCGAACTCCCACTCACGGGCGGAGAGGACGAAGGTCGCGTTCGGGAACTCCGCGATCCCCGACGCGTGGTCGAAGTGCAGGTGGGTCATGACGACGGTCTCGATCGACTTCGGGTCGACGTCGTGAGCGCGGAGCTGCGCCGGCAGGTCGCCCTCCGGCAGCCGGTAGTTGGTGGCGGCGGCGAACCCGCGGCCGAGGTTGGCCGACGGCTGGGCCTCGACCGAGGCGTGCAGGGCCGTGTCGACCAGGATCGGGCCGGCGTTGGGGTGGCGGACCAGGTAGGCAGGCACCGGGATCCAGTCCCAGCGCGACTTGGGCACGCCGAGGCCGAGCGCCCGTGCCTTGGCGACACGCCCGTGGCCCTTTGCCTCGAGCATCCCGGGGGGCACCTGGCACTCGCCGCCGAGCAGCGGCTCGACCGACACGCTGGTGCCCGGCGCGCCGCCGCCGGGTAGGGCGCCGGCCAGCGGCTTCGTCTCTGCCTTCATCGTCATCCGCGCTCAGGCTAGCGTCGGCCCGATGCCGGCAGGGGCGCTTTTCTGTGCCGCGCATGAACGCTGCCACGCGATCCTTGGCCCTGCGGCCGGATGCGCTGCACGGTGGGAGTAGTGGACCCGTCCACTAGCGCTCGGCGAGCGCCGCGATTCCGTCCAGCAGCCACTCGAGCCCCTGCTCGAACTCACCGGCCGGCGGTACGCCGAGCGGCGCCCGGCGCGGGAGCAGATCCAGGGTCCGCTGGAGCAGGGGCAGCTCGCCGGCCTCGATCGCCGCGGCGACCTCGGGGTCGAGCTCGGGCTCGATGCTGCGGACGGCAGCCCCCGGACCCTGATCGATCGCGGCCAGCATCCGGCTCCGGGCGCGGCTGCGGACGCAGTGACCGATCGTGTAGTCGTCGATGGCCATCAGCACGGCGCCGCCGCGCTGAGGGCCGAGCCCGAGCATCTCCACGGCGCGCAGCGACTGGTCGATGTGGCGCATGATGTTGATGCGCCGCCGGGGCCGCTGCGGCTCGGCGTCCAGGCCCCAGGGGTGGGCTTCGAAGGCGGCGCGGGTGCGCTCTGCGATCGCCCGCAGCGCGGCCCGCCAGTCCTCGGGGAGGGGCTCGGGCACGAGCATCGAGGCGGCCGACCTCGTCCCGCATCAAGTCCAGGAGCTCGTCCTTGCCGGAGACGTACGTGTACAGCGACATCGTCGACGCGCCGATCTCACTCGCCAGTCGGCGCATCGAGACCGCCTCGATCCCCTCCTCGTCGGCGATCCGGACGGCCGCCTCGACGATCTGTCGGCGGCGGGAGGTCTCGGAGGTGTCGGTGGGGCTGCGCCGGCTGCCATGGGGAGTGTACCGCAACTGTACACTGTACGCCAGTGGCTATACGGCCGTACAGTGCACGCTCGTGCCGGCGATCCCGTTCAAATCAACTGCGTAAGTCCTTCGGCGACTTCGAGGCCGTCCGCGGCGTCGACTTCGAGGTCGCAGACGGGCGAGGTGTTCGGCTTCCTCGGTCCCAACGGGGCGGGCAAGACGACGACGATCAACATGCTCTGCACGCTGAGCCGGCCGACCGTCGGGCAACGCCGAGGTCGCGGGCTACGACGTCGTCACCGCGCGCGACGACGTTCGCCGCCACATCGGCCTCGTCTTCCAGGACCCGACGCTCGACGGCTACCTGAGCGCCGAGCAGAACCTGCGCCTGCACGCCGAGCTCTACGGGGTCGACAAGGCGGCGGTCGGAGCCGCGCATGCGCGCAGGTGCTGGAGATGGTCGGGCTCTGGGAGCGGCGCGACGGCCAGGTGCTCACCTTCTCCGGCGGCATGCGGCGGCGACTGGAGATCGCGCGCGGGCTGATGCACTCGCCGCGGGTGCTCTTCCTCGACGAGCCGACGATCGGGCTCGACCCGCAGACCCGCAGCTCGATCTGGGGCTACATCCGCGAGCTGCAGGAGAGCGAGGAGATCACGATCTTCATGACCACCCACTACATGGACGAGGCCGAGTTCTGCGGCCGGATCGCGATCATGGACCACGGTGAGATCGTCGCCCTCGACACGCCGGCGGCGCTGAAGGAGCGGATCGGCGCCGACCGGATCCGGATCGAGACCGACGACGACGGCGGCTGCGATCGACCGAGATCGGCGATCGCTTCGGGCTCGAGGCGACGATCTCCGAGGGCGCGGTCAGCTTCGCCGTCCCGACGGGGAGGAGTTCGTGCCGCGGCTGTTCGCCGAGCTGGACGTGCCGATCCGCTCGGTCAGCCTCTCGCGGCCGACGCTCGACGACGTCTTCATGTCGCACACCGGGACGACGATCCGCGACGCCGAGCAGGAGTCGGCCGCGAGGCCGCAACCGCGCGGCGATGCGGATGATGACCGGGGGCGGCGATGAGCGCCGCGCGCGCCGCGCCGAGGTCGTCCGCGTCCGCGTCCCGCCCGCAGCTGGCGCAGTGAGCTGCGGGCGATCAGGATCGTCTGGCGGCGCGAGCTGATCCGCTTCGCCAACGACCGGGTGCGGATCGTCACCTCGCTGGTGCAGCCGCTGCTGTTCCTCTTCGTGCTCGGCGCCGGGTCTGCAGCAGCTCTCCGCCGCGAGCACCCACGGGCGTCGACCTGAAGACCTTCATCTACCCCGGCGTGCTCTGCATGTCGGTGATGTTCACCGCGATGTTCTCCGCCGCCTCGATCGTCTGGGACCGCGAGTACGGCTTCATGCGGGAGATGATGGTGGCGCCGATCCGGCGCAGCTCGATCGTCGTCGGCAAGTGCTTCGGCGGCGCCACCGTCGCCGGCCTGCAGGGCGCTGATCATGATCGTGCTCGCGCCCGCCGTCGGTGTCCCCTACAGCGTCAGCCTCGTGCTCGGCGTCTTCGCGCTGCAGCTTCTGCTCGCCTTCAGCATCACCGCGTTCGGCGTGATGGTCGCCGTGCGGATCACTCAGATCCAGTCGTTCATGGGCGTGATGCAGCTGGTGATCATGCCGATGTTCTTCATCTCCGGCGCGCTGTTCCCGGCCTCGGGCCTGCCCGGCTGGCTCGCGGTCCTCAACCGACTCGACCCGCTCACCTACGCGGTCGCAGCCGATGCGCACGCCTCGTCTTCGAGCACCTCGACATGACCGCGGCTGCCAAGGAGGCGCTGAACCCGCCGATCACGTGGTTCGGATGGGCCGTGCCGGTCGGCCTCGAGATCTTCGCCGTGTTCGCGCTCGGGATGGCGATGCTCGCCGTGGCGATCTGGGAATTCACCACCACCGAGTAGGCGGCGGCGCCCTCTGACGCGGCGCCTGAGCGCACCCGCGGCGGGCTTATGTGGCTCCGCCACACTGCGCCCTCCGCGTGCACGCTCAGGCTTGGTCAGAGGGCGCCGTTGGGTTACGCCGGCGGTGGGCGTCGGCGCCGGCCTCTTCTCAACTGCCTCTTTCCCGGATCACGTCGGCGATCGGGAGGCGGCGGAGGGCGCGGACGCCGGGGATCTGGGAGACGAGGGCGACGAGGACGATCGCCAGCGCGGAGAGGACGAGGGTCGACGTCCGCATCTGCAGCGCGAAGCTGAACTCGTCGTTGCTGAAGGAGTCCATGAAGCCGGCGGCGGCGAGGTAGCCGAGGACGAGGCCCGGCACGATGCCGATGAGGACGATGATCAGGTTCTCGGCCGTGACCAGTCGTGCCAGCATCCCGTGCGGCGCGCCGGCGGCGCGCATCGTCGCAATCTCGATCCGCCGCTCGGAGATGTTCGAGCTCATCGAGTTGTAGATCAGCGCGAAGGCCATCGCGCCGCCGAACAGGAGCATGACGCCGACGAACGCGTAGAAGAGGCCGAGGTAATCGTTGACCTGCCCGCGCAGGGTCTGGGAGTCCTCGTAGGCGCTTACCCCGGGCAGGGCGCTGAGGCGCTTCCGCATGCGCTCACGGTCGGCACCGGCGCTGAAGCGGACGAGGACCGTGTTCGGGCCGATCGGGCTTCCCGCGCTCGCCGCAGCCGCTTCGAGGGTCCCGAGGTCGGCGTAGACGTAGGTCCCAAGAGCCTCGTCGAGAAAGCCCGCGATGGGCTCACTCCCCGCCAGCCTCCTCTCGGTGGAGCTGACCTCGACGCGGCTGCCGACGCCGACCGAGAGCTGGCCGGCCAGGGCGGACCCCGCGAGGAGCCCGTGCCGCGGCAGCTGCGTCGTACCGCCGCCATCGAGGAGGAAGCCGTGCATCGTCGTCCCGTGCTCGAGCCCGACCAGAAGCGTCTGGTAGCGCTCTCCGTTGGCGCTGACCGTGACCGGCGCGCGCAGCGCCGGCTCGGCCGCGGCGACGCCCGGGGTGCTTCGCACCTGCCGCAGCTGCGTCTTGCCGGCACCCTGCTGGTAGGCGAGCTCCGCGTCCTGGCGCTCGATCTCGCCGAACTGGCGGTCGACGAGGATCTGGACGGTGTCGACCATCCCCCACGAGACCAGGACCAGGACGAGTGCGAGGATCACGCCGAGGACGGTCGACAGCGCCCGGCGCCGGTTGCGCCCGACCGCCCGGATGGTCATCAGCCAACGGGCCGGCAGCCGGCGCAGGGGCGGGAGCAGGCGCTCGACGACGCTGATCGACCCGCCGGCGGTCGGGGCGAAGCTCCGCATCGCTTCGGCCGGGGGAATCCGCGAGGCGCTCCAGGCCGGCAGGCCCGCCGCGAGCAGGCCCGTCACGAGACCGAAGAGGATGCCCACGATCGCCGTCAGCGGCCGCAGCTCGGTGACCGTGAGTGGAATCGAGAGCTCGCTCGTGTACATGTCGGTGATCGCTCCAGCGAGCAGGACCCCGACGAGCGCTCCGGCGACGCCACCGATCGCCCCGGTCACCAGCCCGTAGCTGAGGTAGTGGCGCAGCAGCTGGCGGCGGCTGAAGCCCGCGGCGCGCAGCGTCCCGATGATCGGTCTCTGGCTCGCGACGAGGCGCCGCATGAGAACGGTCGTCGCGAGGGCGGCGGCGGTCAGAAACAGGAGCGGGAACATGATCGACAGCTCCTGGAAGCCACTCACGTCCTCCTGCAGCGCCGAGTTCGACGGTTGTTGCGCGCGCGTCAGCACGTCCGTGGCCCCAGCTGCCTCCGCCGCGCGGCCCAGGGTCGAGTCGAGCGACTGCGCGTCGGCGCCGGGGCTGTAGTAGACGAGCACCTGGTTGGGCCCGTCGAGGCCGGCCAGGGAGAGTGCCCGCCGCTCGCTCGCGAAGACGACCCCGAAGTCGTCCGCGGATACGAACAGCTCCTGCCGGCTGAGCGCCGGCCAGAAGTACTCGGGGGAGGACGCGGTGCCGACGCTCGTCACCGTCGAGGGCCTCCCGGCCGCATCGCTCACCTTCAGCCGGGAGCCGGGATCGAGGTTGAAGTGATCCGCCGTGTGCTCTTCGACCAGGACGCCGTCCGGCTTCGTGGGGGAGAGGTATTCGCCGCTGAGGACGTCGACGCGGTCGACGGACGGCTGGTGGCCGGCCGGCAGTCCCACGATCCGGCCGGTGAGCTTCGTGTCCCCGATCCGGAAGGGCAGGTCGGCCTGCACCCGTTCGCTCACCTGCGCGACCCCGTCGGTGCTGCGCGCTGCCGACGCGATCGCCTTGGCGTCGCCCCCGGTGATCGTCAGATCGGCGAAGCGGAACTGTGTGAATGCCTTGTCGTAGGAGGACTTGAGATTGCGGTAGGCGTCGTAGCTGGAGCCGAACAGCGCGACGCCGAGAAAGATCGTGATCGCGATCGCGATGAACTGCCCGCGCTGGCGACGGGCATCGCGCCGGAGCTTGCGCCTCAGGATCCGCACAGGGAGACCTACCAGCGGAGCTCAGCGGCGGGAACGGGTTCGGCGTTGGCCGCCGCCTCGACGATCTCGCCGTCGCGCATCCGCAGGACGCGGTCCGCCATCCGCGCGATGACGGCGTTGTGGGTCACCAGGAGCACGGTCTGGGAGAGCTCCGTCGCCACCTCCCGAAGCAGGGCGAGCACGGTCCGACCGGTATCGAGGTCGAGCGCGCCGGTCGGCTCGTCGCCGAGCAACAACCGCGGCCCGCTGGCCAGCGCCCGGGCGACGGCGATCCGCTGCTGCTGGCCGCCCGAGAGCTGCGACGGGAAGTGGTCGGCGCGGTCCGCGAGCCCGACCCTCGCGACCATCTCCCTGCGCGCGCTCCCGGCTGCCTGTCAGCTCGGCGATGAGCTCCACGTTCTCGGTGGCCGTCAGGGTGGGGATCAGGTTGAAGAACTGGAAGATGAAGCCGACCGAGTTCCGGCGGAATGCCGTTCTTCCCTCCTCGTCGAGCTCGTCGAGGTGGCTTCCGTCGACGATGATCTCGCCGGCCGTGGGCGGCTCGATGCCGCCGATCAGGTTCAGCAGCGTCGTCTTCCCCGAGCCGCTCGGACCGAGCAGCACGACGAAGTTGCCGGCGTCGATCTCGAGATCGACGCCGCGAACCGCCCGCACCTCCGTCGCGCCCTCCCCGTAGGTCTTCTCGACGCCGCGGAGGACAACCGCCCGCTCCTCTGACATTGCGCGCTCCTCCTTTGCTCCCCTCTTCGGCGCTACCCAGGGGGCGGTAGACTGAACAGATGCTCAGCCTACCAAACAGATGTTTAGCCAGGACAGCGACCTGACCGCGAAGGCGCGGATCCGCGAGGCCGCGATCGCGCTCTTCTCCGAGCGCGGCTTCGACGTTTCCCTTCGGGCCGTGGCGGAGGCTGCCGGCGTCTCACCCGCTCTGGTGGTGCATCACTTCGGCTCGCGGGAGGGGCTGCGGGCGGCCGCGGACGAGGCGGTCCTCACGCGCCTCGGTGCGATCGTCGCGGCGCAGCCTCCGGCCGCCACCCTCACGGAGCTCGGCGAGCGCTGGCGCGGCGTCGGCGAGGCCTCCAAGGACGAGCGCGCGCTGCTCGAGTACGTCGCCCGCGCGCTGGTCCAGGGCGATCGCCACAGCGGCGAGATCTTCCGCGGGATGCTCGCTCAGGTCGGGGTCGAGCTCGCGCGGCTCGAGGAGCGCGGGCTCGTCCGTCCCACCGGGGACCCCGACGTACGAAACCTCATGTTCACCCTGCTCGACCTCTCCTCGATGCTCTTGCGCGACCACGTCGAACGCGAGCTCGGGGCTCCCCTGGACGGCCCCGGCGCTGAGCGTTGGGTAGCCGAACTGATCGAACTCTTCGGGGGCGACGGCGCTCCCCCTCCGCCGATCGGCTGACCGCCTTTGGGCACCGAGGGGGGTGGAGGGAAGTCCTGGGCGACGCACCCCTTCGCGGCGACGCACTCCCACCAGCCGGGAGAGGGGGGCGAAGGTGAAAGAACGTCGATGACGTCCCGGTCCGGCAGACGTCCCCGACGTTTGTGCGTCCAGAGCGCAAGAAGGTCGAGGACGTCAGCGGGCCACAGACGTTGCCAACGTTAGTTGCCCACATCTGGTGTCTCGACCCGCCCGGGGGCGGAGAGCTCGCACCAATCCATCCCGCACGCCCGGGCCGCCGAGCCGCCATCACGTGGACGAAAGGCGCCGCACACATCCCCGCAGCCCCGAAGGGGATGCGGTATCCCAGCGGCGCCGCGGCCCCGCCACGCATCGCGCACGCGCGGACGCGAAGCGGAGCCCGTGCGCGCAGGTATGCGGTATCCCAGCGGCGCCGCGGCCCCGCCACGCATCGCGCACGCGCGGACGCGCGGACGGAGCACGTGCGCGCAGGTATCTCAGGCCCGGACGGTGGTTGCCGGCTCGGGTTCGAGCGCGAGCTCCAGCACCTCGCCGATCGTCATCACCGGGTGGAACGTCATCGCCTCGCGTACCTCGTCGGGCACGTCCTCGAGGTCGCCGCGGTTGCGCTCGGGCAGGAGCACGTCGGTGAGCCCGGCCGCGTGGGCGGCGAGCACCTTCTGCTTGAGGCCGCCGATCGGCAGCACCCGGCCCTGGAGGGTGATCTCACCCGTCATCCCGACCGTGTGCTTGACCGGGCGGCCGCTGAGCAGGGAGGCAAGCGCCGTGGTCATCGTGATCCCGGCGCTCGGGCCGTCCTTCGGAATCGCGCCGGCGGGGACGTGGACGTGGAACTCGCGCCCGTCGAAGGCGCCGTCGTCGATCCCGATCGCGTCGGCATGCGAGCGCAGGTAGGAGAGGGCGATGTTTGCCGACTCCTTCATCACGTCACCGAGCTGGCCCGTGACCTGCAGGCTCGCGTTGTGGCCGGAGCGGCCCGCCATCGAGGTCGCCTCGATGAAGAGCACGTCGCCGCCGGCGCCCGAGACCGACAGGCCCGTGGCCACGCCCGGGATCGCCGTGCGCTCGGCCGCCTCCTGGTGGAAGCGCCGGCGGCCCAGCGCGTCCCGCATCGCCGCCTCGTCGACGGCGACCGGGGCCTCGGCATCGCCGGAGGCGATCCGGGTCGCGGTCTTCCGCAGCAGCTTCCCGAGCTCGCGCTCGAGTCCGCGCACGCCCGCCTCGCGGGTGTACTCGGTGACCACCGTGCGGACGACCTCGTCGGAGATCGTGACCTCGTCGGAGAGCAGTCCGTTGCGCTCGAGCTGCCGTGGCCACAGGTAGCCCCGGGCGATCGCCAGCTTCTCGTCGGTCGTGTAGCCGTCGAAGCGCACGACCTCCATCCGGTCCAGGAGCGGCCCCGGGATCGTCTCGGCCGTGTTGGCGGTTGCGATGAACATCACCTGGCTCAAGTCCAGCTCCACGTCCAGGTAGTGGTCGCGGAAGCTGTGGTTCTGGGCCGGGTCCAGCACCTCGAGCAGGGCCGCGCTCGGGTCGCCGCGCCAGTCGGCGCCGACCTTGTCGACCTCGTCGAGCATGATCACCGGGTTCATCGTCCCGGCGTCGCGCAGGGCGCGCACGAGGCGCCCCGGCATCGCGCCGATGTAGGTCCGGCGGTGGCCCCGGATCTCGGCCTCGTCGCGGACGCCGCCGAGGGACATGCGCACGAACTCGCGCCCGGTCGCACGGGCGATCGACTCGCCGATCGAGGTCTTGCCGGTTCCCGGGGGCCCGATCAGGGTGAGGATCGCGCCGCCGTCGCGCTTCTCATCGACGCCGCGGTCGAGCCGCAGCTTGCGCACGGCGATGTGCTCGGTGATGCGCTCCTTGACGTCTTCGAGGCCGGCGTGGTCGGCGTCGAGCACCTCCTGGGCGCGATGGGGGTCAAGCACTTCCTCCGAGCGCTCCTTCCACGGCACGGCCAGCAGCCAGTCGAGGTAGGTGCGGATCATGGAGGACTCGCCGCTCTGCTCGCCCGAGCGCTCGAGCCGCCCGAGCTCGCGCTCGGCCTGCTCGCGGACTTCGTCCGGCATCTCGGCGTCCTCGATCTTGGTCCGGTACTCGTCGACGACGGAGCCCTCGTCCTCACCGAGCTCCTTGCGAATCGACTCCATCTGCTTGCGGAGGAAGTACTCGCGTTGCTGGGCCTCGGCGCCCTCCTGGACGTCGTCGCGGATCCGGCGCCGGACCTGGAGCTCGGCGAGCCGCTCGCGCTGCATCTCGAGCGCACTCTCGAGGCGCTCCGTGACGTCGAGCGTGCGCAGCAGCTCCAGCTTCTGCTCGAAGCTGAGATCCGGCGAGTAGCCGGATGTGTCCGCGAGTTCGCCCGGGGTCGAGATCGAGCGCAGGAAGCCGCGGATGCGATCGTCGGCGCCGCGCAGCTCGAGGATCTCCTCGACGACGGCGCGGTAAGAGCGCTCGAGCTCGGAGATCTCCTCGGTGTCGGGGGCGGTGTCGTTGTGCGGGGTGACGGCGACCCGCAGGCGTCCGTCCGCGCCCGTCGTCGCGGCACCGGGAGTGGCGCGCTGCAGGCCGCGCACGGTCGCGGCATCGATGCCGCCGGGCAGGCGGCCGGTCTCGACGACCTCGGCGATCGTCCCGACCTCGGCGTAGTCGTCGTCGACGCGCGGGATGACGAGCACGCGCTCGGCATCGCCGACGTCGGCGGCGATCGTCACCGTCATCGAGGGGAACAGCACGGTGTCGTCGAGGGGGATCAGGAGAAGCTCGTTCATGTTCTGCACTCCGAGGGGTTCGTGTTCGAAATCGATATACATCATAACGATTCGCATTGATAAGCTCCACTCATGAACGTGCAGGTGACCGTCAAGCGCTCCACGCAGGGTTCGAGCACCTCCTGCGGGAGCGAGAGCTGTGGCCTGCTGCTGAGCCGGCTCGCCCGGGCCGCCAACAGCGCGCTCGCCGGCGCCCTCGAGCGGATCGGGCTGCGCGCGGTCCACTTCGCCATCCTGCACCGGCTCGCCGACGCGGGCCCGAGCTCGCAGGCTGAGCTCGCGACGGCGCTGCGGATCCACGCGAGCAACCTCGTCCGCGTCCTCGACGAGCTCGAGGAGGCGGAGCTGATCGCACGCGAGCGCGACCCCGAGGACCGGCGGCGGCAGCTCGTCGTGCTGACGCGCCCGGGGGGCGCCGTGCTGCGCCGCGCCGAGCGGGCCGCGGAGCAGGTCGAGGCGGAGCTGCTCGCGTCCCTGAGCCCGGCGGAGCAGGCGGAGCTGGGCAGGCTCCTGGGCCGGGTCGCCGCGCACGCCTGCAGCCGCTCCTGCTCGGTCTGAGGGGTCCCTCCCCGCGCTTCGGCATCGTCCGCGGCGGCGGCGGTGAATGCCGGATTGCTTCGGGATAGGCTGCGCGCGTGCCCGACGAATCTCCCGAGCCCGGCCCGTCCGGCCCCTCGCGCATCTTTGCCCCCGGCCTATTGGAGGGCCAGGTGTGTCTGATCTCGGGCGCCGGATCGGGGATCGGCCGGGTCGCGGCGTTCGAGCTCGCCGGCCTCGGCGCCATCGTGATCGGCTGCGGGCGCCGGATCGAGCCGCTCGAGGAGGTCGCGGCGCTAGCCGCGGAGGCGGGCGGGCGCTTCGAGCCGGTCGCCTGCGACATCCGCGAGGAGGAGGCGGTCGGGGCGATGGTCGCCGGGATCTGCGAGCGCCACGGTCGCGTCGACACGCTCGTCAACAACGCCGGCGGCCAGTTCTTGAGTCCTGCGGAGGGCATCTCGGCGAAGGGCTTCCGGACCGTGACCGAGCTCAACGTTCAGGGAACCTGGAACATGACCCACGCGGTCGCATCCGCCTGCTGGATCCCGGGCGAGGAGAACCCACCGGGCGCCGAGGTCGCGGGCGGCAAGGTCGTCTCGATCACGCTCTCGCCTCACAACGGAATGCCCGGGATGGTTCACTCCGGCGCCGCCCGGGCCGCCGTCGAGAACATGATGAAGACGCTCTCGATCGAATGGGCGCGTTTCGGGGTCCGCTGCGTGGCCATCGCCCCAGGCCAGATCGCGACCCACACGTTGAAGACGAAGTACCCGCGCCAGATGGTCGAGACGCTGGAGACGACGGTCCCGCTCGGACGGCTCGGCGAGCCCGAGGAGGTCGCCTGGCTGATCGCCTACCTCGCCTCGCCGGCCGGCGACTTCTTCAGCGGCACGACCCTCACCGTCGACGGCGCCCGCGACAACTGGTTCGGCTCCTGGCCGCCCGAGATCGGCCAGGAGGGCGGCAAGCCGCTGGCCGAGGAGCGCAAGCCAAAGGGCTGAGCCGGTCCGCCTGGCTGACTCGGCGGTCGTTCGGGCGAGGGGCGGGGCGGCCGGTAGGGTACGCCGCATATGGCCCTGCCGCCTGGCCCAAGAACCCCCTGGCCACTACAGGCGCGCCAGCTGCTCCGCGATCCGATCGGCTTCCATGAGCGGCTTCATCAGCGCTACGGGCCCGTAGCTCACGCACGGTTCATCAGCGGTGAGCACGCGGCCTTCATCATGGACCCGAAGCTCGCCCGCAAGGTCCTCATGAGCGACCCCGGCACGTCCTGCGCGGGCGTCGCCCGGGCCCGCTTCCTGGAGCCGCTGATCGGCAGCCACACGCTCTTCACTCTCGACGGCGAGAGATGGCGGCGCCACCGCGCGATGCTCGGCGGCGCCTTCCACTCCTCGCGGGTCGACGAGTACACGGAGCGGATCATCGAGATAACGCGGGCTGAGGTCGCGACCTGGCGGCCCGGCGAGATGGCACTGGACCGCGCGATGACCGGCATCACCCTGGCCGTGATCCTGAGATGCGTGTTCGGGGTCTCCGATCCAGGCCGCTATGCAGCCCTTACCGATCTGTTGCCCAGGATGCTCGACGCTGCACCCGTCTTCGCGTTCCTGCCCCCCGCGGTTCGCGATGGAGTTCGTGGCGCGGTCGCTCGCGGGATTCCGTCGGCGGTCGTTCCGGGAGGCAGGTTCGCGCGCCTCCGGGCCGAGGTCGACCGGGTCCTGGTCGAGGAGATCGCCGCCCGCAGGCTGGAGCGGGACCTGAGCGATCGGAACGACACGCTCTCGGCGCTGATCGTCGCCCGGGATGACGAGGGCGTCGGTTTGAGCGACGAGGAGCTTCGGGACGAGCTGCTGTCATTGCTGGTTGCCGGCTATGAGACAACCGGCTCGTCGCTCTGCTGGGCGTTCGAACGGCTGGTCCAGCACCCGGACGCAATGGCGCGCGTACAGGCTGAGCTCGAGGCGGGGGACGACACGTATCTGCGGGCTGTCGTTCAGGAGACGCTCCGCTATCGCGCGGTCGGGCACATCGTCAACCGGGTGCCCGCCGGGCCCTACTCGATCGGCGGGTACGAGATCCCCGAGCACTGGCACCTGGCGGTGAGCACCGCGGCAATTCACTGTGACGCCGCGAGCTGGCCCGACCCGCACGCCTTCCGGCCCGAGCGATTCCTCGAGGGCCGGCCGACGATGACGGCGTGGATCCCGTTCGGCGGCGGGCGGCGGTACTGCGCCGGCGCCCCGCTCGCACTCGTCGAGATGCGGACGGTGATCAGCGAGGTCGTGCGCTCGGTCGAGCTCGAAGCGCCGGCCGAGCGCGAGGCGACGCGCATCAAGCACGTGGTGGTGCAGCCCTCCCGCGGCGGCCGCGTCACGGTCCGGGGTCCGCGGGCGCTCGCCGGCTGAGCGCGGTCCCGGGCGGCGGCTGCCAACCCGGGACCCGACCCTTCCTCAGCGCTTGACGATCCGGGGTGCCTTCAGGCCCTTCTGCACGCCGACCTGCCCCTGCTTGATCATGACCCGGCCCCTGGCGCCGTTGCGGCCCTTCAGGCTCACCTGGTGCTCGATGGTGTGGACCTTGGTGAGCTCCTTGGCCTTGTCGTAGGAGAGCTCGAAGATCGTTCCGCGGACGCCGGCGACGGTCCGCTTCGTATGCACCTGGAACTTCTTGTCCGAGCCGCCGAGCTCGTGCTTGAGGTGGACCCAGAGGCTGCCGATGGTCTCGCCGAGGAACAGATCAGTGTCGTTGGGCGCGCATCCGGCGATCGTGAACGAGCCGCCCTTCTTCAGCTTGATCTCACTGCCGTCGGCGAGACGGATGTCGGTGTCCGTAGGGGCAGTGAACTGCTGGCCGGCGAAGAACCGCATGCCGTCGATCCCGAGCGAGCGGCCGTCGCTTGTCGCGGAGGCGATCCGGTTCTGCTTGCTCTTGCAGTACTCCGGCTCGACCTCCAGCCTCGTGCGCTCGTAGAGCGGGTACCGGAACGGGGCCGTGCCCACGGTGACGAAGCGGTCGAAGGTCCGGCTGTAGACACCGTCCTTCCACGTCAGCCCGTCGATCCGGACGTCGCCGCCCTGGCTCGTGCCGGTGTGCGCGAGGTAGAAGTGGTAGTACCACGTCCCCATCAGCTGGTCGATCTGGTTGACCGGTGCCCCGCAGCCGCCGTCGCTGCGCGTGACGGTCTCGCGGGGGTAGGCCGCGTTGCTCTGACCGTCGGCGTCGAGCGTCACCGAGAGCGAGTTCGAGCCGGTGGGGCCGTCGATGCGCGAGACGTCCAACTCGCCCGAGTGGTCGTCGGTGACCGTCACCTCGGATGCGTACTCGCCGGGCTGACCGCCGCAGGGAAAGGACATGCGGACCGTGCCCTCCGTCTTCGAATAGTCGAGGTCGCCGCTCCCGCGGGTCGTAGCGGTATGCCTGTCGTATGCGACCGGCACGTCGGCCCGCGTCTCCAGGTCGATGTCGCCGCTCGTCCTGCATCCCGGTTGGGTGGTGCAGACGAGCGAGTAGCCCTCGGGGGGCACGCCCATCAGCGACTGCATCCGGACCTCGGCCTTGGCGGGCCCGCCGACGGAGATGACCGGCTCGGCGGCGGCCCGGTCGGGCGCCGTCGCGGCGGCGAGAAGCGCTGCGCCCAGCGTCAACGCGGCAAACAGGCGCGCACGGGCACTCGGGGCTGTACGGGACATCGATGGACCTCCTTGGACGGATGAGCGATGCGGAGCACTCTGCCTCGCGCTCGCCCCGTCGCCATCGGGGGGACCCCTAAACCGGAACCCCGAAGTTTCTATCTGGTCACTCTCCACCGGCATATCTCGCACCGCCGCGGACGCGGCAGGGCCGCGCGCCGGCGCAGGCGGGCCGCCGGGTACGGGGGAACTCAGCGGCGGTGGCTGTGGCGGTGGCTGTGGGCGCGGCCGCGGTGCCGGTGGACGTGCTCGACCCGCTTCCACGTCGAGCGGTTGCCGGCACCGTCGACGAAGCGCGCCCAGCGGACCCTGCGCCTGTGCTTGACGTGGATCCGGCGCTCGTAGTCGTGGGTGACGATCTTCCGGGCGCCGACCCGCCTCGTGTACTCGACCTTGGCGACCCCGGTGGCGGCGTCGCGGGCCCTCAGCCTCAACGTCGACCCGCGCAGCGTCTGCCGCAGCGGCGTCGGCGGCGTCTGGTCGAGGACGATGTCGTCGGTGTAGGTCTGCGAAGGGTCGATCCCGGTCCCGCTGAAGCGCACGTAGACCGTCTTCGGCAGCCGCTCGGGGCCGGAGCTCTCAAGCGTCCAGGTGTAGGTGTCGTCACCGCGGATCGCCCGCGTGTCGGCGCTGCCGAAGCCGCCGTCGTTGGAGATCCGCACCGCGTCGGCGCCGGTCGGCTCATGGATCGTGAGGGTGACGCCGGGCGAGTTGGTGGCGACGGCGGCGTCGTTGATCGTGACGCCCACCTCACCGCCGCTGGAGCCGGCGGTCGGCGTGACCGCGGCGGAGCTCGCCGTCCCGGTCCCGTCCGCGTTCGTCGCCAGCACCTGGCAGGTGAGAGCCGCGCCGACGTCGGCGGCGACCACCGTGTAGCTCTGGCCCGTGGCGACGATCGCGCCGTTCCGGCGCCAGCGGTACGTGTAGTAGTCGGGGCTGTTCGACCACGTCCCCGGGTCGCAGCTGAGCGTGTTGCCTACGACGGCGCTGCCGCTGATCTGCGGCGGGCTCGTGTTCGCCGGCGTCGCCGCGGCGGACGGCGTCACCGGCGTTGAGGTCGCCGAGGCCGAGCCGGCCGGGTTCGTGGCGATGACGGTGCACGTCAGCGCGTGGCCGACGTCGGCGGCGGCGATCGCGTACGTCTGGCTCGTGGCGCCGGAGATGTTCGAGCCATCGCGGCGCCAGCGGTAGGCGTAGCTCGTGGGGCTGTTCGTCCAGCTGCCGTCGGTGCAGGTCACATCGCGGCCCTGCACAGGGCTACCGCTGATCTGGGGCAGCGCGGTGTTCGCGGGTGCGGCGACGGCGCCGCCGCCGTCCGCGCTCGCGCCCCAGAACGTGTACCCGTAGGGGTTCCAGCGCTGGATCCGGGAGTTGCCCGTATCGGCGATGAAGAGGTTGCCGGCGAGGTCGCTGTACTGCCCGAAGACATCGAAGGCGTTCGGCGCATCGAGCTTGCCGAGCGTCGTGCCGCTGCCGCCGAGGGTGCGGAACTCGCTGCCGTCGGAGCCGTACATGTGGATCTGGTCCCTGGCGGCATCGCTGACGAAGAGCACGCCGTAGGCGTCGACGAAGGTGTCGGTCGGTCGGCCGCCCACGTTCTTCGGCCCGTGCCAGCCGAGGCTCCCGAGGTCGAACCACCAGATGTCGTGGTGGGTGGGGCGGGCCACGTACAGGTACTGGGTGTTGGCCGGCGCGGTCCCGTAGAGCTGCGCGGAGGCGCCCTTGAGCGGGCCCGGAACGCCGCTCGTCCACGCCTTCTCGACGAGGGTGCCCTTCGCGAAGCGCTGCACCTTGTCGCGGCAGGGGTGGACCACGTAGATCATGTTGGTCGTCACGTCGAGCCCACCGCGCAGCGCCGGGTCCGGGGAGATGCCGGTCGCGCACGGCTCGAGCTGGAAGCCGCGAACGTAGGTCCCCGAGCGGGTGAACTCCTGCACGCGCCGGTTCGTGTCCAGCACCCAGACGTTGCCGGAGTCGCCGGGGGCGACGTCGAGGGCGACGATCCCGCCGAGCTTGCCGGGAGCGTTGCCGGCCGTGCCCCAGCTGCCGAGCTGGGCGCCGTCGGAGCCGCGGAAGCGCTCGATCGTGCCGCCGCTCGCGTAGCCGACGTAGACGACGCCGTCGCTGTCGGTGGCGATCGCGGTCGGGCCTGCAGCCGCGGCGGGGGCGGCGAGCGCCAGAGCCGCCGCGGAGGCCGCGACAGCGGCGAGTGCGCCGGCGCACAGGTTGAGGACACGAAGGCTCACGGTTGCTCCCGTCCGCTGGGATCGGGCCTCCGTGCCCCTGACACACCAAATCTAGCGTCCGGCGGCGAGAGCCTCCAGCTCCGGGGTCACCGCCTTGAGGGCGAGGCGCCGATAACCGGCGACCGAGGGATGGTCGCCCTCGATCGTCCACCGGGCGCGCATCGTGCCCGGGGCGGCGGGATCGGCGAGCGTGTCGTGGAAAGGAAGCAGCGGAATCCGCAGCTCGGAAGCGATCGTGTGGATCCGGTGGTTCAGCCCGGCTATCGCGCTGTCGGCCTCCGGGTGGCCGTTGTTCCACGGCAGCACGTCCGCGATCGCGACCTCGAGCCCCTGGTCGAGGCCGGCCTCAACCGTTGCCCGCAGGTTCCGGGCGGCGGTCGCGACCGGGGCGCCCTGCGCGATGTCGTTGATCCCGCCCTGGACGATGAGCAGATCCGCGCCGCCGCGGCCGGTCGTCGCCACGCAGGCGTCGAGCCGGCTCTCGATCTCGTCCGTGCGCTCGCCGAAGACGCCGCAGTTGTTGAAGACGAACCGGGCGCTGGAGTGGTGCGCCCAGTACTCGAACTGGCTGCGCTCGTCGAGCCGCTTGCCGATCTCGGCGCGGACCGCGGGCTCCGGATCCCAGAGCGGCGAGCCGGCGGTGATCGAGTCACCGAGCGCCGCGACGTGCACGGTGCCCCGCGCGTCGGTCCCCCGGTCGGCACCGGTAGCGGGCGGACTGCCGGCCGTCGTCGCCTGCGAGCCGCCGCAGCCGGCGCTGAGCGCAACGAGCGCGGCGAGCAGGGTGGGGGGGAGGACCCGGCGGGCGACCATGCCCCGGTTACGCCCGTCCGCGCCCGCCGGATCAGCGGGCGCGGACGGCGGCCGGCCTACATGTACATGCCGGTGAACTGGCCGCCGGTCACGTTGATGACCTGGCCGTGGATGAAGTTGGCCAGATCCGAACAGAGGAAGAGCACCGGACCGGCCGCCTCCTCGGGCTGGGCGCCGCGGCCGAGAGGAATCATCATCTTGCCCATCTCGCGCATCTGCTCGGGGATTCCGAGCGGCGTCTTCTCGCCCGTCTTCGTCTCCAGCTCCTCGCCCTTCTCGCGGGCCTGGGTCAGTCGCGTCTCGACGAAGCCGAAGGCCACGGCGTTCACGTTGATCTTGAACTGCCCCCACTCCTTGGCCATCGTCTTCGTCAGGCCCGTAACGCCGGCCTTTCCGGCGGAGTAGTTCGCCTGCCCGGCGTTGCCCATCGTGCCCGAGATCGAGGAGATGTTGACGATCTTGCGAAAGACCTCGGTGCCCTCGGCCTTCTCCTTCTTCGCGGCCTCGCGCCAATGCGGCGCGAGGGCCCTGATCACGCGGAAGGGCACGACGGTGTGGATGTCGAGCATCGCCTGGAACTGCTCGTCGCTCATCGTGTGGACGACCCCGTCCCAGGTGTAGCCGGCGTTGTTGACGACGCAGTCGACCGAACCGAACGCGTCGTGCGCGGCCTCGACGAGCTTGTCGCAGGCGCCGGGCTCGGTCAGATCGCCGCTGAAGACCGCCGTCTCGCCGTCGATCTCGGAGGCGGCCTGCTCGGCGACGTCACCGTCGATGTCGTTGATCAGCACCTTGGCGCCGCTTTGGGCGAACAGCTCCGCGGTCGCCCGGCCGATGCCGCGGGCCGAGCCCGTGATGATCGCCGCCTTGCCGTCAAGAAGTCCCATCTGCACTCATCCTCTCGTCTGTGGCTTGCCGCGGCCGGTGGCGCGGCGCTTGCGGCGCAGACTCTATGCGGGCGCAGCCGGCGGGCGCAGCATCACGATCAGGTTCGGCCCGTCCTCGGGCAGCCGCGCCTCAGCGACGACCTCGAAGCCGCGCCGGCCGTAGAAGGCGACGTTCTCCGGCGTGTGCGTATCGAGCGCCGCGGCCTCACCCCTGCTGTCGAGAAGCGCGAGATCGTGGTCGAGCAGGCGGGCGCCCAGCCCCTGCCGCATCGAGGCCGGCTCGGTCGCCAGCGTGTCGAGGTACCAGTAGTCGCCCTCGGGCAGCATCTCCGCGAGCAGCGCGTCGCCCTCCCGGAGCGCGGCACCGCGCTCCCCGTAGACGGCGTAGTCGTCCTCGCCCCGCCGGGGGCCGAACTCGGCCGCGTTGGGGTGCGAGGCCGGCGGGCACCAGAGGCTCACGCAGGCGGTGGCGATCGTCGTGCCACGGCCGAGCGGCAGGAAGCGCTCGCGGATGTCCGCGGCGACCATCTCGCGGAGCCGCTGCTCCCGGTTGCCCTCGTCGGGCAGCGCCCACGCGCCCCACGGCTCGTGCCAGGCGAAGGCGGCAGCCACGGTCGCCGCCGCCGCCTCGACGTCGGCCGTCGCGAGCGGCCGCGGATCCGCATCGGGCGGGCTCACGATCTTCCCGCCGCAGCTTTGAGCTCGGCCTCGAGCAGCTCGACCATCCGGCCCAGGGCGGACGGGCTGAAGTCGAGAAAGAGCGAGGGCTCGATCAGCTCGAGCTCGAGCACGGTCGGCGAGCCGTCGGCGTCGCGGAGCATGTCGACGCGCGCGTACAGCGGCATCGAGACCTCGGCGGCAAAGCGCTCGACCAGGGCCTGCGCGAGGCGCAGCTCCTCGCCAGTCGCCTCGCGCTGCGACATCTCCTCCTCGCGGAAGAGCTCCGGCTCGAGGCCCTGACCGAGCTCGAGCAGCGGCCCCTTGCGCATCGCGTGCACCGGCTCGCCGCCCAGCAGCACGACCGCGGTCTCGGCCTCGGACTCGACCGAGGCGAGGAAGGGCTGCACGATCACGGTCCGGCCGGCGGCGAGCAGCTCGCCGCCGTGGGCGAGGGCCCGCTCGCCGTCGCCCGCGCGGTC
This sequence comes from uncultured Solirubrobacterales bacterium, assembly GCA_963764275.1. Taxonomy (GTDB): domain Bacteria; phylum Actinomycetota; class Thermoleophilia; order Solirubrobacterales; family 70-9; genus CAXMST01. The sequence continues at coordinate 173,301 of CAVXRV010000001.1, forward strand.
TGCGGCGTAGCGGGCCGTGTCTTTGGATCCCGCTGAGATGGCCGGCTTCAGCACGTACTCGCCGGTCTCCGGCAGTTGCGCCGCGAGTGTCTCGGTGCCCTGGTCCGGTTCGACGAAGGCCGTCGGCACGACCGGGAATCCCCATTCCCGCAGGACCCGCAGGTAACGCTTCGAGAGGTTCCAGGCGACGATCTCCGGTGCGTTCCGGAGCCGGCCGCCGAGGCGCTCGCTCCACGCCCGGAACGCTCGGGGCGTCGTCTGGTAGTCCCAGGTCGAGCGGATCAGAACGAGGTCGAAGTCATCCCAGGCGACGCGCTCGTCGTCCCAGACCGCTGCCTCGGCCGCGATCCCGGCGGCGCCGCAGGCCGCGGCCAGCAGCCGCCCCTCGTCGTCGAGGTCGGGAACCTGCGAGCAGGTCGCGAGCGCGAGCCGCGGGCCGGCGGGCTCAGAGCCCGAAGCCACGGCCGACGATCTCCTTCATCACCTCGTCGGTGCCGCCGCCGATCGGCCCGAGCCGGGCGTCGCGCAGCGCCCGCTCGATCCCGTATTCGCGCATGTAGCCGTAGCCGCCGTGGATCTGCAGCGTCTCGTCGGCAACCTCGACCGCGGCCCGCTGCGTGAACAGCTTCGCCAGCGTCACCTCGCGAAGCGCATCCTGCCCCGTGTGGAAGAGGCGCAGCGCGTTGTAGGTCATCGCCCGCCCCGTCTCCAGCTTCATCGCCATCTCCGCGATCTTGTGGCGGATCGCCTGGAAGCGGCCGATCGGGCGCCCGAAGGCCTCCCGTTCGGACGCGTAGGCGAGCGCGCGCTCGAGGCACCAGCGCATGCCGCCGACGGCGCCGAGCGCCATCAACAGCCGCTCCCACTGGAAGTTGGCCATGATCAGGTAGAAGCCCCCGTTCTCTTCACCGAGCAGGTTCTCGGCCGGTACGAAGACGTCGGTGAAGGCGAGCTCGCCCGTGTCGGAGGCGTGCCAGCCCATCTTCTCCAGCTTCGAGACGACCTCGTAGCCCTCCATCTCGCGCTCGAGCACGAGGAAGCTGAGCCCGTGGTGGCCGCCCTCGGGAGTCGTCTTCGTGGCGCAGACGAGAAAGTCGGCGCGGACGCCGTTGGTGATGAATGTCTTGGACCCGTTCACGAGCCAGCCTCCGTCGACCTTCTCGGCGCGGGTACGAATCCCGGCGACATCGGAGCCGGCGCCGGGCTCAGTGATCCCAAGCGCGGCGATCTTGGTGCCGGCGATCGCCGGTCGCAGCCAGCGCTCCTTCTGCTCGTCGCTGCCGAATTTCCAGATCGGGGGCGTCGCGATTCCGGTGTGGGCCCCGAGGCCGGCGCCGACACCGCCGGTCATTCCGGCCGCGGCGATCTCCTCGGCCCAGACCGCGTCGTGCAGGTAGTCGCCACCTTGGCCCCCGAGCTCGACCGGGTACTTGAGGCCGAGGAAGCCAAGCTCGCCGGCGCGGGTATAGAGCCCGCGCGGGAACTCGCGCGCCTCCTCCCATGCGTCCTGGTGCGGCACGATCTCGCTCTCCACCCAGCGGCGGATCGTCGCCCGAAGCTCCTCGTGCTCTTCGCCGAAGGGCGGCAGCAGGGCCCGCTTTCCGCTGTCCTTGATCACGCTCACCGGCGCCACGCTACCGGCCCCGGCGCCGCCGCGCGAGCGGCGCCGGCCCGCGCGCTCAGCCGGTGCCGACCGCGCCTCGCAGCAGCTCCCGGATCCGTTCCAGCAACGTGCCGGCGTCGAAGGGCTTGTCGATGAACGAGGCCGCGCCGGCGGTCGGGCCAAGATCGAGCGGCGGCGCCTCCTCGCTGTAGCCGGACATGAACAAGACGTGGAGCCCGGGCCGCATCGCGACCGCACGGCGCGCGAGGTCGTCGCCGCGCATGCCCGGCATCACGATGTCGCTCAGCAGCAGGTCGACGTCGCGCTCGGAGTCGTCGAGGACCTCGAGCGCCTCCGCGCCGCCGCCGGCCGCCGTTACGGCGTATCCCGCGGTCGAGAGGATCCGCTCGGCGACGCGCCTCACGGCCGGATCGTCCTCGGCGATAAGGATCGACTCGCCGCGGCCCGCGGGCGCGGCTCGCGTCGGCTTCGTCGCTCGCGTCGGCCCGTCCTCGGTGGCGGGGATGTGGACCTCGACGCTCGTTCCGGCACCGGGTTCGGAGGTCAGGTTGACGGTGCCGCCGCTCTGGCTGACGATCGTGTAGACGGTCGCGAGGCCGAGTCCGGTCCCCTCGCCCGACGTCTTCGTCGTGAACATCGGCTCGAAGGCACGCGCGGCGACCTCGCTGTCCATCCCGATCCCCGTGTCGGAGACGACGAGCCGCACGAAGCGGCCCGGCTCGACGCCGGGCTCGGCCAAGGTGTCGGCCTCGGTCAGCTCGACGTTCTCGGTCTCGAAGGTGAGCGTGCCGCCCTCCGCCATCGCGTCGCGGGCGTTGACGGCGAGGTTGATCAGGATCTGCTCGATCCGGGCCGGGTCCTCGGAGACCGGCCACAGGCTCGGGTCGAGCCGGCGTTCGACGCGGATGTGCTCGCCGATCGTCGAGCGCAGGAAGCCGTCGAGGCCCGTGATCAGCTCGTTCAGGTCGAAGACCGAGTCCTCGCCGGGCTCGCGCCGGGCGAGGATCATCAGCTGTCGCACGAGCCCCACGCCGCGCTCGGCGGCGCGCCGGATCTCTTCGATGTCCTCGTGCGCCGGCGAGTCCGCCGGCACGCCGCCGGCGGCAAAGCGGGCGTAGTTGATGATTACCCCGAGGATGTTGTTGAAGTCGTGGGCGATGCCGCCCGCGAGCTGCCCGATCACCTCGAGCGGCGACTCGAGCTCGCTGCCCTCGCGCCGAGGCATACCGGCCTGCGGCTCCGGCCCGCTCACTCGAGCAGTCCCCACCGCATCGCGGTCGCGACTGCGGCCGCGCGGTCGGAGACGTCGAGCTTCTCGTACAAGTTGTGGAGGTGGGTCTTGATCGTCGCCTCGGAGAGGTGCAGCTCGAGCCCGATCTTCTGGGCGGTGCGGCCCTCGGCGAGCAGCCGCAGGACCTCGCTCTCGCGCTCGGTGAGCGCGGGCCGGTCGGTCGCCTCGCGGAGCTGGATCTCGGTCGCGATGCCGGCGGCGAACTGTGGCGCGATCACGGTCTCCCCACGGGCCGACTTGACGATCGCGTCGCAGAGCTCCATGTTGTCGGAAGCCTTCGAGACGTAGCCGGCGGCGCCTGCTGCGAGCGCTTTGTAGGCGGCGGTCGAGTCCTCGTAGCCGGTGAGCAGGATGACGCGGGTGTTGAGCCCCTCGCGCTTGACGGCGCCGACGATCTTGAGGCCGTCGAGGCCGGGCATGCGTACGTCGACCACCGCGACGTCGGGCTCCGAGGCCATGATCCGCTCGAGCGCATCGCGCCCGTCCTCGCAGGATCCGACCAGCTCGAGCTCGGCACGCTCCTTGATCGCCCGCTCGAGACCCTGGCGGTAGACCGGGTGGTCGTCCGCGATCAGGACGGACAGTCGCTTTCCCCGCTCGCTCATCGTGGCGATTCTCGCATGCAGCGGGGTCGTCGGCGGGCCGGGGGCGCGGATCGGCGTCGTCCGGGGCTTGATGCCAGCCGATCGGTCCAGGTGCCCTCATCCGATCGGTCCAGGGCGCTTCAACCAGCGCTCCCCGCGACCGGGCGATGTGAGCCGGGGCGCGGTTCCGGAGGATGTCGCGAGACACGGTTGTCCCCCCGGTGAGGAGGCCGACGGCGATGGGCGTACTGCCCAACTCAGACATACCGCTTTCGGACTCTTCGCAACATACGGGAGGCGGAACGGCGGAGAGGGCGGCGCGAAGGCGCCGCCCTCTCCTTCTAACGTCTCCGGCGGGCTCGCCGACTCTGACCCTCGAGCGCGATGCGGCCCGCGAGACGATCGCCGAGCTCTGGCAGCTGGCGGCCGAGCAGCCGGCCGAGTGGCGTATCGATCGCTTCGGGCCCGACCTGGCGACCTCCATCGAGAACCTCGCGGCGGTCGTCTTCGCGCCCCAGCGTGGACTCGTCACCGGCCCCCCGGTCGAGGTTCGCGTCTATCCGGTCGCCGACTCGCACGCGCAGCCGCTGCTGGTCTGCGTCGCGACGGGCGAGGGCCCCATGCTCTGTCGCGGGATCGACGATCTCACCCGGGCCCTGCCCGATCCCTGGGGCCCCGGCCCCGAGAACGTGCTCGACGCACTGCAGCTCGTGCTCGACTTCGCCGCTGCCATCCTTTCCCCGCGCGGGGCGCGCCGCCCCCGCGCAACCCGGCGCGCCGAGGTGGGTCCGCCCGCGGACCCCCCCGCCGCGGGCTGAGCGTTCTCCGCCCCGGCGCGCCGGGCTCAGCCTGCAGCCCGCCGATCGGATGGCGATGGCTCATCCGATCGATTGAGGCGAATTCGTTCTCCGGTTCAGCCCGCCGTCCGATCAAGCGAAACGCAATTGCGGAGACGCTGGGAGTGCTCTGGTAAGGCAAGGAGGCCGGGAGTATGGGCACGGATGCCCGCCAGCTTCGGTCTCGTCGGATGGGCAGGAGGCCCTCCGGCGAGACTGAGCCATGGACGACCGGGTCGCCGCGGGCGGCTCGCGCGCGCTTGGCGCCCTCGCCGGCGCCGGCGCGCGACGAGCGGCCCGTGCCGGCGTTCCTGCGCCACGCCGAGCCCCGCGGCGCGTCGGGGGCGGCTGCGTCCGCCCCGCCGAGCGCGGCCCCGGCGCCAGCCCCTGCGCCGGTCGTCGGCGAACGACCGGCCGTCATCGGTACACCGGGACGGCCCGAGGCCGTCGGGACCGGCCGCGGCCGCCGCCGCCGCTCGAACCGGGCCCTGGTGCGGATCGGCGCCCTCGCGGCCCTGGCGCTGGCTGCTGCCGCCGCCGTCCTCGCCCCGAGCGCCGGGGCGGACCGGGGCCCTGGGCCCGCACTCTCCACCTCCCTCGAAGGCATCGTCCACTCCAGCGACGGCCAGCTCTCCCTCTCCGGCCGTCCCTTCCAGGCGGTCGGTTTCAACGACTACCGGCTCACCGCCTCCGACGGCGGCTACGTCTGCGATTCCGGCTACGGGGCGCTCTCCGACGGGCAGCTCGGCGATCTGCTCGACCGCGCCCGGGCCGCCGGCGCGACCGTGATCCGGACCTGGTTCTTCCAGTCCAGCTGGGACCCCAACGGCGACGGCAGCGGCGATTGGGCTCCGTTCGATCGCGTCGTCAGCGCCGCCGCCGAGCGCGGCCTGCGCGTCGTCCCGGTGCTCGCCAACCAATGGGGCGACTGCGAGAACGGCGCCGCCGACAAGGACCTCGCCTTCTATCAGTCCGGCTACCGCGAGCCGCAGCAGCCCTACGCGCTCTCCTACCTCGACTATGCGACCGCGGTCGCCAAGCACTACGCGGGCTCGCCGGCGATCGCCTACTGGCAGCTGGTCAACGAGCCCGAGGCCTCGAGCCAGGGCAACTGCGACGAGACCGCTGCAGCCGACGCGCTCTCGGGTTTCGCCACCGCCGCCTCGGAGGCGATCCGCTCGGTCGACCCCCACCACCTGATCAGCCTCGGCACGATCGGCGGCGGGCAGTGCGGCACCGCCGGCGCCGACTACCTGAAGGCCTCCTCCGCGGTCGACGTCTGCGAGATCCACGTCTACGACGGCTCCGACACCGGCACGAGCCCGACGACGCCGATGCCGGAGGCGGCAGCGGCCTCGATCTCCGCCTGCAGCGGCGCCGGCAAGCCGGTCGTCGCCGGCGAGCTCGGCTTCGCCGCCGACCTCGACTCCTCCGGTCAGCCGACCGGCACGGTGAGTGCCGAGACGCTCGCCAACCGCGCCCACTTCCTCGCCGAGCGCGTGAGCGCGATGGAGGGGGCGGGCCTGGACGGCTTCATGGTCTGGCAGCTCGACTCCCGCGAGCCGCTTGCCGACGGCGCCGACACCTACGCCGTCGGGCCTTGCGATCCCCTCGACGGGGTGATCGCCTCGACCTCCGGCGTCGATACCCACCAGCTTGCCGCAGCCCAAAGCTGCGGTCCCCCGGCGGCGCAAGGAAGCGCTGCGTAGCCCCGCCGACCAGAGCAGGGCGGTGCGCCGCAGGGACGCGGCGCACCGCCCGATCTTTCGATCGGTCCGGCCGGCCCCATCGATCGGTGTACGTGCGCGTCACACGAACGGGGGAGGCAGCCTCTTCCGGAGATGGACCGCTTGGTCTATCCAGTGCGTACAAGCGGTTTCCGATGGTTCTTACAGAGTCATAGGCAGCGAGGCCCGGGGAAGGCGCGCAGGAAGCGTGCCGACCCGGTCCGAGAGGATCACGGGCGTTCGGGCCCGCCGCCGCTGAATCGCCACAGCAAGGAGGCTGGGGAATGCCGGGCACGGACGCTCGCTTCGATCGGCGCTGCGTGCCAACGCGGCGGAGGGCACGCGCAGGGGCGCGGGCCGACGCGCAGCGGACCGACGCGCAGGCTCAGGCCGATTGGAACCCCGTGGTTGCGAGTGCGCCGCAGCGGTCGCCGTGGACGGCGGCCCTGCGGCGCCGCTCGCTGTTCGCCTTGGTGCTGGTGCCGATCATCGTCCTGCTCGGGGCGCGCTTCACCCAGGCCAGCGACGCCGAGGCATCCCTCCCCTCCAACCTAACCGGCATCGTCCACTCCAGCGACGGCCAGCTCTCCCTCTCCGGCCGTCCCTTCCAGGCGGTCGGTTTCAACGACTACCGGCTCACCGCCTCCGACGGCGGCTACGTCTGCGATTCCGGCTACGGGGCGCTCTCCGACGGGCAGCTCGGCGATCTGCTCGACCGCGCCCGGGCCGCCGGCGCGACCGTGATCCGGACCTGGTTCTTCCAGTCCAGCTGGGATCCCAACGGCGACGGCAGCGGCGATTGGGCCCCGTTCGATCGCGTCGTCAGCGCCGCCGCCGAGCGCGGCCTGCGCGTCGTCCCGGTGCTCGCCAACCAATGGGGCGACTGCGAGAACGGCGCCGCCGACAAGGACCTCGCCTTCTATCAGTCCGGCTACCGCGAGCCGCAGCAGCCCTACGCGCTCTCCTACCTCGACTATGCGACCGCGGTCGCCAAGCACTACGCGGGCTCGCCGGCGATCGCCTACTGGCAGCTGGTCAACGAGCCCGAGGCCTCGAGCCAGGGCAACTGCGACGAGACCGCTGCAGCCGACGCGCTCTCGGGTTTCGCCACCGCCGCCTCGGAGGCGATCCGCTCGGTCGACCCCCACCACCTGATCAGCCTCGGCACGATCGGCGGCGGGCAGTGCGGCACCGCCGGCGCCGACTACCTGAAGGCCTCCTCCGCGGTCGACGTCTGCGAGATCCACGTCTACGACGGCTCCGACACCGGCACGAGCCCGACGACGCCGATGCCGGAGGCGGCAGCGGCCTCGATCTCCGCCTGCAGCGGCGCCGGCAAGCCGGTCGTCGCCGGCGAGCTCGGCTTCGCCGCCGACCTCGACTCCTCCGGTCAGCCGACCGGCACGGTGAGTGCCGAGACGCTCGCCAACCGCGCCCACTTCCTCGCCGAGCGCGTGAGCGCGATGGAGGGGGCGGGCCTGGACGGCTTCATGGTCTGGCAGCTCGACTCCCGCGAGCCGCTTGCCGACGGCGCCGACACCTACGCCGTCGGGCCTTGCGATCCCCTCGACGGGGTGATCGCCTCGACCTCCGGCGTCGATACCCACCAGCTTGCCGCAGCCCAAAGCTGCGGTCCCCCGGCGGCGCAAGGAAGCGCTGCCTGATCCCCCACCCAGCGATGCGGTCCGCGGCAAGGATGCCGCGGACCGCTCGCGTTTGGCGGCGGGCTGGGGACGCGCTGCTCGGCGTCCCGCTTCGCTCACGTGCGGAGCACGCTCGCTCAGCGCTCCTTGCTCAGCGCGCCCCCAGCCTCGCCGTGTTGCCGCTGGACTACGGCGGGGTCTTGGAGGGGCGACTCGGCGCCCTGCGGGCGCCATCGTCGCCGCCACCCGCTCGGCCGCCCTTCGGGCGTCCTCGCGGGCGGGGTGGAGGAGCCGCTCGGCGCCCTGCGGGCGCCATCGCGGAGGGGGCCCCGCGGGTTAGATCCCGTAGCTCCTTCCGATCACTTCCAGCATCACCTCGTCGGCGCCGGCGCCGATGCGGTTCAGGCGGGTGTCGCGGTAGGCGCGCTCGATCCCGTACTCCTTCATGTAGCCGTAGCCGCCGTGGATCTGGATGCACTCATCGGCGACCTCGCAGGCGATTCGCGATGCGTACAGCTTGGCCATGGTGATCTCGCGCACGGGGTACTCGCCGTTGTTGAACCGCCACGCGGTGGCGTAGGTGAGCTGCTTCGCGGCCTCGATCTTCATCGCCATCTCGGCGAACTTGTGGCGAATCGCCTGGAAGCGGCCGATCGGGCGCCCGAAGGCCTCGCGCTCCTTCGCGTATTCGAGCGTCTTCTCGAAGCAGCGCTCGGCGCCGGCGACGGAGCCGACGGCGCCGACGAGGCGCTCGCCCTGCAGCTCCCAGGAGATGTGGTAGAAGCCCTTGCCCTCCTGGCCGAGCATGTTCGCCGCCGGAACGCGCACGTCCTCGAAGGCGAGCTCGGCGGTGTCGGACGCGTGCATCCCCATCTTCTCGAGCGTGCGCGAGACCGAGAAGCCCGGGACGTTGTTGCCTTCGTCGTCCTTGAGGTCGACGATGAAGAGCGTGATCCCGTCGTGGCGGGCCTTCGGGTCGGTCTTCGTGACGAGCACGATGAAGTCGGCTCGCGCCCCGTTCGTGATGAAGATCTTCGAGCCGTTGATCACGTACTCGTCGCCATCCCGGACCGCCGTCGTCCGGATCCCGGCGACATCGGAGCCGGCGCCGGGCTCGGTGATCCCCAGGGAGCCGATCTTCTCGCCCTTGATGCCCGGCGCGAGGTACCGCTCCTTCTGGTCCTCCGTGCCGAGCATCTCGATCGGCGGCAGGACCATGTCCGTGTGTACGGCGAGCCCCATCCCAAGGCCGCCGGAGCCGGCGTAGGAGAGACACTCCGCGCGGACGAGGGAGTAGTAGTAGTCGCCGCCCTCGCCGCCGTACTCGGTCGGGAAGCAGAGTCCGATGAAGCCGAGCTCGCCCATCCGCCTCAGGACCGAGTCGGGCCAAAGCGTCTCCTCCCACTCCTCGGCATGGGGGGCAAGCTCCTTCACTACCCATGCCTTCATCGACTCGCGGAGGTCGTCGTGCTCGTCGGTGAAGATCATGTGCTTGCGGGCTGCGGCGTGGTCGGGCTTGACGACGCCGCCGGCGCCGTTCGAGGTCTCGGCGACTGGGGTTGACACTTCGGGTGCTCCTCTCGCTGGGCTGATCTGCAAAGTAGACAGTAGCGCTTCCTACTTCACACTTTTCAACTTTGCTTTCACCGTTCGGAGGGGCGCTCGCGAGTGGGGCCGCATCGCGCTAGATTGGCCGTGACCGTGTCAGCGTGTTGGCGCGCCCGTCCCAGGCGCGCGAGCAGGGAGTCCAGTCCAATGAACGAAAGTCCCGGCGAGCCAGCGGGCCTGCGCGTCCTCGACGATCTCGAGGCGGCGAACGTGCCGCCCGGCTCACGGCGGCCGGCGGCGGTGCAGTCGCTGGGCTGGTTCCGTGACCCGGTCCGCTTCATGGAGCGCAACCGTCGGGCCCATGGCAGGCTCTTCTCGGTCAAGCTCGGGCCGCTCCGGCGCTGCACCTTCATCGCGGACCCGGAGCTCGCCTGGCAGGTGCTGACGGGGGACCCGGCGCTGATGCGGATGGGCTCGACGAACGGGATCTTCCGTCCGGTGCTCGGCGATCGCTCACTCTTCCTCCTCGACGGCGACGAGCACCGGCGGCACCGGCGGCTGATCCGGCCTCCGTTCGGCCGCAACCGGGTCGCGCGGTTCTCCGGCCTGGTCGCGGAGCTCGCCGCGCGCGAGCTCGCGAGCTGGCCCGTCGGGGAGCCGTTCCCGATCCAGGAACGGATGCGGGCGATCACGCTGCAGATGATCTTCAGAACCGTGCTCGGCGTCGTCGACTACGCCCGCGACGAGCGCCTGCGGGAGCTCCTGCACTCGGTTCTCGACCAGGTCCAGAGCCCGATCGCGGTGCTGCCCGCGTTTCAGGTCGAGCTCGGAGGCCGCTCACCGTTCGCGCGGCTCATGCGCACGGTGGCCGCGATCGACGAGCTGCTCTACGAGGAGATCGGCGCCCGTCGCTACGACCCGAGCCGTCACGACCGGGACGACATCCTCTCGCTGCTGGTGACGCCGCAACCGCACGAGGAAGGCTTCATGAGCGACCGCGAGGTCCGGGACGAGGTCCTGACCCTGCTCATCGCGGGCCACGAGACGACGGCTACGGCGTTGGCCTGGAGCTTCGAGCGCCTGCTCCGCAACCATGAGGCGCTGGCCCGCTGCCGCGAGGAGCTCGACGGGGGGGACGACTCCTACCTCGACGCGGTCGTGCGCGAGACCCTGCGGCAGCGGCCGGTGCTGCCGATCACGGCGCGGAAGCTGACGCGTCCGGTCGCCGCCGGCCCCTGGACATTCCCCAAGGGCTGGACGCTGATGCCCTGCATGTATCTGATCCAGTGCGATCCCGACGTCTATCCCGAGCCCGAGCGCTTCCGGCCCGAACGCTTCCTCGAGCCCGGCGGTCCCTCCGGCCGCGTCTGGCTCCCGTTCGGCGCCGGCCCCAGGCACTGCATCGGCAACGCGCTCGCGATGATGACGATCCGGACGGTGCTCGGGACCGTCCTCTCCGGGGCCGAGCTCGAGCCGGATCGGCCCGAGCCGGAGCGGATCGTGCGCCGCAACTTCACCCTCGGGCCCGAGCGGGGCGCCCGGCTCGTGGTCAGCCGTCGGATCGAGCGGCGCCTGCCGTCGCGCCTTGGCGTGGTCTGAGCTTCCCAGCCGCGCCCGAGCGGGCGCGGGACTCCGGGCGTGGGTCTACACTCGATTGTGGTTCTTGCCGCCGATTTGCTGGGGAAACCCGAGTAGGGAGACCATGGACGCTATGCAGGAGGCTGTCTGAAGTTGGGACTGCTGCCGCTTGGAGAGGATTCCAGGCGCCCCCGCTCGCCCACGGCCGGGGTCCTGCTCGACCCGGCTGAGCACAGGGAGCGCGACTCGCGGGCGCTGGCGCGGGCGCAGGGATACATCACGATCGGCGGCGTCTCGCTCGGCTACCTCGGGATCATCCTCCCGCACCCCTCCTCGTTCAACGTCCCGGCCCTGCTGACCACGCAGACGCTGACGCTGGTCGCCGCGATCGGGATGATCGTCTTCGCGGGCCGGGTACCGCCGCGCGCATTGACGCTGACGCCCGTGCTGGGTTCGATCTCGGCCGCGCTCGGAGTCATCTTCAGCGGCGACCCGGTCAGCGCCTACGCGCTGTTCTTCCTCTGGCCGCCGTTCTACGCCTTCTACTTCCTCAGCCGCGCCGCTGCGATCGTCCATTTCGGCCTTGTGCTCGTCCTCTACGGCGCCTCAATCCTGATCCTGGCCGCCGGGTCCGCGTCGATCGACGGCAACGTCGTTCACCACTACGTGATCATCTGCGGCTCGCTGCTCGTCGCCGCAGTTCTGATCAGCTTCCTGCGCGGTCGGATCGAGACGCTGCTCGACCAGCTCGCCGACAGCGCCCGCTCCGATCTGCTCACCGGGCTGCTCAACAGCCGCGGCTACGCCGAGACGCTCAACGGCGAGATCGAGCGGGCGCGGATGGGCGCGCACCGCGTGAGCGTCCTCGTGCTGCAGCTGTCGGGCCTCCGCGAGGCCCAGAAGAGCATGGGCCTGCGTGAGACGGACGCACTGCTGTGTGACTTCGCCCGCCTCCTCGACGACTCGACCCGGCGCATGGACGCCGTCGCACGCACCGGCGTGAGCGAGTTCTCGATCGCGCTGCCGGAGACCGACGAGGGCACCGCCTTCTTGCTCAGCGAACAGATCCTGACGCGCTGCCGGCGTGCGTTCCGGGCCCAGAACGCCGCGCTCTCGGTCAGCATCGGGGTGGCCGCCTTCCCCAAGCATGGCGCGAGCGCGGGGACGCTGACGCAGGCAGCCGCAGCGGCGGCAGACGCCGCACGTGCGCTCGGGTCCGACCGCGCGGTCGTCTTCAGCGCCGAGCTCGACGAGGTGATCGGCGTCGAACCCGGGCGCGGCTTGAAGGAACAGCGCACGCACCTGAGCACCGTCCTCAGCCTCGCCGAGGTGCTCGAACTGCGTGATCCGCGGACCGCGAACCACTCCGCGGCCGTGGGCCGCTACTGCGAGCTGCTCGCCGCGGAGCTCGGCTTCTCGGCGCACCGGACACAGCGATTGCGGCTCGCCGGTCTCCTGCACGACATCGGCAAGGTCGGTGTCGCCGACTCGATCTGGGACAAGCCCGGCCCGCTTTCGCCGGCGGAGTGGGAGGAGGTCCGCCGGCATCCCGAGCTCGCCGGGCGGATCCTCGGCGCACGGGAGCTCGCCGACATCCGCGAGTGGATCCTCTGCCGGCACGAGCAGCCCGACGGGCACGGCTACCCCCGCGGGCTCAGCGGCGACGCGATTCCGCTCGAGTCGCGGGTGCTGGCCGTGGCCGAGTCCTACGACGCGATGACTTCGCGGCGCCCCTACCGCGAGGCGCTGACCCCCGAGGAGGCCGTCGCCGAGCTCGGCCGCTACTCGGGCGTGCAGTTCGACGGCGCGGTCGTCGACGCCTTCCTGCGGGTTCTGGCGGCGAGCGGCGGGATCGACTCGGTGAGCCGGGACTCCCTTGCCTGAAGCGCAGGGGGGCGGCGTGGAGCCGCCGGTCGGGCGGACCTGGCCGGCGCGCGCGTACACGGTCGAGCCCGAGGCCGTGCGGCGTTATGCCGACGCCGTCGGCGAGCGATCCCCCATCTACCACGAGGCCGGGGCGGCCTCCGCGGCCGGCTTCGACGGGATCGTCGCGCCGCCGGCGTTCGCGGCGGTCGTCTGCGCCGCCGCGGTCGCGGCCGTCATCTTCGATCCCGCGGTGGGGCTCTTCGACCCTGAGGTCGGGATCTCGTCTTACCGGTTCGTGCACAAGCGCCAGCGCTTCCGCTTCCACCGGCCGATCCTCGCCGGAGCTGAGCTCGAGACGCGGGCGCGTCTCGCCGATGCGAGCAGCTCGGAGGACGGCCGCGCGCGCCGGGTCTTCGAGTCGGAGACGGTCGACGCCTCCGGCGAACCCGTGGTCACGGCCCGCTACGAGGGGGTGGTGCCCCCGGCCGGCGGCTCTTCCGGCCGGCGCCGGAGCGCCCCGGGGGCGGCCGACCCCGAGCCGGAGCGCGAGGCGCGCCCCACGGTCGCCCGGCCCGCCGCTGCCGGAGACGGTCTGCCGCCGCTCGAAGTGACCCCGGGGCCGGACGCGACGCGGCGCTATGCGGAGGCGAGCGGCGACTTCACGCCGTTCCATCTCGACGACGAGGCCGCGAAGGCGGTCGGGCTGCCGGGGATCATCCTCCACGGCCTCTATTCGTTCGCTCTGCTGGTCCGCGCCCACACGGCGCCGTACGACTCCGATCCGCGCGTCCTGCGCGGGCTCGCCGGCGGCTTCCGCAGACCGGCGTTTCCGGGAAGGCCGCTGAGCACGAGACTCGAGGTCGTCGCCGTGGAGGACGGGCGGCTCCACACCCAGGGCGCACTGCTGCAGGATGGTCGCGCTGTGATCGACGGCGTCGAGGGACTGCTCGAGCCCCGCTGATCACGGGTGGCCGGCGGCGTCGCCGGGCCACCAGGCACGGCGGCCGCCAAGCTTCAGCGCCGCGGGGACGAGGATGCCGCGGACGATCGTCGCATCGAGCAGCACGGCGAAGGCGACGCCGACGGCGAACTCCTTGACGATGACCAGGTCGCTGAACGCGTTGGCGCCGACGGCGACGGCGAAGATCACCGCCGCGGACGTGATCAGGCGGCCCGTGCGGGCGAGCCCGCTCGCGATCGCCTCCTCGGGGGCGAGGCCCTCGCGGCGTGCCTCGGCGATCCGCGAGAAGAGGAAGATGCCGTAGTCGGTCGAGAGCCCGAAGACGACGGCGAAGGCGAGCGCCGGGATCGAGACGTCGATTCCGTCCTGGACCTGGGTCCCGAGCAGGCCGGCGACCGTGTGGCTGCCGAAGGCGGCGACGATCAACCCGTAGCTGGCGAGCACCGTGAGCGCGTTCAGGGCGAGCGAGAGCAGCGGCAGCAGCAGCGACCGCACGAGCGCGAAGACGAGCAGCAGGTTCGTGCAGACGACGATCGCGACCACGACCCAGGCGTGGCTGCCGATGCTCGCGCGCTGGTCGGTGAGCTCCGCCGCCCGACCCGAGACCAGCGTCCCCGGGGGCCACGGCAGCCCGCGGACGCTCGCGACCAGATCCTGCCCGGCCCCGGAGAGCGGGTCGACGGGGGCGGTCAGGTGCAGGTAGGTGTCGCCGTTCGTGAGCTTGAAACCGCGTCCGACGTCGACGCCCGGCAGTTGCCCGAGCTCCGCCCGGGCCGTCGTCGAAGCCGGATGGGAGCCGGAGGGAACGAGCACCCCGAGCCGGGTCCCGCCGGCGGCGGGGAAGTCGGCGGCGATGCGCTCGGCGACCGTGCGGGCCCCCGTGCTCTCGGGCAGCGAGCGGGCATCGGGCGTCGTCAGCGAGCCGCCGATGCCGGGCGCCGCGATTGCCGCGATCGCGATCAGCGCCAGGGTCGCGAACGGGATCGGCGCCGCCATGACCCGCTCGGCGACGCCCCGCCAGAAACCCGAGCCACCGCTGAGCGGATCCGGCGGCGGCGCGCTGCGGTCGACCGCGCGCTCCCACCGCGGATCGACCCTTGGTCCGAGCAGGGCCAAGACCGCGGGCAGGACCACGAGCGCGGCGACGCCGCTGAGCAGCGCCACCAGGCCGCCGGCGATCCCGGTCGAGCTCAAGAACTGCTGCGGGAAGGCGATCAGCGCAGCGAGCGCCGCAGCGACCGTGAGCGAGCCGAACATGACGGTGCGACCGGCAGTGGCGACGGTGCGCAACTGCGCACGCTGGTAGCCGTCGCCGCGCCGGATCTCGATCCGGTAGCGCGCGAGGACGAAGAGGCTGTAGTCGATCGCCAGTCCGACGCCGAGCCCGGTGACCACCTGAAGCGAGAAGACATCGATGCCGACCGCCCGCCCGAGCAGGGAAAGGACCGCGAGCGTGGTCACGATCGAGAAGCCGCTGAGGAGCAGCGGCAGGGCCGCGGCGAGGGGTGAGCGGAACACGAAGAGGAGCAGCAGCAGCAACAGCGGGGCCGCGAATAGCTCGATCCGGCGCGTGTCCTGCTCTGTCTGCCGGCCGATCTCGTAGGCGGCGACAGCGACGCCGCCGGGGGTCACGCCGGGCTCGTTCGCGAAAGCGTTGCTGACGGCCTCGCCGAGGTCGACGCGGTTGACGCCCGCCGCCGAGCGGCCCAGGAGCAGCGCCTCGCCGCCCGCGGCGGCTCGCAGCGAGGTGTCGTCCCCGGGCCCGTAGGAGGCAGCGATCCCCTCGATTCCGGCGAGCCGCCGTTGCAGGGTGGCGGCGCGGCTGACCGCGGGGCCGCTCAGCAGGACCACGACGTCCGGATCGCTGACCACGCCCTGCGCGTCCTCGTAGGCGGAATAGCCGCGCTCGACCTCGGAGCCGGGGTCGGAGATGTCGAACGGGCGCGTGTGGTCGAAGACGGTCGACGCGACCGGAAGCGCGATCGCGAACAGGACGGCCGCGACGAGCGCGATCCTGCCGGCGCGCAGGTATGTGATCTCCCCCAGGGTTCGTCCCATCCTCAGCCTCCGGCCGGCATCTTGCCGGTCGCGCAGCCTATGCAGTCGGCCCGGCGGTGCCAAGTGAGACGCGGCACCCGCGGCGCCGGTCGCGGCGTTTCCCCGAAAGTAGGCAGCGTCACTTCCTACTTCCTGCGCTGGTAGCCTCGGGCGCGCCCGATGCCGGAGCCCGCCGCATACGAGCAGCTTGGCTACGAGGTCGCCGACGGCGTCGCGACGCTGACGCTGAACCGGCCCGAGCAGCGCAACGCCCTGAGTACGACGATGCTCACGGAGCTCGTCGACGCGGTCCGGCGCGCCCGCGCCGACGAGGAGGTGAAGGCGCTCGTGCTCACCGGGGCGGGGGAGAAGGTCTTCTGCGCCGGCGCCGACCTCGGCGGGTTCGCCGCGGAGGTGCCGCTGACCGACAAGCACTTCGCCAACGACCTCTTCCTGGAGTACTTCCGGCTGATGCCGAGGCTCGGCAAGCCGACCCTGTGCGCGGCGAACGGACACGTGCTCGCGGGCGGCCTCGGCCTCGCCCTGAGCTGCGACCTGCTGATCGCGAAGGAGGGGATCACGTTCGGCACGCCGGAGATCAACATCGGCGCCTTCCCCTACATGATCATGGCGATCATCTACCGCAACGTCCCCCGCAAGAAGGCGAACGAGATGATGCTCCTGGGGGAGCGGATCGGGGCCGATGAGGCCGTCTCACTCGGGCTCGCGAACAAGGTGGTGGCCGCGGACGAGTTCGACGAGGCCGTCCGCGACTGGGCGCTGAAGCTCGCCTCGAAGTCGCCGCTTCTGATGCGGCTCGGGCACGACGCCATGTACCGCCAGCAGGACATGGCGCTCGACGACGCGCTCGAGTTCCTGCGCAGCCAGCTGACCCTGACGTTCTCGACCGAGGACATCCGCGAGGGGGTGAGCGCCTTCTTCGAGAAGCGCGACCCCCAGTGGAAGGGCCGCTGATGGCGGCGCCGCGGCGGCGGGGGTCGCCCGGTGGCTGACGAGCGGGGCCGGCTCAAGATCAGCGAGCTCGCGGCGGAGGCCGGGGTGCCGGTGGCCACCGTCCGCCACTACCTGCGCGAGGGCCTGCTCCCCGAGGGCGAGAAGACGTCGCGGAACATGGCGTACTACCCGGTCGAGCTCGTCGACCGGATCCGGCTGATCAAGCGCCTGCAGGAGGAGCGCTTCATGCCGCTGCGGGTGATCGGCGAGCTGCTCGACGGCGACGAGGCCGAGCTCGAGCGCGTGCGGTCCGGGCTGGAGGCCTCGGATCGCGTCTACGCCCTCGCCAGCGCCCGGGGCGGGCCGCGGATCGGCGCCGCCGACCTCGCCGAGCGTTCCGGGGTCCCGGCCGAGGTGATCGCCGCGCTCGAGGGCGTCGGCGTGATCGGGCCCGAGCGCGACGGCTACTCGGAGGCGGACGCCCGCATCGTCGAGGCGGTCGCCCGCTTCCGGGCCGGCGGCTACGACGAGCGGATCGGTTTCACGGTCCATGACGCCGCGCGGTTCCTGGAGCCCCTCTCACAGCTCGCCGAGCGCGAGCTCGGGATGCTGGCCGACAAACTCGTCGGGCGGCACGACCCGGAGCGCGTCGTCGCCCTCTACGAGGCCGGGACCGAGCCGCTGCGGGCGCTGATCGCGGCGATGCACGACCGCGCCCTGCTGCTCGAGATCGAGCGGCGCCGGCCGGCGCCGAAGCCCGGGGCCGCGGGGTGACGAGGCGGCGGGCGCTCGTGCTGGGCGCCTGGGCCGCGGCGGTGCTCGCCTTCCTCGGCGCCTTCGGCACGTTCTTCGCCTCGGGCCCCTACCTCTCCGCCTCGAAGGGGGTCGAGCCTTGGGTTGCCGTCTGGGCGCTGGGGCTCTTCGGCCTCCTCATGTACGCGCCCTTCGCCTTCCACGGCCGCATCTCCGCCTCCGAGCGCGACCGCGACCGGCGCTGGGAGCTGGCAGTGCTCGGCTGGGGCGGGCTGGCGCTCGCCGTGGCCGCCCTGTCCGTGCTGGTGATGTGGATCGGTCCGGGCCCCTCGCACCCGCTCGGGGTGCTGGCGCTGGTGGCGCTCCTCGAGTCCGGCCTGATCCTGGTCGCGGTCGGCGCGGTCATCCTCAACACGTAGACTTTGCACTAGATTGACTGGTCAGTCAGCCAGCCGGAGCGCCCGCACCAGGCTCCGGCTGGACAGATTCCTCTAGCGAGGAGGGGCAGATGCGGGCAGCCGCCGTACAGCTCAACTCGGGCTCCGACCCCGCCCGCAACATCGACCGGGCCGGGGAGCTCGTCTCCGAGGCCGCGTCCGCGGGCGCCGATCTCGTCGTGCTGCCCGAGAAGTGGACCCTGCTCGGCCCGGGTGAGCTGCTCGCCGAGCGCGCGACGCCGCTGGCCGAGGACGAGGGCGTTGCCGCCTGTCGCGCCTGGGCCCGCGAGCACGGGGTCGTAATCGTCGCCGGTTCGGTACCGGAGCGCGTGCCCGGCAGCGATCGGGTCGCCAACACGTCGGCCCTGATCGACGCCGAGGGCGAGGTCGTCGCCGCCTACCGCAAGATCCACATGTTCGACGTCGACGTCGGCGGCGTCAGCTACCGCGAGTCCGAGTTCGAGCTGCCGGGAACCGAGGCGGTGCTCGCCGAGGCGCCCGTCGCCGGCGAGGCGCTGCCGATCGGTCTCACCGTCTGTTACGACCTCCGCTTCCCGGAGCTCTACCGGGAGCTGGCGCTCGCCGGCGCGCTCCTGATCACGGTGCCCTCCGCCTTCACCGCTGCGACCGGCGCGCCCCACTGGGAGGTCCTCGTCCGGGCTCGCGCGATCGAGGAGGCGCTCTTCGTCGTCGCCGCCAACCAGGTCGGCGCGGCGCCTCCCCACTACGAGTCCTGGGGTCACTCGATGATCTGCGACCCGTGGGGCAGGGTCCTCGCGCTCGCCGACGGCGGCGAGGGCCTGGCCGTCGCCGATCTCGACCTCGCCGAGCCAGCCGCGGTCCGCGAGCGACTGCCCGCCCTGGCCAACCGCCGGCCCGAGGCCTACGGCGAGCTCCGGCGTGCGAAGGGGGGCGTACGTGCCTGAGGCGGCGGAGCGGCCGGCGGCCGTCGACAAGCGGCGCGCGATCCTCGACGGCGCGATTCGCGTCTTCGCCCGTCAGGGCTATCACGCGACCCGCGTGGCCGACATCGCAGACGAGGCGGGCGTCGCCTACGGGCTCGTCTACCACTACTTCCGCAGCAAGGAAGCGGTCATGAACGAGCTCTTCGCGGAGCGTTGGTCGCTGCTGCTCGACGCCGGCGAGCAGGTCAAAGCCGGGTCAGGGACGCCGCGCGAGAAGCTCTCAGCGATCGCCGGCTTCATCATCGACTCCTATCGCCACGACCCCGAGCTGATGAAGGTGATCATCATCGAGGTCACGCGGGCGGCGAACTCGTTCGGGCGCACCCATCTACCCGAGATCCGCCAGGCCTACGATCAGGTCGCCCAGATCGTCGCTGAGGCGCAGGCGCAGGGAACCTTCCGCACCGACATCGACGCCGACTTCGTGGGGATGGCCTACTACGGCGCTGTCGAGCAGGTCCTGAGCGGCTGGGTCTTCGAGCTGAAACCCACTTCTCCGGACGAGTTCGAGAGCGCCCGGACGATGATCGTCGAGCTCATCTGCGGCGGCCTCGAGCGCCGCGACTGAGCGTCCGCGGGACCCTGCAAGCAATCGACCGGGCGAGTCGCGATATGGTCGCAGCACCGCCCGCGGAGGGCTGCCGGTTGCGACCGGGCCCAACGGGGTAGAAAGCCGCTCATGGAAAACGACGTCGTCCGAAAGCTGATCTGGTCAGGAATGCTCGCCGCGACCGGGGCGCTCGCCTCGATCGCCGCTACGCGCGTGGCCGCGTTCCTCTACAGACGCATCTTCGACGAGGACCCGCCCGAGTAGATGTCGGGCCCGCCCACGAACCAGGCCGGCGACACGACGGATTCGACCGAATCCGATCGCTCCGTCGGCGAGCTCGTCCTCGACGTATCGGAGCGCGTCTCGATCCTCGTCCGCGAGGAGATCGAGCTCGCGAAGACGGAGGTCACCGAGAAGGTGACCGAGCTCGCGAAGGGGGGCGCGGTCGCGGCCGCGGCCGGCATCTTCGTGCTCTGTGCCTTCGGGATGCTGATGTTCTTCTTCGCTTTCCTGATCAACGACATCCTCGGGATCGAAACCGCGATCTGGGTCGGCTTCCTGATTGAGGCCGGAATCTTTTTGATCATCGCCGCGATCGCCGGCTTCGCCGCCAAGCGCGCGATCGAGAAGGGCTCGGCGCCTGCCCCGACGATGGCGATCGAGGAGGCGAAGGTGACGAAGGAGACGCTCTCGGGAGGGGACTCTTGAGCGGCGGCGTCCCCACGCCCCGGCCCGGCGCCCCCGGGCGCAGCTCGCACCAGATCCGGGCCGACATCGAGGCCCAGCAGCGCGAGCTCGCGACCTCGGTCGACGCGCTGCGTAGCCGCGTCACCGAGCTCACCGACTGGCGCAAGCAGGTGCGCGATCACCGCGAGCAGCTGATCACCGGCGCCGCGATCGTCGGCTTCGCGGTCGGCGGCCTGCTCGCGATCCGCGCGCTGCGCCGCCGCTGAGCGCCGTCGCTCAGGGAAGCAGCTCGCGGGGGAGCCCGCCGATGCCGAGCAGGCCCGGGCCCGTATGGGCGCCGATCACGGGCCCGATCTCGGAGATGAAGGCGGGCTCGGAGCCGAAGATCTCGCGTGCCTCGGCCGCGAGGTGCTCGGCATTCTCACGATCCTGAATGTGCTGCACGACCCAGCCGTCGAGCCCGGCGTCGGCGAGTTCCCGCCCGTGCTCGACGAGGCGCTCGAAGACGCGTCGTCGGGTGCGGACGCGCTCGACCGGGGTGATCTCCTCCTCGAGCGTGAGGATCGGCTTGATCTGGAGCGCCGAGCCGAGCCAGGCTCGGGCGGCGCCGATGCGCCCGCCCTTGCGCAGGTACTCGAGCGTGTCGATCGCAAACCACATCTGCAGCTGGCCGCGGGCGGAGTCCGCCGCCTCGCGGACGGCGGCCGCATCGGCTCCCTCCGCGGCCGCACGCGCCGCCGCGAGCACGGTCATCCCCATGCCGCCGCAGGCCGATCGGCTGTCGTAGACCTGGATCGCCGACTCCGCCGCGCCCTCGGAGACGAGCTGCCTGCGGGCCTGGCTCGCGGACTCGTAGGTCCCCGAGATTCCGGCGGCGAGGTGGATCGAGACGATCTCGCGGCCCGCCTCGAGGTGAGGCCGGTAGACGCTGAGGAAGTCGCCCACCGAGGGCTGCGACGTCGCTGCGCCCTGACTGGAGGCGCGAAGCCGCTCGAAGAACTCGCCGTAGTCGCCGATCTCGAGCTCCGGTCTCTGGTCATCCCCGAGACTGACGTAGAGGCTGATGCGCTCGATCCCGTGTCGGTCGATCAGCTCGTCCGGCAGATAGCAGGTGCTGTCGCAGACGACGGCTGTCCCAGGGGTGCGCACCGAAGGGTTCTATCAGTAGCCGGGCGGCAGGGCGGCCGGCCTCGAGCCGGAATGCCCGCGACGTCCGTGATCTACGATCAGCCCGGCCCGAATGCCGCAGACGTTGATCACCGGAGCGACGGGCTTCATCGGCTCGCATCTCACGCGTGCGCTGGCCGCTCGTGGCGACAGCCTGCGCCTGTTGATCCGCAGCGCCGAGAAGGCCGAGTACCTCTCGGGCCTCGACTTCGAGCGCGTCAACGGCGACATCACAGACCGTCGTGCCGTCCGTCGTGCCGTCGCGGGAGTCGACCGGGTCTTCCACGTCGCGGGGATGACCTCGATGCAGCGCGGGCTGCGCGACGAGGTGATCGCGACCAACGTCGGCGGCACCGCGATCGTCTGCGAGGAGGCGCTCGACGCGGGCGTGGGACGGGTCATCCACACCTCCGCTGCCGCCGCGCTGGGCCCGGCCGACGAGGGTCAGCGCGCCGACGAGGGTCAGCGCTTCAGCGCCGCGGCGAGGGGGATCCCCTACGTCCATTCCAAGCACGAGGCGGAATCGGAGGCGCTGCGCGTCGCCGCCCACGGCCTCGACGTCGTGATCGTCAATCCCACCTACGTCGCCGGGCCCGACGACCCGGCGGGCAACTCGATGGTCGTGATCCGGCGCTTCCTCGAGGGCGAGATCAACGCCTACGTCGATGGCGGGATCAACGTCTGCGACGTTCGCGACGTGGCGAGCGGGATGGTGCTCGCGGACGAGCGCGGCGAGCCGGGTGAGCGCTACATCTTCGGCGGTCGCAACTTCACCTTGCAGCGGCTGTTCGCCGATCTCGCGCGGATCTCCGGGCAGCCGGCGCCGACCGTGAAGCTCCCCGCGTCGGTCCTCATCGCGGGGGCCGAGATTGCCGAGCGGCTCGATCTGCCCGCGGTCGTCTCGGTCGAGGAGGTGCGGGCCGCGTCGCTGTGGTGGACGTACTCCGCGGCGAAGGCCAAGCGCGAACTCGGCTTCAGTCCGCGCCCCCACGAGGAAACCCTCTCGGACGCCGTTGAGTGGCTCGGCGCCGAGCTGGGGACGGAAGCGCGCCGCGCGCCCGGGCTCGGCGAGCAGGCGCTCTCGGCCGCCGCCGGCGCGGCGCGGCTGGCGGGGAAGCTGCTGCCGTGAGCGAGGAGATCGTGCTCTACCGGTGCCGGACCCCGACCAACAGGCTCTGCCCCTGCGGGGCCGTCGCCCGCCGCCTGGCCAGATACGACCTCGCCTACCGGACCGAGCGCGTGCCCTACCGGCGCAAGCACCGCCCCGAGATCGTCGAACTGACCGGGCAGCGCCGGGTTCCGGTCCTGATCTGCGGCGACGAGGTCATCCACGACTCGAAGCGGATCAACGAGTACCTCGATTGGCGTTTCGGCCCCGAATCCGACGGAGCTTGACTGGGCTATACAATCTGAAGCACATGGATACTCCCGATTCAGCGATCAGCATCACCGACACCGCAGCGGGCAAGCTCCAGGAGCTGCTCAGCGGCCAGCAGGACAGCGACCAGGTGCTGCGCGTCGCCGTCAAGGGCGGCGGCTGCTCCGGCTTCCAGTACGCCCTGGCGCTCGACAAGCCGAAGGAAGACGACCACGTCTTCGAGCACAACGGCGTCTCCGTCGTCGTCGACAAGCTCTCGATGCAATTCGTGTTCGGCTCCCAGGTCGACTACGTCGAGGGCCTGCAGGGTGCCGGCTTCGCCGTCAACAACCCGAACGTCGTCGCCGCCTGCGGATGCGGCTCCTCGTTCCAGGTTCGCGACGACGCCGACACGCCCGCCGGCGCGACCGCCTAGCGGCCCAGGCACTTCCGGCTTCGGCGTCCGACCGGCTGGCCCGGCGCGGCTCTCAGTCGGTCTCGATCTGCATGGGCGGGCTCTGGTACGGGCCCTGATCCGCCGGCGCCGCCTGCTCGGAGGGGGCGTCGGCGCTCTCGGGCTGCTCGACGCCGAGCATCTCCGCGAGCTCGCCCGAGGCGAACATCTCCTCGACGATGTCGCAGCCGCCGACGAGCTCGCCGTTGACGTAGAGCTGTGGGAAGGTCTCCCACTCCGCGATCTCGGCCGTGACGGCGCGCAACGGGTCGAGGATCGGCAGCACGTCGATCGCGCCGTACTCGACGCCGACCTGCTCGAGGACGCCGACGGTACGCATCGAGAAGCCGCAGCGCGGCGCGTCGGGGGTGCCCTTCATGAAGAGCAGGATCGGGTTCTCGGAGATCGCCTGCTCGACCTGCGCGCGAAGCTCGGGATTGGCTGCCATTTGTGTCTGCCTCCTGGAAATCGGTCTCGCGGGGACGCCCCTCCAGGGTAACCGGCGCGCCGGGCCGGGCCTCGCCCGTCAGTCCGGGACGCTCGTGTTGAGCGAGAGCGCGTGGATCGTGCCGTCGTCGAAACGCGGCTTCACGGCGGCCTTTACGAGCCGGTGCTGGTCGATGCGGGAGCGTCCCTCGAACTGCGGCGCGGCAACGACCGCGCGCAGGTGATCGCCGCCTCCCTCGTCGATCACCTCGACCTCGGCGCCGGGAAGCGCCGCTTCGATCATCGACTTCAGCTCTGCGAGGTCGGCTGCCACGGAGAGCCGATCGTAGCCAGCGGCGCCGGCGGACCGAGGTGATACCCCTGGCCGTGGTCGACGCCGAGCTCGAGGAGGCGCCGGCGCACCTGCTCGGAGGCGACACCCTCGCCGACGGTCTGCAGACCGAGCTCGCGGGCGACGGCGACGAGCGAGCGGACGATCCCCTCGTCGCCGTCGGGGCTCTCGAGCGCGCGTACGAACTCCATGTCGATCTTGATCTGATCGAAGTCGACGTTGTGGAGGTAGGTGAGCGAGCCGAAGCCGGTGCCGACGTCGTCGAGCGAGAGGCCGCAGCCGAGCTCGGCGACGCGCGCCGAGAACGCGTGCAGATCCTCGACCGGCGGCGTCGGCCCGGTCTCGGTCACCTCGAAGGTGAGCAGCGAGGGGTCGTCCCCGCGGCTGCGGTCGAGGCCGCGCGCGACGACCTCGGTCAGGCTGGGGTCTGCGATCGAGGCGGAGGAGATGTTGACGTTGACGGGGTGGCCGGCGGCGACCGCGGTCACCGCCCGCTCGAGGACGAAGCGGTCGACCTCGCCGATCAGCCCGAAGCGCTCGGCAGCGGGGACGAATTGCTCGGCGGCGATCGGGCGTCCGTCGGGACCGATCATGCGGACGAGCAGCTCCTGCGAGCTGAGCTCCCCGGTCCGCAGGTCGTAGATCGGCTGCGCGAAGACCGTGAGTGAATGCGACTCGATCGCCTCGCGCACCCGGGCGACCCACCGGAACCCGCTCTCGCCGGCGCCGGGATCGATCGTGATCCGGCCGCGGCCGCCGCGCTTGGAGCCGTACAGCGCCAGATCGGCGGCCACGATCAGCTCCGCAGCCACGCGGCCGGGCGCGACCATCGTCGCCCCGGCGCTGGCCGTGACCGAAACCGGGGCGGGGACGGCCTGCACCGCGGCGGCGGCCCGCTCGAGGAGCTCGCGTGCGGCGGTCTCATCCGCGCTCGGCGCGAAGAGGCCGAACTCGTCGCTGTTCAGCCGCGCCAGCAGGCGGTCCTCGCCGGCGAACGAGCCCAGCGCCCGTGCGAGTTCGCGCAGGAACGCATCCCCGGTCCCGTAGCCGAAGCCGTCGTTGAGGACCTTCATGTCGTCGATGTCGATCACGGCCACGCACCCTCGGCTGCGGGTGCCCGCTCCGGCCAGGTGGGCGTTCAGGCGACGCTCGAAGCCCCGACGGTTGAGTAGACCCGTGAGCGGATCGTGCTCGACGTCATGCCGGAGCTTGATCTCCGCCAGCTTCTGGGCCGTGATGTCGACCAGCAGACCCTCGACGACCACCTCCTGCCCGCCCTCGGCCTCCGGTGCCGGCCGGGTCCCGATCGAGGCCCGGTCCCTGATCCAGAGGGTGCGCCCGTGCCGGTCGCGCATCCGGTACTCCACGTCGAGCGCCTTCCCCTCGCGCGCACAGCGCTCCTCCTCGGCGACCACCCACGCGAGGTCCTCGGGGTCAACCTGGCGATCCCACCACTCGGGATCCGCCAGGCACTCCTCGATCGTGAAGCCGAAGATCTCCTCGACCTGGGGGGAAACGAAGTACCAACGGCCGCCCGCTCCCAGTCCGGCGCTGTAAGTGATGGCGGGCAGTCGCTCGACGACCTTGCGCAAGCGTCCCTCCGCCTCCGCGAGCGAGCTCACGAAGTTGTCGCGCTCGATCGCGCTCGCGACCATCAGCGTCAGCGAGCCGAGGTGCTGGGCCTCGTGCCGGGAGAAGCTCTCCCGGGACGGCCGACGCCTGTGAGCACGCCGATCGTCTCGCCGCTGATGCCCGTCACGAGCGCCGCGACGCCCGGCGCGCCGGGGCCGATCTGGTTGTGAAGCAGCCGCGGCCCCTCGATGGGATCGGGCAGCAGGCGGTCGCCGAAGATCACCGGCTCGCTGCGCTCGCGCAGAGCCGCGGCCAGCTTCGACCCCGGCGGGGGCGCCACCCGCAGGCCGCGCGGCGCCTTCCCGAACCGGGGCCCGAGGGCCCCCCGCAGCGTCATCTCGCCGTTCGAGGCATCGACGTCCCACAGCTCGCAGGACTCGAGGCCCGCGTACTCCGCGGCGACCTCGAGCGCGCGGGCGATGATGTGGCCGAGCTCCCCGGGGCCTACCGCGGCCCGGCCGAGCTCGAGCATCGCGGCCCGTCTCGCCGCCTCGCCGGCGAGCTCGCGCTCGCGCTCGCCGCGGTCACGGCTGTCGCTGAGGTGCATCGCGAACAGCTCCGAGCCCTCGGCCCAACTGAGCGTCATCTCGACGGGGATCTCCTCGCCGTCGCGGCTGACCGCGGTCACCTCGATCGCGCGCCGGGCGGCCTCGCCCCAGGAGGCGCCGCGGCTCGAGATGACGGTCTCGAGCGCGCCGTGCAGGCGCGCCGGGAACAGGAGCGCGAGCAATCCGCGCCCGACCGCCTCGCCGCGCGGGTAGCCAAGCAGGCGCTCGGCGGCCGGGCTCCAGTCGGCGATCACGCCGTGATGATCGAAGAGGACGACGGGCTGGGGGGCGGAACGCAGGATCGCGGCGACGGTGCGCGGGTCCGTGACCGCGTCGGCGTCGACGCTGCCCGCGCTGTCCGCGCTGCCCGCGCTGCCCGCGGGGCCCGCGGTGCCCGACTGCCAGCTCGGGATGCCGCGGCGGCGGAGTGCATTCGGGGGACGTGACGGCACGAAGGGATCGATGCTCGACTCGATGTCCGCCTTGCTGCGGCTCCGACCTGAACGGTGATTGTTTGGCAGCAACCCTCTCCTGCCTGAATCGGGGGTTAGGCGAGGCGTTCCTTGCCTCGCCCCTCATTCATCGGCAGCGCCCCCTCGGGGGTTTAGCGCTGTCCGCCCGCGACCGAGAAATTGCGAAAACGGGGCGAGCCGGTCAGCGGTTGCGCGCCGCTGCGACCATCTCCTCGATCCGCGTCAGCTTCACGCGGGGGCGGCCCTGGGGTTCGCCGAGACTGGTCTCGAGGGCGTCGATCGCCCGCCAGCCGTCGTACTCCACGTACTCGGCGCCGCGCGCGGCAAGCAGTTCGTGCAGCGCCTCGCGGTCGCCGGCGCGCGCCGGGAGCCGTCCCGCGGCGGCATCGTCGAACAGCTGCTGGACGGTCTCCGTCGCGTCCTTCTTGTTCGTACCGATCACGCCGCTCGGGCCACGCTTGATCCAGCCCACGACGTAGTGACCGGGGAAGGGCTCGCCGTCCTCCCCGAGCACGCGCCCGGCCTCGTTCGGGATGACGCCGCCGTGCGGGTCGTGCGGGACTCCCTCGATAGGCGTCCCCTGGTAGCCGATCGACCGCAGCACGAGGCCGCAGTCGATCGTCTCCGTCTCGCCCGTGGCCCGGGAACGGACGGCTCCCTCGTCGTCGAGGTGGAGCTCGTTGACTCCGAGCACGATCCGCTCGACCCGGCCTTCGCCCTGGATCTCGACCGGGCTCCGCAGAAAGCGGAGCTCGACACGCTTCGGCTTCCGCCCGATCTGCTCGCCCTCGGCCAGGTGCTCACCGGCCGCGAAGCGGGCGAAGGTCTCCATGTTCTTGCGGTTGGTGACGTCGGCCCGGTCCGACTCCAGGAAGGCGGCGCTCGCCTCATCGAGCTCGACCTGGGCCGGGTCGATGATCACGTCGGCGTCCGTGAGCTCGCCGAGCTCGCGCACCTCGGGGTTGGTGAAGGCGGCTTGCGCGGGCCCGCGCCGCCCCAGCACGAGCACCTCGCGGACGTTGGAGTCGGAGAGAGCGTCGATCGCGTGGTCGGCGGTATCGGTCCCCTCGAGCTCAGCGCGCGGCAGGACCAGCATGCGAGCGACATCGGCGGCGACGTTGCCGTTCCCGATCACCACGACCCGCTCGCAACTGAGATCGAATTCGCGGTCGGCGTAGTCGGGGTGGCCGTTGTACCAGGCGACGAACTCGGTCGCCGCGTGCGATCCGGGGAGCTCCTCGCCGGGGATGCCGAGCTTGCGATCGGCGCCGGCGCCGTAGGCCCAGATCACGGCGTGGTAGAGCTCCGCGAGCTCGGAGGCCGAGACGTCCTCGCCGACCGTGACATTGCCGAAGAAGCGGTAGGCATCATGGCCGGCCGTCTTCTCGTAGCGGCGGATCACGTTCTTGATCTTCGGGTGATCCGGCGCGACCCCGAAGCGGACGAGGCCGAACGGCGTCGGCAGCCTGTCGAGCATGTCCACCTCGATCTCGAGCTCGGGATGCGCGAACAGGGCCTCGGCCGCGTAGAAGCCCGCCGGTCCGGAACCGACGATCGCGACCCGCAGCGGGTCGTCGCTGGTTCCGGGGGCGTTCAAGCGGGAGCGGGGGCGGGCTCGCTGCGCGCCGTGGCGGCGCCGTCGAGGGCGTCGATGGCGCGCCCGAACGACATCGCAATGCAACTGAAGATCGGCACGTCGCGAAGGGTCCAGGCGCTCGCTTCGGTCGGCCGCAGCTCCTGGACGAGATCGAGGAAGTCGCCGGGTTCGTCGCACTCGAAGGAGACGACGAACTCCTGGTCATCGATCCCGAACGAGTAGGCGGTGTTGATCGTGATCTGCGGGTAGCGGCGGCCCGTTTCGATGTGGCTGCGCATGATCCGCATCCGCTCGGAGGCGTCGAGCCCGTACCACTCACGCTTCTTCTCCATCGGGTAGATGAACGCGTAGCGGCGCTGCGACACGAGCAGCTCCTCCCGGGTCGAGGAGTCGGAGTAGGGCGACGGCTTGGTCATAGCGAGGTACGAGTAGGGGATCGAAGCCCACTTCGCGAGCCCACTCTGCTGGAGGACGACATGGAAGGTGTGGATGTCGTCGAGGATCGGACTCTGCGAGACGAGGAGCAGGTCGGTGTCGCCGCGGGTCCCGATCGTCGAGTAGGCGCGCAGCGGTCGGTCGGTCGCATAGTCCTCGCAGGCCGCGAGCAGCTCGCGTTTATCCTGAGCCCGCTCTTCGATCGTCCTTCGCTGCCAGGCTGGGTCGACCTTGAGGAACGTGAACTTGATGAAGGTCCGCTCGGCCATTGCGACGATGCTAGCGCTAGCGGCCGGGCTTACCGCCGTGGCGGCCCCGGCCCGGGCCGCGTCCTCCGAGAGCGCCGGCGCCCCCGGCGCGGGGGGTCCGGAACCGACCGCGGTGACCATCGCGATCCTGCCGGCGGGCACGACCACGGACCAGCTCGCGGCGGCCTCGCCGCGTCTCGCGGTCGGCACGCTCAGCGCTGGGATCGGGACCGTACGGCCGGCGCAGACCTACCTCGACATCGGGCAGGGCAACCGCCTCGGCGGCAGCCTCTACCCGAGTCCGCTGCGGCAACTCCACGTGCCGCCCGCCGGCGGGCGGATCCGCGGCTGGCGTCAGGCCGTCACTCGCGCCGACGGCGCCCCCGCCGATCTCGTCCCGGGTCTGCTCGCGCAGACGCTCGCCACTGCGGGAATCAAGGCCGGGGGGGCGCCGCCGCTCGGCCCCGCGGCCCTCATCGCGGCCGCCAACGACGGCGTCGTCCGCGCCCGCCCGGGCTGCGCCCGCGGCGGCTGTCCCGGCCTCACGGTCGTGCACGCCGACGCGGCCGGGCTCGGGAAGCTGGTCCGGCGGGCCTCCGGCGAGGACGTCGTGATCGCGCTCGAGCAGCCGAAGATGGACGCGGACCCGATCTCGGTCGGCATCGCCGGGCCCGGCTTCGCGGGCACGCTCACCTCCGAGAGCACCCGCCTCGACGGCTTCGTGCTGAGCACGGACCTGGCGCCGACCGTCCTCGAGGCCCTCGGCGTCAGCTCGCCCTCGCAGATGAGCGGCCGGCCGATCGAGGCCGACGGCCACGGCGACCGGGCCGAGCCCGCGCAGCTGCGCGCCCGGTTGCTCGAGGTCGTCCCGCGTCGCGGTCCCGTGCTCGGGGTCAACGCCCTGATCTGGCTCGCGCTGACGCTGCTGGCAGCGTTGATCTGGCGCGGGCCCGGCGCCCGCTTGGCCCTGCCCCTGCTCGCCGCGGGCGTTGCCCTCGTTCCGGGTCTGCTGCTGCTGACGGCCGCGCTCGAGCCGAGTCTGCTCGCGGAGCGCCTGATCGTCGGCGCCGGTGGCCCTCTGCTGGCCGGGCTCCTGCTGTGGATCGCGCGACGCCCTGCGGGCCTCGGGCCCGCGCGCGCCCGCTACGCGGCCTTCGCCGCGGCGGCGACCCTCTCCGTGGGCGCGACGGCGATCGACGTGGTCGCGGGCTCGCCGCTGACGACCCTCTCACTGCTCGGGCCCAGCCCTGGTCTCGGCGTCCGCTTCTACGGCATCGGCAACGAGCTCGAGGCCGTCATCGGCGCCCTGCTGCCGCTCGGCGCCGGCGCCGCGGTCGCCGCCGCGGCCCCGGCCGACCAGCGCCGCGCCGTCGCCATCGTCGCCGCGATCGCCGCCGCTCTCGGCGTGGCGGTCTTCGCTCCCGGCCGCTTCGGCGCCGACGTCGGCGCCGCGATCACGTTCCCCGCCGCCGCCGTGGCGGTCGCACTTGCGGCGCTCGGGCTCGCGCGGCGGCGCGTGGCGCTGCTCATCGGCGCCCCTTCGGCCGCGCTCGCTGCCCTCGTGGCCGTCGATCTCGCCAGCGGCGGCGACTCCCATCTGACCCGCTCGGTGCTCGATGCGGGCGGCCTGCACGACGTCGGTCAGGTCCTGGAGCGCCGGATCAAGCTCAGCGCGACCAGCTTCGAGCGCTTCTGGCACTCGTGGCTGTACGCGACCGCGCTTGCGGTGATCCTCGCCGGCATCGTCTTCCGGCGCCGCTTGAGCGAGTGGATGGAGCCGTTCCCGGCCGCATCCGCGGGCTTCGTAGGAGGGATCGTCGCGGCCGTGGTGGGGGCGCTCGCAAACGACTCGGGCGCGACGCTGCTGTTCGTCGGCACGGCGCTGCTCGTGGCCTACGCAGGACTCGGCTGGTCGACGCGATACTTTACGTCCGGAAGGCACTCCGGGTAAGGTTTGCCCGTCCCACATGCGCATCGCTCTCGTAACCCCTTATTCCTGGACGTACGAGGGGGGCGTGAACCGGCATACGCAGGCTCTCGCCGAGCACCTGATCGCCAGAGAGCACGAGGTCAGAGTGCTCGCACCCTGGGATCCGCCGGACCGCGCCGCCCGCACGCTCCATCGTGGCGCGCCGCCGCGCGTCCGCCCGCGCCCCGACTACCTGATCCCGCTCGGGCGCACGATCGGGATCCCCGCGAACGGCGCCGTCTCGAACGTCTCGATCCTGCCCGACGCGATCACGAAGCATGCGTCGTGAGCTCCGGGCCGGTGACTTCGACGTCGTCCATGTCCAGGAGCCGCCCGCGGCCGACCTCTCCTGGGACGCTTGCTCCTTCCGCGACGCCCCCGTGGTCGGCACCTTTCACGCCTACTCGACGAAGGCGGGCCCGAACCGGATCGCGACCGCCCTTGGCGCACAGCGCAAGTTCAACCAGCTGCACGAGCGGATCGCCGTCTCGGAGGCGGCCGCGTGGACCGGCCGCCGCTGGTTCGGAGGGGACTACGAGATCGTCCCAAACGGCGTTGACCTTGGGATCGGCGACGGGCCGCGGCGGTCCCGCGAGCGGCGCGCGCCCGGGGACCGCCTCGAGATCCTCTTCGTGGGTCGGGCCGAGGAGCGCAAGGGGTTGCCCGTGCTGCTGCGCGCCTTCGAGGCGCTGGCCGAGCACGTTCCCTGCAGGCTGACGGCGATCGGCGTCGAGCCGGCGGACCTCGAGCGGCACCTCCCCGACCCCGCGATCCTCGAGCTGATCGATGCCCGCGGCGGCGTCGCCAAGGCCGAGCTCTGGCAGGCGCTGCGCGACGCAGACGTCCTCTGCGCGCCGTCGCTGGCCGGCGAGAGCTTCGGCATGGTCTTGACGGAGGCGTTCGCTGCCGGCACCCCGGTGATCGCCTCCGCCATCGCCGGCTACTCCGACGTCGTCGAGCGACGGCCGGGACGGGATCCTGATCCCGGCCGGCGATCCGCAGCGGCTGGCCGAGGAGCTCCACGCGCTCCACCACGAGCCCGCTCGCCTGGCCGCGATGGCCGAGGCCGCCCGGGCCTCGGCCGAGCGCTACGCGTGGCCGCGGGTCGCCGCTCGGGTCGAGACGGTCTACGGACGCGCCTTGACGACGCCGGCGCCGAACGGCGCCGCTACCCGCCTCGCCCGATACAGCGGCATGATGCCCGCCGACGGCAGCGAGCCGATCCCCGCGCAGCGGCTGCCGTCGCTCGATCCGCCGCCGGACCGGGGTTCGCGCCGCCGCCGCCTCGCCCGCCGCGCCGGCGTGCTGGCGGCCTGCACCGTCGGCGCCGGGCTCACCTACCTGGCGGCGCAGAAGATCGGCTTCGACAACGTCGTCCACAGCGCCGTCCGCTCGGACTGGGCCTGGGTCCTGATCGCCGCGGCGTTGATGGGCCTCTCGCTGTTCTTCCGATCTGCCACGTGGTATCTCACGGCACGCTCAGCCCTGCCTCGGGCGATCCTGCGTCGCCGCGACTTCACCTCGGCGACGATGATCGGGGTGCTGATGTCCGCGACCTTGCCGGCCCGTCTCGGCGAGCCCGCCAGGGCGATGATCATGGCCCGGCGGATCGGGCGCGTGCGCGAGTCGTTCCCCGTCATGCTCGGGACGCTCGTCTCGCAGACCGTGCTCAACATCGTGGCCCTGGTCCTGCTCGGGGCGATCATCGTCGGCAGCACCGACCTCTTCAGCCGCAGCTCCGAGCACCTGTTCCTCGTCAGCACGGCGCCGGCGCTGCTGCTCGTGGCCGTGCTCCTGGCCCCCGCGATCGTGCGCAGATCCGGCTCCGGCCGCCTGGCCCGCCTCGCCGAGATGGCGCGCGAGTCGCTGCTCAAGGTGCGCTCGGGGCTCATGGTCTTCCGCGACCCCCGGCACGGGCCGCTCGCGGCGTTGACGCAACTCACCGCCTGGGCGATCCAGGTCGCCGCCTGCTACGCCCTCGGCACCGCAATGGGCCTCGACCCGCTGATGGGAATCGGCGGCGCTGCCGCCGTGCTGTTCGCGGTCAACGTCACCGCGGTCGTGCCCGCAACGCCGTCGAACATCGGCATCTTCCAGCTCGCGGTCGTCAGCGTGCTCACGACCGGCTTCGGGGTCGGCGCTGCCGACGCCCTCGCCTACGGGGTGATCCTGCAGGCGGTCGAGGTCGCGACCGCGGTGGCGCTCGGGCTTCCGGCCCTGGTGCGGGAGGGGATGACGTGGTCCGACGTGCGGCTGCGCGCGATAAGCGCAGCGCCGGTCCGCCTGCAGCCCGGCCGGGTCCACGAGGAACCGCTGGGCGACCGCGTCGCCGGTTGAGCGACACGCCGGGCCGGCCGATCCCGTTATGCTGGATTAACCATCCAGAGCGGCAGAGGGACCCGGACCTTCGATGCCGCCGCAACCGCTTCGACTCCCCGGAGCCGCAGACGGTGCGACAGCCGGGACCGATGGAGGTGAACAGGCAACGCCAATGAGCGAGGGACGAGACATACTTGCTGCCGCGCGCGAGCGCATCGTCGTCTACGACGGCGGTATGGGCGCGACCCTCGAGCCGATGGAGCTGACCTCAGAGGACTACGGGGGTCTGCAGGGCAAGTGCCACGAGGCGCTCGTGCTCAACCGTCCCGACGTGATCGAGGCGGTGCACGGCTCGATGCTCGAGGCCGGCGCCGAGGTCGTGGAGACCGACACCTTCCAGGGCTCGCGGCTGAAGCTCGAGGAGTGGGGCCTCGGCGCCGAGACGGTGGAGATCAACCGCAAGGCGGCTGAGATCGCCCGCAAGGCCGCGGGCGAGACCCGCTTCGTCGCCGGCTCCATCGGTCCGACCGGCTTTCTGCCCGCCTCCGACGACCCGACCCTGGGCAACATCAGCTTCACGAAGCTCGTCGAGGTCTTCGACGAGCAGGCCGGCGGCCTCGTCTCCGGCGGCGTTGATCTCGTGATCATCGAGACGGCGCAGGACATCCTCGAGGTGCGGGCGGCGATCGTCGGCGCCCGCCAGGCCTTTGCGCGCGTCGGCCGCGAGGTCCCGATCCAGGTCTCGGTCTCGCTGTTGCCGAACGGCGGCAAGATGCTGCTCGGCACCGACATCCAGGCCGTGCTCGCCATCGCCGAGGGCATGGGCGTCGACATCGTCGGCCTCAACTGCTCGACCGGCCCCGAGGACATGCGCGATGCGATCCGCTACCTGGGCGACAACAGCCCGCTGCCCGTCCACTGCGTGCCGAACGCGGGGCTGCCGCTGCAGGGTCCCGACGGCGAGACGATCTTCCCCGAGACTCCCGAGCAGATCAGCAAGGTGCTGGGCGAGTTCGTCGAGCGCCACGGCGTCAGCATCGTCGGCGGCTGCTGCGGGACGACGCCCGAGCACATCGCCGCGATCGCCGAGCGCGTCGCCGACGTCAAGCCCGGCGAGCGCCCGCAGCCCGGTCCGCCGCGCGTGGCCTCGATGATGACCGCCTACGACCTCGTGCAGGAGCCGCGGCCGACGCTCGTCGGCGAGCGCGTCAACTCGCAGGGTTCGCGCAAGGCGAAGGAGCTGCTGCTCGCCGACGACTACGACGGGCTCGTCGCCGTCGCCGAGGATCAGGTCAACGGCGGCGCCCACGTGCTCGACCTGTGCGTGGCGCTGACCGAGCGCCAGGACGAGGACGTGCAGATGGCCGAGGTCACAAAGCGCGTCGCGCTGACCCAGCCCGCGCCGCTGCAGATCGACTCGACCGAGCCCGAGGTGATCGAGGCCGCGCTCGAGCAGAACCCGGGACGGGCGATCGTCAACTCCGTCAACCTCGAGGCGGGTCGCGACAAGCTCGACCGCGTCGTGCCGCTGGCCCGGCGCCACGGCGCCGCGCTGATCGCGCTCACGATCGACGAAGAGGGGATGGCGAAGACCGCCGAGCGCAAGCTCGAGGTCGCGAAGCGGATCAAGCGAGTACGCCTGCGACGAGCACGGGCTCGACCCCGAGCTCTTGATCTTCGATGCGCTCACCTTCACGCTGACCACGGGCGAGGAGGAATGGAAGCCGAGCGCGGTGGCGACGATCGAGGGGATCCGGCAGATCAAGGAGAAGCTGCCCGGCGTCAAGACCTCGCTCGGCGTCTCCAACGTCTCCTTCGGGATCAGCCCCGGCGCTCGTGCGGTGCTCAACTCGACCTTCCTGCACCACTGCGTCGAGGCCGGCCTCGACCTGGCGATGGTGAACCCGAACCACATCACTCCGTACGGTGAGATCCCCGAGGCCGAGCGCGAGCTCGCCGACGACCTCGTCCTCAACCGCCGCGACGACGCGCTCGAGCGCTTCATCGAGCACTTCGAGAGCAAGGGTCCCGAGGCCGAGGCGGCCGACCGAGCGACCCGACCGAGGGCATGGAGCCGGAGGAGGCCCTGCACTGGCACATCCTGCGCCGCAAGAAGGACGGCGTCGAGGAGTGGATCGACCGCTCGGTCGACAAGATCGGCGCCGTTCCGACCCTGAACTCCGTGCTGCTGCCGGCGATGAAGGAGGTCGGCGACAAGTTCGGCGCCGGCGAGCTGATCCTGCCCTTCGTCCTGCAGTCGGCCGAGGTCATGAAGCGGGCCGTCGCGCAGCTCGAGAACTACCTCGAGAGGATGGAGGGGCACACGAAGGGCAAGGTCGTGATCGCGACCGTGTTCGGCGACGTGCACGACATCGGCAAGAGCCTCGTCAACACGATCCTGACCAACAACGGCTACACGGTCGTTCGACCTCGGCAAGCAGGTGCCGATCGATCAGATCATCGACGCCGCCGTCGAGCACGAGGCCGACGCGATCGGGCTCAGCGCGCTGCTCGTCTCGACCTCGAAGCAGATGCCCGCCTGCATCGGCGAGCTCCATGAGCGCGGCCACGAGTTCCCGGTCCTGCTCGGCGGCGCCGCGATCAACCGCGACTTCGGCCGCCGCGCGCTGTACCCGAAGGGCAAGGACTCGGACGAGATCTACGAGCCCGGCGTCTTCTACTGCAAGGACGCCTTCCAGGGCCTCGACACGATGGACGCGCTGATCGACGCCGACGCCCGCGAGGCGCTCGTAGCGAAGATGCGCGAGGAGGCGCAGACGCTGCGCGCCAAGCCCGAGAAGGTCGACGACTCGCCGCCGACGGACGACGACAGCGTGCGCTCGGCCGCCCGCACCGACGTCCCGATCCCCGAGCCCCCGTTCTGGGGCGTGCGCGAGATCGACGTCGACCTCGACGCGGTCTACCCGTACCTCGACCGGCACGTGCTCTTCAAGCTGCACTGGGGTGGGCGCGGCAAGAAGGGCGAGGAGTGGCGCCGGATCATCGAGGGCTACGACGGCGACGAGGGCTTCCAGCCGCGGCTGGAGCGGATGTGGCGCGAGCAGGACTATCTGCACCCGAAGGCGCGGCTCGGCTACTTCCCGTGCAACGCCGACGGCAACGAGCTCGTCATCTTCGATCCCGAGGACCCCGACACCGAGATCGAGCGGCTCGTCTTCCCGCGTCAGCCCAAGCACGACCGGATCTGCCTCGCCGACTTCTACCGCCCACTCGAGACCGGCGAGCGCGACGTCGTCGCCCTGCAGGGCGTCACGGTCGGCTCCGAGGTGACCGAGCGGATCGACCAGCTCGAGAAGGACGGTGAGTTCTCCGAGCAGCTGTTCGTGCACGGCCTCGGCGTGCAGGCGGCTGAGGGCACTGGCCGAGTGGCTGCACGCGCGAGGTCCGCCGCGGGCTCGACATCGACCTCGACCAGGGCCGCCGCTACTCCTGGGGCTACCCGGCCTGCCCGGAGCAGTCCGAGCACACCAAGATCTGGAGGCTGCTCGGCCTCGAGGAGATCGGCATGACCCTCTCGGGCGGCTACGCGGTCGAGCCCGAGCAGTCGACGGTCGCGATCATCGCCCACCATCCGCAGGCCGTCTACTTCGGGATGAAGTCCGGCTTCGTCCCCGAGGACAAGCGGAGCGATGAGTTGATCGCCGGCACCGACCGGGGCGGCGAGCTGCCACCCGACGAGGAGTTCGACGGCGATGGCACGATCGACGCCGAGGTCGACGAGCCGAGTGGCGAGGCAGCGACGGCCTGAGCGTCGCCGCTGCCGGCACCTGAGTCGATGACCTTTCGGGAGGCCGAGCTGGTCACGGCCAGGGTCGAGCTGCCCGGCGGTCCGATCGAGTTGCGTCAGCCGGCCGACTGGGCGGACCTTCCCGACAGCGGCGGCGTCGAGTGGGCGCCGATCGCCCCCTACTGGGCGGTCGCGTGGCGAAGCGGCACGGTGCTCGCCCGGCGCCTCGCCAAGCGCCCCGGCCTCGCCGGCCTGCGCGTGATCGAGCTCGGTTGTGGCCTCGCGCTGCCCAGCCTCGTCGCCGCCCGCCGCGGGGCGAGCGCGCTGGCCACCGATGTCGACGCCGAGCCGCTCGAGCTCGCCCGCCTGAACGCCGAGGCCGCCGGCGTCGAGCTCGACACCGAGCAGCTCGACGTGCGCGAGCCCCGCCTCCCCGACGGGGTCCCCTTCGATCTGGCGATCGTCTGCGACCTGCTCTACGAGGAGACGCTCGTGGGCTCGCTCCTGGAGCTGTTGCCGCGCCTGGCACCGACCGCGATCGTCGCCTCCCCGGAGCGGACCCCGTACGTGCGCTTCGCGGCCGAGGCGCGGCTGCGCTGGAGTGCGCGC
The DNA here is from genome assembly GCA_963764275.1 of uncultured Solirubrobacterales bacterium. GTDB lineage: Bacteria > Actinomycetota > Thermoleophilia > Solirubrobacterales > 70-9 > CAXMST01. Next base: position 210,676 of record CAVXRV010000001.1, read on the forward strand.
TCGCGGCGCGACGGCGTCGTGGAGATGCTCGAGCTCGGCTTCGACTGACGCGGGCGGAGCCCGTCAGGGCTCGCCGGCATCCTCGACGACGACTTCCCGGCGGGGTGCGGCGCCGGTCCGCCGGCTCAGCGCTTGAAGGTCTTGTTCGGGGTCGGCTCGTAGTCCCGGCACGGCTCGCCGCGCAGGCCGGGGCAGTCCGGGTAGCCGGTCGGGACGCCGACGCCGGGCGTCACCGGCAGCACCAGCCGGGAGTGGTGCTTGCGGTCGTGCGCGATCGCGACCCAGGGCTTGCCCTTCGGATGGGTCGTCGCCTTCGCGAAGGCCCAGATCGGCTGGTCGCCGCTCGGCGCCTGGATCGTGACCCTGATTCGCGAGCCCTTGCGATAGCCGTGACCCTCGTAGTAGAGGGGAACGCGGACCTTCACCCAGTGCTTGCGGTGCAGGCGCTTGAGATCCCGCTTGCGGTAGGTCGGCACCGGGTTGCCGAAGCTGCTCTCCTTGTGATCGAGCTTGCGGGACTGGGTCCGCAGCCAGCCGCCCTGCACGAAGCTCTCCTTGCCGTCGGGTCGCACCTCGCTCACCGTCGCCTGCAGATCGACGTTCTTCGCCTTCGAGCGGACCCAGAGCTGCACCTCGCCCGAGCCGAGCACCGTCGTGTCCTTCCGGAGCGGCGGGGTGACGTAGCTCACCGACTTGCCCTGCACCGGCTGGCTCCAGTCGTAGCCGGGGTGGTCGGTCCAGAGCTTGCCGGAGCCGGTGTCGCCCGTGAAGTCGGTCGCCGGCCGGGCTCCCACGTCCCACTTGAACTGGTCGGCGCCCCTGCTGTGCTTGGCCGCGGCGCGGCCCTTGAGGAGCTTGCCGTCCTTGTCCAGGTACCAGGACTTCTGCATGTTCGTCTTCGGCGGGAACTGGTCGAAGCCCTTGGTATAGCCCGGATAGGGCTTGTAGGTGTCGCGACCGGCCCCGTTGTCGAAGAGCACGCGGACCTCGGGTTGGCTCTCGAACGCCTTCTTCGCCGCGTACAGCGTCGGCTTCTGCTGGATCGGGTCCGAAGGCATCGTCATCCCGGAGATCCCGAAGACCTCCTGGAAGAGCAGCGGCGCCCCGGCCTGGATCGTGGCCGAGCCGACGATGGGCGCCTGCTTGGCCACGTAGATCTTGAGGAAGTCGTACCAGCGGTTGAACGTCTCGGGGTCGAGCGAGTCGGTGTGGACGCCGTTGGTGAAGGTGAACCACTTGCGACCGGTCCCGGTGAACTGCGCCGGCAGGGTCGGGCAGTGGCCGCCGGTTTGCTCGTCCGTCCACTGGCAAGCCATGAACGTCGGCACGTTGATCTTGTGCACGAACTTGGAGGGGTCCAGCGGGTCGGCGGAGGCGGGGCGGTAGTACTTGTTCCGCTTCACCTTGGCGAGCAGGTTGACCGCCTCCGTGTGTGGCGGCCTGGTTCGCCTTGCAGGTCTGATCCCCCTCCTGGATCTTCTTGTAGGCCCAGGCCTGGCCGGCGTCCGGTCCGGCGGGCAGCGCGTCATGGACGCGTTCCTCGGCCCAGTTGTAGGCGAAGCCGGTGTTGAGCAGGCCGCCGGGGTAGAGCGTCGTCTGCGTGTTGTCGATCACCGAGAGCGGCGAGATCGCGGCGAGGCTCGGGGGTCGGTCCTCGGCGGTGAACAGCTGCGAGATGCCGCCGTAGGAGATGCCCATCATCCCGACCTTGTGCCCGTCGACCCAGGGCTGGCGCGCGACCGTCTCGATCACGTCATATGCGTCGAGGCCCTGCAGCGGCTCGAAGAAGTCGAAGGCGCCGCCGGAGCAGCCGGTGCCGCGCATGTTGACGTCGACGACCGTGAAGCCCATCAGGTTGCCGATCAGCTGGATGCCGCTCTCGGGGCCGGCCGGGTTCGGCGTAGCCGTAGCCGGCGTACTCGATCAGCGTCGGCAGCTTGCCCGAGGGCGGCGTCGGGATCGTGATCCCGAGCAACTGCGCGAGGTCCTGGGGGGATGGACGTCGTAGGCGAGCTTGGTGCCGTCACGCGTCTTCAGGTAGCCGTAGCCGTGCGCGGGGATCTGCTGCTTGTAGATCGCCGTGCTGGGCGGGCGGGGGCGTGTGCTCATCACGCGCACCGGGCCGGCTCTGTGGCCGGCCTGCTTGACCGTGTAGCCCTTCCCGGGGTGGACCCTGCGGAAGATCGCCGCGCCGAGGTCGCCGGCGGCATCCTTGTCGATCACCTTCCCCTTGTGGAGCAGCTTCACCCGCTTGCCCGGCTTGGCGCCGAAGACGTGCACCTGCTCGACGCTGCCCTTGGCCTTGAGTGAGCTCTTCGCGGACGCCGCCGACGGCAGCGCAACGAGAGCGAGCGCTACCGCCGCCCCCAGAGCCACCAGAAAGATTCGCCCCTTCACCTCTGGCGCCATGATTCCAGATCGCGGGCGGTTTGTCGCCGTCTCCGTTCCCGGATCGGTTCAGCGCGGGTGTTCGTAGGCCTCGGGAAAGTCGAGCAGCATCTGCGCGAGCTGCTCGGGAACCTCGACCTGGGGGCAGTGGCCGACGTCGTCGAGGATCTCGATGTCCGCGTAGGGAACGGTTCGCAGGACCCGTTCGGCGCCCGTCGTGTAGACCATCCGATCGCGCTCTCCCCAGACGAGCAGCAGCGGACAGCTGATCCGGCTCAGGTCGAAGGGCTGGCGGAGCTCGGGCAGCAGGCGGCGGCCGATCTCGAGGATCTCGGAGCCGCGGGCGACGGTGCGGATGTGGGCCGTGAACGAGGCGACCGCGTCGCTGCTCGCGCGGCCGGCGCTCGAGAAGGCGAGGTTCGAGTAGACGCGCCCGACCACCTCGCGCACGAGGAACTCGGGGACCGGCAGGGGCGAGAGTTGCAGCAGCCGCAGCAGCCGCTCGCTCTCGATTGCGCCGAACCAGCGCGCCATGTCGAGTCCGGCCGGTGCGATCGGCACGATCCCGGCGACCGGGAGCTCGGAGCGCTCGGCTGCGCGCATCGCCAGGCAGCCGCCGAGCGAGTTGCCGGCGACGTAGACGCCGCCCCCTCCGCACGCCTCGCTCAACGCCACGACGGCGTCGGCGACCATCGCGTCCCACTGGACGAGCAGGTCGCTCTCCGGACTCAGCGCTGCGGCAGCGCCGAAGCCGCCGAGGTCGATCGCGGCTGCTGCGCGGCCGGCTCCGGCGAGCTCGGGCAGCAGCCAGCGCCACGTGTCGGCGCTGTCGGCGTAGCCGTGCAGGAGCAGGAACGGAGTGCCCGAGCCGCTGACCGAGAGTCGCCGGGTTCGGATCCCGCCGAGCTCGATGCCCGGCTCGGACGCGATCAGATCTTCAGAGGCCGGGCTGGCAGTCACCCGCGTCCCCTCCGGCGCCGTCGCGGGCGCCGCCGATCCTCCGAAGCACGATCACGAGGAGACTTTCCATGGCCGATCACAACGTCCTCTCGGTCTGAGCGCAGCCGCGCGCGCCCCCGCAGCCGCGCGCGCCCCGTCGGGGGCCGCCGCAACGAAAGACAGGTCGCCGTGTTCCTGTATATGCACGGCGCGAGCCTGGAAATGAAACGAGAGTTTCATCAGCGGACTGTGAGGCTTTGCTAACGTGCATCCGGATGCAAGAGCAGACCACGCAGATCAGCAGCGAGAACCCCGCCGGGGGCCCGGTGAGCGCGCCTGTGGTCGAGCTCGAGCTTGGTGACGGCTCCCGCCTCGTCCTCGACAACGCGGATGCCTCGCCGATCATCTGTCGCCTCGAGGCTTCGGACAGGCGGATGTCGCTCGACGACTGCATGCAGCTCTCGGGCCAGCCCTTCGCGGGCTTCAAGCTGCTTCGCTGAGCGCGCTCCCCGCGCGCACGAACCCGGCCCGCGCCTGCGCGGGTACGACACGGCTTGTCGTGGGCGGAGGCGCTCAGAGCCCGAGTCGGTTGCGCAGCCCGCGGGCGTTGAGGAGCCGGAACAGCCGCGTGACGAAGCGGCGCTTGCGCGGGGTATAGGGGAACCAGGCGAGCTCGTTGCGGGCGATCGGGCCCTTCGGGCTCACGATCGAGGAGCTGCGGACGAACTTCTGGATCCCGTAGGCGCCGTGCCTGTACCCGATCCCCGAGGTCTTCCAGCCGCCCATCGGCACCTCGACGGCGAAGTAGTTGACCATCACATCGTTGATGTTGCAGGAGCCGGCCTCGATCCTCTTCGCAAGCTGCTCGGCCCGGCGCACGTCACCGGAGAAGATCGAAGCGGAGAGCCCGTAGGTGGTGTCGTTGGCGAGCTGTACGGCCTCCTCGGTGTCCCGCACCTTCATGACCGGGATCACCGGCCCGAACGTTTCCTCCCGCATCACCTTCATCGAGTGGTCGACGTCGGCGAGCACGGTCGGCTCGTACCAGTCGCCGGCGCCGTCGCGGGCGCGACCTCCGGTCAGCACCCGGGCCCCAGCGGCGCGCGCGTCCTCGACGTGGTCGGAGACGATCGCGATCTGGTTCGGCGACGTCATCGCCCCGACCTCGGCCCCGTGCTTGGCGCCGTCGTCGCCCTGACGGATCTCTCGCACCTTTGCCGCGAGCCGATCGACGAACTCGTCGTAGATCGGCTCCTCGACGTAGACGCGCTCCAGCGACATGCAGATCTGGCCCGTGTTCACGAGCCCGCCCCACACGGTGCCGTTGACGGCGCGCTCGATGTCAGCGTCGGCGAGGACGATCGCCGGGTCCTTGCCACCGAGCTCGAGGCTGACCGGGGTCAGGGTCTCGGCGGCGCGCGCCATCACGACCTTGCCGGTCCGCTCCGAGCCGGTGAACTGGACGTAGTCGACGGCGTCGATGAGCGCGCCGCCGGTCTCGCCGAGCCCGTTGACGACGTCGAGCACGTCCGGGCCGCCGATCTCGCGCTTCCACGCCTCCACGATCCGGTTCACGGTCAGGGGCGTGAACTCGGACGGCTTCAGCAGGGCGGCCGAGCCCGCGGTCAGCGCCGCGAGCGCGTCCTCGAGGCCGAGGATCACCGGGAAGTTCCAGGGGCTGATCGCGCCGACGACCTGATACGGGCGGTAGGCGACCGTGAGTCGCTTCGCCTTCGTCATCGGCGTTCGTCCCTTGACCACCTGCTCGGCCAGATACGAGGCCCCGTTCTCGCCGTAGAAGTTGATGACACCGGCCAGGTACGGCGCCTCGAGCTCGGCGTCGGCCCGGACCTTGCCCGTCTCCTCCTTGAGCAGGTCCGCGACCTCGTCGGCGTTGTCGAGCAGCCAGTCGCGGAGCCGACCGAGCCAGCGGTAGCGACCATCGACTCCGAGCGCCTCCCAGGCGGGCTGGTTGCGGCGCAGGCGCGCGACCACCTCGGACACGCGCTCGGGCGGGTCGATGCCGATGCTGCGGATCGTGCTGCCGTCGGTGGGTCGGCGGACGTCGATGGCCTCGGTGCTCGTCGTGCCGCCGTCGGCGGCGCGGCGCGGCGCGGTGGTCTCCGGCCGCGCGCCCTGCGGGGCTTCCGTGGTTTCGGTCTCGGACGCGGTCTTCGCTTCCATCGCTTCCTCTCCGGGGGGCGGGGGCTGGGTCTCCGGCGCTGACTCTACCGCGACTGGCCGGCTGGCCAGTATGTAAGTGGGGCCGGGTCGCGGCGACGCGCCGCGCGGCCTCAGCGCGGGTCGAGGCGGTAGACGGGCCCGTTCAGAGAGGTCGCGTAGACGCGATTGGTGTGGTCGACCCCGAAGCTCGACAGGTTCGGCACGGTTGCGCCGAGGGCCCGATCGTCCTCCGCCGGTCGCCCGGGCCGGGCCGGGAAGCTGCGCAGCTCGCCGGTGCAGAAGTCCCCGTACACGTAGCGGCCGTCGAGCCCGGGCAGGCGCGGGTCGCGGACGACGTAGCCGCCGGTGATCGAGCAGGCTCCGCCCGAATGCGGGTACGTGAGCACCGGCGGGATCGCGCCGGGAGCCTTCTGGTCGGTGTTGAAGCGCTTCTCACCCTCGTACGCCGACCAGCCGAAGTTCGCGCCGACCGCTTCCTTCCGGGTCACGCCGTCGACCTCCTCGAATTCGTTCTGGCCGACGTCGCCGATCCACAGATCGCCGGCCGTGCCGCTGTCGAACGAGAAACGCCAGGGGTTGCGCAGCCCGTAGGCGAAGATCTCCGGTAGTGCGCCGGCCGGCGCATCGGGTCCGGCGAACGGGTTGTCGGGCGGGATCGAGTACGGCTTGCCGCCGGACGCCTCCGGATCGATGCGGAGGATCTTGCCCAGGGGCGAGCTCAGGTCCTGCGCGGTGCGATCGGGGTCGCCCTCGTTGCCGCCGTCGCCGAGCCCGATGTAGAGCAGGCCGTTGGGGTCGAACTGCAGTTGGCCGCCGTTGTGGTTGGCATATGGCTGGTCGACCTCGAGCACGGTGCGGGCGCTCGACGGCTCGGCGCGCGTGCCGTCGTCGCTCGTCCCGTACTCGACGACGCGCGTGTTGCCGTCCGCGTCCGTGTAGTCGATGTAGAAGCGGTGGGGGTCGCCATCGGGGAAGGCGAGGGAGAGCAGCCCCTGCTCGCCGCCGGAGGTGATGTCGCCGGAGACATCGAGGAAGGTGGAGGTGGAGCCGTCGGGGGCGACGCGCTCGATACGGCCACCCTGCTCAACCACGAAGACGTCGTCGGAACGGGGGCCGAGCGCGGGGGCCGTCACGTACACGGGCGAGTCGAAGTCGCCGATCTTCGTCAGCTTGACGCGCTGTCCCTCGCCGGCGCTCGTCGATTCGGCGCCGGGGGTCGAGAGCGGGCCGCCGGGAGAGGTGCCCGTCGTCGTACCGCCGGCGCCACCGCAGCCCCCGAGGGATGCCGCCCAGAGCAGCGCGGCGACGCACGGGACGGCGATCCGAAGCCGTCGTGCGCGGCCGCCCTCAGCCCCCGCTCGTGACGACCTTGCCGGCGTTGTTGACCCTGGCCTTCGGCGGCCGGTCGGTGATCTTGACGACGAACTCGCCCTTGACCGGGGTGCCGGTGGCGGTCACTGCCTTCGCCTTGCCGTCGAGTCCGGCTGCGACCTGGTAGTGCAGGTTCCAGGTGCCGGCCTCGACCGGCGTCACCTTCCACACGATGTCCTTCTCCTGGCCCGGGTCGAGCGGGCCGAATCCAAACGTGTTCGTCTGCGCGCGGAAGCCGGGGGAGATGCCCTTCGGCGGCGGCGTGCCGAGCTCGCGCGGGTACTTGTTCTCGAGCACCCAGACCGGGCGGTTGGGATTGGCGAGCCCGGGCTGGTCGGAGCGGTAGTTGAAGGAGCCGTCGGCGTTGCCCTTGCCCGTGTAGATCGTGAAGGCCAGCTCCGGAAGCGGCTTGTCGCCGGTGTTCTTGACGCCGAGGACGAGATTCGAGGTCTCGGCGAGGCGCTGTTTGGTCGGAAACTGCGAGCGGGTCACCTTCACCTGGTAGTCCCCGGCGGGCTCGTTCGCGTCCTGCGACTGCCCGGACCCACAGGCGCTCAACGCGACGGCCGCGGCGGCCAGAATCAGTGTGAGTGCAAGCGAACGAGGCACGGGCAACGGATTGTGCAGGGTCTCTCCCCCAAAGGCGCGAGGAACATACCACGGGCCGACGCGCGTCCAATACGGAATGGCAAACGCGGCCCGGCGCTTCGCGCCGCTTCGTACCGAAGGGTAGGGCGGGGAGGCGCCAGTTGCGCCGGATCCCCTGCGCCGTCGGTTCGGGGGTGGCGCATGACCGCGCTATGGACTAAGTTTCACAACGCCGGGTGCCTCAGGCCTCAGGGGAGCCCGCCTGGAGGAGTCTTTATGGTCAGAGCTGTCGCCGATAGGGCGTTCCTACCCGCCAAGAGCCTGTTCGAGCAGGTCGGGAACATGATGATCCTGACCGGCAAGACGATCACGGCCACGGTCCGCCCGCCCTACCCCTACGGCGGTGAGTTCGTCTCCCAGTTCCTGTTCGCGCTGCAGCTGTGCTGGTTTCCGATGCTGATCAGCACCGTCGCCTTCGGCTTCGGCGCGCCGGGGCTTCAGGCCGCCAACTTCCTCAGCCTCTTCGGCGCCCTGGACCGCCTCGGCGGCTTTTTCATCCTCGCCTCGGTCCGCGAGTTCGCCCCGTTTGTGACCGCGGTCGTCGTCGCCGGCGTCGCCGGCACCGCGATCACCGCCGACCTCGGCGCCCGCAAGATCCGCGAGGAGCTCGACGCGCTCATGGTCTTGGGCGTCGATCCGATCAAAAACCTCGTCGTGCCGCGCTTCTTGGCCCTGATGATCATCACCGGGCTGCTCAACATCTACGCGCTGCTGTTCGGGATCAGCGGCGGCATCTTCGCCGAGCTCGCCTACGGCCAGCCGCTGGGAGGCTTCTTCGCGACGCTCTTCAACAACGCCTCGGTCACCGACCTTTGGGGCTCGGTGCTGAAGACGACCTTATTCGGGGCGATCATCGCGATCGTCTGCTCCTACAAGGGGATGAATGCGTCCGGAGGTGCGCAGGGCGTCGGCACCGCCGTCAACGAGGCGGTCGTGATCGCCTTCATGGGCGTGTTCGCCTTCAACTACGTGTTCACGCAGACCCTGCTGGCGACGCACCCGGAGATCAGCACCATCAAATGAGCGGCTGGCTGACCGTACCCCGCGACTGGTTCTCCTCGCTCGGCGAGATCGCGCGCTTCTGCGGGCGCGTGATGGGGCTCGTCTACTCGGGCCGCGTCTTCCAGTTCTTCGGCGAGGCGCTGCGCCAGGCCGGGATCCTGATCCTCGGCTCGACGATCGTGATCTGGGGCCTCGTCTTCATCCTCGGCCTCACTTGCGGGATCGAGGGCGCGTACTTCAACCGCTCGGTCGGCTCGCCCGCGTACGCCGGTGTCTTCGCCGCCTGGTGCGATCTGCGCGAGGTCATCCCGTACGCCTTCGGCTACATGATGTCGGCCAAGGTCGGGACCGGGATCGTGGCCGAGCTCGGCGCGATGCGGATCTCGGACGAGATCGACGCGATGGAGGTGATGGGTATCCCGCCGGTCACGTTCCTCGCCGCCACGCGCCTGCTCGCAGCCTGGATGACGCTCCCGTTCATGTACCTGGCCGCGATCGGCGTCGGCTTCTTCGCCTCGTGGCTCGCGGTCGTGGAGCAGATCGGCGAGGTCTCCTCGGGCGGCTATTTGCTGATCTTCTGGATGTTCCAGAACCCACCCGATCTCATATTCAGCGTCATCAAGGCGATGGTGATGGCGACCGCCATCGTGCTCGTCGGCTGCTACTACGGCTACACGGCCTCGGGAGGCCCGGTCGGGGTGGGAACGGCGACCGCGAAATCGATGGTCCTGAACATCGTCTTAGTCCACATCATCGGGATGATGGGCACCCTGGTCTTCTGGGGGGCCAATCCAAGGGCGCCGATAGGCGGTTGACGTGGCTGCCCGCAACGAGAACCTGACGACAGGAGGAGAGTGCTGATGCCTGGTGGATCCTGGGATCCCGAGATGGGAACCGATCCAAGGACGGATCGTCGTTCCGAAGAGGGCGAGAGCGTCATCGACCGGACGCCGGACTACGAGCCGCGCAGCCCCGACGAGGTCCCGGCCAACCGCGACCCCGACGCCGCCGCCCCCGAGCTCGGTCGCCTCAACAAGGACTACACGATTCCCGGCGTCGAGCCCGACGACTACGACCCCTACCGCTGGCACACGGGCGAGAAGCGCGATCACGGCGGCGAGGACGCGATCGAGGTCATCGACCTCGTCAAGCAGTTCGGCAAGACGCGGATCCAGAACGGCCTCAACCTCGGTCTTCCCGACAACGAGATCTCGATGGTGCTGGGCCCGTCGGGTACCGGCAAGTCGGTGCTGATCAAGCTCATCGTCGGCCTCCTGTACCCGGACGCCGGCGACATCCTCGTGCACGGCGAGTCGGTGCCGAACATGACCGACGACGAGCTCTTCGAGATGCGGAAGAAGTTCGGCCTGCTGTTCCAGGATGGGGCGCTGTTCGGCTCGATGAACATCTACGACAACACCGCCTTCCCGCTGCGCCAGCACACGGACAAGTCCGAGGACGAGATCAGCGAGATCGTCAGCCGGAGGTTGCGCGAGGTCGGCCTCGCCGAAGCTCACTACAAGATGCCGAACGAGCTCTCGGGCGGGATGCGCAAGCGCGCCGGCTTCGCCCGGGCGCTGGTCCTCGACCCGGCGATCGTGTTCTTCGACGAGCCCGACTCCGGCCTCGACCCGGTCCGCACCGCGCTGCTCTGCGAGCTGATCCGTGAGATCCACGAGGAGAACGGCGGCTGCTATCTGGTCATCAGCCACGACCTCGGCACCGCGCGCCGGATCGCCGACTTCATCGCCGTGCTCTGGAAGGGCCGGATCGTCGAGAGCGGTCCGGCCGAGGAGCTGTTCGACTCCTCGAACGACTTCGTCCGCCAGTTCCTCAACGCAGAGGTTCAAGGCCCGCTGACAATGGATTAGGCGGCGGGCCGGGAGCCCGCTGCTCTGCGTCCCGCTTCGCTCACGTGCGGAGCACGCTCGCTCAGCGCTCCTTGATCAGCGAGCTCCCGGCCTCGCCGTGAGGAGTTGACGCCCGGCGGCGGTGAGCTGGGAGGTTGACGCCCGGGCGGGTCTCGGGCTTGGTCCTCGGCCGGGTCCGGTCCCGTGGGGGAAAGAAGGTGGGGCCCGACGCCGGCGGGAGCCGCATGCGACGGCGGCGCCTCCCCTCCGGTGGGCGCTTGACCGCCTTTGGGCACCGAGGGAGGGAGGCGGAAGGGGGAGGGGGGCGCAAGGGAGGGCCGCGCCCGCAGCGTCAACGCACAAACGTCGGGGACGTCCGCTTGGGCGGGGAGGTGTCCGACGTTCATGCGCCCAGAACGCACAAACGTCGGGGACGTCAGAGCAGCGCAGACGTCCTCGACGTTCTTTGCCCAGATCTGGTGTCTCGGCCCCCGTCAGGGGCCGAGGGCTCCCGCCGGCCCACCTCCCTCGGTGCCCTCGCACCGCCACGCCCTTTCGCCGGCGGCGCGGGGCCCGCGGCGTCAACGCACAAACGTCGGGGACGTCCGCTTGGGCGGGGAGGTGTCCGACGTTCATGCGCCCAGAACGCACAAACGTCGGGGACGTCAGAGCAGCGCAGACGTCCTCGACGTTCTTTGCCCAGATCTGGTGTCTCGGGCCCCGTCAGGGGCCGAGGGCTCCCACCGGCCCACCTCCCTCACTGCCCTCGCACCGCCACGCCCCTCCGCCGGCGGCGCCGTGCGCGCGGCGTCAACGCACAAACGTCGGGGACGTCCGCTTGGGCGGGGAGGTGTCCGACGTTCATGCGCCCAGAACGCACAAACGTCGGGGACGTCAGAGCAGCGCAGACGTCCTCGACGTTCTTTGCCCAGATCTGGTGTCTCGGGCCCCGTCAGAGGCCGAGGACTCCCACCGGCCCACCTCCCTCACTGCCTCGCACCGCCACGCCCTTTCGCCGGCGGCGCCGGCCGCGCGCTCCTAGCTCTCGCCCGCCTGCTTGCGGGCGGCCTGGAGCTCGGCGCGCACCGTGGCGCGCTGGTCGGGGTACCGGAGGCGTTGCTTGAGGATCGGGATCGCCTCGTCCGGGTGCCCGGACTGGCGCAGGGCAGAGCCCAGGTTGAAGAGGGCGTAGGCGTATGTGAGCCCGTCGTCGGGGCCGAGCGCGTCGACGGCGCGGCGCAGGGTCGGAACCGCCGCGGCGGGCTCGCCCTGCTGCAGGAGTGCGTAGCCGCGGTCGTTGAGCTCGCTGCCGCTCAAGCCGGCGGCGGGCTCAGGAGCGGAGGCGGACGCAGAACTCGTCGGCGTCGGCTCGGTCTGGGTGTCCTTCGCGGGCGCCGGCGGATTCGCGGCCTTCGTGTTCGCCGCGCCGTGCGTCCGGGAGCCGGAGCGGCCGCCGTTGTGGCCGTTGCCCTTGCGTCGGTGGTGGTGGTCCTTGCCCTTGGGCTTCGAGGCTGCGGCGCGTTGCGAGCCCCCGCCCCCTTCACCGCCGCCCCCGAAGGCGACGAGCGCCACGACGAGGACCGCCGCGACGGCGAGCAGGCCGCCCGCGAGGATTCTCGGGGCCCGCCCGCCGGATGCGCCGTACGTTCGTCGCGCTCCGGAGGGCGGCGTCGGCGGCCCGGCATCCTCGCCCGCGCCCCCCGCCTCCACTGCGGGCATCCCCGGTGCCGCTCCCTCGGCCCCAGGGACCGCGGCCGGGCGCCCGTGCGAACGCCGGGCTGCGCGAACGGTGGGCGAGGCGGGGACGTGGGCGGGGTCGGGCGCCGCCGCCTCCGGCGCAGCGAGCGCAGCCGTTGTCTGGGGCGGCCCGGGCGGCGGGCCCTCACCGATGCCCGCGATCGAGATCAGCGCCAGGCGGGCGCTCTCGGGCCGGTCCTCGGCTTTGGGCGCGCGCAGCCGCCGCACGAGGCGGGCGAGAGGGGTCTCGCCCGCGCCCGCCTGATCGAGGAGCACACCGAGCGAGTACAGGTCGGACGCGGGGGTCGGGCTCCCGTGGTCGCGGAGCTCCGGCGCGGTGTAGTCGCGGTCCGCGGCGGCGGTCTCGCCCTCGCGAATCGCCGACTCCGACGTCCCGAGGATCCTCGCGACGCCGAAGTCCGTGAGACGGATGCGCCCGTCACGGCCGTAGAGAACGTTCGCCGGCCGCACGTCGCCGTGGACGATTCCGCCCTCGTGCAGCGTCGCGAGGACGTCGAGCAGCGTCCGCGCCAGCCGCGTCAGGTCGAGCCCGGGCTCGTCGCGACGGAGCCGGTCGGCGAGCGTCTCGCCGTCGACCAGTTCCATCACGAGGAAGGGTCGTTCGCCGTCGAAACCGAGGTCGTGGATGCCGAGCAGGTGCGGGTGTCGGAGCCGCGCTGCGGTCCGCGCCTCGGCACGCCAGCGCTCGACGAAATGCTCATCGCCGGCGAGTTCGGGGGCGATCACCTTGACGGCGACAGCGCGGTCGAGGCGGCGATCGCGCGCACGCCAGACCGAGGCCATCCCGCCACGGTCGATCCGTTCCTGGATTCGGTAGCGCTCTCCGACGAGAGCGCCGGGATCGATCACGGACTCCATTGCAGGGGCATGCCCGGTGCGGGCCCCGGCCATTCGTGGCCTCGTGACGAGTCAGCCGGGGTCGGCGAAGAACTTCGCGTGCATGCGCTCGATCGTGTTCTTCGTGCGCGTCGTCCCGGGGCCGGCGATGCCGGCGATCGCCTCCAGGTCCAGATCGCTGTCGGCGAAGCCGCCGCTGGGCAGCCAGTGCAGATTCGGCCCCTGCAGCACGAGCAGATCCTCGTCGGTCGCAAGCGAGAGGATCTGCCCCGCCGCTTGCGTGCCCGGAGCCGAACCGAGGACCAGCACCTGGTGCTTGCCGGCCGAGGCCTCGAGCTGGGCGGCGCTGAACGGGGACGCGGCGGCGAGCTCGGCCAGCGCGGCCTCCGTGCGCAGAAAGACCTTCGACTCCCAGCTGAACGCCGCGACGATCGCCTCCTCGATCGCGCGCTCGACGCTCGCCGGTTCGCGACTCCTCTCGTCCGTGAAGGCGACGTTTCCGGACGCGAGGAACGAGCTCGCCTCGGTGAGCCCGGGAACCGTCTCGAACGCGGCGGCCAGATCCCCTCCGGAGACGCGGCGGCCGCCGACATTGATGCCACGGAGGAAGGCTGCGTAGCGCTGGGACATCGGGCGTTCATCATGCCGCAGAGGCGGCTATGTCCGCGCGGTCCGCCTGCAAAGCTTGCAGGCGTGAGGAGATTCCTGGGCAGGGTCAGCGAGTGGTCGGTGACCCATCCGACGCAGACGATCTCGGCCGTGATCGCGGTCGTCGCGATCATCGGCACCATCGGGGCACTGCGCCTGACCCCCGACGCGGGCACCGACAAGCTCGTCGACAACGGTTCTGAGGCCTATCGGGGCACGCAGGAGTTTCGCCAGCGTTTCGGGGACGAGGCGATCGTCGTGCTCGCGCACGAGGACCTGCGCAAGCTCGTGCTCACGAGCCAGATCCACCAGCTGCTCAAGCTCGAGGCCTGCCTGTCGGGCAACGCACCGGCGAACGACTCCGACTACCCCGGAGTCTGCGCCGAGATCCGCGATCTCGGCGCCACGCGCGTCGTCTTCGGCCCCGCCACCTTCCTGAACCAGGCGGCGGAGCGCTCGGCCGACGTGCTCCGGGGGCAGATCGGGACCACCTATCAGCAGGCGCAGCAGGCGGCCGCCGCAGCGCAGAAGCAGGCGAAGAAGAAGGGGCTCGGCAGCGACGCCCAGCAGGCCGCGGGCAAGCAGGCCTTCCAGGCGGTGATCCAGCAGGCGGTCTCCTCCTTCGGCAGCGTCGCCGCCCAGATGGGGAACATCGGCTTCCCCTCGGTCGACAACCGGCTGTTCAAGGAGGCGATCGTCTTCGACTCGCGCCTGCCCGCGGGCACGCCGAAGTCGAAGTTCGGCTACCTGTTCCCCTCCCCGGACGGGGCGCTGATCTCGATCCGGCTGCAGCCGAACCTCGACGACGCAACCCAACGCGAGGCGATCTCCCTGATCCGGGAGGCGATCGCCGACCCGGCCTTCAAGCTCTCCGACGGCGGCTACGAGCTCAGCGGCGTGCCGGTGGTCGTCCAGGGCCTCGCGGACGAGCTCGGAGGCGAGATCGTGCTCCTGCTCGTGGTGGCCCTGGTGGTCATGGCCTTGACGCTGATGGTCGCCTTCGGGCCGCCGCTGCGGCTGCTGCCGCTGTTCGTGGCCCTCGGTGGCTCGGCGATGGCCTTCGGGCTGCTCTCGATCGTCGGCGGCAGCCTGACGATGGCCTCGGTGGCGGTGCTGCCGGTCGTCATCGGCCTCGGCGTGGACTACGCGATCCAGCTGCAGGCGCGCTTCCGCGAGGCGGCGCGCTCGGGACAGCGGCCGGCCGCCTCGGCCGTGATCGCGGCGGTGCGGGGCGGGCCGGTGATCGGGACGGCGGCCCTGGCGACGACGGTCGGCTTCCTCTCGCTCGTGCTCTCGCCGATCCCGATGGTCCGCGAGTTCGCCTTCGCGCTCGTGGTCGGCGTCATCTCGGCGCTGGCGATCTCACTGACGGCCGGCCTCGCGGCGCTCTCGAGCGTCGACCCCGAACGGGCCGGAAGGCGCGGCGCGGGTCTGCGCGAGCGCATGCGCGGGCGGATCGGCGCCGACGCCCGCTCCTCGTTCGCGACGGCGAGCAGCCGCGCCCGCGAGCTGGGCGCCTCGATCCGCCGCCGCTCGACCTCCTTCGGGCGCTCCGCGCTGGCGCTCGCGATCTCGGCCCCCGGCCGGGTCCTGGGGGTCGCGGCGTTGCTCGCCGTGATCGGCTGGGGCGTGGGCACGCAGACAGCGGTCGTCTCCGACGTGCGCCAGCTCGTGCCGCAGAACCTGCCCGCCCTGCAGTCGGTCGACGCGCTCGAGAACGTGACCGGAGTCTCCGGCGAGCTCGACGTGATCGTCCGCGGCGACGACGTCACGAGCCCGGCGGCATTGAACTGGATGTCCGACTTCAAGCAGCGCGTCCTGTCCGAGCACGGCTTCAGCGGGGAGTTTCCCGACTGTCGCGCCGAGGGGACCGAGATCTGTCCCGGCCCGGCGCTCTCCGACCTGCTGCCGAGCGACACGAAGCTGACCCGCTCCCGGATCAACAGCGTCCTGAAGATCGTCCCGCCGTACTTCCTGCAGGCGATCCTCTCGCGCCCGAAGGGTTCCGAGCAGGTGGCGAACATCTCGTTCCTGATCCCGGTCATGCCGCTCGACGACCAGAAGGCGCTGATCGACGAGATCCGCGGCGACATCAATCCACCGGCCGGGCTCAGCGCCGAGGTCGTCGGCCTGCCGGTGCTCGCCGCCGACGCCAACTCCGAGCTCTCGGGCTCGCGGTACTGGCTCACCCTCGTCAGCCTGCTGGCCGTCGCGCTCGTGCTTCTCGCCGTCTACCGCTCGCCGCGCCGTGCGTTCGTGCCGCTGATCCCGATCGGGTTGGCGACAGGGTGGTCGGCGCTGGTGCTGGCGCTGCTCGGGATTCCGCTGAACCCGATGTCGGCGACGCTCGGCGTGCTCGTGATCGCGGTCGCGACGGAGTTCAGCGTGATCCTCTCGGCCCGCTTCAGCGAGGAGCGGGAAGCGGGGCGTAGCCTCGGCGAGGCGCTGCGCAACACCTACGAGCGCACCGGCACCGCCGTGCTCGCCTCCGGGGTCACCTCGATCGCCGGCTTCGGCGTGCTGATCGCGAGCCGGATCACGATGCTGCGCGACTTCGGCCTCGTCACGATCGTCGATCTCACCGTCGCGCTCGCCGGCGTGATGATCGTGCTCCCGGCGACGCTCGTGTGGGCCGAGGGCGGCTTCCGCCCGCTGCCGGTGCTGCGCCGCCGCCTGCGGCGCCCCCGCTCGTCCTCAGCCTCGGCGCCCGCGGAGTCGGGGCCGGCCGCCTGAGGCAGGGAGCCGATCGTGCCCGAGCGCAAGCAGGGCGGCGGCTGGTGGCCGGAGCCCGAGCCGGAGCCGGAGCGCGAGGCGCCCGCGGAGGAGCCGCGGCCCACCGGGGGCGAGGCTGACGGGGAAGAGAGGGGAGAGGAGGCGACGCCGGCTGTCGGCGGCGGGCCGCCGAAGCCCCCGCGCGGGCTCGCCTCCCGTGAGCGGCCGAAGGTCGCCTCCCGCTACTCGCTGTTCGTCGGTCTCGCCTTCGCGGTGCTCGTGATCGTCGCCGTGGTCAACGCTCTCGACACGAAGGGCGGAGGTGTGCTGGGCGCGGACCCGCGCGAGAGCAACGGGAGGCCGCTGCCCGAGTTCGCGGTGCCGAGCGTGCGGAGCTCCGCCCAGGGCGACGCGAACGTCTTCCAGGACGACTGCGACAGCTCCCGCAACCCGTGCCCGGCCGGGGACCGCCGGCCCCCCGCCTGCGAGATCGCGACCGCGGGCGCGATCCGCGACTGCGACCTCTTCGACAAGCCGCTCGCGATCTCGTTCTGGTTCACCAGGGGCGGCGACTGCCTGCCGTCCCAGGACGCCTTCGACCGCGTCGCCCGGAGCCGCCACGACGTCAACTTCCTCTCGATCAACGTCCTCGACGACCGCAGCTCGGTCGAGGACATCGTCCGCCAGCGCGGGTGGACGGTGCCGGTCGGCCACGACCGCGATGGGGCCGTCTCGAACCTGCTCGGGGTCGGCGTCTGCCCGACGATCGTCCTCGCCTACCCGGGAGGGATCATCGACGAGGCGCGGATCAAGCCCGGGAACTTCGACGGGCGCGAGATCTCGGCGATGGTCGACGGGCTCGTCCGGGCCAGCGCCCGGCGTGGCCCGGGAGCGGGGGGCTGATGGGCGGGCCGCCGACCGATGAGGGCGGGGGCGCCGCGATCGAGCAGGGCTTCCTGGACGCGGAGCTCGATGCCGAGCTCCCCGGCCTCGCGCTGCGCTGGGCCCGTGTCGGCCGCGGCTCGGGGCGCAGCAACGCCTCGCTGCGGCGGCGGCTCGCGATCCTCTCCGACCGGTTCCGGGGCGCCGATGCGATCGTCTTGCGCAGTCGCCCGATCCCGTGGGCCTACCGCGTCTTCTTCCGCCACATCGGGCTCGACCCCGACGAGCGTCCCACCCCGGTCGAGGCGCGCTCGCTCGAGCGGCTGCGTAAGGGCGGGTTCGTCAGCGAGAACCTGCTCGACGACGCGCTCACGATCGCGATCATGGAATCCGGCGTGGCGCTGCAGGCCTTCGACGCCGATCGCGTCGCGCCCCCGCTCGGGATCCGCCCGAGCCGGCCCGGGGAGGAGCTCGACGGGCAGCGCGGGCCGCTTCCCGCGGGAAGCTCGTGATCGCCGACGCGCGCGAGCCGATTGCGCTCCTGTTCGGGCCGATCGGGACCGGCCGCGGCGTCGACCGCCACACGCAAGCGATGGTCCTCGTCGCCATCCAGGTGGCTGGCGTACCCGACATCGCCGTCGAGGAGGCGCTGTGGCTGCTGCTCGGCGCCCTAGAGAGCGGGGATTGACCTTGCCGGGGCCGGGTCCGCGGCTACAATGGCCGGGAAGTCGAGGAAGGGACCGAAGGGTGCCGGAGCTTCTCGAAAGCGGGCAGGAAGAGACTCAGGCCGGCCGCTGGGCCGCGATCGTGCGCGAGCCGCGCGAGGTCGAGCGCGGTGCGGCCCGGCGCGAGCTGCGGCGGCAGATCGCCCGGCTGGAACGCGAGCTCGGCGAGACGTTCGTCACCGCCTTCCCCCGCAAGGGGATCGGTTTCCGCGTCGCCGGTGCGGGCGGCCCGCGCGTACTCGGCATCGCCGAGCTCGAGCAGGTTCGGGACGAGCTCGCCGCGAAGCTGGCCCAGGCACGCTCGGAGCTCGGCCGTCGCGTGGACGTCGAGGAGGCGAACCGGGGCCTGCTCGAGCGCATGATCGCCGACCCGGAGGCCTACCGCTGGGTGAAGATCTCGAACGAGGACGTGGGCGAGCGCGGCTGCGGGCACTGGCACTCGCGACCGCGCTTCGGCATCCTCGGCATGCTGCTCGGATGGTGGCGCGTCAAGATTTCCTCCGGGTGTCCGTTAGCCACCGGGCGCCCGGCGACGGCGCCCGCCTCGAACTGACCCCGACCCCGGCAGACTGAGATGTCCTCGAAGGCGAGCAAGCGACGCCGCAAGCGGCGACTCGTGCACCAGGGCGCGGTTCCCACCCCCGAGCCCGTGGGCGGGGGCGAGGAGGCGAGCGGGGAGGCGGAATCCGCCCCCTCCGAGGAGAAGCCGACGTCCCGTAGCGCGCCGCGCGCGACCTCGGGCCCCCGGCGAGCCGAGCGCAACGCCGACGACGAGCGACCGCCGGCACCGTGGGGCAAGTTCCCGCTGATCGAGCTTGCGATCCTCGCCGGCATCGTGATGCTGATCCTCGGCCTGTTCGTCGTCAGCGGCGAGCGCGGGGGAATCCTGATCGCGGCCGGCGCCGTGCTCGCCTCGATCGGCGGACTCGATACGGCGATCCGCGAGCACTTCGCCGGCTACCGATCGCACACGTTGCTCCTCGCGGGTGTGCCCGCCGCGATCGTCCTCGGCGTCCTCTTCTACAAGGGGCCGTCGGATCTCAGCAGCGGCATCCGGGCGCTGATCGGGCTGGGGGTGTTCGCCGTCGCGGCGGTGCTGCTCGCGAGGCTGTTCCGCAGCCGGTCGGGGGGCCGCTGGTTCCGGCTCTCCGGCTTCCGCGGCTGAGCCGGGCGGGGTCGGACCGGCCCCCGCAGCATGCCCGGACGCAGAACGGCCCGGGTCTGGGACCCGGGCCGTGCTCAGTCTGTGATCACGGGGAGCTTCCTGCTCCCCTGTCCCCCGTTCGGCGGCTCAGTGCCGCACCTGCCTCGTCTTCACCTCGAGAGCGCCGGCGAGCATCTCACGCTGGCGCAGGGTCAGCCGCCCGAGCTGGCGGTTCTCGCTGAATGCGAGCGGGACGAGGAACTTCCGCGTCCTCGTCCGCCCCCAGCGGCACTGACTCCGCAGCAGCTCGGCTACGGACATCGTCTCGGCCTCCCAGGGGCATGAGCGGACCACATCGTGAGCCTCCACATCGCCGCTGCGCACCGCCCGCTTCAGAGCCGCACGTGCAAGCCGAACGCGATTCGCCTGCTCGAGCGCTTCGATGTGTTGCGGGATGACTACGGGCGCAGCCGTAGAGGCAGCTTCCATTCTCACTCCTCCTTGTGAGTCTTGGGCTATTGGACTGTCGTTGGCGCCTGGCGCCGGGTCGGCCAATGGCCGGGATGAGGGGATGCGGCGGTGGGTGATCCGCTTCGCTCCCGCTCCCTGCCCCGGTGCGTTCGGTGCGTTGGGCACCCTAACCGGATCGCTGCCGAGGTTGGGCTGGCGGACGGAGTTTTCGCCCCGCCACGTTCGCTAAGAGCAGGGTTTTTTTTCACGCCTCGGCCCCATTTGGCCTTGTGCGGAAGTGGACAAGTCGAATCTACCCATGCAGGGGTAGGCTTCGGCGCATCAGTAGCGATCAATTACAGGAATAGGAAACCGGGCATTGGCCGCCGGACTTGCCGCGGGGACGAGGGCCGGAGGAGCTCAGGGGGCTCGCCCCGAGCAGCTCAGGTGCGGGGCAGCTCGTCGAAGTCGGCGCTGACCCGCTCGAAGATCTCGAGCGCCGCGTCGAGATGGGAGCGCTCGTGGGTTGCCATCAGGCTCGTCCGCAGCAGCGCGCCCGACGGCGGCACCGCAGGGTGGATCGCGACGTTGGTGTAGACGCCGGCGTCGTAGAGCGCCTTCCACAGCGCCACCGCGAGCATGTCGTCGCCGACGATCACCGGCACGACTGGGGTCAGCGCCTCGCTTCCGTCCGGGAGCTTCGTCGGCTCGACGACCCGCAGCCCGATCTCGGTCAGGCCGCGGTGCAGGTAGGCGGCGTTGTCGGCGAGCCTCGCGAGCAGCTCCGGCCCCTCGTCGCTGCGGATGATCCGAAGCGACTGCAGCGCCGCGCCGACCGCGGCGGGAACGGCCGCGGCGCTGAACAGGAATGAGCGGGCGGCGATCCGCAGGTAGTCGATCACCTCGGCCGGGCCGGCGATGAAGCCGCCGCAGGAGGCGAAGCTCTTCGAGAACGTGCCCATTCGCAGGTCGACCTCGGCCTCGAGCCCGAAGAGCTCGGAGGCGCCGGCGCCGCGAGGCCCGATCGCGCCGGCGCCGTGCGCCTCGTCGACCATCAGCCGGGCGCCGTAGCGCTTGCAGAGCTCGACCACGGGCGGCAGGTCCACGATGTCGCCCTCCATCGAGAAGACGCCGTCGACGACGACGAGCACGCCGCCGCCGTCGGCGGCCGAGCGCTCGAGCATCTTCTCGAGCTTGTCGATGCGGTTGTGGCGGAAGGGGCGCAGCTTCGCACCGGAGAGGCGACAGCCGTCGAGGATCGAGGCGTGATCGCCGGAGTCGCAGATGACGGTGTCGCCGGGTTCGAGGATCGTCCCGATGCAGCCGACGTTCGCCTGGTAGCCGGTGGTGAACACGAGCGCCGACTCGGTCCCCATCCACTCGGCGAGCTCGGACTCGAGCTCGACGTGGAGCGGGATCGTCCCGTTGAGCAGGCGCGAGCCGGTGAGCGCGGTTCCGTAGGTCTCGAGCGCGTCGGCCGCCGCGCGCTTGACGCGCGCGTCCCCGGTCAGGCCGAGGTAGTTGTTGGAGCCGAGCATGATCGTCTCCCGGCCCTCCATCTGGACGACCGGCCCGGCCTGCGAGGTGAGCAGCCGGAAGTAGGGGAGCATGTCCGCCTTCTCGGCGAGCTCGAGCTGCTCGCGCCGGTCGTGGTTGCGTGCCTTGTCGAAGAGGTCGCGCTCGATGCGCGGGTGCGAAGAAGCCTCCATCCGCTCCATTGTCCCAAAGGCGGGACCGTCTTCGCCGTTGCCTAGACTCGCGCGGGTGGAAGACGAGGTACTCGAAGGCGAGGCCGTCGAGGAGGAGCCTGCCGCGAGCGGCGTCGCCGACGACGAGGTCAGGCCGCTCCCGCAGCGCCGCACCGCCGCCGAGCTCGATGCCTGGCGGGGTGAGGTCCGGACCGTGGCGGTCGCCGCGGCCGGCGGGATCGCGGCCGGAGCGGCGACGGTGGCGGCCGTCAGGGCCGTCCGCACTCACCTCGAGCGCAAGAAGCCGACCCGGGTGATCCGCCGCGGGGGCAAGGCGGAACGCGTGCTCGCCAGCCGCTCCTTCCTGATCGACGTTCACGTGCTCGACCGCTGATGGGGGCGCCCCCGGGCCCGCGCGCCGTCGGCGAGGGCCTGATCGTCGACGTGACGCCGCCGTGGCCGTTCCGCCTCGTTCGCCGCGGCGGCCCCGACTCTGTTTCGCGGGTGCGGGAGGGGATCTTCGAGCGCTTCCTCCACGTCGACGGCCGGCCGATCCTCGTCCGCGCCTGGGAGCGCCCTCGCGAGGACGCGGTCCGGATTGCCGCGATCCCGGCCGAGCCCGCCTGGCTCGATGCCGGGCGCCGGGCCGTCGAGCGCTCCTCGCCGCGCCGACGCCAGCCGCTGAGGCCGGGGACCACGCCCCGCTGGCGCCGCAAGCCGACCGGCTCGGCGCCGTCGCGGGCCGAGAGGACGCAGCTTCAGGTCGCGATCGAGCGCACCCGTCACGCGCTCGGCCTCGACGACGACTACTCCGACTTCTACGAGGCCTTCCGCTCCGACGTGCTCATGGGCCCGGCGATCCGGCGCGTCCCCTGGATCCGGGTGCGGCGCACGTTCTGGCCCTGGGAGGCGCTCGCGTGGGCGATCACCGAGCAGCTGATCGAGGCCGAGCGCGCGCATGTGATCCAGCGCCGGATCGTCGCTCGCTGGGGCGACGCCTGCCTGCCGCCGGACCGGGACCGGCCGCTGCGCGACGTCCCCGGCCGCCGAGACCATCGCCGCCCTCGCGCCGGCCGAGCTCGCGGCGCTCGATCTCGCCCCGAAGCGGGCCGTGGCGTTCGTCAAGGTCGCGCGCGAGGTCGCCGATGGGCCGCATCGACCCCGGCCGCAGCCGGCGACGACCGGCGCCTGCTCGCGATCTCCGAGATCGGGCCCTGGACCGTGCAGGTCCTCGGCAGCAAGGGTCGCGGCGAGCCCGACTCGCTGCCGGCCGGCGACCTCGCCTACCTCAAGCACGTTCCGCGCCTCGCCGGGATGGACCGCCGCGCGACCGTGGCGGAGGTCGAGGCGTTCTACGACCGCTTCGCCCCCTACCGCGGCTGGGCGGGCCTGTTCACCCTGCTCGGGTGCCGCCACCCCCAGAACTCGACCGGCCGACCGCTCCGCTACCACCCGCCGAACCCGGAGCTGGAGGACGCGGCGTAGGGGACGGCCGGCGCCCTTCGCGCGTCTGCTGATCGGAAGGGGGCACTGAGGGGGCGGCGAGCGCAGCAGGCCATAGTCGTCCACTTAAGGACCCCCAGGGGTCCTTAACCGGACGGTCTTGCGCGAGACCTTGGCGCGGCGGCCGCCAGCGGCTCTTTGAGCGCCGCCGGCACGACTGCGTCGTACTCGTGCGGCACGTATGAATCCGCGCCCCGGCCCGATTACGCTTGCACTGCCCGGGTAGCGGCTTGCCATGACTCCCGAAGAAGAGAAGAACGCACTCCTGAACGCCGTCCTGCCGGTCTCGGTCGACCTGCTCGAGGAGCACGGCGGGTTCCATCCGCACGGTGCCGCGATCGACGGGGACGGTGAGATCACCACCGCGATGGCCGACATCGGCGAGGAGCTTCCCGAGGGCGACGAGGTGATCGCCGCTCTCGTGCAGGCGTTCCGGGAGGAGGTCGCCCACGGTGGGGTCCGGGCCACGGCGATCGCCTCGAACGTCGCCATCGAGCAGGACGAGTCGACGATGGACGCGATCCTGGTCGTGATCGAGCATCCCGAGGACGATCCCACCGCGATCGCCGTCTTCATGCCTTACGAGCGCGAGCACGACGAGGCGCCGTGGCAGTTCGGGGACCTGCAGGCCCAGGCGACCGAGCCCGCCGTCTTCGCCGGCGGCTAGTGGGCGCGTCCGTAAGTCCGGTCGGATGCCGGCGGGTGGCCGGGCACGGCTGCGGGTGCACGGTGGCCGCCCGCATGCCGGTTGGCATGGGGGCGGGCGGCGGGTGCGCTCAGGCGGGTCCGGACGCCGCCGGGGCTGATCGTATTTGCGGACGGGTCCACTAGCGACCTTGCCCGAACGGGGTCAGCCCGCCGAGCCGGTCGACGGCCGCGAGCCCACGAGCCACGAGCGCCGCAGCGGGGAGCCCTGGGACGCGTCGTACCGGGACGGGACGGCGCCGTGGGACATCGGCCGTCCGCAGCCGGCGATCGCCCGGCTGGTGGCGGAGGGCCGCTTCGCGGGCGCCGTCCTCGACGCGGGCTGCGGCAGCGGCGAGAACGCTCTCCACGTCGCGAGCTCGCTGGGGGTGTCCGTGTTCGGCGTCGATCTCGCCGAGACGGCCGTGGCGCTCGCTCGCGAGAAGGCCGCCGAGCGTGGGATCGATGCCGAGTTCGCCATAGCCGACGCCCTCGATCTCGGGCGCCTCGGCCGCAGCTTCGGGACGGTGCTCGACTGCGGCCTCTTCCACACCTTGGACGCCGGGGAGCGGCTGCGGTACGTGGCGAGCCTCGCCACGGCGACCGCGCCCGGCGGCACGGCGTTCGTGCTCTGCTTCAGCGACCAGGGTCCCGACATCGGCCCGCACCCCGTCAGCGTGGACGAGCTGCGAGCTGCGTTCACGCCCGAGGCCGGCTGGGGCGTCGCGGCGATCGCGCCCGAGCGGATCGAGACGATGATCCACGACGGCGGCGTCGCGGCCTGGCTGGCGACGGTCGAGCGGGTATGAGCGGAGCGGCTCCGCGGCCGCTCGCCTACTCCGGGATCTGGCCCGGCAGGTAGTCGTTCGTCAGCAGCTCCGCCGTCCCGAGGCGCTGGGTGACCTGGCCGTGGTCGGCCATCCAGGCGGCGAACGCGATCCAGTCGCTGGCATCCATGTAGCCGAAGGGCCTGCCCTTCGGCGGCTTGAAGTAGGGGAGGGTCTTTACGACTTCGGCCTTCGTCAGCTTCGGGTCGAGATCGGGGCTGGCCTTGATCAGGGCGTCGGTGGCCGCCTGCGGGTCCGCCTCCGCCGCCCGGGTGCCGCGGGCGAGCGCGGCGATGAACGCGCGGATCGGCTCCGGGTCGTCTTGCAGGCGCTGCCCGTTGGCGACGAGCACGAGCTCGTCGTAGGTGGGAATGCCGAGCTGGTCGACGGGCTGCACGATCGGGTGCTTGCCCTCGGCCTGCAGCTGCACGCCCTCCACGTTGAGGAAGCCGCCGAACATGGCGTCCGCTCGGCCGCTGATCAGCGGCGGGAGCAAGTTGAGGCCGACGTCGGTCTGGGTGACGCTGCTGGGGCTGACACCTGCGCTTTTCAGGATCGTGTCCAGATAAGCCGTCTGGTAGGGGATCCCGGCCGTCACGACCGTCTTGCCCTTCAGGTCGGCGGGCTTGCGGACGCCCGAGGACGGGAGCGAGATCAACGAGGTGAGCGGCCGCTGGATCAGCGCTGCGACTGCGACGACGTCGAGCCCCTGGTCGCGGGCGAGCATCACTTCGGGCTCGTAGGAGATCGCGAGGTCGGCGCGCCCGGCCGCGACCTCCTTGATGGGAGCCGACGGATCGGAGGGTACGTGTGGCTTCACGTTCAGGCCGGCGTCGTTGAAGTAGCCCTCCTGCAGCGCCGTGTAGATGCCGGCATGGTCGGCGTTGACGTAGAAGTCGAGCGTCAGGTCGAAGTTGTCGGGCTCGGCCGCGCCGCCCTCCGGCTTCTCACCGCAGCCGAGCGCGACGGTCGCGGCGAGGGCGAGCATCGCCAGCGCGGCTCCGATCCGCAGGACACCTTTGGGTCGGACAGTCGAGTTCTTCATCTTTCCTTTCTCGTCGTTTCCATCGAACCGGGGCGGGCTAGCCGCTCCGGGGTGTTCGCCGCCACCAACCCCAGCGTCGTTCGAGCAGGCTCACCGCGCCGAACAGGAGCATCGCCATCGCCGAGAGGACGAAGATCGCGGCGAAGATCCGGGCCACCTCGAGCTGCGCATTGTCGACCAGCATCAGGTGGCCGAGGCCCTCGTCGGCGCCCGGCCCATTCGCCGAAGACGGCGCCGATCACCGCGATCGCGATCGCGATCTTGGCACCGCTGACCAGGTAGGGGAGGGAGGCGGGCAGCTCGAGCCGGCCCAGGATCTGCAGCCGGCCCGCCCCGAGCGAGCGCAGCATCTTCCGCTGGGCCGGCTCGACCGACTCGAGGCCGTCGAGCGTGTTGACCGTGATCGGAAAGAAGCAGATCAGGGCGATGATCGCCACCTTGGGGCCGATTCCGAAGCCGAACCAGACGACGAGGATCGGCGCGATGACGATGATCGGCACCGTCTGGCTGGCGATGATCAGCGGGTAGAAGGCGCGGCGCAGAAGGGGCGAGACGTGGAGCAGCACGGCGAAGGCGACACCGATCAGCAGCGCGACCCCGAAGCCGGCCACGACCTCCTTCAGGGTCACCCACGCGTTGTCGGCGAGCAGGCCGGTGTTGTCCCCGATCGAGCGGGCGACGTCCGTCGGCGCGGGGATCAGGTACGGCTCGATGCCGAGCAGATCGGCGAGCACAGTGCCACTCGCCGCCGACCTGCCAGGCTGCGAGCAGGAGCGAGCAGCAGGGCAATCGGCGCCGCGATCTCCAGCGCTCGTCTGCTCACGGCGCGCTCCCCCCGGCCGAGCCGAGCGCGTGCAGCGCCGCCTCCCGGGCGGCGACGAAGCTGGGCGCGGTGACGACCGCGGCGCGGTCGTCACCGGCGCGGTCCGCAGCGGGCACCGCGTCCTCCCACACGGGCCGGCCCGGGCGCGGGGAGAGCACGACGACGCGGTCGGCGAGAACAGAGCCTCCTCGACGTCGTGGGTGACGAGCAACGACCGCGCGCGGCTCGGCGCGCGAGCGCCTCGCGAAGCCAGCTCTGCAGGTCGCCCGCGCGTGATCGCGTCGAGCGCCGCGAAGGGCTCGTCCAGGAGCAGCATCGGCTTGCCGGTCAGCAGCGTGCGGGCGAAGGCGACCCGCTGGCGCATGCCGCCGGAGAGCTGCCTCGGGCCAGGCGCGCTCGAAGCCATCGAGGCCGAGGCGCTCGAACAGCGGCGCCGCCGTCCGGCGCGCCTCGCGGCCGGAGCTGCCGGCCAGTCGCAGCGCCAGGGCCGCGTTGTCGATCGCGCGCAGCCAGGGCAGGAGCAGATCGCGCTGCGGCATATACGCGCAGCCGGCGAGGCGCGCCGCAGCGGCGGCGCCGGCCGGCGAGCGAGATCCTCCCGGCGCTCGGCTCGGCGAGCCCGGCGGAGAGCTCGAGCAGGGTCGACTTACCGCAGCCGGAGGGCCCGACGAGCGCGACGAGCTCGCGGCGCCGACCTCGAGGTCGATCCCGGCGAGCACCTCGAGCGAGCCGAACGAGTGCCGCAGGCCCTCGATCCGCAGCGCCGGCGTGGCCGCGGCCACGGCGTCGCCGGATCGCCCTCCGCTCGCCGCCTCGGGATCGACTGCCACTTGTCGTCCGATCTCCCTTCGCGCGCATTACCGCACAGGTTCGGAGGGTCAGCGCCGGGCCGGGCCATCGGTCCGAGGGGCGCTATCTCAGCCCGCGTACCCGCGAGCACCCCTGTTACGCCCCCGATTCTAGGCGCGCGAGCGCGCGGACGGCGTTGCATACCCGCGCGCCTTGCGACGCGCTCGGCTCCGGCACACAGCTCATCTTGGAGCGTCGCCGAACGCCTGGGCGTCGGGTTCGGGTTGGCGTCGAGAGCGGTATCGAGCGACTTGTCTCCGGCTTGAACCCGCCCTCCCGGGATCAGTCGGTTACGCTCGGGCCGGCCGGCTTCCGTCGAGCGGCCAGGGGAGAAGAGATGAGGGAGAGCGTCACCGCCGCCCGCCGGGTTCCACGACGCATGCCGTCGCGGTCGTGAACGGCAAGCCCCGGGCCACGCTGCCGATCGCTGTTCGAGTGCTACGGCGCATGGCGCGCATGTTCCGCAGCCCGACGCCGGTGCTCGTCCTCGCCGGCGCGGTGGTCTTTCTCGCCATCTGGGGATTCTCGGAGATCCAGGGCGAGGCGATCAGCTTCAGCGACAAGGTCTATAGGACGCTGCAGCTGTTCGGGGTGCAGGGTGAGGTCCCCGCCCAGGGGACTCCCTGGCAGCTCGATGTGGCGCGGTTCATCGCCCCCTTCGTGCTCCCGTACGCGGCGCTCGTGGCCCTGTTTGCGGTAGCCGGCGGACGCGCCCAGCGCCTTCGGCTCCGCCTCTTTGCACGGCGCCACGTGCTGATCATCGGCGCCGGTGAGCGCGGCGCCACGCTCGCCCGGAACCTCCGGCCCCGCCATCACGTGGTGGTGGTGGAGCTCGACGGCGCGAGCGGCCGGCGGAGAGCCTGCGACGCACGGGCCTGCCCGGTGCTGGTCGCCGACGCACGCGACCCCGAGGCGCTGCAGGCCGCCCACTGTCCCGAGCCTCGCGCATCGTCGTCGTCGCCGGCTCCGACACGACGAACCTGGAGATCCTGGCCGCGATCCGCAAGCTGCTGGCCGATCATGCGCCCGTGCCGACCCACGTGGCCATCGAGTCGCCCGCGCTCTGGGCGGTGTTGCACAGGCTGCCGTTGCTCGGCGGCGATGCCTCCCGCCGGGTCGAGTTCGTGAACATTCCCGACCGCGAGGCCCGCCTGCTGATCGAGAGCGCCAGCCGCTACGAGGCCCTGAGCGAGACGCCTCATCGGCTTCTGATCGTCGGCGTGGGCCCCACCGTCGCACGGCTCGTCGTCCAGCTGCTCCGCGTCGCGAGGAGGCCGCTGAGGTAGAGGGCATCACGATCGAAGGAGCCGGACGCGGACCGAGTGCCTCCGCATCCTGCGCGCCAATGACGACTGGGTGTTCACCAGGGCCGAGATCTCGATGGTGACGGTGTGGGTCGCGAGCCGGGAGGGAACGGCGGCTTCGGGGCTGGCTTTCGTCTGCGGCTACGGCGAGGGGCCGGCGCTCGAGGCGGACTGTCGAGTTGCGGCCGCGCCTCGCCGCCGGGGGCTGCACCTTCGTTGCGGCGCCGGACAGCGGACACCCGTGAGGCGCTCGAGGAGATCGGCGTCGATCTCCCGACGTGCGCCTGGTGCCGATCGGCGAGTCGCGTCCTGAGCGAAGAGCTGCTCGGCGACGCCGCGTTCGAGCGGATCGCGCGCGATCGCCATCTGGAGTGGTTGCGAGACGAGCGCTCAAAGCGCGACCCGGCCTGCCGGGAAGCACGCCCCTGGTCGACTGGGAGGACCTCGATGACGCCGCGCGGCTCGCGAACTGGCGCTACGCGGACGGGATCGCCGACGCCTTGGCGAGATCGGCGCCGAGCTGGTCCCTTGACGGGCGCCGAGGTCGGCGAGCTGCCGGTCTCGGACCGGGTCCTCGAGCTACCTGGCGATCAAGGAGCACAACCGCTGGTGGCGCGACAAGTGCGAGGACGGATGGAGTTTACGGCCCGGGCTGCGCAGGACCGGCGGCGGCGGACGCATCCCTGCATGCGACCGTGGGCGGAGGCTCGAGCGAGGACGACCAGCGCAAGGACTTCGCCTCGATCGAGCTCCTGCCACGCGTCTCTGGCCCGGTCGGCTACGAGATCGTCATCCCCGATCCCGAGGCCACCGAGCGTCGGGTCGACGACGCGCCGCCTGATCCGCGAGCGAGTACTGTCCCCGGACGCGAGCCGAATGCGGGCCGCCGCCGGCTTCCTAGATTCGATCGCCGGTCTCCCGCTCAGCGCTGAAGATCGCTTCGAGGTCGTCGCGGAGGTCGCTGCGCCCGAGCAGCTCACAGGCGGCGGGCCTGAAGGTAGGCCGATTGCAGCTCGCCGCTTGGTCGGCTCCAGCGCAACCGCCGCCGCGGTAGGCCTCGAGCGCGCCGTCGGCGTCGCCGAGGTGCAGATGGGCCTCCCCCTCGGTCGCCAGCCGCCAGTAGCTCGTCCGGGAGCGCTCGCAGGCATCGAGCGCCTGCTCGGCGCGCTGCGCGGCGGCGCAGGTCGCGGCGGTAGGCGAGCTCGAGGAAGGCGACGTTGATCGCGTGGTAGTAGATCTGCTCGTCGTCGCCGCGCCTCGAGAGCCGCGGCGAGGGCCTCGCTGTAGAGCTCGAGCGCTGCCTCTGCGTCGCGCGGCGGCCATCGTCGAGCCAGTTGCGCTTGATCCGTCCGGCGAGCGTACCCCTGGCGTCGGTGCCGTGGCTGGCCGGCGTGGCGGTCGAGGAGCGCGAGAGCTTCCTCGCGGCGGCCGGTCGCCTCGAGCGCGAGCGCGAGGTCGATCAGGTGCTGCTCGTCGAGCTCGCCGGGGTGCTCGCCGAGCTCGCGGATCACCCGGTCGTACTCGTTGCTCTCGACGGCGAGCCGGGCGCCGTTCCACGGTCCGGCCGGGCCGCGGACGCCGAGCAGCCCCTCGCGAACGACCTGACTGCTCATCGAGCCCGCGTCGTCGAGGTCGACCAGCTCGAGGTGGTCGCCGGGCACGACGAGCTGCACCTCCCGCGGGAACGGCCCGAGCGAGGACTGGCCGGAACGAACTTGTCGCGGTCGCCGGCGATCACCCAGAGGTCGAAGGGTCGATGGTCCCGAACTGCTCGTTCCCAGCGGCCGCGGAGCGCGGTGATGAAGCTCCTCCTTCGGCCATGTCCTCGATCTGCTGTTTGAGGAAGCCGGCCCAGCGCGCGGCCCGGACGCCGTTGCTCGGGGTGCCGAACATGAAGACGTGGCTGACCCGGTCGGCGAGCTCGGGGTCGTCGAGCAGCGCCTGCTGGACGACGAGGCCGCCCATGCTGTGGGCGACAAGCGCGAGGCCGCCGTAGTCGTCGAGCGGGCTCGAGCGCGGCCCTGGTCCGCAGGTAGGTGGCCGAGCAGCGGGATCGCGGGATCGGCCTCCCAGAAGCTCGCGGACGTCCGGCATCAGGCTGGTGCTGTAGCCGAGCGTGTAGAGATCCCAGCCGTCGAGGCGGGGCTCCGCGGCGAGGATCCGGGAAGCGTCCGAACGGGACCCCGCTGGAGCCAAATCCGTGGATGAAGACCACGGCTGCGTCCCCGTCATCCTGCCGGCGGGGGACCAGCGATACCGGTTCGGGGTCGCGATTCCGGACCCACGCAGCGCGAGTGAGTCGGCGAAACGAGCCAAGCGCCCGGCTCGTCGCCTGCCCCGGCGGGCTCCCCGTCAGCGGGTCGGCGGCGCGTCGCCACCAATGCCGTTGCCTTTCCGGCTCGCCGCTCATTACCTCACCCGGGACGAGATCCTAGGCGGAAATGCCGTGGAATTGACCAACCGGAGCTGCTGAGGGAGGGCGCCCCGTCGATGCGCTGCAGCTCGTGGGCGAGGCGCTGCCCGGGCCCGCCCGACCCCGGCGGTCGCGCCCGGGGTGGGGTTTCAAGAGGCCTTGAGCGCGGCGATCAGGTTGTCGAAGACCGGCGGTGAACTGGTTCTCGAGTTGTTGTCGAGCTGCTCGCGGCTGTTGGCGACGGCGCCCGCGGCGTCGGTCGCGCCCTCGTCTACGAACGACTGGCGCAGCTCGTCGAGGGCGCTCATGGAGCTGCGTCGAGGGCCTTCTTCATCTGGGCTTTGGCGGCGCGGGCGTTCGCCGACTGCGCTCCCCGGGGAGGCGGTATCGGCGGCGATCGTCTCCAGGGAGCTCGCGGTGGCGCTCGAGGCGCCTTGGCGCTGGAGCTGAGCTCGGCCGCCGGCGGGGTCGTCGGCGCTCGAGCTCCGTCGGCCGATCCTGCTCGCGAGCTCGGCGGCGTCGGCCCCGGACTTACGTAAGGGCTCCACTCAGCGCCACGGCCTTGGCTCCCCGGTCGACGCGCTCCGCGAGCCGACCCGTATCGCGCCCGACCGCGGTCGCCAGCGCCGCGGTCTCGCTCGAGAGCTTGAGGGCCGTCGCCGCGGGGTCCGCCGCGGTCCCGCCCGACCCGTCGCCGGAGCCGAGCAGCGCGTAGGCGAGGCCGGCGAGGACCAGCGACGGCGAGCGATCGCCCCTACCGCGACCCAGCGGCGCGGGAGGGAGCTCGAGCCGGCTCGCCGGTGCGGGGCGTCACGATGCTCCTCGAGCCGCTCGAGCGAGCCGAGCCGTGTCCTCGCGCCAGCGGCTGTCGCTGATCTCGAGCGGCGTTGCGGCGCGCCAGCGCCAGCCAGGCTCGGACGGCAGCTCGTCCTCGGTCGGGCATCGCCGCGCCCCCGAGCAGGACGGGAATCAGCGGGCACCTCACGCTTCAGCGCCGCCTCGATCTCGAGGCGCACGTAGTCCTCGGCGATCGTCGAGGCGCCGCTTGGCCGTCTGCGCTGGCCGCGGTCAGCCAGCCCGGCCCGATCAGCGCGAGGAAGACCGAGCAGCCGCCGACCCCGTTCTGGATCACCTCGACGAAGTCCTCGCCGGGCGGGATCTCCAGGTCCATGAAGACCTGCTCGGGCGCGTAACGCTGCGTCAGCCGGTCATGCAGGCGGCCCGCGTACGGCGCCGTGTCCTGGCGCCGGTAGCTGATGAAGATCGATGACAAGCTCTCCCTCGCCCCCCTTCGATGCCATCGTAGTCGGCGTCGCGGTCCTCAGGGTGCGGCTGTGTTGACGCCGCCGGCGATCGCGTCGACGAACTCCGGCTCGGGGCCGAGCCAGAGGGTGCGGCCGGCGCTCCGGCCGGCGGCGGGGTGGGCCGCCCCGCGCTCGTCGGCCGGCGCAGGACGCGCGGCTGTCACGCCGCGCCGGGCAATCCGTAACGAAGCGGGCACAAGCGCCGACCCTTAAGGAAAGAAGGCTTGCGTGTTTTCCAATGCTCTAGTAGCGTCACGTACAAGGGAGCTGAGGGGAGTTGTGCGCGTAGGAGCACGCAAAGGGAGAGGGGCCGTAGTTGGTATTGCGGCGCTGTTGTGCGCGTTGGCCGCGCTCGTGGCTGGGTGCGGCTCGGGCGGCGGCGCCACCGGAACGGGGGCTGGGGATTCGCGAGAGCAGGCCCTGAACGCGCTCGAGCTCAGCACCGAGGCAAGCTCACTGCAGTCGGAGATGGGCAAGCTGGTCGTAAAGCTCGTCGACGAGCCCTCCGCCGTGAAGCGCCGAGTGCTCGAACGCCGCCTCGCGCAGCTGCAGGCGCGCGCACGCCGCCTTGTAACCTCGGCCGACGTCAAGTCCACCTACAAGGTGAGGCTGGCGGGAGTCGGAGGCTCGAAGGCGAAGGGCAGCGCCGACCTCGTCCAGGCCGGCAGCGAGGTCGCAATCGACGGTCGCCTCGCGGGGGCGAACGGCGCCAAGCCAGGCTCGGTCGCCATCTACGCCCTCGGCGCAGGTCGTGGAGCTTCGGTCTGCCCACCGGGATCGGCCGCCGCCGGCGCCGACCACAAGCTCTCCGCGCGGGAGGCCGCCGACTTCTACGGGCGCCCCGCGGTCGACCTCGGCGAGATCGACGGTGCGAACGGGACCCTGCTCGGCTCCGCCCCCTCGAGCGATGCGGCCCCGCTCCCCGCCCACGTCGTCGTCGTCAGCAGCGGCGCGTCGAAGACGCCGATCGCCTGCGGCGCACCGGAGCCGGCGCCGAGCGAGAGCACGGCTGAGCCCGCGGCGGCGAAGGCGATCGCGGCGACCAGCGAGGCGCAAGCGGCAATGGTCGACGTCGCGGTCGTGGTCTCGAACCCGACCTCGAAGCGCGCGCGGGAGGCGAAGCGACGGGTCGAGTTCCGGATGCACAGCGCCGGGGACCTGCTGCGCCAGGCGGTCAACTCTAGCCTCGACGAGCTCGGCGACAAGGGCGAGATCACGGCCGAGGAGCGTGCCGCCGTGCAGAAGGCCCTCGGCCGGCTCAAGGGCTCGAAGACGACGGTGAAGAAGGCCCTGAAGAAGCTCAAGAAGCTGGTTGCGACCGAGCTCGCCGCACAGCGCAAGCGGGAGGCCCAGCGCAAGGCCGCGCTCAAGGCCAAGCGGCAGGCCGAGACCAGCACCGAGCCCGCCCCGACGACGACCACCCAGACGACGACCACCCCGACCCCCGCGCCCGCGCCGACGCCCTCGCCAACCCCCGCACCCGCGCCGGCACCGTCGACGGGCGGTGGCGGCAGCAGCGGCCCCAGCATCGCGGCACCGGGATGATCGCGCGGCGCGCAAAGCTCCTCGGGCTCGCCGGCCTGCTCGCGGTGGTGGTCGCGCTGGTCGCGGTCGCCCCGGCGCAGGCGAAGTATGGGTTCGTCACCAAGTGGGATGGCTCGGGCAACCCCCCCGCGCCCCACCCATTCATCTACCCGCACGGCGTAGCCACCGACTCTGCCGGCAACGTCTACGTCGCGGACTCCGGCGGCGACCGGATCGAGAAGTTCACCTCGAACGGAGCCTTCATCACCCAGTTTGGGGGGCCGGGCCACGGCAACGGGGGGTTCGATAACCCTCTCGGCATCGCCACCGACCCCGCCGGCAACGTTTACGTTGCCGACGAGGGCAACTTCCGGATCCAGAAGTTCACGCCGAGCGGCACCTTCATCACCACGTGGGGCGACGCGGGGAAATTCTTTTTGCCCCAAGGTGTCGCCACCGACCCCGCCGGCAACGTCTACGTCGCCGACACCGAGAACAACCGCATCCAGAAGTTCACCTCCCACGGCGCCTTTATCACCAAGTGGGGGAGTGCGGGCTCCGGCAACGGGCAGTTCAGCGCGCCCGCAAGCATTGCTACCGACCCCGCCGGCAACGTCTACGTCGCCGACACCAAGAACAACCGCATCCAGAAGTTCACCTCGAACGGCACATTTATGACCAAGTGGGGAGGCTCGGGCGGCAAGAACGGGCAGTTGTGGGCCCCCAAGGGCATCGCCACCGACCCCGCCGGCAACGTCTACGTCGCAGACGCGGGCAACGACCGGATCCAGAAGTTCAGCTCCAACGGCACCTTCATCACCCAATGGGGCAGCGAGGGCTCCGGCAACGGGGAGTTCCTGGCCCCCGCGGGCATCGCCGTCGATAGTGCCGGCAACGCCTACGTTGCCGACACCGAGAACAACCGCATCCAAAAGTTCGCCCGCCTCCCCGTCCTCACCATCACCTCCGGCCCCAAGGGCAAGACCCACGACCAGAGCCCCTCCTTCGCCTTCCGCTCCGACGAGCCGGGCACCGCCTTCCAGTGCAAGCTCGACAAGGGACCGTGGAGCGCCTGCTCCTCCCCCAAGGCCTACACCAACCTCAGTGGTGGCAAGCACACCTTCAGGGTTCGCGGGATCGTCGCGGGCAACGTCGGCGACGTCGCCAGCCGCAAGTTCAAGATCATCGGCGCCAAGCTCCCGGTCCGAAAGCTGAAGGTCAAACACCACTCCAAGGCCCCCCTGACGATCGAGTGCCCGCTCGCCACCGCCTGCAAGGGCAAGATCGAGATCAACGCCCGCGTCAAGCGCAAGCTGCTCACCGGCAAGCACCACCGCCATCACGGGAGGAAGGGCCATCACCGCAAGAAGGGCACGACCAAGATCAAGGTCATCCACCCCAAGCGCTACTCGGTCGCCCCCGGCGGCGCCGAGAAGCTCAAGTTGAAGCTGACCAAGGCCGCCAAGAAGGTCCTCAAGCACAAGCGCAAGCTCGTCGGCACCGGCACCCTCACCGCCGCCGGCGGCGAGCAGGCGAAGTTCAAGGCGGTGCTGAAGGGATGAGGATGTGATGTGCCGAGAAGAAGTGTCGGCGCGCGGGGCCGAGCAAGGTCGAGCCGCCAACGCACACCGGATTCGCCCAATGCGATGGGCGGGCATCGTGGGCTCGGTCTGTTTCGCCCTGCTCGTTGCCTCCGACATCGAGTCGGACGCCGCGGGCGGAGCGCGCGGATCCAAGGGCGTTCACGTGAAGGATCCGGGCGGGGACGCCCCTAAGGAGGCTGACATCCGCGCCGTGGTCGGCAAGCAAGGCCGAGGCGGCAAGATCCAGTTCCGGTTCCGCACCAAGCGTAGAGACCGCTCTGGTAACTACTCACCAGGGCTCGCAGTCAAGGCCGGTGGCCGGACCTACAACGTCAGCTATTGGATCAGCACGGGACACAAGAAGACCGGCGAGTCCAAGATCAAGACCCACGGGGCCGGCTGGACGCTCAAGTTCGCCCCGAAGGCGATCGGCAGCCCACGCTCGTTCCGCTGGCGGGCGTACACCGCTGGTCCGGACGGGCCCGCCGTCGACCTCGCCCCGAACCGGGGCAAGCCGATGAAGCGGCTGTCACTCAAGACCGTCGGCGCCAAGCTCCCCGCCGGTGGCGAGAAGGCGAAGTTCAAGGCGGTGCTGACGGGATGAGGGCTCGACACGCGACCAGTGCTGACCAGTTCCACGCTCACTGAAGTCAATGAGAAAGGGATCCAGATGTCCATGCACACGCAGGCCAGGGGGCGATCGCCGTACAGGGCCGTGATCGCCTCCCTGCTGGCGCTTGCGCTGTTTGCGGCGACGCTGGCTCTGTCGGCCGATCGCAGCGCGGCGTCCGGCTTCAGGAAGTGCGGCGGGGTGATCGTCACACCGCAAAGCGACAACGGCTTCACGCAGATCAAGGCCAAGCACCTGCGCTGCCGCAAGGCCAGGCGGATCGCCAAGCACTGGGCGAAGAAGGGCTACAAGGGCGACGGGCCGAAGGGCTGGAACTGCCGCGGCTCCGGCCACGGCAGCTACTACGAGACGCGTTGCCGCAGGCACAACAAGCGCCTGGTGATGCGCTCGGGGTACTGAGTCCGAAGTCGGTCCGCCCGCTGCAGCTGCGCCAGAGCCTTCGCCATCTGCTCCTTGGCGCTGCGTCCCTAGGCGACGGCACCTGCGCCCGCGGGATGCGCGGCGAGCGGGGCGAGGCTCGGCGGCAGCTCGTCCTGGGTCGGCATCTGCGCGCCCCCGAGGAGCACCGGGATCAACGGCACCTCGCGCTTCAGCGCCGTCTCGATCTCGAGCCGAACGTAGTCGTCGGGGTCGTCGAGGCGGCGCCTGCATGCGTCGTCGGTGGCCTGTAACCACTCCGGCCCGATCAGCGCGAGGAAGACCGGACAGCTGCCGACCCACCTCTGGATCAACCGCCGGCAGCGGTCCTCAGGGTGCGGCTGTGTTGACGCCGCCGGCGATCGCGTCGACGAACTCCTCGAGATGCTTGGTCGTCCAGCACTCGAAGGCGCGGGTCACGAACGGCTCGTAGGCGGCCATGACCGAGTCGCCGTAGTTCCAGTAGAGCTTCGGCTCGGGGTTGAGCCAGAAGGTGCGGCCGGCTCGTTCGGTGACCCGCGCGAACGCCTCCGGGGCCGGGTCGCGCCCGTTCGTGCGCGCGTCGCCGAGCACGATCACCGTGGAACGTGGATCGAGATCGCCGGAGATCTCGGTCAGAAACTCGTTCCACACGCGCCCGTAGTCGGTGTAGCCGGAGACGTCGGCGACGCCGCCGTCGCGGCTGATCGCCTCACTGATCTTGCGGAAGTCGCGCTCCTTCTCGAAGGTGTCGGTGACCTCGCTGATGCGCTCGATGAAGACGAAGCTGCGCAGCTTGCGGAACGAGTCGTGCAGGGCGTGCAGGACGCTGAGGAAGAAGACGCTGGCCGAGGTGACCGAGGTCGAGACGTCGCAGAGGACGTAGATCTCAGGCCGGCGCGGCCGCTTCGGTCGGTATCGCAGGTGCATCGGCACTCCGCCCGTCTCGAGCGAGGTCCGCATCGTCCGCCGCACGTCGACGACGCGCCCGCGCCGCCGGCCGCGTTGATCGTGGCCGAGCGTCGCCAGGCGGCGCTTGAGCTGGGTGACCGCGCGGTGGATCGCGGCCAGATCCTGGGTCGGGCTGGTCGGCAGCGCCCGGTCGAGCTCCGCCAGGGGGCGGGAGGGAGGGAGCTTCTCGGTCCGCTCGATCAGCGCGCGCTCGAGCTCGCGCCGCAGGTGCGCCTCGAACTCGCGCAGGCCCTCGCGATCCAGCGGCGGCCGCTCGCCGCCCTCGCCGCCGCCCTCGCGCGGGGTCTGGCCCGGCTGCAGGCCGAGCGCCCGCCGGATGCGCTGCACGTCGACGCCGACCACGCCCGAGCCCTCGCCCTGGCGCCCGAATCCGGCGACGGCGAGCCGCGCCAGGTCGCGTAACGCGTCGTCGTCGCCATCCGCGATGGCCTGGCGCACGAGCTCGCGCAGCTCGTCGAGGTCGAGCCGCTCGCCGTCGGCGCCGAGCTCGCCGCTCTCGCCGATCTGCCGCTCGAGGGCCTCGGCCTCGGCGGCGCGGAAGAAGAAGCGGTCGAAGACGAGCTCGAAGACGCGGCGGTCGTCGGGGGACTTGGCGAGCGTCGCCGCGAGCGCTTCGCGGAAGGAGGCCCTGTCGGTCCACGGGATCGCGCCGACCGCCTCGAAGGCGTCGAGGATCTCGGAGGTCCCGATCGCGACGCCCTCGTTCCGCAGCTCCTCGGAGAAGTTGAGCAGGCGCGGGCCGAGCCCGTCCGGGAGCCCGCTCGGCGGGCCCGAGGCCCCGAGCTCGTCGGCCATCAGGAGCCTTCGCCGTTGGCTGAGATCGCGCCGGCGAGCCGCGTGCCGACCCGCTCGGCGACGAGGTCGAGGTCGGTCCGGTGCTTGACGATGATGCTCATCGTGTCGCGGAAGGTCTCGGCGTCGATGTCGTCGGCGCCCAGCAGCAGCAGCGCCCGGGCCCAGTCGATCGACTCCGAGATCGAAGGGGGCTTTTTGAGGTCGAGCTCGCGCACCATCCCGATGACCTCGACCAGCCGCCGGGCGAGCGTCTCATCGAGCTCGGGAGCGTGTAGCCGCACGATCTCCATCTCGCGCTCGAGGTCCGGGTAGTCGAGCCACAGATACAGGCAGCGACGCTTGAGCGCCTCGGTCAGCTCGCGGGTGTTGTTCGAGGTCAGCAGCACGATCGGGTGCGTGCGCGCCTCGATCACGCCGAGCTCGGGAATCGAGATCTGGAAGTCCGAGAGGACCTCGAGCAGCATCGCCTCGAACTCCTGGTCGGTCTTGTCGATCTCGTCGATCAGCAAAACCACCGGACTCTCGGATGCGATCGCGCTGAGCAGCGGCCGCGTCAGCAGGAACTCCTCGTCGAAGATCTCCTCGAAGGCGTCGGCGCCCTGGTCCGGGTCGGCATCGGCCGCCGCCCCGGCCGGGTCCTGGCTCGCCGCGGAGGCCTGGATCCGCAGGAGTTGCTTGCGGTAGTTCCACTCGTACAGGGCCTTCGCCTCGTCGAGCCCCTCGTAGCACTGCAGCCGGATCAGGTCGCGACCCGTGGCGCGGGCGAGCGCCTTCGCGAGCTCGGTCTTGCCAACGCCCGCCGGCCCCTCGACGAGCACCGGCTTGCCGAGTCGCTGGGCGAGGTGGGAGACGAGCGAGGCCGAGGAGTCGGCGAGGTACCCGACGGACTCGAGCGCGGCGCGGGTCTCTTCGACGGTGCCCGGCGTGCCGTCGGCGGGGGAGGGGACGTCCGGCATGAGGCGTCTGATGATAGTGCGGCCGCCGCAAGCGACGGCCCCGCGCTCACAGGAACGGGAGCGTCAGGAGGCGGGCCAGGCCCCCGAGGAAGACGATCGTTCCAAAGGCGAGCGCTGCGGCCACGATCCGGTCGGAGCGGAACTTCGTCGCGATCCCGGCGAAGAAGAGGACCGCCGCGAAGAAGATCGTCGCCAGCACGTAGTTGTCGGAGGTCTGGTTGGCGGCGCGGCCGGAATCGAACTCGTCGGTTGCCTGCTTTTCGAGCTTCTTCGAATCGACGAACCGCTGCGGCCGGTAGGAGTGCAGCTGGAACGGGGTGTGCGGCGCATCCGGATTCGTCAGTGGCTTCGACTCGAGCCACTGCCGAAAGGCGGGGCGGAACTCCTCGCGAAAGAAGTGGTGCGCGACCTTCTCTCCCTTCTTGTCGCCCTTCGCGTAGGACTGCGCCCACTGGCCGAAGAGATTCGCGTCGATCGTGAGCAGCGCGTTGAAGTCGGAACGGGCCTTGCCCGACTCGGTCCGCGCAGCCCCGGCCGAAGTGAAGTCGATCGACTGCTGGCCGCTCCAGCGGCTCGACTGGTAGGCGCTGTAGGCGGTCGCGACCGTCGCCGCGGCGAGCAGGATCGCCGACCACAGCTCGAGCCGCTCCCGGAATCCCCTTATCGCGTGGCCTGCGTCGCTCACCCCTGCTGCACCCTATCGACGCGGCCGAGCTCTCCCCGCATCGGCCCCCCGGCGCTCAGACTGCGGGCGTGCTGATAATGCGGGGGTGGAGAACCTCGGCGCAGCAGTCCTGGCGCTCTCCGACCTGTTGCCGTCCTCCTCGACCTACTACGGGGTGCTGATGGGGGTCGGGTTCGTGCTTGGGATCTACGCTCACGCGGCGCGAATGCCGCGCCTGCTCG
The DNA here is from genome assembly GCA_963764275.1 of uncultured Solirubrobacterales bacterium. Classification (GTDB taxonomy): domain Bacteria; phylum Actinomycetota; class Thermoleophilia; order Solirubrobacterales; family 70-9; genus CAXMST01. The sequence goes on from CAVXRV010000001.1 coordinate 250,417, forward strand.
CGTTCTCGATTCTGCTCGTCTTCCTGACGACGCTCCTGACGCTGGTCGCGGCTCGGACCTTCAGCGGCACCCCCGCACAGCACCTTCCCTGAGCTTCCGCGCCGAGGGCCGGACGGGATATCGCGCGGCTGCGCGCGAAAAAGGCTAGGGTCGGCATCTGTCCGTTCTCAGGAAAGCGCTTCGGGTGCAGGAGGAAAAGTCAGAGCAGAGCGAGGGTGCCGGTCTCGCCGAGGCCGGGGTGGAGGCCGCGCGCAGTGCCGCCAACGGCGTCGGCTCGGCGATCTCCGATGCGCGTAAGACCGGGCTCGACGCGCTCGCCGAGGACGTGCGCCGGATCTCGGCCGAGGCGCGTGAGGCTTCGCTGCGGGCGAGCAAGGCCGAGGCGGTCGCGCGCAAAGCGATCGAGGATCGCACCGCCGCCGAGCAGCGCGCGGAGGAGGCCGAGGCGGTCGCTCACGAGGCGGAGGAGGCAGCCGTCGCCGCCGCGCGCGCCGCGGCCGAGCGCTACGAGGTCCGGATGCGCGAGACGCGCGATCGCCTCCGCGAGCAGGCCGAGCAGAAGTTGCGCGCGGCCGCCGCGAAGCTGCAGCGGCAGGCAGCCGATCGCGTCCGGGAGCAAGTCGAAGCAGCGACCGCGGAGCGCCGTGAGGAGCTCGAGGCCGAGACCGAGAAGCAGCGCCGGCTGGTCGCCGAGGAGATCGACCGCCGCACCGCCGACGCCGAGGAGCGCGCAGACGCCGAGCGCCGCGCTCGCGAGGAGGTCGAGCGGCGGCTCAACGTCGCCGAGCAGAAGCTCGGCCGGCTCGCCGACCAGCTCGCGCACGAAGCGGAGGAGCGGGCGCGCCGGCAGGCGGCCGAGCGCCTCGCTGCCGAGGCGGAGCGGGCGCAGCGCGATGCGGAGGCCGAGGCCGAGCGTGCCCGGCAGCGGGCGGAGCGCGAAGCGCAGGAGAACCTGAAGCGGCGTCTGGCGACCGAGCAGCGCCGCCTGCGCGAGGAGGCCGAGCAGCGGGCCGCGGCGGAGGCCGACAAGCGCTCGGCCGAGATCGAGCGTCAGATCCGCGCCGAGCTGGAACGGGAGGCCGCGAAGGCGGCCGCCGACGCCGAGGCCCAGGCCGAGGAGCGGCGGCGCCGCCTCGAGGAGGAGATCCAGGCCCGGGCGGAGGAGGAGGCGCGGGCCGCCGCCGAGCGGGCCAAGCGCGAGTTCCTCGAGTAGGCCTGCCCCTCAGCCGCGGCGGCCGGTCCCGCCCGTGGGCGTGCCGCCGCGCATCCGTCGCAGCTCGCGCATCTCCTCGAGCGCCGGCTCGACGGCGCGTTCGCCGGCGGCCTCGATCGTGCGCCCATCGAGCTCGGTCTCGGTAACTCCGTCGGGACCAAGCTCCACGCGCCAGGCGCGCGCGTTCTCACGGCTGCGGACGGTCTCGGCGAGCGCGCCGTCGCGGAACAGCGCCGCGGCGTGGTCGTCGAGCGCGATGCCGGCCGGGACGGCGCCCGACCCGACCAGCTCGCGGTAGGCGTCGCGCCGGGCGGCGTCCTGGGAGTAGTGGACGCAGTGGCTGCCCTCGAGCAGGCCCAGGCCCTGCGTCGCCACGGGCTTGCCGACGCCGCGCGAGACGCCCCACTCGAACCAGCACATCGAACCGGCGCTGTAGCCGCACAACAGCGTTCCGCGCCGGTTCGCCTCGGGGAGGATGCGGTCGAGGTCGTGCTCCCGCCAGAGCGCCATCAGGTTGACCATGTTGCCGCCGGCGACGTAGATCACGTCCTGGGCGAGCAGCTGTCCGGCGAGGTCGACGTCGGCGTCGACCAGCCGGAAGAGCGAGATCGAGGAGGCGACGCAATCGCGCCGGTCCATCGCCGCGTGGAAGGAGCTGATCTGCTCGCGGGGGTCGCCGCTCGCCGTCGGTAGCAGGCAGATGCGCGGCCGGTCCGAGGCGGCGAGACCGAGGACGTAGTCGTGCAGCGCCTCGTTCTCGGCCCTCATCGCGAACTCGGCGCCGCCCATGGCGACGATCGGTCCGCTCATCCACTCACGTCCATCGGCTCAAGCTACCGCCGTCAGGTCCTTGCCCTCGCCTCCGCCGTCGCCGAGGTACCGGATCGGCAGCGCCGACTCGATCACCTCTTCGCCGCCGTCGCCGACGCACCAGGCCTGGGCCTTCGGCCGCGAGGCGACTGCCTCGACCATCCGTGGACCGCTGAAGCGCAGCGCGGCGCCGTCGGCGGCGGCGTAGCCGGGACACATCCCGCGCCGCAGATGCTCGTGGTACGCCTCGCGCCGCCCGGGCTCGTCCCCGTAGTGGACGCAGTTGCTCCACGGCAAGAGGCCCAGGCCACGGAACGTGCGGACCTCGCCGTGGAAGGACGTGACGCCCTCCGAGTACCAGCAGAGCGAGCCGGCCGACAGTCCGCAGAGGATCGCTCCCGACTCCCACGCCTCGCGCAGGATCGCGTCGATGCCGTGCGCGCGCCAGGCCCCCAGCATGCTGATCACGCTGCCACCGCCGACGTAGATCAGATCCTGGCTCAGGAGGAACTCGCGCAATTCCTCGCCCTCCCGGCCGCCCCGTTCGCGCCGGAAGAGCGAGAGGTGCGTCGGCTCGCACCGGTCCGCGGAGAAGGCGCGATAGAAGCGCACGATGTAGTGATCGGCGTCACCGCTGGCGGTCGGTATGAAGCAGACCCGGGGGCGCTCGGTGCCGGTCAGCGACAGCACGTAGTCATCGAGCAGCGTGTTCTGCGATTCCATCGAGAACCCGCCCCCGCCGAAGGTCACGATCTGGCGCACGTCTCCTGCCCAGGTGAGCGGGAGACGGACCACGTTCGCCGCTTCGTTCATCTGCATTGCACCTCCTCCTCCGTGCCGCGACGCCGATCCATCAGCGCGGCAGCGTCGGTTCGATCAATCGGTAGGCCTTGATTCCCGAGCCCGAGCCGCTCGCGGTCGGAGCCCGAGGCGGGATCGAGGCCGCACAGCTCCCTGATCCGCTCGAGTCGGTGGGCGACGGTGTGGCGGTGCGCGTAGACGGCCTCCGCCGTCGCCCGCATGTTGCAGTCGTTCGCCAGGTACGTCTCGAGCGTGTTGAGCAGGTCCGTGCGGTAGTCGCGATCGTGGGCGACGAGCGACTCGACGGTGTCCTCGTAGAAGCTGAAGAGTTCGGCGGGGTTCGAGGCGAGCGCCCGGAACAGGAGCCGGTAGACGCCGCTCGGCACCCCGCCCTCGAGCTGTTCGGCGAGGCGCGGGTCGCGGGCGACGACGTCGAGCATCAGCTCCGCTTCCTCGAGCGCGCGGGATGCGTCCGTGGCCTCGGCGTGGAAGGAGGAGGACGCGGCGGGACCATGCGGGCGCAGGCGCCGGACGATCTCGGTGGCCCGCGCCATCGTCGCCTCGCCGCCGCCGCCGCCGTCGGCCGCGCTCGCGGGCAGCACCGCGAAGACGCGATCGCCGAGCGCCTCGGCGATCGCTCCAGGGCGCGGCGGAGGAGATGATCGCCGCCATATAGCGCGGCTTGCCCCCGCTCGCCTGAGCCGCGATCGCAACGAAGCCGCAGCCGAGGTCCGACCCGAGTCGCTGACCGCGCCGGACGATCTCCTCGGTCGGCGATCGCCCCGGCGCGCATCTCCTCGATCAGGCTCCCGCGCAGCTGCTCGGCGAGGGCGTCGCGGGCCTCGACGACGGCGAGCTCCGTGACCGCCGTCAGCGCCGCCATCGCGGAGCACCTCCTCGCGATCGACCAGCCGGGCTGCCTCTTCCTCGCCGGCGAGCCCGATCACGCGCCCGACGTCGCGGCCGGCGACCGCGATCGGCAGCGCCAGGTCGGTGCCCTCGGGGAGGGAGCCGTTCTCTCCCGCGATCGCGCGCGCGGTCCATTCCGCAAGCGGCTCGATGCCCGTGTCCGGGATCGGGCCAGACCGCCTGCATCCCGTGCTCGGGCAGCACGATCGCGACCGGCCCGCCGACCTCATGGGAGGCGAGCTCGGCGATCCCCCCGAGCCCGTCGCCATCCATTACCGCGGCGAGCATCTGTTCGTGGAGATCGCGCATTCGGTGGTTTCGCGTCTCGCTCCGTTTCCGCCTTCTGATCCGTCTTGCGATCCCTGGCTCTGCGCGGGTATTGCCCGAACCGGCCGCCCGTCAGGCGGACGGCAGCTCCGTTCCTTCGTGCGCCTGCAATACGTCCTCGCCTTCCTCGCCGGTGCGGATCCGGATCGCCTCCTCGATCGGGGCGACGAAGATCTTGCCGTCGCCGACGGAGCCGGTCCGCGCGTGCCTGAGGATCGTCTCGACGACGAGATCCTTCTCGCCGTCGCGGATCACGCACTCGATCTTCAGCTTCGGTCGCACGTTCACCGTCAGGCTCGCCCCGCGGTAGTGCTCGACCACCCCCTTCTGCCGGCCCGAGCCCTTGACCTCGGAGATCGACAGCGAGGGAATTCCGCGCTCGAGCAGCTCCTGACGGATCGGCTCGAACGCCTCGTGGCGAATGAACGCTTCTACCTTCTTCATCTTCTCCTCCTAACGCGTCGTGCGGTCACCCCGCCGTGGTGGAACCGGCGGCGCCTGCGAGCCTAGATAAGCATCCCCCTGGGACACTCGGCACATCTCCTTCGCCTCCAATTCGCCGGGGCACGGGGGGCCCGCGATCGCGTTCAGGACCTCACCAGTCTCCGCGCGGCGGGTCCGGGGTGTGTTTGTACCCCGGTCGAAAATTGGCGAACGTGCCTTGTACCGACGGGCGTGCGAGGGCGCTGCAAGCGCCCGCGAGCGGCTTCAGGGCCGGTCAGGAGGTCCGTTCAGGCCAGCGGGCGTGCGCTGAGCTGCGCCGGCACGGTCTCCGACGGCAGGACCGCCGGCGCCGGACCGACGGTCAGCTCGTCGCGCTCGCGGGCGATCTCGATCTGGGCCGCATCGCCGCCGAGCTCGACCCAGCGCTCGCGCGCCTGGGTGTGGAGGTCGTCGAGGAAGCCGTCGGTGTGCAGCGGGTCGTGGTGGAAGAGCAGCGTGCGCTTGGCGCCGACGCGCCGGGCGAAGGTGATCGCATCGTCGACCCGCGAGTGACCCCAGCCCTCGTGGCCCGGGTACTCCTCGTCGGTGTACTGGCAGTCGTGGATCAGCAGGTCGGCGTCGTGGGCGAGGTTGTAGCCGGAGATCCACTCGGGATCCAGCTCCGACAGGGACGCGCCGAGCCCGGGCTCGTGGTCGGAGATGTAGCAGAGGGTCGTGTCGCCGTCGGTGATCCGGTATCCGAGCGTGGGACCGCGATGGGTGACGGCCTCGGCGCGTACGGTGGCGCCGCCGATCTCCCATTCGGTGGCCGGCGCGTCGAGGAACGAGACGTCGCAGGGCAGCTCGCGGACCTCGACCGGAGACAGTGGGGCGGAGATGTAGCGGGCGATCCGGGCCTCGAGGCTGGCCTCGGGCGAGCTCGGGCCCCAGATCCTGATCGTCGACGAGGCGCGGAAGCAGGGCGGGAAGAACATCAGGCCCTGGATGTGGTCGAGGTGGAGGTGCGTGAGCAGGATGTTGATCCGCGGCATGTCGGGGGGCAGCGAGAAGCCGAGCGTGCGGATCCCGGTCCCGGCGTCGATGATCAGCGTCTCCCCGGTCGACAGCGTGACCTCGACGCACGAGGTGTTGCCGCCGTAGCGGTTCATCTCCGGGCCCGGCGCCGGGACCGACCCCCTCGCACCCCAGACCTTCAGCCTCATCCTCCGACCGCCTCGTGCTTGCCGGTGGTGAGCTCGCGGGCGTGCTCGGGGTCGAGCGGCCAGAAGAAGATGATCGCGCCGGAGGCGCCGCGCTCGGCGCTGACGATCGGCATCCCGCTCGCAGCGACCTCGTGCCGATGCCCGTCGGTCGAGCGGATGCAGAAGGTCGAGTGGGCGGGGCGGCCGTCGCGGAGCGCCGCCGTCAGCTCCAGGTTCTCGAGCGGAATCGGTTCGCCCTCCGCGTCAAAGGGGCCGAAGGAACCGATCCAGGTCGTCGAGTCCATGCGCCCCGTCTCCTCGAAGGGGACGCCGAGCAGGGCGCCGGCGCCCTCGTTGTAGAAGAGCATCTCTCCGTCCCGGGAGACGAGGAACGCCGGGGTGGCGATGCTCGTCAGGAGGTTCCGGGCGAGGATCAGCTCGAGCGGTCGCTGCTGGCTCGGGTTGCTCGACATGAGGCTTGTCGCATTCTTCCACCTGCTTGCGTCATTCGGCACCAGCACCGTTACGGTTGGGGCAGATCCATGCGGCGCCCGCAGATCAAAGGTAGAGCGACGACGGCCGTCACGGGGGTCGTGCTGGCAGCGCTGATGACGCTACCCACGGCCGCCGCAGCGCAAACTCCGGGGGCTCCGGCGACGCCGATCCCGCAGTCGCACACGGTCGGGGCGCCTGACTTCCGCGGGGCGCCGGCGAAGCCGCGCCCGATCCGTGCTCCTGCTGTCCCGCGGCATCCGTTCATGGCTCCGAACGGGCGCTCGAACCTCCACGACGATGCGTTCCAGAGCGACGCCTACACGATCTCCGGGCCGCTCGGGCGGGACCCGCGCGTGAGCTCGACGCTGTTCGCGCGCGAGTGCGCCTCCGTCGCGTTCGACCGTCACGGGCGCATCGTCACCGTCTGCGTCGGCCTCGACCGGCCGGTGCTCGCGGTGCTCGATCCGACGACGCTGGAGACGATCGCGGCGAAGCCGCTGCCGCCGCGTCAGGCCTCGGGGGGCAATCCGTTCACCGACTTCTCGGGCGGCGGGTACTTCTACCTCGACCAGCGCGACCGGGCGGTCGTGCCGACCACCACCGGGCACCTGCTCACGATCGCGGTCCGCGGCACGTCGGTTGCGCACGGTCTCGGACGTCGACCTGACGCCGGCCGTGGGCGCCGGCGCCAAGGTGATCTCGGCGCTGCCGGACTTCAGGGGTCGGATCTGGTTCGCGTCGAAGGCCGGCGTCGTCGGCTACGTGACGACGGAACCGGCGCCTGCGGTCGAGCGATCTCGGCGAGACGATCTCCAACTCGTTCGCGGTTGGCCAGGGGCGGGGCGTGTTCGTCGTCTCCGATGGCGCCATGTACAGACTCGAGGCCGGGCGGCACGGCCCCCGGGTCGTCTGGCGTCAGCCCTACGCCAACACCGGCGAGCAGAAGCCCGGGCAGACGAGCCCGGGCTCGGGCACCACCCCGACCCTGATGAAGCACGGCTACGTCGCGATCACCGACAACGCCGACCCGCTGCACGTGCTCGTCCTCGATCGAGCACGCCGGCCGAGGGGGCGGCGCGTCGTCTGCAAGATCCCCGTGCTCGGCAAGGGCCGCGGGTCGACGGATCAGTCGCTGGTCGGCATCGGGCGCTCGATCGCTGTGGAGAACAACTTCGGCTACACCGGGGTCGCGGCCGTCCAGCTCGGGGGGACGACGACGCCGGGCCTCGAGCGGATCGATGTCAAGCGGCGCCGCAAGCAGGTCCGCAACCCCCGCCGCAACTGCGTCCGTCGCTGGCGCAGCGACGAGATCGCGCCCTCGGTCGTGCCGAAGCTGTCGCTCGCCAACGGGCTCCTCTACACGTATACGAAGCCGCCGATCGCGGCGCCGCGACGACCCCTGGTATCTCACCGCGATCGACTTTCGAACCGGCAGGACCCGCTACTCGCAGCTGGCCGGCTACGGGCTCGGGGTTCAACAACAACTACGCGCCGGTCACGATCGGTCCCGACGGGACCGCCTACGTCGGCGTGCTCGGCGGGCTCGTGCGGATCGCCGACCGGCGCTGACCCCGCCCCCGCGCAGCCGAAACGGTCAGCGGATCCTCCCGCGTCGGTGGATGCTGCGGTCCCGGCGGTGGCGATCTACGCTCAAGCCTCGTCCTCCGACCGCCGATACTGCGTCGGGAATGGGCCTTCTGTCTCGACAGTCGGAGCTGCTCGAGAGCCAACTCGCCGACGCCCGCAGGCGGATCGCCGAGCTCGAGGCACAGCTCGCCCGCAGCAGCTCGCGTGACGTGCTCACCGATTCGCTGCTGACGCTTCGCGCGTTCCGCGCGCAGCTGGAGCTCGACGTTCAGCGCGCGCACCGGTATCAGCGGCCGCTGAGCGTCGCGATCGTCGACGTCGATGGCTTCCGCAGCATCAACCTCAACCACGGCTACGGCACCGGCGACTCGGTGCTGATGGCGGTGGGCGGCGTGATCTCGCAGATGACCCGTACCCACGACCTCGCATGCCGGATGGGCGGCGACGAGTTCGCGGTCCTGCTCCCGGAGACGGGCTCGAGCGGCGCCCGTCCGCTCGCCGAGCGGATCCTGGTCGCGCTCGAGGACGCCCAGGCGGGTCCGGTGCGCGGGATCAGCGTCTCGATCGGGATCGCGGCTCTACATCCGCGGCAGACGCCGGAGCAGCTGCTCGATGCCGCGAACACGGCGCTCGGGCAGGCGCGGATCGGCGGCGGCGGTCGCGCCGCGGTCTACTCGGGCGCCGAGCGCGGCGGCGAGCACGCCACCGAAGGTGCCCAGGGGGACGTGGTCGCGGCCCTCGCCTCGGCGTTGCAGGAGCGGGACCAGTACACGGGCGATCATTCGGAGTCGGTCGTCGACGTCGCGGGCCGGGTCGGAGAGGCGCTGGCACTTGACGCGGAGCAGATCTCGAAGCTGCGGACGGCGGCGCTGCTTCATGACATCGGCAAGGTCGGGGTGCCCGACGACATCCTTCACAAAGCCGGACCCCTGAACGAGCGCGAGTGGGAGATCATGCGTCAGCACCCCGTGATCGGCGAGCGCATCCTGCGCGCGATCCCCGGGCTCGGCGGCGATCGCAAAGATCGTCCGTCACGAGCATGAGCGCTGGGACGGCAGGGGCTATCCGGACGGGATCGCGGGAGAGCGAGATCCCGGTCGGCGCGCGCATCATCCTCGCCTGCGATGCCTACCACGCGATGACTTCCGACCGCCCCTACCGAGGGGCGATGTCACATACCGATGCGGTTGCCGAGCTGACCCGCAACGCGGGTACGCAATTCGACCCGAACGTCGCCGAGGCGCTCGTCGGTTACCTGTACGGGCGCCGACAGGGCGGCGTCACGTCGCTGTAGACGGTGCGGCCCGAGGCCGCTCCGCTCAGCCCTCGAGCTTGCCGATCTTGAAGATCTTCGTCCCGCAGTCCGGGCAGGTGCCCTGGATCGCCGGACGACCGTTCTTCATCGTGATCTGCTGTGGGTCCTTGATCTCGACCTTCTTGCGTTCCTTGACGCAGTAACCCTCGGCCATGACCCTCTCCTTCCGGGCTGTTGGCCGCCCCGTTCGGCGGTTTCACGTGCCGTATGGCACAAACCGCATTCGGGCGCCAATCTAGAGCAGCGGGCGGACGGCTCTGCGGCGGCTACTTCCGCCGGCGCCGCCGCGTACCGGTGCCGCCACGGTTCCCCCACCGCCGCCGGAGGACTGCAGGTCGGAGATCTGGTTGCGGAGATCGTTGATGTCGTCCTCGACGATCCCGAGCCGCTTCTTCGTCGAGGCGTTGTCGCTCTGCAGCGAGGAGACGTCGTCGGAGAGCGTGTCGATCCGGTCGCTGAGCGAGTTGATGCTGTCCTGCAGGTCGCCCGCCTTGCCGGCCTGCTGGGCGATGCCGCCGAGCTGGGTCGAGACCCGGTCGAGGTCGGCCTTGGTCGCGGAGTTGTCGCGCGCGTCGACGGCGAGCACGATCGCGACGATCGCAGCAGCGAGCGCCATCACGACGGCGGCCGCGCCGACGTAGGTGCGGGTGCCGAGCTTGCGGTCGAGCTGTGCGATCCAGGCGCGCAGCCCCTCGGGGTCGATCGGCTCCGGTCCGGTCTCCGGATATGCGGGCTGCTCGGGGTGCGAGCCCGTCGTGGGCGGTGTTCCCTCCACGCGGCTCAGCTGTTGTCGGGCCGCGGCGACGCCACGCGCCCGTCGGGGGGCTCGATCTCGCGTCCCTGCGCGATCCATTCCTCGATCCCGCCGACGAGGTTGAACGCCTCGATGCCCGACGCGCGGAAAGCCTGCGTCGCCATGGCCGAGCGGGCGCCCGTGCGGCAGATGAAGATGACGACGCGGTCACGCTCGATCTCGTCGGCGCGGGTCGGCAGCGTCTCGAGCGGGATGTGTACGGCCCCGGGGACGCGGCCCGCCTCCCACTCGAAGTGCTGGCGTACGTCGATCAGCTGCGCCTCGCCCGAAGCGAGCAGGTCCGCCGCCTTTCCGGGGTGCAGCTCCGCCTCGCCGGTCGCGGTCTCGTCGCTCATGCCGCGAGCATAGAGCGAAGCGGCGGGCAAGCGCGCCCCTGGACGCGCTCCCTAGGATCTGAGATAGGAATCCCGCGTGGCGCCGGTCAGCTGTCGGCCGGGCGCCCGATCGTCCAGCACCTACGAGACTTCTCCAAGGAGGCAGAAATGCCCGAGCCAGTGATCGTCGACACCGTCCGCACCCCGATCGGGCGAGCCTTCAAGGGCTCGCTCGCGCAGCTCCGCCCGGACGAGACCGGCGCCTTCGTCGTCGATGCGCTGCTCGAGCGCAATCCCGAGCTCGACCCCGCGCTCGTCCAGGATCTGATCTGCGGCTGCGGCATGCCGCAGGGCCTGCAGGGCTTCAACATCGCCCGCATCATCGCGCTCCTGAGCAAGCTGCCGGAGACGACGACGGGCGTCACCGTCAGCCGCTTCTGTGCCTCCTCGCTCGACTCGATCCGTCACGCCGCGAACGCGATTCGCAACGGGGAGGGGGACGCCTACATCGCCGCCGGCGTCGAGTGGGTGAGCCGCTTCAACGAGGCGACGGATCCGGCCCGCGCAGCGGACCGCAACGAGAAGTTGACCGGGGACACCGACGGCTACCCGAACGTCTACATCGACATGGGCGACACGGCCGTCAACGTCGCCAAGAAGTACGGCGTCTCACGCGAGGCCATGGACGACTACGCGCTGCGCTCCCAGCACCTCGCCGTCGCGTCGCAGGAGTCCGGCTTCTTCGCCCGCGAGATCGTCCCCGTGACGCTGCCCGACGGCACCGTCGTCGAGGCGGATGACGGTCCGCGCCCCGACAAGGGCGACATGCGCGAGAAGCTCGGCAGCCTGCCGGAGGCCTTCGAGGGCGGCGGAGGCGTCACCGCCGGCAACTCGTGCCCGCTGAACGACGGCGCCGCCGCGGCGCTGGTGATGAGCGATACGAAGGCGAAGGAGCTCGGCATGACCCCGCGCGCTCGCCTCGTCACAGCCGCGACGGAGGGCAACAACCCCGAGTACATGGGCGTCGCCCCGATCGGTGCCGTCAAGAAGGTCCTCGACCGGGCCGGAATGACGATCGGCGACATCGACACGGTCGAGCTCAACGAGGCCTTCGCCGCACAGGTGATCCCGATCATGGACGAGGTCGGCATTCCGCTCGAGAAGCTGAACACGCACGGCGGCGCGATTGCCCTCGGCCACCCGTTCGGCATGACGGGCGCCCGGATCATGGGGACGCTGCTCAACGTGATGGAGACCGACGATCACGCCGTCGGGATCGAGACCATGTGCGTCGCCGGAGGGCAAGGCGAAGCCATGGTCGTCGAACGCATCTGACGGCGCGGGGACGTCCTGGGCGGCGTCCTCCGCGGCTTGCGTGCGGTTGCACGCGGCGCCTTGTGCGTCCTTGCCCAGGACGCCCCCGCGCGCGTCAGATCCTCGGCGGTCGCTGCGCTCCGCCTCGATCTGACCGTTTCGCTCGCGAGAGGCGGATTGACCGCAAATAGTGCGGTGAAATCACCTCTCGCCGGCCGCGGGCGGTCGCCGGGGCCGAAGTCGTCCGCTGCGCTCTCGCGGTGACCGCCGGGCAGCGCGTTCGGATCAGCCGCTGGTCCGCGCCACCGCGCGGCTGGTCGGGCTGCCGATCGCGGCGTACTCCCACCGCGGCGCGGCGCCGATGACGCCGGCGACGAGCTCGCCGGACTCGACGGCGACGTCGATCCCGATCGCCGGCAGCGCGCGCCGCTCGAGCTCGAGCATCGCGGACTCCAGGAGGGGGCCCGAGATCGCGGCGGCGGCGCGCTGCGCTCGCCGCCGGTGCTCCGCGTCGGGGAGCGGCGCGCCGAAGACCGCGAGCACCCCGTCCCCCGGGAACGACATGATCGTCCCGCGCTCGGCCCAGATCGCCGCGGCGGCCCCTTCCAAGATTCCGCCGAGGACCTCGAACGCGGCGGTCTCATCGATCGCGAGCAGGCCCCGGAAACCGCTGACGTCGCAGCTCAGCACGCTCGCCTCGAGGCGCCGTGGCGCCAGCACCTCGCCCGCCGCCAGCACCTCGCCCGCCGCCAGCACCTCGTCCGCAACCTCGGGGGCGAGGAACTGCAGCAGCTGCTCGCGGGACAGGCGGGGCGGGCTCACCCGAGCGCCTCGAGCCGGTCGGCGATCTCCTCGGCGAGGGCGAGCGAAGCGGTGGCCGCGGGGGAGGGGGCGTTGCGGACGTGGACGGCGCGATCGGTCGCGGCGACGAGGAAGTCGTCGATCAGGGCGCCGTCCCGCGCCACGGCCTGGGCGCGAACGCCCGCGTGAGCGCTGCGCTCGACGTCACCGGAGCGGAGCTCGGGAAGCAGGCGCCGGCAGGAGGCGACGAATGCGGTGCGGCTCAGCGCCCGCGCGATCTCGGCGGCGCCGGTGCGCCAATGGCGGGCGAACAGCCGCCACGTCCCCGGCCAGCCCAGGCTCTCGCGCAAATCGCGCGTGCGCAGCGTCCGCAGTCGGTAGGCGTCGCGGGCGCCGACGAACAGCGCCGTCGGACCGAGCAGCACCTCGCCGTCGATCGTGCGCGTGATATGCGTGCCGAGAAAGGGCAGGTCCGGGTCGGGCACCGGGTAGATGCTGGCGCGGACGAGGGCGGAACGCTCGGGGCGCAGCCGCATGTAGGCGCCCCGGAAGGGCACGATGCGCGGGTCCGCGCCGCCGCCGGCAGCGCGTGCGAGCCGATCCGCCCACGGGCCGGCGCAGACGACCAGCCGCCGCGCCACGGTCGTCCCGGAGCCGTGCTCGATCCGTGTCCCTCCGCCGGCCTCGGAGGCGAGGGCGCGCACCTCGGTCCCGACGTGGAGGGTGCCGCCGGCGTCGTCCAGGTCCGCGGCGAAGGCGGCCGCGACGGCGGCGAAGTCGACGACGCCCGTCGCCGGCGAGTGCAGCGCCGCAACGCCCCGGGCGTGCGGCTCGAGCTCGCGCAGCCCCTCGCGATCGACGCGACGCAGTCCGGGGACCCCGTTCGCGCGGCCGCGGCGCTCGAGCTCGTCGAGGCGGCCGAGCTCGCCGGCGTCGGTGGCGACGATCACCTTGCCCTCGCGGCGGGCCTCGATCCCGCGCTCGGCGCAGTAGGCGTACAGACGCGCGGCGCCATCGACGCACAGTCGCGCCTTGAGCGAGCCCGGCTCGTAGTAGATCCCCGAGTGGATCACGCCGCTCGAGTGGCCGCTCTGGTGCCGGGCGGGCCCGGGCTCACGCTCGAGCACGACGACGCGGGCGGCGGGATGGCGGCGGGCGAGCTCGCGCGCGGTCGCGAGGCCGACGATGCCGGCGCCGACGACGGCGATCTCGCAGCTGCGCGGCGGGGGCCCGGTGGCGCTCACGCGCCCAAGCTACGGCAGGCGGCCGGTGATTGAATGGCCGCGATGGGTCTCGATCTGCCGCTCACCCCGATCGTCAAGCCGCAGCTCGCGCGCTCTCGCAAGACGCTTCCCGAGGGGGAGGGGCTCGCCTACGAGCCCAAGTACGACGGCTTTCGCGCGATCGTCTTCAGCGACGGGTCGCAGGTCTTCGTGCAGTCGCGCGGGGGCAAGCCGCTCGCCCGGTATTTCCCCGAGCTCGAGTTCCCGCCCGGACGCTGGGTGATCGATGGCGAGCTCGTGATTCTCGACGCGGCCGGCCGGGAGGTCTTCGACCTGCTGCAGGCGCGGATCCATCCGGCCTCCTCGCGGGTGCGGATGCTGGCCGAGGAGACGCCGGCGCGCTTTCGCGCCTTCGACCTGCTCGCGGTCGATGACGGGACGCTGCTCGAGCGACCGTTCTCGGAGCGGCGGGCGGCCCTGGTCGAGCTGATCAAGCGGGCTCCGGGCGCAGTCGAGCAGGGGCCCGGCGGCTGGAGCGCCGGCTCCATCGAGCTCACGCCGCTGACCCTCGAGGCGGCGGCGGCCGAGCCCTGGCTCCGCGACGGCGAGGGGGTGATCGCGAAGGAGCTGGACGCTCCCTATCGCCCCGGCGAGCGCAAGGGCATGACGAAGATCAAGCGCTTGCGGACGATCGACGCCGTCGTTGCCGGCTGGCGGCCGGGCAAGGAACAGGGCACGGTCGGCTCGCTCATGCTCGGTCTCTACGACGGCGACGAGCTGCGGGTCGTCGGCCACACCTCGGGCCTGAAGGCGGCCGAGAAGCGGGAGCTCGTCGGCAAGCTCGCCCCGTACGAGACGGGTGAGCGCGGATCCGCGGAACCGAGCCGCTGGGCGGCCGACCGCGACCTCGAGTGGGTCAGCCTGCGCCCCGAGCTCGTGCTCGAGGTCTCCTTCGACCACGTCGCCGGAGGCCGCATCCGCCACGGCTCGAAGATCCTCCGCTGGCGCGAGGACAAGGACCCGCGCAGCTGCACGATCGATCAGCTCGAAGGCTGAGAGGTGCCGGCGCCCGCCGTCGCGGGGGCGCCCGGGCCGACGCCGTTGAGGTCGTCGACGACCCCGAACAGGTCGCCCTCCTTGTAGAAGTCGACGGCGATGATGTTCGGCTCGATGCCGCGGACTCGCGTGCACATCGCGATCCGCCGCTCGAGGAAGTCGCGCCGGTTGACCTCCTTGGCGTTCGTCGGCTGGGGCGCCGGCGAGGTGTCGACCCAGTGGTTGAGGAGGAAGAAGTCGGCGCCCGCGGGCCCGCGGTTTGGTCGGCAGGAGCTGCGCTCGGTCAGCTGCTTGGGGTCCTCGAAGCGATAGGGGGTCTCCTGCGTGAAGCGGAACTGGCGCCGGTACCAGGAGGGCGTGCCGCCCTGGCGCTCGGCCATGACGACGAGCCGCTGGTCGGAGTCGATCAGCTCCCGCAGGGTCGGCCACGGCGGGCCGTCGGGCCCCTTGTAGATGTAAGGGAGCAGGCCCGCCTTCTCGATCGCCGCGCTCGTGTCCTCGGGGCTCGTGGCGTCCTCGATCGAGACCAGCACGACCTCGCCCGGGTTGGCCACGAGGAAGTCACGGATCTCGGCCAGCCCCTCGGAGAACGGGATCGCGCCGACCTCACAGAAGCCGTGGCAGAGGAAGAGCTCGCGCTTTCCGTTCCCGTCGAAGCCGATCTGGCGCCGCAGCTCCTCCGCCGCCTTGACACCCTCAGGCCCGAGTCCGGCCTCGATCTTCTTGCGCGAGCCCTCGTCGTCGGCGAGGTCGGTGGCGACCCCCTTCGGCGTCTTGAATCCGTAGTGCGGGTCGATCAGCAGGGCCCGGATCCCGTCGTCGAGCTGGCGGCGAATGCCCTGCTCCTGCTGGGCGAAGAACCAGTCCGGGTACGTCGCGGCCGACATCGAGTTGTGGGTGGCGGCGAACGCGACGTCGTTCAGCGGGCGATCGCAGAGCTCGGCGAAGCCGTTGCACTTCGTGATCTCGCGCGGCGGCGACTCCTTGCGGTTGGTGACGAAGCCGACGGCCACGAAGGCCCCGACCAGCAGCAGCGCGGCGAGGCCGACCCGCGCGAGCGCGCCGCCGCCGAGGTCTGCCTCGCGGGACTCCGACATGGCTGCCTCGCTGGCCGCATCGCTGCGTACGGCACCCGCCGCCATCCGCATCAGCTCGGCCGCGCCCAGGTAGATGACGAACGCCGACAGGGTCCACGCGAGCAGATCGAGGAGCGCGTCGCGGTTGGTGACGCCCCAGACCCCGAGGGCGAGCAGCACGAGCGCGCGGAGTACCCGACGCGCAGGCGTAGCCGGCGTCGCCGCGACGCGCGCCCAGCCGCGCCGGATGAGCGCCGCGGCGTCGATCGGCTCGCGGCTCGTGCTCGCCGCTGCGGTGAGCACGAGGCCGAGGCCCGCGACGATCACCAACCAGGTGCGCAGGTCGCCGGCGAAGGCATTGAAGACGGCGCGGACCACGTCCGCGGTCTGGCCGTCGAAGCGCGAGACCACCGCGGCCCTGCCCACGAACCAGGCACCGAGTGCGAGAGCGCCGCCGACCGCGAGCGAGCGCCCGAGCCGGCGCAGACCGACGATCCGGGTTGCGGCGAGCGCGATCGACCCGGCCGCGAGGGCCAGCGCCAGCCCGAAGGCGATCCACTGCAGGGCCCGCAGGTCACGCTCGATCTGCGTCGCGTCGACGACGATCCCGAACGGCGTCCCCTCCTCTTCCGGAGTGACCAGGGGCACGTCGAGCCGCCGCGAGATCTCGTCGGCGAGCTTGGGCGAGGCCGCTCGCAGGGCCGAGCGCAGCAACACGCCGACGTTCTCGATCGAGACCGTGACCGTGTCCCGGTCGCGCTTGACGATCGTCCGGTGCAGATCCTCGACCGCCTGGACGAGCAGGCTCTGCAGGGCGCGGGAGCCGACGATCGACCCCGCCGCGGAGCTGATCAGCGGCCGGGCGGCGACGGCGTTCGGGACCTGCTCGACGGCTGCGTCGGTGATCGCGTCTCCGACCTGGGCCTTGACCGCATCGTCGCTGAGGACGCTGACGGCACGGTTCGCGAAGGCCCGTGAGTTGAACAGCGAGTGATTGACGTAGGCGGCCAGGCACCCGACGAGCACCGCGACGGTCGCGGCGAAGGCCAGCAGCCGCGACAACCCCCGTCTCCCGCTCGGTGACACGCGCTTGATCGTATTCCCGCAGCGCCGTGCCTGCCCGAAGCCGTCCGATCGATGCGTGAGATTTGGGGCGTGGAGAGCCTGAGCACGATCCGCTACGCGGCCGACGGCCGGATCGCGCGGATCACCCTCGACCGGCCGGAGCGCGGCAACGGGATCACGCTCGAGATGCCACGCGAGCTCAGCCTCTGCGTCGAGCGCGCGAACCTCGATCCGGACGTTCACGTGATCGCCCTCGCGGGCAACGGCAGCGGCTTCTGCGGAGGCTACGACCTCGTCGCCTCGGCCGAGCGCATGGAGGAGGACGGCGTCAGCGCCGGTGGCGAGCCGCCGCCGGCGGGCTCACCGCTCGACCCGCAGGTGCTCGCCAGAAACCACGACCCCTCCGGCACCTGGGATCCGGTCACCGACTTCCAGATGATGTGGCGCAACCTGCGCGGCTTCATGTCGCTGTTCCACTCGGAGAAGCCGGTCGTCTGCAGGGTGCACGGGTTCTGCGTGGCGGGCGGCACCGACATGGCGCTCTGCTCGGATCTGATCGTCACCGCCGACGACGCCAAGATCGGCTATCCGCCGGCGCGGGTGTGGGGGGTGCCCACCTCGATGCTGTGGGCGCACCGGATCGGGCTCGAGCGCGCCCGCCGCCTCTTGCTCACGGGCGACTCGATCACCGGTGCGACCGCGGCCGAGTGGGGGCTGGCGAGCGCGGCCGTTCCCGCCGCCGAGCTCGACGATGCGTTCGAGGACCTGCTCGCTCGCATCGCCCGCGTCCCGATCAACCAACTCGTCATGCACAAGCTCGCGATCAACCAGGCGCTCTACGCGCAGGGGCTGCAGGCGACGCAAACGATGAGCGTCTTCTTCGACGGGATCGCGCGCCACACGAGCGAGGGCTTCGCCTTCCAGCAGCGCGCCGCGGAGGCCGGCTTCCGCGAGGCCGTGCGGGAACGCGACGAGCCCTTCGGCGACTGGGGTTTGGAGTCGTTTCGCGCGAATTAAGATCCGCAACCTACGAATTCCCGTATGCGGGACATGCGGCGTTCGCCCGACTTCAGCGCCGAGCTCGAACGGCTCAGCACATCCGCGTGGGCCTACGCGGCGCTCGCGGCCGCGCTCGAGACCGGGGTTCTCGACCGTCTGCGAAGGCGCTGCTCGGAGTCGGAGATCGCCGCCGCGACCGGCGTCGAGCTCGAACTCGTCGATGACATGATCGAAGCCCTCGTCGCCCTCGGCGTGGTCGAGCGCGACGGGGCGGAGACGGTTCCCACGCCCGCCTTCGAGATGCTCTCGGGCCCGAGCATCAGCCGCGTGCTGCGGGCCGAGGTGCGCGGCGATCACCTCCAGATCCAGCACATGCTCGAGCGCGTGCGCGAGGGCGATGACGCGGTCGGGTGGACGATCGAAGACCCGGTCGCGCTCGCCGCGCAGGGCGAGACCGGGCGCCTGATCGGGCTGCTGGTCGAGGCGCTGCTGCCCCGGCTCGACGGGCTCGGCGAGCGCATGGCCCGGCCCGGGGCCCGCATCCTCGACGTCGGCTCGGGGGTCGGCGTCGTGGCCAGCGAGCTCTGCCGGCTGTGGCCGGCAGCCGAGGCGGTCGGGCTCGAGCCGCACCGCACCGCGCGCGAGCTCGGCCGCTCGCGGATCGCCGCCGCCGGGCTCGCCGAGCGGATCGCGATGCGCGACGAGCGCGTCGAGATGCTCGGCGAGATCGACGCCTACGACCTGGCCTTCCTGCCGCAGCCGTTCCTCGGGCGCGAGTCGCTGAAGGAGGGCCTGCCGCGCGTGCTGCGGGCGCTGCGTCCGGGCGGCTGGGCGATCGTGCTCGCGCACGAGCTGCCCGGCGGAGACCACCGCGCCGCCGCCGCCCGCCGCTTCCGCGCCCGCATCTGGGGCGGTGGCGTGCTCGGCGCCGAGGAGCTCGAGGAGATGCTCGGCGAAAGCGGATTCGTCGGAATCCGCAGCGACTACCCGGTCGGCTCCTTCCGCGCGATCTGCGCCCGCTCCCCGCTCGACGTCGAGCTCGAGGGCGGCGAGCTCGGCGCCGGCTGGGATACTGCCGCCCGGTGAGCGGCGGCAACGAGCGCGTAACAGCCGAGTCGATCCGCGAGCTCTTCGCGCGGGCGCGAGGCAGCTATCCGGCGGAGCTCGGGATCGAGCCGGTCGAGATCGACGGCGAGCACGCTGTCGGCCGCATAGTCGTCGCCGAGCGGCACCTGCACCCGGGTGCACTCGTCCACGGCGGCGCCTGGGTCGGGCTGGGCGACACCGTTGCGGCCTGGCAGACCTTCCGCCACCTGCCCGAGGGACACAACTTCACCTCGATCGAGATGAAGCTCAATGCCTTCGCGCCGGCGCGGCTGGGCGATGTCGTCGAGGCGGAGGCGACCAGCCTCCACCGGGGCCGGTCCACGCACGTGATCGAGGTGCGGATGACGCGCGAGGGCAAGCTGCTGACGAACCTGATCGTCACGCAGATGATCCTCGCGCCGCGCGGCGGCGGGGGGGACGGCGGCGCATGATCCGGGTTCACCGGATCCCGTTCTCCACGAACGTCGAGCGCGTGGCGCTCGCCTGCGGGGTCAAGGGCGTCGAGGTCGAGTGGGTCGACCACGATCCCTCCGATCGCGCCGCGCTCGTCGCCCTCAGCGGTCAGCCGCTGACGCCGGTGGCCGAATTCGGAGAGGAGGTCGTCACGGATTCGCCGCAGATCCTCGAGCGGCTCGAGGTCGCCCGCCCGGATCCGCCGCTGTATCCGCGCGACGCGGCCGCGCTGGCCAGGGTGAGGATCTTCGTCGAGTGGTTCAACGAGGTCTGGAAGGGGCCGCCGAACGCGCTCGACGACGCGTACCCCAACGCGCACCCGGCCGAGGGCCCGCTCCTGGCCCGGATCGCGGCCTGGACCGACCGCTTCGACGACATGCTCGCGCGCTCGCACTATCTCCTCGGCGACGAGCTCGGCGCCGCCGACGTCGTCGCCTATCCCTTCCTGCGCTACGCCGTCGACGAGCCGGACCCGGCCGATGAGGAGCCCTTCCACCGGATCCTGCACGAGTCACTGTCCCCGGGCGAGCACCTCAGCCTCGATCTGTGGATCCGGCGCATGGCCGCGCTCCCGCGAGCCTGAGCCCCCATGGCAGCGGCCGGATGCAGGAGTCGGCCCCCGCAGGGTCGAACAGTTCGTCATGGCGGAGAGCAGCGAAGAGCCCGCCGCGCCGGTGGCGCCGGGGACCGAGCAGCCCTCGGGCCGCGCCACGCCCGCCGATCAGATCATCGCGGTCGGCGAGCGTGCCTGGGGCGCCGTCACGGCGACGCTGCGCGAGATCGGATCGCGCCGGGGAATGCCGCTGACGGTCGCCGGAGTCGTCGTCCTGATCCTCGCGTGGCTCTCCGAGCGCGACTCCGCCTGGGGTTTTCCGATGCTGATCACAGGGCTCGCGCTCGTCGGGATCGGGCTCGTCGGCCCGCGTCTGAGCGGGTCGATGGCCCTGCGCTGGGGCGAGGACGGCGCCCACTTCCACCTGACCAGCACCGTCGCCCCGCCGGGGCAGCGGGGACGCGCACCCGCGATCCCGACGCTGAGCGAAGCGGAGCGGGAGTCGGCGGGGGCAGCGACCGGGGAGCCCGGCGACGAGCGGGCCCGCCTGCTGCCGCCGAGCGAGATCGACGGCAGCGCGGAGACGATCGAGTTCAGCGTCGAGGCCATGCGCGAGGCGAGCGCCGACGGCTCCGAGCGCAGCGGCTGAGACCACCCCCTCGGCTCAGATCTTGTGCACCTCGAAGAGGTTGGTGCCGAGCTCTTGATCGGGGAGGCCGGCGGCGATCCCGACGAGATCGCCGGGCGTCGCGACCCCCATCTCGAGCGCGATCCGCGCCGTGTCGTTGAGCATCTCGCGAAGCTCGCCCCACTCGCTGTGGAAGTAGCAGCGGACCCCGAACAGCAGGTTCAGCCGGCGCACCGTCTCGCGCCGGGGTGAGACAGCGACGATCGGCACCCTCGGGCGCATCGCGGAGACGAGCCGGGCCGTGCGGCCGCTGTTGGTGGGGACGACGATCGCCTTGATGTCGAGCCTGTAGGTGGCGGCGACGGCCGCCTGGGCGACTGCGGCGGCCACGTCGCCGGGGACGATCTCCACGCGCTCGAAGAGCCAGTGCTCGTAGGGGAGGTCGCGCTCGGTCTGCTCGGCGATCCGATCCATCATCCGCACCGCGGCCAACGGGTTCGCCCCGACCGCCGTCTCCTCGCTGAGCATGATCGCGTCGGTGCCGTCGTAGATCGCGTTCGCCACGTCGGTGACTTCGGCCCGCGTCGGGCGGTCGCTCTCGGTCATCGAGGCGAGCATCTGCGTCGCGGTGATCACCGGCTTCGACATCTTGCCGGCGAGCCTGATCAGGCGCTTCTGCACCGGCGCGATCTCCTCGATCGGCAGCTCGATCCCGAGGTCGCCGCGGGCGACCATGATCCCGCTCGTCGCCTCCTCGATGATCTCCTCGGTGTCGGTGAGGGCCTGCGGCTTCTCGATCTTGGCGATCAGCGGGATGTCGGCGCCCCGGCTGCGGATCAGCTCGTTGACGGGCCGCAGATCGGCGGCGCTGCGGACGAACGAGACCGCGAGCAGGTCGACCTCGTGCTCGATTGCCCATTCGACCCAGTCGAGGTCATGGGATCCCGCCGCCGGCATACCCGACACCGCACCCGGCAGGTTGACTCCCTGGTGCGACGTCACCGTGCCGCCGGCCTCGACCTCGGTCCGGACCGCATGCGGTCCGACGTCGGCGGCGCGCAGGCGGACCCGCCCGTCGGCGAGGAAGATCGGATCGCCCGCCTCCACCGCCTCGGGGAGCGCGTCGAAGGCGACCGGCAGCCGCGTCTCGTCGCCGAGGACCTCCTCCGTGGTCAGCTCGAGTCGGGTTCCGGCCTGGATCGTGACGACGCCGTCCTCGACCTCGCCGAGCCGGAGCTTCGGGCCCGGGAGGTCGCCGAGCACGCCGACCCACTTGCCGGTGCGCTCGGTCGCCGAGCGGATCCGCCTGATGTTCTCGGCGTGGTGCTCAGGGCTGCCGTGGGAGAAGTTGAGCCGGAAGACGTCGACGCCGGCTCTGATCATCGCGACGATCATCTCCTCGTCGCGGGACGCCGGTCCGATCGTGGCCACGACCTTCGTGCGGCGCTCGGGGACGGACGGCTCTCGGGTGAGATCGATCGGATTCATGAGCGCATCCTCTCCGCGAGCTGGTCGACGTGACGGGCGACCTTGTGGGTCGGTCCGGCCAGGCCTTCGGCCTCGGCGATCGGCCCGTCCGCCTCGAGCGCCTGGATGAAGGGCAGCCGCCAGAGCGCGCTCGCCGTGAGCAGGCCGGCGGCGACCGAAGCCAGCGCCAGGAACCACTGGCCGGCCGAGAGCAGGACGAGGTCGAAGAACTCGCGCACGGGCGCGGCCGCGAGGATCAGCGCGAAGAGTGCCCCGAGGGCCGAGACCATGGCCAGCATGTAGCCCTGGATCGCGATGTGCTCGCGCCCTGGGCCGCGCTCCAGGAGCAGGATGAAGGCGAGGCCGAGGACGATCAGGGTCGTCGTTGCCGCGGTCCGCCCCTCGTCGAGGGTGCCGCCGAAGACCGAGTCGACGAGGAAGAAGGAGAGCAGCGAGCCGACGCCGATGCCGACGCCCGCAGGGAGGCTGAAGGAGGCGAGCGCGCGCAGCAGCCGGCCGCGATAGAGCGGTCCTTCGCTCGGCGCCAGCGCGAGCACGAAGGAGGGGATGCCGATCGTCAGCAGCGCCGCCACGGTGAGGTGCCGGGGCAGGAACGGAAAGGCGAACCCGAACAGTGCCGCGGCGAGGATCAGAAAGCCCGCGTAGAAGCTCTTCGTCATGTAAAGACGTCCGAGCCGGTGGATGTTGCGGGCGATCCGCCGGCCCTCGGCCACGGCGCGGGGCAGCATCGAGAACTCGTCCTCGAGCAGCACGATGTCCGCAATCCCCTTCGTGATCTGGCTGCCCGATCCCATCGCCACGGCGAGCCGCGCCTGCTTCAGCGCCGGCACGTCGTTGACGCCGTCGCCGATCATCGCCGTGAAGCGGCCGGAGTCCGACAGAGCTCCGACGAGGGCCTTCTTCTGGTCGGGCGTGATCCGGCAGAAGATCGTGCTCCGTTGCGCGACCTCGGCGAGCTCGCCGGGGTCGGAGGGAAGCGTGGGACCCTCGGCCACCCCGCGCCGCCGTGTCGATCCCGAGCGCCGCCGCGACCGCGGTCACGGTCTCCCGGGCGTCCCCGGAGATCACCTTCAGGTCGACCTGCTGCTCACGCATGAACTCGATCGTGTCGGCTGCGTCGGGCCGCATCGTCTCCTCGAGTACGACCAGCGCGCGCGGCTCGAGCCGCGGCGGGGGGTCGGCCCCCGGGTCGGCCGGCAGGCCCGCGGGCGCCTCGCCGAAGGCGATCACCCTGCGGCCCTGGGCGGTCTGCTCCGAGAGCGCCCGCTCGAGCTCCGGCGGCAGCGTCATCGCGCCCGCCCCGATCAGCACGTCGGGGGCGCCGATCACGAAGCTGCGGCCGCGCCCCTCTCCATTCAGCGTCAGGCCGCTCCACTTCCACTTCGAGCTGAACGGAACCTCGTCCGAGATCGTCGCCGGCTCGGCCGGGAACGCCTCCGCGATCGTCTCCAGGGTCCGGTTGCGCTCGCCCGCCGACGCCGCGAACCGGCCGAGCACGCCCTCGGCGTCCTCGCGCGAGCCGGGCGCGGGCACGACGGCGATCAGCCGCAGGGTCCCATCGGTGAGCGTCCCGGTCTTGTCGACGCAGATCGTGTCGACGGCGGCGAGCGCCTCGGTTGCGGCCATCTGCTGCACGAGCGCCCGCTGGCGCGCGAGGCGCACGGCGGCGACCGCCAGCGTCACGCTCATGAGCAGCACCAGGCCCTCGGGGATGAGCGTGATCAGGCCCGCCGTGGCGGTCTGGGCCGCCTCGGTGAAGTTGACGCTGCGCAGGCTGAGCGCCGCGAGCAGGATCACCGCGAGCGGGATCATGACCAGCGTCGTCGCCCGCAGGATCTGGTTCACCTCCTGCTGCAACGGCGAGGGAGGGTGGCGGAAGGTCTTCGCCTCGCCCGCGAGCTTCGCCGCGTAGCTGTCGTCGCGGACCGCGTCGACGACGTAGTAGCCGGAGCCGGAGACGCAGAAGGCGCCTGAGAGCATGCGGTCGCCGGGGTCCTTGCGAATCCCGTCCGCCTCCCCGGTGAGCAGCGACTCGTCCAGCGTCAGGCCCCGGGAGGACGAGACGTCGCCGTCGGCGATCAGCTGGTCACCGGGCTCGACGCGGACCGTATCGCCGGGAACGATCCGATCGGCGAGCAGGTCGACGAGCTCGCCGTCGCGGACGACCTTGGCGCGCGGCGCGACGAGCAGCGCGATCTGGTCGAGCTCCTCCTTCGCGCTCAGCTCCTGGCGGATGCCGATCGCCGAGTTGACGATCGCGATCAGCCCGAAGAGCGCGTCCGCGAACAGGCCCTGGCTCAGGACGAGGAGGAAGAAGACGAGCAGGATGCCGTTGAAGAGCGTGAAGACGTTCGCGAAGACGATCGACTTCACCGAGCGGCCGCTGTCCTCCGGCGGCGGCCCGAGCTCCCGCAGGCGCCGTTCCGCCTCGATGGAGCTCAGCCCGAGCGGGGCGGTGGCAGCGGTGTCCGGCACGGAGGCCATCTATACAGAATGAGGCCCCGGCACATGCGGCGCTACGGGGCCGCCCTGCGTGCGGATCAGCCGGGCCAGAAGTCCTCGTGCATCTCGACCTCGCCCTCGGCGCCGTCGCTGCGCACCGACACGAGCACGAGTTCCGCCTCCTCGTCCGCGTCGTTGTGGATCGAGCGCACCGCCTGCGGCGCGAGGCGGACAGCGTCCCCGGGGCCGGCCTGCGAAGATCTCGTCGCCGACCTTGAACGTGACCGTGCCCGCCAGAACCAGGACGAGCTCCTCCTGGGTCCGGTGGCTGTGTCCGTAGCTGCCCCGGCCACCGGTCCCCGGCGGCATCCGGCGCCAGGTGAGGGCGACCTGCTCGGCCTCGAGTCCCTCGGTGTAGGAGCGCATCTCGCCGAAGCCCTCGTAGTCGGCCATCCAGTCGCTCGCCTGCTCGCGCTCGAGCCGCGTGTAGTCGCTCATCTCGGCCTCCTCCTCGCCTCTCTCCAGCCAAGTCAGAATATGCCGGAAAGCACGAACCTGTGATGAGGGCGGCCGCGTGACCCTGCCGCAGGGGATAGGCTCCGCGCGCGATGGCGCTGAAGCTGGGCATCAACCTCGGCTACTTCGGGATCGGCCCGCAGGGGCAGGAGGCGGCCGAGCTCGTGCGCACGGCCGAGTCGGCCGGGTTCGAGTCGGTCTGGTGCGCGGAGTCGTACGGTTCCGACGTCGTCTCCGTGCTCTCCTGGCTGATCCCGCAGACGGAGACGATCAAGCTCGGCGCCGCGATCATGCAGGTGCCGGCGCGCCCGCCGGCCGCCGCGGCGATGGCCGGTGCGACCCTCGACTACCTCTCCGGCGGACGCTTCATCTTCGGCTTCGGTCCCTCCGGGCCGCAGGTCTCGGAGGGCTGGTACGGCGTCCCCTATCCAAAGCCCTGGGGCCGGACGCGCGAGTACATCGAGATCGTGCGCGAGATCATCGCCCGCCAGGGTCCGCTCGACCACCAGGGCACGCATTATTCGATCCCGGTCCGCGGTGAGGGGACGATGGACCAGGGCAAGGCGCTCAAGCTCAACTTCCACCCGCTCCGCAACGAGATCCCGGTCTTCGTCGGCGCGATCGGCAGCAAGTCGGTCGAGATCGCGGCCGAGATCTGCGACGGCTGGATCCCCGCCTTCTCCGATCCCGAGCGCATCGAGGAGGTCTGGGGCGACGATCTCGACCGCGGCTTCGAGAAGGGCGGCCGCAGCCGCGGCGACCTCGAGATCAGCCCCACGATCCAGGTCGCGATCGACGGCGACCTCGACGCCGCCCGGGCGATGGTCCAGGGCGGCCCTGCTGCTCTACCTCGGCGGGATGGGCTCGAAGCAGAAGAACTTCTACGTCGATCTCGCGGGCCGCTTCGGCTACGGGGAGGAGGCGCGCAACGTGCAGTCGCTGTACCTCGAGGGCAAGCGTGACGAGGCGTACGCCGCGATCCCGAGGAGCTCGTCGACCGCGACCTCGCTGATCGGGAGCGAGGCCGAGGTCGGCGAGCGGCTCGCGAAGATCGCCGCCGCCGGCGTCGACCGCCTGATCGTCTCGGTCGCGCACTTCGATCCGGCCGAGCGGAACACGCCGTCGAACGCCTCGCCGCGCTTGGCGGCGCCTCTGACGCTGCGCCTGACCGCACCGACTCGGGCTTATGTGGCTCCGCCACACCGCGCCTCGCGCGCACGCTCAGGCTTGGTCAGAGGCGGTCTCCGGGGAGTTCGGCATTAGATTTCGCGCATGCCTGATCTCTCTGAGGAGCCGTCTTCGCCGGGCCACAGGATCGAGGGGGTCGCCGGGCGTGGGGGGATGGGGACGGTCTACCGGGCCACGGCACCTGGCGCTCGATCACGTCGTCGCGCTGAAGGTGATCGCCGCCGACCTCGCCGACGACGACTCGTTCCGCGAGCGTTTCAAGTCGGAGTCGCGGATCGCGGTCTCGCTGCGGCACCCGAACGTGGTGCCGATCCACCACGCCGGCGAGGAGGACGGCCTGCTGTTCGTGACGATGGACCTGATCGACGGGACCGGACCTGCGCAAGCTGCTGATCGGGCGCGGCGCCCTCGATCCGGCGGCGGCCGTCGCGATCCTCGATCAGGTCGCCTCGGCGCTCGACGTGGCCCACTCGCGCGGGCTCGTCCATCGCGACATCAAGCCCGGCAACGTGCTCATCGAGGAGCATGCGGAGCGTGACGGCGGGGACCACGCCTACCTGACCGACTTCGGATTGACCAAGCGGATCGAGGGCGGCACCGCGGCGACCGCACTGACCAGCACCGGCGCCTTCGTCGGCACGCTCGACTACGTCGCGCCCGAGCAGATCCGCGGCGACGAGCTCGACGCGCGCACCGACGTCTACGCGCTCGGGTGCGTGCTCTACGAGATGCTCGCCGGCAGGCCGCCCTTCGCGACCGGGAGGAGAAGGTCGCGAAGATGTACGCGCACCTGCAGGACGAGCCGCGAGCCGCTCGGCGCGGAGCTCGGCGCCTTCGACGCGGTCATCGCCCGCGCCCTCGCCAAGGAGCGCGACGACCGCTACCCCTCGGCCGGCGATCTCGCCCGCGCCGCCGCCGCGGCGCTGGAGGGTCGCGCGGTGCGGAGGCGGAGCGCAGCGTCGCGACCGGCCTCGCCGCGCCGACCGAGCAGCACCGCACGCCGACCGAGACGCCGGCGCCCCCGGACCCCGCACCGACCCTGGAGTCGCAGCCGCCCGAGCCGGAGCCGCTCGCCGAGACGGTCGCATCCGGGAGCGCGCGGCCCTCGGAGCCGGTGGTGGAGCCGGCCCCGGAGTCGACGGCGGAGGTGCCCGGGGTGGCGGCGACCGAGCGCGCGAGCCGACCCCCAGGCGCGGGAGGCGGTCACTCGCGCCTGCCGCTGACGCTGGCGGCGGTCGGCGGGATCGCCGTCGTCGTGGTCGTTGCGTTCCTGCTCGCGAGCGGGGGCGGGGGAGGGTCGGAGAGCTCCACCACGGCCTCCTCTCGGGCCTCCGGGTCCGGCTCGCAGCCGCGCGTGCTCGACGGCGGCATCCAGGCGAAGGAGTTGCCCGTGGGGGTCGCCGCCGAGGGCAACGATGTCTACATCGCCGACCGCACCGGCAACGAGGTGATCCACGGCGACGCGGGGTCGATGCAGGCCGCGGGCTCGGTGTCCACCGACAAGCACCCGGAGGACGTGGTGGTCGTGGGTGGCAGCGTCTTCGTCACGGTCCCCGATGCGCACTCGCTGCTCGTTTTCGACCGGGACCTCAACCCGACCGGCTCGGTCGACCTCGGTCCCGGCAGCAAGCCGGCCGGGATCACAACCGGCGACGGCGAGGTCTGGGTCGCGGGCGAGGGCTCGGGCGCCGTCTACGAGATCGACCCCTCCGATCCAGCTGCGTTCAAGACGCTGGACGTGGGGGCGCGGGAGGCGTTCGGGATCGGCGTCACCACCGACGCGCTCTGGGTCGCCGACCGGGCCGCGAACGCGGTGATCCGCTACGACCGCAAGAGCGGCGCGACGGAGTCGTTCGCAGTCGGGCCGAACCCGAAGGGCGTCGCCGTCGCCGGCGGTCGCGTCTACGTCGCCAACCCGGACAACGGGACCATCTCGATCCTGAGCGAGAGCGACCCGTCCTCCGACCCGCAGACCGTCAACGTCGGCGGCCAGCCGCGCGCCATCGACGTGCTCGACGGGCGCGTCTGGGTCTCGAACGGCGACACGGAGGGCAAGGTCGACGCCGGCGACGAGGACGGCTGGGTGTCGGTCTTCGACGCCTCCACGGGCGAGCTGGTCGAGCCGAAGCTCCGGGTCGGCGGCTCCCCGGAGGGCCTCGGCGTCAGCTCCGACCGCGTCTGGGTCGCGACCGGCCCGGAGAAGCAGGCGCGCGCGATCGCTCCGTGAGAAGTCCCCCGCTCGGGGGAACTGACACGGACCGGCGACAACCGTTTAGGCTCCCGGCCCCGTCCATGCGGATCGGCGTCCCGAAAGAGTCAGGCGAGGGAGAGAAGCGCGTTGCGCTGATCCCCGACAGCGTGCAGAGCCTCGTCGGCAAGGAGATCGACGTGACCGTCGAGAGCGGCGCCGGCGCGCTCGCCGGCCACCCCGACTCCGCCTACGAGGAGGCGGGCGCGACGGTCGGTTCCGGCGATGACGCCTACGGCGCCGACATCGTCCTCCGCGTCAACCCGCCCAGCGTCGCCGAGATCGGCCGGGTCGGCAGCGGCAAGCTGCTGATCGGCTTCCTGGCACCGCTCACCTCGGGTGAGACGACGAAGGCGCTCGCCGACGGCAACGTGACCAGCTTCGCGATCGAGCTCGTCCCGCGGATCACCCGGGCGCAGGCGATGGACGGGCTCTCCTCGCAGGCGAACATCGCCGGCTACGCGTCGGTGCTGCTCGCCGCGCGCGAGTGCGGGCGTCTGTTCCCGATGATGACCACGGCCGCGGGCACGGTCTCCCCGGCGCGCGTGATGGTGCTCGGCGCCGGCGTCGCGGGCCTGCAGGCGATCGCCACCGCGAAGCGACTCGGCGCGGTCGTGGGCGGCTTCGACATCCGCCGCGCCGCCTGGGAGCAGATCGCATCGCTCGGCGGTCGCCCGCTCGAGCTCGACTTCATCCCCGACGCCGAGGGCGAGGGCGGCTACGCGCGACCGCTCACGGACGAGGAGAACGAGCAGGTCCGTGAGGCGCTCGCCGACAACGCGGCGAAGCAGGACGTGATCATCACCACCGCGCAGATCCCGGGCCGGCCCGCGCCGACGTTGATCACCGAGCGGGGCGTGCACAACATGGCGCCCGGATCGGTGATCGTCGACCTTGCCGCCGACTCCGGTGGCAACTGCGAGCTGACCCGGGCGGGTGAGACCGTGGACGTCGACGGCGTCAAGGTGATCGGCCCGCGCAACCTCGTGTCCGACATGGCCTTCCACGCCTCGCAGCTGTACGCGAAGAACCTCGAGAACCTCATCGACCTGATCACGGAGGAGGGCGCGCTGCGGATCGACTTCTCCGACGAGGTCGTCGCCGGTGCCTGCCTCACCCACGAGGGCGCCGTCCGCAACGAGCGCGCCGCCGGCGCCGCCGGCGTCGAGGCGCAGCCGATCGAGCCGCCGGAGCCGGAGCCGGAGCCGGACGCGGAGGCCGAGTCCGAGGCTTCCGGCGACGAGCAGGAGGGAGGTTCCTGATGGATCTGGTGACCCAGATCACGATCTTCGTGCTGGCCGCTTTCGTCGGCTTCGAGGTGATCTCGAAGGTGCCGACGACGCTGCACACACCGCTGATGTCGCAGACCAACGCGATCCACGGCATCGTCGTGCTCGGCGGTCTGCTCGTGATTGGCTACTCCGACACGCTGCTCACCGACGTGATCGGCTGGATCGCGATCTTCTTCGGCACGATCAACGTCGTCGGCGGCTTCCTCGTCACCGATCGCATGCTTGGCATGTTCGTCCGCAAGCCGAAGCCGAAGCCCGAGGAGAGCGGGTCGTCCGACGCGGAGGCGAGCAAGTAAGTCATGCCGCTCGCGGCCCTCTCACTCGACTCGGACTTCCTCGCGGTCTGCTACATCGCCGCGTTCGTCCTCTTCATCTTCGGCGTCCGCCAGGGCACGAGTCCGCGCACCGCCCGCCGCGGCAACATGATCGCCGCTGTCGGCATGGCGATCGCGGTGATCGCAACGCTCTGCACCGACGTCATCGGCAACTGGGGAATCATCGTTACCGCCATCGGTGCCGGCACCCTCGTCGGCTACGTGGCCTCGGTCCGCGTCGCGATGACCGACATGCCGCAGATGGTCGCCCTCTACAACGGCCTCGGCGGCGGCGCCGTCGCGCTCATCGCCTGGTCCGAGTTCCGGCACGGCAACGAGGTCGGCGGCTACTTCGAGCTGCAGTCCTTCATCCCGATCCTCTTCTCGATGGTGGTCGGCTCGATCTCCTTCTGGGGGTCGTGCATCGCCTTCGGCAAGCTGCAGGGGATCCTGCCTCAGCAGCCGATCAAGGTCGCGGGCCAGACGGTGCTCAACGCGATCCTGCTCGTCGGAATCGTCGTCGGCTGCGTCGTCCTCGCCATCAACCACGACAGCAGCCCGTCGGAGGGTCTGTTCGTCGCCTGCCTGATCG
The DNA here is from genome assembly GCA_963764275.1 of uncultured Solirubrobacterales bacterium. Taxonomy (GTDB): domain Bacteria; phylum Actinomycetota; class Thermoleophilia; order Solirubrobacterales; family 70-9; genus CAXMST01. Next base: position 280,982 of record CAVXRV010000001.1, read on the forward strand.
CGGCGGCGGTGCTCGGCAACCTCTTCGTGTTGCCGATCGGCGGCGCCGACATGCCGGTCGTGATCTCGCTGCTGAACGCATTCACCGGTCTCGCCGCCGCAGCGGCCGGCTTCGCGCTCGACAACACGGCCCTGATCGTCGCCGGCACGCTCGTCGGCTCCTCGGGCACGATCTTGACGCTCGAGATGGCGACGGCCATGAACCGCTCCGTCGCCAACATTCTCTTCGCGGGATTCGGCGGTGCGCCGTCGGGCGGCGGCGGGCCCACGGAGGAGCGGCCGCACCGCTCGATCGGACCGCAGGACGCCGCGATCTCGCTCGGCTACGCGGACAGCGTCGTGATCGTCCCGGGCTACGGGCTCGCGGTCGCGCAGGCCCAGCACGCGGTCAAGGAGATGGCGGACGAGCTGGAGAGGCGCGGGGTTCAGGTCCGCTACGCGATCCATCCGGTCGCCGGCCGGATGCCCGGCCACATGAACGTGCTCCTCGCCGAGGCCGATGTCGACTACGAGAAGCTGGTCGAGATGGAGGACATCAACCCGGACATGCCGCGCACCGATGTCGCGGTCGTGATCGGCGCCAACGACGTCACCAACCCGGCCGCCAAGGAAGATCCGGACAGCCCGATCGCGGGGATGCCGATCATCGAGGTCCACGAGGCGCAGCAGGTGATCGTGATCAAGCGCTCGCTCAGCCCGGGCTTCGCCGGCATCGACAACGACCTCTTCTACCTCGACAAGACCTCGATGCTCTTCATGGATGCGAAGGGCGCCGCGCAGGAGATCACGGCCGAGCTCGAGAAGCTCTGAGCACCCGCCGGGACCGGGCGGAGCCGCTCGCAGAGCCGGTTTCCGCCGCCCCCGGCGCTAGCTTCGCAGCATGGCGGTCGGATCGAGGAGGCTCGCCGGGGCGGAGCCGGCGAGCATGCGGGAGATTCAGGGGTGGGTCGGCTGGGTGGTCGATGACGTCAACGGCTCCGCGATCGGGCGCCTGCAGGACGTGATCGCGGGCGCCGACGGCCGGCCGGCTTGGCTGATCTTGAACGAGTTCCGCTTCGGCGAGGGCAGGCGCTTCACCGCGCCGGCGCGTGACGCGACCGGCTCTCGCGGCCGGGTCTGGCTGCCGCTTCCCCGCCACAAGGTTCGCGCCACCGCGAGGCTCGGTCTGCCGCATCGCTCCGCCCACGCCGAGCGCGATCTGCGTCTGCACTACGGGCTGCCGGAGGGCCGCGCCGCGGGCTGAGGATGCGGCGTCGGGCGCCCCCGACCGCCGGGTTCAGGGAAGCTTCTCGCGCTCGACTTTGTTCGAGCGCCGTACCTTCGGCGTCAGCCAGCCGATGGCGGCGCCGAGCAGCATCGCGATGATGAGCGCGAAGAACAACGGCATGTCCGTCTGCGCGAACAGGAACGTGATCTGCGTCGAATCCGTGTTCTGGACGATGAACAGCAGCGCGAGGACGAGGACGACGATCGTCGCGTAGAAGCGCCAGCCGCGCTCGCTCTGGTTCTTCTCGCGGCGCTTTCCCGAGATCGGGTCGATCCGATCGGCCATCGTCGGCGACCCTATTCGATCGGGCTGCGAGGCGGCGTGCGGAGCGCGGCTGAACCGACACGAAGGCGCGCGCGACTTGGCATCCGGCGCGTACCACCCGTATGGCGGCTGCGCCTAGCTTGGCTCCGTGTCGTGCGTCGGACGGAGATCGCGTGAGGAAGGTCAGGCGACGCCCGAGTACGTCGGACTCGTCCTGCTGCTGGCGGGGCTGCTCGCCGCCACGCTCGCGCTCAGCGGGGTGGCCGGCGACGGGATCCGACTCGGTCGCCTGATCGCGGCGAAGCTCGTCTGCGCCGTGCGCGGCCACGGTTGCGATGCGCCGGCGAGCGCCGTGGTCGCCGCGTACGGCCCCGACCTCGCGGAGCTGGTGCGGGCGCATGCGCCCGAGGTCCGCTTCGAGAACGCCGACTACGTGTCGCTCCCGGTCGACCCACGCCGGTGCCGGCGGCGCAAGTGCGCCGACACCAGCGCCCGCGGTCCCAGCGGTCGCTCCTACGAGGGCGTCCCGGCCACGGTGCTGGTCCACCTCGTCGACTGTCGTCCGGGGCACGCGGGCGGGGGCGCCGACTGCTCCGGGGCGGCGGCCGGGAACGTGTACGTCCAGTACTGGCTCTACTACCCGGATTCGGCGACGAGGACGTGGCACCGCTTCGGCTACCACGCCGACGACTGGGAGAGCTACCAGGTCAAGATCGAGCCCGACGGCAGCGCTCTCTCGCGCGCCAGCTCGCACCACTCCTACAACTATCGGGCCGACGATCCGCTCTCCGACGTGGGCACCGTCCACGTCCCCGGCACCTCCCTCGGCGTGGACTTCCGGCGCTCCGGCTGGGGCAGCGACAACGGCTTCGTCTGGGTCTCCGACGGCTCCCACGCGGGCCGTGCGGCCGGTCACGATGCTTACTTCCGCTCGGTCCCGCGAAAGCGCCTGCGCCTGACCCCGATCGAGCCCTCCGCCGCGGCCTTCGACGCGCTGCGCTTCGATCCCGACGTGGCGCCGCCGTGGCGCAAGCGGGTCTGGAACGACCCCGAGTACGACGGCACCTAGCGGACCCGTCCGCAAATACGCTCAGCCCCGGCGGCGTCCGGACCCGCCCGAGCGCCCCCGTCGTCCGCCCACATGCCAACCGGCATGCGGGCGGCCACCGTGCACCCTCAGCCGCGCCCGGTCACTCGCCGGCATCTGACCGGACTTACGGACGCGTCCACTGGCGGACCCGTCCGCAAATACGCTCAGCCCCGGCGGCGTCCGGACCCGCCTGAGCGCACCCGCCGTCCGCCCACATGCCAACCGGCATGCGGGCGGCCACCGTGCACCCTCAGCCGTGCCCGGGCACTCGCCGGCATCTGACCGGACTTACGGACGCGTCCACCAGACGTTCACGGTCCGGATACTTCGCCGAAAGGTCGGGGTGGGTAGGGTCCCGGTATCGCCCAGCCGGAGCAGGTCACAGCGAAGGGGGCCATCGCCGCGCGACTCTCGGAGGCGCGCGAGCGGACGCTGATGCTCATCGAGCCGCTTACGGACGAGCAGCTCAACACGGTCTACTCGGAGATCCTCAGCCCCCTCGCCTGGGATCTGGGCCACATCGCCAACTTCGAGGAGCTTTGGCTCGTGCAGCGCGTGGGGGGCCGCGAGCCGCTCGACGGCGAGCTCGGCCGCCTCTACGACGCGATCCAGAACCCGCGCAAGACCCGAAACGAGCTGCCGCTGCTCCGCAACGAGGCGTTGCGCTCCTACATGGACCAGGTCCGAGCGCGCACCCTCGGGGTCCTCGACGGGGTCGAGCTCGACGGCGACGATCCCCTGCTCGCCGACGGCTTCGTCTACGAGATGCTGATCGCGCACGAGCACCAGCACAACGAGACGATGCTCCAGCTGCTGCAGCTCGTCCCCGGTTACCCGCGGCCCGGCCGCGAGCCCGGCGTCGCGGCCGAGCCCGTCGCCGCCGGCCCCGAGATGGTCGAGCTCGAGGGGGGTGCGGTCGAGGTCGGGGCCGGACCGGCCGGTTTCGCCTACGACAACGAGCGGCCTCGGCACGAGGTCGAGCTGCGCCCGTACGCGATCGACCGGGCTCCCGTCACGAACGACGCCTTCGCCGGCTACGTCTCCGAGACGGGCGCCGAGCCGCCGATGTTCTGGGAGCGTGACGCCGAGCGGCTGGCTCGACTCGCGCTTCGGCCTCCGCGAGCCCATCGATGGGCGGCTCCCGGTCATGCACGTGAGCTGGGACGCAGGCGGCCGAGCTACGCGGCCTGGGCCGGCAAGCGGCTTGCCGACGGAGTTCGAGTGGGAGGCACGCGGCGGCCGGTTCCGACCTCGACCGCGCCAACTTCGACGGGCTCGCGTACGGACCCGCGCCTGCCGGCGCCTATGCCGACGGAGCATCCGACGCCGGCGCGGTGCAGATGATGGGAGACGCTTGGGAGTGGACCTCGAGCCGCTTCGACGCCTATCCGGGCTTCAGCGCCTTCCCGTATCCCGAGTATTCGGAGGTCTTCTTCGGCGGCGACTACCGCGTCCTTCGCGGTGGCTCCTGGGCGGCCCGGCGCAACGTCCTGCGGCGTTCGTTCCGCAACTGGGACCACCCGTACAGGCGGCAGATATTCACCGGCTTCCGCTGCGCGAGGGATCTCGCGTGAGCGGCTCGGGGAGGACGTCCGCGGCGGCGGCCGGGCGGGAGCCCGGCGAGGGAGCGCCGACCGAGCGGATCCGGATCGACGTCCGCCTGCCCGCCGACGGCGACCCCGCCGCCGACCTCGCCCGCGACGTGCGCGCGGGCCTGACCGCGACCCCGAAGCAGCTCGCCCCGAAGTACTTCTACGACGAGCTCGGCTCGGAGCTGTTCGAGGAGATCACCGAGCTCCCCGAGTACTACCCGACCCGGACCGAGCGGGCGATCCTCGCCGGGCAGGCTTCGGCGATCGTCGCCGCCGCCGATCCCCAGTGCCTGATCGAGCTCGGATCGGGCTCCGCCGCGAAGACCCGGGTGCTGTTGGACGCGATGCAGCGGGCCGGCTCCCTGCATACCTACGTGCCCGTGGACATCTCCGAGGAGATCACGAGGGCGACGGCGGCCGAGCTCATCGGCGAGTACCCCGGCCTGCGCGTGCACGGAGTGATCTGCGATTTCGACAGCCACCTCGAGCGGCTGCCCGCCTGGGGTCGGCGCCGCATGTTCGCGTTCCTCGGCGGGACCGTCGGCAACTTCGACCAGCCCGGCCGGATCGCCTTCCTGAGCCGGATCGCTTCGCTCTTGGGGCCCATGGACACGCTGCTGCTGGGCACCGACCTGGTCAAGGGCCGGGACCGCCTCGAAGCCGCCTACAACGACGCCGCCGGGGTGACGGCACGCTTCAACAAGAACGTCCTCACGGTGCTCAACCGCGACCTCGGCGCCGACTTCGACCTCGACGCCTTCGAGCACGTCGCGCGGTGGGATGCCGATCACGAGCGGATCGACATCCGGCTGCGCTCCCTCGTGGCGCAGCGCGTGCGGCTGCGGGAGCTCGACCTCGAGGTCGACTTCGAAGACGGCGAGGAGCTGCGCACCGAGCTCTCCTGCAAGTTCACCCCGGAGAGCCTCGAGCGCTCCTACGCCGAAGCCGGTCTCGAGCTCGTCGAGCTGTGGACGGACCCGGAGGGGCTCTTCGCGCTCAGCCTCGCGCGCGGGGCTTGAGCGGCGGGCGAGGGCACCCCCGCCGCCACGGGGTCGATAGGGTCGTGGCGTGAGCTCGGCTTCGGAGGCGGGCAACGAGGGGCAGACGGCGTCCGCGGTCGCGTTCGACCGCGTGACCAAGGTCTATCCGCGGGCGACGGAGCCGGCCGTCGACGAGCTCACGCTCGAGATCCCGGCGGGTGAGATCTGCGTGCTCGTCGGCCCCTCCGGATGCGGGAAGACGACCGCGATGCGGATGGTCAACCGCACCGTCGAGATCACCGACGGCGACATCAGGGTGGGCGAGGCCTCCGTGCGCGACCGCGACCCGGCGTCCCTGCGGCGCGAGATCGGCTACGTGATCCAGCAGGTGGGCCTGTTCCCGCACCGCACGATCGCCGAGAACATCGCGACGGTGCCGCGACTGCTCGGCTGGTCCGCGGAGCGCCGGCGCGACCGGGTCGGCGAGCTCATGGAGCTGATCGGCCTCGACTCCGGGCTCACCGATCGCTACCCGGCTGAGCTCTCCGGGGGTCAGCAGCAGCGCGTCGGCGTCGCCCGCGCGCTTGCCGCGGATCCCCCGGTGCTGCTCATGGACGAGCCCTTCGGCGCGATCGACCCGATCGCGCGCGAGCGGCTGCAGAACGAGCTCCTGCGGCTGCAGGCCGAGATCCGCAAGACGATCCTGTTCGTCACCCACGACATCGACGAGGCGATCAAGATGGGCGACCGCGTCGCCGTGCTCCGCGAGGGCGGCCGGCTCGCCCAGTACGCGACCCCGGCGGAGCTGCTGATGGCGCCCGCCGACGGCTTCGTGGAGGACTTCGTCGGCGCCGACCGCGCGCTCAAGCGGCTCGCGCTGCTCCGCGTGGCCGACATCGACCTGTGGGAGGCGCCGCTGGCGTTCGTCGGCCAGGACACCGCCGACGTGCGCGCGAAGCTGACCGACGCCGAGGTTCCGCACGCGCTCCTGGTCGACTCCGGCCGCCGTCCCCTCGGCTGGCTCTCGGAGGCCGATCTCGCCGATGCGACGGTGCCCCAGACGCCGGACACGGCGCCCGACCCGATCCTCGACGAGGCGGACGTGATGCGGGACGCGCTCAGCGACCTCTTGCAGGCGGAGACCGTCTACGCGCCCGTCGTCGACGGCAGCGGCGTGATCAAGGGCGTGCTCAGCGTCGAGATCATCCAGGATTTCCTCAACTCCGACTCCGCCCGCACCGACGAGCACCCCTCCTACGAGCGCCCGATGGACTGAGCCGTGCTCGCCGCGCTGACGCCGATCGCGCTCCCTCTGGCCGCCGGCGGCGATGGCTTCGTCCGGCAGCCCGGCACCGGCTCGGCCGATTGCGTGCAGGCGAACAACACGGTCTGCATCGGCTGGGCGATCGACAACTTCGACCGGTACGTGACGCCGCTTCTGCAGCATCTCGAGCTCGTCGCGATCTCGGTCGCGATCGGGTTCGTCGTCGCCTTCGGGATGGCGCTCGTCTCTCACGGGCGGCGCTGGATCGTGCCCGTCTTCACCGGCGTCAGCGGGGTCATCTACACGATCCCGAGCATCGCGTTGTTCCTGATCCTGCTGCCCGTTACAGGCCGCGGGACGACGACGGCGATCATCGCGCTCAGCCTCTACACGCTGCAGATCATCTACCGCAACATCGTCACCGGCCTCGCCAACGTTCCCGAGTCGGCCCGCGACGCCGGCCGCGGCATGGGGATGACGGAGCGGCAGTTGCTGTGGCGCGTCGAGCTCCCGCTCGCCCTGCCGGAGCTGATCGCCGGCCTGCGGATCGCGACCGTCTCGACCGTCGCGATCGCGACGCTCGCGGTCTTCGCCGGCGCCGGCGGCCTCGGGGCGGAGATCTACAACGACATCACCTTCAAGACCGGAATCGTCGTTGCCGGCGGGCTCGCGATCGCGCTCGCGCTCGTTTTCGACCTGTTGCTCGTGCTGATCGAGCGGGCGCTGACGCCGTGGCAGCGCGCGCGGGTGCCGGCATGATCGCATTCGCACTCCCGGCGGCGAACGTGATCGACTCCTTCCAGGGCGCGATCAACTTCATCTTCGTCCAGCGCGAGCCGGTCGGGGTCGTCGGCGACAAGGTCGGCGGGCTGGGGCAGGTCTGGGATCTGATGTGGAGGCAGATCGAGGTCAGCTTCCTCGCTCTCGCGATCGCGGTCCTCATCGCGATGCCGATCGGGGTCTGGCTCGGCCACAGGGGCCGGGGGGAGTGGCTGGCGGTTGCGATCGGCAATGCGGGACGGGCGCTGCCCGAGCTCGTCCTGATCGCGGTCATGGCCGCGTTCCTCGGACTCGGCACGCTCAATCTGGTGATCGCGCTGCTGATCATCGGGCTGCCGCCGATCCTGATCAACTCGTTCGTCGGCATCCGGCAGGTCGATCGCGGGGCCGTCGAGGCTGCCCGCGGGATGGGGATGGGGGAGCTCGAGGTGATCGGTCGGGTCGAGCTGCCGCTCGCCGTGCCGACCATCATGAGCGGCGTGCGGACGGCGGCGATCGCGATCGTGGCCACGGCCACGATCGCGCCCCTCGCCGGCGTGATCACACTCGGCGACTTCATCATCAACTTCAACGTCTACGGCAACGACGGCGTGCTCGCCGGCGCGATCCTGGTGGCGCTGCTGGCGCTCGCGGTCGAGCTCCTCCTCGCCGGCCTGCAGCGGCTGCTGACCCCGCGCGGACTCCGAAGCCGTCGACGCGCCGCCTCCGAGCCTGCATAGGATGGGAGCGCAGATCCGCGGCGACGGTCGCGGGGCAGGAAATCCCGAAGGGAGAAACCGACCATGACCACGATCAGGTTCAGGGCTCTGATCGCCCTGCTCGCGCTGGGCGCCGCACTCGGCCTCGCCGCTTGCGGCGGGGGCGGCAGCTCCTCGACGTCGGGCTCCGGCGAGAGCACCTCCGCCTCGAGCGACGCGATCGTCGAGAACCCGGACAACAACGGCGTCAAGCTGACGATCGGATCGAAGAACTTCACCGAGCAGTACATCCTCGGCGAGATCTACGCGCAGGCGCTGTCCGCCGCCGGCTACGACGTCAAGACCGACCTCAACCTCGGCTCCGAGCAGGTCGCGCTGAAGGCGCTGCAGAACGGCGACATCAGCGGCTACCCGGAGTACACCTCGACGGCGCTGACGTCGTTCTTCCACGACGCGCCGGAGGACGTCCCCGGCGACGCCCAGCAGGCGTACGAGCAGTCGAAGCAGGACTTCGACAAGCTCGGTCTCGTCGCCTATCCGCCGACGCCGTTCTCGAGCGCGAACGCGGTCGGGCTGCTGAAGTCGAAGGCGGACGAGCTCGGAGTGAGCAAGATCTCAGACTTGAAGGGCAAGTCTCAGGATCTGACCCTGTTCGGTTCGCCCGAGTGCCGTCAGCGGATCGACTGCCTGGTCGGCCTCCAGAAGTACTACGGGCTGGACTTCAAGAAGTTCACCCCGGGCGACATCGGGCTCCGCTACCAGGTGCTCGACAAGGGCGACGCCGACCTCTCGATCCTGTTCACGACGGACGCGCAGCTGTTCGTGTCCCCCGACAAGTACGTGATCCTCGAGGACGACAAGGGTGTGCTGCCGGCCGGCAACGTGCTCTTCATCGCGAGCAAGAAGGCCGCCGACCAGGCCGGCCCCGACTTCGGCGCGACGATCGAGAAGGTGCAGGGGCACCTGACGCTCCCGGTCATGCAGGAGCTCAACGCCCGCGTGGACGTCGACAAGGAGACGCCCAAGCAGGCAGCGTCCGAGTACCTGAAGAAGTTCGGCTACGTGCAGTGAGCGGCGCGTCCGCGGTCGGTCCCCCGCAGGGGCCGGCCGCGGGCCCCGCCGCCGCGGTCCCTCTAGATGAATCAGCCATCTAGGGGTCGATGCGGCGTACGGAGTAGACGGCGAGGTCGCGCGGCGCGCCCTTCGCCTTGAACATGAGCTTGCGCCTGCTGCGGAAGCGCTCGCTGTCGAGCGCGTCGCGGACCGGGCTGGAGACGAGCAGCTCACCGCCCCTCGCGGCCTGGGCGACGCGGGCGGCGATGTTGACGTCGATGCCGACGAAGTCGCGGCCGACGCGGCGCGGCATTCCGTGGTGCGCGCCGGCCCGTAGCTGGGGGGTCCACCCGTCGACCTCGAGCTCGCCGATCGCATCCTGGGCGGCGAAAGCCCCCAGAACGGCCTGCTGGGGGTCGAGGAAGCTGAGCATGGCGCCGTCGCCGAGGCGCTTGACGATGCGGCCGCCGTGGTCGGCGACTGCCGGCTTCATCGACGCGTCGACGGCGCGGAGCAGGGCGGTCGCGGCTTCGTCGCCGGCCGCCAGCGCCCAGTCCGAGAAGCCGACGATGTCGGTGAAGACGATCGTCAGCTCGACCTCGCCCTGCTCGCCCCAGCCGCCGGCGGCCAGTGCCTCGTATACCTGCAGCGCTCCGAGCCCGAGCTCGCGGAGGGCACTGGGACGGTCGGCGCTCAGCTCCGCGATCCGCCGGCCGAGCTGCTGCGATGCCGATCCGCCGCTCGTCGAGAGCGAGTCGCCGAACGAGCTGTCGCCGGGCAGCACCCTTCGCAGCGCGCGGGCCAGGCTGCTGAGGCGGTCCTGCTCGGCCTCCTGGCCGACGTCTACGACCTCGTCCCGGTCCTCGTCGCCGCCCGGCTCGTCCGAGGCGTCGGCGCCCTTTTCCCCCTGATCCTGCTCGCCGATCACCCGGGCCCGAGCGCCTCGATCAGGTCCACGAGCCCGTCCGGGGTCGTGATCGGGGTCAGGATCGGGAGCGTGATGCCGCCGTCGACGTAGGCGCCGATGCGCTCGCGCATCCGCGCCGGCTCGCCGAGGATGAAGATGTCCTCGATCAGCTCCCAGGGCGCGGCCGCGAGCGCGCGCTCGCGGTCCTTGGCATGCCAGGCGGTGACCATCTCGTCGATCGCCTTGCCGTGTCCGAGCCAGCGGAAGAAGCGCTCGTAGACGGGCACGGTCGCGTACGAGGCGAACATGAAGCGGGCGATCGGCTCGACCTGCTCGCGCGGGCCGGGGAGGCAGAAGAAGCGGCAGAGCAGCTCGAAGTCGTCGGGCGCGGCGGCGAGCGGCTCAACGACCTGCGCGAGGCCGCTCAACGGGAGGAAGTTCGTGAAGGCGCCGTCGGCCTTCTCGGCCGCCATCGCGAGCATCTTCCCGCGCAGCGCCGCGACCACGATCGGAACGGGTGCGGTGGGTGGGCGCTCGAGTTTGAAGCCGCCCTCGCCGCGCTCGCCGGCGAGCACCGGGCGCAGATAGTCGATCGTCTCCGAGACGCGCGTCAGCGGCCGCTCGAACGGGATTCCGTTCCAGCGCTCGACGATCACGTCCGAGGAGGAGCCGATCCCGAGCGCGAAGCGGTCGTCGCTGGCATCGGCAAGCGCCGCCGCCTCCATCGCGAGCAGGGCCCTGCCGCGCTGGAAGACGCCGACGACGCCGGTGCCGAGCCGCACCTCGCTCGTCCAGGCGGCAGCGAGAGCGAGGGGGGCGAAGCCGTCGGCCTGCTGCGTCTCGCCCGACCACAAGTCGGTGTAGCCCGCGGCCTCGGCCGCCTTGACCGCGGGTTCGAGCTCGCGCAAGCCGAGGCCGGGCAGCGGCAGGGTCAGTCCCCAGCGTTGTGCGGGGTCGGGCACGGCGCCGAGGCTATCCCAACGAGGACGTCGCCGCCCCTGCCGTCGCCGACAACCTCCCAACCGCGGGTAGCCGGTGGTATAGGCTCGCGTCTGGGTATGGACCTCTCGAAGCTGTCGCGCTCGGAGATCGTCGGCGTGCTGGCCGGCATCGTCCTCGTCCTCGCGCTCCTGTTCCTGAACTGGTACTCGCTCGACCACAACCCCGCCCGCGACGCCGGCGAGGGCTTCATCTGCGGCAAGGACAAGTATCAGTGCACCGGCTTCGAGACCTTCCCGATCCTGCGCTGGCTCTTGATTCTGGCGGCGGCCGCGCCCCTGATCCTGGCCTGGATCGTGATTCGCGGCCACAAGCTCTCGTGGGCCCCGGGAGAGCTGACGATGGTCGTCGGCTTCACGGCCTTCGTGCTGATCCTCTACAACGGCATCATCGATCGTCCCGGCTCGCACCAGCAGGAGATCGGGATCACGCTCGAGATCGGATACTGGATCGCGCTCGTGGCGGCAGCGGGGATCGCCGCGGCCGGGATCGGGCGCGCGATGGAGGCCCAGAAGGGCAATACGAGGAAGACGCCGGGGACGGTCTGAAGCTCCCGCCGGGGGCGTCGCCGAACCGGTAGCTTGCCGCCCCATGGGAGTGATCTCGCACGACGTGCGCTCGGGCACCAAGCCCGACCGGAACCTCGCCCTCGAACTCGTCCGCGTGACCGAGGCAGCGGCCCTCGCTGCGGCCCGCTGGGTCGGTCGCGGTGAGAAGGAATCCGCTGACGGCGCCGCCGTCGATGCGATGCGACTGCTCATGGACACGGTCCCGATGGACGGCGTCGTCGTCATCGGCGAGGGAGAGAAGGATGAGGCGCCGATGCTCTTCAACGGCGAGGAGATCGGCGACGGCAGCCCGCCCCGCGTCGACATCGCCGTCGACCCGCTCGAGGGCACGACGCTGACCGCGAAGGGCATGCCCGCCGCGCTCACGGTCGTCGCGATGGCCGAGCGCGGCGCGATGTTCGACCCCGGCCCGTGCGTATACATGGAGAAGCTCGTCGGTGGGCCCTCGGTCGCCGACTGCCTGAGCCTCGACGAGCCCGTCGGCGACGTCGTCAAGCGCATCGCCGAGCGGCGTGGGGTCAGCCCGACCGAGGTCACGACCGTGATCCTCGACCGCGAGCGTCACACCGAGGGTGTGCGTCAGCTCCGCGAGGCCGGCTCCCGGATCCGCTTCATCTCCGACGGGGACGTGGCCGGGGCCCTGCTCGCGGTGATGCCGGGCACGGGCGTGGATCTGCTGTGGGGCATCGGCGGCACGCCCGAGGGCGTGCTCGCCGCCGCCGCGATCAAGTGCCTCGGGGGCCAGATCCTCGGACGGCTGTGGCCGCGGGACGAGGATGAGCGGAAGGCGGCGGTGGAGGCGGGTTACGAGCTCGAGCGTGTGCTGACGGTCGACGATCTCGTCACCGGGGACGACGCGTTCTTCGCCGCCACCGGCGTCACCGACGGCGATCTGCTCCAAGGCGTGCGCTATCTCGAGAGCGGTAAGGCGACGACGGAGTCGCTCGTCATGCGCTCGCGCTCGGGCACCGTCCGCAAGATCGGGGCCACACACGACCGCGCGAAGCTGAGTGAGGTCACCGGCGGCCGCTTCGGCTGACCGCGCGCCGAGCGGGGTTTCAGCGCAGCGCGCCCCCGGGTAGCGGACACAGATGATCACCGTCTCCGGCGCCACCGGCTACATCGGCGAGGGCCTCGCCGGCTCGCTGCTCGAGCGCGGGGAGAGCGTGCGCTGCCTTGCCCGGACGCCGGCCAAGGCCGCCGGCCTCGAGCGCCGGGGCGCCGAGGTGGTTCCGGCCGACATGCTCGAGCCGGAGACCCTCGCTCCGGCCCTCGAGGGCTGCTCGGTCGCCTACTACCTCGTGCACTCGATGGGCCGCGGCGGCGACGGCGACTTCGAGAGCCGCGACCACGACGCTGCCTCGAACTTCGCGCGCGCCGCACGCGAGGCGGGGGTCGAGCGGATCGTCTACCTCGGCGGGCTCGGAACGCCGACCTCCAAGCATCTGCGCTCGCGCCACGAGACCGCCAAGGCCCTGCAGAGCTCGGGCGTCCCGGTCACCTACTTCCGCGCCGCGGCGGTGCTCGGGGCCGGCAGCGAGTCCTTCCGGACCGTCTACTACCTGGTCAAGAGGTTGCCCTTCATGCTTACCCCGAGCTGGACGGCGAACCGCACGCAGCCGATCGCGATCGCCGACGTGCTGGCCTACCTGCGGGCGGCGGCCACGGTGCCCGAGGCGAAGGGTAGGACGATCGAGATCGGGGGTCCCGAGGTGACGACCTACGCGGGGATGATGGACGCGGTCGCCGACGCGCTCGGCATCCGCCGCCGCAGGCGGATCTCCGTTCCGATCTTGACACCGACCCTGAGCTCGCACTGGATCGGCCTGGTCACGCCCGTGGACACGGGCGTCGCGAAGCCGCTCGTCGAGGGCCTCGCGACGGACACCGTCGTCCAGGATCCATCCGGCATGGAGCTGTTCGGGATCGAGCGCACGCCGGTCGCCGAGGCGATGGAGGCCGCCGTCGCCGAGCTCCGCGGCTGAGCGGCTGCGGGCGGTCTCAGCCGCGAGCGGCCGTCTCCCCGGCGGGCGCTTCGGTCGCGACGGGTTCGAGCAGTGAGCCGACCTTGGAGACCGGCAGCTCGAGGCTCGTCAGCGAGCGCAGGAAGCCGTGCGTGACGAGCACGTGGATCCGAAGCTGGGTCTGGTTGTAGATCCAGGCGCCGACCCTGGCGAAGATGCCCCCGAAACGGAGCCCCGGGTAGAAGTTCGCGACCTCGGCCGAGACGAGCACCGCGGCGCGCCCGGGCTCCATCCCCTCCCGCTCGAGCCGTCGCACGGTGATCCGCAGATAGCCGCGGCCCCGGCCGGCCGGGGAGACGAGCAGGCCCCGCTCGATCGGCCACGTGACCTGGCCGAGGCCGGGTGGCGTCACGTACTCGGGCCGGCGGAACGTGAGCAGCGGGATCCGGCCGGCGAGGGTCACCTGGCGCGAGTGCTCCCCGTAGACGACCCGGAGCAGGCCGAGCGAGAAGCGCTCGATGTACTCCCAGTAGGCGCGCGCCAGGCGTTCGAGGTACTCGGGCTTCCAGCTGCTCTCGAGGAACGCCTGCGGCACGTCGAGCTCGGCCGCCTGGACGCTGCGCACGGGCCCGAGGGCGTCGGCGGGTCCGCCGCCGGGGTCGGGGAGCACGCGGATCCGGGCCGGCTCGTTCATCGCTCGCTGGCCCGCATCTGCGCCGGCTCCGACCGCTCCGGCTGCTCAGGCTCCGGCACGCCCTCACCTCGCCCCGCCTCACCCGCGCCGGCGATCGCGCTGACTTCGAAGTCAGCGGTCATGCCCCGCAGCTTCCCGGTGTCGTGGAGCTCGTAGCGGAGCGCGTTGATGACGGCACCCGCGAGCAGACCGAGGGCGAGCACGTAGAACCAGATCAGGGCGACGAGCACGAAGCTGACGATACGGCCGAGCTCGCCGATGGTCGAGACGTGGACGAGGTAGAAGGGGAAGAGGACGTTGGCGACGCCGCCGGCGAGCGTTACGAACAGGGCTCCGGGCCAGACCCCGCGCCACGGCAGATGCCCCTTCGGGACGGCCCAGTAGATCAGGCAGAGGATCGCGAAGCTGACCAGGAGCCCGGCGCCGATCAGGATCAGGTTCGCGAGCCAGTCGATGTTCGAGAGCCCTAACGGGAGGTCGTCGACGCCGGAGATCACGAGCGACTCGAGCGCCGGGATCGTGACGCTGGCCGCGAGGAACACGGCGACCACGAGCAGCATGATCAGCGAGAACCGCTTCTGCGCAAGCCAGCTCCGGCACTCGACGTGGTAGATCCGGCAAAAGGCGGTGTCCATCGCACCCCAGAACGAGGCTCCGATCCAGATACCCGCGACGATCGCGACGATCCCGATCTCGGTCGAGCTGTCGCGGACCTTCATCAGGGCATCCGAGAGCGTCCCCTCCTCGGTTGCCGGGAAGAGCTGCTGGAGATCTCGCAGGACCGAGCTCTCGACGCTCTGGCTCTGCAGGATCTGCCCGAAGACGAAGAGGACGAGCAGGGCGAACGGGAACACCGACAGCATCAGGTTGTAGGCGACCATCGCCGCCATCCCCGTGATGTTCTCGTCGTAGGCCCGGCGCCAGAAGGCGACGAGCGATCGCCGCGCGGGGCGACGCCGGGTCACCGGCGCTCGACCGCGCCCCGCAGGGCCGCGGCGGCGCGCCCGGCTACCCGCAGTCCGAGGGTGGCGGCGCCGCCGGCGAGCGAGAGCCCCGCGCGGGCCAGCTCCTCGAGCTCCTGCTCGCGCGAACCGGGCGCGGGGTCCTGTGTCGCGGCGGGCTCGGGCTCCGACTCGGCCGTGGGCTCGGTCGGGCCCCGGTTCGCCACCGCCTCGGCCCGGCGCGGGCTGCGCACCGAGGGCCGGCTGCGGGGCAGGTTGCCGAGGATCCCGGCGCTGTTGTCGTCGTCGGCGGCGGGAGCCGGTTGCGGACCGCTCATGGGCCTATTTCAGCGATTTCACCGGACAAACGCGCTGCCCCTGCCGGCGGCCCGGCCGATCCGATCAGCGCCCTTCGCCGTAACTACCCGTCGGCGCGCGTGTTGGTAGGGCGTCGGGTCGATTTTCGGCCTCGCGCGAGCGGCGGTCATCAGCCGGTGAAAAAGCGCTCCCGTACTGCCGGTCAACCCTTGACTTCAAAAAATATAGTGACTACAATAACGAGCACTCAGAGTTTGAAGGCAGGCAAATCCGGCGATACGACAGGAGCGGGCGCGCACGGTCCGCCCTTTTTGGCGCCAAGACTCAACTTCTGCAGTTCGCCGCCCGATAACTCAATTGCCGACAGAGACAGCCGCGGTCGCGGCCGACCCAGCGACGACAACAGACCCACACGAAACGGAGCGCGAAGACGCGAATGCTTGTAGCTGAGCTTCAGGAACTAGAGGAAGTCAAGAATCTGCTGGCCAAGGGTCAGCAGGTCGGCGTGCTCACCTTCGGCGAGATCGCAACGGCGGTCGCCGAGGTCGACGTCGACGAGGGGGACATCGAGGAGCTCTACGGACACCTCGAGCGCTCGGGCATCGAGCTGGTCGAGGACGTCGATCCCGCGCAGGCGAGCCAGCCGGAGCGGGACGACGGCAAGCGAGGCAAGCGCCGGCGCCAGACGATCGATCTGAAGCCGGACATGACCACGGACAGCCTGCAGCTGTTCCTCAAGGACATCGGCAAGGTGCGCCTGCTGACGGCGGCCGAGGAGGTCGAGCTCGCGAAGCGGATCGAGCGCGGCGACCTCGCCGCCAAGGAGAAGATGGTCGAGTCGAACCTGCGGCTCGTCGTCTCGATCGCCAAGAACTACCGCAACCAGGGCCTGCCCTTCCTCGACCTGATCCAGGAGGGCACGCTGGGACTCGTGCGCGCGGCCGAGAAGTTCGACTACCGCAAGGGGTTCAAGTTCTCCACGTACGCGACCTGGTGGATCCGCCAGGCGATTGCCCGCGCTCTCGCCGACAAGGCCCGCACGATCCGGATCCCGGTCCACGTCGTCGAGAAGCTGAACAAGATCGGGCGCGCCGAGCGCAAGCTCGTGACCGAGCTCGGTCGCGAGCCGACCCCGGAGGAGATCGCCGAAGTCACCGGGATCGAGCCCGAGGAGGTCGACTCGATCAAGCGGTCCGCCCAGGCGCCGGTCTCGCTCGAGAAGCCGGTGGGTGACGAGGAGGAGTCCGAGTTCGGCCAGTTCATCGCTGACGAAAAGGCGGAGTCGCCGTTCGATCGGGCGGCCGACCTGCTCACCAAGGAGGCGTTGCGCGAGGCGCTCGAGAACCTCTCCTACCGGGAGCGGCGCGTACTCGAGCTCCGTTACGGCCTCGGGGGTGAGCATCCGCGCACGCTCGACGAGGTCGGGCGGACGTTCAACGTCACGCGCGAGCGCATCCGCCAGATCGAGAACCAGAGCCTGAAGAAGCTGCAGACGCTCGCAGAGGCCCAAAAGCTCCGCGAAGTCGCCTGACGGGCTGGGAACGCCGATCGCTGCGTCCTCCGCGGCTTGCGTGCGTTCGCACGCGGCGCCTTGTGCGTCCTTGCGCTCGACGCTCCCAGCCTCGTCAGGGAGCACGTGGCGCCTCGTGCGTCCTTGCGACCGGCTCTCCCACCGGCTCGTTGGCCGGGTTTGGGCGTCAGGCTTCCTACATCGGCGCTTAGGGGCCGTTGAGGCGGCCGCTGCTAAATGAGGTTGGGCGTGTTCGTAGGCGAGATGGTGCGAGGGATCGGAATTCGCGGCGCGATAGCCGTCTGCCTGGCGCTGGCCGTCTGCCTGCTGGCCCGTCTGGCCACGGCACCGGCCGCGCTCGCGCACAACCAGAAGCGGCCGAACCTGGTCCTGGTCGTCACCGACGACCAGCCGCTGGCGACGTTCAGCCCGCAGTGGATGCCGAACACGTTCCACAGGATCGTCGACCGCGGCACGAACTTCACCGATGCGGTCGACAACTCGCCGCTCTGCTCCCCCTCGCGGGCGACGCTGCTCACCGGGCAGTACAACCACAACAACGACGTCCTCACGAACACGACCGGTTACCGCGCCCTGCACCAGCGCCACAACGTTCTGCCCGTGTGGCTGCAGCGGGCCGGCTACCGGACCGGTCATTTCGGCAAGTTCCTGCACCACTACGGCGACGTCAAGGGCCTGCGCCCGGCGCCCGGCTGGGACCGCTGGGTGACGCTCGGCGACCGGCACCACTACTACGACTACAACCTGTCGGTCGACGGCGAGCGCGTCCATGAGGGACACAAAGCCCGCGACCACGTGACGGCGGTGACGACGCGGGCCGCCGATCACTTCGTGCGCACGAACGTCCGCTCTCGTCACCCGCTGTACGTGCAGATGGAGTACTTCGCCCCGCACGAGTCGGGCAAGAACAAGGACCCCAGGTGCTCGGGAGCGCCCGAGCCGGAGCGGCGTGACAAGCGCGCCGCCAAGGGTGAGAAGGTCCCTCAGGGACCCGCCTTCAACGAGGCCGACGTCAGCGACAAGCCGGCGTACTCACGCCTCGGGCTGATGTCGAAGGGGGACATCCGCACCCTGAACCGCCGCTACCGGTGCATCGCCGCCTCGATGGTCGGGGTCGACCGCGGGATCAAGAGCGTGATGAAGCGGTTCCACGACGCGCACGAGCTCCGCAACACGGCCTTCGTCTTCATGACCGACAACGGGATCTTCCTCGGCGAGCATCGCGTCCGCGACGGCAAGTCGCGGGGATGGGAGGAGGGCATCCGCACGCCTCTGGCGATGCGGTTCCCCCGATCCGTCGGCAGGACGCGCAAGGTCGTGCGCGCACAGGCGGCCGCGATCGACGTCGCACCCACGCTGCTCGATCTCGCCGGCGCGAAGCCGTGCAACAGGCATCGTTGCAGGGTCATGGACGGGCGCTCGCTGCTCGATGCCGCCGAGGGCGACTCGAGCGGGATCGCCGATCGGCACGTGCTGATCGAGATGGCCGAGGAGCCGACGCAGGAGAAGCGGGCGTGGGCCTGCAGCTTCACGGCGCTGCGCGACTCGAGCTCGATCTTCATCAACGGCACCCGGATCCCGGACCCGGAGACGAAGATCTGCGAGGACGGCAACTCCTACGAGTACTACGACCTCGCCGACGACCCGTACGAGCTGCAGAACACCATCCCGGGGGACAAGCTCTCCTTCGGCCCGAAGGAGCTCGCCGACTACGAGCTCATGCGCAGTCTCGAGAGCTGCTCCGGCATCGAGGGCCGCGATCCGCCCTCGCCGGGCGGCTACTGCGAGTAGGCGTCCGCCGATTGCGGACGGCGCTCAAGCGCTGCGCGGGACGTCCCGATAGATCAAGCGATGGCCCTCGATATCGATGACTGCCTGCGCTACGTGGTCGAGCGGGACGGCTCCGACCTGCACCTGAAGGTCGGGGCGCCCCCGGTCATCCGCCTGCACGGCGAGCTCGCGCCGATCCCGGGCCGCGATCCGTTGGTTCCCGGCGACACCGAGGGGGCGCTCGGAGCGCTGATCGGCGACGAGCGCACCCACGAGGAGTTCGCGACCGAGGGCGAGGCCGACTTCTCCTACGAGCTCAAGGGCGTCTCGCGCTTCCGCATCAACGCCTTCCGTCAGCGCGGGGCGGTCTCGATCGTCTGCCGCGCGATCCCGTTCCAGGTACGGACGATCGAGGATCTCGGCCTGCCGCCGGTGATCCGCGACCTCGCCGACGAACAGCGCGGGATCGTGCTGCTGACGGGGACCACCGGCTCGGGCAAGTCGACGACGCTCGCGGCCATGATCGATCACATCAACTCGACGTATCCGCATCACGTGATCACGCTCGAGGATCCGATCGAGTACCTGCACCGGGACAAGCGTTCGATCATCAACCAGCGCGAGGTGGGCTCCGATACGAGGAGCTTCGCCCGGGCCATGAAACGGGTCCTGCGGCAGGACCCCGACGTCATCCTGGTCGGCGAGATGCGGGACGAGGAGACGGTCCGGACCGCGCTCAGCGCTGCCGAGACCGGGCACCTCGTGCTCTCGACCCTGCACACGCTGGATGCCACGGAGACGATCAACCGGATCATCGACTTCTTCCCGCCCCACCTGCAGCAGCAGGCGCGGGTGATGCTGGCGGCGACGCTGCGCGGGGCGGTCTCGCAGCGCCTCGTCCCCACCGCCGACGGGCAGGGTCGGGTCGCCGCCAGCGAGGTCATGGTCGCGACGGGACGGATACAGGACCTGATCCTGAATCCGCTCGAGACGGGCAAGATCAGCCAGGTGATCGCCGAGGGCGAGTACTACGGGATGCAGACCTTCGACCAGTCGCTGCTCGCTCACGTCAAGGCGGGTCGCGTGACGGAGGAGACGGCCATGGACTTCGCCTCCAGCCCCCACGACTTCAAGCTGATGCTCGCCTCCTCGGGCCGGCATGCCAGCGACATCGATCAGATGCTCAAGCCACAGGGGGAGCGGGGGGCGGGCGAGTACCCGGACCCCGCCGCTCCCGCCCCCGCGCCGGCGGCCGCCCCGCCGGCACCGCAGCCGGCCGCTCCCCCGGCTCATGGCGCGCCGGCCCCGCCGCCCGCCCCGCCCGCCCAGGGAGCGCCGGCGCCGGACGGCTCGCGCATCGACTACGGCTCCCCCGAGCATGCCTACGGGGGGACCTCCCCGGCGGCGCCCGCCGGGCCGGACGGCAATGGCCGCCCGTCTTAGACGCCGCTGCGATCAAAGACTTCACTTCCTGAAGCGTTGCGCTATCTTTTCTGTAGCTGGATAAGCACTGCAGCCGGCCCGCACGGCGCCGGCACGCGACCAGACACTTGCGATGAGCGACAGCACCTGCCCCGTATGCGCTTGCGCCGAGATCATCTCCGGCAAGTGGACGCTGCTCGTGATCCGCGACCTCGCCGACGGCAGCAGGCGCTTCTGCGAGCTCGAGCGGTCGCTCGAGGGGATCAGCCCACGGACGCTCTCGTTGCGGCTGCGCTCGCTCGAGGAGCAGGGCGTGGTCGAGCGCCACACGTACCCTGAGGTGCCGCCGCGGGTCGAGTACGCGCTCACCGCCAAGGGTCGTGATCTGGCGCCGCTGATCGAGGACATGCGCGAGTACGGGCGTCGCTGGCTCTGCCTCGACGGCGACGGCGGCGCCGAGGTCATGACGGGCGACGATCAGAAGGCGGCCGGCCCAGTCCTCTGAGCCACGACTGGCGCGAATCCTCTCGCGCCAATAATCCGCAAGAGAAGTTGCAGCGCAGGAGGCCGCGCGGGGCGGGCGAAGACCGCATCCGTGCGCGACCTTCATCTCAGACACACACTGACCCAGCTGGCCCGTGACGCATCGGCGATCTTCGCCGAGATCGCCGAGGGGGACCAGGAGATCCCCTACGAGATCGCCGAGCCCGGCGACGGCTATGCCTTCTGCCAGTACCGGCCGTTGACCGCCAAGTTCGTGCGGGACAACGCGACCGAGCTGCGCGAGCTCGAGAGCTTCCGCGAGGCGACGGAGACGATGCGCCGCAGCGATCTCGCCGCGACCTATCTGGAGGAGAGCGGCATCGCGCCTCCGGCCGACGCGATCGAGCGCTCGACGCTCGCCGTGACCTACTTCCTCGCGCGGCTCTGGGACGGCTGCTCCGATTTCGAGATCGACGAGGAGCGTTTCGCCGCCGCGCTCGAGGAGATCGAGCACTGCAGCGAGCCGGACGCGGGGGAGATCGAGGCGATCGTGCCACTCGTCGGCTTCGCATCCGAGGTCGGCCGCATCGAGCTGAAGGGCGCGACGATCGTCCGCGCGGACACCGTCGACGCCCCGGCGGAGGCCGCGCGCAGCGAGCGCCCGGCCGGCGCGGGCTGGGAGCCGACGTTCCTGATCAGCGCTCGGATCGCGCTCGACTCCGAGCACGGGCTCGCCGGCTCCGGCGAGGCCGTCGCGATGACTTTCGAGCGTGTAATCACGACCTTGCGGTTGTACAAGCCCGGCGGCGTTGGCCTCGGGCCGCACGGCTGGGTCCGCGTCGCCGGCGATCGCTGGCGCCGGATCGCGACGGGCGCCGCCCGGCCGCGCCCGGGCGGCTACCGGATCGACGAGGAGGAGGTCCCCGGCCTCGTCGATCTCGCGCGCACGGTTTCGGTCCATCCGAAGCGCGTCACGCGCCTGCGCCGCGCGCTACTCCGGTTCGAGAGCGGCCTCGACCGCCGTGGCGCGATCGATGCGCTCAACGACCACCTGCTCGCGCTCCGCTTCCTGCTCGAGGGCGAGGGGCCGGCCGGCGTCGGTCTGCCGATGCGGGCTGCCGCGCTCAGCGCCGACGGTGCCGAGCGGGGCGACGTCAAGGAGCTCGTCGAGCGAGCGACCTCGCTCGAGCGCGAGCTCTACAGCGGCGAGCCCGCCGGCGGCCACGACATCTCTCCCTCGCAGGTCGCGGCCGGCGTCGAGGACTTGACGCGGACGATTCTGCGCCGCGGCGTCAGCGGCGAGCTGGGTAGCGACCTGCGCGCAGCCGCCGACGAGATGCTGCTCGCGGACGGGTTCAGCGTCGGCGAGAGCCCGCTCACACGCGGCGAGACGACCGAGTGGGAGCCCGTTGTCGAGGAGGAGCCGGCGGAGGCCGAGATCGTCGCCGAGGAGAGCGAGATCGTCGCCGAGGGCGAGGGCGAGACCGAGGTCATCGAGAGCGAGGTCCTCGACGAGGCGATCGCCTCGGCCGAGGCCTTCGAGCGCTTCGAGAACGATCCCGAGCCCCTGATCCAGGCCTCGCGCCCCCGAGCTCCGCGGCCCGAGCCGCTGCCGGCCCCGGCCCAGGTTGCACGCGCCGAGGAGGAGCCGGCCGAGCCCGTTACCGAGACCGAGACGGTCGTGGTCGACGAGGACGAGGTTGGGCCTCCGAACTGGCTCGAGGAGGTCAGCGACGGCAAGCCCGCCACGATGTCGTTCCCTGCACGTCCCGCCGGGGCGAACCACATCGACGAGCTCAGCCGACCCCCGATGGAGCGCGAGGAAGTCCGGGCCCGGGTCGAGTACCTCTTCCCCCGCACCGAGACCGACTGGACCGTCGGCAAGGACGAGCCCCGCAGGGCGAGCTGAGGCGTCCGGCGTCGGCTTCCTTTCAGGTCGGCGTCGCCGGCGTAAGCCTTCGGCCCGCGGGTCCTCTCCGGGAGCTGCGCAGGCCTCCCTGCGCCACCGGCATTGCTCGGGGACCTGCGTTCTCCCGGCCACCCGCGGGAGATAGCGCTGGGCAGGCGCTCGCCGGCGTGGGTCCCCGGCCCGCGGGTCCTGTCGCGGGGTATCCCACGGACCGGAAATCCGCTTGGTTCACTTGGTTTCCGGGTCCGTGGGATCCCTCCCCGCGCCACCCGCGGGAGGGAGCGCTGGGCAGGCGTTCGGGCGCGGGAGGGAGTGGGCCGGGTCCGGGAGTGGGTGGTGAGCGTCTCAGGCGAGGGGTCTTTGGCCTGGCGGGGTGGCGGCCGCAGGGGCGCGGGGGGCGTGGCCTTTGGGCAACGAGGGAGGGGGTTGAGGCGAGTGGTCACGTTTCCTCTCAAGTTGAGAGGTTTTGTGACCAGTCATGGTTCGGGACGCCCCCTCGAGGGCGTGGTTTTTCGCGAGTGGTCACGTTTCCTCTCAAGTTGAGAGGTTTTGTGACCAGTCATGGTTCGGGACGCCCCCTTGAGGGCGTGGTTTTTCGCGAGTGGTCACGTTTCCTCTCAAGTTGAGAGGTTTTGTGACCAGTCGCGTTGCGGCGGGGGGTTTCCGGTGGTCTGGGGCTCGGGATCGCTCCCCTCGGTGCTCTTTGACTTTGCCTGCGGTGGGTTCTCGGGTTGGTTGACGCGAGTGGTCACGTTCCACCCTAAGTTGAGAGGTTTTGTGACCACTCGTGGGGCGGCGGGTGGTTTCCGGTGGTCTGGGGCTCGGGATCGTTCTCTCGGTGCCCGGGGACGGGTGGTTTTTCGCGGGGCGGACCGGCCCCGGCAGCGGGGGCGCTGCCTGGCTTCCCGTCGTCCCGTGCGGATGGGGTGTCCAGGCCCCCCAAACACGGGGCCGCCTCGGTTGTCCCTACTCGAACAGGTAGCGGTTGAGCTCGAAGAGGCCTTCGAGATCGTGGATGTCGTCGGTCAGGTAGGGGACCTCGATGACCTCGTCGGTGCTGAGCTCCTCGCGGAGGGTGGCGATGTTGCGGGCATCGCGCTCCGCCAGGGCTTTGTAGTCGGCGAGGTTGGCTGCGACGCGGGCGGCGAGGTCGGGGTTGCCGAGCGCGGCCTCGATCTCGGCCTCGCTCGCGGCGACCGTGCCCTCGGTATGGACCTTGTTGACGACCACGCCGCCGAAGGGGAGCTTCGATTCGACGAGCTTGCTGTGGAAGAAGACGGCTTCCTCGATCGGCGTGCCCGCTGGGCCGCAGACGACCAGGAAGGTGCTGTGCTCGTCGCCGAGCAGACGGTTCACGCGCTCGGCGCGCTCGCGGAAGCCGCCGACCATCCCGGACATCGCCGAGAAGAACTCGGACAGGTCCTTGATCAGATCGAGCCCCGTGATCCGCTTCAGGACACTGAAGATGACCGAGGAGCCACGCCCGAGAACCCGCATGCCGAGCCCCGTGGGCCGCATGAACAGCTGCAGGGAGCGGCCCTCGATGAATTGGGTCAAACGCCGGGGGGCGTCGAGAAAGTCGAGCGCGTTGCGGCTCGGCGGGGTGTCGAGCACCAGCAGGTCGTAGCGCCCCTGCTCGTGGATCTCGTAGAGCTTCTCCATCGCCATGTACTCCTGCGAACCCGCGAGGGCGTTGGAGATCTGCTTGTAGATGCGGTTGTCCAGGATCCGCTCGCGCGTCTCCGCATCGGGGGCGTGGGTGCGGACGACCTCGTCGAAGGTTGCCTTCGCGTCGAGCATCATCGCCCACAGCTCGCCCTCCACCGGCTCGATCCCGGCGGCGGCGAACAGGGCCGGATCGACACGCCGTTCGGTGTTGCCGAGCTCGTCGAGACCGAGCGAGTCGGCGAGGCGTTTGGCCGGGTCGATCGTCAGCACGGCGACCTTCAGCCCGCGGGCCGCCATCCCCGCTGCGATTGCTGCCGAGGTCGTCGTCTTGCCGACTCCGCCGGAGCCGGCGCAGATGCAGATCGAGCGCCCCTCGAGCAGCTCCTGGATCGAACTCACGTCGGCAGCTCCGCCGCCAGCGACTCGAGGCCCCCGAGCCCGAGCTCAGGCGTGAACACGTATGGCAGCTCGCCGACCGGAGTCTTCGCCATGTCCCGCAGCCGCGCGAGCTGCTCGCGGTGGGCTACCGCGCGGCGACGCTCGTCGAGTGCGGCGCTGATCGCGGAGCCGACGCCGCCCGAGACCTCGGCGCGAGCGGCGTCGAGGGCGCGCTCGTCGGCGGCCGAGAAGCGCTCGGGAAAGAGGGCGTTCATGTAGATGCCGTCGATCGCGATCTCCAACCGCAGCAGCTCGGCTTCCAGCGAGGCGGTTTCGTTCACCGGCATCTCCTCCGGCAGGGCCACGAGCACGACGCCCGAGCGGCGGTGGTTACGGAGCGTCTTGTCGATCGTCTCGGCCTGATGCGCCATCGGCCCGCGGCGCGCGATCTCGGCGAAGGTGCGTGGGGTCTGCAGCAGTCCGAGGCCGTGTCCCGTGGCCGGCGCGTCGACGATCACGAGGTCGTAGGGATCGGCGCCGCGAGTCTTGCGGCGGTTCAGCGCCAGCTCCCAGATCTTCCCGATCGTGACCATCTCCTTGAGGCCGGGGGTGGCGGCGGCCAGGTAGCTGAAGATCTTGCTCCTGTAGAGGAGATCGCCCATCGCTCTGACCGGCAGCTGCAGCTCCAGGTACTCGCGCATCGCGGTGTCGGGGTCGACGGAGATCATCCACAACCCCTCGCGCAGCTCCGTCTCCTCGAAGCCGACACTGTGCCGGCCGAACGCCTCAGCCGCGGATTCGTCGGCGTCGACACCACAGACGATCGTGCGACGGCCGGAGGAGGCGGCGGCGAGGCCGAGCGCGAGCGCGACCGTCGTCTTGCCGACGCCGCCCTTGCCGGTCACGAAAAGGAGGCGCTTGTCGAGCGGTCCCGGGATCGGGCGCATTCTGCCATCGAGGCCCCGCACGACGAGCGGGTGGGTCCGTGCAGCGCACGGGTTCTCCGCATGCTATGGAGGAATGCCGCCTCCTCACGCGAAAAGGGCCGTCGAGATGGGCTTGTTCAATCGCAAGAAGATGGAGGAGGCGAGCGCGGCCACCAGCCGGCGCGCGCCGCAAAGCGACACGGCCGAGGGGGCGGATCACGAGCGCCCGACCGAGCGCATGGAGACGGAGGCGTCGCCGCAGGCGAAGGCCGCGCCGTCCCCTGAGCCGGCGGCCGAGCGGGCCCCGGAGGAGGTGCGTCCTGCCGCCGAGGCGCCGACCGTTCCCGCGGAGCCCGAGGGCCGCCCGGGCGGAGCGGGGGAGCCATCCCCCGAGCCCGAGCCCGAGCCGGCGCGCGTGGCGCCCGAGCCCGCCGCCGAAGGCGACACTCTTACCCCGCCCGAGCCGGCCGACGCGGAGCCCGTCGTTGCACGCGGTGAGACCGCCGGCTCCTCTGCGGAGGAGCCTGACACCGGCACGCTCGAGAAGGGGGAGCTGCGCCGGGCCGTGAACGGCAGGGCGAAGCAAACGCGGGCGGAGGAGGCCTGGGGCGGCGACGCCGACGACGGTCGCGTCTCGGCCGCCGATCTGATCGCGCCGACCATGCGCAAGGCGCATCCCTACATGCCGGAGCCGGCTGTCGAGCAGGAGTCCGGGCGGCGGATGAAGGTGTACGTGTTCGCCAACCAGAAGGGCGGCGTTGCGAAGACGACCACCACCTTGAACCTGGCGGTCGCGCTCTCGGAGTCCGGCCACAAGGTCCTTTGCATCGACCTCGACCCTCAGGGCAACCTGACGATGAGCCAGGGCGTCGACCCGGACGAGGTCGACAAGTCGATGTACGACGTGCTCGTCGACAAGACGCCGATCAGCGAGGTGATCCAGCACCGCGAGATCGACATCGCAGTCGCCTCGATCGATCTGGCCGGCGCCGAGATCGCGATGAGCACGCAGATCGGGCGCGAGCGTTCGCTGCAGAAGGCGCTTGCCGAGGTCGCCGACGTCTACGACTACGTCTGCATCGACACGCCGCCGAGCCTCGGTTTGCTGACGATCAACGCGTTGACCGCGGCCAACAAGGTGATCGTCCCGGTCCAGTGCGAGTATCTGTCGATGCGCGGGCTCGTGCAGCTGCAGAACACGCTCGAGATGATCCGCGAGAACCTCAACCCGAACGTCGAGATCGAGGGCATCCTGCCGACGATGCTCGACTCCCGGACCGTGCACGCGAAGGAGGCTGTGGAGATCCTCGAGGAGAACTTCGGCGACCTGGTCTTCAAGTCGCGGATCAAGAAGGCGATCAAGTTTGCGGAGGCGCCGGTCAAGGGCAGCTCCGTCCTCAAGTACGATCCCCACGGCAACGCAGCCAAGTCCTATCGCGACCTTGCGGAGGAGGTCCTGACTCATGGCGAAGCGACCTAAGCGGGCGAGCATGCGCGAGGGACCCCTCGCCGATCTGTTCCGCTCGACCGAGGCGCCGGACGATCCACCCGAGCCGCCGGCCCGCCCCGAGCCGCGCCGCGAGCGCGAGCCGGAGCCGCCGCGCCGCGAGCCGGAGCCCGAGCCCGCCGCTGCGGAGCCGGTCGAGCCGCCGCGCCGCGAGCCGGAACCGCGCCCCGAGCCCGTCGCCTCCGAGCCCGAGCCGCCGGCCCGCCGCGAGCCGAAGGATCGGCTCCGCGACGTCTTCAGCGCCGACCGCGCCGAGAGCGGCGAGCCCGCCTACGGGCGCAGCGAGCCTTCATCGACCCCGTCCGCCCTGGCGACCCCGGAGATCCACGATCCCGTGATCCGCGTCGTCGGCGTCGGCGGCGGCGGCGTCAATGCCGTCAACCGGATGGTCGAAGCCGGGATCAGCGGCGTCGAGTTCCTCGCCGTCAATACGGACCTGCAGTCGCTGCAATCGAGCGCCGCCGACGTCACCGTCCACATCGGCGGTGGGGTCACCCGTGGGCTCGGCTCCGGGTCCGACCCGGAGCTCGGCTATCGCGCCGCCTTCGAGGAGCAGGATCGCATCAAGCGCATGCTCAAGGGCTCGGACATGATCTTCGTCGCGGCCGGCGCCGGCGGCGGCACCGGGACCGGGGCGGCACCCGTGATCGCCCGGCTCGCCCGCGACGTCGGCGCGCTCACGGTCGGCATCGTCACCAAGCCATTCTCCTTCGAGGGCTCGCGTCGCGCCAAGCAGGCCGACAAGGGCGTCGACGCGCTCGCGGACGAGGTCGACACGCTGATCGTCGTTCCCAACGACCGACTCCTCTCGGTCCTCGAGCGCAACACCTCCATGGTCGAGGCGTTCCGCGTCGCCGACGATGTGCTGCGCCAGGGCGTACAGGGCATCTCCGACCTGATCACCCTGCCCGCCCTGATCAACCTCGACTTCGCCGACGTGCGCACGACGATGCGCGACGCCGGTCCGGCCCTGCTCGGGATCGGGATGGGCAACGGGGACTCGCGCGCGTCGTTCGCAGCCGAGCGGGCGATCTCCTCGCCCCTGCTCGAGACCTCGATCGAGGGCGCGCGCTCGATCCTGCTCTCGATCACCGGCGGCCCCGACATGTCGCTGATCGAGATCTCGGAGGCGGCCCGTGTGATCCAGGAAGCCGCGCACCCGGACGCCCACATCATCTTCGGCGCCAACGTCGACGACACGCTCGACGAGCAGATCTGGGTCACCGTGATCGCGACCCGCTTCGACGCGCGCGGCCGCCGCGCCGACGGCAGCTCGACGGGCGCCAAGCGCTCCACCGCCCGACCTTCGTCGCGTCGCGGGACGAGCGGCGACAAGACCGGAGCACGCCGCGTGCCCGGGTACGAGCAGGAGCCGGGCGAGCTCGGCATCGACGTACCTGAGTTCATCCCCAACTAGATGCCGGCGGGCGGATCGAGCCGCGGCGCCGTCGCGGCAGGTCATCCCGAGACGGCGGAGGCCGGCGCCTGGGCACTGCGCCAGGGCGGCAACGCGGCCGATGCCGCGATCGCCGCAGTCGCTGCCTCGCTCGTCGTCGAGAGCCCGCTGACGGGGCTCGGCGCCGGCGGCTACATGCTCGTCCACGATCGCGACAGCGAGCCGCTGCTGCTCGACTTCTTCGTCGCGGCCCCGGGCCTCGGCAGTGGCGAGCGCCGGGCCGAGCTGGTCCCGATCGAGATCGACTTCGGCGGCACCGTCCAGGTCTTCAACATCGGCGCCGCCTCATGCGGGGTTCCCGGCGTCCCGGCCGGCCTCGAGGCCGCGCGCGAGCGGTGGGGAACGATGCCGATGGACGAGCTAGTCCGTCCCGCGGTGCGGCTCGCCCGCGAGGGGGTCGTCGTCAACCGGCAGCAGGCGTACCTGTTCGCCCTGCTCGGCCCGATCCTCAACCACACGGCGGAGGGCGCCGCGGTCTACGCGCCCGCCGGGCGCCCCCTGCGAGCCGGCGAACGCTTCAGCTACCCGGAGCTTGCCGACGCCCTCGAGCGCTACGCGACCGAGGGTGCGGCCGCTTTCTACGAGGGGGAGATCGCGGCGCGTCTGTGCGCCTGGGTCGCCGAGCGCGGCGGCACCCTCACGGCGGCCGACCTGCGTGCGTACGAGCCGATCGCGCGCGAGCCGGTCAGCGCCCGCTATCTCGGCCGGGAGGTGCTCAGCAACGCGCCCCCCTCGCCGGGAGGCACGCTGATCGCCTTCGTGCTGGCGATTCTCGAGCGGCTCGGCCGTTCCGACCCCCCCGCGCTCGTCGCTGCCATGGAGGAGGCGCAGGGGGCGCGCGACGAGGACTTCCTCGAGGGCCTGT
Source organism: uncultured Solirubrobacterales bacterium (assembly GCA_963764275.1). GTDB lineage: Bacteria > Actinomycetota > Thermoleophilia > Solirubrobacterales > 70-9 > CAXMST01. The sequence goes on from CAVXRV010000001.1 coordinate 310,276, forward strand.
ACCGCGAGGGGTTCGCCGACGCCTTCCTGGCATCCGCACGGCTCGATGCCGCGGCGGAGCGATGCGCCGCTGCGCTGGCGCGACCGACGCCGCACCGCCCGGGGCCCGCCGCCGGCGACGGGCTCGGGTCGACCACCCACATCGCGATCGTCGACGCCGAGGGCGTCTGTGCCAGCTGCACCTGCTCGAACGGCTCCGGCTCAGGGGTCATCGTTCCGGGCACGGGGGTGCAGCTCAACAACATGATGGGGGAGGAGGATCTGAACCCGCTCGGATTCCACAGCACGGGGCCGGGCCGGCGCATGCCGTCGATGATGTCCCCGACCGTCGCCCTGCGTGGGGACGAGGTCGAGCTGGTACTCGGCAGCGCCGGCTCCAACCGGATCCGCTCCGCGGTGCTGCAGACGCTGATCCGCTCGCTTGCCGACGGGCTCCCGATCGCCGCAGCCGTCGACGCTCCGCGCCTCCACTATGAGGCGGGGACCGTCCACGCCGAGCCCGGCATCGCGGAGGAGGGACTGGCCGTCACCGGCCGCGAGCTCGTCCGCTGGCAGGCGACGAGCCTCTACTTCGGCGGCGTCAACGCCGTCGCGCGCGACCCCGAGACGGGGCTGCTCGACGCCGCGGGCGACCACCGCCGTGGCGGCGCGGCGGTCCTCGTCTAGTGTTCAGGGCTCGGTCGGGCCGAGGCCGCTGATCGGCCCATGCCCGTTGTTCCGCGCGCGCTCGGCGAGCTCGCGCGAGCGCTCGACCTGCGCGGAGAGGGCGGCGAGGATCTCGCGCAGCAGCTCGAGCCGGGCCGGTTCGGATTCGGTCTCAAGCAGCCGCTGCTTCGGCTCGATCGGGATCTCGACGCGGGCCGCAATCTCGAACGCGAGCTCGGCGTCGGGATCGAGCTCGGCGTCGCTGCCCAGTGCCTCGAGAAGCTCCTCGAAGGCCTCGAGCACCGGGCCCGGATCCGCCGGCGCATCCTCCGGACCGTCGTCGACGGCGGTCACCTTCGCGAGCGGGAAGTCGGGCCCCTCCAGCCGCTCGTCGATGCGGAAGCGACCCTCGCCGGCGACCAGGATGTTGAGGCGGCCGTCGTCGAACTCCTCGAGTACCTCCTCGACGAGGGCGGCGCAGCCGAGCTCGCGCGGCCCCTCGTCGGTGCGGAGCACGACCCCGAACGGCTGGTCGTTGTCGAGGCAGTGGCGGATCATCCGCTTGTAGCGCTCCTCGAAGATGTGCAGGGGGATGCGCTCGCTCGGGAGCAGCACGAGCGGCAGCTCGAAGATGGGAATCGTCTCACTGGCTCCCGCCATGGCGCGGCTGACTATAGGCAGGCGCGCATCACGATCGTCGCCGGGGCGGGCACAATGACGCCGTGGCGGAGCGCTTCGACCCGGACTCAGAGGGCCTGCTCGACGGCGTCGAGGGGGAGGCGCGGGAGCGCCTGGAATCGCTGCTTCGCCGCTTGCACGATGCCGGTGTCGGCTCCGAGGAGCTGCGCGAGGCGATCGAGGGGCGGCGCCTCGCGCTCCTCGCGGCCGAGCGGGTGCTCTCCGGGAGCGAGCGTTACTCGACCACCGAGGTGGCGGAACGGGTCGGGATCGAGCCGGACGTGCTCGAGTCGCTGTGGCGTGCGCTCGGACTCGTCGTCGGCGATCGGGCCGAGCAGGACAAGACGAGGGACGATCTCGACGCCGCGGAGCGACTGCGGCAGCTGCTCGATGCCGGGCTCGAGGTCGAGGCGGTCGAGCAGACCGCCCGCGTGATGGCGATGGCCCTCGCCCAGGTCGCGGCCTCGCACCGCGAGGTCGCCGCAGCCGCCATCGCCGGGGAGGTGCCCGAGGACGAGGATCGGAGCCTCGACGAGGAGGTCGCCATCGCGGAGCGCCTCGAGTTGCTGACGCGGACGCTGGTGCCGCTCGTCGGTCCGTCGCTCGAGTACCTGTACACGTTGCAGCTCCGTGAGCAACTCCGGAACGCCGTGATCGAGTCGGAGGTCGCCGGGCCCGCGGCGGACACCTCGGCGATCGCGTTCGCCGACCTCGTCGGCTTCACGCGGCTCGGCGAGGAGCTCGCCCCGGAGCAGTTCGGCGAGATCACGACCACCTTCGCCCGACTTGCCTCCGAGGTCGCCGGCGGTCCGGTGCGGCTCGTGAAGATGATCGGGGACGCGGCGATGTTCTCCTCGCCCCAGCCCGAGCAGCTCGCGGTCGCGGTGCTCGAGCTGCTCGAGCTCGTCGAAGCCGAGGGTGGCGAGCTTCCCGTCGTCCGCGCCGGGATGAGCTGGGGGCCCGCCGTCTCCCGCGGCGGCGATCTCTACGGCCGTGCGGTCAACCTCGCCAGCCGCCTGACGGGCGCCGCGCGGCCGAGCAGCCTGCTCGTCGCCGGCGACGACGTCTCCCAGCTCACCGAGCCCGGCCGTCTGCGGCTTTCCGACGCCGGCCGCAAGCGCCTCAAGGGAATCGACGGGACGGTCCACGTCTACCGCTGCCGCCCCGTGAAGGAGGAGACGGAGACCGAAGGGCCGGAGAAGGACGCCGGCACCGGCGGAGATTCCCGGGCGGCGAGCCGCAGAGAGCACGCCTGAGCCCCGCCCCGGAGGCGCGGATCGCGCGCCTGCGGAAACCGTCGAGGAGCCGGGGCACCCGCGCCGCCGGTGCGGGCTGTCGCCGGAGGCGCGGGTGCCCCGGCTCCCAACGACCCTCCAGCTGTTCAGCGACCGTTAATCACTCGCTTTCAACATCCCCGCGATGCTGCTGCTGATGCTGTTTGCGCTCGTCGCGGGGGCCGGGACGGCGCTCTCGCCGTGTGTGCTGCCGATCCTGCCGGCGGTGCTCGGCGCCGGCGTCACGGGCGGCCGCCGCAGGCCCGCGGGGATCGTCCTCGGCCTCGTCGCCTCGTTCGCATTCTCCGCCGTCGCGCTCGTCTACTTGATCGAGGCGCTGGGGCTCCCGGACGACATCCAGCGCACGATCGCCATCGTCGTCCTCCTCGGGTTCGGCCTCGCGCTGATGATCCCGCCGGTTGGCGACCGGCTCGAGGCTTGGATCTCGCGCGTGGTCGGCACGCGCCGCATGCGGCAGGCGGACGGCTTCGGCTCGGGGCTCGCGCTCGGGGCGGCCCTCGGGCTCGCCTACTTCCCCTGCGCGGGCCCGATCCTGGCCGGCGTGATCACGGTCTCCGCAGCGCAGGACTTCACCGTCGGGAGGCTCGCGGTCGCGCTCGCGTACGCCGCGGGCTCGGGCATCGTCCTGTACGCGGTGATGCGACTCGGGCGGCGCTTCACCGACCGCCTTGCGCCGGTCAGGGAGCGGATCCAGATCGCGATGGGCGCGGTCATGGTCGTCGTCGCGCTGCTGCTGGTGACCGACCTCGATACGCGCTTCGAGAACTCGGTCGCCAACGATCTGCCGAGCTTCCTCGTCAATCCGACCGAGTCGATCGAGCGCAGCGACGCGGTCGCTTCGGAGCTGCAGACCGTGCGCGGCGGCTCCGGCCACTCGCTCGCGACCGAGGGCGGGGCGTCGGAAGCCGCGGCCGGCAAGCGCCTGCCCGACCTGGGCCCAGCCGGGCAGTTCACGGACACCCAGAAGTGGTTCAACACCCCCGGGGGCAAGCCGCTGTCGATCGCGGACTTGAACGCGCAGGGGAAGGTCGTGCTCGTCGACTTCTGGACCTACACCTGCATCAACTGCCTCCGCACGCTCCCGTACCTGGAAGCGTGGGACCGCAAGTACCGCAAGGACGGGCTCGTGATCGTGGGCGTGCACTCACCCGAGTTCCCGTTCGAGAAGGACGCCGGCAACGTCGCCGACGCGATCGCCGCCGACGGCATCCACTACCCGGTCGTACAGGACAACGAGCTCGGCACCTGGAACTCGTTCCACAATCAGTACTGGCCCGCGCACTATCTGATCGACACGAACGGCGAGGTCCGTTACACGCACTTCGGCGAGGGCGACTACGCGCAGACCGAGGACGCGATCCGCTCACTGCTGGCCGCGGGCGGCGGCGCGCTCGGCTCGCGCGCGAACGCGGGCAAGGTCGAGGTCGCGTCGAAGGGCCTGGCGACTCCGGAGACCTACCTCGGCGGCGCCCGTGGCGTCGGCTGGGTCAACGGCCGGCCGCCGACGGGGACGCCGCCGATCGGCAAGCGCGACTTCGGCACCGTCGGCGACCGGATCCTGCGGGCGCTGCCGCGGAACGGCTTCGCCTACCAGGGCAAGTGGGACATCACCCGCGAGGATGCGACCGCGGGAACCGGGGCGCGCATCGACGTGCGCTTCAAGGCGGCCGGCGTCTACCTGGTCATGGGCTCTACCGAGCAGCCGCGCCAGGTCAAGGTCCTCCTCGACGGCAAGCCGATCAGCCCGGCGGACGCCGGCTCCGACGTGGGGCGGGACTCGAGCGTCACCGTCGGCGAGCAGCGGCTCTACCGGCTGGTGCAGCTGCCGAAGGCGGAGGACCACGTCCTCAGCCTCGAGTTCGAGCCGGGCATCACCGGCTACTCGTTCACCTTCGGCTGAGCTCAGCGATCAGTCGAGCAGCTTCTTGATGCGGTAGACGCGCTCTCCGCCCGGCGTCGAGACGGTCACGTCGGAGCCGACGGCGCTGTCCATCAGCGCCTGGCCTACCGGCGATTCGGCCGAGATCCGGCCGGCGCCGACGTCGGCCTCGGTCGAGCCGACGAGCGTCCACTCGTGCTCCTTGCCCGAGTCCGCCTCCTCGACGAGCGCGCGGCGCCCGAACGCGAAGGTTCCCCCGTCGCCCTCGCTCTCGACCACGACGGCGTCGCGAAGCTTCGCCCGGAGCCGCTTGATGCGCGTCTCGAGGTGCGCCTGGTCGTCCTTCGCGATGTGGTACTCGGCGTTCTCCTTCAGGTCCCCGAGCTCGCGTGCGGCCTTGATGCGCGCGGCCATCTCGGTGCGCGCCGGGCCCTCGAGCTCGGCGATCTCCGCCTCGAGCGCCGCGAGGCCCTCGGGGGTGATGGGTTCCTTTGTCGAATCTGGCATCGCTACACCGTGGCAGATCCGCTGCACGGGTCGCGTCGACGGGCCCTGCGGGTATGTTGGTCGCCATCAGAGCAGCATTGACAGCAGCAGCGCTCGCCGCCACAGCCCTCGCGCTCTTCCTCGCCGCCTGCGGCGGTGGCTCGAGCACGACAACCACGACCGTGACGGAGACGAACACGTCTACCGGGTCGAGCAGCTCGACCGACACGAGTTCGACCAGCTCCACGAGCGCGGACGGTTCGCCACCCGCCGCGGACATCGTCGTCAAGAAGCTGACGCAGTTCCAGACCCCGAGCGGGAACATCGGCTGCGTCATCGATCGCAGCTCGGTCCGCTGCGACATCGACAAGCGGGACTGGAGCCCGCCGAAGGCGCCGGCCGACTGCAACCTGGACTACGGCCAGGGCATCCAGCTCACGGCGGGCGGCGGTGCTGACTTCGTCTGCGCGGGCGATACGACCCTCGGAGCCGGGCAGAAGCTCGACTACGGCAGCTCGATCTCCGCCGGCCTGTTGCGCTGCGAGAGCGCCCAGGACGGCCTCACCTGCCGCGACACCGAGAACGGCAGCGGCTTCTTCCTCTCCGTCCAGAGCTACAAGATCTACTGATTCAGACCGGCTTGCGGGCCGAGAGGACGAGGTTGTAGAAGAGCTCCGGGGGCAGCCGGGGCTCGAGTATGCGCGAGTCGACCTTCTGCAGCTCGATGTAGCTGCGGAAGGCGAAGCGCCGCCAGCCCATGGGCACGGCGTCGGGCTCCGCCGTCGCCTCGAGCGAGCGCAGCCACCAGCCGTACATGTTCGCGACGAGCTCCTCGCCGCGCAGGTAGACGTCCTCGAAGCCTGCGCGGTCGAAGAAGGCGGCCAGCGCGGTCGGGGCGAACGCGTGCACGTCGACCTCGCTCTCGAGCCTGTGGCCCGCCGCTTCAACCCCGTTCGCACCGGTCTCGCCGTCCGCCTTCGGTGCGCGCAGCGCCGCGCGCCACAAGGGTGCAAGCAATGCCCCGGCGCGCTTCGGGACCGCCGCCAGGCGGTCGCCGTAGGCGCTGGGCTCGCCGCAGAACGCGACGGTGCCGCCCGGCCGCAGAACCCGCATGAACTCGGAGGCGGCGCCGTCGAGATCGGGGATGTGGTGGAGCACGGCGTGCCCGAGCACGAGGTCGAAGCTCTCCGCCTCGAACGGCAGTCGCTCGGCCTCTGTCCTCACGGTCTCGACCTCGAGGCCGAGGCGGTCGGCGTTGGCGCGCAGCGCGGAAAGCATCCCGGGCGAGATATCGGTGCAGGTCGCCCGCTCGATCGCGCCCCCGCGCAGCAGGTTGAGCGAGAAGTAGCCGGTCCCGGCGCCGATCTCGAGCGCGCTCCCGAACGAGGGTTCGGCGCCGTCGAGGGCCTTGCGGAGCTTCGCGGTCACCTGCTCGCATCCGATCTCGCCGAAGTCGATTCCCCACTTCGAGTCGTAGCTCGACGCCGCCACGTCGTGGTAGCGCGTGTTGACATCCTTGATGTGCTCCGCAGTGGCGTCAGGGGCCGCCGGCATCCGCGGGACTGTACCGTCCCGGCGCATCGTGGAAACGCACTACGTCCAGCACGACCAGCCGGAGGGCGTTCCGCCGCTGGAGCTGACGGGCGAGCGGACGCTGCCCGACGTTCCGGAGGAGAACTACTGGTACCGCCGGCACCTCGCCGTATACGAGTGGATCGGCGAGCGGGTCGCGGGGCTCCGCGTCACCGATCTCGCCTGCGGGGAGGGCTACGGGTCCGACGCGCTCGCGGCTGCCGGTGCCGCTGAGGTGGTCGGCGTCGATGCCAACCCGGAGGCCCATGCGCACGCCGCCGCGCGTTACCGGCGCCCGAACCTGCGCTTCGAGCGGGATCTCGTCGAGAACGTCCAGGGCCCGCGCGACGCGATCGTCTTTCTGCAGACGATCGAGCACATACCCGACGTCGACGCACTCCTCGATGCCGTCGCCGCGGCGGCGCCCGTCGCCTACATCTCGACCCCGAACCGGCTCACTCTGGCGCCGGAGGGTGCGGAGAAGTCCGACAACCCGTGGCATCTCCGCGAGTACACGGCGGCCGAGTACCGGGAGCTGCTCGAGCCGCACTTTCAGACCGTCGAGATGCTCGGCCTGCGCCACGCCGGCAAGCTCCGGCTCCACGCGTGGGCGCTGGCGCTTGGCTGGGACCGGGTGCACCGGGCGCTGCGGCTGACCCGGCCGTTCTACGACCGCTTCACGCCCGCGATCAGCGCCTCCGACTTCAAGCTCGAGCCGGGCGGGCTCGACGACTGCCTCGACTTCCTGGCGATCTGCCGGCGATGAGCGCGCCGCCTCCGGCGGGCCCTGGCGAGTCCGTCGGCGACATCGCGATCGTCCTTCACAGCCACATGCCCTACGTCGAGGGCTTCGGCACCTACCCGTTCGGCGAGGAATGGCTGTTCGACGCCGTGATCCGCTCGCATCTACCTGTGCTCGCCGTTGCCGAGCGCCTGACGATGACCGTGACGCCCGTGCTCGCGGACCAGCTCGAGGCCCCGGGCGTTGCCGAGCGGATGCTGACCTTCGCGCGCGAGCTGCGGGTGCGCTCGGCCGAGCTCGACGCGGCCGAGATGCCGGAGCCGGCGCTGCGCGAAGCGTGCACGGCCGAGGCGGCCCGGTACGCGGCGGCGGTCACCGAGCTCGAGCGCCTCGGCTCCGAGCCGCTCGAGGCCTTCGCGGAGGCCGCATCCGCCGGCGTCGAGCTGATCCCGTCGGCCGCGACCCACGCGGTGCTGCCGCTGCTCGCCACCCGCGAGGGCGCGATGCTGCAGATCGAGACCGGCCGGCGCTCGCACGAACGCCGCTTCGGGCCCAGCTCCGGGTTCTGGCTGCCGGAGTGCGCCTACGAGCCGGGCCTGGAGGAGCTGCTCGGGGCCGCCGGGGTGCGCTGGACCTGTCTCGACCAGAGCGCGCACGAAGCCCCGGGGGCCGCCCTGCGACCGCTCGCCCTCGGCCCGGTGACGGGCTTTGCGATCGACTGGGAGGCGATCGAGTGGCTGTGGTCGCTGCGCGGCTACCCGTCGGACCCCGTCTACGCCGACTTCCACCGCAAGTCGTTGCGCGGATGCAGGCCCTGGTCGATCGGCGGCGGCGCCTACGAGCCGCAGCGGGCCGCCGAGCGGGCCCGCGAGCAGGGGCGCGCGTTCGCCGCTGCCGTCGCCGACCGGCTCCGCGCCTACCGCGCGCAAAGTGGCCGTGATGGCCTGCTCACGTTCGCGGTCGACACGGAGCTGCTCGGTCACTGGTGGTGGGAGGGGCCGATCTGGCTCGCCGAAGCACTGGCGCAACTGCCCGCGCATGGGGTTCGGACTCTGACGCTCAGCGAAGCGCTCCTCGAGCATCCGCCCGAGCAGCGCGGCGCCGTCCGGGCGAGCTGGGGGGAGGGAAAGGATCTGCGGACCTGGGAGGGGGCTCCGGTCGCGGACCTGCTCGCGGGCTCGCGCCGGCTCGAGCTGCGACTGCTGCGCGAGCTCGGCGCCGGCCTGCGCGGGCCGGCGGCGCTGCGCGCGGCGCGGGAGCTGCTCGCAGCGCAGGCGAGCGACTGGGCCTTCCTCGATTACCGAGGGCAGGCCGGCGACTATCCCTACGACCGGGTGCTCGACCACAGCCGCGCGCTCTTCGAGGCCATAGACTGCCCTCAGTCCGCCGAGGCCGGACTGAGGAACCTGGCGCCAGATCTCGACCTCGCGCCCTTGCTAGAGCCCTGACGAGCACCAGTCACCTCCGAGATTGAGCCCATGCCCCGCGTCCTGATCCTCTCCTGGGAGTACCCGCCGTTGATCGAGGGCGGGCTCGCCCGGCACGTCCGCAAGCTCTCAGAAGCGCTCGTCGAGCGCGGCACCGAGGTCCACGTCCTTACCCGCGGCGGGGGCGAGTCGCCGCGCGAGGAGCTGCGGGAGGGCGTCCGCATCCACCGCGTCATGGAGCCGAGCCGGCCCCGCGATCTGGGCGAGTTCGTTGCCTGGGTCGAGCGCATGAACGCCGACATGCTCGCCGCCGGCGTCGAGCTCGGCGATCGCTTCGAATTCGACGTCGTCCACGGTCATGACTGGCTCGTGGCGGGCGCCTGCGACCACCTCGCGCGTCGGTTCGCAGCGCCGTTGGTGACGACGATCCACGCGACCGAGCACGGGCGGCACCAGGGCTGGGTGGCCGATCACCCCCAGTCGCACATCCACGCCGTCGAGGGTTGGATCGCGAACCGCTCCGACCGCGTCATCGCCTGCTCGTACTACATGCGCGAGCAGATCTCGGACATCTTCGGCGTTCCCGAGCGCCGCGTCAGCGTGATCCCGAACGGCATCGATCCCGGCGACCTGCCCGACATCGACGCCGCGGAGCTCGAGCGGATGCGAGCGGAGTTCGCGCCCCCGGACCAGAAGCTGGTGCTGCTCATCGGCCGGCTCGTGTACGAGAAGGGGTTCCAGTTCGCGCTCGAGGCGATGCCCTCGCTGATCGAGACGGTGCCGGGCACGCGCTTCCTCGTCGCAGGCTCGGGTACGCACGAAGAGGAGCTGCGGCGGCAGGCCTCCGACCTCGGACTGATGGAGCACGGCACCTTCCTCGGCTGGATCGGCGACGACGTCCTGCACTCGCTCTACCGGATCGCCGACGTCTGCGTGGTCCCCTCTCTGTATGAGCCGTTCGGGCTCGTAGCGCTCGAGGCGATGGCCTGCGACTGCCCCTGCATCGTCGCCGACACCGGCGGGCTGCGCGAGGTCGTGCCCGACGGCGGGCAGGTCGGCCTCCGCTTTCGCTCCCGCGATCCCGAGGCCCTCGCCGAGGTTGCCGCCCGGGTGCTCTCCGACGCCGAGCTGCGCCGCGAGCTGATCCTCGAGGCGCGCTCCCACGTGCTCAGCTTCGACTGGCTCGACGTCGCCGAGCAGACCGAGGCGATCTACGAAGAGCTCCTGGGAGACCGCACGAGCGCACTTTGACGCTGCCCTTCTTCAAGGGCGCCGCCACCGCTAGCGGGGGCCGGGGGGGCCGTATCCCGGGGGTTCCACCGGGTTGCTCCAGCGCAGTCGCTTGGGGGCGTCGCGCATGCGGATCACGCGGGCCGGTGAGCCTGCGGCGACGGCGTTGGCGGGGATGTCGCGGGTGACGACCGAGTTGGCGCCGATGATCGCGTTGTCGCCGACCGCGACGCCGCGGAGGATCTGGGCGTTGTAGCCGATCCAGACGTTGCTGCCGACGACCACGTCGCGCATGTAGATGCCCTGGCGCCGGATCGGCGCCTCGACGTCGGCGACGTTGTGGTCGAAGTCGATGAACATCGCGCGGTCCGCGATCACGCACTGCTCGCCGATCCGGACGCGACGGTAGGCGCTGATCGTGCAGTCCTGCCCGATCACGGTCTTGGCACCGATCTCGACGCTGCCCTCGTGGCAGCGGATCTTGGTCCCGTGCCCGATCCAGACGAAGCGCCCGAGGCGGACTTGGGCGCCGCGCGCGATCTGTAGCTGCAGGCGCGGCCCGAGAAAGACCATCCCGTCCGTGTGCAGCCGCCATCCGGCGGGCGTCAACAGCCGCCGGAGGGCGAAGCGCAGGCCGAGCAGCGCGTACTTCGGGGTCAGCATCCGGTGCGCGGCGGCGAACCGCAGCGCGGCGAGGGGGCCACGCCGCCGCGCGACACGCTCGAGGCCGTCCGCATCCGCGACAGCCTGGGCCCCGGGAACGGACCCGGCGGCATCCGGCTCGCTGGTGGCCGCGGGAGCGCCCATCGGGCGGGATCTTACGGGCAGCGGCGGTGCGTGGAGGGGTGCGCTGCCGGGCGCTCGCGCGAGCGCCCGGCGGCCTTGCAATCATCCGCCGCCCGATGGCGCCACAGGCCCCGCAGCAGACCGCAGAGCTCGTCGAGCGGCTCCTCGCCGGCGACAAGCGTGCACTCGCCCGCGCGATTTCGCTGATCGAGAACGGCGACGAGACCGGCGCCGAGCTCGTCGGCGCCGTCTTCCCCGAGACGGGCAAGGCGCGGATCGTCGGCTTCACGGGGCCGCCCGGGGTCGGCAAGAGCACTCTGATCGGGGCGTTGACGAAGCGGCTCCGCGAGGATGACCGCAAGATCGGTGTGCTCTCGATCGACCCGTCGAGCCCGTTCAGCCGCGGCGCCCTCCTCGGCGACCGCATCCGCCTTTCGGAGCATTTCCTGGATCCCGACGTCTTCATCCGCTCGATGGCCAGCCGCGGCGCGCTCGGCGGTCTCGCCGAGGCCTCGCTACAGGCGGCGCTCCTGATGGACGCCGCCGGTAAGGACGACGTCCTGATCGAGACCGTGGGCGTCGGTCAGGCGGAGATCGACATCGTCGACCATGCCGACACGGTCGTCCTCGCGCTCATGCCCGGCTCGGGCGACTCGATCCAGGCGCTGAAGGCAGGAGTGATGGAGATCCCGGACGTGATCGTCGTCAACAAGTCAGAGCACCCGCTCACCGACACCATGGTGCGTGAGGTGCGGACGGCGCTCTCGCTCGGGCCGGAGCAGGACTGGAAGGTGCCGATCATCAAGACCGAGGCCTCGAAGGGGGAGGGGGTCGACGAGTTGCTCTCCGCGATCGACGCCCACCGCGCCCACATCGAGGCCGAGGGGTCGCTCGAGAAGCGCCGCGCCCGCAACCTGCGCAACGAGGTCCTGGCGCTGGCGGCGGCGCGGACCAAGCGTGAGCTCGAGGCCCTCGCAGAGCGTGACACCGACGTCGCGGCGCTGCTCGACGCCGTCGTCCGTCGCGAGATCGATCCGGCCACCGCGTCCCGGAAGCTCCTGGAGCGCCACCTTGTCGACTGACGCCGGCTCCGGTGCCCTCGAGCATCCGAGCACGCTCGAGGAGGCACGCGCCTGGGCCGGGAGGAAGCTTGACGACGTAAACGGGTCGACTGCGGGCCGCGTCGAGGGCGTCTTGGTCGACGCCGAGAGCGGCGAGCCGAGCTGGCTCGTGATCCGCATCGGCTTGCTCGGACGCCGTTCCGCTATCCCCTTCGAGCTCGCGGTGGGCGGACCCGAGAGGGTCTGGGTCCCGCTTCCGCGCGAGGTGATCCGCTCGGCTCCCGAGGTCGATCCGGCGGCGGGCCTCGAGGCCGGGCAGGAGGCAGCGCTCTGCTCCCACTTCGAGATCCCCGAGGGAAGCGGCCGGGCCGCTGCGATCGCGGGCCGCGAGCCGGGGGCCGCGGGCAGCGTTCCGGCCTGAAGCCGGACGCCGCGCTCAGCCCTCGCGCGAATCGGGCGCGATCTCCTCGTCGTAGGTGCGCTCCAGCATCTCCGTCGCCTGGCGGATCGCGCTGAGGACGTCATCGAGTCCCTCGAGCTGCTCGGCGACCCAACTCTCCGGCGCCGCGGGAGGGGCGGATGCGGGCGGAGCCGGCCTCGGCGCGGACTGCGACTGCGGCGCCGCGTACCGCGGAACCGGCGGTTCGGGAGCCCCCCGCAGCGCCGGGGACGGGACGGGGGGTCGGGGCGGGGCGGCGGGCGCAGCGCCGTTGCCCTTCCCGATCGCGGGCCCCTCGTCGCGGCGCTCGCGCGGCTGAGCGATCCGGTCGCCGCCAAGCCGCGCGACGGCCGCGCTCAGCTCGCGCAGCGCGCGCTCCTGCTGGTTGAAGACGAGCCACAGCGCTGCGACGTCCTCGCGCATCTCGTCGCACTCGGCCTTCCGTGCCCGCAATTCGGCGCGTACGTCGGAGGCCTTGAACCCGAACGGCCGCCGCCGCAGCCGTGGCGTCGCGGCCGGCTCCTCCTCGTCCACATAGGGCTCCTCGTAGCCGAGCCCGCCGTCCTCCTCGACTTCTCCGGTCTCCTCGCTCCCACTCACGAGGTCGAGATTACTCGTCCGCGGAGGGTGGCTCAGGGAGCGCCCTTGACGACCAGCTGACCGCTGATCAGGCACCAGTTGTCGGCGGGATTGCCCGGATCGTTCGTCTGGTAGTAGGAGGAGATCACGATCGAAGCGTTCGTCAGCGATCCGGGCGGAACGCTGCCCGAGTTCTGAGGCTCGGCCGAGATCGTCCCCTCGACCATGCCGTTGTTGGGCAGCCCGAGGCTCGCCGACTCGCCCTTGCCCGCGGTCAGGCGCTGCAGGCTCGAGTTTCCGTTGACGCCCGCCCCCTGCAGCGTCGTCAGGGTCGCGACGGCGCGGCGTGCGTCGGTCGCCGGGCCGAAGATCGTGAGTTTGCGGTCGCCCGGGTACTCGGTCGGGTTCGTGGCCGGGCAGGCGAGCTTGAGCGTGCCGACCCCCGGGATCGACTGGGTCGCGGTGTCGTTGCCGGGCGCGTTGCCCGTGTTGCGCCAGTTGATGCTGATGTCGTAGACGCGCTCGTTGTTGGAGCCGGCGACGCCCTGCGGCCCGCGAGGGCCCGTAGGCCCGCGCTTGCCGCGCTTGCCCGGCTTGCCGCGGGGCCCGACCGGACCCCGGCGACCGCGGGGGCCCGGCAGGCCGCGACGGGCTCGCCGCTGCTTCTTCTTCGCGAGCTCGGCCGCGGGACTCAGCGCCTGCTGCGGTCCGCCGCCGTTGCTGCCGCGGCCGAAGCCGAAGACCGCGAGCGCCGCGAGCAGGCAGAGGAGGCCGAAGACGGCGAGCGCGAGCGAGATGCGATTGGGGGAGAGGCGGTGGTTCATCGTGCGTCCGAGACGAAGGTAGCGCTTACGTAACACCGGTTCTGGCTGTTCGTCGCGTCGGGGGCATCCTGGAAGCTCCAATGCCAGGAGAGCTCGAACGTGGTCGGGGCCGGCGTCTTCGTGCCGGGATACCAGGGCTCCGTGGTGATGATCCCGCGCATACTGCCGACGCTGACGGGGTCGTATCCGACCTTGGCCGTGTTGAAGCTCTCGTTGAACTGCTTCTGGTTGTGGCGATCGAGCCGGGCCGTGCGCACGACGGTCACCTTCGGGCTGTCCGCGTCGTCGACGTTGCCGCCGTGGCGCGCAGTCCACATCGTCGTCGCCCAGCGCTCGGGTGGCGCGGTCTTCGTCCCCACCTCGAATGGGGTGAATTCGATGCGCTCGACGCCGGAGTCGCCGTAGCCGACGTTGGGCGGGATACAGCGGATCCGCCCGGTGCCGATTCCCGGCGCCTTGAAGCTCTCCTCGTCGTTGCCCTTCCAGTCGCCGTTCTGCCAGCCGATCGTCACGGACTGCTTCACCACCTCTGCCGGTGCGTCCGCGCCGGGCTTGCCCTGCTCACCGGTCTTGCCGGCCAGGCCCTCGGGGCCGCGGGGGCCGCGGGGGCCGCGGGGGCCGGCCGGGCCGATTCGCCCGCGCGGACCGGTGGCTCCCGTCCGTGCCGTCGAGGCCGCCGCCTCGTTCGTGAGCGAGACCGCCCCCGGCTTGCCGCGACCGCCGCCGAGCAGCAGCAGCGCCAGCCCGAGGCCGGCCACCAGCAGCAGCGCGGGCACGAGCCCGCGCCCGATCCTGCCTAGTGGAAGTGCAGGGTCTTGGTCTTGGTCTTGGTGCCGCATGCTTTCGGCTGTGGAGCCTTGCCAGTGACGCGCACCGTGTATTTGCCCGGATGCAGATGGCGCGTCAGCTTGTGGTTGAGGTATTGATCGCCGATCAGCTTGCGCGAGCCCTTCGGCAGGCTCGCACGTCCGTAGCGGACGCCGTCGTTGTCCCTCAAGGTGCTGTGGATGTTGCGGATCGGCGACCAGCCGACCCGGGGGCGGATCCCGATCGAGACCCAGCCACCGCGGTTGTAGTCGGCGGCCTGCCCCTTGGGCTTGTTGAAGAACTGGATCGGGAGCTTGCCCAGGCAGCCCCGCAGCTTCACGACGTCTGAGGTCTGGGCGTCGCCGCAGCCGAGGATCTTGCCCTTGACCACGACCGTGTACGGACCGGGCTGCATCGACTGGCGCAGGTCGATCGCAGCGCGATCGCCCCAGTTCATCCACTTGTGGTCCTTGCTCTTGCCCAAATAGAAGCCGCTGTACGTGTAGAGCTCGAGGTGCCACTTCTTGACGTTGCCCGTCCGGTTGAAGACCTGCACGCGCAGCTTCTTCGTGTACTGGCTCGCGAACGGCTTCGGAAAGCGGCTGTAGGGCTTGACCTTGGCGCGCAGATTGCACCCGGCGTTGGCGGCCGCGGGGCCGTTGCCGGCGCCGAGACCGCCGAACAGGAGGGCGAGGGCGAGCAGCGTTGCGACGGCGGTGAACGCCGCAGCTGATATCGAAATGCGCTTCGCTCGCGCGGGCATGGTGCTCCTGTCGTTCTCGTGCGCCCCGGCGCTTGAGCCCCCGGCCGACTCGACGTTCTCACTCACTGTAACGCGCGAATCGGGCAAGAGATGCGGTTTTCCGGCCCCGTATGTGCGCATCCGAGGTCAACTGGTGCTACTTTTCACTTGGTGCCGAAGCGGGTATCGCCCGGCCCGAGGAACCGTTCTTGATGATTGCCGCTGAGCTCCGCGGGGGAAACAAGCCGGGTCTCAATGAGGCCTTGGGCTGGATCGGATCGCGCGTAGACGACATCTACGGTGCGAACGTCGGCCGCCTCGATGACGTCTGGATCGATCCGGCCACGGGAATGCCGCGCTGGCTGCTCGTCAAAGAGGGCCGTTTCGGGGGCCGCACGACGCTGATCCCGTTCGAGGACGCGACCGCCGGCGCCGGCCATGTCTGGATCCCCTATGAGCGCGACATCGTTCGCAGGGCGCCCGAGGTGGAGCCCGGCGCTCCGCTGACGGCACGGGTCGAGTCGGCGCTGCGCGAGCATTACAGCGAGCACGGTGGCGCACACCACCGCGCGCCCACACCCCACGCGCCCACACCCCGATCCGCCTACCGGCAGGTTCCCCAGCCGCAACCGCGGCAGACGCCCGCCCCCGTCCGCCAGGCGCCCGGCTTCGCCCCCGCAGGATTCGCGCCGCAGGCGCCCCCGGCCGACACCCGACATTCTGCGCCGATCGAGGCCGGTTCCCCGGCCGCGCTCGGCGTCGAGGTGTCGCAGCGCTCGCAGCAACCCCAGCACGGCGATGACGGGTCCGTCTTCGGCCAGTCGCGTGAACACGGCGCCCGCGGCGCGATGCCGCAGGGCGCCCCCCAGGCGCCGGGGCAGCAGCGCCCTTACGCGCAGCCCTACGCGCAACCGCCTCCGCCGAGCCCGGACCGTCGGCCCGCTCAGCAGCAGGGGCCGACGCCCGGCTACGCCTCGCCCTACCCACCCCAGCCGCTCCCTCCGGCATCCTCCGCCGGCGCCTACCCGCCGCCGCCCGCGCCGCGCTGGCCCCAGAGCGGTCCGCCCACCCCGCAGCTTGCGCCTGCGCAGCCCCCGCGAAGCGACGCGGCGCAGGGGAGGGGGGCCGAGGAGCCGGTGGCGATCCCTGTCATCAACGGGCTCGACCGTCCGCAACGCGTCGAGATCGAGCTCTCGGGCGAGCTCCGGATCAGCGGCGATCTCAAAGCTTTCAGCCTCAGGCCGGCGGATACGGAGCCGCGCAATGACTGAGGCTCGTATCACCCACGGCCTTCGCGGTGCCGCGCGTCCGAGTCTCGAACAGGCCCGCGCATGGATCGGCGATCGCGTGACCGACTCGCTTGGGGTCGGGGTCGGCAGGCTCCTCGACGTCTGGGTCGATGCCGAGACGGGAGAGCCCGCCTGGCTGCTGATCCGCGAGGGCCGCTTCGGGGGCGATCACAAGCTTGTCCCGTTCGCGGGCGCGACGGAAGGCGGCGGCAGGATCTGGCTCCCGTACGAGCGAGACCTGATCCGCTCCGCGCCGGCGGTCGGCGCCGGCGACGTGCTCACCGCCGAGCTCGGCGGGCGCCTCCGCGAGCACTTCGGGGTCGCGCCGAGGCAGCGCCCGGCGCCGCAGCGTACTCGCCCCCGCTACGACATCTGAGCGGCCCGGCAAAGGGTGCTGCCGGGCGGGGCCTCAGCCCCCGCTGCCCGGAGGCGGCGGCTCGTTCACCGGCGGCGCCGAGCCGATGTTGCCGCTCTGGTTGGGGATCGTGTTCGGGTTCGTCGTGCCGGTCCCGTTGCCAGTCGCGCCACCGCCGCTCTGCGTCGGGGCGACTACCCGGAGCAGCGTGTAGCGGTCGTTCTTTACCACCGGCTCAAAGCCGGAGACGTTGCCCTGGGTCAGGCCGGGATACTGCTTCACGATCAGGTCGGCGGTGCTGTTCTCGACGAGCATGAAGTCGACCTGGCCCTGTGGGTCGGCGAGGACCCGCTGCCACTGCTGATCGCCGTGGTCGACCCGGTCGTAGAAGAGGTCCGGGTGTCCGGTCAGCGCGATCACACCGTAGGTGCGGGAGTTGTCGGTGAGGATCTCGTTCTTGGGGATCGACTGATCCTGGATGAAGCGTGCGATCTGGCTTTCGGGCGAGATGCCGACCTGATAGCCACCGCGCGAGCTGGTGCCCTCCTGGTCGTCGCCGGAGGAGATCGCCCGCGTAAAGGCCTGCTCGAGGTTCTGGTGCGGGTACGACTGCATCTGTGACCACGCCGTCGGGATCGCGAGCACAGAGAGGAGCACGAGACCGCCCCAGACCATCGGCCGGATGTTCGGCGCGCTCCAGTACAGCCAGGCAAAGCCCGCGATCCCGGCGATCATCCCGGGCAGCGCATCGCTGAGCTCGATCGTGTCGACGGAGCCGTCGATCGCGGCACCGATCAGCGAGTAGAGGACGTTGAGGAGGATCAGCAGCGCGAAGCCGATCCCGATCGTGCTGCGGGTGCCGCCGAAGTTGAAGAGCAGCAGCGGCACGGCCACGATCGCGGCGGGGAAGATCAGGTAGGTGCGGAAGATTTCGCCGAGCGCCGAGAGGATGTCGAAGCCCGGTGCCGCGCTGGAGACGGCGTCCACCGGGGTGGTGGAGCTCGAGAGCGAGACCCACGCGAACGGGTCGCCGAGCACGATCGCGTTGAAGAAGATCCAGATGCCGAGCGCGTAGGCGATCGGCACCAGGTAGGCGATCGTGGAGCCCTCGACCTCGTCCTTGCTGCGGTCGAGGCGGTTCAGCGTCCACGCGACCAGGATCGCGACGACGAAGGCCCAGGCGATGAACTCATACTTGGTCAGGCACGCGAGCGCGAACGCGAGGCCGGCTCCGATCAGGTAGCGGGCGGAGCCGTTGCGTCCCCAGCCGATCAGGCAGAAGAGCGCGAAGGCGACGAAGAAGAGGTAGGCCGCGTCGCCGGTCCCATTCATCGAGTAGAAGGCGAACATCGGGTTCAACCCGACGAGCAGGACGACCAGGAGGCGCGCGCCGCGCGCCATGTCGGCCATCGCGAACATGCGGTTGACCGAGGTCAGCGCCAGGGCGCCGAAGACCCCGGAGCTGAGCGAGAGCGCGAGACCCGATGTGACGAATGAGCGGACCGCGGCGAACGGGATCAGCATGAAGGTGCTGATCGGGGGCAGCGAGAAACCAACCGCGGCCAGCTTCGGCGGGTCGTTGTACCAGACCATGAAGGCCCTGGTGAGGCGGTCGAGTGCATCGAAGCGGACCACGTGCAGGTCGGAGATGAGCTTGTAGCCGACGAACGTGTAGAAGATCCCGAAGACGAGGAAGATGCCCCATGTCTCGATACGGCTGACGGGGTGGGCCACCGCCTCCTCGCGGCTGCCGACGACCGGCCCTGCTTCGGGCCCGCGCTCGTCGAGTGTTGCTGTTGCGGATTCCATCTACAGAGTTCCCGTCAGTCGCCGCCGTGCAGGCCGTGCTCGGTCTTCTCCCAGTAGAAGGGCTTGGTGAACAGCTGGTAGAAGCCCTTCCAGGCGCCGATCGACATCAGGCCCCAGTAGATCGGGCTGAACATCGCGTAGCGGACCAGGTGGAAGAGTCCCCGCTGCATCGAGCCCGCCACGGCGAGGTAGGTG
Organism: uncultured Solirubrobacterales bacterium; assembly: GCA_963764275.1. Classification (GTDB taxonomy): domain Bacteria; phylum Actinomycetota; class Thermoleophilia; order Solirubrobacterales; family 70-9; genus CAXMST01. The sequence goes on from CAVXRV010000001.1 coordinate 329,115, forward strand.
AAGACGAAGTTGCCGACGAAGAGCTCGAGCGAGGCGACGTAGTAGACGAACCCGGGGAAGAGCTGTTCGATCAGCCCGGCCTCGGTGAACAGCCACAGGGTCGTCAGAAGCCAGAAGATCGGGTTGAGGACGAAGATGATCGTCCCACCGACGATGACCTGGAACGACCACCAGGCGCTGAAACCGACCTCGCGCAGCAGCCGGAACGGGTGCCGCATGTGCACGAGGTAGGTCTGGAAGTAGCCCTTGACCCATCGCGATCGCTGGTTGATCCAGTTCCCGAGCTGTGAGTTCGCTTCCTCCAACGTCGTCGAGTTGAGCATCACGGTCTTGTAGCCGGCCTTGTGCAGACGGAGCCCGAGGTCGGCATCCTCGGTGACGTTGAACGGATCCCAGGCGCCGAGCTCGATCAGCGCCTCGCGATTGAAGTGGTTCGAGGTGCCGCCGAGCGGGATCGGCGCGCCGGAGGCGTCGAGGCCCGGCAGCAGCAGATCGAACCAGAGCGCGTACTCGGTCGCGAAGAAGCGCGTGAGCAGGTTCTGCTCGGTGTTGAAGTAGTTGAGCTTGCTCTGCACGCAGACGACGTTGTCCTCGGAGCGCTCCCAGGCGAGCAGGACCTTCTTCAGCTGGTCGGGCTCGGGCTGGTCCTCGGCGTCGTAGATGACGACGAACTTGCCCGTCGCCTGCTGGATGCCGTAGTTGCAGGCCTTCGGCTTCGTCTTCGGCTGCGAATCGGGGACGACGAGCAGGCGGAAGTAGGGGGGCAGGTTCGAGTCGAGGATCGCGTCGATCGTCTCGTCGTCCTCCTCCTCGCAGAGGAGCATGATCTCGAGCTTCGACTTCGGGTAGTCGAGCTTGGCCAGGTTCCGGGTCAGCTGCGGGACGACGGCCGCCTCGCGGAAGAGCGGCACGAGGATCGTGTAGCGCGGCACCTCGCGGTCGTCCACGGTCGCCACCTCGGCGGCCGTGAAGTCGAACTCGCGCCGGCGGCCGAAGGAGTCGTAGAAGAGCTTGAACTTGTACAGCGAGGCGAGCCCGTAGATGATCACGCTGAGCACGACGAGGAAGATCGCGGTGTTCAGCGGCGTGATCACGAAGCCGATCAGGACGAGCACGACGAAGGCGATGAAGAACACGCGCTGGCCGCCGGAGAGCACGCGGTTGGCGCAGTCCTCGGGGAAGCGGGTGAGCAGCTCTGTGCGGGCCGCGCGGACGTGCTCCTCGAGATGGATCTCCCGCAGCATCGCCTCGAGGTCCGAACGGGTGACCATGTAGGTGCGGATCCGCAGGTCCGTGAGCTCCCTGATCGCCTCGTAGGTCTCGTCGTCGAGCGGGTCGGTGATCGCGATGTAGAGCGCGGTCTCGTCGACGGCGAGCGGCACACAGCGGCCCTCTCGCTGCAGCGCCTCGGGAATGATCTCGAGCGCCTCGGCGGTCGGCTCGATGCCCTCGAGATCGAGCAGCGGGACCCGCAGCTGATCGGCGAGCGCTGCGGCGAGGTCCTCCTCGCCCAGCCCCATCTCGTAGTAGAGGATCTCGCCCAGGCGGCTGCCGGTCTGCTCCTGGCGCTCGAGCGCGAGCCGCAGCTCGTCCTCGGTGATCAGATCGCGCTGGAGCAGGATGTCGCCCAGGCGCCCGGGGGCGGCGATGGTGCCGGGTTCGGCCGTCTGGAAGTGGACGCCCCCGTCCTCGTCGATCTGGGCCTCGAGCGGTTCGTAGGTCCCGAGACCGCCCCACACGCGCTCGATCGCGCGATCGATCTGGTGCGGGGGGGCGAGGACGACGTTGAGCGCGTCGTTGGTGAGCGCGTAGGCGACGTTCTGCGCCATCGGATCGCTCGGATCGGCCATCGCGACCGTCAACTCCCCGTCCTCGTAGGAGACGGGGATCATGCGGAAGTGGCGGCACACCTGCTCGGGCAAGAGTTGGGCGGCGGCGGCGTTGACCGGGTCGCCGGTCGGCAGCGTCGGATCCGGCTCGAGCGAGATCGTCGGCATCCCGGTCAGGGTCGAGTACTCGTAAGGGGAGTGGGTGGGATTGGTGGGCCTGTCCATTGGGTCCGTTCCTAGCGGTCGCCGGCGGCGAAGGTGAAGAGCACGTAGCCGACGGCCAGCACGATCAGCGGCGCGAGCACGAACCCGACGAAGAACAGAGCGAGCCCCATCACCATCACCGTGGCCATCGCCACGTTGAACAATGCCCGGACCATCAGACGCCCTCCCCGGCGTCGGCCTCAGGCCCGCGGTCGTCGCCGCCCGCGCCGCCCGCCCCGTCGGCCGCTCCCGGCTCCTCGGCGCCGGGCTCCTGCGGCAGCACGTCGGTGAAGTCGACGACGATCTCGCCCTCCGGCCCCGGCTCCACGCGCATCGGGCGGCCCAGCCTGTAGAGCTCGCGCCCGACCGCGTAGGGGCCGTCGAGAGCGAGCTCGACGAACGCCCGGCCGTGGCCGAACCGCCGTACGCGTACGTCGCGGACGATCTCGAGCCGGCCGACGGCCTCCTCGAAGTGCCGCAGCTCGATCAAATCGGCAAAGGGGCCGACGTCGAGGATCGCGACGTGCGCCGCCACGGTCTCCGTTTCGCCCTGGCCGTTGGTCGCCGCGGGAGCCGGCTGGTAGGCAGGCTCGCTCGGCACGGGCGGGGGCGTCGGCGGTTGGTAGGTATACGCGGGGGCCGAGGGCGGCGGCAGTTCATAGGGCTCGTAGGGCGGGGGAGCGGGCGGCGGGGGCGGCGGGTATGCCGTCTCCGGCTCGGGCGCGGGCTGGAAGGGGGGCTGCCCGGGCGCCGGCTCCGGGGGCGCGTACGGATCCGTGCCCGGCGGCGGTGCCGGGTGTGGGTAGGGGTCGGCTGGGGGCGGCGGTGCCGGGTGGGCGTGGGGATCACCCGCGGACGCCGCGCCAGGCGGCTCCCCCTCGCGGCCGAGCTGCTCGACGCTGCCGTGCAGCGCGGCGAGACGGCTCCTCAGCTCGTTGAGGTCGGGGCCTGCAGGCTCCCCTCGATCACGCTCTGTGGACCCTTCGCTCATCGCTCGATTATGCGCGACACCCGGGACGAACACGCACTCATCCGCCCCCCGTGGCCGTTGTGGTGGTCGTGGTCGTGGTCGTAGTCGACGTCTCGCCGGTCGTCGTCGCGGAGCCGGCCGTGCCGGTGGTCGTGCCGGCAGCGCTCGCTCCGGTCGTGGTCGTCGACGTCGTTCCGGTCCCCGTCGAGGTCCCCTGTGACTCGGAGCTCGACTGCGTGGCTACCGGGTTGCGGATCTGCCCGAGCTCCTGCTGCCTCGCCGTATCCGGGAGCGGGATCAGGTCGAGCTGGCGGGCGATGTCGGCCGCGTTGTTGAGGTGGAACGCGATGTAGGTCTGGACCTCGGGACGGCGCAGGCTGCGCGTGGTCGTGTACAGGCGAATCGTGCGCTCGAGTGGATAGAGCTCGCTCGAGATCGTCTCCTCGGAGGGGAAGACGCAGCGGTCGCCCGTCTGGCCGTCGATCTCCAGCGGCCGCAGCCGCTCCTCCCAGAGCTCGTAGAACGAGAAGGAGAAGATGCCGACGGCACCCGGCGGCACCATCCGGTCGGCCCGGCGCTGGCGCTGGGCGGCCTTGTCGACCTTGTTGCTGAGCCGCTTGACGACCTTCGAGGCCGTCGCCTGACGGTCCTTGGCGAGGTGGTAGTTGTGCCGGGCCCGCTTCCAGACGCGCTTCGCCTTGCTGTGGACCTTCTCGGCGGCGGCCTGCTGGGCCTGGTCGCCCGACCGCACCGCCGCGTCGAGCTGGCGGCCCGCCTTGTCGAGCTGGCGGCCCGCCTTCTTGTACGCGCTCGTGGCGATCTTCAGCGCCTTGTCGGCCTTGTTCAGCTCGCGCTTGGCCGGCGGCAGCCGTTTGCTGATGTGTCGCAGCTTCTTGCCCGCCTTGCGGAACTGAGCCGCGTCCACGCGCCCGGAGACGTAGTCCTTCTCCTTGACCTCGCTCTTGAAGGGCTTGTAGCTGGAGATGTAGTTGGCGAGCGTCGGGTCGGGGACGCCGAGCACGCGCGAGCCGAAGTAGTCGAAGTTCGGCGTTCCGTCCGGAGGGCCGGTGGGACGGATGCGGAGGACGTAGAAGTTCGGGTTGAGCTCGTTCCACGAGCTCACCGGGGAGCCCGCGCCGAACATCTCACGCAGCTGCGTGATGTTGACGCAGTCGGCGCCGACGTCGCGCTCGTTCTCGGTCGCGATCACGATCGCGTCGAACGCCACCGCGAAGTCGGAGACCTGAAGGCCGTTGGCGGAGCAGGCGGCGAGCTCGGCGTCGGTGATCCGGCGCGAGGAGACGGCGACATCCGTCTTGCCGGCGCAGAGATCCGCAAATCCGGTCGCGTCGTCGGTGCCGCGCTCGTCGACACGGACCGCGACCCCGTTGCGGTTCGACTTCTTCGCGAACTGGTTGTCGATCTTGTGCGTCAGGGTGCCTTGGAAGTCGCCGTCGACAACGACGACGCCCGAGGTCGGCTGGGGCAGGTCCTTGGAGGGCTGTTTGGCCGTCGTCGTGTTCGAGGTGAGCTCGCCGCGGCTGGTGTTGGTTGCGTTGGTGTCGCTGCTGCTCAGGCTCCCGCAGGCGGAGAGCCCGATCGCGAGCGCCGCGACCGTGACCGCGGTTGCGATCGTGCCCCGGCTCACGGCGCCAGCCCCACGCTTGGGCTGCCGAACTCGATCGCCCCCTGCGAGCCGCTGCCGGTGCTGGGAACGCTGCCGACGACGCCCGGCGCAAAGGTCTGCTGGTTGCGCGGCGGGTCGAAGAAGACCTTCCCGGCCTTGATCGCCTCGAAGCGGTCGAGCCCGATCTCCTGGAGGAGGTTGAGCGGCAGGATGCCGGCCCAGTTGGCGTTCTTTTGCGCATACAGGGTCGCCGCGGCGGAGCGGTCGACGACGATCGCGCCGTAGCGCTCGAGCGCCTTGATGATCGTCCGCGCCGTGCGGCGCTCGGTCTTGTTGCGAGCGAACTGGTGCGTGATCAGCTTCTCCGAGCCGGGCTTGAGCCGGATCCGCGCGCCCTCGGGCAGCGAGTCGACGAAGCCGGTGCCGTCGGTCCGCGAGGCGGGCTGCACGTAGCGTCGGGTGGCGGCGCCGGGCACGGAGATCGCGAGCGCGTGGTTGATCTGGCCGCTGCGGACCTCCTGCGGCGTGATCAGGCCGGCGAACAGGGGCAGGCCCGAGCCGCGCGCGCTGGGCTGGTCGGGTTGCTGGAAGCCGGGACCGTCGAGGTCCCACTTCGTGACGTATTGGTAGGAGATCGACCCGTCCGCCTCGCAGCGCGCGCGCCAGAAGTCGTAGGCGGAGTGCGTCGTGTTGTCGATCACCGTCATCCAGCCGTCGTACTGAGGTTGGGGGCAGGCGTCGGGTGGGATCACCACGGAGGTGACGGCGTCGGGGCCGCAATCGAACTGCCGGCAGATCGCGACCCGCCGCACGGCCCCCTGCTGGGTGTTGCTGAACACGGGCAGAGTCCAGCGGGTGGTGTTGATCGTCAGGCCTGTGCGGATCACGCGGCAGTTCGGGGAGCTGCGGTGGCCCTGGACGTCGATTCCGGCCTTGCGGGCGAGCTTGCGGGCCCCGGAGCTCGGCCGCGTCGTCGAGGAGCACGCGGTCTTCAGGTTGCGCGACTTGACGATCGCCGAGTTGGCGACGCGGACGCGCGCGAGCCGCATCCAGCGTCGTGATTGGGGATCCGTCTTGGTGTGTTGGACCGGCGTGTTCCAGGGGCTGTCCGCCGAGAACGGCCGGGTGAGGACCTCGTCGTCACCGCCGGGAAGCCGGTTGGCGCGCCCGAGCGGCACCGTGGTCGTCAGGTTCGTCTGCGGCACCGTCGTCGTGATCACCTGGCCCGTGTTCGGGTCGGTCGTGGTCACCGTCGTCCCGCCACTCGTCTGCGGCACCGTCGTCGTCGTCACCTCACCCGTATCGGGGTTAGTGGTCGTCGTCGTCACCGGGGCCGCGGCGGTAGTCGTCGTCTGCGGCCCTTGCCCGATCACGCCGTTGACCCCACCGGTCGGCTGGCTGGGGGTCGTCGTCTGGCCCTGCACGGTCGTCGTCGCGGAGGAGGTCGTGGAGGCGGACGAAGCCGCCACCTCGGGTTGCGCGCCGGCGACCGTGGACTGATCGCCGGGAACGACGGAGGCGGCGTCGCTGGAACCGGACTGCGAGGTGGAGCCTGTGATCACGGTGCCCTCGGGCGTAGTCGTGGTTCCCGCCGCCGCGGCCTCCCCCTCCTGCGTCGTCACGGTCGAGGCCTGGACGGTCGTCGTCGTGTCGCCACCACCGCCGCAAGCCGCCAGTACGAGGGCGAGGGCGAGGGCGCCCGCCGCCGCGAGCAGGCGCTTCCCCATGGAGCTAGATAGACGTGCCATTGCGAACGGTTCCTGGCGCTGAACGGGCCGTCCGGGGAGGAGGCTGCGCGTAAAGGGCGACCCCCGGCCCCGACCTGGCATCTCCGATCGTAGCGATAATCGGTTCCGTCACCCGAAAACCTCAGGCGGCGAGGGCGTCGTCGCGGAAGCCTCCCTGCGGCCCACCGAGTTGCGTGACCCCATTGTCCAGACGCCCAGCGGCCTCCTCGGCGATCCGGTTCGAGGTTTCTGCCAGCGCCTGCACGAACCTCTCGAACTGCGCCTTGATCCGGTCCGCGTCGTCGAGCCCCGTCGTCAGCGACTCGGCGCGTCCGAGGATGTCGTCGGAGATCTCGCCGATCGCCTCCTGCCGTTCGCTGACGATGCCGTCGGCGACGCGGCGCGCGTCGTCGAGGTAGCGCCCGGCCTCCACCTCGACCGCGTTCCAACGCTCGCGGATCCCATCCTCGGCGTCGCGCCGGATCTCGGCCGCCTCCCGCTCGACCGCCCCGATCATCGTCGTCACGAGGCTGTCGGCGCGCGCCTTGGCGCGGTCGAGATACTCGCGGGCGGCCCGCTCCGCCTCGCGCATCTGCTCCTCGAAGCTGTCGGCCCAGCGCGGGCGCGGCAGCGGATCGGCGCTCCCGGGCGGAGCGGGAGCGGGAGTGGGAGCCGGAGTGGGAGTCGGGCGGGTGCGGCTGGCGCAGGGTGTCGGCGCGGCTGGTGAATCTCCGGGTCGCCCGATCGAGTCCCGCGATCGCCGCCTCGATCTCGGCGCGGCTCCAACTTCCCGCCTCCTGTGGGGAGGCCGACGAGTCCGCGGGATTGGCGCTGTCCGGCATGGCGACTCCTCTCAGCGGTCGACGTCCCGGGGTCGCGGACCCGGAACCGACGGAACGAGGGCCAGTCTAAGAAGCGATCCGGCGGCAGAATGCGAAAAACGGGGCCGGGGCGGCCCCCGCGGCCCGGGACCGTCCCGAACCGGCCCAAGCTTCCTGCAAAGTCCGGAAAAAGCGCGCCGCGTGGGTCAGCGCGGGAAGGCGGTCCAAGGGACGCGGGCGTCCTCGGGGCTTCCGGGACCGAAGATCTCGTCCAGGATCGCGCGTGCGTCGCCGATCCCGAGCTGGCTGTGCAGGTGCTCGCGCACCTGGCCCCGGGTGCGGCCGGCGGCCGCCATCTGGATCCCGACGAGGCGTGCATCGTCGACGCCCTGCCACTCCTCCCCCGGGGCCTGGGGGTCGGGGGGATACGAGCCCTGGGGCTCGCCGTAGTCCTGACCGTATGACGGTTGCTGCTCGTAGGCGGGGGGCTGCTGCTCGTAGTCGGGCGGTTGCTGCTCGTAGGCAGGGGGCTGCTGTGGCTGGTACGGCTGGTAGGGCTGGTAGCTCTCGACCGGTTCGGGCGCCGGAGCCGGAGGTTCGGGCGGCGGCGGGGGCGCCGGGGTGGGGGGCGTGTAGTTCTGCACCTCCTCGTCGTGGAAGGCAGGGGCCTGGAAGCGGTGCGCCCCCTCCTCCGCCTCCTGAGCAAGGCGCTCGGCTGCATCGCCGAGGGCGCGGACGAGGTTGTCGAAGCCCTGGCGTACGGGGGCGGCCTCGTCCAGCCGCCCGACGACGGCCTCGGCCTTGCTGACGATCTCGTCGCTGAGCGCAGCGATCCGGCGCTGACGCTCGGCTACGAGCTCGTCGGCCCGGCGCCGCGAGTAGTCGAGGTAACGCTGCGCCTCGTCGGTTGCCTCGCCGCGAAGTCGCCCGGCCTCGCGCTCGACCGCGTCGAGGATCGAGCTCACACGACGGGAGACCTCGGGTGCGATGCCGGCCTCGGGACCGAGCGGGTCGGGGTTGGACCCGCTCGCGCGCGGGCGCGCCTCGTCGCCTTGATCGGGGGATGGGCTGGATTCGGTCATCGACTCGGCACGGATTCAGAATCCGCCCGCCCAGCGTAGCCGAACACGAGCTGGATCCGGCGGCGCCGCGGGCCGTTCTACAAGGCCGCGTGCAGGCAAATCGCTGCGGCGCTCAGCAGCCGAGCCCGCGCGCGATCACCATCTGCTGCACCTCATCGGTGCCTTCGCCGATCGTGAGGATCTTCGCGTCGCGATAAAAGCGGCAGACCGGGTACTCCTCGATGAAGCCATAGCCGCCGTGGATCTGCACGGCCTCCTCGGTCGCCCGCACGGCGAGCCGCCCCGTCTTCAGCTTCGCCTGGGCCGCCGTCTGCGTGAACGACTCACCCCGGTCCTTGAGAATCGCCGCCTTGTAGGTGAGCAGCCGCGCTGCCTCGATCTCGGTCGCCAGGTCTGCGAGCTTCGCCTGGATCGACTGGAACTTCGAGATCGGTTTGCCGAAGGCCTGCCGGTCCTTCGCGTAGGCAAGCGCCTCATCGAGAGCGCCCTGGGCGAGGCCGACACCCATCGCGGCGACGCCGATGCGACCACCGTCGAGGATCCGCAGGAACTGCTTGAAGCCGTTGCCGCGCGGGCCGAGCAGATTCCCCTCGGGCACGACCGCCCCCTCGAAGCTGAGCGGACGCGTGTCGGAGGCGTTCCAGCCCATCTTCCGATACGGCTCGCCGAGGACATAGCCCGGGGTCCCGTTCGGAACGATCAGGTTCGAGATCTCCGTGCGCCCCTCCGGGCCCTCGCCGGTCGCCGCGGTGATCGAGACGCAGCCGGAGATCTCGGTGCCGGCGTTGGTGATGAACTGCTTTGCGCCGTCGATCGTCCAGCCGTCTTCGCCGAGCCGGGCCCGCGTACGGACGTTGCCGGCGTCGGAGCCCGCCTCCGGCTCGGTCAGGCCGAAGGCTGCGAGCCGCGAGCCCGAGGTCAGCTGCGGGAGCCAGTCCCGCTTCTGCTCCTCGTTGCCGAACAGATATATGGGCATCGTTCCGAGCGATGTGTGCGCGGCCATCGTGATCGCCACCGAGGAGTCGATCCTCGTCAGCTCCTCCACCGCGAGCGCATAGGAGAGCGTGTCGCCGCCCCCACCCCCGTACTCCTCCGGGAACGGGATCCCCATGAGGCCCAGCGATCCCATCTGCTCGACGAGCGCGTACGGGAAGGCGTGGTCGCGATCGAGCTGCTCGGCCTGCGGCGCGACCTCGTTGCGGGCGAAGTCGCGGACCGTGTCCCGGAGCAGCCGTTGCTCGTCCGTGAGGTCGAAGTCCATCGGCGCGTAAGTCTCCCAGGCCGGCGCTCAGCCCTGCCCGGTCGCCTCGGCGGTCGCGAGTTTGCGGGCCAGCTCGACCAGCAGCCGCACGCCGAATCCGCTCGGGCCGCTGCCGAGGTAGGGCCGGCCGACGTCCCAGGAGGTGCCGGCGATGTCGAGGTGCGCCCAGGGCTTGTCCTCGACGAACTCGCTCAGGAACGCGGCGGCGGTGAGGGAGCCCGCCTTGCGCTTCGGCGAGGCGTTGCTGAGGTCCGCGTAGGTGCCTCGCATCAGGTCGGTGTACTCGGGGTGGAGGGGCAGTCTCCAGACGAGCTCGCCCGTGACCTCGCCCGCGTCGGCCAGCCCCGCCGCGAGCTCATCGTCGGTCGAGACCAGGCCGGCGTAGCTGGAACCGAGCGCGACGACGACGGCGCCGGTCAGGGTCGCCAGGTCGACGAGCCGGTCGGCGCCCTCACGGGCAGCCCAGGTGAGTGCGTCGGCGAGGATCAGGCGACCCTCGGCGTCGGTGTTGTTGACCTCGACGGTCTTGCCGTTGAGGTGGGTGATGACGTCGCCCGGCCGCGTCGCCGCCCCATCGGGCATGTTCTCGACGGCCGGGACGACGCAGAGGACGTTCAGCGGCAGCTCCAGCTCGGCGATCGTCGCGGTCGCCTCGAGTGCGGCTGCGGCGCCGGACATGTCCATCTTCATGTCCTGCATTCCGGCCGACGGCTTGATCGAGATCCCGCCGCTGTCGAAGGTGACCCCCTTGCCGACGATCCCCAGCACCTCGCCCTCGGGCCGGGGCCGGTAGCGGAGCACGATCAGCAGCGGTTCCTTCGCAGATCCCGCCCCGACCGCCGCGAGGCCGCCCATGCCGAGCTCTGCCGTCCGTTCCGCGCCGAGGACCTCGACCTCGAGGTCGCGGTGCGCTGCGGCGATCTCCCGCGCGCGGTCGGCCAGGTATTCGGGGTCGGCGATGTTGGCTGGGAGGCTCTGCAGCCTGCGGGCTCGGTTGCCGCCGCGGGCGGAGGCGGCGGCGACATCGACGATCTCTCCGGCGCGCTCCGCCTCGTCGCCCTCGAGCCCCAAGAGCAGCACCCGCTCCGGCCCGCCGGCACCGTCGGTGTCGCGTTTGCTCTTGAGCTCGTCGAAGCGGAATCCGGCGAGGACGGAGGCGCCGGCGATGGCGGCGGCCGCCCCGGCGTCGGCGTCGCCGACGTCCCATGCGAGCTCGGCGAGCTCGTAGCGTTGCGCCTGGCGCACGGCGAGCGCGGCCGCGGTCCGGGTCCGCTCCGGTGTCAGCTCGGAGCGCTTGCCGAGCCCGATCACGAGCACCCGCTCGGGCCCGTCGTCGAGCCCCGGCCGCAGCACCGTGAGCTTCTTGAAAGCCGTTCGCACGTCCGTGGCGCCCGGCGCGCCGGCGAGCCAGGCCGGCGGTTCCTCGCCGTCGAAGGCGGCGCAGCAGAGCAGGCCGGTTGCGGTCCGCTCGGGCGGCCGGTTGTCGAGCGAGACCTCCACGAGCGCGGGAGTATAGGTCCGGCCTGTACCGTTCCCGGGGCACTCTCTTCCGCACCCCGAGTCGTCCCAGGAGGACCTTTCCGCATGTCTCAGTCCGTCATCCTCGCCACCGCCCGGACCCCGTTCGGCAAGATGGGCGGAGCGCTCGCCTCGCTCGACGCCACCGCCCTCGGCGGCAAGGCGATCACGGCCGCGCTGCAGCGCTCCGCGGTCGACCCCGAGCAGGTCGAACAGGTCTGTTACGGCCAGGTGCTGCAAGCCGGCCAGGGCCAGATCCCCTCGCGACAGGCCCAGATCAAGGCCGGGATCCCGAAGGAGGTTCCCTCCGAGACGATCAACAAGGTGTGCGCGTCGGGCATGCGCTCCGTCGCTCTGCTCGACCAGGCGGTCAGGGCCGGCGACACGTCCGTCGGCGTCGGCGGCGGCATGGAGTCGATGTCGCAGGCGCCGTGGCTGCTTCCGGGCGCCCGCTTCGGCTTCCGCATGGGCGATGTCAAGGCGATCGACGCGATGACGCACGACGGGCTCACGAACCCGTTCACGAGCAACCAGATGATCAACGAGGCGTCCGAGGTCGGCAACGAGCTCGAGATCACGCGTCCGGATCTCGACCGCTTTGCCGCCCGGTCACACCAGCTCGCCGCGAAGGCGACCGAGGAGGGATTCCTCGCCGAGGAGATCGTTCCCATCGAGGTGCGCCAGAAGAAGGCCGAGACGATGGTCGGCGCCGACGAGGCGATTCGGCCCGACACGACGCGCGAGCGGCTCGCCGGCCTCCCCGGGATCGGCGGCGACGACGCCACCCACACCGCCGGCAACTCGCCGGGAGTCAACGACGGCGCCGCTGCGGTCGTCGTCACGTCAGCCGAGTGGGCGGAGGCGAACGGCAAGCAGCCGATCGCTCGCATCCTCAGCTACGGCATGGTCGCCGACGACTTTGCCTACCTCGCCCGGACGCCGGCGAAGGCGGCGAAGCTGGCGCTGGAGAAGATCGGCAAGGAGCCCGGTGACATCGACCTCTGGGAGATCAACGAGGCCTTCGCCTCCGTCGCCCTGAACTCGATCCGGATGCTCGGCATCGAGGAGGAGAAGGTCAACGTCAACGGCGGGGCGATTGCGCTCGGCCATCCGATCGGCGCCTCCGGAGGCCGGATCATCGGCACGCTCATCCACGAGCTCGCCCGCCGTGGCGGTGGCCTCGGTTGCGCCGCGATCTGCTCCGGCGGCGGCCAGGGCGACGCGATCATCGTCGAGGTCTAGGCCCGCGGGGTCGCCGGACCCCGTGATCGCACCCGCCAGGGCGCCGCGGACGCGGCGCCGGATCGTGCCTGGGCTCGTCGCGCATGCCTCCAGCATGCGCTCCTCACCCGTGCGCGCCCGGCTTGGCTCGCGACACCCGCCAGGGACGATCCCGGCGCCCGACGACCCCCGCCCGCCGGCCGTGATCAGGCTTCGGGCGCCGCCGCTTCGCGCCGTTCCCTGATCTCGAGCACGAAGGCGACGGCGAGCAGGGCGTAGGGCGGGTCGACGGCGATCTGCGAGAGCAGCGAGGCGAACCACTCGACGACGAAGGTGGAGCCGAGGTCGTCGGCCAGAGCGCCGATTCCGGACTCGATCAGGCCCGTGGCGAGCGTGAGCGCGACCAGCATCGAGACGATCACCAGCCGGTGCCCGCGCGACTCCGCCGTGGCCCGGCGGAAGGCCTCGCGGATACTGGTGCGGTCGATGTCGGCGATCGGGGCGGCCAGCACCCAGCGCCCGTAGAGGATGAGGCCCGGCACGATCAGGGCGAGGAGCCCGATCGTCACCGCGAGCGTGAAGAGGACGTCGATCGCGATGATCGTGCGCCAGCGGGTCGTCCGCAGCACCCAGCGGAAGTCGGGCTCGAAGCCGGGGCGCGCATGGACCAGCGCGGAGGCGACGGCGCCGGCGTAGACGAGAGTGCCGATCAGCGTCGTCGAGGAGATGATCAGCGCTGCGACGATGCGCTCCAGGCTCTCGGGGTTGTCGGCCGCGTCCACGTACCAGGCGTCAATCGTGCCCAGGAGCCCGAGCGGCACGAAGATCACCAGCGCCAGCTTCAGCATGAACCAGAAGCGCCCCCGTCCCAGGGCGATGGCGCGGCTGATCGAGGCGCGGGCGAACTGCATCGCCGGAACCCTGACATCGGCACCGGGCGGCGGTCGCCCGGCTGGGACCGGGGGTGGCTCGGCTGCGAGCCGAACGGCCCGGATCGCTACCGTCGCCCGCATGAGCTCGAGTGGTGCTTTCTTCGACCTCGACCGGACTTTGATGGCGGGCTCGTCCGGCATGCACTTCGCGCGGGCGGCCCAGCGGGCCGGTCTCGTTTCACGCTCGCAGATCCTGCGCTGGGGAGCGCAGCACGTCCGCTACCGCCTGCGAGGCTCGACCGACGCGGACACGGAGGCGGTCGTCGCGCAGGCCGAGGAGTTGCTGGGCGGTGTGCCCGAGCGAACCCTGACCCGCCTCGTGCCCGAGATGCTGGCCGGGATCCTGCCCTCGATCTACCCGCAGATGCTGGCGGAGGTCCACTCGCACCAGGACGCGGGCCGGCGCACGTTCATCGTCTCCGCCGCCGGCGACGGGATCGTCCTGCCGCTCGCGCAGGCCCTGGCGATGGACGGTGCGATCGGCACGCACTACGCCGTCGGCCCCGACGGCCGCTTCACCGGAAGGATCGAGGGGGGGCTCGTCTACGGGCGGGGAAAGGTGGCGCCAATCGAGCGCTTCGCCGCCGAGCATGGGATCGACCTCGCCGGCTCCTGGGCCTACTCGGACTCGGTCTCGGATCTGCCGATGCTCGAGCTCGTCGGCAACCCGGTCGTGGTCAACCCCGACTCGGAGCTGGCGGCGATAGCACGCGAGCGCGACTGGCGCGTGATGCGCTTCGAAAAGCTCGGCCGCCGCCTCACCCTGGCCGCCGCCCTGACGCTGGCGGCGGCAATCGGAGCGGGCGGCAGCTACGTAGCGAGGCGTTAGGCGGGCCGACGGGCCCGCCCTCCAGTGGCGCCGCTTCCCGGCCGGCGAACGGCTGACCGCCTTTGGGCACCGAGGGACGGGGCGGAGACGTACAAACCGCAGCCACGTCTGCCCAGGGTCCGACGTCCCCAACGTTTGTGCGTTCAGACCGCAAGAAAGCAGGGGACCTCACCCGGCCGCGGACGTGGCAAACGTTTGTTGCCCACATCTGGTGTCTCGACCCCGTCAGCGACGAGAGCTCCTGCCGACCCGCCTCCCTCGGTGCCCTCGCACCGCCACGCCCCTTCGCCGGCGGCGCACCCTCCGCGCGGCATCGTGGACGCCCGGACGACCCCACCCACGCTCACCCAAAGGCGCCGCACAACCTCCCGCAGCCCCGAAGGGGATGCGGTCTCTACGCGGCGCCGCACTCCCGCCACCCGTCGCGCCCGCGCGGACGCGAAGCGGAGCACGCTCACCCACAGGCGCCGCACAACCTCCCGCAGCCCCGAAGGGGATGCGGTCTCTACGCGGCGCCGCACTCCCGCCACCCGTCGCGCACGCGCGGACGCGAAGCGGAGCACGCTCACCCACAGGCGCCGCACAACCTCCCGCAGCCCCGAAGGGGATGCGGTCTCTACGCGGCGCCGCACTCCCGCCACCCGTCGCGCACGCGCGGACGCGAAGCGGAGCACGTGCGCGCATATATCTTCCCCCTGTGGACGAGGTCGAACTTGCCTTCGCCGGGATCGCCGAGCAGGCGCGCATGCTGCGGGCGAAGGAGATCTCCTCGGCCGAGCTCGTCGGTACCTGCCTGGCCCGGATCGAGCGCATCAACCCGCGCTTGAACGCCTTCACAGATGTCTTCCCGGAGCGCGCGCTCGAGGCCGCGCGGGCCGCGGACGAGCGAATTGCGGCGGGAGAGCAACGGCCGTTGCTCGGGGTACCCGTCGCCTTCAAGGACGAGGTCGACCTCGAGGGGCTCGTCGCCGAGCACGGCACCCGGGCGTACGGCGGGCCGCCGGCGGGAGCGGACGCGGCTCATCCGGCCCGCCTGCGTGCCGCCGGGGCGATCGTGGTCGCGAAGACGACCCTTCCCGAGCTCGCGATCTGCGGCTTCACCGAGACCGAGGCATGGGGCGAGACCCGCAACCCGTGGAACGTGGCCCATACGCCGGGCGGCTCCAGCGGCGGCTCGGCGGCGGCCGTCGCGGCCGGGCTCGTCGGCGCCGCCTCGGCCTCCGACGGCGGTGGCTCGATCCGGATCCCGGCCGCAAACTGCGGGCTCTTCGGGCTCAAGCCGCAGGTCGGCCGGATCAGCCAATCGCCCGACCCCGAGCACTGGCTCGGGCTGAGCTCCTCCGGCTGTCTGACCCGGCGCGTCGCCGACACCGCGCTGTGGCTCGACGTCGCCGCGGGTCCCGCGCCCGGCGACCGCTGGCGCGCGGAGCCGATCGAGGGAACGTTTGCGGCGGCCGCCGCGCGGGAGCCGGGGGCGCTGCGGATCGCTTGGACGACGAGCGCTCCGCGGGCTCTCGCTCCGCCGCTGCACGACGCCCGCGTCGAGGGCGCCGTGGCCGAGCTCGCGACGCGCCTGGCGGGGCTCGGTCACGAGGTTTCCCATCGCGATCCGGACTGGGGGCTGGTCGGCTCGGATTTCGCCAACGTCTATCTGAAGGGGATCGAGACCGATTACGACCGCGTTCCGCACCCCGAGCGCCTCGAATCCCGGACGCGCGGTTTCAAGCGGCTCGCCCGGCTGGTCCCCGGACCGCTGCTGCGGCGCTCGCTCGCCGCCCGCGAGACGCACCGGGCGCGGATCGACGCCATCTTCGAGCGCTGTGACGTGCTCGTCACGCCCACCGTCGCGGTGCCGGCGGTCGAGATCGGCCGCTGGGCGGGGCAGGGTGCCCTGCGGACGCTGCTTGGGATGAGCCGCGTCTACCCACACACGCCGCCGTGGAACTACCTCGGCAATCCCGCGGCCTCGATCCCGCTCGGCCGGACCGCGGAGGGGCTCCCGCTCGCCGCTCAGCTCGTGGCGCCGCCGAACCGCGAGGACGTGCTCCTTGCTCTCGCCGCCCAGCTCGAAGGCGAGCTGGGCTGGCCGCAGCAGCGCCCGCCGGGCGTCGGCTGAGGAGCGCCCCGCGGTCTTACAGGACGCCGGCCTCGCGGCCGCGGCGGACGCCGATCCTGGTCACGATCCCCGCCCCCAGGTCGAAGGCGAGTCGCGAGCGCGGCACCTTGTTGCCGGCGAGCGTGTGCGGTGCGTAGAGCGCCCGGCTGCCGCCCTCGGAGGTGAGCCAGCCGGTGTAGATGCGCTGCTCCTGCCCGATCATGCGCGGAGCGAACGCGTGCGCGGTCAGACCCGCGCGGCGGCCGCCGCGCGGGAGGCGGCCTGAGTCGACGTCGAGCACCAGGCCGGCGTCGCTCGAGCCCGCGGGGCGCGCGGCGACGACCATCGGCAGGCCGTCGGAGCCGACCCAGCCGAGCAGCGTGTGCGGGAGCGTGCGCGCGTACAGCGCCGCCTTCTCGACGTTGCGCCGGGCGCCGGTGCCGTTGCGGGGCGGCGACTGCGGCGCCGGCTCGGCCGGCAGCGGCGCTCCGAGCACCTCGGGCTTGCCGCTGCAGTCGAGTCGGTCCCAGCGCAGGATCCGCTCGATCTCGATCTCGATCCCGATCCGCTCCCAGTAGTAGGTCGCCAGCAACCTTCCGCGCCAGCCCTTCTCCCGCGGGCCGAGGAAGCGTTCCCACTGCGGCGTTATCGACTCGAGCCAAGCCCGGTCGGGTTGCTCCTGCAGGGTGGCGCGGCCTTGGACGAGGACGAAGTCGTTGCCGCTCGCGTGGCCGTGCTCGCGCGCGTGGAAAGCGATCGAGACCGAGGGATCCGCGCGGATCCGCTCGATCTTCTTCCACAGTCCGAGCGACGTCGTCACGGTCACCGTGCCGCGCTCGCGGTCGCGGAGCCCGAGCGGCGACATCGGGGTGATCACGACGCCCTTCGCGGGCGTCGGGTAGGCGACGGCCGCGGCCGCGTCCCCGTTCAGGATCTCGTCGATACGGTCGTCCCAGTGGACCGGCACGCCACGACTCTATCCCGCCCCGGCCGTCTCCGCCGTGGCGCCGAGCGGGAAGCCGTCGGCGTGCGCCCGGAACGGTCCCAGAAGCTCGGCGATCCGCTCCATCGTCGCGGTGTCCATCGGCTCGGTCGCGAACAGCGACGCGTTCAGGGCCGCGGTCGCGCGCTCGGCCCGCTCCCGCCCCGCCGTGGTGATCGAAGCGAGCACCGTGCGGCGGTCGCTGTCGTGGGGAGCGCGGGCGGCGAGGCCCTCGCGTTCGAGCCCGTCGATCAGGTTGGTCGCGCTCGTGCGGTGGACCTGGAGCCTGTCGCCGATCTTGCCCATCGGCAGCGCGCCCCGGCTGCTCAGATACAGCAGCATCAAGGCCTCGTAACGGGGGAAGGTGAGGCCGAGCGGCTCCAGGGCCGCGTTCAGGCGCGCCATCAGGATCTGCTCGACGCGCATGATCGAGGTGATCGCGCTCATCGCGCGGGCCGGCTCGGCGCCCCAGCGGCGCCGCCAGTGACGCTCCGCCTCGGCGATCGGATCGAATGGGAGAGGCGCGTCCGCCATCGCACCACATGATATTCGGATTCCAGATATTCTGACTTCCACGTATTTTCGGCCCCGCCACCGGTTCCCGGCGGCAGAGAGAGCGAGGCGATGAGCGAGGACAGCACAGGACTCCACAGCGGCAACGACACCGATCGCTGGCTCGCCGAGGAGTATCCGTACGAGAGCGAGCGCCAGGTGCCCTTCGAGACCCACTCGGGACACCCGGTGAAGCCGCTGTACACGCAGGACGACCTCGATGCTTCCGGCCACGAACGGGACCGCGACGAGGGCTTTCCCGGCTCCTATCCCTACACGCGGGGCGTCTATCCCTCGATGCACCGTGGCCGGCTGTGGACGATGCGCCAGTTCGCCGGGTTCGGCACGGTCGAGGAGACGAACGAGCGCTTTCGCTATCTGCTCGAGCACGGCCAGACGGGCTTGTCCACGGCCTTCGACATGCCGACGCTCATGGGGCTCGACTCCGACCACCCGCGGTCGCTCGGCGAGGTCGGCGTCGAGGGCGTGGCGCTCGACTCGGTCGACGACATGGAGGTGCTCTTCGACGGGATCCCCGTCGATCAGGTCACGACGTCGATGACGATCAACGGGCCGGCCGCGATCCTGCTCGCCTTCTACGTCGTCTGCGCCGAGGAGCAGGGGATCGGTCCCGAGCGGCTCGGGGGCACGATCCAGACGGACATCCTCAAGGAGTACATCGCCCAGAAGGAGTGGGTGTTCCCGATCCGGCCGGCGATGCGGCTCGTTACCGACATGGTCGAGTATTGCGCCGCGGAGATGCCGCGCTGGCACCCGATCTCGATCTCCGGCTACCACATCCGCGAGGCGGGAGCGACCGCCCAGCAGGAGCTCGCGTTCACGCTCAAGGATGGGCTCACCTACGTCGAGCAGGCGGTCGAGCGCGGGCTCGACGTCGACAGCTTCGCGCCGCGGCTCAGCTTCTTCTTCAACGCCCACATCGACTTCTTCGAGGAGATCGCCAAGTACCGGGCGGCACGCCGGATCTGGGCCCGCGAGATGCGGGAGACGTTCGGCGCGAAGAAGCCCGAGTCGTGGCGGATGCGGTTTCACACGCAGACCGCGGGCGTCAGCCTCACCGCGCAGCAGCCGCTCGTCAACATCATCCGCACCACGGTCGAGGCGCTCGCCGGCGTCCTCGGCGGGACGCAGTCGTTGCACACGAACTCCTACGACGAGGCGCTGGCGCTGCCGACCGAGGATGCGGTGCGGATCGCGCTGCGCACCCAGCAGGTGATCGCGCACGAGACCGGCGTCACGAACACGGTCGACCCGCTCGGCGGCTCCTACTTCGTCGAGAAGCTCACGGACGAGATGGAGGCCGCCGCTTACTCGTACTTCGAGCGCATCGACGAGCTCGGCGGCATGGTCGCGGCGATCGAGGAGAACTTCCCCCAGCGCGAGATCGCCGACGCCGCGTTCGAGTACCAGGCGGCGCTGCAGCGCTCCGAGAAGGTGATGGTCGGAGTCAATGAGTTCCGGCACGACGACGACGAGCAGATCCCGATCCTGCGCATCGATCCCGAGCTCGAGCACAAGCAGGTGCGCAGGGTCCAGGCGACCCGCGCGGCCCGCGACGAGGGCCGGGTCGAGAGGACCCTGGCCGAGCTCGAGCGTGCCGCTGCCGACTCCGGCGCCAACCTCATGCCACCGATCCTCGAGTGCGCCCGGGCCCGGGTGACGGTGGGGGAGATGGTCGCGGCGATGCAGAAGGTGTTCGGCACCTACACCGAGACGCCCGTCTACTGACCGCCGGCAGGAGTCGGATCGGGGGAGCCGCCAGACCCACCAGGGGATCCTCGCGGGGCGATTGATCTCGGCACCCTCGGGGTAGGCCGTTCGCATGGCACGCGAGGAGGCAGCCACCGAGGAGGGCTTCGAGGTCGTGCCCGACGGGAACGGCTTCGGGGTGCGCCGCGTCGGGGATCCGGAGCCGATCTCCCATCACGCGACCCTCGAGCAAGCCGAGGAGGCGGCGCGTCTGCACACCGACCAGGGCGCGGCCGTCGACGCGCGCCATGACGTCTTCCCGAGGGGCGAGGAGGACCCGAGCTCCGCGCGCCGGGCGTTCGCGACCGTGCTGCTCTACGCGGCGGCGATCATCCTCCTGATCGTCGTCATCGCCCTCATCGTCGCCCTCTGAGCGCCATCGCCGCCGGTGCCGCGTCGCGCCGCCCCGGTGGGCGGCTACGATCCCTGCCGTGAGCGAGCAGAAGATCAGGGTCGTGGTCGCCAAGCCCGGCCTCGACGGACACGACAGGGGGGCGAAGATCATCGCCCGCGCGCTGCGCGACGCGGGCATGGAGGTGATCTACACCGGCCTGCACCAGACCCCGGAGCAGATCGCGGCGACGGTGGTCCAGGAGGACGCGCACGCCGTCGGACTCTCGATCCTCTCCGGCGCCCACATGACGCTCGTCCCGAAGGTCGTCGAAACCTTGCGCGAGCAGGGTGCCGACGACGTGCTGGTCACGGTCGGCGGCACGATTCCGGCCGACGACATCCCCAGCCTCAAGGAGAAGGGCGTCGCCGAGGTCTTCACACCCGGCGCCTCGACGGACGAGATCGTCGAGTTCTTGCGCTCGTCGCTGCAGGCGCCCGCCTGAGCCGGTGCCGCGGCGCCGGGGGATCGCCGCCGCCCTCCTGACGGCGGCGCTGGTGGGGCTGGCGCTGCTCGGAGCCGGAGCCAGCGCCCGGGGCGACCGCGGCGAGACGGCCTCCGAGGTCCTGCTGCCGCCCCCGGACGGTCGCGTCTACCACGCCGCCAACCCCGGCTTCGGGGGCTCGGAGGACCGCGTCGGCGCGGCCCGCATCCGCAACTTCGAGAAGCTGGCGCGCCACAAGATCGCCTGGGCGTACTTCTCCAACAACTGGTTCGGCGGGGTCAACTTTCCGGCCGCGCGGATCCAGCGGATCTACCGGGCGGGAACGATCCCGTTCGTGCGGCTGATGCCGCGCTCGAACTTCCACGTCGGCGGCCCCGATCGGCGCTACACGATGCAGAGCATCATCGACGGCGACTGGGATGCGCCCGGACCGCACTCCGACGGGCTCCGCTCCTGGTGCCGGCAGGCGGCGGCCCTGGACCGCCCGCTGCTGGCGGAGTTCGGGACCGAGGCGGACGGCGAGTGGTTCCCCTGGAACGGGAAGTGGAACGGAGGCGCCAAGACCACCGGCTACGGCGACCCGGAACTCGCCGACGGCCCCGAGCGTTTCGTGGACGCCTACCGTCACGTCGTCTCGGTCTGCCGCGCGGCGGGCGCCGACAACATCACCTGGTTCTTCCACGCCGATGCGGACCCCAAGCCGGCCCGCGCCTGGAACCGGATCTCCGCCTACTACCCCGGGGACCGGTGGGTCGACTGGATCGGCGTCTCCTACTACGGCTCGCTCAGCCGCCGGTACGGCTGGCAGCAGCTCCGCGCCGGCCTCGGCCGCAGCATGCCCGAGCTCGAGGCGCTGGCCGCGCCGGACCACAAGCCGCTGGCATTGCTCGAGTTCGGGACCCGCGAAGATCGCCGCCATCCCGGCCGCAAGGCGCGATGGATCGCGCAGGCCGGGAAGGACCTGCGCAACGAGTACCCGCAACTCGATGCTGTCGCGTGGTGGAACGGGCGCTACCCGGACCACGGCGAGCGCATCGATCTCCGCATCAACTCGAGCGCGAGTGCCCTGCGCGCCTACCGTCGCACCTTCGCGCGACGGCACTACGCGACGCGCCTCCGCTTCGGGGCTCGCGCGGCGCCCTGATTGACTGGTCAGTCAGCCAGCGGCACATTCGGTAAGGTGCGCAGCCGCAAAGTCCCACGAAGACCCACTTTTCGGAGGCACCCCTCTTGAAGATCTGTTGTTTGGTCAAAGAGGTTCCGGACGCCGCTGTGCAGAAGCGGATCGATCCCGGAACCAAGCGCCTGGACCGCTCAGGCGAGAAGAACCTGAACCCGTTCGACACCCACGGCATCGAGGCGGCGATGCAGATCCGCGAAGGCGGCAAGGTCGAGGTCGATGAGATCGTCGCTGTGACGATGGGCCCCGACAGCGCCCAGCGCGCCCTGCACAAGGCCGTCGCCCTCGGAGCCGACCGCTCCGTGCATCTCAGCGATGAGAGCCTCGCCGGCTCCGACGTCTGCGCCACCGGCTACGCCCTGGCGAAGGTGCTCGAGTCCGAGTCGCCCGACCTGGTCCTGCTGGGCCAGCAGTCGGACGACGGCGAGTGCTACACGATCGGCGCGGTCGTCGCCGACCACCTGAAGATGCCGTCGCTGACCCAGGTGATCAAGATGGACGTCGGCGACGGCTCGCTTCGCTGCGAGCGTCAGGCCGAGTACGGCTACGACACCGTCGACGTCGAGCTCCCGGCCGTGATCAGCGTCGGCGACGCGATCAATGAGCCGCGCTACCCGTCGCTGAAGGCGATCATGGGCGCGAAGAAGAAGCCGCTCGACACCAAGGCCACCGGCGACGTCGGCATCGAAGCCGACAAGGTCGGCGAGGGCGGCTCGCAGACCCAGGTCCTCGCGATCAACCCGCCGCCCGAGAAGGAGCCCGGCGAGATCATCGAGGACGAGGACACCGCGGAGACGGTCGAGAAGATCGTCGCCTGGCTTGACGAAAGGAAGCTGATCTAGATGGCAGGCATCCTCACCTACGCCCTCCACTCCGACGAGGGCGAGTTCAACGCCAACTCCCTCGGCGCGATCTCCGAAGCCGCGAAGCTGGTCGGCGAGATCGGCGGCGAGGCGGCTGCCCTGGTCGTCGGCGATGTCGACGACGCCGCCTGCGCGGGACTCGGTTCCTATGGCGCGACCAAGGTCTACCGGGCCAAGTCGGTCCCGGAGGGCCTCGCGCAGCCGATCGTCGACGCGATGGCGAAGGTCATCACCGAGAACGACATCTCCTACGCGCTGTTCGGCGGCGGTCTCCTCGGCTTCGAGATCGGGGCCGGCCTCACCGCCCGTCTCGGCGCCGGCGTGACGATGGAGGTGACCGCGGTCAAGGCCGACGGCGGCAAGCTCGTCGCCGAGCGCCCGGTCCTGCAGGACTCAGCCGTGGTCGACGTCGGCTACGTCTCCGAGCCGGGCGTCATCATCGGCCGCCTGAACGCGTTCGACGCGAACGAGGGCGGCTCCGGCGACGCCGAGGTCGTTGACATCGACGTCGAGCTCTCCGAGTTCTCGTCCAAGGCGAACATGGTCACCCGTGGGGAGTCCGGCGACGAGGGCGGCGTGGACATCGCCGACGCCGACATCCTCGTCGGCTCCGGCCGCGGCTTCGGCGGCGAGGAGAACCTCGGCGTCGCCCGCGATCTCGCGGGCGCGCTCGGCGGCGAGGTCGCCGCCACGCGCGCGATCGTCGACGCGGGCTGGATCCCGTACGCGACGCAGATCGGCCAGACCGGCAAGACGGTCGCGCCGAAGCTGTACCTCGCGGCCGGCATCTCCGGCGCGATCCAGCACAAGGTCGGCATGCAGAACAGCGAGAACATCGTCGCGATCAACAAGGACCAGAACGCGCCGATCTTCGAATACTGCGACCTCGGCGTGGTCGGGGATCTGCACAAGATCCTCCCGGCACTGACCGAGGCGATCAAGGCCAAGAAGGGCGGCTGAGCCCGTCCGAGCCGACGGCGGCGGGTCCCGAACGGGCCCGCCGCCGCTCGCGCTCGCCCCGAAACGAAAGGTTTTCCAAGGTTTCCCGATGCCCCCCGTAGCACCCGCAGAGTTCCCGCCGCCGTTCGACCCCTCCAAGCACGTCGGTCCGCCGGAGGATGCCGAGGAGGAGCGCCTCGAGGCGGGGGTCGTGATCATCGGCGGTGGCCCCGCCGGCCTCGCCTGCGCCAACCGCGTCATGCAGCTGCTCTCCAGCGAGCCCGAGCTGACCGAGAAGCTGGGCGAGATCCCCGTGGCCGTGCTCGAGAAGGGCAAGGTCTGCGGCGCCCACAACCTCTCCGGCGCCAACATGCGCCCGTCGGCGATGGAGGAGCTCTTCCCCGACCTCGATCCGAGCGACTGGCCCGTCTACCAGAAGGTGGAGAAGGACGCCGTCTACCTGCTCACGAAGAAGCGCGCGATCCCGCTCAAGCCGCCGCCGCCGAACTTCCGCAACGAGGGCAACTACGTCACCTCGGTTTCGAAGCTGAGCCGCTTCCTCGCCGAGCGCGCGGAGGAGGCCGGCGCCTACATCCTGACCGAGACCGTCGCGGACAAGCTGCTGGTGGAGGACCGGATCGTCCGGGGCGTCCGCTCCGGCGACAAGGGACGCGGCAAGGAGGGCGAGGAGCTCAGCAACTTCGAGCCCGGCTCGGACCTGATGGCGAAGGCCACGGTGCTCGCCGAAGGCACGCTCGGACACCTGACCCAGTGCGCGGTCGACTACTTCGACCTCGCCGGCGACGCCCAGCGCTGGGAGATCGGCGTGAAGGAGATCTGGGAGGTGGCGAAGCCGCTCGACCGGGTCATCCACACGATGAACTGGCCGCTGCGGGCGCGCCCGAAGTACAACGAGTTCGGCGGCTCGTTCATCTACCCGATGGGCGAGGACAAGATCACGATCGGGATGGTCGCCGGCCTCGACACGACCGACGCGACCTTCTCCTGCCACGACCTGCTGCAGCAGTTCAAGACGCACCCGTTCATCCGCGACATGCTCGAGGGCGGCAAGCGCGTCGGCTGGGGCGCGAAGACGATCCCCTCCGGCGGCTATTGGTCGATGCCCAAGCACCTGGCGGTGCCGGGCATGGTGATGGCGGGCGACAACGTCGCGATGTGCAACATCCCGTACCTGAAGGGCATCCACTACGCGATGCACGCCGGGATGTACGCCGCCGAGGCCATCGTCGAGAGCCTGAAGAAGGACTCCGAGTCGGTCGACTTCTCCGGCTACGAGGAGCGCGTGCGGAAGTCCGACATCGAGAAGGATCTCTACAAGTCGCGCAACGTCCGCCAGTACGGCGACAAGGGGTTCGTCGCCTTCGGCGCGATCGCGAACGCGTGGCTGCTCTCCGGCGGCGCGCTGCCCCCGGGTCACAAGGAGTCGGAGCCCGACTCCGAGGTCGAGGTGTTCATCGGCAAGGCGGCCGACGACTACCCCGAGCCCGACAACGAGCTCACGTTCAGCAAGCTCGATTCGGTCTTCCTCTCGGGCAACGCGACGCGCGACGACGCGCCGAACCACGTCCGCATCCAGTCGCACGTGCCGCGCGAGGTCGCGCAGGCGTGGGTCTCGATGTGCCCGGCGCAGGTCTACGAGATCCCCGAGGATCAGCTCGAAAGCGGCGCGGCCGAGGTGGACGTCCACGTCACCGCCTCGAACTGCGTCCAGTGCGGCGCGATCAACGCCAAGGGCGGCCGGCTGACGATGCCGGAGGGTGGCGACGGCCCCCTGTACCAGGAAACCTGACCGTCCGTGGGTCGCCGTGCCGGCGCCCATCCGTCTCGTCCTACGGTGACGGGGCGACGGCGTCCGCCAGGCCCTCGGCGTTCGCCGAGCCCCAGCCGGAGGCGAGGTCGTAGCCGGGGGCGGCATCGCAGCAGCCCCCTCCGATGTCGTTCGTGCCCTTGACCACGTCGCGCAGCGCGCCGCCGCCGGAGTTTTCGCCGAGGTCGTAGAGCAGGGGGTCGATGAAGCCGAGCCGGGGCCGGCCCGCGTCGAGACGGCGCTGGGTGGCGAGCGCTGCGGCGCCGGCGAACAGCGGGGTCGCCGCGCTGGTGCCGTTGCCGAGCGCCTGCAGCGGGGTCGGCGAACCGTCGGGATCGCAGTGCCCCGCCGGGTCGAGGCCGCAGTAGATCGCGATCCTCGGGTAGCCGTCGGCCATCGCGGACACGTCGGGATAGCCGCGCCGGCCGCCCCAGTCGGCGAGGCCGCGCTGGAAGAACGGCACCCGGAGGTAACGGCTGTAGCCGCCACCTCCGGCCGAGCCGATGAGCCCCACGGGCGCGTCGTTCCAAACCGTCTCCGCGACGATCCGGTTCGAGCTGGAGAGCTCCAGCGACGTGCCCCCGACCGAGGTCACCCACCGCGAGGAGGCGGGGTAGAAGCCGACCTTCCCGCTCGGGCAGAACGAACCGGCGTCGCCGCTTCCCGCGGCCACCGTGACGCCGCTCGCGGCGGCGGCCGCCAACACCCGCTCGGTCAGATCGAGCTCGGGTCGCCCGATGTCGCTCTCACAGTTGCCCTGGCTGACCGAGAGCACATGGGGCAGCCGCCCGTCAGGGGCGTTGCGTCGCTCGAGAACGCCCGAGAACTGCACCGGCCAGAAGCTCGATCCGAAGGCGTACACGGTCAGCCCGCTGAGCCCCGGCGCCATCAGCGTCAGCATCTGCAGGTCGAGCGCTGTCTCGTCCGAGGTGCTGCCGGCATCGGCGGTTCCCACCTCGGCGAGCTCGGTCGGGGGGACGCGGAGCCCGAAGCACTTGGCGAAGCCGCGCAACTCGCGCAGCCCGAACCCGCCGGCTCCGAGGATCGCCGCCCGCACATGCCGCCCCGTCACTCCCTCGGCGTGCAGCGCCGCGGCTCCGTAAGCCTGCTGGATCTGGTTCGGCGTGAAGGCCGGACCGGCGAGCGGCGCGCCGTCGGGCTGGAAGGTGGCGTTGCGGCCCTCCGCACACCCGGCTGGGGTGCCGGTCCGCGTGTAGGGGGGGCCGAGCGCCGCCGCCGCAGCCCGATCGGTTCGCCGCCTCCGCCCGCCGGCGACGCGTGCGCGCGCGGGTGCGGAGGCAAGAACTGCCCCCGCGCCGCGCCCTGACGGAGGACCACGCGGACCGCCCCGCGAAGCGCTCGGGGGGTCCGGCCGACCTGTCCGCCCCCGGGGCCGAAGAGCCGCCGCGCCCGGCGGGCGGGCATCAGCGCCTCCGCGAACGAGCGTGTGACATCGACGCGGGAGCGAACGCTCCTCCGTCGCAGGTAGGTGCGGACGTGCCGGCGCGTGCGCGCCGATGCGCCGAACCGGCGCGCCAGGCGGCGCGGGGGCACGAACTCCCCGTAGCGGCTCGAGGCTGGGTCGGACACCGCGCGGGCGAGCTTCTGCAGGCCAGGCCGGCGGCTGCGGAGCTGCAGCAGCACGTCCGTTCGCTGCCGCGATCCCGCCGCTTCGGAACCGTCGCTTTGACGGGAGCGGCCGGGGGCGGCGCCGGCGGCATGAGGCGTCAGGATCAGCGCGGCGAACACTGCCAGCACGGCGGCTGACCACGAAGGGCCGGCTGATTCGAGGAGCGCCCCGCGGGGACTCGCGTCCACTTCAATGACGGTACCCCATGCCCTGCGATCCCGCTAGTGCCGCATCCCAGCTCCCCCTATCGGCGAGCGCTGGGCTCAGGAGTAGCCCGGGCGCCTCCCGGTGTTCCCGCCTCAGCCGGCGACGCGCTCGGAGACCGGGCCGGTGGCCATCTCCAGGAGGTGCTCGACCTCGCCCTCGATTGCGTCGGCGAGCACGTCGAGGTCCGGGACCGAGTCGCGGTCGACGTTGAGGCAGAGAAACAGGCGGTCGCGGTAGCTGAGGGCGGCGAGGCCGATCGCGTGGTCGGCGGCGAGCGGGACCAGGGGCCAGATCTCCTCGATCTCGGAGCCGAGCACGTAGAGGGGCTCGCGAGGGCCGGGAACGTTGGTGATCGTGACGTTGAAGAGGCGCGTCGCGAACAGCGCGCGGGCCAGGAAGCTGTGCAGGATCGGAGGTGCCATCGCGGCGATGTCGATGAGCCCGCGGGAGCCCTCCGCCTGGGTCGAGGACTTGAGACCCTCGGCCTCGTCGACCTGCGCGCGGAAGCGGACGAGCCGGTCCTCGACCGCTACGGGAAGGGCGACGAACAGGGACGTGATCCGATTGCCGAGCGCGAGCTTGTCGGCGGCGGGGCGGATGTTGACCGGCACCATCGCGCGCAGGCCCGCCTCCGGAGGGTCTTCGCCGCGCTGCAGGAGAAGCGACCGGAGCCCGCCGGACGCGGCGGCGAGGACGACGTCGTTGACGGTGCCTCCGAGGCCGGAGCGGATCGCGCGAAGGTGGTCGAGCTCGAGCGAGATCACCGCCAGCGACCGCGTCGGGCCGATCGGCGTGTTGATGCTCGAACGCGGGGCGGCGTTGACCTCGTCGCGGAGGATCAATTCGACCGCTGCACGCGAGTGCCGCAGCGCGTCCTGTGCCGCGTGCGGACTCAGGGCCGCATCCAGCGCGCGGGCTCCGCCTTCGAGCACGCCCGCCCCGGCCTTGAGCACCCGGGAGCCGAGTCGCAGGGGAGCAGCGGGGAGCCGGCGGACCAAGGAGGGCCCGGGCTCGGGCTCTGCGGGCTGCGAGGCGGGGGCCGGCGTGGCCGCGGCGGGTGCCGTGCGGTCGGGATTCGGCTCGGTGTCGAGCAGTGTCTTCGCGGCATCGACCGAGCCGACGCCGTCGACGAGGCAGTGGTGGGTCTTCGAGACGAGCGCCCAGCGTGGCCCGTCCATGCGCACGACGTTGATCTCCCAGAGCGGATGGCGGCGATCCAGTCGCTGCGAGAAGTAGTCGGCCGCCCACTCGCGCAGCTCGTCGCGCCCGGCGGGCGCAGGCAGGCGGGCGCCGCGCACGTGGCGGGCGATGTCGAAGTCCGGGTCGCGCTCCCAGATGGGCCAGTGCAGGCCGCCCGTATGCGGCGACGACAGCCGGCTCCGGTACAGGGGCAGCGGGTCGAGCCTGCTCTCGAGCGCCGAGCGGATCGCGGCCAGCGACGGTTCCTCGCCCTTGAGCAGCATCACGGCCCCGATGTGCATGTGCGCGCCCTCGTCCGCCTCCTCGAGCTCGAGGAACGTCGCATCGAGTGCAGTCAACCTCTCTCCCATGCGGGCAAAGGTACGACTCGGCGTCGTCGTGGGGTTCCGGACGCTTCGCGGTTTGGGCTCCGTAGAAAGTCCGGGGTGCTTCGGGGCCCCGGGGAACTACGGTTCGCTGTCATGGCACGGCTGGAGGTGGTACCCGTCTCGCCGCTACAGCCGGAGCGCTTCCGGCCGGTGCTCGGCGACGACTACGAGACCGTCGCGGACACGATCGTCCGGACCCGCAGCCTGCTCGACGGCCGCGTCGTCTGGCACATCAACTCGACGGCCGCCGGAGGTGGGGTCGCCGAGCTTCTCAACGTGCTGCTCGCCTACGCCCGTGGCGCCGGCGTCGACGTCCGCTGGCTCGTCGCCTCGGGTACGCCGGGGTTCTTCCGCGCGACGAAGTCCTTCCACAACGCTCTGCACGAGGCCCCCGGGTCGCTCACCTCGATCGACGCGGAGACGCGGGAGATCTACGAGCGTGTCTGCGAAGAGAACGCCGCCGAGCTTGCGGAGCTGATCCGACCCGGCGACATCGTCTACCTCCACGATCCGCAGACAGCCGGGATGGTCCCGCGCATTGCAGAGACCGGGGCGACGGTGATCTGGCGCTGCCACATCGGGGCTGATCACCCCGGCCCGGCGGCGAAGGCCGTGGCCGACTACCTGAGCCCGATGATCGAGCCCGCACATCGGTGGATCTTCTCGCGCCGGGATTACGCCTGGGAGGGGCTCGACCCCTCGCGCGTCGAGGTGATCATGCCCTCGATCGATGCCTTCTCGCCCAAGAACCAGGATCTCCCCGCGGACGTCGTAGAGACGATCGTCGAGCGCATCGGGTTGACGCCGGACGGTCGCGGACCCGCCACCTACCACCGTCAGGACGGCACGGTCGCCCGCGTCGACCGCCGCGCGCTCATCGTCCAGGACGGCCCGCTCGGCGCCGACGTGCCGGTGCTCGCACAGATCTCTCGCTGGGATCGCCTCAAGGATCCGGTCGGCGTGCTCGAGGGCTTCGCGCGCTGCCGCGCCACCGAGCCGCACCTTGTCCTGGTCGGTCCCGATGCGGGCGCCGTCGCCGACGATCCCGAGGGGCTCGAGGTCTACGAGGAGGTCGTCTCGGCGCGTGAGGCGCTCGCCCCCGACGTGCGCTCGCGCGTCCACCTCGTCTCCCTGCCGATGGATGACGTGGGGGAGAACGCGGCGATGGTCAACGCGCTGCAGCGCCGTGCAACGGTCGTCGCCCAGAAGAGCCTCGCGGAGGGCTTCGGCCTGACCGCCACGGAGGCGATGTGGAAGTCGAAGCCCGTGATCGCGGGTGCAGTCGGAGGCCTGCAGGATCAGATCGTCGACGGGGTGACCGGCAGGCTGATCGATGACCCCGCGGATCTCGATGCGTTCGCCGCCGCCATCGACGAGCTGTTCGGCGACCCCGCCGCGATCGAGCGGATGGGGGCTGCCGCCCACGAGCGCGTTCGCACGCACTTTCTCAGCACGCGGCACCTGCTCGAGTACGCGGATCTGCTCGCCGAAGTCATCGGCGAAACGCGCGTCTGACCGTCCATTCGGTCATGGTCGAATCAACCGGTCGCTCATCCGATCGGTTGAGGCGGAAGCACCCTGGCGGTCGCAAAGTCCTTGGGCCGGTGTGCCGGGCCAACGCCCGGAACCTGCCGGCGGCGCGCGGCGCCGTGATTCGAGCGGCTCCGAGACCCGATCGGATGCAGCCCCTCTCCTGGTCTGAGCGGCCCGCGCGCCGCCGGTCGCGCCGGCTGCTACTTGTGGCCGTTGCCCTGCACCGGATCGCTGAGCTCTGGGTCGTCGGTCGCGATCAGGTTCGCGACCTGCTCAGCCTCTGCACCCTCGAGCAGCCCCGCAGATACCTGGGTTCGCGGTCGCCTAACGGCGGCCTTGCCAGGCTCTCTAGAATCGGTCGAGATGAAGACAGAGATCCATCCCACCTACGGACTGGCCCACGTCCGCTGCTCGTGCGGGAACGACTTCTACACCCGCTCGACCAAGTCCGACATCCACGTCGAGCTCTGCGCGGAGTGCCACCCCTTCTACACCGGCAAGCAGAAGCTCGTCGATACCGGCGGCCGCGTCGAGCGCTTCAAGCGCCGCGCCGCGCAGAAGCGGACCTGAGCAGCTGAGGGCCGGCCCCGCTCCGGGGCCTGAGCCGCGAGCGATCCCGAGCCGCCCGGAGGGGCGGCTCGCTTCCGCCTGCCCGCGGGCGGATCGTCTCCTCGTGCGCCGCCCGCCGCCGTCAGCCGGGATGCGGCTTGCGGCGCGGGATCCGCAGCCGCATGCTCTTCTGGTGCCGCAGCTTCGCGGTCAGGTGGGTGGCGCCGCGCAGCTGCAGCCGCTCGTGGACGACGCGATCGGGTTTCGCGGGCAGCTTCGCGACCACCTGCCGGTAGTCGTGGCCGGTGGAGATGATCTTGACCTTTCCCCGGCCGGGCGAGCGGGCCCAGACGTCGACCTTGTGCCTCGACACTCGGCGGGCGACGAACGGGAAGCGGACGGCCGTGAAGGAGGTCTTCGGCTGATCGTTGGAGAACAGCACGCCGGTCGCCCAGCCGGTCCGCGGTGGCCCGGCGAGCTCCGGTGAGTCGCGGACCTGGAACAGCAGCGCGATCGGGATCCGCTGCTTCCACAGCAGCCGCAGTGCGTCGGCGATGTAGCTCGCCTGGTGGCGCAGGTTCGGCGCCGGGTAGATCTGCGGTCGGCGGGTTGCTCTCCCACCAGATCTCCGTCGCCCAGACCGGCCGGTGCTCGTTGTCCGGGTAGACGGTGTGCTGCCGCTCGGCGGCGCGCAGCGTCCGCTTCACCTCCCACATCTGCGAGGTGGTCACGTTGTCGGTGCCATAGGCGTGTCGGTAGGGGCTTTGCGCGGGCCCGATCGGGTGGTGGCTGAGAACGTCGAACTCGGCCGGGTCGGGGCAGGAGACGGCCTTGAGCTTGTTCCGGCCCTTGAGGCACAGGAGCTGGCGCATGAACTTCAGCGGCGCGATCCTCCGGCTCGGAGTCGTCTCGCCCTCGGGTGCCGTAGAGCCGGCGATGATCGTCGCGTGCGGCTGCACTGACTTGTAGCCGTCGTAGACCGCGTTCAGCAGGTGCCTGTACTGCTCCGGGCTGTAAGGCTTGCCGTCGACCCATTGCGGGCTCAGAAAGCCCGTCGTGTTCGGCTCGTTCCAGGGCTCGACGAGCGAGATCCGCGGCAGCGGCGCCGGATCGGGAACGCCGAGCGAGGGGGGCGGCACGAAATGCCCGCTGTAGCGGGTTGCGAGCGCGATGGCGAAGTCGCCCAGGGCCTTCGGGGCGGGCCGGTAGGTCTCGGGCTCACCGGGGAAGGGCGCGTCGATGTGCTTGCCGGTGGCCCAGCTCGGCGCGTCGTGGAGCGTGAAGAGGACGTGGAGGCCGCGCTCGGCGGCGGCGCGGTCGACGAGGTCCAGCTTCGTGAACTCGTACGCCGGATCGTCAGGGTTGGTGGGGTCGGCCGGCTTCTTCGGCGCGATTGCCTCCCAGCTGATCACGATCCGAGCGACGGAAGCATGAGCGGCGACGGCGCGGTCCATCAGATAGCCCCGGGTCTGCGGATCCTTGAGGAAGCCGGGATCCGCGAAGCCGGTCAGGATCGTGCGCTTGTGCCCGGCGCCGTGGCCGCGCTTGTGCGCAACGGCGGCAGCCGGCATCAGCAGCCCCAGCACGATCGCTGCGGCTGCCCAGAATCCGGCCTTTGTGCACTTCCCCGCTATCCGATTACTCCTGTTCCCGCTCGAATGCGTCCGCGCAAGGTAGCGCAGTGAACGGCCCCGCCGGTCGCGTTCGGGGCCGCACCAGTCAGACTGGAGGGGTGATCGATCAGCTCGTCAACCAGATCTCCGAGCGCTTCTCGGAGCTCGAGCGGCAGATGGCCGACCCGGACGTGATCGCCGACCGCGACCGCTACGCCGAGCTGGGACGGGAGTACAGGAATCTCGGCCCCGCCCGCGAGCTGGCCGCCGAGTACGCGACGCTCGCCGACGACCTCGCCGGCGCCCGCGAGCTGCTCGCGGACGACCCCGACGACGAGGAACTGCAGGCGCTGGTCGCCGAGGCGCCGCCGAGGCTCGAGCGGCTCGCCGAGGAGATCCGCCTGGCGATGGTCGAGCGCGACCCGAACGACGACGCGAACGTGATCGTTGAGATCCGCGCCGGCGCCGGCGGCGACGAGGCGGCGCTGTTCGCGGGCGATCTGTTCACGATGCTGACCCGCTACGCCGAGCGGCTCGGGTTCCGGACCGAGGTGCTCTCTTCGAGCCCGGCCGAGGTCGGAGGCTTCAAGGAGGTCACGTTCGGCATCGCCGGCGACGGCGCCTACTCGGTCTTCAAGTTCGAGGGCGGGACCCATCGCGTCCAGCGCGTTCCGAAGACCGAGTCGCAGGGCCGGATCCACACCTCGACGGCGACCGTTGCCGTGCTCCCGGAGGCCGAGGAGGTCGACGTCGAGATCGACCCGAACGACCTGCAGATCGACGTCTACCGGTCCTCCGGACCGGGCGGGCAGTCGGTGAACACGACCGACTCCGCGGTGCGGATCACGCACGAGCCGAGCGGCATCGTCGTGTCCATGCAGGACGAGAAGTCGCAGCTGCAGAACAAGGACAAGGCGATGCGCGTGCTACGCGCGCGGCTGCTCGAGCACGCGATCGCCGCCCAGCAGGCCGAGCTCTCGGCCGAGCGCCGCTCCCAGGTCGGGACCGGCGATCGCTCGGAGAAGATCCGCACCTACAACTACCCACAGGGTCGCGTCACGGACCACCGGATCAAGCTCACCTCGCACAGCCTCGAGGAGGTGCTCGCGGGCGGGCTCGAGGAGTTCACCGAGGCGCTCTCTGCGGAGGAGAAGCGGGCCCGGCTCGAGCAGCAGGCCGGCGCCGGCGCCGCATGAGCCCGCCTGCCGCCGCGCCGTCCGCCGGCACGGCGGCGGAGGCGCTGAGCTCCGCCCGGGCGGCGCTCGCCGCGGCGGGCGTCGGCGAGCCCGGCCTCGATGCGAGCCTGCTGCTCGCCGCCGCGACGGGGATCGACGGGGCCGCGCTGATCGCCCGCCCCGAGACGCCGATCGAGCCGGCCGCCGCCCGCCGCTTCGGCGTCCTGCTCCGTCGGCGCCTGCAGCGCGAGCCGCTTGCGTACGTACTCGGACGCAAGGGCTTCCGACGCATCGAGCTCGAGGTCGACGCCCGAGCGCTGATCCCGCGCCCGGAGACGGAGCTGCTCGTCGAGCTCGCCCTCGAGCTCGAGCCGCGCTCGGTGCTCGAGGTCGGCACCGGCTCGGGCGCGATCGCGTTGGCGCTCGCCGACGAGTTGCCCGGTGTGGAGGTGCTTGCGACCGACACCAGCCCGGCTGCCCTCGACCTCGCCCGCGCCAACGCCGCCCGGCTCGGGCTCGCGGATCGGGTCCGCTTCCACGCGGGCTCGCTGCCGGCGCCACCGCGGCGCTTCGACCTCGTGCTGGCCAACCTGCCCTATGTGACGGAGGCCGAGTGGGCGACGCTGGCACCGGAGATCACGCGCTGGGAGCCGCGCGAGGCCCTCGTCGCGGGCTCCGACGGGCTCGCGGCGATCCGGACCGTGCTCGACGCGATCGCCCCGCGCGGCGGCGGGGGCATCGAGGCGGACGCGATCGGGCTCGAGATGGGCCTCACGCAGGGCCCGGCGTTGCGAGAGCTGCTCGCGGCGGCGGGCTTCGACGGGATCGAGGTCCGTCGCGACCTGGCCGGACTCGACCGCTGCGCGGTCGGCCGCGCGCCGCGGGGGGCGCGCTGATGACCGAGATCGTCGCCACGGGAACGGATGGCGGGGCCGGCGCGCGGGCCGCGCTCGAGCGCACGATCGCCGCCGGCGGCGTCGCGCTGTTCCCCGCGGACGGGCTCTACGGCCTCGCCTGCGATCCCCTCAACGCGGCCGCGATCGATCGGATCCACGAGATCAAGGGGCGCGACGACGGCAAGCCCTCGGCCGTCCTCTACTTCAGCCCGCTGGCGCTGCGCGAGCTGCTCGGCTCGCTCGGCCCGCGGACCCGGGAGGCGATCGGCGCGCTGCTGCCCGGTCCGGTCACGGTCGTCGTCGCCAATCCGGAGCGCCGTTACCCGCTGGCCTGTCGCTCGACGCCCGAGGCGCTCGGCGTGCGCCTGATCGAGGGTCCGCTCGCGGGGGCGATGTGCCCGGTCTTCCAGACGAGCGCGAACCGCTCCGGGGAGCCGCCGCCCTCCGCCTTCGCCGACGTGGATGCCCGGATCGTGCACGCGGTCGACCTCGCGATCGACGGCGGCGAGCTGACCGGAGCGCCGTCCACGGTCGTCGACCTGACCGCGGTCGAGGCCGGCGGCGGCTGGGCTCTGCTGCGCGCCGGCGGCCTCGCGCGCGAGCGCGTCCAGGAGCTGCTCGGAAGCCTGCAAATAGCGCCGAACCAAGGGGACTGAGCGGACCTCTGCCGCTGCTAGATTCGACCGCGATGCGAGTCGCGATCGGATCCGACCACGCCGGCTACGAGCTCAAGGAGGCCGTCGCGCCGATGCTGCGCGAGGCCGGCCACGACGTGATCGACGTCGGCACCGACGGAGGGGCCGAGAAGTCGGTCGACTACCCGGTCTACGCGTACCGCGCCGCGCACCTCGTGGCCGACGGGGATGCCGACCGGGCCGTGATCGTGTGCGGCTCCGGCGTCGGTGTCTCGATCGCGGCGAACAAGGTCGAAGGGGTCCGGGCCGTCAACGGCCACGATCCCGAGGAGGCGGAGATGAGCCGCCGGCACAACGACGCGAACGTGCTCACCCTCGCCGGTCGCCGGCTCGCGCCCGTCGACGCGGAGCCGATCGTCGCTACCTTCCTCAATACCGATTTCGAGGCCGGCCGCCATGAGCGCCGCGTCGCCGAGATCGGCGAGCTCGAGCGTGGCGCCGAGCTCTGAAACGTCCGCGACCGAAGGAGCAGAGCCCTTGACCGAGTTGCCCGAGGACTTCCAGACCGCCCCGCTTGCCGAGGTCGACCCCGAGATCGCCGCCGTGCTCGACGCCGAGCTCGGCCGCCAGCAGGACACGTTGGAGATGATCGCCTCCGAGAACTTCGTCCCGCAGGCCGTACTCGACGCCGCGGGCTCGGTGCTGACGAACAAGTACGCCGAGGGCTACCCGGGCAAGCGCTACTACGGCGGCTGTGAGCACGTCGACGTGGCCGAGCAGCTCGCGATCGACCGGGCGAAGGAGATCTTCGGCGCCGACCACGCGAACGTGCAGCCGCACTCGGGCGCGCAGGCCAACAACGCGGTCTATCTGGCGCTGCTGGAACCGGGCGACTCGATCATGGGCCTGGCGCTCGACAACGGCGGCCACCTCACGCACGGGATGAAGCTCAACCTCTCGGGCAAGCTCTTCGACGTCCATCCCTACCACGTCGATCGCGAGAGCCTCCGCGTCGACATGGACGAGGTCGCGCGGGTCGCCTCCGAGACGAAGCCGAAGCTGATCATCGCCGGCTGGTCGGCGTACTCGCGCCAACTCGATTTTGCCGCCTTCCGCGAGGTCGCGGACTCGGTCGGCGCGCGGCTGATGGTCGACATGGCGCACTTCGCCGGCCTCGTCGCCGCCGGCGAGCACCCGAACCCGGTCCCGCATGCCGACGTCGTGACGACGACGATCCACAAGACGCTCTGCGGCCCGCGCAGCGGCATGATCCTCTGCACCGAGGAGCTGCGGGCGGACATCAACCGCGCCGTCTTCCCGGGCTCGCAGGGCGGCCCGCTCATGCACATCATCGCCGCCAAGGCCGTGGCGCTGCGGATCGCCCAGAGCGATGAGTTCAAGGCGCGGCAGCGGCTGACGATCGCCAACGCCCGGGCGCTCGCCGACGGCCTGATCGCCGGTGGAGTCGAGGTTCTCACCGGCGGCACCGACACGCATCTGGTGCTCGTCGACCTGCGGCCGCAGGGGCTCGACGGCAAGACCGCGGAGGCGCGCCTCGAGCAGATCGGGATCACCGTCAACTTCAACGCGATCCCGTTCGACCCGAACCCGCCGATGAACCCGTCGGGGCTCCGCATCGGGACGCCGGCGCTGACGACCCGCGGCCTCGTGGAAGAGGACATGACCGAGATCGCGGAGCTGATCTGCGCGGCGCTCTCGGACGAGTTCGACGCCCGCCGAGAGGAGCTCGCCGGGCGCAGCAAGGCGCTCATGGAGCGCTACCCGCTGTACCCGCAGCTGTCGGGCGCCGGTGTTTCGTGAGCGCGCGGCGGGCCGTTCGCGCCTAGCGCTCCCGGGCGTCGGGGCTTTGGGCGCCGGGGGGCGCCGTAGCCGATGAAGGTCTGGGTCGACTGCACCGCGGCGGCCCATCCGATCGTGCTGCGGCCGATCATCGCCGGGCTGCAGGAGCGCGGCCACAGCGTCGAGGTGACGACCCGCCGCTACGGGCAGACCGAGGGTCTGCTCGAGCTGCTCGGGATC
The DNA here is from genome assembly GCA_963764275.1 of uncultured Solirubrobacterales bacterium. Classification (GTDB taxonomy): domain Bacteria; phylum Actinomycetota; class Thermoleophilia; order Solirubrobacterales; family 70-9; genus CAXMST01. Next base: position 366,027 of record CAVXRV010000001.1, read on the forward strand.
CCGCACACATCGATCGGCACGCACTCGGACTCCGGCACCACCGGCAAGGGGCTCGCGCTCGCGACGCGCAGCGCCCGGCTGCTCCGCTGGGCGCGGGGGAGGGGCTTCGACGTCGCGCTCGCGCACGGTTCCGTCGACATCGCCGTCGTCGGCAGCCTGCTGCGGATCCCGCAGGTGCAGATGCAGGACTACGAGTTCGCGGGTCTGCAGCGCAAGCTCTCCTGGCGCGCCGCCCGCCGCGTGATGGTCCCCGACGCGATCCCGGTCGAGCGCCTCATCGCCGCCGGCGCCTCCGAGCGCAAGCTCGTCCGCTACCCGGGGCTGAAGGAGGACTACTACCTCGCGGACCTCGTGCCCGATGCGGGCGTGCTCGCCGAGCTCGGCCTCGACCGGCTCGGGGTCGCCGCCGAGCGTGCCGACGACGAGCGCGTCCTCGTCGTCGTCCGCCCACCGCCGGAGAGCTCCGCCTACCACCACGACAACCCGATCTACGAGCGCGTCGTCGACCGCCTCGTCGCCGACCCGCGCGTCGTCACGGTCCTGATCCCCCGAACCGAGGGTCAGCGGCGGACGGCCCTGGCGCGGGCGCACGCGCAACTGATCGTCCCCGAGCGGGCGATCGACGCCCAGAGTCTGATCGCCTTCAGCGACCTCGTGGTCAGCGCGGGGGGGACGATGAACCGCGAGGCGGTGGCGCTCGGGGTGCCCGTCTACACGATCTTCAGCGGGCGGATGGGCGCCGTCGACGAGGCGCTCATCGCGGCGGGGCGACTGCGCGAGCTCACTGACCCCGCCGCGCTCGAGATCGCCAAGCGCGACGGCGGTCTAGGCCCCGTCGAGGGCCGCGATCCGGCCGTTCTGGTCCAGGGAGTGGTCGGGGCGCTCCAGTAGTCTCGCCCCCAGCCTCAGCCTCATGCCAGACACAATCGACGCCCTCTTCGCGTTCGTCACGGCCGCGGCGATCGCCTGGCTGCTCGTGCCGGTCGCGGAGGCCGTCGCGGTCAAGGTCGGCGCGATCGACATGCCGCGCGAGCGCAGCCTCCACACGGAGCCCACGCCCAAGCTCTCCGGCGCCGCGATCCTCGTCGCGGTCTGCGCCTCGGCGGCGATCTTTCTGCCGCTCGACGACGAGACCCGCGCGATCCTCGGCGGCGCGATCGTGATCGCGCTCGTCGGCGTCGTCGACGACATCTTCGAGCTCGGCGCCGGCTGGAAGCTGGTGGGCCAGGCGGCGGCGGCGATCATCCCGGTGCAGGCCGGGGTCACGGTCGCGACGGTGACGATCCCCTTCCTCGGCGGGCTCGACCTCGGCGGGACCCAGCTCGCCGACCTGCCGTTGGTCGGCCCGGTCGATCTCGGCGAGGTGCTGACCGTCGTGGGAATCGTGGCGATGGCGAACGTGATCAACCTGATCGACGGCGTCGACGGCCTCGCGGCCGGGGTGTGCGCGATCAGCGCGATCACGCTCGCCGCGATCGCGCTCTCGCTCGAGCGCAACGCAGCGGGCGTGCTCGCCGCCGTCACCGCCGGCGGCGCCCTGGGTTTCCTCCGGCACGGCTTTCCGCCCGCCTCGAGCTTCATGGGGGATACGGGCTCGAACCTGCTCGGCTATCTGCTTGCCACCATCGCCGTCCAGGGCGCGCTGAAGACGAACGCCGTCGTCGCGCTGCTCTTCCCGCTGGTCGTGCTTGCGGTGCCGATCCTCGACACGAGCTTCGTGATCGCCAAGCGGCTCAAGTACCGCCAGCCGCTGTTCGTCGCCGACCGCTCCCACTTCCATCACCGGATGGCGAACATCGGCTTCAGCCAGCGCCGCACGATCGCCTACCTCTACGGGTGGACCGCGGCGCTGGCTGCGCTGGCGCTGGCGCTCCGCTTCGTTCCCTACTCGGACGACCGCGGTGATTTCAACGCCGGCTGGACCGCGGTGATGATCTTCTTCCTCGTGGTCGCGGTAGCCGCCAGCCTCCGCCTGCTGACCGCGCTCGAGATCCTCAAGCTGCGCCGCTTCCGCTTCCGCCAGGTCGAGGCCGCGATCCCCGGCGAGCCGAGCCAGGAAGTGATCGACGAGGGCGTCGCCCGCGAGCTCGAGACCGGCACCTTCCAGGCCGTCGACCCCGACACCGGCACGATCGAGCGCGTCGACCCCGAGACGGGCGAGTTCGAGGCAATCGAGCCGGAGGACTGAGGCGGCGGCGGCCCGCGCCCGCCGGCCGCTGATTCGTGGTCCTTCGCCGCGCCTCGTGGGGCCGGGACGGACGCCCCGGACACGCCCTCCGGAGCGTCGCCGCAACTCCGGCAATTTGTGCCCTTTGTGACCACCTCGGAGGCGGCCGTTTTAGGCGGCGTCTTTCAGCTATATTCGCGCCCCCGCAGGCAACCGCCACGTCCCCTGGAGACGTCGGCGGGCGAAGCGGCGCCCATCAACAGGCTCAGGCGAATGGACACCCCACACTTCGATAATCGCGGCGACCGGCCCTCAGCCCGCAGGAGGCCCGCTTCACACAACCGCTTCGCCGACCGCGATCGTTGTCCTGCCCGCCAGGCAATCGGAGCGTCGGGGAGATGGAGCCGCGTCACGCGCCGGCTCAGCGTATGTCGATGACCGCATCCCGCATCTCGGGCGCCGACCTCGCGCGCAACTTCGACCTGCTGGTCCTGATCGTTGCGCTGCCGATCTTCATCGCGATCGGGGCACCGCTCGCCGGCTACTTCGCCGCCGGCGCCGCCTGGCTGCTCGGCCGCTTCGGCAAGGCCGTCGCCGACCGGCGGCGCAGCGAGGCGATCGCCGCCTCGAACCGCAACGCGGCGCTCGGGTTGACCGCCGCGGCGATGCTCGGCCGGCTCTGGATCCTGGCCGCGGCGATCCTGATCGTCGGCCTCGCGGGCGACCGCGAGGCCGGGCTCGCCGCCGCCGTGCTGGCGGCGGCCCTGGTCACCGCCTTCCTCGGCGGCGAGGGCGTCGCCCAGTTGCTCGACGAAGGGGGCGAGCGCTCGTGAGCTGGTTCAAGAGCCTCTCGACCGGCAAGAAGGTCCTGCTGATCGGCGTCGTCTACCTCATCGGCCTGATCCTGTTCGGGATCATCTTCGGCTCCGACGGCAAGAACGACGCCTACAAGCCGCAAGAGGAGTTCCGTCTCCACGACTGGATCCCGATCACGATCGCCGGGATCAACCTCTCGATCAACAAGGCCGTGCTCTATCTGGCCCTGGCGTCGGTGGCGACGGTCTGGATCATGATCTACACGGCCAAGAAGATGACCCAGCGCCCGAACCTGTTCCAGACCGCGATGGAGGTCTCCTTCAACCTGGTCGACCAGCAGATCACGCGGGACAACCTGAACAAGGAACTGTCGATCAAGTGGTTCCCGTTCCTGGCGACGGCGTTCTTCTTCATCCTCTTCTCGAACGTCATCGGCCTCGTACCGCTCCCGGTCAACAGCGAGGAGCCGATCCACATCTTCGGGCTGCAGATCCCGGCCTTCGCGCTGTACGCGGCGACGGCGAACATCTCGGTGCCGCTGGTCCTGACCCTGATCGTCTGGTGCAGCTACCACTACGAGGGGATCCGCAAGCACGGCTTCTTCGCCTACTTCGCCACCTGGCTGCCGGCCGGCCTCGAGGACATGCCGTTCGCCTTCAAGGCGTTCGTATGGGGGATCGAGGCGATCTCGCACACGGTCCGCCTCGTCTCGCTCTCCGTGCGACTCTTCGCCAACATCCTCGCCGGCCACCTGCTGCTGCTGTTCATGGGCGGCGGGCTCGCGATCCTGCTCGGCATCGCCGCGATCGGCTGGCTCACCCTGCCCGCGACCTTCGCGTTCTTCGTCTTCGAGATCGTGATCGTGGCCGGACTGCAGGCCTTCATCTTCTCGATCCTGACCGCCATCTATATCGGTGGCGCTACAGCTGAAAGCCACTAAGAGAGAACAAGGAGTTGGATACTCAATGGACCCCGTGACAATCGCCCAGGCGTCGACCGATCAGCTGGCGACGGGCATCACCGACGCCGGCAAGGCGATCGCGCTCGGCGTCGGCGCCGGACTCGGCTCGATCGGAGCCGGCATCGGCATCGGCATCATCTTCGGCAAGGAGATCGAGTCGGTTGCGCGTCAGCCCGAGATGGCGAGCGAGCTGCAGAGCATTCGCTGGCTCGGCTTCGCCCTGACCGAGGCCGTCGCCTTCTACACGTTCATCTTCGGTCTGATCGCCTTCTTCCTGTAGGCCGATCGTGGGAGTAGCCAGCCAGATCGTGGGCGCCCTGCCGCTCGGAGCCGAAAGCGGCGGCTCGTTCCTGGTCCAGCCCGGCCTCGGGGTGATGATCTGGACGATCATCGCCTTCCTGCTCACGATGTGGGTGCTCTCGAAGGCCGCCTTCCCGCGGATCCGCGAGATGCTGCAGGAGCGCGCCGACCGGATCAACGCCGACATCGACGCCGCGGAGAAGACCCGCAAGGACGCCGAGGAGCTGCTCGAGGAGTACCGGGCGCGCCTCAAGGAGGCCCGGGAGCAGGCCGAGGACATCGTCACCAGGGCGAAGAAGACCGGCGAGAGCGCCAAGAACGACTCGATCGACGAGGGTCGGGCCAAGCGCGACGAGCTGATCGAGGCCGCGAAGAAGGACATCGAGGCCGAGACGAGGCGCTCGCTCGAGCAGATCCGCAAGGAGATCGCGGATCTGACCGTGCTCGCGACCGAGCGCGTGACGCAGCGCACGCTCAGCGAGGACGACCAGCGGCGGCTCGTGGAGGAGGCGCTCAGCGACGTCGACTTCTCGGCGCTCGCGGGCGACGCGAAGGAGTAGCGGAGTACGGTGGAGGAGATCAGCCGCGTCTACAGCGAGGCCCTGTTCGAGGTTGCCAAGGAGAAGGGCACCCTCGACGAGGTCCGCGAGCAGCTCGGGCAGGTGGCCGACGCGGTCGCCGCCGATCGCGACCTGCAGGTCTTCTTCTTCAGCCCGTACTTCTCGTCCGCCGAGAAGCGTGACGGGATCTCGAAGGCGATCAGCGGCGCCAACGAGGAGCTCACCAACTTCCTCGAGCTGCTCGCCGAAAAGCACCGGATGCCGGCCCTGTTCCGGATCCGGCGTCGCTTCGACGAGCTGCACTCGCACGAGAACCGGCGCCTCGAGGTGACGGTGACCAGCGCCGTCGAGCTCGACGCCTCCGTGGTCGAGCAGGTCGGGGCCGAGATCGAGAAGCAGACGGGGCAGACGATCGAGCTCCGGGGCGAGGTCGACCCCGGGATCATCGGTGGCCTGAAGCTGCAGGTCGGCAACATGGTCCTGGACGCGAGCATCCGCAACAGGCTCGAGAAGCTGCGCAGGGAGGTGGCGCAGGCCGCCTGATCCGGTCCGCCACCGAGAGAACTTCGAGAACTTCGAGAACTTCGAGCAACCAAGGAGACAGCAAGTCAATGGAAATCAAGCCCGACGAGATCTCCTCGATCCTGCGGCAGCGGATCGAGGGACTTGACACCGGCAGCGCCGATCTGTCCGAGGTCGGCACCGTGCTCTCGGTTGCCGATGGAATCGCCCGCGTGCACGGGCTCGACAACGTGATGGCCCTGGAGATGCTCGAGCTGCCGCACGACGTCACCGGCCTCGCCCTCAACCTCGAGGAGGACAACGTCGGCGCCGTGCTCTTCGGCGAGTGGGACAAGATCGTCGAGGGCGACACCGTCAAGCGCACCGGGCGCCTGCTGCAGATCCCGGTCGGCGAGCAGATGCTCGGCCGCCTGGTCGATCCGCTCGGCCGGCCGCTCGACGACAAGGGCGACATCAACGCGACCGAGTTCCGCCCGGCCGAGTTCAAGGCACCGGGCGTCGTCCAGCGGCAGGGCGTGACCGAGCCGATGCAGACCGGCCTGAAGGCGATCGACGCGATGATCCCGATCGGGCGCGGACAGCGCGAGTTGATCATCGGCGACCGCCAGACCGGCAAGACCGCGATCGCGATCGACACGATCATCAACAACAAGGACAAGGACCTGATCTCGGTCTACGTCGCGATCGGCCAGCGCATGGCGACGGTCGTGCAGCTGATGGAGGTGCTCAAGGACGCGGGCGCGATGGACAACACGATCATCGTCGCCGCGCCCGCCGACGAGGCGGCTCCGATCAAGTTCATGGCGCCGTACGCCGGGTGCGCGATGGCCGAGCACTTCACCTACCAGGGCAAGCACACGCTCTGCGTCTACGACGACCTCACCAAGCACGCCTACGCGTACCGGCAGATGTCGCTGCTGCTGCGGCGGCCGCCCGGCCGCGAGGCGTACCCGGGTGACGTCTTCTACCTGCACTCGCGGCTGCTCGAGCGTGGCGTCAAGCTCTCCGACAACCTCGGCGGGGGCTCGCTCACGGCGCTGCCTGTGATCGAGACGCAGGCCTCCGACGTCTCCGCATACATCCCGACGAACGTGATCTCGATCACCGACGGCCAGATCTTCCTGGAGTCGGACCTGTTCTACTCGGGCGTGCGGCCGGCGATCAACGTCGGCATCTCGGTCTCCCGGGTCGGCGGCAACGCGCAGACCAAGGCGATGAAGAAGGTCGCCGGCAAGCTCCGCCTCGACCTCTCCCAGTACCGCGAGCTCGAGGCGTTCGCGCAGTTCGGCTCCGAGCTCGACGCCGAGACCCAGCGCACGCTGGCCCGCGGCGAGCGCCTCGTCGAGGCGCTGAACCAGGTCGAGCGCAACCCGCTCTCGGTCGCCGACCAGGTGGCGATGATCTACGCCGGTACCGGCGGCTACCTCGACCGGATCAAGACCGATCGGGTCTCGCACTTCCTCGACGATCTCGTCGGGCGCCTGCATGCGGAGCAGTCGGAGCTGATGAACTCGATCAACGACGACGGTCAGCTCGGCGACGAGCGCGAAGAGCAGCTCGGCAAGGCGATCGGCGAGATGGTCGACGACTTCGGCCCCGACTTCGACGAGGAGGGCAACCCGCTCGAGGAGGGCGAGTCGGACCGGATTCGCTCCGAGGAGGAGCGCGCCGCCGACGACGAGGCCGACAAGACCGAGGCCACCGAGGAGGTCGCCGCGTAGCGAGACCCGCAGCGCGCAGGCGCAGCGAGCGGCGAAGGAGCCATGGCCACCCAGAAGGAAGTCAAGACACGGATCAACTCCGTCAAGAACATCCGCAAGATCACGCGGGCGATGGAGATGGTCGCGGCTGCGCGTCTGCGACGGGCGGAGCAGCGCATCGACGCGATGCGGCCCTACGCGCAGTCGCTGCGCAAGGTCACGCGCCAGGTCGCCGACGCCTCCAAGCAGAGCGCGAACCGGGTCTCGTTGTTGCAGCAGCGGGAGAACGTATCCCGCGTCGGCGTGATCCTCGTCACCGGCGATCGTGGCCTCGCGGGCTCGTTCAACACGCAGATCATCCGCGCCGGGATCAACCTCAAGCAGGAGATCCGCCAGGAAGGCGCAGACGTGGGCTTCTACGTCGTCGGCCGTCGCGGCACCTCGACCCTCAACTTCCGGGGCGAGCCGGTGACCGACTCCTACGTCGGCTTCACCGACCGACCGTCCTTCGCGGACGCGCGCGCGATCGGCCAGGAGGTGACGGCGCGCTACATCGACGAGGACCTCGATCGCGTCGAGCTCATCTACAACCGCTACGTCTCGCCGCTGACCCAGTACGTGCGCCGGCACACGCTGCTGCCGCTGCAGGAGGCGGAGGTCTACGGCGAGGGGGTGCCGGATGCCGAGAAGCCCGACGACCCCGAGCTGGAGGAAGCGCACGCACGCTCCGACTGGGTCTACGAGCCCGACCCCGAGGAGGCGCTGGCGGCGCTCTTCGCCGAGTACGTCGACCTCTCGATCTTCCGGGCGCTGCTCGAGTCCGCCGCCTCCGAGCACGGGGCGCGGATGACCGCGATGCGCAACGCCGCCGAGAACGCCGGCGACATGATCGACCGGCTGACGCTGGAGATGAACCGGGTCCGCCAGGCCGAGATCACCCAGGAGATCCTCGAGGTCGTGGGCGGCGCCGAGGCCCTGGGATCGGGCTCATAGGCATAGGCGGCGAGCGGCGGGCCGCCGAGATTTCGAAACGACTTGAACTGACTTAGAGAACGAAGGAGCGAGATGTCCGAGAACGGAAACGGCACCAACAAGGGCACGATCGAGCAGGTGATCGGCGTCGTCGTCGACGCCGTGTTCACCGACCAGCTGCCCGAGATCTACTCGGCCCTGAAGATCGAGGTGCCCGAGGGCGACGGCCGCGACGCGATCGACCTCGTCTGCGAGGTCCAGCAGCACCTCGGCGACGATCGCGTGCGCGCGGTCGCGATGGATGCCACCGACGGCCTGCAGCGCGGCGACTCGATCGTCGACACGGGCGGTCCGATCACCGTCCCGGTCGGCCGCGACACGCTCGGCCGCATCTTCAACCTGCTCGGTGAGCCGATCGACGAGAAGGAGCCCGTCTCCGGCGAGGACCGCTGGCCGATCCACCGGCCCGCGCCCAGCGCCGAGGAGCTGACCCCGACGCAGGAGATCCTCGAGACCGGGATCAAGGTCGTCGACCTGCTCGCCCCCTATGCGAAGGGCGGCAAGGTCGGTCTCTTCGGCGGCGCCGGCGTCGGCAAGACGGTTCTGATCCAGGAGCTGATCCGGAACATCGCCGAGGAGCTCGAGGGCCTCTCCGCCTTCTGTGGCGTCGGCGAGCGCACCCGCGAGGGCAACGACCTCTACGTGGAGATGCAGGAGTCCGGCGTCATCGACAAGACGATGATGGTCTTCGGGCAGATGAACGAGCCGCCCGGCGCCCGCCTCCGCGTCGCGTTGACGGGCCTGACGATGGCGGAGTACTTCCGCGAGGTCGGCGGCCAGGACGTGCTCCTGTTCATCGACAACATCTTCCGCTTCGTGCAGGCCGGCTCCGAGGTCTCGGCGCTGCTGGGCCGCATGCCCTCCGCCGTCGGCTACCAGCCGACGCTGGAGACCGAGATGGGCGAGCTGCAGGAGCGGATCACGTCGACCTCGCAGGGCTCGGTCACGTCGATCCAGGCCGTGTACGTCCCGGCCGACGACCTCACCGACCCCGCGCCGGCTTCGGTCTTCGCGCACCTGAACGCGACGACGACGCTGTCGCGCGCGATCTCGGAGAAGGGGATCTACCCCGCTGTCGATCCGCTCGACTCGACGTCGACGATCCTCAAGCCGGACATCCTCGGTGAGGAGCACTACCGGACCGCGACCGACGTCCAGGAGGTGCTGCAGCGCTACCGCGAGCTGCAGGACATCATCGCGATCCTCGGCATCGACGAGCTCTCGGACGAGGACAAGCTGATGGTCAACCGCGCCCGCAAGATCGAGCGCTTCCTGAGCCAGCCGTTCTTCGTCGCCGAGCAGTTCACGGGCCGCTCGGGCGAGTTCGTGCCGGTCTCCGAGACCGTGGAGAGCTTCCGCGGCCTGGTCGACGGCCAGCACGACGACATCCCCGAGGCCGCCTTCTACATGAAGGGGTCGATCGAGCAGGTGCTCGACGAGGCCAAGGGCAAGGGCGAGGACGAGACTGCCGGCGCCGACGCCGAGGCAGCCGAGCAGGAGGAGAAGAAGGAAAAGGAGGAGGCGACGGCCTAACGGTCGCCCCGCCTGACCCCGACCGCGCGAGCCGATGGCTGACTCGAACCTGATCCAGGCCCAGATCCTCACCCCGGAGGGCAAGCTCTACGAGGGCGAGCTCTTCCAGGTCTCCGCCCGCACGGTCGTGGGCGAGGTCGGGATCCGCGCCCGCCACGCGCCGATGCTGGCGCGCCTGGTGCCGAGCGAGTTGCGGCTGTACGAGGACGCGAGCGCCTTCAACACCGGCGCCGGCGACCGCTACGTCTCGGCCGAGGGCTGGATGGAGGTCTTCGCGAACAAGGTCGTGGTCCTCGTCGAGGAGGCCCACGCTCCCGACGACCTCGACCCCTCGGTGCTGCGCGAGCGGATCGCCGAGTGCGAGTCCCGCGTCGCGGAGGCCGAGGAGGGCTCGGCCGCCGAGGAGACCGCGAAGCACGACCTCGCCCGCGCCGAAGCCTTCCTGAAGGCCGCCGAGGGCGAGTAGCCGGCGCCGAGCCGGGGGGCGTCGAGAAGGCGCGCCAGACGACATAGTCGTCCACCTGAGGCGTCTATAGGGTCCTTAACTGGACGGTCACGGCGGGCGCTGCCCATCGCGGCGCTCTCCGGGGAACGGGACAGGGTGGCTTCGGTACGGCGGAGCCTCCGAGGGGATCCCGCGCCCCCGCCCCGGGGCTGGGATGATCCCGGCCGTGGCCGCTGGAGAGGAGCCGCTCAACGCTCGCGCCCGCGTTCCGGCGGCGGAGCGCTTCGACGTGATCGTGGTCGGCGCCCGTTGCGCAGGCGCGGCGGTCGCGGCGATGCTTGCCGCCGCAGGGAGGTCGGTCCTCGTCCTGGACCGGGCCCGCTTCCCCTCCGACACGCTCTCGACCCACGCGATGTTCCCGAGCGGGCTCGCCGAGCTGGAGCGGATCGGCGCCTGGCCCCGGATTCGCGACGGGATCCGCCCGGCGCGGTTGTCGACCGTGCGGATCACGCTCGGCGACGGCACCGACGTGACCGACTCCTGGGAGCCGGTCGGGGGGATCGACTACGGCGCTTCGATCCCGCGCAACCTCTTCGACGTGGAGCTGGTCGCCAATGCCCGCGAGCGCGGCGCCGACGTCCGCGAGCGGTGCGCGGTCGAGCGCGTGCTCTGGGAGCGCGGGCGCGTTGTCGGCGTGGCCTACCGCGACGCGGAGGGCGAGCGGCGCGAGGCCCGCGCGGAGGTCGTCGTCGGCGCCGACGGGCGGCGCTCGACCGTCGCCGCCGAGGTCGGCGCCTGGGCCCCGTACCGGGGCTCCCGCAACGGGCGCGGGCTCGTCTTCCGTTACATGGATGATCCGCTCGCGGGCCGCCTCGAGTCGCGGACGATGTGGCAGTGGCGCGATGGCGACTCGTTGGCCTTCGCCTTCCCGAACCCGAACGGCCGGATCATCTGCCTGTTCATGGGTGACGCCGCGGAGGTCCGCGTCGCGCGGCGCGACCCGGAGGGCTACTGGGCGCGCAAGCTCGCCGAGCACCCCGGCTGCGCTGCGCGCCTGGCGGGCGCGACGAACATGACGAAGCTGCGCTCCACCGATGACACACAGGCCTACTGGCGTGCCTCGAGCGGGCCCGGCTGGGCCCTGGCGGGGGACGCCGCCCACTTCAAGGATCCCGTCACCGGCCAGGGCATGGGCGACGCCCTGCGGATGGGCCGGACGCTCGGCGAGGCGCTGATCCCGGCTCTCGGCGACCGGGACGAGACCGACAGGGCGCTGCGTCGCTGGGAGCACGCGACGGCGCGGCACTGCCTGCACGCCTACCACTTCGCCAACCTGGAGACTGTCGTCGCCGAAGTCTCCCCGGTGTTCCGCGAGCTCGTCAAGGACGCGACACGCGGGCCCGGGCCGGACCTGAGCCACGTCTTCGGACGCACCCGGCACACGCAGGAGATCATCACCTGGCCGCGGATGGCGAGGGCGCTGACGTTGGCGCTGGTGCGGGGGCCGCACCGCGTGCGCGTGCTGCGGGACGGGATCGCGATGGGCCGTGTGCAGCGGCGCATCCGGGCCGAGATCGCGGCCGACCGCTTCCGCGAGGCGGGGCCGGTCGAGGGCTCCGACCACCCGGGCTACGTCCGGTGGGAGCCTCCGCGCAGGCCGGGCCGGGCGACGTCCTCGGAGGACGCGTCCGCAGTGGCCGTGGCCGGAGCGACGGGGGAGGGGCGATGAGCGCCGTCGACGGAGGGTCGGGCCGCGCGGTCAAGCTCGCCGCGGTGCAGCCGGCGCTGCGGCTCGGGCGCTTCGAGGAGAACCTCGCGCACGTCGAGGATCTGATCCGCGACGCCCATCGCGAGCACGCTCCCGACGTCATCACGGTTCCGGAGTCGATGACGTCGCCGAACGTCTACGCCGCGCAGATGCGCTCCGTTGCGCGCCCGGTCGACGGCCAGCCGTTCCAACTCCTTGCGCGGCTCGCGCGCGAGCTCGACTGCGTGATCGGCGGTGGTTTCATCGCCGCCCGGGGAACGCATGCGTACGGGACCTACGTGCTCGCCGAGCCGGACGGCAGCGCCAACCTCCACGACAAGGACATCCCGACGGCCTGGGAGCACAACTACTACCGGGGGGGTGACGACGAGGGCGTCTGCGACTCCGACGCGCTTGGCCGGATCGGCCTCGCGTGCGGCTGGGAGTGGGCGCGTAGCGGGACCGCGGCCCGGCTCCGCGACGGCCGCGTCCGTCTCCTGCTCGGCGGCATGTGCTGGCCGTCGTTTCCGGCCAACTGGCCGCTCCCGTTCGAGCTCCTCAACCGGCGCGAGCGGGGCATCCAGCGGCAGCTCGCCAGAGAGCTGCCGCGGCAGATGGCGCGACTGATCGGAGCCCCGGTTTCGATGCCCTCTCACGTCGGCGAGGTCTCCTTCGAGACGCCGCTGGCGCCCGGCGTGCCGTGGCGCACGGAGATGGTCGGCGAGACGCAGATCGTCGAGCGCGACGGAAGGATCCTCGGCAGGCTCGCCTTCGAGGACGGGCCCGGCCACATCGCTGCCACCGTCGAACTGCGCGAGCCGGAGCCGCTCGATCCCGTCCCCGGGCGCTTCTGGATCCCTGTGATGCCGGCTTCGATCCATGCCGTCTGGCACCCGCTCAACCTGCACGGCGCCGCGCACTACAGGCTCGACCGGGCGCGGCGCCGCTTCGGGTGGCAGCACCAGCCGCCCGCCGATCTGCCCGACCGCATCGAGGCGCACGACCCGGCTGAGCAACCGGCTGCCCGAGGCTGAAAGAGGCGCCTCGAGCCGCCCGCGGAACTTGCAGCGGCGGTCCATCTCCCGTGCCGACAGTCCGGTCTTCTGCCGCGTCCGGTTTTGATACCTTGCCCGCCATCAGGCACCGTCCGTTACCCGTAAGCGGGGCGGGGGAGTGGGGAATCCGGCGCAGGCCGCCGGGGCAGAAAAGGGAGAGACAACTTCATGGGCAGAGGATTTGGCGATCGCGCTCGCGCCGGTGCGAAGCGGCCGAGCACGCGAGCGGTAGCCAGGATCGGGGTCGGCGGGGCAGCCGTTGCCGCCGTGCTCGCCGTGATCGGTCACGCCGCGTTCTCCGGGGCCGCCACCGTCGTCCCCTACACGGGGGATGCGGCCGCGAACTTCGTCGGCGGGACCACCCTCGACGATTCGATGCACGGCCTGGGGGGCGGCGACTTCTTTCGCGGTGGCGACGGCTCCGACATCCTCGACGGCGGCGCCGACGACGACACGCTGATCGGCGACGAGCCGACGCAGGCGAACGCGGACAACCTGCAGGGCGGCAGCGGCAACGATGAGATCGCCGGCGGCGGCGGCGCCGACACCGAGACCGGCGGCGCGGGCAACGACCTGATCGGCACCATCGACTTCAGCCGGATCGGCGGCACGGTCGTCAACGATGCGGGCGACGACCAGCTCGACGGCGGCCCCGGCGGGGACGTGCTCTCGGCCGGCGCCGGAAACGACCTGCTCTTCGGCGGCCCCGACGTCGACAACCTACTGGGCGGCCCCGGCAACGACGCGCTCGTGGGCGGTCCGGGGCGGGACCTCGTCGACGGGGGCCCGGGGACCGACGAGGCCTCCTGGTTCGACTCCGCCGGCCCCGTCACGGCCTCGCTCGCCACGGGGTCCGGGACGGATTCCAGCGACGGCTCGACCGACCATCTCGTCGGCATCGAGCAGTTGTCCGGCTCTCGCGGCGACGATCGACTCGACGGCAACGGCGGCGCCAACCTGCTCACCGGCAACGGCGGTGACGACCTGCTGCGCGGGGCCGCCGGCAACGACCGCCTCGTCGGCGATGCCGGCGACGACCGCCTCGAGGGCGGAGCGGGGAGCAACCGCCTCGAGGGCGGCCCGGGCGCCGATGTGGCGGACTACTCCCGCTCGTCCGGGCCGGTGCGCGTGGATCTCGCCGCCGGGACCGGGATCGGTCCGGGCAGAGACCAGCTGATCTCGATCGAGGGGATCGCCGGGTCGGGGGCCGCAGATGAGCTCAAGGGGTCGGCGAACGCCGATCTGATCGACGGGGGGGCCGGCGACGACATCATCGACCCGCTCCCGGGATCGGACTCGGTCGATGCCGGGGCCGGCGACGACATCGTCAAGAGCCGTGACGGGGTCGCGGATCGGATCACGTGCGGCGCCGGCGAGGACACGGTCAAAGCCGACGAGGCCGACACCGTCGCGGCGGACTGCGAGCACGTGAAGCTCCCGAAGTCGAAAACCGGCGGGGGCGGGAAGTGCAAGGGCGGCAAGAAGAAGTGCGGCACCGGCCACGGTGGCGGCAAGGGGTGCGGCCACAAGGGGAACGGCGGCAAGCACAAGCGCGCCGCAGCCGCCAAGCACCGCCACAAGCACAAGAAGGGCAAGCACAAGGGCCACAAGCACGGGCACAAGGGAGGCAAGAAGGGATGCCACAAGGGCGGCAAGGGCGGCAAGAAGCGGGCCGACTGGATCGGGGGCCGGGCATGAGCCGGCTTCGCCGCTTCCGGTCCGGATCCGTCCGGCTTCGTGTCCGGCGCACGGTGGCAGTTGCGGGCTCTGCGCTCGCGGCGGCGACCCTGGCGATCGCGGTGAGCGCGCCGACCGCGGGCCAGGCCTCGAGCTACGTGCCGAGCGCCGATCCGAACGAGTGCATCAACGCCCAGCCCGGCTCGCAAAAGGCGGCTGACATCTCGCGTGCGGTCTGGCAGGTAACCGGCAACTACGCCCTGTACGGAGTCTGCAATCCGAACCTCTACAACGGCGGCGAATGGAGCTCGCTCAGCGAGCTCGAGGGCTACGTCGACTCGGCGATGAACGCTTGCGGGCCCGGCCAGACGAACCGCAACCTCGCCCAGGCGGTGCTCGAGAAGAGCGCCGTGCCCGCGGAGGGGTTCGTCTGCGCGAAGCAGGTCTACCAGGACTGGATCGACGCGAACTGCACGACGACGAGCTGCAACACCGTCAACTGGAACGTCTACAAGACCGCGGAGGAGGCGCCCGACACCGGCTCCGGGGCGGTCGCGCCGGGCGAGCAGAGCGCGTCGTTCTCCGTCGCCGCCGCGCTGCAGGCCTGCAATCGACCCGCCGTGACGCAGGCGGTGATCCAGCTCACGGGATCGCTGCCCGAGCGCAGGGAGGCTTGGTGGCCGAGCGTCGGCGGCGCTCAGAACGCGGGTCAGTGCCACGCCTACATCTACAACCACGGCGACTTCGAGTTCAGCTACGACTACCTGGTCGGCTACGCGAAGTCGCGGATGCAGAGCACCGAGACGTGCCCTGCAAACCCCGACATCGCGTATGCCTACGAGGATCTGACGGGCTGGAAGCCGTTGCCGTTCGAGTGCGATCCCGACCGCTACAAGGGCGGCGACCCTTCGAACTACACCGACCTGCGCAACGACATCGCCTACTCGTTCCGCTGCACGGATCCCTGGATCGATCAGGTCTACAAGATCGACTTCGGCCGGGCCGCACACGGGCGCGGGACCACGGGCGAGTGCAACCCGAACCTGTACGGGAACGGGCACTGGAGCTCGTACAACGATCTGCGCACCAAAATGGGGGTGACCGTGCCGGCGCTGCAGAGCAGCGACGCCGAGTTCCACGTCAATGGCAGCCTCACGATCGCAAAGCCGGGCGGGTCGGTCAGCTATCCACCGGCGTCGGTTCTGATCAAGACGCCCTCCGGCGCCGTCTCGACCGCGGGTGGCGACGTGATCGCGAACGGTGGCGCGAACCTCCTCGGTGAGGCGGGCGGCAACGTGATCTCCTACGGCGGCGGCAACGTGATCTCCTACGGCGGCGGCAACGTGATCGCCAACGGCGGCGCGAACGTGATCGCCTCGGGTGGCGGCAACGTGATCGCCTCGGGTGGCGGCAACCTGATCTCGGACAAGGGCATGGGCTGAGCCGGCGCCCGCCGCGGCCCGCGTGGGCCGCGGGAGGCGCCCTCCGGCCGCCGGGCTGCCACCCCCGGCCCCGTAACCTTCCGGGGATGGACGACGCCTCCGGCGCCGAGGAGCTTCTGCTGGCCGAGAAGCTGATCGGCTACGACAGCTCGAGCGAGGACGGGATCCGGCTCTGCGCCGGGTTCGTCAAGGGCTGGCTCGAGGCGCGCGAGATCCGGACGAAGCAGCTCGAGCTACGCAACCTGCCGATCCTGATCGCCGACATCGGGCCGGAGTCGGCCCCCACGGTGATCCTCCACGGCCACGTCGACGTCGTGCCCGGCCGCGAGGGCCAGTTCGAGCCCCGCGTCGACGGTGACCGCCTGATCGGCCGCGGCGCCTACGACATGAAGGGCGCTCTGGCGGCGATGATGGTCGCGCTCACCGACCTCGAGGATCAGGACGCGGTCCGGGTGCGGCTTGCGATCGTTCCCGACGAGGAGGCCGAGGACGTCGACTACCGGGCCACGGATCTGCTCGTCGACGAGGGTCTCGAAGGGGACTTCGCGGTCACCGGCGAACCCACCGACATGCACGTGGGAATCGCCGCCAAGGGCGTGCTCGCGGTCCGGCTCGAGGTCACCGGTCGTGCCGCGCACGGCTCGACCCCCTGGGAGGGAGACAACGCGATCCTCAAGGCGTTCTCAGTGTTCCGGACGATCGAGTCACTACCCTTCAGCCGCGAGTCTTCCGAGCTGTTCGACCGGCCCTCGATCAACCTCGGGCGCATCTGGGGCGGGGACGCGCTGAACAAGGTTCCAGACACCTGCGTGATCGACGTGGACATTCGTTACCTACCCGAGCAGGACGACGAGCAGGTGCTCGCCGAGATCGCCGCCCTCGACGACTGCAGCGTCGTCTCCACGTTCCGGCGCCCGCCCGTCGCCGTCGACCGCGCCTCCGGCTTCGTCCACGCCCTGTGCATGGCGGCGCGGCCCCATCACGAGGGCGAGGTGACCGGCGTCGGGCGCGACGGTGCCTCGGATGCGATCTCGTTCCTGCGGGCGGGGATCCCGGCGGTCGAGTTCGGCCCCAAGGGGGCCGGCCATCACGGTCCCGATGAGTGGGTTTCGGTGTCCTCGCTCGGCGCCTACCGCCGGGCGCTGAGCGGCTTCGCGCGCTCGCTGCCGGCGGCGTTGAAGGTCGGTGATCCACGATGAGCGACGATCGGCGTGAGCGGCCCGAGGACGGAGAGGACCGCCATCTCGACACCGATGAGACGTCCGGCCTCGGCTTGACTGAGGAGTTCGCCCGGATCGAAGCCGAGATCGAGGAGGGCACCGGCGAGCAGGAGCGCCAGGGGCCTCCCGGCGAAGACGCGCACGGCGACGACGAGCAGCAGGGCACGGTCGAGTGGGAGCCGCCCGCCGAGGAGGACGAGAGCGAGTGGGTGCCCGACGAGCCCCCCGGACCGGTCGCAAGCCGGGGCGGATCCGGTGAGGGCGGCGACCCCGAGCGCCGCCACGACACCGGCGAATGGATCGGCGCGACCGATGAGGCCGAGGCGACGGCTTCGGGGTCCACGGGCTCCGGCGAGGTCCCCGCGGCTCCGGCCGCCGGTGCCGCCGACGCCGCATCCCGCGCCGATGACGCCGAGCCACCGGCCGGTGCCTCCGAGGACGCCGCCGCTGAATCCACGGCCGAGGAGGAAGGGTCCGACGCCGGGCGTCAGCCGGCGACCACGGCCGGGCCGACCGACCCGAGTACCGCCGCCGGGGCGCCCGACCCGGCGACCCGCGTGCAGCACGGGGAACCGCTGGCGCCGGCGGCTGCGGCTGCCTCCGCGGAAGCGCCGACCGAGGTCCGCAGGGGCGGCCCGGGCCAGGTGACGCCGATCCCGCCCACGCCTGCGGCGGGCGGCTACGAGGACGAGCCGGCGATCAAGGTCCCGAGCCTGTGGCTGCGCTTCCTCAGCGGCTCGGTCCTGATCGTCGCCTGCGTAGCGGCGTCGGTCGCGATCACCGGCCTCTTCTTCATCCGCGACATCGCCGCGAAGCTGCACCCGATCGCCGGGATCCAGAAGCAGCTCACGGCGGTTGCGTCCGACTCGCCGCAGACCGTCCTCATCATCGGCTCCGACAAGCGCTCGAACGTCCCGGGGCCGCCCCGTTCGGACACGACCATGCTGCTCCGCATCGATCCCGACAAGGGCGTGCTTTCGCTCTTCTCCCTGCCGCGCGATCTCTCGGTGACGGTCCCGGGCTATGAATCTCAGAGCCCGATGAAGCTGAACGAGGCCTACACCCTCGGCGGCGAGAAGCTGACCCTGAAGACGGTCGAGGCCCTGACCCACCTCGACATCAACCACGTGGTCGAGATCAACTTCCAGGGATTCGCGGATGCCGTCAACGCGATCGACTGCGTCTATGTCGACGTCGATCGCCACTACTACCACTCCAACGCGGGGCTCTCGGATCTCGACTCGTACTCGGAGATCGACATCGGCGCCGGCTACCAGCGGCTCTGCGGGCTGAAGGCGCTGCAGTACGTGCGCTACCGCCACACCGACAACGACATCGTCCGGTCCGCCCGCCAGCAGGACTTCCTACGCGAGGCGCGGCAGAAGGTGAACGCGCGCGAGCTGATCCCGGCACCGATTATCGGCGGTGACACGGGGAACCAGCTGATCGACATCTTCACCAAGTACACGAGCTCGGACATCGCCCACACCGACGACATCATCGGCATCCTCAAGTCGTTCATCGCGGTTCGCAACGTTCCCGTCAACCAGATCCACTTCGAGGGCGATCTCGGCGACGCCACGAACACGAACGTCACGACGACGCACAAGCAGCTGCAGAAGGCGCTCGACGAGTTCTTGAACGGGCCCGGAGGATCGGGCGAGCAGGGCGGTGGCTCGAACGGCTCGAGCAAGAAGAAGAAGGACAAGAAGAAGAACAAGGACAAGAGCGCCGGCGTTCCGCAGGCGAACGTCGTCCCGGTCGATCAACTCGCCGACCCGACGGCCTTCGAGAAGGACGCGGCCAAGGACGCGCGGCGCCTCAAGTTCCCCATCTACTCACCGTCGGTCGTCGCCGAGGGCTCATCCTTCAGCAGCGACTCGCGCACCTACAAGATCAAGGACGAGTCCGACAACGAGCAGCCCGCGTACAAGACCGTGATCGAGTACGCGCCCGACGGCCAGCTGCCCGAGTACTACGGCATCGAGGGCACCACCTGGAGTGACCCGCCGATCCTCCGCCATCCCTCGGAGACGCGGACGATCGACGGCCGCGATTACCTGCTCTTCTATGACGCGGGCCGCCTCCGGCTCGTCGGCTGGCACGACGGGTCGAACTCCTACTGGCTCAACAACACGCTCTCCCAGACCCTCGACGAGGACCAGATGCTCGCGATCGCGACGACGATGCGGAAGGTCGACTAGTGGACCCGTCCGCAAATACGATCAGCCCCGGCGGCGTCCGGACCCGCCTGAGCGCACCCGCCGTCCGCCCACATGCCAACCGGCATGCGGGCGGCTGCCGTGCACCCGCAGCCGTGCCCGGCCACCCGCCGGCATCTGACCGAACTCACGGACGCGTCCACTAGGGGTCCAGTCTGGAGGGCGGGCGAAAGTTCTGGCTCCGCTTCGCGGCGGCCTCAGCGATCATCGTCTGCACGGTGGCCGCCGCCACCGCCTCCGCCGGCCTCATCTTCTTCGACGACGTTGCCGGTCAGATCAAGCCCCTGCCGAAGATCCCGGTACCGCCGGCGCCGAAGCCCGGCGATCCGTACACGATCCTGCTGCTCGGCTCCGACCATCGCTCGGGGTGGGCCGCCGACGACCGGCGCTCGGATACGACGATGCTCCTGCGGCTCGACCCGAAGCAGGGGGTGATCTCGCTGCTTTCGCTGCCGCGGGACCTCGCCGTCGAGATCCCCGGCTACGGGACCGACAAGCTCAACGCCGCCTACACGTACGGCGGCCCGAAGCTGACCCTGAGGACGGTGAAGCGGCTCACCGGCCTGCAGATCAACGGCGTCGTCGACGTCGACTTCCAGGGCTTCGCGGACGCCGTCAACGCGATCGGCTGCGTCTACATCGACGTCGACCAGAAGTACTACGTGCCGCCGGGCTCGGGCTATGCGGAGATCGACATCAACGCCGGCTACCAGCGGCTCTGCGGGCTCAAGGCGCTGCAGTACGTGCGCTACCGCCACACCGACAACGACATCGTCCGCGGCGCCCGCCAGCAGGCCTTCCTGCGGGAGGCGCGCCACCAGGTCGACGTCGGCCAGCTCGTGCTCGGCGGCGGCGGCAGCGACCTGCTGAAGGCGTTCGTCGACAACACTCGCTCGACGATCCAGGACGGGGGACAGGTGCGCTCCATCGCCCGTTCGCTGTTCGATCTGCGCAACGCGTCGGTCGAGCAGGTGAGCGTCTCCGGCGACCTCGGCCCGACCGACATCCATGCCACCCAGGCCGAGATCGACCGGGCGGTGCAGAAGTTCCTCACGGGTGGAGGCGACGAGAGCTCGAGCGGTTCGGGGAGCGCCAACAACAAGCACCACGGGGGTAAGGGCAAGGGGAACGGGAGCAAGAAGAAGAAGAAGGGCGGGCCGCCACACCCGAAGCGGGTGACGATGCCGCCCTCGGACCCCCAGTTCGCGCGCTACGCGCGGACCGCCGCGCGGCGGCTCAACTTCCCCGTCTACTACCCGTCGAAGCTGCCGGGGGAGACGACCTTCGATCGCGCCTCACGCACCTACACGTACAAGGACAACCAGGACGATCCCAAGCACGGCTACAAGCTCGTCATGGCGCACCCCGACCCCTCGATCGTGACCGAGTACTTCGGCGTCGAGGGCACGAGCTGGGGCGATCCGCCGATCCTCGACAACCCGACGACGACGGAGACGATCGACGGCCGCCAATACCTGCTGTTCTTCGCCGGCGACCGCCTGCGCCTGGTCGGGTTCAAGGAGAACGGCAACGCCTACTGGGTCTCGAACTCCCTGCTCAACTCGCTCTCGGAGAACGAGATGATGACGATCGCTACCTCGATGAAGCCGCCGCCGCCGAAGCCGGTCCCGAAGGTCGGCTGAGCCGGGGCGGTCTCCTCCCCGGTCGCGGCGCGCCTCGCGCCGCATCCTGAAAGCATCCCCGCTCATGACCGTCGACGCCGCCAGCGACAGCGCAGCGCCGGAGCCGGTCGGCGTCGTCGGCGTCGGCTGGGTCGGGCTCGTGACCGCCGCCTGCTTCGCCTCCCAGGGGCACGAGGTGTGGGCGATGGACATCGACGAGGTCAAGATCGCATCGCTGGCCGCCGGCAACCTCACGATCCACGAGCCAGACCTGCCCGAGCTCGTGCGCGACGGCGCCGACCGCCTGCACTTCACGACCGACATGTCGGAGCTGCTCGCGAACGTGCGGCTCATCTTCTGCTGCGTCGACACGCCCCCGACCTACTCCGGCGATGCCGACCTCTCGCGCGTGCGCGCCGTCGTCGAGCGCTTCGAGGGGGACTCCGAGCACGCCCTGGTCATGAAGAGCACGGTGCCGTCCGGGACGGGCGCGGCGATCCGGCGCGATCTGCCGGACCTCTCCTACGTGTCCTGCCCGGAGTTCCTCAAGGAGGGCTCGGCCGTGGCGGACTTCCTGCACCCCGACCGCGTCGTGATCGGCGCCGATCCCGGGGACGAGTGGGCCGCCGACGCCCTCGCGCGACTGTACGAGCCGCTCGGCGGCGAGATCGTACGGACCGACGTCGCCAGCGCCGAGATGATCAAGCTCGCCTCGAACGCGTTCCTGGCGACGAAGATCAGCTTCATCAACGAGATCGCGAACGTCTGCGAGGAGGTCGGCGCCGACGTCACCGAGGTCGCGCGCGGAATGGGGCTCGACGAGCGCATCGGCAAGAGCTTCCTCAAGGCCGGGATCGGCTACGGCGGTTCCTGCTTGGTGGGCAGCGAGACCGTGCTGGTTCGAAGCGGCAGGCAGGTGGCATTGAAGCGGCTCGACGATCTCTTCGCGGCGGCCGCCGTGCGGACCGGCGCTGACCTCGCCGCCGAAGTGGTTGAGCCCACCGATCTCGAGGTCCTCAGCGACGAGGGTGGCGCCGCCCCAGTCTGGCGTCCCGTCCGGGCGCTCACGTCGCGGCCCTACGACGGTGACAGCGTGATCGTCCGCACGAAGACTGGTAGGCGCCTGCATTGCACACCTGATCATCCGTTTGTCGTCGTCGACCCCGAGACCGGCGGTCGGAGGACGGTTCTGGCTGCGAACCTGACCACCGACGATTGGCTCCCGCTCGGTGCTGGTCCCTTCGCCGGCCAGCCCTCGGCGGCAGCGTTCTCCGCCGTTGGTGGTGCTGCCGCCGCGAGGGTTGAGGAGTCCGCGGTCATCGTCAGGCTTGGTTCGGAGGGGCGGGCGGCACTCGAGAACGTGCCGCTCGAGGGGAGACGTGAGCGCCTCGCCGGTCACCCGCGAGGCCATGCAAAGCGGTACCACGACATGCGCTCCAGCGGCGCCACCCGGCTCGACGAGGCGCTCGATCTGCGACTGCCCCTGGTCGGCGCACTCGCGGGTACGGCACGGAACGGCACTTACGTGCCATTCGACCTCGAGCTTGACGGTGAGTTCTGGCGCGTCGTCGGCCTCTATCTCGCGGAGGGCCACACCGCGGTCGACGGGCCACACGCGCGGCACCGCATCTGCTGGTCCTTCCATCCGCGCGACGAGGAGGATCTGGTTGAGCTCGTCGCTGACTACTGGGAGTCGCGAGGCGTCAAAGCGAGCGTCCGGACGCTGGCGACGACGCGTCAGGTGAGCGTCTCCTCGAAGCTCCTCGGCAGCTGGTGGCTCGAGCGCCTCGGGGCGGGTATCGGCGCGTACGACCACCGCATCCCGGATCTCGCCTTCGCCCAGTCGCCCGCGAGCAGGAGGGCGCTCATGTGGGGTGCCTGGCGCGGGGACGGCTCGTGGTCGCTTGTCAATGGAGGACCGAGTGTCGCCCTGGAGTACGGCACGGTCAGCCCCCTCCTCGCCGATGGGCTGCACCGCCTACTGCTCGCTGAGGACATCGTCGCGGCCCAGCGGATAGGGAGGACGGCGAAGTCCACCGTCGACACCTACTGGCTCCGCATCTCCGGTGCTGATCAGGTGGCGAGGGCGGCGGAGTTCCTGGTTGCGGCAGACGCTCGCGAGCAGATCCTGGCCTCGTTGGGGCGCCAGAGCAAGCGCACCCGCCCCGCTGGGCACCGGTGGCTCCCGGGCGGCGGCAAGGCCGTGCGCGTGGTCGCAGTGGAGCCCGCACGACATCGCGGGCGCGTCTTCTCTCTGGAGGTGCCAGGGACCGAGACGTTTGTCGCCACCGCCGGACTGGTCACGCACAATTGCTTTCCGAAGGACGTGACCGCGCTCAAGCAGCTCGCGGGCAACTCCGGGTACCACTTCCAGCTCCTCAACTCCGTGATCGAGGTGAACGAGCTGCAGAAGCGCCGCGTGCTCGGCAAGCTCGGCAAGCACCTCGGCTCGCTCGTCGGCAAACGGATCGCCCTGCTCGGCCTCGCCTTCAAGCCCGACACCGACGACATGCGCGAGGCCTCGAGCCTCGTGCTCTCGGCCCGCCTTCAGGGCGAGGGGGCGGAGGTCGTCGCCTACGACCCCGTGGCCGCGGAGCCGGCGGCGGAGCTGCTGCCGACGGTCGAGATGGCCGGTTCGGCGGCCGAGGCGCTCGAGGGCGCCGACGCGGCCGTGCTCGTGACCGAGTGGCCCGAGTTCGCAGAGATCGACTGGCGCGCGATCGCGCCGCTGATGCGCGAGCCGCTGCTCGTCGACGGTCGCAACTACCTCGATCCCGACGCATTGGTCGCCGCCGGTTTCACCTACGAGGGCATCGGCCGCGGAAACTGATAGGGAAGCGGCGATGACCGTTCCGTCCGGACAGACAATCGAGCCCGAGGGGCGCCCGTGCAGGCGCTGATCCTCGTGGGGGGCCATGGCACCCGCCTGCGCCCGATCACCCTGACGCTCCCGAAGCCGGCGATTCCACTCGTCGACCGTCCGTTCATGCGCTACATGGTCGATTGGCTCGCCTCGCACGGCGTCGACGAGGTCGTGCTCGCCTGCGGCTTCCTGCCCGACGCGCTGCGCGACGCGCTCGGCGACGAGATCCCCGGCGGACCGAAGATCACCTACGTGACGGAGCCCGAACCGCTCGGCACCGCGGGCGCCATCAAGTTCGCCGAGGACGTGCTCGAGGACCGCTTCTTCGCCCTCAATGGCGACTCGCTCACCGATCTCGACCTGACCAAGCTGCGCGAGCGTCACGAGTCGAGCGGCGCCCGGGCGACGCTGGGCCTCTACCCGGTCTCGGATCCGTCCGCGTTCGGTCTCGTCCGCCGTACGGAGGACGGGGAGATCACGGAGTTCCTCGAGAAGCCGGACCCGGGCGAGATCGACACCGACGAGGTGTCCGCGGGCTGTTACATGCTCGAGAAGTCGGTGCTCGAGATGATCCCGCCCGGCGTCGACTTCTCGATCGAGCGGCAGGTCTTCCCGGAGCTCGTCGGCAAGGGGCTGTACTCGCAGCGGCTCGAGGGCTACTGGGTCGACATCGGGACCCCCGCCCGCTATCTCGAAGCGTGCTGGGACATCCTCGGCGGCGAGGTCGAGACCGAGCCGGGCAAGCTCGTGGACGGCGACTTCACCTATGTCGACGCCGATGCCGAGGTCGACCCGACCGCCGAGGTCGGCCGTCGCGTCTTCATCGAGCCCGGGGCTGCCGTTGCCGCCGGCGCCGCGATCGGGCCGCGTGCGGTCATCGGCCGCGACTCGCGGGTCGGGGAGCGGGCCCGGATCGAGGGCTCGGCGCTGCACAAGGGCTGCCTCGTCGGCGCCGGAGCGACGGTGACCGGGGCGATTCTCTCGGCCGGCGTCACCATCGAGGAGGGCGCCACCGTACCCGAGGGCGCGGTGATCGGCGAGGGGGCGACGATCACGACAGGCGCCTCGCTCGGCAAGGGGGCAAAGGTCGATCCGGAGGAGAGGACATGAACGAGCTCGAGCGGCGCATCGGCGAGGTCGACTCGGGCGACCAGTATGGCGCCACGGTGGCGCTTCCGGACCATCTTCGAGACGCGCTCTGGCGCGTCTCCTCGGCGCAGCTGACGGAGGTCGATGCGAGCGGGCTGATCGTCTGCGGCATGGGCGGCTCGGCGATCGGCGGCGATCTTGCCGCCGCGGCGCTCGGCGGTCGGCTCGGGCGCCCGCTCGACGTCGTCCGCGGCTACGGCGTGCCGTCCTGGACCCTGCCGGACCGCGCGATCCTCTGCTCGAGCTACTCCGGCAACACCGAGGAGACGATGGCTTGCTACGACGCCGCTGAGGCGGTCGGCGCGAAGCGGATCGTGGCGACGACAGGGGGTGCCCTGGCCGAGGCGGCGCGTCGCGACGGCGTCCCCGTGATCGGCATGCCGGCCGGCCTGCAGCCGCGGGCCGCGGTCGGCTACACGTTTGCGATCGCCGCGGAGGTGGCGGCGCTCGTCGGGGCCGGCCCCGCGATCCGCATGGAGATCGACAGCTCGGCCGCGCATCTGGAGGCGGCCCGGGAGTCGCTGCTCGCGAAGGCGGCCGAGCTTGCCGAGGAGGTCGGCGATGCCATCCCGCTCGTCTACGGATGCGGGCTGACGAACCCGGTCGCCTACCGGTGGAAGTGCCAGATCAACGAGAACGCGAAGCTCCCCTGCTTCTCGCATCGGCTGCCCGAGATGGACCACAACGAGATCGTCGGCTGGGAGGGCAGCGCCGACGGCGCCTACGCGGCGATCTTCCTCGAGGATGAGGACCAGCACCCGCGCGAGCGCCAGCGGATCGAGCTCACATCCGAGCTGGTCGCCCCGAAGGCGCGCTCGGTGCGCTGCCTCGAGACCGAGGGTGAGACGCGGACCGAGCGCCTGCTGTGGGCGGTGATGCTCGGCGATCTGCTCTCGTTGGAGCTTGCCGCGCGGCGTGGCGCCGACCCCACTCCCGTGACCGTGATCGAGTCGCTCAAGGACCGGCTCGGGCGCCCGTGAGCGGCGGCGAAGTGAAGGTGGCGCGCGCGTGAGGGCAATGGTCATGGCGGCCGGGCTGGGCACGCGCCTGCGCCCGATCACCTGGGAGATTCCGAAGCCCGTAGTGCCGGTCGGTAACCGGCCGATCGTGGCCCAGCTCGCGCGGCTGCTCGCCCGCCACGGCACCGACGAGGTCATCGCCAACCTGCACTGGTTCCCCGACACGGTCAAGGCCGCTCTCGGCGACGGCCGCGAGCTCGGGCTCGAGGTCAGCTACTCGTACGAGGAGAAGCTGCTCGGGACCGCCGGCGGGGTCCGCAACGTCTCCGGCTTCCTCGCGCCCGGCGACGGCGAGTCCTTCCTCGTCCTGGCTGGGGACGCGCTCACCGACATCGATCTGACGGCGCTTCTGGAGGCGCACGAGGCGAACGGCGGCGTCGCGACGCTGGCGGTGAAGAGGGTTACCGACGTCGACCAGTACGGGGTGATCGTCGTCGACGACGACGGTCGGGTCCAGGGCTTCCAGGAGAAACCGGATCCCGCCGAGGCGCTCTCCGACCTCGTCAACTGCATGGTCTACGCCTTCAGCCCGGAGGTCTTCGACTACTTCCCGGGGGACCCCGAGGACGAGGTCGACTTCGCCCACGACGTCTTCCCGAACCTGCTCGCCCACGACGTGCCCTTCCACGTGCACGAGATCGACGCGTACTGGAACGACGTCGGGACGCTGCGCGAGTACGTCAACGGCAACCTGGACGCGGTCGCCGGCGCCGTCCGCATCGACATGCTCGGCGAGCTGCTCGAGGGCGAGCAGACGTTTGGCGACGACATCGAGGTCAACGGTCGCGTTCTACTCGGCTCCGGCGCGGAGATCGGCTCCGGGGCCTCGCTCAGCGGTCCGCTCGTGATCGGGCCCGGGGCCCGGATCGGGGCTGGAGCCCGGATCGCCGAGGCGGTGCTGCTGCCCGGCGCGGAGATTGCTGCGGGCGCGGTCGTCGCGCGCGGGCTGGTTGGTGGCGCCGATGCACTCGCCGGCATGCGCTGGTAATCGGCGCCGCGCCTAGGTATCTTCTCGGGCGATGGGGGCCCATGAGGGGTCCGGAAAGTGAGGGGTTCACGGATGGACCTGAAAGCACTCGTCGAGAAGAAGCCGGGCGGGATGCTCCCGTGGAGCGGAGCGGTCAACGTCGCGGTGGCGTTCGCGATGTTCGTCGCGGTCAGCGTCGCGCTGGGGTGGGTGCACAACCCGCGGACCGGCGTCGGACTCCTCTATCTGGTCCCGGTCCTGCTCCTCACCCTCCAGTTCGGTCTGCCCGGCGCCCTCGGCAGCTCGTTGCTGGCGCTGATGACGCTCGGTGCTTGGGACCTGATCCACCCGCGGGACGTCGGCGTGCTCGGCGTCGCCGTCCGGATCGTGATCATCGCGGGGCCGCCCCTGCTCGTAGTGGCGGGCGAGCGCAGCAGGGCGCAGACGCGCAGGCAGCTCTCGGAGACGGACAGGCTCCTGCGGGCGATTGCGGACAACCTGCCGGACGCGTTGTACGTGCTCGACGACGAAGGCCGCTACAGCCTGGTGAACTCGGCCGCCGCCGACCTCGTCGACCGGACGCCCGAGGAGATGCTCGGCCACCTCTACACCGAGATGCTGCCGGCCGAAACGGTCGCTGACCTCGACGAACGCCGCCCCCATGTCGAGATCGACCCGGGCGCGCGCGGGCGGATCGACCGGATCCGCTTCGGCGATCGCGAGCGTGTCTTCCGCTCGGTCACCGGGCCGATCAACCTGCCCGGCCGCGATGCGCAGGGGATCTTCGTGCTCTCCCAGGACATCACGCTGGAGTACCGCCGCCGGATGTGGATGCACGTGCAGCATCGGATTGCGGAGGCGCTCGTCGAGCGCCCTCCGGTCGACGAGCTGCCGGGGATCATCCTCGATCTCCTCTGCTCGGTCGACGACGTCGAATGGGGCGCCTACTGGCACCGCGGTCGCCACGGCAGCTATCGCTGCCTGGCGGTCGACGGCGAGGCGCCGCCGTTCGAGCCCGGGGAGCTGCGCGAGCTCTCGGATATGCCCGACGGCTTCCACGTCCGCTGGCGCGACCCGCGGGGCGCGCGCCTTGGTCCGACGATGCTCGTCCCCGTAACCGAGGACGGTGTCGCGATGGTCGCCTACCGCGGCAAGATGCCAGAGCAAGAGACGATCGAGGAGATCTTCCGGCCGGCGATGCTGATGGTCGCGGGTTACGTCGAGCGGACGAAGCTCGCGGCGGAAGCGGAGCGCTCGAAGAACGAGTTCTTCGGGCTGATCTCGCACGAGCTGCGGACGCCCCTCACTTCGATCATCGGCTACTCGGAGCTGCTGACGGAGCTCGAGGGGGACGCCCTCTCCGAACAGGCGCAGAAGTTCGTCGAGGTGATCACCCGCAACGCGCACCGGGAGCTGCGGCTCGTCCAGGACCTGCTGTTGCTCGTCCGCCTCGAAGCTGGCACCTTCTCGCTGGAGCGCGATGCCGTCGACCTCAGGGCAGCGGTTGCGCAGTCCTGTGAGGCCGTGCGCCCGCAGGCCGAGAGGGCCGGCGTTGAGCTCCGGCTCTCGCTGGACGAGACGGGCGAGGTGTGGGCCGACGCGCACCGGATCGGCCAGGCGGTCGACAATCTGCTGACGAACGCGATCAAGTTCAGCGAGCCCGGCGACGCGGTGCGCGTCTCGCTCGAGAGCAATGCCGAGGGCTTCGCGCTGGAGGTCGAGGACGAGGGGATCGGCGTCGCCGCCGACGAGGTCGAGAAGCTCTTCGATCGGCTCTTCCGGGCGAGCAGCGCCGTCAGCAACCAGATCCAGGGGACCGGGCTGGGGCTGACGATCGTCAAGTCCGTCGTCGAGGCCCACGGTGGCACGATCAAGGTCCGCAGCGAGGAAGGGGAGGGGACCTGCTTCCGCCTCGAGCTGCCGCGGCTCGAGCCACCGCACCCGGAGCCGGCGACCGACAGGGAGCCTGAGAAGGAGGCGGCAGCCCGATGACCCCACCCGAGGGTGGCCCGACGATCGTCGTCGCCGATGACGACCCGGACATCCTGGATCTGGTGCAGCTGCGGCTGGAGCTCGCCGGCTACCGCGTCTTCGGTGCCGGCGACGGCGACGAGGCGTGGGCGCTGATCCGCGAGCACGAGCCGGGGCTCTGCGTGATCGACGTACAGATGCCCCGCATGGGTGGCCTGGAACTCCTCCGCCGGCTGCGGGCCGAGCCGCAGACCCAGGACATCGCCGTGATCCTGCTGACCGCCTCGGTCGAGGACAGCGACATGATCCGGGGACTGCAGTTCGGCGCCAACGAGTACCTGCGCAAGCCGTTCAAGCCGCAGGAGCTGCTAGCGCGCGTCGAGGGTTGCCTCGCGGGCGTCTGAGGCGGCAGGGGCGGCCGTCGCGCGCTGATCTAGGATCGCGGCGATGAACGCCGCCCCTACCCACTCTCCCGGCGCGTGAGCTCCCGTGGGCGCCTCGTGCGCGTTCCCGCCTCCTCGGGCAACCTCGGGGCCGGGTTCGACGTGCTCGGCGCGGCGCTCTCGCTCGAGCTCGCGCTCGAGGTCGTCGAGACCGGCGAATTCTCGATCGATCCCGGCAGCGAGGATCTGCCGGCCGACCGCTCGAATCTGATCGTCAGCTCCTTCGAGCGCCTGCACAGTGCCGATGGGCTCCGTTTCAGCGTCCGCAACGAGATCCCGCTCGCGCGCGGGCTCGGGTCGAGCGCTGCGGCAATCCTCGCCGGGCTCCTCGCCGCGGACCACCTGTTCGAGCTCGGGCTCGGCCGCGAGGAGCTGTTCGCGCAGGCGGTTGCGATCGAGGGCCATCCGGACAACGTCGCCGCGGCGCTGTACGGGGGGATCACCGTGTGCGCGCCGCCCGGGGCCCGCTTCCGCGAAACGACGCCCGATCCCGTGCTGACGGCGCTCGCCGCGGCGCCGCCCGCGGCGCGCGTCCCGGTGCCCGTCCGGCTCAGCCCACCGGAGGGGGTCGAACCGATCGTCGTGATCCCGGCCGAGGAGGTCTCGACGGAGGCAGCCCGCGCGGCGCTGCCGGCGGCGGTGCCGCTCGCGGACGCCGCCCACAACGTCGCCGCCGCGGCCAACCTCCTGCTGGGAATCGAACGCTCCGACCTGACGCTGATCGAGCGTGGGCTCGCGGACCGCATGCACCAGCCGCACCGGCGCCCCCTGTATGAGCGCTCGATGGAGATCGTCGCGGCGGCGCGCGACCTCGGGGCGCTCGGGGCAACGATCTCGGGGGCCGGCCCGACCGTGCTCGTGTGGAGCTACTGGCAGTCGAGCGGCGATCTGCTGTCGGAGTTGAGCGGGCTGGCGGGGGAGTGGGCGCAGGTCGAGCGCTGTCCCTTCAATCCGCTCGGAGCCGAGGTCGAGATCCTCGCCTGAGCGTCGTCAGGCGCCCGCGGGGGCGCTGACCCGCTCCAGCAGGCCGGCGAGCGTCCGCTGTTCGTCGGCGCTGAGCCGCTCGAAGCCGGCTGGGGGCTCGTACAGCAGCTCCAGGGCCCGCTCCCGCAGCGCGACTCCGTCCGGGGTCAGCTGCAGCAGCTTCACGCGCCGGTCTTCGGGATCCTGGGCGCGGACGATCAGGCCTCGCTCCTCCAGCCGGTCGACGAGGTCGGTGACGTAAGAAGCGTCGCAGTAGAGGCGCTCGGCGATCGAGCGCATCGGCGTCCCCGGCCCCTCGGGATCGAGCCGCCATAGAACGCCCAGCTGCTTCGGGGAGAGGTCGAGCTCGAGCGCGACGGCCGGCAGCCGCGGCGCGGCGCTCGACCCCCAGCCGACGAGCTCGAGGATCGCCTTCCAGGCGACGGTCGCGGCATCTGCGGTGGTGCGCTCCATGCGTCCAGTTTAGCTGGAAGAAACCCGACAGTTGTAGTCAGATTACTGTTGCGCGCTCAATAATGAGCCGCGTGCCGGCGGGCTCAGGCGAGCGTCCCGAGGGGCTCGGTCTCCTCGAGCACGCGCGGGGGCAGCGTGTCGCGCCGTACCTGCTCGAGACGGGCGAGCCGTTCCGGCATCCCGAGCCGGGCGACGACCTCCGCCGTCAGCGTCAGGTAGTCGCAGCCGCGCTCGGGCTTGTAGTCGAGAATCGGCACGGCCCGCTCGGCCGATTCCGCGTAGGCGATCGACTGGCGGATGACGGAGTCGAAGACCTTGTCCGGGAAGCGCTCGTCGAGCGCCTCGAGCGTCTGGCGGGCGTGCCGGGTCCGCATGTTGGCGATGTTGAGGACGACGCCGAGAAGCTCCAGATCCGGGTTGAGCGTGTCACGCGCGAGGTTGAAGATCTCCATCGCCTGCTCGACGCCCTGCAGGGAGAAGTGCTGTGCCTGGGTGGAGAGGATCGCGTGCGTGGAGGCGACGAGCGCGTTCACCGTCAGAAGGCCGAGCGTCGGCGGGCAGTCGATGAGAACGATGTCGTAACGGCGCTTGACGTCACGCAGGGCGTTTCGGAGCGTGACCTCGCGACCGATCTTGCCGGCGAGCACGAGCTCGGCCTCGGCCAGTCCCAGGTTGGCGGGGATGACGCCGCCGTGGACGGCGTCGGCTGCGCGGGCCTGCCCGGCGAGGACCTCGCCCAGCGTCGGCTGCGCCTCGGGGTCGACGTCGAAGTAGTCGGAGAGGTTGCCTTGCGGGTCGGCATCGACCGCGAGCACCTCGAAGCCGACGCGGCCGAGGACATCGGCGAGGCTCCGCACGGTCGTCGTCTTGCCCGTGCCTCCCTTCTGAGAGAGGACGGCGATCGTGGCCGACATCAGCGTCGCCGCTCGGCTTCGCGCTGCCGAGCGCGGTCGGGTGAGCTCAGGAGGCCGGGTGAGCTGTACGCCACGCGGCGACTATAGAGGGACCCGCGCCGAGCGGAGGCGATCGCGGGCGGGGAGCTTTGGACTCAGCGCAGCCGGCGGACGTTCATGGCGCCGCCGACGGTGCGGATCCGGGTCCGGCCGGTGGCGGGCCCGTAGCTGCCGGCGCGGCCCGCGGCCTCGCAGCGCTCGCAGACCCAGGCCGTCGGCTTGCGTCCCTTGGCGGCGTGGCGGATGACCTCCTCGCCGACGAGCGGGAAGCGGTCGCAACAGGAGCAGCGGGTGACGCCGTCGATCGCCTCGTCGCGGCCCGGATCCGCCCCTGTGCGGGAGGGGGTCGTGTTTGCCGGGGCGATCGGGAGGGCGCCGTCGCGGCTCAACAGCCCGGCGTCCTTTGCGGTTGCAGCTTCCATGTCCGCCCCTTCGCCGCCGCGCGGCCGAATCCTGCCGCTCCACGGCGCCTGAGCCCGCGCGGATAGAATCGCGGCCGCGATGGGACCGGTCAGCGCCACGATCACGGTCGACGCGCCGCGCGAGCGCGTTTTCGAGGTGATTTCGGACCTTGCCTACCGGCCTGCCTTCTGCGATCACTTCGCGCGCGACTTCCATCTGCAGAGGCTCGATTCGATCGGCGTCGGCGCCGCCGCGCGGTTCCGGGCCGACGCTTCGCGCTTCCACATCTGGATGGAGACCGTGATCGTCTCGCAGGATCCCCCGCACGAGTTGATCGAGCGCGGCCGCGGCTCCCGCTGGGATCGGATGGAGCTCGGCACGGCCTGGGAGCTCGTCGAGGGCCCGGGCGCTGCGACGACCGAGGTAAAGGTCACGTTCTGGGCGGAGCCGGAGAACCCGGTAGACACGCTCAAGGGGAAGCTCGGCGCCGCCCGCTGGTACCGCCGTCAGTGGCGCAAGGCGCTGGAGCGGCTCCGCGACCTGGTCGAGAGCGGCGAGCCGATCGAACGCCTGCAAGTCGCGGGCGCAAGCCGCATATGAGCCCGATGCGGGGGAGCGAGACGCCCCGCCACCGCGCTCAATAGACTTCCGCCCTCGCATGCGCCGGCGACTCGTACCAGCCCTGCTCATCGCTCTGCTCGCACTCTCGGTGGGGGCAATCTCCGCCTGCGGCGGTAACGAGGAGCCGGTGCTCGAGGGCCAGCCGCTCGAAGTCGGGGACCTGACCTACTACGTCGAGCTCACCCGGTTCTTGAACCCCTCGAACCCCGAGGACGCGGCCTACCTGAAGGGTCAGCCCCCGGCCGCGACCGACGAGGACTACCTCGCGGTCTTCCTCAGCGTCAAGAACGACACCGACCAGCCGCACCGCCTCGCCGACCACTACAGCGTCATCGATACGCGCGGAAAGGTCTTCCCGGCGGTCCCCTCGAAGAGCATCTTCGCTTTGCAGCCGGGCGCGGAGGTCGCCGCCAACGGCGAGTACCCGCCGGTCGACTCGCCCGCGCGCAGCGGACCCGTCAAGGGCTCTTTCCTGCTCTTCGCGCTGCCGGTCACCGCCGAGGAGGACCGCCCGCTCAACCTGCAGATCCCGGCGCCCGACGGATCCGTCGAGAAGATCGAGCTCGACCTCTAGGCCCGGCCCGTCCGACGGGCGGGCCTCGCTCAGATGATCCCGCTCAGGATCTGAGCTGGCGATCGGCGCGGCGACCGTCCCTCCGTCGCCGTCGGCGTTGACGATCATCACGGCGACGACGTATTTCGGCTTGTCGGCCGGCGCGAAGGCGCTGAACCAGGCGTCGACGTTGTGCTCCGGCTGGGCGTTGGGGTCGTTGGAGCTGCTGCTGCTCCCGTCTTTGAGGGACGCGAGCTCGGCCGTGCCGGTCTTCGCGGCAACCTGGGCCTGAGGGATCGAGCCGGCCGTCCCCGTGCCGGAATTGACGACCTCGATCATCATCTTCTTCACCTCTTTCGCGGTGCCGGGAGAGATCGCCTTGACCGGCTTCTGATCCGACTTCAGCTTCGGGTCCTTGACGATCGACGTCGGCTCGCGGACGCCGCCGTTGGCGATCGTCTGCGCGACCGACGCCATCTCCAGCGGCGTCGCCAGGACCTCGCCCTGCCCGATCGCGCTGACGGCCGCGTCGAGCTCGTCGCCGAGCGGATCCGGGAGGCTGCTCGAGGGGGGTTTGACGAGCTGCAGCGCCTGCTCGTCGTACAGCGCCGGGGGCGAGTTGAAGCCGAACTTCTTCGCCATGTCGAGGAGCTTGTCGGGACCGATCTTCGCCCCCAGCGGGGCGAAGACGCTGTTGCAGGACTCGGCGAAGCTCTCGATCAGCGTGCCGCCGCAGACCTCGTTGTAGGCGTTGCCGATCTCGCGCCCGCCGACCGTGGCGGAGCTCGCCTGCGGGTAGCTGGTGTCGAGGTCCGCGACGCCGTCCTCCAGCGCCGCCGAGGCGGTGACGATCTTCATCGTCGAGCCCGGCGGCTGCGGAGCCGAGAACGCGAGCCCGGCGAGCGCGCGGACGTCGCCGCTCTTCGCGTCGAGCACTGCGACGCCACCGTACTGGGCGCCGAGCGCGTCGGCGGTGGCCTGCTGGATGTCGGGATCGATCGTCGTCTTCACCGCCTTGCCCTGGACCGGCTTCCGCTTCGCGAGCACGCGCTTGTCGCCGGACTTCGAGACGGCCAGCAACTTGCCCCCGGGGGTTCCCGAGAGCTGGTCGTCGAAGGCGAGCTCGAGGCCGCTCGTTCCCGCCGGCGTTCCGGCGGGGAAGCCGCGAGCCTCGAGCGCCTTCTCACGGCTCTTGCTCGGCTTGCCGACCTCGCCGGTGACGATCCCGCCCGCCCCGTTGGTCGTTCGCGAGTCGACGGGTCCCTCGGCGAGCGCGGAGTCCGTCCGCGGCGAGGATCGGCGCCCGCTTTGGCGCCTTTGTCTCGCGGTCGAGGGTCTCGCCGGTCTTGAGGCCGGGGAAGACCAGGCTCGAGTTCCAGGTGACGCCGCCGTTCGCGACCGGGATCGCGAGCTCCCCGCTGAGAGTGCCGAACGAGTCGGTGACCGCCTCGACCCTGACGGCGACCTCGTCGCCGCCTGCGCCGCTGATCGGCCCGCGCGCCTCGCCCGTCTGGATCTGGCTCAGGGTCGCGGTTTCGCGCGCCTGCTCGTAGGCGCTCTTGAAGTCCTCCGCGGAGACCTGCTCCTTCGAGCCCGGGTTCAGCTCCGCGTACATCGCGTCGTAATCAGCCGTCTCCCAGGCGGTTGCGAAGCGCTTCGCCGCGTCGAGCTCGGGCGAACCGGAGGCGAGGATCGCGCCGACGACGAACGCGGCCGCGGCCAACAGGAAGAGGGGCCCGATCCAGAGGAGGATCCGACGGCGTCGCAACGCCTTGGTTCTTCTCGAGCTCACTGATTCGCTAGCTTGGCCCCGCGGTGCACCCTGCTGCCCGCACTGTTCATTTGTCAAGGCTACTTCGACGGGCATTCGGACTTACCCGCCGACGAGCGGGTGGTAACTCCTGACCGGAATCGACTGGGCCATCGTCATCGCCGTAGCGGTCTTGATCCCCGTCGGCTTCCGGCAGGGATTCATCGTCGCCGCCACGACCCTCGTCGGCTTCGCCGCCGGCGCGTTCCTCGGCAGCAGGATCGGGCCGCTGCTGCTCAGCGGCGGTTCCGAGTCGCCCTATGCGCCCGCGACGGCGTTGCTCGGCGGGCTGCTCGTCGGCGGCGTGCTCGCGGCCCTGCTCGAGGGCGTCGGGCTGGCGCTCCGTGACCGGCTCGCCCGCAGCGGGGCCCGGCGGGCGGTCGACGCGACCGGCGGTGCGCTGGCGATCGCGGCTCTGGTGCTCGCGGTCAGCTGGGTGGTGGGGGCCGTCGTCCTGAACGCGCCCGGTCTGCACCGCTACCGCGACGACGTACAGCGCTCGCGCATCCTCAGCGCCCTCAACGACACGTTCCCGCCCTCGGGGCCGATCCTCAACGTCCTGCACCGGATCGACCCGACGCCGGCGCTGCGCGGCCCGAGCGCCGACGTCGCCGCGCCCGATCGCAAGGCCCTTTCGAGCCCTCAGCTGCGCACCGCCGCGACGAGCGCAGTGCACGTGCTCGGCTCGGCCTGCGGCCTCAACATCTCAGGCTCCGGCTGGATCGCGGCGCCCGAGACGGTGGTCACGAACGCCCACGTCGTGGCCGGCGAGGGCGACACCCACGTCGTCACCCACGATGGCGCCACGCTGACCGCGACGCCGGTCCTCTATCGGCCCCGGGACGACATCGCGGTGCTCCGCGTCTCCGGCCTCGGGGGCACGCCGCTGCCGCTCGCGAGCGATCCGAAGGCGGGAACAGCCGGCGCCGTCGTCGGCTTCCCCGGCTCCGGGGAGTTCTCGGCCGTCCCCGCGCGGCTCGGCACGACGGGCACGGTGACGAGCGAGGACTCGTACGGAAAGGGCCCGATCGAGCGCGAGATGACCTCGTTCCGCGGCAAGGTGATCAGCGGCAACTCCGGCGGTCCGGTGATCGGGACCGACGGCGAGGTCCTGACCACGGTCTTCGCCTCCGCCCTCGACACCCGCCACCCCCAGGGCCTCGGGGTCCCCAACGACATAGTCGCGGGCGACCTGAACCGCGTGGGCCCCAAGTCCCAACCGGTAAGCACGGGCCCCTGCACATAGAGAACCCGGCCCGCTTACCCACCCGCCACCGGCGGACCGTCGGGAGGGAGGGCGCGTCCACGACCCAGGTGGACAGTGGGGGCCGCGCACCCCTCCGCCTGCGGAGACCGTCGAGAGGGAGGGCGCATCCGCGACCCAGGTGGGCCGGCGGTGGGCCGCGCACCCCTCGGCCTGAGGGGACCGTCGGGAGGGAGGGCGGCGACCCAGGTGCGGGCTGTTGCCTGGGGCGCGGACGCGCCCTCCCCAAGAGGAGACCCGAGCAGGCCCACCCGACCGCTTCGCTACTGTCTTCGTGTGGCTTCCACCTCGGTGGACAACGCCGGACGGGAGGGCGCCGCCCTCGCGGCTTCGCCGCCCGTCGTCTGCCCTCGGTTCCATGCAGCGGTCGAGCTCATCGGCCGGCGCTGGGTGGGCGCGATCCTGGTGACCCTGCTCGAGGGCCCGAAGTACTTCAGCGAGCTCGCGGCCGCGGTCCCGAAGATGTCCGACCGCCTGCTCTCGCGGCGCCTGCGCGAGCTCGAGGCCGAGGGGCTGGTCACGCGCAGCGTCCACGACGGTCCGCCGGCGCGCGTCTCCTACGAGCTCACAGCCGTCGGCGCCGAGCTCGAGCCGGCGATCCGCGAGCTGCACGACTGGGCCCAGCGCTGGGAGCGCGCGGCCGCCTCCGGCTCGAACGGCCGCTGAGCGTTCTCACCAGGCGCGCGGATTACCCGGTGGGATCCGGTCGTGGACGAGCACGGCCTCGATCAGCGGCGCGGGATAGGGGAGCGTGGTGCGGCGGTACCGCTCGGCCTGCTCGCCGCCGAGCGCCGCGAAAGCCGCCTCGACGGCCTTCGCGTAGGCGGCGATGATCACCGCCCCCTCGGGGGCTGCGGGGGCGTGGTGGCCCCGCTTCGCCGTGTAGGTGACGACGCGCTCGAAGCGAGCGATCCCGTCGCCGGCGACCGCTTCGGTGACGTCGGCCCGGTCGTAGCGCAGCTCGCGCCGGTCGAGCCGCTCGAGCTCGTCCTCGGAGACGGGCAGGAGCATCCCGTTCGGCGGCTCCTCCGCCCCTGTGCCGGGCTCGACGTTGAGCCCGAGGACGACATCGGGGATCGTGCCCTCGGCCGTCGCGAACGTCTTCTCGACGGTGCGGTTCTCGCGCGCCGCCGAGAAGCGCCGGCGCCAGCCCTCCAGCACGGCCGGCACCGCTTCTGTGACGGGTCGGCCGAGCGTCATCTCGGCGCTCGCCGGC
This sequence comes from uncultured Solirubrobacterales bacterium, assembly GCA_963764275.1. Lineage (GTDB taxonomy): Bacteria > Actinomycetota > Thermoleophilia > Solirubrobacterales > 70-9 > CAXMST01. The sequence continues at coordinate 403,716 of CAVXRV010000001.1, forward strand.
GCCACGAGCGAGCCGTAGGCGAAGACGGCGAAGCGGCTCTCGCTCACGAGCCCGCCCTCGCTTCGGATCCGGTCAGCTCGAGGGGGTGCGGGCACAGGCGCCGGCGCGCGGGACAGTCGTGGCAGAGCGCCCGATGCGGCGTCGCGGTCGGCGCGAAGTCGCCGGAGCGGATCCGCTCGACCAGTGCATCCACGCGCTCGCTCCCGGCCGCGATGTCGGCTCGCTCGAGCAGCTCGCCGATCGACTCCCCGGAGCGGAGGAAGACGTACACGCTCCGCACCCGGTCGACGCCCAGCGCCTCGGAGACCGCGCGCGCATAGAGCGCCCGCTGGATCTCGTACTCGGGTGGCAGGCCGGCGCCGGGATCCGGTGTCCGGGCGTCGGTCTTGAAGTCGATCAGCACCGGCGGCTCACCCTCGACCTCAGCGAGAAGATCGAGGGTGCCGCGGATCAGCGTCCCGGAGCCGAGGGCGAGCCGGAAGCCGAGCTCGGGCCGGAAGCGGGCGCCCGCCGCGCGCAGCTCGGCCAGGAGCTCCGATCGCAGCCAGGCGCCAACCATCGCCGCCGCATCGTCGCTGCGGCCGGGCGCGGCGCCCTGGCGTGCCAGCGTCGCCTCGACCTCGACCGCGGCCGGCGGGGCCCAGCCGCGGGCCGCCGCGGTCTCGAGCAGCTCGTGCACCGCCCGCCCGAATCCGAGCCTCGCGACGCTGCCGTCGGCACGGGCGGCGCGGTCCTCGCCGCCGCCCCCATGCGCGACGGACGCCGTCTCGCCGCTGCCCAGCCCGAGCACCCGCTCGATCAGGAAGCGGTAGCCACAGCGGCTGTACTCCGACAGCGCCGCGTAAGACAGGCTGCGGGCGGCGCTGGCGCCGCGCCGGGCGAGCACCGTCATCGGCGGCGTCCCCCCGGGCGGCGGGGCGGGCGCGGCCGCCGCGGGCCGGCGGTCGGCGCAGAGCTCGGCGACGACGCCGGGATCGGTCGGTCGGTTGAAGCGGACCCGGATCGCGGGCCGCTCGAAGCGCGCGGCGACCCCCTCGCGCGCCGCGGGCGGGTCGAGCGGGAGGTCGAGCACCGAGCTCTCGCCGTCGTCGACGATCCCGAGGCCGAGCAGCAGCCGCCACACGGTCGAGTCGCCCGCCGCGTGCTCACGCGGCTCCCCGTTCGCCTCCTTCTCCTTGAAGGTCCCGCTCAGCAGCAGGCGGCGGCGGGCGCGGCTGGCGGCGACGTAGATCAGCCGGCCCGCCTCCTCCGCCTCGGACTGGGCCGCGGCGTCGGTGATGCTCGCGAAGCCCTCGACCGTGAGCGTGCTGGCGCCGGCGCGGGCGAGGCGGAGCCCGACCCGCGGCGGCGACGCCTCACCGTCGTCCTCGCCGCCCGCTCGGGGGGAGAAGGCGACGGGGAGGTCGGAGCCGCCGCGCGAGATGCGGTGCGCGCGGCTCAGATCGGCGACGGCGACGGTGTCGAACTCGAGCCCCTTCGCCGCGTGGATCGTCATCACGGTGACGCCGTCGTGCTCCTCCGCCGCGGTGGCCGCCTCGGCCTCGCGATCCGAGAGGGCGGAGCGCGCGGCGATCGCCTCGAGGAAGCCGCGGAGGTCTCGCCCCTCGTGCGCCTCGAACTCGGCCGCCATCCGCACGAGCTTGAGCAGGTTCGCCGCGCGGCGCCGGCCGTCGCTCATGGTCAGCGCCGCCAGGTCGTAGTCGAAGGCCTCGAGCGTGCGCTCGACGAGCGTCTCGAGCGGCAGTTGAGCCGCCTCGGCACGGATGGAGAGCAGGGACGAGGCGAAGCGCTCCAGCGCCTCGCGGTCGCGGTGATCGAGCAGGCGCAGCGTCTCCGTCGCCGCCTCGTCGTCGTCCCTGTCCTCGACGAGGACATCGCGCAGCGTCGGCCACACGTGTCGACCGCGGCCGGCCGCACGGCGCAGGAGCCAGAGCGCGTCGGGCGAGGCGGCCGCGGCGGGCGAGGCCAAGGCGCCGAACAGGGCCTCGTCGTCGAGCGGGTTGGCGACGCAGGCGAGCAAGCGGAGCGCGTCCTCGACCTGCTGGGAGGACCAGTAGCCGCGGCCCCCGACGACGTAGGGATCGAGCCCGGCGAGCTCGAGCGCCTCGGCGTAGACGTCGACGTGCGAGAAGGCGCGCAGCAGCAGCACGGTGCGCCCCGCCTCCGCCTCGCCGGCATCGATGAGCTCGCGCAGGCGCCGCGCGAGGTAGCGGGCCTCCGCGATCCGGTCCGCGCCGCTGTCCTGGGCCGCGGCGGAAGGGATCGGATCGCATTCGGTCCCCCAGCCCGCGTACTGGGTGAGCAGCAGCTCGACGGCGGGATCCGCGCCGCGCCCGAGTCCGGGAGCATCCGGCTCCGCATCACGGCCGATGCGGAGCGGGTTGAAGCCCTCGAGCAGGATCTCGCCGACCGCGTTCACGGCGGCGACGATCGGCGGCGTCGAGCGGAAGCTGCCGCTGAGCCGCAGCACCAGGGGGCTCGCCGCGCGCTCGGCGCGGAAGGAGTCGAGGTCGGCGCCGCGGAATGCGTAGATGGACTGGAACTCGTCGCCGACCGTGAACAGCCGCGTCGCCGCGCCGCGCAGCTCGCGGACGAGAGCCACCTGCAGCGGGCTCGTGTCCTGGAACTCGTCCACGAGCAGGTGGTCGAAGCGCTCCCGCTCGGATGCGCGGATCGTCTCCGAGCCTCGGAGGAGCTCGAGGCTGAGGAGCTGCAGGTCGTCGAAGTCGACGCCGGACCGTTCACGCTTGAGCTCCCCGTAGCGCTGTCCGAAGGCGACCAGCAGCGCCCGGATCCCCCCGTAGGAGTCCTGCGCGAGCTCGAGCTCGGCCGGGTCGGGCACGCGCTCGGCTTGGTCTTTGCCTTCGAAGGCGGAGATCTGCAGCGGCGGCAGGTCGGGAAAGCGCTGCCCGTGGTTGCGTAGATCCTCGAAGGCCCCTCGGATCAGGCCCCGTAGCCGCCGCTGCCTGTAGGCGGCGGCGATCGCCGCGACGGCGTCGTCGCCTGCCGCGAGGTCGGTGAGGGCCTCGTCGAAGGCGATCGAGGCCAGGCGCGCCGCCTCGTCCGCGTCGAGGACCCGGAACCCCGGGTCGAGGCCGGCCGCGACCGGGTGGGCCGCGAGGAGGCGCCTGCAGTAGCCGTGGATCGTCGTGATCGGCGCGCTCTCGCCGGCCCGGGCGGCGTCGGCCAGGCGGCGGGCGCGCTCACCCTCGCTCGCCGCCGCGGCGCGCCGCAGCAGCTCGAGCCGGACGCGGCGTCGCATCTCGGCCGCCGCCTTCTCCGTGAACGTGAAGGCGAGGATCCGCTCCGGCTCGACCTCGTCGAGGTCGACCGCGTCGCAGTAGCGATCGACGAGTACGCGCGTCTTCCCGGTCCCGGCCCCCGCCTCGAGGAATACATCCCGGTCGCGCGAGTCGATCGCCGCCGCCTGCTCGCGGGTCGGCTCGAGGGGATCAGGGGCATCGGCGACGGCGACGGTGCCACGATCCCGATCCTCAGCCGGCGCGGCCACGTCGAAGCTGAGCTGTTCGGGCTCGAGGCTCACGCCGCGGCCTCCTCCTCGTCCTCCTCGTCGGGATCGACGATGCCCCGCTCCATCCTGCAGATCGGCGCCAGCCGGCACCAGGTGGGGCACTCACCCTTGCGCGGGTCGCGGCCGATCCGGCCGGCCCGGATCCCGGCGACGATCTCCTCCGAGCGCTCGATCGCGGCCGCGATCGTCGCCTCGAACTCCTCGTCGGGGAGGAAGTCGGTGCTCACGTGGGAGTCGGTGTCGCCGGGGATCAGGGCATCCCGCTGCTCGGCGGCGAGCATGCCCCGCGGGCGATCCTCGCGCGGCTTGGTCGCGGCGAGCGGGTGGTAGACGCCGCCGACCGGCTCCATGCCCATGCCTTGCACGGCGGCGACGTACAGCGGCAGCTGCAGCTTCCCCTCCTCGAGCAGCTTCTTCGCCGCAACGGCGGTCGAGCTCAGCTTGTAGTCGCGGACGAGCGCCTTCCCGTCGGCTGAGACGTCGATCCGGTCGATCCGCCCGCGCAGCCGGAAGGAACCGATCGCAGCCGCCTCGCGCACGCCCTCCTCCTCGAGACCGAAGGCGAGCTCGAGCAGGTCCGGCCGCGGCACCATCGGCCCGCCGGTTGCGGCGTCGCGGCGCAGGTAGCGGGCGAGGATCGCTCCGAGGCGCGCGAGATTGATCTTTGCCGTGCCCGTCGTCAGATCCCAATCCCGCTCGGCAGCCGCCTCCCGCAGGCGTGCGCCGGAGGCCTCGACCCAAAGCTCGACGTCCTCGGGCGTGGGACGGGGGCCGCCGGGCGGGTCGTGGTAGAGCGCCTCGAGTGCCGCGTGGATGATGCCGCCCGTCTCGAGCGGTTCGGGGTCGGGGCCGATCGACTCAGGGCGGAGCTCGTTGTTCGCGAACCAGATGTAGGAGCAGAGGTCGTAGCTCTCCAGGGTCGAGGCGCTGAACAGCTGCCGCTCGGCGAGCAGCTCGACCACGGCGGGATTGGCGAGCGGTCCCGGGGCTCGCGCCCGCTCGGTCCGGGCCCGGGCGGAGGCGACGTCGCCGACCGCCTGCTCGGCGATGCCCGCCGGGAGGTCGAGGGCCGCGGCGCGGGCCTCCGCCTCGCCCGCGGGGAGGAGTGCCAGCGCACGCCGGAGATCGCGCGGTGAGCTCGCGGCCTCGGGCTCCACGGCAATGTCCGCCAGCGAGGCGATCTCGGAGATCCGGGCTTCGAGCTCGTCCGGCCCAAGCTCAGGAGGAGGCGGCTCGAGCAGCCCGCGGAGCTCGTCGACGAAAGGCGAGCGGGCCAGCTCCTTACCGGCTTCATCGCTGGCGGGCCAGCTCAGCCAGAGGCTGCGCTCGGGTCGCGACACGCAGGCATAGAAGAGGTAGCGCTCCTCCTCGGCCGGCTCACGTCGTGCCTCGATCCCGAGCTCGCGGCGCCGTTCGTCCCCGAGCAGGGGCTCGCCCGCAGCGGGCGCGGGAAAGCTTCCGTCGCCCAGGCCGGCGACGAAGAGATCCAAGACGCGCGTCGCCCGCAGGCGGTACGGGCTGAGGATCCGCACCCGGCCCTCGGTGGAGCCGCGCCACATCGGGACCCGCACATGCCGCAGCAGCTCGCCGAGCTCGGCCGCGCCGGGCGCGTGATCTCCGAGCGCGGCCGCCTCCGCTGTCGCCAGCCGGACCTCGGTCGCCGCTCGCAGCTCGATCGCCTCGTCCCCGGCGGGGACCGGGCCGGTGCGTAGATGCGGGTACTCCGCGATGTCCGAGGCGAGCTCGGCGATCGTCTCGGCCAGCTCGGCCGAGCTCCTCGAGGGGTCTCGGAGCGCACTCAGGCCCCAGATCTCGCGACCGTTTCGTTCCTGCCAGCGCCCCAATGCCTCCTCGACATCCTCGATCCGGTTCCGGGCGAGATCGCGTTCGAACCAGTCGACGCGCTCGGCTCCGGCGCGCGCCGGGCCGCGTAGAAAGGCGAGCAGGTCGGCGACGGCGGCCTGTCCGGCGGCGATCGCGAGCAAGCGCAGCAGCGTCGTGCCCGTCGCGGTGCGCGACAGCGGTATCCGCGCCTCGGCGGCCGCGGGCACGCCGAGAGCCGCGAGCGTGCGGGCCAGCTGGGGCGCCTGCCGATCGGGGCTGCGAACCGCGATCGCGATCCGGTCCGGATCCGTGCCGGCGGCGATCAGGGCGGCGATCCGGCGGCCGATCAGCTCGGCCTCGCCGCGCGCCCCGGCGGCGACGAGCATGTGCAGCGAACCGTCGACGCCCGTCGCCGCGGGCTCGGTCTCGAACAGGTTGCGCTCGAGGTGGAAGAGCGTCCCTCCCTCGGTGTGGGCGGGGTCCGGCTTGAGCTCGGCGACGATCTCGCCCCCGAGCTCGTCCCGCAGCACGCCGCGGAGACCGGCGCGGGCAGCGAGGGCGGGCCGGTCCTCCCACGCGATCGCGACGGTCACGGTCGCGGCGCGCGAGAGCGCGTCGATGAGCTCGATCTGTTCGCGGGAGAGATCGTCGAAGCCGTACAGGAGAACGGGCCGGGCGCCCCAGCGCTGCGGCTCCGCGCGCACGGCTGCCGTCGCCGCGGCGGCGAGCGTGTGCTCGTCGCCGCAGCCGAGCTCGTCCCGGCGCCGCTCGTAGCCGGAGAAGAGCGCCGCGATCTCGCGCTCGTAGGCGCCGTCCTCGAGGGCGGAGACGAGCGTCCCGAAGGCGGCCGCGTCGAGTCCGGCGGCCTGCAGCTCCGCCAGCAGCGCCTCCAGCGCCGGCGCGAATCCCTCCGACTCGGCGGAGCGGTGCAGCAGTCGCAGCGACTCCCCGCGGGCAGCCGCACGGCAGAGCCAGAGCCGCTGCATCCGGCTCAGTGGCGGCCGGGCGGCGGCGCCGTAGACGCGCGCGACCTCCTCGAAGAGCCCGGGAAGGCTCGTCACTTCGCCGCCGAGGTTGCGGCCGCGCTCGCAGAGCTCGCGCTCGAAGCGCTCGACGTCGTCGCTCGTCGGCACGACGAGCACCGGCTCATCCGCCAGCGCCGCCGTGAAGCGATCGAGGATCGCGCCCGTGCGGCCCGAGTTGGGGGGTCCGACGATGATCTGCAGGGCCATGGCTCCGAGAATAGGTCGGGCCTCGGGCGGCGTTGCCGACGGTCGCCGCGGGCCCGTCGGAGATCCCGCTCTAAGCGGCGATCCTGTCGCGGTTTTGCCGTCGGGGGGCGGGTCTATCTTGGCTGCGCATCGTCCAACGACCCGGAGGAGCAAACCGGTGCCGCTCTGCTTCATCGATCCCGCCGACGCAATTCGCGTCGTCGCCGATTCCGTCGGCCGCGAGGCTCGTCGCCAGCTCCTCGGGGAGGCCGTACGCGCCTGGGTCGATGAGATCCCGGACGACGAGCTCGAGTCCCACTACGTCAAGGCGATCGCCGAGCTCGACGAGCACGACCTGTCGATGCTCGCAGCCTGGCACGCATCGATGGACGTCGGCCACCCGCTGCCCAACCGCGACTTCCTGATCGGCTCCTTCGGCTCCCTCGGCGAGCACCGCCGCGAGGCGCTGAAGCTTGCGGCCGGGTTCCGCGGCGAGGAGGCCGTCGACCGCGGCGTCACCGAGGAGCGGGCCCTGGAGACCGTCCTCGACTGGCTCTCCCCCGAGCGCCAGATGGAGCTCGCCGCGGAGGCAATGGAGCTCTACCTATGGGACCGCATCGGCTCCGATAATTGACGCCGGCGGTCGGCGGCGGGCCGGGAGCCCGCTGCTCGGCGTCCCGCTTCGCTCACCGCGCGAAGCCCGCTCGCTCAGCGCTCCTTGATCAGCGAGCTCCAGCCTCGCCGTGAGGGGTTGACGCTGAGCGGGTGCTGGACGAGCGTTGTTGCTGAGTCCGGGCCCGTGGGGCATGTCTCGATCGCGAGGGCGAGGTGACAGGGAGCCGATCGCGGGGTAGGGTCCCCGCTGGGAAGCACTTGGACTCGGCAGACGACCGGTCACATTCCGCGCGTTGCGACGTAAGGGTGCACGGGCCAAAGGCCAGCGTTCGGCCGACAGAGAGGGGAGGCCGGTATGCCCTGACTACCAGGACGACGACGCCCAGGGGGCCCAGGGGCGCGCGGATGCGCTCAGGGAGGGAGGCGCGTCTTCGGGCCGAGGTCTCGTCGGCCGAGACGGACGCCAGCGACATCGAGCACCGCGCCCGGCTGCACGATCAGATGCGCTACCCGCCGGCGCTGCAGCGCGCCGGCAGCGGAGACTTGGCCGGCTCTCTGGTCATGATGCTCTTGCTCGGTGCGATCGGGATCATGGTGGTGGCCGTCGTGATCCTGCTCGCCTGGTGGACCGGGGCGCACGACACCCTGCGCTCGATCCTCGAGTCCTCACCACTGACGGGCGCGGTCGCGGACCGACCTCGCCAGAGCGGAGACGCCGCGTTGGTAGCCGGGGCCACCATCGGCGTGGTGCTGGCCGCCGCGATCGCCGTCTCGCTCTGGCGGCGGCGCCTCGCCGACCGCTGTGCGTTCGGAGAGATCTCGTGGCTTTGGCCGGCGGGCGCCACCCTGCTGCGCTCCGTCATTCTCGTTGGCGGGCTGACGGCCGTTCCCGTCTTCGCCAGCATCGCGGCGGGAAACGATCTGCGCCATCCGAACGAGGAGTCTCTGCCGGAGATCTTCGCGGGCCTGCTGCCGATCGGGATCGTGGGGGTGTCGATCCTCGCTCTTCGCTGGTCTCGCTCGTCAAGACGATGGCGAAGGCGGACGAGCGGGCCGAACGCGCTGCTTGGAGAACCCGCCTGACGGCGGTGGGCTCTTGCCTCGCTCCGCCAAGGAAGGGCGCCGCGCGCTGTTGAGGCGACGGCTGGCTGCGGCCGTTCGCGAGCATCGCCCCGGTTGCGGAGTGGCGATCCTCGTCGCTGATCGGCGGCGGCGGTGCCTGGGACGCTCTCGCCGGGGGACTCGTCGCCTATCTGGTGATCGCGATCCGTGCCTTCAGGTGGGCGAGTCGGCACGCGCGGGAGGCCTTCCATGGCGCGTATGCGGAGTCGCGGGGACTCGAGCTGAGAGGGGCGGAGGTGCCCGAAGGGCTGACGCCGTTGCTTCGAATGGGTCACCGCCGCTACGCGGAGGGCGTGATCGACCGGCGCTCTGCCTGGCGGGTTCCGCGGCGCCGTGGGCATGTACACCTATGAGCACCTCGATGATGAGGGGGAGGTGGAGGAGCGCAATCGCTTCACGATCGTCGGGCTGCCGCTGGGCCAGGAGGTGTCCGGCCGGGTGGGGAGCTCTACTGTGAGCCGCGGGACGGCTGCCCCCGAACCGGCATCGCGGGACCGAGAACGAGGAACCGGCTCCGACTGGAGAGCATCGTCCTCGATCGTCGCTACGAAATCTTCTACGGGCGCGACGAGGACGAGGGCTGGCTGCACCGGCTCTTCGCGCCGAGCTTCATCGCATGGCTCTCCGAGCAGGCTCGGGCAGCTCCGGATTTCAGCTCGCGGAACGGGTACCTGTGCGCCTTCGTGCCCGGCCACCGCGAGAACGAGGCAGACCTCGACGCGTTGTGCGAGGTGGGCACGGTCGTGGGGACGCGGAGATCATCCGCGAGGTGGCGGAATAGCGCCGGGCGCCATTCCTCTCTCGATCACAACTGGCTCGCCGTGCTCGAGCCAGTCGGCATGCGCGTCGGCGACCGCGTGCGCGGCGTTGCGCAGCTGTTCGCTGCCACCGCCAAGCGGCCGCCCGAGGGAGGCGAGCAACTCGGCGATCGCCTCCTCCAGGCGGGCATGCGTCTGCGCGGCGGTGGACCTGCTGCCCCGCGGGGCCGGGTCCAGGTAGTCGAGAAAGCGGCGCAGCAACTCGAGCGCCTCGTCGGTGACGAACGACCAGCCCACGGCGGGATCGCCGCGCATCACCAGCTCTCGCACGTGGTCGATCATCGGCCAGCTCAGCTCGGGTAGCCGCGAGGGCTCCGGAGGTGCGATCTCGGCCAAGAAGCGCCGGGCGATCTCCGCGCGGGCGGGGTCGGCCCCTCCAGCGCCTCGACCATGGGCGCCATCGCCGCTTGGAGCCGCTCGCGCTGGCGACGTGCCGCGCGCTCCGAGCTCGCCATTCCGCACTCGGCGAGATAGGAGTCCAGGAAGCTGAATTCCACCGCGTCCGCCATTCCCCACAGGATCGCGAAGTGAAGTTGTCCGGCGAGAACCCGAACCAGCGGCTGAAGGCCTCCTCGCGGCGGCGGCGCTCCTCGGCCAGCGATGCGGAGTCGGCGGGGAAGACCCGCGTGTCGGCACCGATCGAGCCCGCTGGAGATGCCGGCTGCGCGGCCGCCCAGGAGAGGACCTCGGCCAGCGGCGCCCCTTCGTCACGATCGACCCAGGCGTCGTCAATGATCGCCGCGGCGCCGACGCTGCGCGCTAGTACAGGTTCGCGGCCGTGTGCACGTCGGTCCAGACCAGCGGCCGGGTGCTGCGGCTCAGGGCCGGGTGCCGCGTGATCGTCTCGCAGATTCTGAAGCCGAGCTGGTCGAGGTCGCCGGTCTCAGCGCGCAGGTCGATCAGCGAGGCTGAGGGCCTCTTGCCCGGTTCACGCCCACCGGCCGCGAGCGAGACGAGCAGCGAGTTGCGGCTCGACGTCGGGCGGATCTCCCAGCCGGTGTCGGCGCTCGCCTCGGCGAGCTGTGAACGCAGTTGAGCGAAACGCCCCCTCAGGTCGATGGGGTTTGCGTCGTAGAGGTAGACGACATCCGCCCTACTCATCGTCGCGCACCGTAACGCCACCGCCTTCCCCGACGGTCACGCCGCCGGCGCTGAGATGTGGGGCACCCCGTTCGGTGCGTGCCCAAAGGCCTTCGAGCGGTCGTGCGTGCCGGCGCCGTCAACAGACAAGAGGGGAGATCCCCCCTCGGCGCCGCGCGGGCTCGCGCCTAGCTTCGCCCCATGCAACGGCGCCCACTCAGAAGGCGCAGCAGGAGGGGACCGATGATCACGACAAGCGGGCGAGCGGGCGGAAACGCGGCCTCAGCGGAACGTCTCGGACCGAGCCCGACCCCCGGATCGCCTGGCTGCTCTCGGCGCAGGGTCGCGCGGCGGTGGAGGAGGATGGTCCACGCCTGCCCGCGGGCCGGGCGCTTCCCGCGGACGTGGGCGGGACTGAGCTCGAGCAGGAATGGCAGGACGCTGTGAGCGGCGTGCTCTACGGCGAGCTGCCGCGCTACCTCACCCAAAATCCGGAGCGCTTCCGGTTCGCGGACGGCTGACCCGATACCGGGCACCTGGCCAACAACGCCCGCCTGCGTGCCGGCCAGCGCATGGTCAGCGCGATCCTCTCGCGGCGCCGCGAGGAGCGTCTCGACGCCCCGCTGGGCGAGGAGGGCGGCGGCGCCCTCCTGGAGGCGCTGCCGACCGGTCGGGGATGTTCGACCTGGCCGGCGAGGAGAGCGCGGTGCTCGAGCACGGGCTGGAGATGCTCGATCGGCAGGAGCTGGCGGCTTTCCTCGCGCGCTGCAATCCCAAGCAGCGCGAGCTGTACAGGTTGCGGGCCTGCGAGGGCGCGGGCTGGGATCGGATCGCCGCGGTCGGCGACGCAGCGGAGACCGACGATCGCGACCGGCTCAGCGCCCGGCTGCGCAAGCGCTACTCGCGCCTGGTTGCCCGGGCACCCCGGGGCCTGGTGCGCTTCTTCGAGCTCGCCGGATGTCCCTGCAACCTCGGCGAGCGCTGTGCCCGACCGGGCCCGGCTGGGCGAAGCTGACGCGAACCGGGTCGCCCTCGGAGGCTCGCGGCCCTTTACAGCGCCCCCTTACAGATCCGGCCCGGCCGCGTGACCTGCCTCTGCGGGGGGCTGGGCCTCTCGGCCCACGAACAGCCCCCGCGGGCTGATGTCACGGTTCTGCCACCAGGTGAGCGCGGCGATTGCAGCCGCGAGCAGGCCCAGACCCGCTATCCACTGGGCGAACGAGACCTCATACGACGCGGGATCGCGCAGATCCTTGCCGTCCGCGAGCTCCATCGCCAGAAGGGCGGCGGCGAAGCCGAGCATCATCCAGACCCAGCGCAACGCGCTCAGGCCATAGACAGCGCGGGTTGCGGGAACGCCGGTGTCGTCTGATTCCCTGCGAAGCCGGGCCCGGCCGGCCAGGAGTCGGAAGGCGGCCGCCCCGGCGACGGTGATCAGCGCGAAGATCGCGAAGACCGCCGCCGGCTCGCCGTCCTGGCGGGGGCGCTCAGCGATCGAGTCACCGAGGGGAGAGGCTTCGAGCACCGAGCGGGCCGCGTCGCTGAACGCGCCCAGCACGGCGAGCGCACCGGCCGTCCCCAGGCCGAAGATGATGATCTTCGGCAGGTTCCTCACGAGCATGCCCGGCAGAGCGGGCACGCTGGCGATCAGCACTCCCAGGATGCCGCCGGCGATGATCGGAACCGCTACCACGGCCAGGACGATCAGCAGGGCGACGATGCCGCCGGCCGCGTAGGCGAGAGCGGCGGCCAAGGCCCCGAAAGCGAGCGCCTCGGTCGGGCTCACCCCCTGCCTTTGCATCGGGTGCTCGCCCTCCAGGTAGGCCTGCTTCTCCTGCTGGCCCATTTCCGCCCAGCGACGGAGCTCTTCTCGACGCGTTGTCATCCGGATACCTCCCCAATCGGCCGAGACGCCATCGGCCCCTCCGTACCATCGTTGTCGCGGCACGGTGAGCGGGGCGCCCGGGCAGCGTCGAACCCCATGCCCGCAGAGAGCGCCTCCGTGTGCCGCACCGGAGGAATCCGCTCGTCATGCTCACCTCCTCCTTTGCGGGCGAGTCTATCGGCGCCCCCTGCACGCGGGCAAGTCCTGCCCAGATGCGACATCTCCCGAGTGCCCGCGCCCTAAGCTAAGGCGGCGGCTCGGACTTGGCGCTCATCGTTCTCAAGGCGGTGGCGGGCGCGGGGGTACCGCTGCGCTCGAGCTGCTCGAGGCCGAGGCCCTCGGGCGCATGGAGGGCCAGGAGCTCGGCATCGGCGTCGGGGCGGCGGTCGCGGGTCGCCAATGAGACGGCGATCATCGTCGCGAAGGCGAGCGGGACGGAGACGACGGCGGGCTGCGTGAGCAGGCTGCCGAGCGCCCCCGAGGCGTCGAAGGCGAGCCCGGCAAAGATCGCGCCGCTTGCGACGGCGCCGCCGACCGCCATCCCGGCGGCTGCTCCCGGCGGGGTCAGGCCGCGCCACCAGACCCCGAGCAGGAACATCGGGCAGAACGTGCTGGCGGCGATCGCGAACGCCCAGCCGACGAGGACGCCGATGTCGAGGCCGGACGCGCCGAGCGCGAGCAGGACCGGGAGGACCATCCCGAGCGCCGCCGAGGCGCGAAACCGCCGCCGCCGCGTCCGCGCGCCGTGGGGCCGCCGCACCCGCCCCCAGAGGTCGTAGGAGATCGTGCCCGAGATCGAGACGAGCAGCCCCGATGCGGTCGACAAGAACGCCGCGAAGGCGCCTGCCGCGACCAGTGCCGAGAGCAGCTCGCCGGGTACGCCCGGCCAGGCTATCTCCGGGATACGGAGCACGACGCTGTCGGTCTGCCCGGTCACGTACAGGCCGGGGGCGAGGGCGCGGCCGAGCATCGCGTAGACGACCGGGAACAGGTAGAAGAGCCACAGCAACCCGAGGACCCTGACGGTCGTCTTCCTCGCCGTCGGCCCGTCCGGGCTCGTGTAGAAGCGGACGAGGATGTGGGGCAGCCCCATCGTGCCGAGCACGGTCGCGATCAAGAGCGAGTAGACGAACAGCGGCCCGTCGGAGCCGCCGTGCCCGACCGGGCGCGACCACTGCAGCCCGGGGCCGCTGTCGCCCCCGTCGGCGACCGGGACTGCCGCGCCCGGAGGAAACCGGACGCTGCCCGCGGGCAGCGTCACGTGCTCGCCCTGCCCGGCGCTGTGTGTGCTGCCGTCCGCCCGGTAGGTGGACGGCGCCCCGAAGACCACCTCCTGGGGCTGGTCGAGATGCACGCTGAGACCGGAGTCGGGCGCGCGGGGGACGTCCTTGCCGAACAGCGTGCCGTGGTCCGGCAGGCCGCCGAGGTAGATCAGCAGCAGGCATGCAGGCAGGGCGATCGCGAAGGTCTTGAGCCAGAACTGGAAGGCCTGCACGTAGGTGATGCCGCGCATCCCCCCGAGCGCCACGTTGAGCGAGACGATCGCGCCCACGACCGCCACCCCGAGCCAGTAGGGCGCGCCCGTCACCTGCTGCAGGGTGATGCCCGCCCCCTTGAGCTGCGGGACGAGGTAGAAGCCGGTGATCCCGAGCACGATCGTGGCCGCGAGCAGCCGCATCCGCGGCGAGCCGAGCCGGGACTCGGCGAAGTCGGAGATCGTGTACGAGCCGTAGCGGCGGAGCGGCGCCGCCACGAACAGCAGCAGCGTCAAGTAGCCGGCGGTGAAGCCGACCGGAAGCCAAAGCGCATCGGCGCCGAGCTTCATCACGAGTCCGGCGATGCCGAGGAAGCTCGCCGCGGAGAGGTACTCGCCCGAGATTGCGGCGGCGTTCCACCAGGGCGTGACGGCGCGTGAGGCGACGAAGAGATCCGAAGTGGTGCGCGCCAGCCGCACCGTCCACGTGCCCAGGCCGAGGGTCCCGACGGTGACCGCCGCGACCGCGAAGATCGCGATCACTGGCCGTTGACGAGGTCGCGGAAAGCCGCGTCGACGGCGTCCGCGCGCCGCTGGTACGCCCACCCGATCGCGACGAACAACGGAAACAGCGGCCCGGCGACGAGCACGAGCGGCAACGGGATGCCCGCCACCGAGACCGAGGCCAGGCCGGGAGCCAAGAAAAGCAGCAGCGGCAGGGCGCCGAGCAGGCCGATGAAGGCGACCAGGGCGGAGACCGAGAGGGCGAGCTGCGCGCGCACCAGGCGGCGCAGGTAGACGTCGCCGTGCGCCGTCGCCTCCGCGAGCTCATCCCGCGGCGTCCTTCGCCTCGATCCGACGGGGCGCGGGTCGCTCACAGGCCGAGCCGCCTGCGGAGCTCGGCGATCTCGCGCCGAGAGACCGGCACCTCGTGGTCGCCGGTGAGCCGCAGCGTCGCGGTGCCGTTGAGGCGCGGCCTGACCTCGACGACGTGACGCAGGTTCACGGCGAACTGCCTGTGTACACGGATGAACCCGAAAGCGCCCCAGCGCTCGGCGATCCCCCCGAGCGTGCCGCGGAAGAGGAAGCGCCCGTCGCCGGTGACGACGCGGACGTAGTCGCCCGCGGCGCGCAGGTAGAGGATCGAGGAGCGGCGCACCAGCCGCGTCGCCCCGCGGGCGCTGTCGAGCGGGACGATGTCGTCCTCGTCCGCCTCACCCTCCTCGGAGCCCCGGTAGCCGCTGACCGGGGTTCCCGTCCGCTCCTCGCTCATCTCGACGTCCCCGTGCTCGCCGAGGCGGGCGATCGCCTCCTCGAGGCGCTTCTGGCTCACGGGCTTGACGATGTAGTCGACCGCGCGCAGCTCGAAGGCCTCGACGGCCGCGTCCGGGTAGGCGGTGACGAAGACGACGGCGGGCGGCGTCGCGAATCGGGCCAGGACCCGCGCCAGGTCAGTGCCGCTCAGCTGCGGCATCCGTACGTCGAGGAAGAGGCCGTCGTAGGGCCGCTCGGCCTCGTTCAGCAGGCGCAGCGCGTCGCTGCCGGCGTCCGCCATGTCGACCCGGCGGATCGCCGCAGACTTCCGCAGCATGCGGACGAGATCCGTGAGCGCGGGGCGCTCGTCGTCCACGGCCAGGACCGTCAGCCCCTCGCTCATGGGACCGTCACTGCCATCCGCGCCCGTGGCAGCGACTTGGGCAGCGTCATCGTCACCGTCGTGCCTTCGCCGATCGCGGTGCGGATGTCGAGGCCGTAATCGTCGCCGAAGGTGGCGAGCATCCGCTCGTTTACGTTGAAGAGGCCGATGCCGCCGCTGCCGCCGGCGAGCGCGGCCCGCGCGGCCTCCGGGTCCATGCCGGCGCCGTCGTCGGAGACCTCGAGCTCGATGTCGCGGCCGAGGTCGACGGCCACGATCTCGATCCGCCGCGGGCCCGTGCCGCCCTCGACCCCGTGCCGCACCGCGTTCTCGACGAGCGGCTGCAGCGAGAGGACTGGAAGCGGCGCCTGCAGGACCTCGGGCGGGACCTCCAGGCGCACCTCGAGTCGGTCGCCGAACCGCGCCCGCTCCAGGCTCAGGTACTTCTCCACGTAGCGCAGCTCCTCGGCGAGGCTCACGTAGGAGCGCTCGGTCTGGAAGGCGTAGCGGATGAACTCGGCGAACTCGGTGAGCAGCTCGCGGGCCTCCTCCGGGCTCGTGTGGATGTAGCTCGCGACGGCGGCGAGCGCGTTGTAGATGAAGTGCGGCGAGATCTGGGCGCGGAGGGCGCGCAGCTCGGCCTGAGCGAGGCGGCTCTCCTGATCGGCGAGACCCGCGAGCGAGAGCTGGGCGCTGACCAGGCGGGCGGCTTCCTCGACCCCGCGCGTGTCCTCGGGACGAACCGTTCCCAGGGCGCGGAAGAGCCCGATCAGGCTGCCGACTCGTTCGCCGCGGACCGTCAGCGGCGCAACGACGGCCGCGCCGAGCCCGCAGTCGCTGCCGGGCGCGGTCGGTTCCACCTGCAGCCGGTCCTCGACGACACGCTCGAGGAGCTCCGGCAGCGGCGTCCCGCCGCGGTGGCGGTCCGACCCCTCGCCGTCCCACGCGAGGATCCGAGCCCGGTCGGCGATCACGACCGCGGGCGCCTGGATCAGCGCCCGCAGGTCCGGGGCCGCCTTCTGGGCGGTGGCGGTGGAGAGTCCCTTGCTGAGATGGGGGAGTGTTGCGACCGCGGCGTGAAGACCCGCGTGCATCGCCTGCCTCTCCGGATTGATCACTCGCGGTCGCGTGAACAGCCGAAATGCCGCGAAGGCCGACGCTGCCAGCGCCAGGCCGACCAGGACTCCGAGTGCAACGTCCATCTTCTCTCCCCGTTCGGGATTTCCAGCATAGTCAGCGGTCCCGAGCGGGGCAACGGATTGCGCTGTGCGGCAACCGCTCATCGCGTTTTCGCGACCACCGGTCGTTCCAGCCCCGACCCCGGCCGAAATCCCCTTTTCCCGCGCCGGGAGCCGACCTATGGTCGCCGCCGTCAGCGGCGCCCTGCCGTCAGTGGCGACCGTCAAGAGGAGTTGTGGCGGCCCCGGCCGCCACGGAGAGGAGAGGCAGATGGAAGCGTCCACCCAGACGACGACGGCGAGGCCCTGGCCGGCGGACCCGGCGCCCCTCGGGCTCGCCGGATTCGCGATGACCACGTTCGTGCTGAGCATGTTCAACTCGAACTTCGTCTCCAGCGCCGGCGAGCCGGTCGTCCTCGGACTCGCCCTCGCCTACGGCGGCCTCGCGCAGCTGTTGGCGGGGATGTGGGAGTTCCGCACCGGCAACACCTTCGGCGCCGTCGCGTTCTCGTCCTATGGCGCCTTCTGGATCTCGTTCTGGGCGCTGGTCACCTTCTTCGCGGATCTGATCCCGCCGGATGCGGCCGGGCACGCGATCGGCCTCTACCTGTGGGCCTGGGCGATCTTCACCACCTACATGTTCATCGCCTCGCTGCGGACGACGGCGGCGGTCGCGACCGTGTTCTGCCTGCTGTCGATCACGTTCATCCTGCTCGGTATCGGCAACTCGGGCGGGCACGAGACCGTCATCCACTGGGGCGGCTACGTCGGCCTCGCGACCGCGGCCGCGGCCTGGTACACGTCGTTCGCGCTGGTCGCGAACTCGACCTTCGGCCGGACGGTACTTCCGGTCGGCCCCCTGAGTCGCTGAGGGCGCGGGGGAGCCGCGGCGGTCCGCCGCGGCTCCCCCCGTCATACCGATCCCCCGAGGACGAGCAGAGAGGATTCTGAGATGACTACGGACAACGGCGGTGCGGAGGCCGCCACGGGTGCAGAGATCGAGGTGCTGGCGAAGGAGGGCGTGTCGATTCCGCCCCCGGAGGAGTTCACCGAGCAGGCCCTGATCAAGGACCGGTCGATCTACGACGAGGCGGAGCAGGACTACGAGGGCTTCTGGCTCCGGCACGCGAAGGAGATGGTCGACTGGTACAAGGAGCCGACCGAGTCGCTGCAGTGGGACCCGCCGCACTGCACGTGGTTCGCCGACGGCGAGCTCAACGTCTCCTACAACTGCCTCGACAAGCACGTCGAGGCGGGCCGCGGCGACAAGACGGCCCTGCAGTTCGTCCCCGAGGCGACCGACGAGGAGCCCCGGGCGATCAGCTTCGCCGAGCTCAAGGACGAGGTCTGCCGCTTCGCCAACGCCCTCAAGGGCCT
This sequence comes from uncultured Solirubrobacterales bacterium, assembly GCA_963764275.1. Classification (GTDB taxonomy): domain Bacteria; phylum Actinomycetota; class Thermoleophilia; order Solirubrobacterales; family 70-9; genus CAXMST01. The sequence continues at coordinate 421,468 of CAVXRV010000001.1, forward strand.
CGGCGTGAGCAAGGGCGACCGCGTCGGCATCTACATGGGCATGGTCCCCGAGCTCCCGATCGCGATGCTTGCCTGCGCCCGGCTCGGGGCTCCGCACGTCGTCGTCTTCGGCGGCTTCTCGGCCGAGTCGCTCGGCGAGCGACTCGAGTCGACCGGCGCCAGCGTCCTGGTCACCCAGGATGAGGCGCTGCGCAAGGGCAACCCGATCCCGCTCAAGCGGATCGCCGACGACGCCATGGGGCATGCGCCCACGGTCGAGCACATGGTCGTAGTGCGTCGAACCGGGGCGGACGTGCCGATGCAGGAGGGCCGCGATCACGATTGGGCGGAGTTGGTCGCGGAGGAGTCGACCGAGTGCGAGCCCGAGCGCTGCGCCGCCGAGCACCCGCTGTATCTGCTGCACACGTCGGGCACGACTGCGAAGCCGAAGGGCGCGCAGCACAGCTCCGGTGGCTATCTGGCCTACGTCAGCGCCACCCATAAGTGGATCTTCGACGTCCACGACGACGACGTCTGGTGGTGCGCCGCCGACGTCGGCTGGGTCACCGGCCACAGCTACATCGTCTACGGCCCGCTCAACAACGGGGTCACGGGGATCCTGTACGAGGGCGACCCGACCTACCCCGAGATCGACCGGCACTGGGAGATCATCGAGCGCTACGGCGTGACCCAGTACTACACGGCGCCGACCCTGATCCGGGCTTTCATCAAGGCGGGCACCGACTATCCGCAGAAGCACGATCTCTCGTCGTTGAAGCTGCTCGGGACCGTCGGTGAGCCGATCAATCCCGAGGCGTGGCTCTGGTACTGGCGCTACATCGGCGGCGAGCGCTGCCCGGTGGTCGACACGTGGTGGCAGACCGAGACCGGGGGAATCCTGATCTCGCCCCTGCCGGGCGTGACGACGCTGAAGCCGGGCTCCGCGACCACGCCGTTTCCCGGCATCGAGCCGGCGATCCTGGACGAGCAGGGCAACGAGGTGCCCCAGGGCCAAGGCGGCTTTCTGACCCTGCGCCGGCCCTGGCCGGGCATGTTCAGGACGCTGTGGGACGACGACGAGCGCTACGTCTCCAACTACTTCTCCAAGTACGGTCCGGAGACGTACTTCGTCGGCGACGGAGCGCGCCAGGACGAGGACGGCTACTACTGGCTGCTCGGGCGGATCGACGACGTCATGAACGTCTCCGGTCACCGGCTCTCGACGATCGAGATCGAGTCGGCTCTGGTGGCGCACGAGGCGGTCGCCGAGGCGGCGGCCGCGGCGGCGCCGGACGACCTCACAGGGCAGACACCGCTCTGCTTCGTGATCCTGCGGGCCGGCTACGAGCCCTCGGATGAGCTCGCCGCGGAGCTGCGCGAGTGGGTCGGCGAGCAGATCGGCAAGATCGCCCGACCGAAGGCCGTGATCTTCGGGCCGGACCTGCCGAAGACGCGGTCCGGGAAGATCATGCGCCGTCTGCTCAAGGACATCGCCGAAGGCGAGGAGCTCGGGGATACGACGACGCTCCGCGACCCCGACATCGTGACCTCGCTCAAGGGCCAGGCCGACGAGCTGCTGGGGCGGACGAGCTAGGCCGGGCCGAACTCCGGCCCGGCGAGGTTGCGAGGGCTCTCCGGCCGGGCCGCGGACGCCCCGGTCATCGCCGGGGCGTCCGAGCGATCCGTTGCCGCTACTGGACGACGAGCAGGGTGTTGCCCTCCGGATCGCGGAACCAGAACATCGGCGGCACGGGGTCGCCCATGATCGAGACCTCCTCGTCGACATCGACGCCGGCCTCCTTCAGCGCTGCGTGGTAGCTCTGGATGTCGTCCGTCTGCAGGGTGATGCCGGTCTGCCGGCCGCCGGTCTCGACGCCCTCGGGCGGCGGCGCCAGCGCGATCGTCGTCTCGGCGCCGTCGGGAGCGACCTCGACCCAGCGGGAGTGCTCGCCGAACGGGAGGTCGACGCGCTTGGAGAGCCCGAGGCGCTCGACGTAGAAGTCGATCTGTGCGTCCTGGTCGGCGACCGGAATGATCACGTTGGCGACCCGGTTCGCCTTCGTGGCGGTGGTACTCATGCTTGCCTCCTTGGAGTAGGCGTTGATTCCACCCCTTTTGACCGGCGCGTGGCCGGAAACTAATCGCCCGATCCCGAGCCCGGCCCGACGTCCTTGGGCGCGTAGCGGTGGTGGAGGATCAGGACGTTGCCGTCGGGGTCGGTGCAGTAGGCCATGTTGCAGACGCCGGAGTCGATGTCGTCCATGAAGAACGTGACCCCCTGCGACTCGAGCTCGGCCCGGGCTGCGGCCGACGTCGGCGACCTGTAGCGCGATCGGCTGGTTGCTCGCCTTGAACTCCTGCCCGAAGGCGTCCATCTGCATCACGGCGAGCGTCAGATTGCCCGTCTCGAACTCGTAGGCGGGCATGTTGCCCCATTGCTTGCCGCGCTCGAGCCCGAGCGTTTCGCCGTAGAAGTCGAACCGCGCGGTCGATGTCCGCGGTCCCGATCGCGACGAAGTCGGTGCCGGTCACCATGCCGGTCGTCGTCTCGCTCATCTTCCTTACCTCCCGTATGCGTCGGCGGCTAAGGCCGGCCCGGGAGGCGAGCGCGCGCGGCGCTACAGATCCTCACCGTAGATCCGGTAGCGCTTGACGATCTCGCCGCCCATCGCCTCCATCGCCTTGTTCATCGGCTTGTTGGTCTCGAGGATCCAGCCGGTCTCGCCGCCGTTCTGAGGCGTCGCGGCGGCCATGTCGAAGTGGCGCTCGTAGAGAGCCGGCGGCGACGCCGGTGTGCTGGTACTCGGGCTTGACGCCGAGCGCGAAGACGCGGACCGCGTCGATCTTCGGCGCTTCGCGCAGCGCCGTGATCCAGCCGAACGGGCAGCAGCCGCCCGTTCAGCTTCTTCAGCACCTGGTTGTAGTCGGGAAGGGTGAGCGCGACGCCGACCGTCTCGCCGCTCCTTCGTCTCGGCGACCATCGCCCAGTTCTCGTCGAGGATCGGCTTCAGCTCGCTGGCGTAGTGCTCGATCTCGGCGTCGGTCAGCGGCACGAAGCCCCAGTTGCGCTCCCAGGCGGCGTTGTAGATCTCCATGAAGCGGCCGATCTCCCCGCTGAGGTCGCGCTTGCGCATGCCGCGGATCGTGATCCCGTGCTCGGGCTCGAGCTTGTCGGCGAGCTCGAAGATGATCGGCATCACCTCGTCGCGGCCGCTGACGTGCAGGCTCCACTTGTAGAGGTCCATCGCCTTCGTCAGGCCGCAGCCCTCGAGCAGCTCCGCGTAGTAGGGGTGGTGCCAGTTCTCGAGGATCTGCGGGCGCAGCTCGTGGCCCTCGACGAGCAGGCCGCACTCGTGGTTGGTCGAGAAGTCGAGCGGCCCGATCATGTGGTCGCGGCCGCGCTCGCGCAGCCAGCCGCGGGCCGCGTCGAGCAGCGCCGCGCGCGACCTCGGGGTCGTTCTCGCACTCGAAGAAGCCGAACATGCCCCAGTCGTTGTCCTGGAACTCGTTGAAGCGCTGGTCGACCTGGGCGCTGATCCGGCCGACCACCCGGTCGTCGCGGCGGGCGAGGAAGTACTCGGCCTCGGCGTGCTCGAAGAACGGGTTGTGCGGCGGTCGAGGTGGCGCTTGCGCTCGCTGATCAGCGGCGGCACCCACTGCTCGACGCCCTCGTAGAGCCGGAACGGGAGCAGGATGAACTCGCGCAGCTCGCGCGCGGCCGGAGACGGGGGTGACGGTGAGCTCGGACATCGGGAGTCGGCGCGGCCGAGGCGGGGTTCAGCCGTCGCGAGCGCCGACTCTATCTCCGCGATCGCGGGCGTTGTCGCGGAACTGGACGGCGCGGATGCCCGAGCGCCCGCGCGGCCTCGCAGTTGACCTCGATGTCGTCGACGAACAGGCACTCCTCGGCGCTCGATCCCCTCGAGCCGCGCGAGCGGTCAGCTCGTAGATCTCGGGCTCGGGCTTGCGCATGCCGACGAAGCCCGAGTCGACGACGGTCTCGAAGATCTCGTCGACGGGCAGGAACGCCCGCCACAGCGGCTCCCATTCGCGCACGTTGTTGGTCAGCATCGCCATCCGGTAGCCGCGCTCGCGGCAGCGACGGCCATCAGCGCGATCATCGGCTCGTTCGGCTGCAGCGCCTCGAAGTAGAGCTCGCTGAACCGGTGCAGGTCCGGCCGGTGGCCGAGCAGCGGCTCGAGGTGGTCGCGGAGGATGTCGAGGAAGCGCTCCTCGCTGATCCGGCCGCACTCGAGCTCGAACAGCGGGTTGGGCGCCGTCGAGATCGCGCGGCGCCGGCGCCATCGCCTGCCCGAGCTGCTCGGGCGAGATCCCGGAGTGGTCCTGGTAGGCGGCGAAGGCGCGCGATCAGCGGCGTCGTCAGGACGCCGCCGAAGTCGGAGATGACGGCGCGGATCGGCACGGGCGGGGAATTGTGCAGCACGCGCCGCCCGGCGACGCGCTCAGGCGGTGAAGATCTCGTAGCCGCCGACCGCGGGCGAGCCGCCGACGCTCCAGGCGAACGCGGCCGCCTCCAGATGCGCGTCCGCACGAGCGCCGAGCGCGCCGCCCGCGCTCCGCCGGCCGCCGCCGCGCTCGGCCATCGCCGTCCTCAGCCGCCCCAGAGCTCCAGCGTCGCCCGCGTGTGGCGCCCCGCCGGCGTCGTACTCGGTCGACAGCAGCGGCTCCTCGTAGGCGAGCGACGCTGCCGTCGCCGGCGATGCTGGACCGCGCCGACCGTCTCGGAGCCGTGATCGCCGGTCGCCCGGCATCGCGGAGCGACGAACATCGCCAGCAGCGCCCGCTCGCCGAGCGCCCACAGCGTCCGGACCGCGACGCGCGCGCGTCTCGCCGCGCAGCGCCCAGCCGACGCCGTGGCCCTCGAAGCCGGACTCGGCCGCCCGGCGGCGAACGAGCCGCTCGCGCCGACCGACTGCAGCTCGATCGCCGGCTTCGGCGCCGATCTCGAACGCGAGCGGCGTCGTCCGGCGCGGCCAGCGCCGAGCACCGAGCGCGCCGGCCTCGCCCTCGAGCCGCAGCGTGCCCTCGCCGCGCGTCGCGACGCATCGTCGAGCGCGACCGGATCGGCTCGCCGATCGCCGCGAGGACGCCGGCGCCGCGCTCGCCGCTCGAGCGCGACGGCGCAGTAGCCGCCGCCGCTCGGGGTCGGCGAACGAGAACAGCCGCTCAAGCACCGGTCGCTCCTCCCCTGCCGGCAGCGCTCGCGCCCGGCGGCAGCTCGCTCGGTCGGCATCGCCGATCTCGCGGGCGTCGCCCTCGAAGTCGTAGTCGCGGCTGGGCGCGCGGCGCGGGGGGGCCCGCCGGCGCGGGCCGCCGCCGGTCCGGGCGGTGGCGCCTGCGCCGGCGCCGCGCGCCGGCGCCGCGTGCGACGCCGAAGCGGTCGTAGACGAAGAAGACCGGGCGCGGCCGGGCGGCGGTCCGCCGAGCCGCGCAGCGCGCCCGCCGCGGCGATCGCCCGGGTCGGCGGGAGCAGCAGCAGGAAGCCGAGGATGTCGGTGATGAAGCCGGGGGTCAGCAGCAGGGCGCCGCCGAAGATGATCAGCGCCCCGTCGACGACCTCGCGGCCCGGCACGCGCCCCTGGCCGCATCGCCTCGTTGAAGCGCCGCCAGGCCGTCGCGGCCCTGGTGCGCGCACGAGCGCGGCGCCGAGGATGCTGTCGATCAGCAGCAGCGCCAGCGTCGGCCAGATCCCGATCGCAGCCGCCGACCTGGATGATCACGTAGAGCTCCGCGAGCGGCAGCACGATGAAGACGGCGAACAGGAGCAGGGCCATCGCGGCCAATGTAGATCACGAGCCGCGCTCGAGTCGCGGGCCCGAGCGCGGTTCGCTACCTTGAGGCGCATGAGCGAAACCGTCAAGGTCACCGACCGAAGAGGTCTACGAGGCGCTCGAGGAGGTCATCGACCCCGAGCTCGGCCTCGACTTCGTCAACCTCGGCCTCGTCTACGACGTCGAGATCGAGAACGAGAGCGACGTCTACGTCACCTTCACGCTGACCACCCCCGCCTGCCCGATCGGCCCCCAGGTCTCCGAGCAGATGAAGGAGTTCGTCGGCGACATCGACGGCGTCACCAACGTCTACCCGAAGATGGTCTTCGACCCCGCCTGGTCCCCGGAGATGATGAGCGAGGACGCGAAGTTCGCGCTTGGGGTTCTAAGCACGCGGGATGGCCCTGCCCGACGAGGTAGCGGCGGATGCGGTCCCGCGTGTTGCGACCTACTGCGCAAGCAGGGTCCCATCGGAGCTCGCCGACCAGATCCGGATCGAGCACCGAACGCGAGGCAACACGATCACGATCTACGAACTCCGGCCTCCCTGGCGCGAAGATCTCGGACCGGAGTGGACCTCGAGCAGGGTCTGCACCCTTCAATGGGACCCGGACACGGAGCTGTGGCGGATCTACGCCCGCGACCGCAACGACAGCCGCCTCGACTATCCCTACGCCGAGCCGGCGGCGAGCGTTGCGAACCTGCTCGATGAGCTCGACCGGGACCCCACCGGCATCTTCTGGGGTTGAGGCCCCGCTTGGCCGGGGCCCGCGACTGGGTCGCTGGCCGGGTTCGCCACCCGATGACGCACGGTTTCGACCGCCGACCGCGACTCCGTCGAAACGGGGGATAGCAGCCGTCGAAATAGTAAGATAGGAGCCGTCGAAATAGTAGTCTAACGACCGTCGATATGGTAGTGTGGCGATCATGAGCGAGCGCTCCTATTGGCCTCGGGTGGTCGACGCCGAGCTCAACGAACTGATGGACGGCCTTCCAGCAATTGCGCTCGAGGGCCCCAAGGGCGTCGGCAAGACCGCCACCGCGTCGCGTCGTGCAGCCACGATCCACGCACTCGACGACCCCGAGCAGCGGAGCCTTGCGGCGGCTGATCCGGCGCGGTTGCTCGACGGTCCGCCTCCGGTCCTGCTCGATGAGTGGCAGCGGATGCCCTCGCTGTGGGATCTCGTTCGGAGGCGAGTCGACAGCGGGGCCGCGCCGGGTCAGTTCCTGCTCGCCGGCTCGGCGTCGCCGGCCGGCCCGGGTACCCACTCGGGTGCCGGTCGGATCGTTTCTCTGAGGATGCGGCCGCTCGCGCTCAGCGAGCGTGGCATCGAGAGCCCGACCGTCAGCCTCGCCGGACTGCTCGACGGTGAGCGCGGCGCGATCGCGGGTCGAACCGACTGGGTTCTTGCTGACTACGTCCGCGAGATAGTGCGCTCCGGTCTTCCCGGCCTCCACCAGCTGAGCGGGCGGCCTTTGCGGGCGCAGCTCGACGGTTACCTAGACCGGATCGTCGACCGTGACTTGCCGGACGAGCTTGGCCGCTCGGTCCGCAACCCGACCGGCCTGCGGCGCTGGATGGCCGCGTACGCAGCCGCGGTCTCCACCACGGCGAGCTTCGAGAAGATTCGCGCGGCGGCGAACCCAGGTTCCGGATCACTGCCGGCGAAGACCACCGTGGAGACCTACCGCGACGCTCTCGAGCGCCTGTGGATTCTCGAGTCGGTGCCCGCCTGGGCGCCAACCAGGAATCACATTCGCCGACTGGCGAGGCCGCCAAAGCACCAGCTCGCGGATCCCGCGCTGGCGGTCCGACTTCTTGGGGCCGATACCGAAACCCTGCTCGACGGCCAGCAGCCAGGCCCGGTGGTCGCTCGCGATGGGACGTTGCTCGGCGCCCTTTTCGAGTCTCTGGTGACGCTCTCGGTGCGCGTCTACGCGCAAGCGGCTGAAGCCGAGCGCGTGTCGCACCTTCGTACTCATTCGGGCGAGCATGAAATCGACCTCATCGTCGAGCGAGGTGATGGCCGGGTCTTGGCGCTGGAGACCAAGCTCACGCGTGACGTCGCCGCGGAAGATCTGCGCCACCTGCACTGGCTTTCAGAGCGGATCGGGGACGATCTCCTCGACGCCGCCGTGATCACAACCGGTGAACAGGCTTACCGCCGCCCCGACGGAATCGCGGTGATCCCCGCCTCCCTGCTCGGCCCATGACCCGCTTCCGGTCCCCGGAGATGATGTCCGAGGACGCCAAGTTCGCGCTGGGGTTCTGAGGGCTTGGCCACTCCGTTTGCCCGATGGCGAGGGCTCGCTCCCGGCTTGGGCGTTCATTGGGAAGTTATGCAGCCATAGCGTGCAGAAGTCCCCAACGAATGCGGCGTTTGCGTTTGCGCGACTTCCGGGGCGCGCCGTGAACGTTCCGATCCGGCTCTAGACTTGTGCGGTGCTCTGGCGTCAGCTTCGCCCCGATTACCGCAAGCTGCTGCGCAGGGGTGCGGCCGGCAAAGCGGTGGTGGTCAAGTCCAGGGCCCTGAGCGAGAGCACAGGCCTGGGGGCGTACACGCATGAGCTGACGCTGCGCCTCCGCTTCGACGACGGCACCGAGACGACGGTGACCCGCGTCGCCGAGGTCTCCGACGTCACAGCCGCCCGGCCGGGCGCGGTCGTTCCCGTTCGCTACGACCCGCGCGATCACGACAAGGTCGAGATCGACGTGGCGACGATCCGGGAGACTAAGCAGCGAGCTCGCGAGCAGGGAGATCGCGCCGCGATCGACGTCGCCGAGGAGTCGGTGCCGCCCAACCACTCGCTGGGCGAGTGAGCGAGACGATCCCTCGTCGAGGTGTGATGCCGGTCTGAGTCCGGAGCCGGAGCTCAGAGAGGTGCGGCTCGGGGACGAGATCCTCGCCTTCGACGGTCGTGTCCTGGAGCTGTTCGGCGGCGGCAAGACCGAGCGCGAGCGACGGCTCCACGTCGGCCTGATTCGCAGCGTCAGCGCGAAGGCGATGGGCGCTCGCGTCACCCTGACGGTCAAGGCGACGAGTGGAGCGCGCTTCACATGGGCGGGCAAGCTCGAAGCACAGGAGCTCGAGCGGCTGAAGGCGCTGGTCGCGGCGGTTCGCTCCGCCGCCGGCCTCGAGCTGTAGCCCGCCGCCGGCGGGATCCCGGCGCCCGGAGTGACGTCGTTCCCCGCTCGTGCAGGCCCTCGGGGATTGACTACAGTTGCCGGGCGCGGGCCGATCGGGAACGGAGGCGAGGCATGGAGACCGGAATCGAGGAAGCCGCGGCGGAGACCCGCGCCAACGGCGCCAACGGCTCCGGCGACGGCGTCCTGCTCAACCCGCACACCTACGAGGGGGCCGGGCTCGACCCCGACTCGCGGCGGATCATGCGGGCGACGATCGAGTGGTTCGAGACGCGCGGCAAGGGCGCGCTCAAGGAGGCCGACCACGAGCGCACCTTCTACCGGGACTTCCTCGACTTCCAGGCCGCCGAGAAGGGATCTTCGCGACGCTGCTGACGCCGGCGCGCGACGGCGGCGGCGATCCCGACAAGCGCTGGGACACCTAGCGCAACTGCGCACTTCAACGAGATCACCGGCTTCTACGGGCTCGCCTACTGGTACACGTGGCAGGTCACGATCCTCGGCCTCGGGCCGATCTTGCAGTCCGACAACGAGGCCGCGCGGGCGCGGGCCGCGCGGCTGCTCGACGAGGGCGCGATCTTCGCCTTCGGCCTCTCCGAGCAGGCCCACGGCGCCGACATCTACTCGACCGACATGGTCCTGACGCGCCGACCCGAGGTCGAGGGCGGCTTCCGCGCCAACGGCGCCAAGTACTACATCGGCAACGGCAACGAGGCCGGCATGGTCTCGGTCTTCGGGCGCCGCGACGACATCGAGGGGCCGGACGGCTACGTCTTCTTCGCCGCCGACTCCGCAGCACCCGAGCTACGAGCTGGTCAAGAACGTCGTCAACTCGCAGAACTACGTCTCCAACTTCGAGCTCGACGACTACCCGGTCGCGCCCGAGGACATCCTCCACACCGGGCCGCGAGGCCTTCGACGCCGCGCTGAACACGATCAACATCGGCAAGTTCAACCTCGGCTTCGCCTCGATCGGGATCTGCACGCACGCCTTCTACGAGGCGATCACCCACGCCGAGAACCGCGTCCTGTTCGGCTCGCGGGTGACCGAGTTCCCGCACGTCCGCCGGCTGTTCGCCGACGCCTACGCGCGGCTGGTCGCGATGAAGCTGTTCGGCGACGCGGGCGATCGACTACATGCGCTCGGCCTCGCCGACGACCGCCGCTACCTGCTCTTCAACCCGCTGACGAAGATGAAGGTGACGACCGAGGGCGAGAAGGTGATCGACCACCTCTGGGACGTGATCGCCGCCAAGGGCTTCGAGAAGGACACCTACTTCGAGATGGCGGTCCGCGACATCCGCGGCCTGCCGAAGCTCGAGGGCACGGTGCACGTGAACATGGCCCTGGTGCTCAAGTTCATGGCCGGCTACCTGTTCAACCCGGGCGAGCTCGAAGCCGCCGCCGCAGCGGCGCCGACGCCGCCGACGACGAGTTCCTGTTCCGCCAGGGGCCGGCCCGCGGGCTGAGCAAGATCCGGTTCGCGGACTGGGAGCCGGTCTACGCGCCGTTCGCGCCGACGTCCCCAACGTCGCCGTCTTCGCCGAGCAGGCGGCCTCGCTGAAGGAGCTGCTGACGACGGCGCCCCCCGAGCGAGCACCAGCAGAAGGACCTCGACTTCCTGCTCACCCTGGGCGAGCTCTTCACGCCTGATCCCCTACGGCGCAGCTGATCCTCGAGCAGGCCGAGATCACCGGGCTCGCCGGACGACACGCTCGATCAGATCTTCGACGTCTTCGTGCGCGACTTCTCCGCCTACGCGATCGAGCTGCACGGCAAGCAGCTCGGCGACGCCAGGCGCAGCGGGACTGGGCGCTGCGCGCGGTGACGCAGCCGGCCGCCGACCCGGAGCGCTTCGAGTCGGTGGTCGCCAAGGTCCGGGCGCTCGCCGGCGCCTACGAGATGAACCCCTAGGCGGCCGAACGGGCGGGCCGGGACGGGCTTATTGCTTCGCCCGGTAGAGGTGAGCAGCAAGCGGCCCGAGCAGGGCCGTGAGCGCGGCGGCGGCGATCGAGTACCCAGAGGACGTCCGGACCTGCGGCAGTTCCTCCATCAGGGCGCGCTCGGCGGTCGCGAGGTGGCTGATCGGGTTGGCGTCGCGCGAAGCTCTCCAGCCAGGCGGGCATCGTCGCGGGGTCGACGAAGACGTTGCTCATGAAGGTGAGCGGCAACAGGATCACGAACCCGATGTTCATCACCGCGTTGGGCGTGCGCAGGACCAGCCCGAGCGCGATCCATGCCCAGGAGAGCGCGAGCGCGAAGACGAGCACGAGTGCGACCGCAGCGAGCACGCCGAGCGCGCCGGCCCGCGCGTGGAAGCCCATGATGAGCCCGAGGCCGATGACCAGGACGAGGCGAGCAGGTAGCGGCCGACGTCGCCGATCAGCCCGCCGACGATCGGCGCTGGGCGCCAGACCGGCAGTGAGCGGTAGCGGTCGAAGGCGCCGGTGGCGAGGTCGCGGTTGAGCGTGACCCCCGAGTAGACGGTGACGAAGACGACCGCGAGCGCGAGCGTGCCGGGCAGCAGGAACTGCAGGTAGCTCGCCCGTCGACCCGGCGATCGCGCCGCCGAACAGGTAGGTGAACAGCAGGGTGAACAGGACCGGGATCCCGATCACGTCGCCGAGCTGCTCCGGTACGTGCTTGATCTTGAGCAGCGAGCGCCACGCGAAGGCGAGCGAGGCGGAGCCACCGGCCCTGCGCCGGGCGATCGGGACGCGCGAGCGAGACCGCCGGCGAACAGCGTCTGGTCGAGCTGCTCGCGCTCACCGGTGCCTGTGATCCGGATCTCGTTCATGCGCTGCCTCGCCTGGCCACTCGCCTCGGGCTCGGGCTCGCTCGACCGGCTTCGCACGGCTCCGGTCAGCGCCAGGAAGACCTCGTCGAGGCTCGGCTGGCCGAGCGAGAAGTCGGCTGACCCCGATCCCGGATCGGCGCGAGCTGCGCCGAGCGCTCGGGCGGCCCGCTCGCTCATCGGCCCGTCGCCGTCCGTCCGAGGGATCTGGGCGATCAGGCCGGCCGGGTCCCGCCGGCGTGCACCGCGCACGCCGAGCGCTCGCGATCGAGCAGTTGCTCCGCCTGCGCGCGCCTGCCCGGGTCGCTGAGCCGCAGCGCTGACGCTGCCGGCGCCGACCGAGGCTTTGAGCTCGGCGCGCGTTCCCTCGGCGATCACCCGGCCGCGGTCGATCACGGCGATCCGGTCGGCGAGCCGGTCGGCCTCTCGAGGTATTGCGTGGTGAGCAGGACCGTGGTGCCGTCGGCGACGATCGCGCGAACGATCTCCCAGACGTGGTTGCGGTTGCGCGGATCGAGCCCGGTGGTGGGCTCGTCGAGGAAGAGCAGCTCTGGCGTGACGATGAGGCTCGCGGCGATGTCGAGCCGGCGACGCATGCCCCCCGAGAAGCTGCTGACGGACGCCCGGCCGCGTCGGCGAGTCGGAAGGCCTCGAGCAGCTCCCGGGCGCGGGCGCGGGCGCCGCGGCGGCCGAAAGCCGAGGAGCCGCGCCAGCAGGACCAGGTTCTCCGCGCGGTCAGGTCCTCGTCGACCGAGGCGAACTGCGCGGTCAGGCTCACGCGCCGGCGCACCGCGGCGGCCTCGCGGACGACATCGTGGCCGAGAACCCGGGCGCTGCCGCCGTCGGGTCGCAGCAGCGTCGCGAGGATCCGGATCGTCGTCGTCTTGCCGGCGCCGTTGGGGCCGAGGACGCCGTAGACGGTGCCGCGGGGGATGCGCAGATCGACGCCGTCGAGGGCGCGCTTCGCCGCCGAAGCGCTTGACCAGCCCGGAGGCCTCGACGGCAGGCGACCGGGGTCGTGTGGGGGTCGTGTTCGTGTTCCATGCATCCGAGCCTACCACGTATTCTTGTCCATATGGACAAGTCAACTGGACAAACGTCGAGGCGCATCGCCGCTCGCGGCCGGCGAACGGCTGGCCTCCGCCGAGACCCGCGAGCCGCCTGCTCGCCGCGGCGGCCGAGCTGATCGCCGAGGTCGGCTGGGGTCGGGTCACGACCCGCGCCGTCGCCGAGCGGCCGGACTCCCCACGGTGCCGTCAGCTACCACTTCGACGGCAAGCAGGAGCTGCTGATCGAGGCGGCAATGCATGCCTTCGAGGCAGCTGTACCCAAGGAGCAGTTCGAGAGGGAGGACGGCCGCGGACCTGATCGACCTGATCGATTCCGAGGTCGGCGATCCGAGTCGCTCGACCGCGGGCTCTCGCGCCTGATGCTGGAGGCGATGCGCGAAGCGGAGCGAGATCCCGAGCTGCGGGAGCCGACTCGGTGCCCTGCTCGACGACTACCGGCGGCCATGGTCGAGGTCGATCCGGCGTGGACCAGAAGCGCGGCGCGTGCCGTTCGCGGCGATCTCGCGCCGGAGGCGATCGCCACCTTGCTGGGCGCGATCGGCGACGGGCTGCTCCTGCACGCGCTGCTCGATCCCGAGGTCGATACCGCCGCAGCCATCCGCGCGGTCCGGACGCTCCTGCAAGCCTGAATCACGGCGCCGTCACAGCGCCGGAGACGTCAAAGGGTCGCCGCCCCGCCCGGCTCTCGCTATCTTCGCATCATGCGAAGTGCCTTTCGGGGAAGCTGGCACGCCGGGCTGGGACTGGGAACGATGATCCTCACGACGCTGCTCGTGGCGGCACCTGTCGCGGCGCGCAGCCAGGACACGGACCACTGCCGAGCCGAGGGCCGGCAGGTCATCGATGCCGCTGACGTCGCCGTTGCCGAGCGCTCGCTGCTGTGCCTCGTCAACGTCCACCGGGCCGCGAACGGGGCGCGGTCGCTCGCTGGGATCCGCGACCTCGCCGCCTCGGCCCGCGAGCACAGCGAGGACATGGTCGCGCGCGGCTTCTATCGACCACATCAACCCCGACGGGGAGACGCCGACCGCGCGGGCGAAGCGCCACGGCTATCCGGGCGAGCGTCGGCGAGAACGTCCTCTGGCGCCCGCTCTCGATGCGGCGTCAGCCCGATCCAGTTCTTCCACGGCTGGGGGGCCGAGGCCGAGCGAACGACGAGAACATGCTCGGCCCCGACTACGCGGCGGCCGGGATCGGGTTCGCGCTCGGCACGCCCGAGCAGGAGACGCCCGGGGCGACGGTGACGGCAGGTGTTCGGCGTCGCCGGGCCGGGCGCCACCTACACCGGGCTCGACATGCTCGATCCCGGCCGGGTGCCCGCCCGCCGCGCAAGGCGCCTGAAGGCAGCGCAAGCGCGAAGCTCGCGCAGGCAAAGCGCACCGGGCACGGCGTCGAACGGGCGAAGCAGCCGGGTGCACAAGCGCCGGAAGGCCGTGCCGCGGGCCTGCGCGCCGCAATCGACTTCTGAGATGCTCGGCGCCCGCCGGGCGCACGCGCGCCCGCGGACCCAGCGAGGAGAGGACTGCCCGATGACCGACGTCAACCGCCGCCTGCTGCTGAGCAAGCCGCCCCAGCGAGCCGCGTCTCGCTCGACGAACTTCACCGTCGATGAGGCCGCGGTGCCCGAGCCGGGGGAGGGGGAGGCGCTGGTCAAGACCCTCTACATCTCGCTCGACCCGACCAATCGGGTCTGGATGGTCGCCGACTCGTATCTGCCCAAGGTCGAGGAGGGCGCGGTGATGCGCGGGCTCGGGCTCGGCCAGGTGATCGCCTCCAACGACGAGCGCTACCCGGTCGGCGATCTCGTCGTCGGCACGCTCGGCTGGCAGGAGTACGTGACGACGGGCGAGACGCGGCCGGCTCAACGTGCTGCCGCGCGGCACCGGACTGCCGCCGACGACGATGCTGGGCACGCTCGGGATGACCGGGATGACCGCCTACTGGGGCGTCACCGACATCCTCGAGGTCGGGGAGGGCGAGACGTTCGTCGTCGACGGCGCCGCCGGGGCGGTCGGCTCGGTCGCGGGCCAGGTCGCAAAGGCGCGCGGCGCACGGGCCGTCGGGATCGCCGGCACCGCGGAGAAGTGCGAGTGGCTGACCTCCGAGCTCGGCTTCGACGCCGCCGTCTGTTACCGAGACGCCGACTGGCGCCGAGCAGCTCGCCGCGGCGACTGCCGACGGCGTCGACGCGCAGTTCGAGAACGTCGGCGGCGAGATCATGAACGCGGTCTTCGACCGGCTCAACATCGCGGGCGCTTCGCGCTCTGCGGGATGATCGAGGACTACAACTAGAACGCGCCCTCGGACGGGCCCGGCCAACTTCGCCGCGATCATCGCCAAGCGGATCAGGCTCCAGGGCTTTCTGATCCTCGACTACGCGCGGCCGCGCGATGGAGGCGATCGGAGTGATGATCCCGTGGCTGCAGGAGGGCAAGCTCAAGCACGAGGAGACGCTGGTCGAGGGCGACATCACCGACACGCCCGAGACGCTGAACATGCTCTTCGACGGCGAGAACCGCGGCAAGCTGATCCTGCAGATCGCCGAGCCCGAGCTCGAGGTCCCGGCACCCTAGCGCGCCGGGGTCCAGACGCGGCTCTATCGCCAGGCGCCGCTCGCCGCCGGCTCGATCTCGGGGTCGAGCATCTCGACCTCGGCGGCCGCCGACCGGTGCCGGGGTCAGCGCGGCGGCGACGATCACGAGCGCGAAGGCGAGGATCCGCAGCGGTGAAGCCGAGCGGGTCGTCGGGCATCGGCTCGCCGAAGACGAGCGGCCCGGCGGCGATCGTCAGCGCGTTGGCGGCGACGCTGGTCATCGCGATCACGGGCACCGCCTTGCCGATCTGCAGGCTCTTGGCGGAGACGATCAGGCCGACGAGCGAGAGCACCAGGATCAGCAGCGCAAGCGGGCTGACGAGGATCGCGGCCGATCCGCTTGTCTCCGAGCGCGTCGCTCGAGGCCTTGATCGCGGTGTCGGAGGCCGCCCAGAAGCAGCCCGCGCCGAGGCGCCGAGCACGACGCCCGGGCGCGGGCTCCGGCCCGAGTAGACGGCGCAGCCGACCGCGGCGGCGATCACGGCCGCCTCGAAGAAGAGCGAGCGGGCCGGACTCGTAGTCGGAGTGGGCCTCGGCGCCGCCGCCCTCGAGCGTCGCGGCGAGGAAGGCGAGGCCCGAGCGCGGCGAGGCCGACGCCGATCCACTCGCGCCGCGTGACCCGGTGGGCGAAGAGGCGGTCGGCGATGACGGTGAGCAGCACCAGCCCGCCGGCGATCACCGACTGCACGAGCGAGATCGGCGCGAGCGCGAGGGCGGCGACGTGGAAGCCCCAGCCGATGGTCGCGATCACGATCCCGAGCGTGTACCAGCGGTTGCGGAACAGCGCCAGCGAGGTGCGCACGGGCCGGCTCCACTCGACCTCGGCGGAGGCCACCGCGCCGCGGTGCTTGTAGAGGAAGCCGAGCACCGAGGCGAAGGCGGTCGCGACGGCGAACAGCAGGCCGATCTGGACTGAGAGGGACATCGGGAGGCGGCAGGCTAGTGCCGCCGACCCGCGGCGGCGATGCGGCTGCGTCTCAGGCCGCGGAGGGGCCGGGCCCGTCTCCGTCGCCGGGGCCGCCGAGCTCCGACACGCCGTCCCAGTCTCGGGCTCGACGCTCGGCGAGCCCGCCTCGCGCAGCTCGCGCTCGAGCTCCTCGTCGAGCCGGACCGCCCGCATCGCGTGCTCGTCGGGAAGCTTGTCGAGCACCTCGCGGATCACGCCGTGGACGTCGGACTGGTCGTGGCCGAAGTCGTCGAGCAGCGAGTGCAGCGCGGTGTGCGTGATCTTCAGCTGCGCCGGGGTCAGCTCGAGGTGGTAGCGGAAAGGGCCCTGGCTGGGGTTCTGGGGATCTTCGCTCACAGGCAGATTGTGTTCGCCCGGTCGGAATTCCGCAAGCTCGCCGCTCAGCTTGGTTTCCCGCGTTCGGTCGTGACCGCCTCCGGGGCGCGTTCGGCGGTCGCTGCCGTCGCAGCACGCGGCTGATCTCGTCCTCGATCGCTGCGGCGATCAGCATCGACGTCCTCCATCGAGTCGTAGTCGGCGAGCAGGCCGAAGTTGATCCCGCCGTTGTAGGACATGATCGCGATCGCGAGCGCGTGGTTCTCCGGCAGGAACGCGATCGGGAAGACGTCGAGCAGCCGCGGCCGAGCACGTAGAGCGGGAACTGCGGGCCCGGGACGTTGGTGACGATCAGGTTGAAGAGCCGGGTCGAGAAGTTGAGCCGCGCGGCCTGCGCGAGCAGGGTCGGCGGGCGCGAAGTCGTTGAAGCGCGAGATCACCTCGGCGCCGAGCGCCTGCTTGGAGGACTTGACGTCTCCATCTCCTCGCGGACGACCGCAGCCGCTCCACTGGATCGTCGATGTAGACCGGCAGCGGACCGCGGACCGCCGCGATCTGGTTGCCGAGCTCGCCGCGGGCGTCGTCGGCGCGGATCGAGACCGGGACCAGGGCGCGCAGCTCGAGCCCCTCGGTCCGGACGCCGCGCGCCTGCAGCCAGCGGCGCAGCGCCCCCGCGACGACCGCGAGGACGACGTCGTTGACGGTGCCGCCGAGCTCGCCTTGATCCGCTTGAGATCGTCGAGTCGCGCGCGCATCCAGACGAAGCGGCGGTGCGGGCCGATCGGGGTGTTGAGCGGCACGTCGGGCGCCGGGTTGGCGAGCGCCCAGGCGACGTCGCCGACCCCCTCCGCCGCCTCCCGCGCGTCGGTCAGGGTCGCGCCGGGCTTGCGCACGGCCGACTCGAGCCGGCGGGCGAGCCGGAGCGGGGTCCGCGCAAGTCCCTCGATCCCGCGGGCCGCCAGCTCCAGGTCTGAGGGCTCGGGCTGGGGATGCCACTCGTGCTCGGAGGTGGGCGGTTCGGTGGACTGGCTGACGTCGAAGAGGACGGTGGCGATGTCGACGCCGGAGACGCCGTCGACGAGCGCGTGATGGGTCTTCGAGATCAGCGCGAAGCGCTTCCTCTGCAGGCCCTGGATCAGCCACAGCTCCCAGAGCGGCTTGGAGCGGTCGAGCCGCTGGGAGAACACACGCGCGACGCGCCGCCGCAGCTGCGCCTCGTCGCCGGGGGCGGGCAGCGCCGAGTGGCGGACGTGGTAGTCGAGGTTGAACCGCGGGTCGTCGACCCAGAACGGGCGGCCGGTCTCGACCGGAGGCATCGCAAGCTTCTGCCGGTAGCGCGGGACCAGGTGCAGGCGGGAGTCGATGTGGGCGAGGAGGTCGTCGTAGCTCGGCGGTGGGCCCTCGAAGATCAGCACGGCGCCGATGTGCATGTGGCTCGAGGCGGTCTCGTTCGTCAGGAACGAGGCGTCGATCGAGGTCAGGCGGTCCATGTGGCCCTGTGCCATGCGCCTAACGTACCGGGCGTGAAGCACCGCTGCCGAACCCGCGCCGCGGTCGCCGTGCTTGGCGCGACGCTGATGGCGGTCACGGTCGCCGGATGCGGCGGGGGCGGAGAGACGTCGACCGCGGCGACGGTCTCCGGCGGCGCTTTCGACGGCGAGCGCGCCTTCGCCGACGTCACGCGCAGGTCGCCCTCGGCCCGCGGCCGGCGGGCTCGCGCGCCAACGCGCGCCAGGCCCGGATGCTGGCCCGCGAGCTGAGCGCGGCGGGCGCCGAGCGCGTGAGCGTCGCCCCGGGGCCCCTGCGCAACGTGGTCGGGACGATCCCCGGCCGGGGCAGGGCTACGTCGTCGTCGGCGCCCACCACGACACCAAGGACATTCCCGGCTTCGTCGGCGCCAACGACGGTGCCTCGGGCGTCGCCGTGGTGCTCGAGCTCGCCCGGACGCTGCCGAACCCGATGCCGGGCCCGTCGCTCGCGATCGCGCTCTTCGACGGCGAGGAGGCGCGCGGGCAGAGCGATTTCAGCGAAAGCGGCGACCCGCGGCAGCCGGCAGTACGTGCGGCAGGCGGCGGGCGGCGACGTCGCCGCGAGCATCCGCCGCTGAAGCAGATCAGGGCGATGGTGCTGTTCGACATGGTCGGCGACTGCGACCTGCAGATCCCGCGCGAGTTCTCCTCGAGCCCGCGCCTGTACGCGCCTTCGACCGGGCGGCCGGCGGCGCGCCGTTCGGCGGCAGCCGGCACCGTGCTCGACGACCACACGCCGTTCCAGCATCGCGGGATCCCCGCGGTCGACCTGATCGACTTCACCTACGGGAGCGACAGGACGCCGGGCCCCTACTGGCACACGACCGAGGACACGCTCGACAAGGTCTGCCCCGCGAGCCTCGACGCGGTGGGCGACGCGGCGCTCGAGGCGATCCCGACGCTGCCCTGAGCCCACCCCCGGCGCCCCGCCGCCGCGATCGAACCTAGACTCGCGCCGATGGCAGACTCGAGCCCGAGCCCGCCCGCCGGCGGCGACGACCCGCTTGCCGGCCGTGTGCTCGGCGGCGGCTGCGCGCCGGTCGTGCGCTGGCGGGCCGGACGGGCGCGGGCCGCGCCCTCGATGCCGCCGCCGAGGAGGCGATCGTGCGCGCCTTCGAGAGCCCCGCGGTCGAGCGCGCGATCGTGCGCCTCGCCGAGGAGGGCCGGCTCCAGGAGGTGGTCGAGTCGGCAGCCGCGGGGCTCGAGTCGAGAAGATGGTCACGGAGGCGATCGACAGCGAGGCGGCGGACCGGATCTGGGAGGAGATCCTCGCCTCGGACAAGGCGCAGATGCTGGTCGAGCGCGTCGCCGAGGCGCCCGAGGTGCGGGCCGCGATCGCCCAGCAGGGCTTCGGGCTGATCGCCGACATCGGCCGCCAGGTGAGCCGCCTGACCGAGTCGCTCGACGACCTGCTCGAGCGGATCGCGCACGGGCTGATGCCAGGCCACGGCGATCCCGAGGCCGAGGCGGACGAGGCCGGGTTCGTGACGCGGTTCGTCGCCTTCGCGATCGACGTCGTCGCTCGCCTTCGGCCTGCTCTCGCTGACGGGCGCGGTGCTCGGGTCGATCATCCCGTTTGCTTTCGGCAGTGGCGGCGGGCTGCCATTGCTGGGCGATCGTCCTGCTCGTCTCGCCGGCTTCGGCGCCGCCGGGACCGTGCTCGTCACCTTCTGGTAGCTGGTCGGGCAGACCCCCGGCATGCGCTTCCTCGGGATCCGCCTCGTCGCCGACCGCGGTGGCGATGTCGCGCTGCGGATGGCGATCAAGCGCCTGTGGGCGATGCCGCTGGCGCTGCTGCCGTTCGGGCTGGGGTTCTTCGCGATCCTCGTCTCTCCGCGGCGCCAGGGCTGGCACGACCGGGTCGCCCGCACCGTCGTGATCTACGACGAGAGCTCGGCGCCGTGGTCGGGGATCGAGGGGGGCCGCCCGCAGCTTCGGGGCCGATCCCGGCGGCACTCCGGTCACCGGCGTGCCGAGGGGGCCGGCGCGGCCGACTGACGTCTCCGCCCGGCCGGGTGCGGCGAACCTCTAACCTTTCGGGCATGCCCGCAGCCACCACCAAGACGCGTCGGGGGCGCCCAGCCGGGTGCTGCTCGCTGCCCCGCGCGGATACTGCGCCGGGGTCGATCGCGCCGTGCAGGCGGTCGAGCACGCGCTCGACATCTACGGCCCGCCCGTCTACGTCCGCAAGGAGATCGTCCACAACAAGCACGTCGTCTGCGAGCTCGCCAAGCGCGGCGCGATCTTCGTCGAGGAGGAGACCGAGGTGCCCGAGGGCGCCCACGTCGTCTTCAGCGCCCACGGGGTCGCCCCCTCCGTGCACGAGAACGCCGCGAAGCGCAGCCTGCACACGATCGACGCGACCTGCCCGCTGGTGACCAAGGTCCACGTCTCGGCCCGCAAGTTCGCCGAGCAGGGCTACACGATCATCCTGATCGGCCACGACGGCCACGAGGAGGTCGAGGGGACGACCGGCGAGGCGCCGGACTCGATCATCCTCGTCGAGACCGCCGATGACGTCGAGTCCGTCGAGGTCCCCGATCCCGAGAAGGTCGCCTTCATCACCCAGACGACGCTCTCGGTCGACGAGACGGCCGGGATCATCGCGAGGCTGCGCGAGCGGTACCCGAACATCGTCTCGAGCAAGTCCGACGACATCTGTTACGCGACGACCAACCGCCAGCTCGCGGTCAAGCAGCTCGCCCACGAGTGCGATCTGGTGCTCGTGATCGGCTCGAGGAACTCCTCGAACTCGAACCGCCTCGTCGACGTCACCCGCGAGCTCGGCACGGCGGCGCACCTGATCGACAACGCCGGCCAGGTCGAGGAGAGCTGGCTCGAGGGCGTCGAGACGGTCGGGATCACCTCCGGCGCCAGCGCCCCCGAGGAGCTGGTCGCGGCGCTGGTCGAGTTCTTCCGCGAGCGGGGCGCGACCGACGTGGCCGAGCTGCGCACCGTCGATGAGGACGTCCGCTTCATGCTCCCGAAGGAGATCCGCACCGAGCTCGCCGCCCGGACGTAGGCGGCCGGGGGCGCGGAATCAGACGAGCAGCTGGACGATCGCGGCGAGGCCGACGACGACGATCATCGCGCGGAGGGCCGGGTCCGGAAGCCGCCGGCCGATGCCGGCGCCGACGAGGCCGCCGATGGTGGAGCCGGCGGCGATCACCAGCGCCGCCTCCCAGGCGATGTGGGCGGCGAAGAGGAAGATGACGGCGGCCGTCAGGTTGGCGAGGCCGGCGAGCACGGCGCGAACCGCGTTCAGCTCCTTGAGCTCGCCCGGAACCCCGATCGCGAGCACGGCCAGCAGCAGGATCCCCTGCCCGGCGCCGAAGTAGCCGCCGTAGATTCCCGTCCCGAAGATCGAGGCCATCGTCCCGGGCCCGCCGTGCGGGGCCGGGGCCCGCCCGGCCGCCTCGGCCTCGCGTCGCGCCCGAGCCCACCGCGAGATCCGCGGCTGCAACACGATCAGAACCAGGGAGATCGCGATCAGGATCGTGACGATGAACTTGAACGCGTCGGCGGGAAGCGCGAGCAGCAGGATCGCCCCGATCACAGATCCGCTGATGGTCAGCGGTGCCAGTCGCCGCAGGCGCTCGCGGCTGCCGCGCAGCTCCTCGCGGTAGCCGTAGGCGCTGCTTGCGGCGCCGGGAACGAGGCCGATGTTGTTGCTCACGTTCGCGATCACGGGCGGGTAGCCCACGGCGAGCAGGGCCGGGAACGTGATCAGGGTCCCCGACCCGATCAGCGCGTTGATCGTGCCGGCGCCAAAGCCCGCGGCCAGCACGAGCAGCACCTCGGCGAAGCTCATCGTGCTCTCGCCGGCATCTGACCGAACCTACGGACGCGTCCACTAGGCAGCGAGCGCGTCGAGCCCGGCGTCGACGCTGATCACCGGCTCGTAGCCGAGCTCGGAGCGGGCCTTCGAGATGTCGATCGTGACCTCGTTCGCGATCAGGAAGTAGGCCATGCGGGTGATCGGCGGCGCGCCCGGCAGCGGCAGATGCCCCCACAGGGTTTCCGAGGTCGAGGCAGCGATGCGGGCGAGGGCACGGGGCATGTTGCGGTCCGGCGGCGTGATCCCACGGGTTGCCAGCAGCCGTGTGATGAAGTCGCGGAACACGAGCGGTTCGCCGTCGGTGACGAAGTACGCCTCGCCGCCTCGGCCCTTCTCGGCCCCGAGCCGCAGGCCGTGGACGACGTTGTCGATGTGCGCCGTCGATGTCAGGTGGCGACCTCCGTCGACCCAGGTGAAGCGGCCGGCCTCGACGGCGGCAGCAATCCCGGGCAGGACGGTCTCGTCGCCGGGTCCCCAGACGAGCCGCGGCCGCACGACGACCGTCTCGAAGCCCGGCTTGTTCGCCTCGACGACCAGCTGCTCGGCGCGCGCCTTCGTCGCCGAGTAGCGGACGGGGGAGTCGGGCCGGAGCGGCTCGGTTTCGTCGATCCGCACCAGCGGCTCCATCGCGAAGTGCGCCGCCTCGGTACCCACGTGCACGAGGCGCGCGACGCCGGCCGCGGCGCAGGCGCCGAGCACGTTCGCGGTGCCGGCGACGTTCGCCGCCTCGAACTCGGCCCAGCTGCCCCACTCGGCAGGAAGGGCAGCCGCGTGGAAGGCGAGCTCGCAGCCCTCGGCTGCGGCCCGCAACTCGGCCGGGTTCGCGAGATCGCCGCGGACCGGGACGGCGCCGAGCGCCTCGATCCGTGCCGCGCTGGCATCCGAGCGCGCCAGTGCCCGAACCTCGCGCCCGTCCGCGACCAGGGAGCGCGCGAGCGCGCCGCCAACGAAGCCGGAAGCGCCGGTTACGAAGACTGGATCGACGGCCATCGCGCCATCCTAGGCGGCTCCCGGGGCGAACGACACGGACCAGACCCGGATCCCGGGGTCGAGCTCGAGCCGGACCTCGTGGACCCCGTGCTCGGGGTGCGATGAGAGCTCGTACAGGCCCGGCGCATCGACCGCGATCTCACGTGCGGGCTCGGCGCCGTCGACGGAGACCGTCACGCGGCCGTTGCCGTCGAGCGCGGCCCAGGCGCCTGCTCCGGCGTACTCCACCTCGAGCGGCTCGCCGGGTTCACCTACCCAGAAGCTGTCGTGCGAGCCGCCCGGGAAGACCTCGTCGCTCGGCTTCTCGACCTCGATCCCGTGTTCGCCCGGGGGATTCACGGGCTCGGGCAGGGGGCGGTCGCCCTCGAGCTCGGCGAGCTCCTCGCGGATCGCCTCCTCGGTTTCGGCGATCCCCCCGACCCCGAAGTGGAACCAGCGCAGCCGTCCGCCGACCCCCCACAGGAACAGGGAGGGCCAGCCCTTGCAGCCGTAGGCGTGCCAGACGTGGTAGCCGGCGTCGGAGGCGACCGGGAAGCCGAGCCCGAGGCGGCCGATCGCCGCCTCGAAGGCCTCGGGCGAGCGCGCGAGGTCGGAGCGGGGACTGTGGACGCCGACCGTCGTCAGCCCCGCGTCGGCGTAGCGGCGCGCCCAGGCGTCGACCTGAGGCAGGCTCTGGATCCCGCTCAGCTCGCCCGCCTCGAAGAAGAGCACCAGCAGTGGACCGCGGGCGGTGATCCGCTCGACCGCCGGCGGCTCGGCCCCGACCCACTCCATGCCGGGAGGGAACGGGGGGACGGGGATGTCGTTGCGGTGCGGACGCACGGGCGCGGATCGTAGTCGGCTGCCGGCCCTGGACCCGCTGCGCCGCCGTCCCGGCGTGGCGGATTCACACCACGGACGCGTATATGCTCACTCCGCGTTCGGCCCTGCCGGGCGCAAGGTGTCCCGTCCCGACCCGACCGAAGGAGCCCCCCAGTGCAAGACGACGTCTGGAGCCGAATCGAAGCCGCCCGCAGCCGCTGCAACGTCCTCGAGCATCCCTTCTACGAGCGTTGGTCGGCCGGTGAGCTCAGCGCCGCCGAGCTCGCCGACTACTCGGGGCAGTACCGGCACGCCGTCGAGGCGATCGCCGAGCTCTCCGCCTATGTGGCAACGGAGCTCGACGGCCGCGCCGAGCTCGCCGGCCACGCGCGTGAGGAGTCCGAGCACGTCGCCCTCTGGGACGGCTTCGTCGACGCCGTCGGCGGCGACCGCGAGGCGACGGCCAATCCGGAGACGGCGGAGTGCGTGTCCGCCTGGACCAGCCGCGATGGTGCCCTCGCGGCGCTCGCCCGTCTGTACGCGATCGAGAGCGGCCAGCCCGAGATCTCGCGCACCAAGCTCGAGGGTCTAGCCGCGCACTACGACGTCCCGGTCGGCTCCGGCACCCACTACTTCTCGGTCCACCGGGGCCGCGACGTCGAGCACGCGGCCGAGGGTCGCGAGCTGATCTCGGACCTGCTCGCCGCGGGCGGCAGGGCCGACGAGGTCGTCGCGGCGGCGGAGGAGGCCTTCCGAGCGAACTGGCGCCTGCTCGACGGCGTCGCCTGAGCGCAGTGGATCCCGGCGGCGGCGCTCAGCCGCCGCCGGCAATGCCCTCCAGGGCGGCTGAGAGCCGGCTCTGCTCGGCGCTGGTGATCTGCGAGAAGCGCAGCACCGTGTTCGCGGCGCGGAAGCACACGAACTCGCCCGCGGACTGACAGCGCGAGAACTCGCCGCGGGCGGTGTCGCTGTCGGCAAGGACGACGAGTGCGCCGGCGCCGAGCTCGACGGTGTCGGCTGTGCCCGACCCTCCGGCGAACGTGACGACCCTGACCTCGGAGCCCTCGCTCGTGTCGGGCAGCGAGTCGCCCAGGGTGAGACCGGCTCCCTTCGCGTTCAGCGCGTCGACGACCCCCTGCGCGTCGAAGGTCTTCTCGCCGCAGCCCGCGAGCAGCGGCACCGCGAACAGCGTCGCAGCGAGCAGGAGGAGGGCGGGCGTGAAGCGCCCGCACGGCGCTCGCCCCCTTGCCACCGTCCCGGCCGTCTTCATCGGCGTCGATCCTACGACGCCGGAGCGCGGCGGCGGGGGCCGGAGCGGTAGGCTCCCGCCGCGATGAGCGAGTCCAGCCCACACGGGTTCGTCGAGGGGCAGAAGGTCTGGGTCGAGGACGGCGACGGCCGCCACCATCCCGGCATCTTCGTCGGCGACAACGAGTCCGCGGGCTGGTTCGGCGGCGGTCCGAGCGCCTACGTCGCCCATCCGGAGGGCAAGACCGCCGAGGTGGTCTCGGTTTTCCGGATCACCCCGCGGGACGAGTAGCGGACCGCCTGTGCGCGCCCTCGTCCTCGAGCGGACGGATGGACCGGAAGCGCTCGAGCTGCGGGAGGTGGACGACCCCGAGCCCTCGGAGCACTTCGTTCTCATCGACGTCGTCGCGGCCGGCGTCAGCTTCCCGGATCTGCTGCTGACCCGGGGCGAGTACCAGATGAAGCCGCCGCTGCCCTTCACGCCCGGGGTCGAGTGCGCGGGCACGATCCGGTGGGCGCCCGAGGGGTCAGGCTTCGCCCCGGGCGACCGGGTGATGGCGATCACGATGACCGGCGCCTTCGCGGAGATCCTCAAGGCGCCCGCGGCGACCTGCTTCCCGATCCCCGAGGGACTCAGCTTCGAGCAGGCGGCGGGCTTTCTGATGAACCACCACACGGCCCACTTCGCGCTCGCCCGTCGCGGCCGTCTCGTCGCCGGCGAGACGCTGCTCGTCCATGGGGCCGCCGGCGGCGTCGGCAGCGCCGCCGTCCAGGTCGGCAAGGGCATCGGAGCCCGCGTGATCGCCGCCGTCTCCAGCGACGAGAAGGCCACCGTCGCGCGCGAGGCGGGGGCCGACGAGACGATCGACTCCGGCGGCGACTGGGTCGCCGCGGCGAAGGAGCTCAGCGGGGGGCGGGGGGTGGAGGCGATCTTCGACCCCGTCGGCGGCGAACGGCTCGAGGCCTCGCCGCGCGCGCTGGCCCCGGAGGGCCGGCTGCTGGTCATCGGCTTCGCGGAAGGCACGATTCCGTCCCTGGCCGCGAACCGGATTCTGCTCCGCAACATCGATGTCGTCGGCGTCAACTGGGGCGGCTTCATCGCGACCGATCCGACGCTGCCGCCGCGGACCCACGCCGCTCTGACCGAGATGGTCGCCGCCGGCGCCGTCGATCCGGTCGTCGGCCGCAGCTACCCGCTCGCCGAGGCTGCGCAGGCCCTGGCCGACCTGGACGGGCGCCGCGCCACCGGCAAGCTCGTGCTCACGGTCGCCGCGGGCTGACCCGGCGCAGCGAAGCGGCTCCGGTCCCGCGGAACCTCCCCCGGGGAGGGGGAGGACGGATACGGAGACGTCACGAGGTCGCCGAACAGGGTGATGCGTGCTCCTCGCGCGGAGCCAACCCGCGCCAATCCGCAGCAAGAGCGTCCGGTTAAGGACCCCTGGGGGTCCTTAAAGTGGACGACTACAGCCTATGGCGCCGCCCACCCTCGGTGCCCCTTCCGGTCACAAGGGTTGCTGGGCCGCTGGTCGGCCGCTCGGGCGTCGGCCGCGCGGGCTGCGGCGCCGTTTCAGCCGCCGAGGACCAGCTCGGCCGCGGTCCTCAGCAGGCTGGGGTCTCCGGCCTGGATCATGAGCTGGGTGACGACGGACTCACGCCACTTGTCGAGGTCGTCGCGGATCTTCTCCTTCGGGCCGATCAGCGACATCGCGTCGATCAGCTCGAACGGGATCAGCGCCCCGGCCTCGTCCTTCTTGCCCGCGAGGTAGAGGTCCTGGATCTCCAGCACCTCCTTCTCGTAGCCCATCCGGATCGGGACGTTGGCGTGGAAGTTCTTCCCCTTCGCTCCCATGCCGCCGAAATACAGGGCGTAGAAGGGCCGCAGGGCGTCGGCGCAGGCCGCGACGTCGTCGCCGACGATCATCGGCACCATGCAGGCGACCTCGAAGTCGTCGGGGCCCCGGCGCGCCCCCTCACGCGCCCAGCCCTCCTCGAGCGAGGGCAGGTAGATGTCCTGGTGAGCGGGCGAGAAGAGCATCGACATCCAGCCGTCGCAGAGCTCCGCGCACAGGGCGATGTTCTTCGGCCCCTCGCAGCCCAAGAAGATCGGGATCTCCTCGCGGACGGGGTGGATCGAGGCCTTGAGCGGCTTGCCGAGGCCCGTCGAGCGCTCGGGATCGTCGAAGGGCAGGGGGTAGTGCGGCCCCTCGTTGGTCACCGGCCCCTCGCGCTTCCAGATGTCTCGCAGGATCCCGATGTACTCGCGGGTCCGGGCGAGCGGCTTCGGGAAGGGAACGCCGTACCAGCCCTCGACGACCTGGGGACCGGAGACCCCGATCCCGAGGATGAAGCGGCCGCCCGAGAGGTGGTCCATCGTCATCGCCGCCATCGCCGCCGCGGCGGGCTGCCGCGCGGACATCTGCATGATCGCCGTGCCGAGGCGGAGCTTCTCGGTCTGCGAGCCCCACCAGGCGAGCGGCGAGATGCAGTCGGAGCCGTAGGCCTCCGAGGTCCACATCGTGTCGTAGCCGAGGCGCTCGGCCTCCTGGGCGGTCTCCACGACGTTCGGCGGTGGGCCCCCGGCCCAGTAGCCGGTGTTGAGCCCGAGTTGCAGATCCTTGGCCATCGCCGGGGACCCTATTGGACGGCCGCCGGGCCGGGAGGGAAGCCCAGGGTCCCGGGTCGCGGTCAGGTGGTCGCGAAGCGGCCGATCGTGCCGCTGGGGTCGAGGCCCGGCAGCGCCTCGCGGAAGATCCGGTAGTAGGCGAGCTCCTCCTTGTTGCGGATCGGCGGATCGAGCTGGCCCCGCTCGGCCTCGAACTCGGCATCGCTGATGGGCGCGGTCACTGCCTCGCCAAGCACCTCCCGCGCGCCGGAGCCCGTCCCGAACTGCTCCTTGCCGCGCCACAGGAGATCCTCCGGCAGCCAGCCCGTGAAGGCCTCCCGAAGCAGCCGCTTCTCGGGCTGCGCGTCCCCTGCCACCTTCCAGCCCGCCGGCAGGTGCAGGCCGAACGCGATCACCTCGCGGTCGAGGAACGGCACCCGTGCCTCGAGCCCGTGCGCCATCGTCACGCGATCGGCCCGCTGGAGGTTGAGGTTGTGCAGTCCCTCGATCGTCCGCACGAGCTCGGTCTGCAGGTCGTCCGCGTCGGGAAAGTCGCGGTGGTAGTAGCCGTAGCCGGCGAAGATCTCGTCCGCTCCCTCGCCGGTGAGGACGACCTTCACGTGCTCGGCCGTGAACTCGGCGAGCAGGTAGTTGGGGACGGCGCTGCGAACCAGGGAGGGGTCGAAGGACTCGATCGCGCGGACCACCTCGGGCAGGACGCGGAGCGCCTCGGCGGCGTCGTAGATGCGCTCGCGATGCTCGCTGCCGAGGTATTCGGCGGCGGCCCGAGCGGCGAGCAGGTCGCTGCTGCCCTCGGTCCCGACCGCGAACGTCTGCAGCCGCCCTCCCCGCGCGCGCAGATAGTCGGCCGCGACGGCGGCGACGAGGCTCGAGTCGAGCCCGCCGCTGAGGAAGACCCCGACCGGCACGTCGCCCATCATCTGGCGGTCGATGGAGCTGACGATCACCTCGCGGGTCTCGCGGAGGATGTCAGCGGGGATCTCGACGCCCGGTCCGAGCGGTTCGGTGGGGCCGGGCGCGGGCCTCAGGGCCCGCTCGGGCACAGCGTGCTCGAAACGGACCAGCCCTGCGCCCGGGGTCCAGTAGTGACCCGGTGGGAACGCCTCGACGTGGGGGAGCCAGGAGGGGTCGAAGGCCCGCATCTCGGACGCGAAGAGGACGCCGTCGTCCCGCCGCGCCCAGTAGAGCGGCTTGATCCCGACCGGGTCGCGAGCGGCGATGAAGCGGCCGTCGGCCGAGGCGCCGATGAACGCGTACATGCCGCTCAGTTCGCCGATCGCATCCGGACCCTTGGCGTCGATCAGGTGCAGGGCGACCTCGTTGTCGGAGCGAGTGTTGAAGAGCCGCCCGTCGAAGGTCTGGCGGATGTCGTCGTGGTTGTAGACCTCGCCGTTACCGACGAGCCACATCTCCTCGTCGCTCGTGCTCAGCGGCTGCCGTCCGCCCTCGACGTCGACGATCGAAAGCCGCGTGTGCCCGAGCCAGCCGACGTGGCCGAGCGTGACCGAGCCGGCGTCGTCGGGGCCGCGGTGGACGAGCCGCCCGAGCATCCGCTCGCCGGCCTCGGGGTCGATCCGCCCGTACTTCCCCGCGATTCCGCACATTGCGTCGCTGCTCCCCTCGTGCCCCGCGGTCAGGCGACCGCGGCACCGTAGGACGGTAACGGCCCGTAGGCGTCCGGGCGGCGATCCCGCAGATGCGAGATGGCCCGCTGCCCGGCGGGGCGTCGCGCGGCTTCGGTCGCGACCCCGCTCGCCACGCCTTCGACGCCGGGCTCGGTGGCCCCGAGGATGCGGCCATCCGGGTCGACGACCTTCGCCTGGCCGAGGAAGCGGAGCTCGCCGAAGGGCCCGGAGAGGTTCGAGGCGACCCAGTGGACCTGGTTCTCGACCGCCCGGGCGCGGTCCATGAGGTCGAAGTGCAGGGACTGCACGTCGTCGGCGAGCACAGGCGCCGGGCTGTAGCGGCAGGCGGGCCAGGCCGACAGTGCGACGATCGTCTCCGCTCCCTGCAAAGCCAGGGCGCGGGCCGCCTCCGGGAAGACCTTGTCGTAGCAGTTCAGCATTCCGATTCGCCCGACCGGCGTGTCGAAAGCCGTGAAGCTCTCCCCGGCGCAGTAGGCGCGGAGCTCGGAGGGCGGGATGTGAACCTTGCGATGGGTGCCGTGGATCCCCGCGCCCGAGAGGCAGACGGCGGTCGAGTAGACGCCGGTCCGCGCGCGCTCGCTGACCCCGACGCAGACGACGGTCTCGCCGGCGAGCTCCCGGAGGCGCGCGATCTCCGGCCCGTCGAGCCCGATGGCGACCGGGCGTGGGTCGGCGCCGGGGCTCGGGATCCCGGGCGGACCTCCGAGCGCCGACTCGGGGAACGCCACGAGGTGGGAGCCGGCGGCGCGCGCGAGGCCGAGCGCCCGTTCGATCGTCCCGAAGCAGTCCTCGACGTCCCGCCCGAAGGGGGCGGCCACGGCCGCCAGGCCCGTTCCTCGAGGTACGTCGGGGCCTCCGTTCATTACACCGGAAATTGTCCTCCTGCAGTCAAGTACGTCTATGGACGCGTGGACAGTCGTTGCGGTGCCGGGACCGCCCCCGTGGCGGGGCTCGATCCGGCGGAGCGCCGAGCCCCGCTGCTAGCTGCCGGCGGCGCCGGCTGCCTCGGGCGCCGCGACGCCCTCGAGGTCTTCCTGGCAGGGGCGAAGCGGTGGGCCGTCGATGCCGCAGTGCAGGTCGCGGTCGAGGTGGTCGGCGTTGCTGCCGTCTGGCTCGGTGGCGCGGTCGAGCACGTCGTTCGAGATGTAGGCGAAGGCGAGCAGCCCGCCGAGTGCGGCGAGGGCGGCGGTGACGAGCATCGCCTCCTGGAAGCCGTTCTGGAGCGCGGCCGGATTCTGGAAGTCGTTGCCGCTGAGCCCCACGATCAGCGGGAGCGCGGCGACCGCGGCGAGCTGGGCGGTCCGGGCGACGGCGTTGTTGACGCCGGAGGCCACGCCGGCGTGGCGGGCCTCCGCCGCCGCCAGCACCGTTGCCGTGATCGGGGCGACGACGAGCGCGAGGCCGAGCCCGTAGACGACGATTCCGGGCAGCACCGCCCCGACGTAGCTGTCGCCGGCGCCGATCCCGCTCAGGATCACCATCCCGGCGGCGATGAGCAACGGCCCGAAGGTGAGCGGCAGTCGCGGGCCGATCCGCTGCGCCAGAGCGCCCGAGCGGGCCGATAGCGCGAGCATGATCACCGTCACCGGTAGGGCCGCCGCGCCGGCCGCGATCGCGGAGTATCCGAGCACCACCTGGAGTGTGATCACGAGCAGGAAGAAGACGCCGCCGAGCGCCGCATAGACGACGAACGTCACGGCGTTGGCGGCGGAGAACTGCCGGGAGGAGAAGATGTCGAGCGGCAGCATCGGCTGCTCGGCGGCGCGTTCGGCGGCGATGAACGCGACCGCGGCAACGATGCCGACGAGCAGCGCGACCACGACCCCGGGCGACATGCCGCCCTTCTCGGAGGCCTGGATCAGCGCGAAGGTGAAGCCGCCCAGCGCGAGCGCAGCGAGCGCCGACCCGCGCAGGTCGAGGCGGCCGGTGGCGCTCTCGTCGCGACTCTCGGGGATGTGCCGGGGCGCCGCCCAGACGATGAAGGCGCCGAGCGGCAGGTTGATGAGGAAGATCGCGCGCCAATCGACCACGTCGATCAGCCAGCCGCCGACGAGCGGGCCGACCGCGCCCGCGATCCCTCCCAGCGCCGACCAGGCGCCGATCGCCCGAGCCCGGTCGGCGGGGCGGAAGCCGGATTCGATGATCGCCAGGCTGCCCGGGGTCAGCATCGCGCCGCCGACGCCCTGGACGATCCGGGCCGCGACCAGGACGCCGACGCTCGGGGCCAGCGAGCACAGTGCCGAGGCGGTCGTGAACCAGACGACGCCGATGACGAAGATTCGCCGGCGCCCGTAGCGGTCGCCGAGCGAGCCCCCGATCAGGATCAGGGCGGCCAGCGTCAGCAGGTAGCCGTTCAGCGTCCACTGCAGCCCCGCGACGTTGGCGCCGAGGTCGGCGCCGATCGCGGGCAGGGCGACGTTGACCACGGTTGCCTCGAGGAAGGCGATGCCGGATCCAAGCACCGTGAGGGCGATCAGCCACCGGCCGGCGGGCGTTCCGAACCTGATCGTCCCCGCACCATCCGGCATCGGGCCAGCTTATTGGCAGCATGGGGATTGCGGATTCGGGCTGGAGGCTTCGGCGGCATGGGCGCCGGGGTCCGCGGCGGTCGCATCCGCTCTAGCCTGGCGACGATGTCCGAACTGCCCGAGCACGTGCTCAGCAACCGCCGCTACTGGGATGCGAAGGCCGACTCCTACGTCGCCGCGGCACGCCGTGACTGGGCCGCCGAAGAGCCCTCGTGGGGAATCTGGAGGGTGCCGGAGCCCCGGCTGCGCATGCTTCCCGCCGACCCGTCGGGCCTCGATGCGATCGAGCTCGGCTGCGGCACCGCCTACGTGAGCTCGTGGCTGGCCCGACGCGGCGCCCACCCCGTCGGCATTGACAACTCCGAGCGGCAGCTGCAGACGGCGCGCGCGATGCAGGCCGAGCACGGTCTCGACTTCGAGCTGATCCACGGCAACGCCGAGCGGGTCCCGCGCCCGGACGCCTCCTTCGATTTCGCGATCTCCGAGTACGGCGCCAGCATCTGGTGTGACCCGGAGCTCTGGATCCCCGAAGCGGCGCGCTTGCTGCGGCCGAGCGGGCGGCTGGTGTTCCTGGTCAACTCGGTTCTGATGATGCTCTGCTCGTCCGACTCCGAGCGGAGCCGCTGGCGCGGCAGCTGCTCCGCCCGCAGTTCGGGATGCGTCGTTTCGAGTGGCCCGACGACGAGGGCGTCGAGTACCACCTCCCTCACGGCGAGCTGATCGCGCTGCTGCGCCGCAGCGGGTTCGAGATCGAGGAGCTGATCGAGCTCCAGCCTCCCGAGGACGCGAGCAGCGACTACGAATGGGCCGACCTGGAATGGGCCCGCCGCTGGCCGACCGAGGAGGTCTGGAAGGTGCGTCGCGTCTGAGCTGGCCGCCGCCTCTCCGTCCGCCGCTCGGCAGAGACTGCTCCCATGCCCGGTGTCAGGATCCGGATCGACGAGCCGCTGCTCGCGCTCATCGCCGAGGGCGCCGCCGCGGCGGAGGCCGACGGGGCGCTCGCGCCGGCGACCGTCGCGGCCATGGACGATGCCGGTCTGTTCGCTGCCCTGGTGCCGGAAGTCGTTCGGCGGTGGGGAGGTGGCCCCGCTCGAGTTCCGCGCGGCGATCGAGCTCGTCGCCGCCGCCGACGGTGCGGCCGGGTGGTGTGCGGCGATCGGCGCCACGGCCGGGCTGGTTGCCGCCTATCTGTCCGAGGACCAGGCGCGGGAGCTTTTCGGCTCGGCGACGGAGCTGCCGCCGATCGCGGCGGGCGTCTTTGCCCCCCGTGGCCGCCTCGCCGATGCGGGAGCCGGTGCCTTCGAGCTCAGTGGGCGCTGGCCGCTCGGCAGCGGCGTCGATCACAGCTCGATCGTCGGTCTCGGCTGCCTCGACCCTGAAGGTCGCCCCCTGTACGCCGCCGTCCGCCGTGAGCAGGTGGAGATCGTCGAGACCTGGGACTCGCTCGGGCTGCGGGCGACCGCGAGCCACGACGTGGCCGCCGATGGGGTGTCCGTCCCGGCGGCGGCGGTCGTCGACCTCGTCGGCGGACCGCCAACCGCGCGGGGCCCGCTGTACGCGTTCCCGCTCTTCGGGCTCCTCGCTGTCGCGGTCTCCTCCGTCTGCTCGGGGATCGCCCGTGGAGCTTTGGCCGACCTCGTCGATCTCGCCGGCGCCCGCAGGCCGGCGGGCAGCTCCCGGTCGCTGGCGGAGCGTCCGACGACCCAGGAGCGGGTCGCGGGTGCGGTCGCGGCGCTGCGCGCCGCGAAGTCGGGACTCGATGCGGCGATCGAGCGCGCCTGGCAGGTCGCGCAGCGCGACGAGCCCCTCGGCCTGGACGAGCGAGCGAGCATCCGCCTCGCTGCGACCCACGCGGCCCGGACTTCGGTCGAGGTCGTCGACCTCTGCCACCGTCTCGCCGGCGCCGGCTCGCTGTATCGCGGCAATTCACTCGAGCGCCGCTTCCGCGACGCGCACACGGCCGCCCAGCACATGGTCGTCGCCCCGGCGACGCTGGAGCTGGCCGGACGCGTCCTGCTCGGTCTCGAGGTCGACACCGCGCAGCTCTGAGCGGTTGGCGCGGAGCCCGCTCGCGTTGTCGCGTCAGAGGCGCGTGAGCTTCTCGGGCCGCCGCGCGGTCTCCTTTCCCGACGCGTCGCTTCGCACCAGGTAGCGCGGGTCGTCGCTGGTCGCCGCCACGACCTGCCCTCCGACTTCGGTGCGGCTCACCAGGCGCTTGCGGACCTTGCCGGTCACCGGCCTGCCGCGGAAATTCCACTGAACTCTGTCGCCGCGCTTGAACTGCTCTGCCATGAGTACTCCTCGGGTGGATCGTCGACTTCGACCACCAGACCCCGGGAGAGCTGCCGGCGCCCCCGCGCGCCGTCTCGCGCGGATAGGTGGCACATCCGGCACCAAGGGAGCCGGGTGTGCGGGGGTTTTGAGACGGCCTCTAAGCTCGGCTCAGCCGTGCAGGAGCTCGGTCAGGCGCTCGTCGAGGGCGCCGGCCAGCGCGTCGCCGACGGCGCCCTTCGGGACCCGCTCGACGAGCTCTGCGAGGAACCCGGCGACGACGAGCTCGCTCGCCACCTCTTCCCCGAGGCCGCGCGAGCGCAGGTAGAAGAGCTGCTCGGGATCGATCTGGGCGATGGCCGCCGCGTGGGTACAGGCGACATCGTCGGCCTCGATCTCCAGCCCCGGGATCGCGTCGGCGTGGGCCTTCTTCGAGAGCAGCAGGTTGCGGCACTCCTGGAAGGCGTCGGTGCGCTGCGCGCCCTTGTCGACGTTGATCATCCCGCGCCAGACAGCGGTCGCGCGGTCGTCGAGTACGCCGCGGAAGGCGAGGTCGGAGGTCGTGTCCTCGGCTGCGTGCTCCTGGGTGGTGTCGTAGTCGAGGTGCTGACGGCCGTTGCCGACGTAGGCGCCGGTGACCTTCGCGCTCGAGCCGCGGCCCGCGAGCTTGGTCTCCATCCGCACCTTGCCGTTGGCGGCCCCGAAGCCGAGGGCAACCCACTCGAGGTTGCCGTCGCGCTCGAGGACGGCCCTCTGCGTGGCGAAGATCCACGAGGCGGGGGAGAGGGCTTGGCCGCAGACGAAGCGCAGGTTGGCCCCGGGGCCGACGATCAGCTCGGTCACCCCGTTGAAGAGCCCCGCGGTCTCGGCGTCGGCCGACAGGTAGCGCTCCCAGATCTCGGCCTCGGCGCCCTCCTCGAGGATCACGAGCGTGCGCCAGTTGAGGCTGCTGCCCGCGGCCCGTTGGATCGCCGTGAGTGAGATCGGCTGCTCGAGGCGGACGCCGGCGGGAACGTAGACGAGCGCGCCGCCGCCCCAGCCGGCCTCGTTGATGGTCACGAAGGGGTCATCGGCGCCGGACACGATCGTCCCGAGCCGATCTTGGAGCA
This sequence comes from uncultured Solirubrobacterales bacterium, assembly GCA_963764275.1. Classification (GTDB taxonomy): domain Bacteria; phylum Actinomycetota; class Thermoleophilia; order Solirubrobacterales; family 70-9; genus CAXMST01. Next base: position 456,706 of record CAVXRV010000001.1, read on the forward strand.
GCTCATCGAAGCGGGCGGCGGCCGCCTCGAGCGGCATCACCAGCGGGCCGTCGGGGCGCCCGTTGCCGGAGACGCCGGACGGCTCGCCGACGATCGAGGCGTCGATCTGCGTCAGCCCTCGCGCCCCTTCGGGCACGGCGAGGGCCGTGCGCTCGGGCTCGGCGGCACCCGTGGACGGCTCAGCGGGCTCGAAGGAGGCGAGGTCGAGGCCGGAGAGATCGGTGAACTCCCAGCCCTTGACCTTCGGACCGGGCAGCGAGAGCGCCCGCGCCGCCTCGAGCGCCTGCGCGCGTCGCTCGGTGAGCCAATCGGGGGCGGTGGTGGAGGTCGCTGCCTCCACTATCCGATACTGCCTTCCATCTGGAGCTCGATCAGCCGGTTGAGCTCGACGGCGTACTCCATCGGCAGCTCCTTGACGACGGGCTCGATGAAGCCGTTGACGATCATCTTCGAGGCCTCCTCCTCGTCGAGGCCATGCGACTGCAGGTAGAAGAGCTGCTCCTCGCCGATCTTCGAGACCGAGGCCTCGTGGCCGACGTTGGCGTCGTTCTCGTCGATGCGAATCGTCGGGTAGGTGTCGGAGCGCGACTTCTCGTCGAGCAGGAGCGCGTCGCAAACCACCTTCGAGCGCACGTCGGCGGCGCCCTTGGCGACCTCGAGCAGGCCGCGGTAGGTGGAGCGGCCGCCGTCCTTGGAGATCGACTTGCTGAAGATCGAGCTCGTGGTCCGCGGGGCGGCGTGGATGATCTTGCCGCCGGCGTCCTGATGCTGGCCCTTGCCCGCGAAGGCGATCGAGAGGATCTCTCCGTGCGCCTCCTCGCCGAGCAGGTAGATCGAGGGGTACTTCATCGTGATCTTCGACCCGAGGTTGCAGTCGACCCACTCGACGGTGGCGCGCTCAGCGGCCGTCGCCCGCTTGGTGACGAGGTTGTAGACGTTCTGGGACCAGTTCTGGACGGTCGTGTAGCGGATCCGCGCGCCCGGCCGGGCGATCAGCTCGACGACCGCCGAGTGCAGCGAGTCGGTCGAGTAGACGGGGGCTGTGCAGCCCTCGATGTAGTGCACGTCCGAGTCCTCGTCGGCGATGATCAGCGTCCGCTCGAACTGGCCCATGTTCTCGGTGTTGATCCGGAAGTAGGCCTGCAACGGCATCTCGACCTTGACGCCCTTCGGCACGTAGACGAACGAGCCGCCCGACCAGACGGCCGAGTTCAGCGCCGCGAGCATGTTGTCGTTCGGTGGGATGACCGAGGCGAAGTGCTCGCGGATGACGTCCTCGTACTCCCGCAGGCCGGAGTCCATGTCGAGGAAGACCACGCCCTGCTGCTCGAGGTCCTCGCGGATCTGGTGGTAGACGACCTCGGACTCGTACTGGGCGCCCACGCCGGCGAGGAACTGCCGCTCCGCCTCGGGGATGCCGAGCTTGTCGAAGGTGTTCTTGATGTCCTCGGGGACGTCCTCCCACTTGTTCTCTGCGCGGTCCGATGCGCGGACGAAGTAGTGGATGTCGTCGAAGTCGATCTGGTTCAGGTTCGCGCCCCACTGCGGCACTGGCCGCGCGAGGAAGTGATCGAGCGCCTTGAGGCGGAAGTCGCGCATCCACTGCGGCTCGTCCTTGTACTCGGAGATCTCCTCGACGAGCTCGCGGGAGAGCCCCTTCGGGGCCTTGTAGACGTAGCCCGTCTCCGGGTCGTTGAAGCCGAACTTCGTCTTGTAGTCGGCGTTGATGTCGCGGATCGCCTCGCGCTCGGCCTGCTTGGGGTCGAGTTCGGCGGCGGTCGGCGGCGTGGCAGTCTCGGGGGGATTCATGTTCAGTCGACCTCCAGTTTGATCTCGCCGTCCTCGACCTTGACCTCGAACGTCTCGACCGGTGTATAGGCGGGCAGCGTCTTCGGTCGTCCGCTGCGCAGATCGAAGAGCGATCCGTGGCGCGGGCACTCAACCGTACAGGCCGCCGGATCGAAGCTCCCCTCGGCCAGCGGCCCGTCGTCGTGTGAACAGCGATCCTCGATCGCGAGCAGTTCGCCCCCGACGTTGAAGACGCCGATCTTGAGGCCCTCGGCCTCGACGAGACGCATCTCGCCCTCGGGCAGCTCTTCGCTTTTGCAGACGGTGTGGATGCTCATTCAAGAAATCCCTACTGGGAGAGTCGGATTTTAGCGGGATGCCGGATGGCGCTCGCCGCAGGGGGGGCGCAGGCCGGCGACCAGTGTGACGGAAGCCACAGACCTGGCGCCGGTTGCACCGCTACCTTGCGCCGCCCTAAGCGTTTACTAACAGAACGCTCATAGACGCGAACCCTCCAAGGAGGTGAGCAGGGGGCCGATCCCCCGGGCAGCAACCCGGAGCGGCATCCCCGCAACCAATGAACACGACACCCAAGAGCAAGAACAGCACCCGAGTCCCGTTCAACGCGCTGCGGCGCGGCGCGGCCGCCGTCGCGGTCGCCGCGACCCTGGCTGCCCCGGCCGTCGCGGACGCCGCGAAGCCGTCCGCGGGCAACAGCGCCGGCGGGCATCAGCCTGGAACCCACAAGGCCGCCGGCAAGCACCTGAAGTCCTACGAGAAGGACTACCTGAAGGTGCGGCACCGGTTCATCGACAAGTTCAGTCGCGAGAAGGCCGGCCGGAACCTCGTGCGCTGGGGTCAGCAGGAGAAGGACGGCGACGTCCGTCCCGCCCGCCCGAGCGAGGTCAAGGACTCGACCGCCTACATGCGGGCGCAGCTCGATCCGGCCGCGGGTACGACCGCGAGCAGCACGGCGACGACGAGCACGTCGACCACCGACACGAGCTCGACCGCGGCGACGAGCACCTCCGCGAGCTCCGGCGGCGCGGCCGCCTCGAGCTCGACGGCCCAGTGCGAGTCGGGTGGCGACTACAGCGCCGTCAACCCGGCCGGCTACTACGGCGCCTACCAGTTCGATCAGTCGACCTGGAACGCCTACGCTCCGTCGGGCTACGCGGGCACGAATCCCGCCTCCGCGCCGCCGTCCGTCCAGGACGCGGCCGCGGCCAACGTCCCGTACGACGCTTGGCCCAACTGCTGATCGCGCTCTCGCATCAGCCGTCGCTTCGCGCGACGTAGCGAAGGGGCCTCGGGCTTGCGCCCGGGGCCCTTTCGCGTACCCGGTCCGCCTAACCCTGACCGACCGGCGTGCCGGGATTGGCGAAGGCGAAGAACCAGACGACGAAGACGACGATGTCGATCAGCACCGCGAGGAAGATCACGAACTCGAGCGGGTGCACGTCGCTGAGCGAGTCGCGGCGGCGCTCCTCGGTCATCCCCCGCATCCAGTCGGAGCGCTCGCGGCGCCGGCGCTTCGAGCGTTCGGCGAAGAAGCTGAGGAAGCCGCCGATCAGCAGCAGCGTGAAGACGACGCCGACGATCACGACCGCGAACGCGGTGCCCGACGGCGCCGTCGTCTCCTGGGCCTGCGAACCGACCCAGATCCAGCCGAGCGGGACCCCGATCCCGACGAGGATCCCGAGGGCGACGACCGCGATCCGGGTGGCGGTCGTCCACGCGCCCCTCCCGATTGCCCTGAACAGCCCCATCCCGGGCCAGAATAGCCGCGCGCCGAGGCCGGCCCGCGGCGCGTAATCTCCGCGCGGCTGTGGAGCGCGGGCGCCAACGCGAAGCCGGATCGCCCGGCGCGGAGCTGACGGCGGCGCTGGTCCGGGAGCTCCCCGCGACGGTCGGAGTCGGCGCCGGGACGGCGCTGCTGCTCGAGGGCACCCTCGACCCTCGGGCGCGGCGGGGCTCGGCCCGCGTCGAGCTCGCCGGGGTCGTGGCGCCGCTCGATGCGGAGGGGATGCCGGCCCCGGGCGCGCTCGGGCCCGGCGACCGCTGGTGGGTAATGCTCGAGCTGCCGGCCGGGATCCCGGCCGGCGAGCACGAGCTTCGAATCGAGGCCGAGGTCGGCGGGGCCCGCGCCGCGGCCGAGCTCGGGCGGGTGCGGATCGAGCGGGAGCTGCCCGCGCCGAGCGCTGCGGCGCCCGAGCCGTCCCCGGGGGAGGAGCCACTGATCTGCGTCTGCATGGCGACACACGAGCCCGAGCCCGAGCGCCTCGCGGTCCAGCTGGACTCGATCCGCTCACAGGGATGGCGCCGCTGGGTATGCGTGATCAGCGACGACGCTTCCTCGCCCGAACGCTTACGGGCGATCGAGGGCCTGATCGAGGACGACGCCCGCTTCTCGCTCTCGCCGTCCTCGGAGCGGCTCGGCTTCTACCGGAACTTCGAGCGGGCCCTCCGCATGGTTCCGCCCGACGCGCGCTGGGTCGCGCTGGCCGACCAGGACGATCGCTGGGACCCGGACAAGCTCGAGCTGCTGGCCGAGCCGCTGCGCCACGAGCGGGCGCTGCTCAGCTTCAGCGACATGCGGATCGTCGACGAGCACGGGGAGCTGCTCTCCGACACCTACTGGATCCTGCGCCGGGCGGCGTGGCAGGACATCGCGGCGTTGCTGGTGGCGAACACCGTCACCGGGGCGGCCTCGCTCTTCGAGCGCAGCCTGCTCGCTACGGCGCTGCCGTTCCCGCCCGCGATCGGCGAGCCCTACCACGACCACTGGCTGGCGCTGTGCGCGCTGGCGACGGGGGAGATCGCCTACGTCGACCGGCCGACCTACGAGCGGGTGCGACACCTCGACTCGGTCACCGCGCACACGCGCCACGCCGAGGCGCTGCGGGCCCGCCGCGCGGGCACCGCGCCGGAGCGGCGGCGCCGCCGCCTTGGCGAACGCCTCGGTCCCGGCGCGGGGTGGCGGGCCGTCTACTTCGGCCGCTGGCTGCAGCTGGCGCAGTTCGCGCGCGTCGTCCTGCTGCGGGGCGGTCCGCGCGATCGACGCCGCAAAGGCGCGGGCCCTGCGCCGAACGATCGCCGCCGAGCGGCGGCTCGCGGCGAGCGGGTGGCTCCTGTCACGCGTCGCTGCGGCCGCTGATCGGGCGCAACGAGACGCTCGGCCGCGAGCGGGTGCTCGCGGCCGCGATCGCTCTGGCGGCGGCTCGCGGGGACCCGCCTCGCGGGGATCCTCGGCCGTCGCGCTCAGTCGTAGCCGAGCTCGGCCAGCTTCGGCCCGATCAGCTCGTCCACCGCTCGCCTGCTCGTCCTCGCTCAGGTTCTCGCGCCACAGCCCGGGCGAGGCGGCGCGGACACCCTTGCGCCGCCCGCGCAGGCGGTTGCGGAGCGAGCCGAAGCGGTTCGTGCGCACTGCGGAGCGGATCTGGCGGCGGTCGCGGCCGAGGCCGAGCCACTCGTCGAGCCGGGCGAGCTCACCCTCGGTGTCCGCGAGCAGGTCCTCGTAGCGGACGACGATCGAGCGCTCCGGGCCCAGTGTGCGGCAGGCGCGCTCGGTGGCGGAGACGCGGACGAGCCACAGGTGCGCCTGCCGCCGCACGCCCTGCAGTCGCTGCTCGGGTGTGACCAGCGGCTGCACGCCCTCTGTCCGGGTGCGCCAGCCGCCGGCGGAGTCGGCGTCCATCATCGAGTCGACGACGTCGCGGCCGTCGCGCAGGAGGAAGATCATCCGCGAGGTCCCGAAGCAGGTCCGCGATCAGATCGGCGGCGTGCGAACCGTTCGGCTCCTTGATCACGATGAGCGGGTCGACGATCCCGTGCTCGCTCCGGGCCCGGCGCGCCTGCGCGTCGAAGCGCTTCAGCGCCAGCTCCCGCAGTGGGCCGCGCCAGTCGGGGGCGTACTCGTCGCTGAAGAAGTAGGCCGGGTCGCTCCGGCGCAGGTCGTTGAGGACGACGGAGGTCTCGGCCGCAGCCTCGGGCGGCGGCAGGGGGTCGCGCATCGGGCCGATGTGATGAGCCAGATACGACTCGTTGACGGGGATCACGTTGCCGCCGCGGGGCCGGAATCGCGAGGGGTCGATCCCGGTCGGCGTCCGGCCGACGCCCCAGGGGTGCAGCAGCAGCCGCAGCAGCCAGGTGCTGCCGGTGCGGGGCGAGCCCATCATCCAGACGAGCCGACGCTCGACCGCCTCGAGATCGCTGCTGATCGGTGCTGCTTCCATCGCGGGCGCGAAGCGTAGGCGGCGGCCCGGCGAGGCGCTCAGAGCCCGCCGGTGGCCGCCGCGGGATCGCCCTGCTCGCCCTCGTCCTCCCAGTCCGCGGGCTCACCGAGAGCCGCGGACTTGACGATCTTGATGCCGAGCATCGCGCACTTCATCCGCGTCGCCGAGATCTCGATCCCGAGCAGGTCGAGGACCTCCTGTTTCGGGATCCGCAGCAGCTCCTCGCGGCTCATGCCCTCGAGCTCGTCGGTGAGCAGCGAGGTGGCCGCGGTCGAGATCGCGCAGCCCTGGCCCTCGAAAGAGATGTCGCTGACGCGCCCGGAGTCGTCGAGCTTGATGTAGACGTGCTGCTCGTCGCCGCAGAAGGGGTTCGTGTCCTCGAAGTCGAGGTCGTAGTCGTCGAGGCGGCCGAAGTTGTGCGGCCGCTTGTAGTGCTCGAGAATCTGATCCCGGTAGAGCTCGTCCATCGCGCCGACCCTAGAGCCCGAACACTCGGCGCGCGTCGTTGAGGCCCTCTACGAGCCGGTCGATCTCCTCCCGCGAGGTGTAGATCCCGAACGAGGCGCGGGCGGTGGCCGCGACGCCGAGCCGCTCCATCAGCGGCTGCGCGCAGTGGTGGCCGGCGCGAACGGCAACGCCGTGGCGGTCGAGGATCTCGGCGACGTCGTGCGCGTGCACGCCTTCGAGCTCGAAGCTGATCGGCCCGAGGCGCTCACCGGATGCGGGTGGGCCGAAGATCCGCAGCCCGTCGACCGCCGCGAGCGCCTCGATCGCGTAGGCGGCGATCTCGCGCTCGTGCGCGGTCGCCGCCGCCATCCCGGTGCCGTCGAGCCAGCGCAGGGCCGCCGCGAAGCCGATGGCCTGGCTGATCGCCGGCGTCCCGGCCTCGAACCGGGCGGGCGGGTCGGCGTAGGTCGTGCCCTCCTTCGTGACCTTGCGGATCATCGAGCCGCCGCCCATGAAGGGAGGCATCTCGCGCAGCAGCTCGAGCCGCGCCCACAGGGCGCCGATCCCGGTCGGGCCGTACGCCTTGTGGCCGGTGACGGCGTAGAAGTCGATGCCGAGCTCCTCCACGTCGACGGCGAGCTTCGGAGCTGCCTGGGCGCCGTCGACGAGGATCAGGGCGCCGGCCTCGTGCGCGCGGCGCGCGAGATCGGCGACGGGGTTGAGCGTCCCGAGCACGTTCGAGACGTGCGTGACGGCGAGCAGCCGCGGCTCCCGTGCGAGCGCCGCAGTCGAGGGTCTCGCCGTCGAGCTCGCCGTCGTCTGTGACGTCGACCCAGTCGATCACGGCACCGGTTCGCTCCGCCAGCTGCTGCCAGGGGACGATGTTCGAGTGGTGCTCCATCTCGGTCAGGACGATGCGATCGCCGGCGCCGACGTTGGCGTCGCCCCAGGCGCGAGCGACGAGGTTGATCGCCTCGGTCGCGTTGCGGACGAAGATCACCTCGCGGCGATCGGCGGCGCCGAGGTGGTCGGCGACGGTCGCCCGGGCGCCCTCGTACGCCGCGGTGGCCTCCGCCGAGAGCGTGTGCGAGCCGCGATGGACGTTCGAGTGGTGCCGCCGCTCGTAGCGGTCGACGGCCTCGATCGAGGCTAGGGCCCGCTGCGAGCTGGCGCCCGAGTCCAGGTACGCGATCGGGAGCCCGGCGACCTCGCGCTCGAGCGCCGGAAACGCCGCGCGGACGCGCTCCAGGGAGAACTCCGGAGCCGGTGTCGTCGCGGGCTCCATGCTCAGCTCGAGGCGGCTGCCTCGACCTCCTCGCGGATCCAGCCGTAGCCCTTGTCCTCGAGTTCTCCGACGAGCTCGGGGCCGCCTTCCTTGACGATCCGGCCCTCGAACATCACGTGGACCCGGTCCGGTTCGACCATGTGCAGGATTCGCTGGTAGTGGGTGATGATGAGCACGCCCATCTCCGGGCCCGCGAAGCGGTTGACGCCCTCGGCGACGGTCCGCAGCGCGTCGATGTCGAGGCCCGAGTCGGTCTCGTCGAGGACGGCCATCGAGGGACGCAGCAGCGCCATCTGCAGCATCTCCATCCGCTTCTTCTCGCCGCCGGAGAAGCCCTCGTTCAGGTAGCGGCTGTTGAAGTCGGCGGGGACGTCCATCAGCTCCATCGCCTCGCGCGTCTGCTTCGTGAAGTCCTTGAGCTTGATCTCGGGCTCGCCGCGCGCCTCGCGGTGAGCGTTGACGATCATCCGCAGGTACTTGGCGACGGTCACGCCGGGCACGGCCACCGGGTACTGGAAGGCCATGAACAGGCCGGCTCGCGAGCGCTCGTCGGGGTCGGACTCGGTGATGTCCTCGCCGCCGTAGACGATCGAGCCCTCCGTCACCTCGAGCGAGGGGTGGCCCATGATCGCGTTCGCGAGCGTCGACTTGCCGGACCCGTTGGGGCCCATCAGCGCGTGGATCTCGCCCTTGCCGACCTCGAGGTCGAGACCCTTGAGGATTTGCTTGTCCTCAGCCTTGACGTGCAGGTCGGTGATCTTCAGGTCTGACATTCGTCTCCTTCTTCGTGTGCAAGTGTGGGCCGGCCGCGCTCAGGCGGAGACGACCGGCTCGGGGTTGCGAGCGGGATCGAACTCGATCAGCTCGGCCAGGGTGGTGGTCGCCAGCGCTCGCGCGATGCCGCCGTGGACGCGGGTCCACAGCAGCCGCGTTGAGCAGGCGTGATCGCCGTCGGCCTCGTGCGAGCACAGCACGCGGCCCTCGCTGTCGGGCTCGAAGCACTCCATCGGCGCGATCGGGCCCTCGAGCACCTCGACGACCTCGAGCATGCGGATCTCCTGCGCCGGGCGCCCCAGGCGATAGCCGCCGCGGGCGCCGCGCTGCGAGACGATCAGTCCCGCCGCCTTCAGCTTCGCCGCGAGGTGCTCCAGGTACGCGGGCGGCAGCGTCTCGGCGTCGGCGAGCTCGGCCAGGGGCACGGGGCGATCGCCCTCGGCTCGGCCCAGAGCAACCAGCAGTCGCACGCCGTATTCAGCTTTGGTCGAGAACAGCATCGCTCAAATCCTAGCGCTCAGGTCGGTTATGGCCCGCCGCTCGACGCCGCTCCTCGGCGAGCTCCCGCTCGTCGGGGACGATGTGCTCGGCGGTCGCTTGGACGCGGTGCTTGAGCAGGCTCCAGGGATTCATGGGCACGCCGCGAGCCGCGGCCTGCAGGGCCCTGCCGAGCATCGTGCCCCGCACGGCCGGCTCGCGCGGGAGCTCGATCAGCAGCTCGAGGTTCCCGTCGCGTCGACGCGGGAGCGGGTCGTTCGCCGCGAGGCCCTCGAACAGCTCCAGCGCCGCGTCGTTCTCCTCGAGGACGATCGCGACGAACGCATCGATGCCCTCCTCGAGGGCGCGCGCGACCAGCTGCTCGAGCATCGCGGTGGCAACGCCCCGCCCCTGCCAGCCATCGACGACCGTGACCGCCACCTCGGCGACCGTCGGCTCGGTCGAGCGGACGAAGCGGGCGACGCCGACGGTCTCGCCGGTCTCGGGGGCGAAGGCGATGATCGCCTCGTGGTTGTGATGGTCGACCTCGGTCAGGTACCGGAGGTCGAGGCGGCTGAGCCGCTTGATCGGCGCGAAGAAGCGCCGGTAGCGGGACTCCGCGGTCAGCGCTGCGAACCCCGTGGCGAGCGCCTCCTTGTCGCCGGGCTCGATCGGCCGCATCAGCAGCTCCGTGCCGTCGCGCGTCTCGACCAGGCGTGCATCCATGTCAGGCGGAAATCTTCCCAGGCGACGGAGGCCCGGCACCCGCGGCCCTCCCCCGAGGTCACTGCAGCTCGGCGGCGCTTCCGACGGAAGGGGCACTGGGGGTGCGGGCGAGCGCCGGCGCGGCCGGCGGCTGCGGACGGAATGGACCGAAGCGACAGCGCGCGTCTCAGCGGTTTCGCCCGAGCGCTCCTGACCGCTCAGCGGTTTCGCCCGAGCGCTCCTGACTTATGCCGGGCCATGGCCCGATAACCCAGGAGCGCGTTCATCGTTCACTTCTGCAGGCACTGCATGCAGAAGTGAACATCGAACGTGAGTGTCGCCTTGCGCGAGGAGAACCTGTGTCCGCGGCAGGGTCCTGCTCAGGGCTCGATCAGCCCACGCCTGATCGCGTAGCGGACGAGCTCGACCCGGTCGCGCATGCCGAGCTTCCGCATCGCATTCGAGCGGTGGTTCTCGACCGTCTTCTCGGAGAGCCCAAGAAGCTCCGCGATCTCCTTGTTGGTGTGTGCCTCGGCGACGAGCTTGACCACCTCCTCTTCGCGGGGGGTCAGCTCCTCCTGGCGGCTTTCGCCGCGATCGAGCACGTCCTTGATCAGGGCCTGCTGGGCCTCGGGGGTGAGGAACGGCTCGCCGCGCTCGACCGCGTCGATGGCCGCGAGCAGGTCGGTGTCGGCGGCGCGCTTGAGTACGTAGCCGGAGGCGCCCGCCTTCAGCGCCTCGAACAGGTAGCGATCCTCGTCGTGCATCGAGAGGATCAGCACGGCGACGTCGGGCGCGGACTCGCGGATCGCCCGCGTCGCCTGCAGTCCCGTCAGCCCGGGCATCTTCACGTCGAGGATTGCCAGGTCGGGCCGCTCGGAGATCGCGAGGTCGCGCGCGTCGTTGCCGTTGTCCGCCTCGGCGACGACCTCGATCCCCTCCTGGCTTTCGAGCAGCGTCCGCAGGCCGGAGCGGACGATTCCGTGGTCGTCTGCGATCAGGATCCTCACCGGTTCGCCTCGCCCGGTGGCTCCGGAAGGTGCTCGCCGCCCGGCCTGATGTCTCGTGACGGACCCAACTTCCTGCTCTCGAGCATCTCATCGGCAGCCGGGAGGTAAAGCCTGACCCGCGTCCCCAGGCCGAGCCGCGAGTCGACCTCGAAGTGGGCGCCGAGGAGCAGCGCCCGCTCGCGCATCCCGGCGAGCCCGAGACCGCCGTGGGCGGCGCCGGGCTCGTAGCCGCTGCCGTCGTCGGAGACGCGCAGCTCGAACCCGTCCTCGGTCAGCATGAGCCGGACGCGGATGTGGGCGGCCCCCGAGTGACGGACGGCGTTCGACAGCGCCTCCTGGGCGATCCGGTAGGTGACGAGCTGGACCTCGTCGGGGAGCTCGTAGAAGCGGCCCGCGGACTCGTCGCTCTCGAAGACCGCGTTGATTGGCGTCTGCCGGGCGATGTCTTCGACCAGCCCCGCCAGGGCGGCCTTCAGGCCGAGGTCGTCGAGCGCCGTCGGCCGCAGCGCCCGGGCCAGGGTCAGCAGCTCCTCCATCGCCTGCCCGGCGACGGCCCGCGTCTCCACGAGCTCGGCGGCGAGCTCCGGTGGCGCCTTCGTGCGCAGCGCCTCGATCCGGAGCACGAGGGCCGTCAAGGCCTGGTTGACCTCGTCGTGGAGGTCGCGCGCCACCCGCGCCCGTTCCCGCTCCTGGGCTTCGAGCGCGGCGCTGGCGCTGAGCCGCCGCTCGGCCTCGAGCCGGACCAGCATCTCCCGAAAGGCCCGCTCGAGCCGGCGCACCTCCTCGGGCCCGGAGATGGGAGGGCGGTCCGGGGGAAGCGGGCTCGACAGATCCGCGCGCTCCATCTCGTCCGCGAGCTGCTCCAGCGGGGCGATGCGGGTGCCGAGCAGATACACATTGACCGCGACCGTCGCGGCGAGCGCGAAACCGAGCACGAGCCCGGCGGCGCCCGTGTCCCGGAGGCCGGAGTCGGGAGCGGAGGCGATCACGGCCGCCACCACGGCTGCCGCGATCAGCAGCAGATTGACCAGCAGTACCTGGTTTAGCAGCCTTCCCCGGCGCATCCGGCCCCTAGTTATCGCAGGGACCCGGCCGGGCCGCGAGCCGGCTCCCGCAGGCGCGAGCCCGCTTGCGCATCCCCGAGAGGGGAGTCGGGTTTGCCAGAATCAAAGGACCGAACTTCCCCAGGAGGCACGAGCCGAGATGACGAGTACGACACGTTCCAACTTTGCCGCCGGGCTGCGCACGACGCTGCTGCTGGCGACGCTGACCGGCCTGCTCGTGGTCATCGGCGCCCTCATCGGCGGCGCCCAGACCGCGTTCATCTTCCTGCTCATCGGGGCGGCGATGAACCTCGGGTCCTGGTGGTTCAGCGACCGCATCGCCCTCCGGATGGCGGGGGCCCAGCCAATCGAGGAGTCGCAGGCGCCGCAGATCTACGCCATGACCCGTGACCTCTGCCAGACGGCCGGTCTGCCGATGCCGCGCATGTACGTGATCCCGCAGAATCAGCCAAACGCTTTCGCGACCGGTCGCAACCCTGAGAACGCGGCTGTAGCGGTCACGGTCGGGATCACCAAGCTGCTCAGCCCCGACGAGCTCAAGGGCGTGATTGCCCACGAACTCGCGCACATTCGCAACCGCGACACGCTCACGCAGGCCGTCGCGGCGACCATCGGCGGCGCCATCACCTACCTCGCCTACATGCTCCTGTGGTTCGGCGGCAGCGACAACAACAATCCGCTCGGGGCCGTCGGCGCCCTGGCGATGGTGCTGTTGGCGCCGCTCGCCGCGACGCTGATCCAGATGGGGATCAGCCGCCAGCGCGAGTTCTCCGCCGACGCGACCGGTGCCCAGTTCTGCGGCAACCCTGAGAGCCTTGCATCGGCGCTGCTGCGACTCGAGGAGGGGGCGAAGCAGATCCCGATGGACGTCAACCAGGCGACCGAGTGCCTGTACATCGTCAAGCCTCTGCGCGGCGGCGGGATGTCGAACCTGTTCTCGACGCATCCGCCGATTGAGGAGCGTGTCCGCCGCCTCCGCGAAATCCGCCCTGGGCTGAATTGAGCTCGGCATACCGGCGTCCTCAGTCGCTTGCATAGCTCCGCTATGCGGCGCTCCCTGCGTCCTTGGTCTGCCGGCTCAATTCCGCCCAGGGGACTTCGGCTCCTGCGTCCTTGGTCTGCGGGCTCAGCTCCGCCCAGGGCATAGCTCCGCTATGCGGCGCTCCCTGCGTCCTTGGTCTGCCGGCTCAATTCCGCCCAGGGGACTTCGGCTCCTGCGTCCTTGGTCTGCGGGCTCAGCTCCGCCCAGGGCATAGCTCCGCTATGCGGCGCTCCCTGCGTCCTTGGTCTGCTTGGCTCAATTCCGCCTTGGGGAGCTTCGCTCACCGCGGCGGTTTTCGGGGCCGGTGGGGGCGGGTAGCGCTAACCTCGGGGAGCGTTTTTCGAGCCCTTGGAGCGGCTTCCCGACCTTGCTACACTTTGTAAAGCAAGAATCCTGATCCAGTTTGAGGTGAATTGATGGCCACCGGCGCAGAGCTGATCGAGCAGATCAAGAGACAGATCGACGAGGTCGAGCCCACGCAGGCGCACGACGAGCTGCAGAACGCGAACGGCAACGGCGGCGTCGCGCTCGTCGACGTGCGCGAGCAGCACGAGTTCGAGGAGCGCCACATCCCCGGCGCGATCCACGTTCCCCGCGGCCACCTCGAGTCGCGGATCGAGCAGTTCGTTCCGGACAAGGACAAGCGCGTGATCATCTACTGCGCGTCGGGCAACCGCTCCGCCTTCGCCGCCCGCACGCTGCGCGACGAGCTCGGCTACAAGGACGTCGCCTCGATGGCCGGCGGGATCACGCTCTGGAAGGACCGCAACTACGAGACGGTCGTCCCGCGCAAGCTCACGCAGGAGCAGAAGGAGCGCTACAGCCGGCACATCCTCGTCCCCGAGATCGGCCTCGAGGGCCAGCAGAAGCTGCTCGACGCAAAGGTCCTGCTGCTCGGCACGGGCGGGCTCGGCTCGCCGACGGCGCTGTACCTGGCCGCCGCCGGCGTCGGCACGCTCGGCCTCGTCGACGACGACGTCGTCGACGCCTCGAACCTGCAGCGTCAGGTGATCCACTCGACCTCCGCCGTCGGTCTCCCGAAGACGGAGTCGGCGCGCAGGCGGATCGAGGACCTGAACCCGGACGTCAAGGTCGTCGAGCACAACGTCCGCTTCGGCCCGGACAACGTGATCGAGTTGCTCGAGCAGTACGACATCGTCGTCGACGGCGCCGACAACTTCCCGACGCGGTACCTGCTCAACGACGCCTCCGTGCGGCTCAACAAGCCGGTCGTCTCGGCCTCGATCCTCGCCTTCGACGGCCAGATCTCGACCTTCGTTCCGCACGAGGGCCCCTGCTACCGCTGCCTGTACCCGACGCCGCCGCCGCCGGAGCTCGCGCCGAGCTGCGGTGCCGCGGGCGTGCTCGGCATGCTGCCCGGCGTCATGGGCCTGATGCAGTCGCTCGAGGTCTTCAAGCTGATCACGGGCGAGGGCGAGCCGCTGGTCGGCCGCCTGCTGCTCTTCGAGGCGCTCGGCACCACCTTCACCGAGCTCAAGGTGAAGCAGGACCCGAGCTGCCCGATCTGCGGCCCCGACGCCCCCGAGGTGCCGGTGGAGGATCTGGGCAAGTTCCCCGACTACGAGGCCTTCTGCTCGGGCGCTGCCGTCGCCTGAGAGCGGCCTGTAGGGTTTCGACGATGCCGACCGTGAAGATCCCACCGGTGCTTCGCGCCCAGACGGGCGGGGAGTCGCAGGTCCCGCTCGAGGGCGAGGACGTGGGGAGCGTTCTGCGCGCGCTGGCCGAATCGCACCCGGGGACCGAGAAGCAGCTCTTCGCCGACGATGGCGAGCTCAACCGCTACGTCAACATCTATCTCAACGACGAGGACGTCCGCGTTCTCGACGGCCTGACGACGAGCGTCGGAGCCGACGACACGATCGTCATCCTCCCCGCCATGGCCGGCGGCGCGGGCGGCGGCGCCCTCTGACACGGCGCCTGGCCGCACCCGCGGCGGACGGCGGCGCCTCTGACACGGCGCCTGGCCGCACCCGCGGCGGACGGCGGCGGCCCTGACACGGCGCCTCTGACACGGCGCCTGGCCGCACCCGCGGCGGGCTTATGTGGCTCCGCCACACCGCGCCCTCCGCGTGCACGGCCATGCTTGGTCAGAGGGCGCCTTCGGTTACCGCTGGCGGAATCCCCTCGTACGGACTCCTAGAGGCGCCGCACAACCTCCCGCAGCCTCGAAGGGGATGCGGTATCTACGCGGCGCCGCGGCACGCCAGGCATCGCGCACGCGCGGACGCGAAGCGGAGCACGTGCGCCGCGCAGGTATCCCGTACCGCGCAGGTATCCCGTATCTACGCCGCGCCGTAGCCTCGCCAGGCATCGCGCACGCGCGGAGCCGGCGAGAGGGCGCGGCCCCTGGCAGTGAGGAGGGGGCTTGGCGAGTGGTCGCGCTGGTCCCGAACAGGTGGTCCAACGTGACTAGTTGCCTGATACTCCCGCCGCGCCGGCACCGCGACCGAGGAAGGAGGGTGGAGGTGGAAGAAGGTCGGGGACGTCCCGCCCCGGCAGACGTCCCCAACCTTCATGCGCCCAGAGCGCAACAAAGTCGAGGACGTCAGAAGGGCGCAGACGTCCTCGACGTTTCTTGCCTACATCTGGTGTCCGGGCCCCCATCAGCGGTCGAGAGCTCCCACCAACCCACTATCACCTCGCTGCCCTCGCATCGCCACGCACGCCGGCGCCGTAGCCCCAGCAGGCGTCACGCACGCCCGTACGCCTAGCGGACCCGTCCGCAAATACGATCAGCCCCGGCGGCGTCCGGACCCGCCTGAGCGCACCCGCCGTCCGCCCACATGCCAACCGGCATGCGGGCGGCCGCCGTGCACCCTCAGCCGCGCCCGGTCACTCGCCGGCATCTGACCGGCTTACGGACGCGTCCGCTAGCCGCCTCCGGACGCGAAGCGGAGCACGTGCGCGCTAGGTCCTAGTTCGCCTTGCCGCCGGTCAGCTTGGTGTAGGCGTACCACGCAGGCTTGGAGTCGAGGTCGTTGTCGACCAGGCCCGCGGAGCCGCACCATCCGCACAGCAGCTCCGGGTGGACCGCGTCGCGCCACGTGTACCAGAGCACGCCGTGCAGGTTCCAGTGGTTGCGCTTGGCGATCATCATCTTGTAGGTCTTGGTGAGCAGCTTCGCCTGCTTCTTGGGCGTCTTCGTGAGCTGGCTGTGGACCTTCTTGTTCGAGCCCCAGCCGATCTCGGTGACCCACATGCCGGCCTTGCCCGCCCCGCCCTTGCGCATCTGCTTGTAGGTCTTGTTCATCTGCTTCTTGACATCCTTGACCTCGGGCCCGTACGGATGGACGGCGACGAGGTCGATCGCGTCGTCGACCCCCTTCTTGCGGAGCAGGTCGTGCAGGTAGTCGAAGGAGGTGATCGCCTTGTTCGAGGACGGGGTCGCGAACATCCCCGCGATCATGATCTGGGCCTCGGAATCGACCTTGTGGAGGGTCTTCGCCGACAGCCGCAGCAGCTTGGCGTAGTCGCCGGGGTCGGGCTTCGGTGCCCAGAAGGCGGGCCCGTTGACCTCGTTCCAGATCTCCCAGGTGGTCAGCGGCCGCGGCTCGACGCCGGGGTGGGTGAGGGCGAACGTGTCCCAGAAGTCTCCGCCGGGCCCGTAGCGCTCAGCGGCGGCGGTGAGGAAGTCGCGCCAGCCGCGCATTGCCTTCTGGCTCGTGGTCGGCGGCACGTTCTCGCTCTTGGTCATCCAGTCCGGCGTCCCGTACACGTATGGGATCGGCTGGATGCCGGCGACGGCGAGCTTGCCGATCAGGTTGTCGTATGAGGCCCAGTGGTAGGTGCCCTTGCTGCTCTCGATCCGCGGCCAGGAGACGAGCAGGTGATAGCTGCCGACCTTGCCGGCCGACATGCGCGCCAGGTCCGCGTCGCTCGTCGCGTCCTGGGGGGCGATCCCGAAGAACGTCGGCGCAACACGCGCCGTCGCCTGATCGCTCTCCCCGCAGCCCAGGGCCATCGCGGCGATCAGCGCCAGGACCGCTGCCAGCGTCCGCCTCATCCCTCGCCCCCGGCGGCGAAGGAGGGCGAAGGCGCCGGCCCCCGCGACGGCGACGAGGACGAGCATGCCGACGGGACTCGACGCGGCAGAGCCGACCGCTCCGAGGGCGGTCACGGTGCCGTCCCGCTCGCCGACGACGCCGACGGGCCCGGCCTTCTGCGCACGCTTGACGATCGGGTTGGCGCCCGTTGCGTTGTTGGCGTCGACACCCGGTAGCGTGAGCACGTACTGCTCGCTGGCGGAGCTCGCTGCGGCGGCTCCGGCCGGCGCCGCGAGCGCCGCGAGCAGCGCCGCGCAGGCGCACAGCGTTGCGTATCTATGCTTTCCCCCGCGGGTCATAGAAGGGCACAGGGTAGTGGGTCCGCACCGCGGTTCTTTGAAGTGAGCAGACACCCGACCGTTGCAATCCTCGTAGCCGCCGCGATCCTCGCGCTCGGGCTCGCCGACGGCGCCAACGGGGCCGTCGCGGTCGGCGTTGCAAGCGTCGCCGTCTGGGCGGCCCTGGCGGCTCTTCTGGCCGCCGGCTGGATTGACTTCGGCGGCTTGACGCGGCCCGTCGCGGTCACGGTCGGTGCGCTGATCCTGCTGGCGGCGCTTGCGGCGCTCTCGACGGCCTGGGCATCCGACGACGGCGCCGCCTTCGAGACGCTGAACAGGACCCTGCTCTATGCCGGGGCGATCGCGCTCGTGGCGCTCGCCGCCCGCCGCGGCGACGCGCCCGCCTGGCTCGCCGGGATCGCGATCGGCGGCACCGCGATCGCGCTGGTCGCGCTGGGCTCGCGCCTGCTCGGCTTCGGTGGCGATCGCGAGCTGGCGCTCGAGCTGCCGCTCGCCGCGCAGCGGCTCAGCTATCCGATCGGCTACTGGAACGGGCTCGGCTACCTGATGGCGATGACGCTGACCGCGCTGCTCTTCTTCGCCGGAACCTCCCGGGATCGCTGGGCCGGAGCCGCGGTGGCAGCGGTGGTACCGGTCGTCGTCGTCATCTTTCTCACCAGCTCACGCGGGTCGATCCTCGCCGCCGCAATGGGCGCGGGCTGCCTCTTGTGGCTGCTGCCGTCGCGCTCGCGGCTGCTCGCAGCGGCGATCGTCGCCGTTCCCGCCTGCGTGATCGCGGTCGTCGCCACGGCCGCGCGCCGCGGCCACCTCGAGCCGCCAGCCGACCCCGGGCTGTGGGGAATCGCCCTCGCGATCGGGATCGTCGTCGTGGCGCTGCTCGCGGCGCGCGCTTTTGCCGTCGTCGGCCACCGCCGGATCGACCCCGGGCGCCTGCGGAGGTTCGGGCCGGTGGTTCTGGTCCTCGGCGCGATCGCCCTGATCGGCGCCGTCGGCGTGCTGGGGTCGAGCGCGTTCGTCGGCACCTTCCGCGGCGAGACGGTCGGCGGCAGTCAGGGTACGGCGGCCGGCCTCGCCTCCGACTCCGATCGCTCTGCCTTCTGGAGCACGGCGCTCGACGCCTTCCGCGCAGACCCGTTGCGCGGCGTCGGCGCCGGCGGCTACCCGAACTACTGGAACACCCACGGCTCCTTCGGGGTCCCGGTCGAGAACGCGCATTCGACGCCGATCGAGGAGCTCGCCGAGCTCGGCATCCCGGGAGCTCTGCTCTTCGGAATCGCGGTGCTGACGCCGCTCGCGGTGCTGGGGCGGCGCCTTCGCAGGGGCTGGAGGGCGCGCTCGCCCGCGGCCGGCGCGGTACTCGGGATCGTGCTCGCCGGGCTCTTCGCGATCACGATCGACTGGACGTGGGACTTGCCCGCGGCCGCCGCCCCGCTCGCGATCTGCCTCGGGCTCGCCGCCGGTCGCGCCCTCGAGCTGCGTGGGGAGGAGGACACGGTTCAGCTCGTCGACGACCGGTTTGCCGGCTACGAGTCGGTGCCCGGCCCCGCCCGCCCTGCCCCAGCCGTCCTGGCTTTCGGCGCGGCGGTGCTCAGCCTCACCGCGATCATCGCCGGGGTCATCCTCGCCTTCGCGTCGATCGAGCTCAACCGCAGCTCCAGCCTGCTCGCCGACGGCGATCTCGATGCGGCGGCCCGGGCCGCCCGCTCGGCGGGCGCGATCGAGCCCTGGAGCGCGGAGCCGCCTCTGCAGCTGGCGGCGATCGAACAGGCGGGCAACAACTTCGAGACCGCCCGGCGCGAGGCCCAGGCGGCGGTGCGGGCGAACCCCGACGACTTCGAGCCCTGGCTGCTGCTCTCCAGCATCGAGAACTCGCTCGGCGAGGCCGGTGCCACGAGGGCCTACGGGCTGCACGCGGCGCTGCTCGCCCCGTATGTGCTCGCGCGCGCCGCCGCGGGCAACCCTTCGCTGAGCGTTCCCTCCGCGCAGTAGCGGGCGGCACGGGTAAAGAAAACCGAAACTTGCGCGGATCGGGCGGGTTATCCTGAGCGATAGATGCCCGGGCTTTTCCATCCGGAGACTGGCCCCGATGAATGAGGTCGCAGGATCTTCCGCCGTCGCGGGAGCCCGCGCGGGAGCGCGGGCGACTTCGCCTGCCTCCGCCGAGCACGTCATCGTCCGGCGCGCGGGCGGGCACAGACGCTGGTGGCGCGACGCTCGCCGCCGCCGCATGCTCGCCGCCGCTGACGTCGCCGCCTCGGGCATCGCCGCGGCCGCCGTCGCAATTTCGATCGGCAGTCCGTGGCCACTCGTCTTCCTGCCCCTGTGGCCGTTGGTCGCGAAGCTCTTCGGGCTCTACGACCGCGATCACCGCGCGCTTGCGGCACCTGACCGCGGACGAGGTGCCGGCCCTGATCGGCTGGGCGGCGACCAGCGCCGCCGCTCCTGGCCCTGCTGCTGCCGCTGACGCCCGCCGGCTCCCTCGGCAGCCTCGAGGCGGCGAAGTACATGGTGATCACGCTTGTCGCCGCGGTCGTAACCCGCTCGCTGGCGCGACGGCTGTGGTGGAGCTGGACGCCGCCCGAGCACGTCGGCATGATCGGCGACGAGACCGGCCTGCAGTCGATGCGCCGCAAGATCGGGCTCTTCCGCGACATGCACTTCGAGCTCGCGGTCGAGCGCCGCCTCGTCGACTCTCGGCAGCGGCGAGGCGCGGACACGAGGCGCTGCTCGAGGTCGCCAACCAGGTCGACCGGATCATCGTCGCCACCGATGAGGTGGACACCGACCTGATCGCCGAGCTGAACACGATCTGCCGCCGGCGCCAGGTCAAGCTCAGCGTCGTCTCGCCGCTGCGCGGCGGGGCGCTGCCGTCGCTGCAGATCTCGCAGCTCGCCGACCTGCCGATCCTCGAGTACAACACCTGGGACGCGTCGCGCTCCTCGCTGCTGATCAAGCGGACCTTCGACTGCGCGTCTGCCGGCCGCGGGTCTGCTGCTGTTCGCGCCCTTCATCCCGATCGTGGCGCTCGCGATCAAGCTCGATTCGCGCGGGCCCGTCTTCTTCTCGCAGGTCCGCGCCGGTCTCGGCGGCCGGCCCTTCCGGATGTACAAGTTCCGGACGATGCGCGTCGACGCCGAGGCGGTGCTCGACGAGATCGTCAGCCTCGAGGAGCTCGACGACCCGATGTTCAAGCTCCGGGACGACCCTCGGGTGACGCGGGTCGGGGCGGATCCTGCGGCGGCTCGTCGATCGACGAGGTACCGCAGCTGTTCAACGTCCTCGTCGGCGAGATGAGCGATCGTCGGCCCGCGCCCCGAGCAGGTCGAGATCGTCGAGCGCTACACCATCGAGGATCGAATCCGGCTCACGGTCAAGCCCGGCGTGACCGGCCCGATGCAGATCTTCGGCCGCGGTGAGCTCACCTTCGCCGAGCGCATGGCGGTCGAGCTCGAGTACATCGAGAATCCCTCGCTCGGCCGCGATCTGCGCATCGTCCTGCACACGGTTCCCGCGGTCCTCCGCGGCACCGGAGCCTTCTGAGCTGCTGAGCGCGTCCGTATCGCTGATCGTCCCCTCGCGCGGGCCCGCCTCGCGCCTGCGTCGCCTGCTCGATTCGCTCGCCGAGCAGACGATCGCGCACGAGACGATCGTCGTCGACAACGCCTCGCCCGGCTCCGAGGTGAGCGGCGCTCTGCGGCGGCTACGACTTCGCTGTCCCGATCCGGCTCGAGGAGAACCGGGGCTTCTCGGAGCCCGTCAACGTCGGCCGCCCGGCGCGCGTCCGGGGACGTGATCGTGCTCGTCAACGACGACTGCGTCTGCGACCCGGCGTTCGCCGGCGGAGCTCGGCGCTGCGATCGAGCCCGGCGCGCGGAGTCGTGATGGCGGCCGGCGTGATGCGCGACCGCGACGACCCGACGCTGATCGACACGGCCGGCATGCAGCTCGATCGCACCCTGCTCGTCTACGACTACATGAACGGGATGCCGATCGAGGCGCTCGGCCGCGCCGCCGACCCGATCGGCCCGTCGGCGGCCGCGGCCGCCTTCGACCGCGAGGCCTTCCTCGGCGTCGGCGGCTTCGACGAGCGGATCTTCGCCTACTGGGAGGACGTCGACCTCGTCCTGCGGCTGCTCGCCGGCGGCGGCGCGCTGCCGGCTCGCCCGCCGGGCGCTCGGCACGCACGAGCACTCGGCGACGCTCGGCTCCGGCTCGGCCGCCAAGAACGAGCTGATGGGGTTCGGGCGCGGCTACGTCCTGCGCAAGTGGCGCGTGCTGACGCCGCGCACGGCCCCCGGGGTGCTGGCCCGCGAGGGCGTGCTGCTCGCCGGGCAGGCGGTGATCGACCGCAACCTGAGCGGACTCGGTGCCCGCGTCGCCGGTTGGCGCGCCGCGACGCCGGGCGAGCGCTTCCCGGCGGCCGTGCTGGAGCGCGGGGGTGGGGACTCGCTGGGCGCGACCCTGCGGCGGCGGCTGCGGCGGCGGCTGCGGCGCGGCGCTCGGGCTGAGATCCGCGGGCGCCCGGCGCTCAGCGCCGTAGCGCTCCCGCCGCCAGCGAGGCGGCGAGCTTGGCGCCGATCCCCGCGTAGATGAAGGCGTTGAAGGCCTCCGAGTGGTCGGAGGCGTAGTGCTTGCGGTAGAAGCGGCCCATGCCGCGATGGAAGGCGGTCTCGAGCTTGGGGCTGCGGCGCCGCTCGGTGGTCCCGCCCTTGGTGTGGATCGCCCGCACCGAGGGCTCGTACCAGGTGATCCAGCCGGCGCGCGCGAGCCGCCAGTTGAGGTCGAGATCCTCCATGTACATCCAGTAGCCCTCGTCGAAGAGCCCGACCTGGTCGAGCGCCTCGCGCCGCAGCAGCATGAAGGCGCCGTTGACGGCGTCGACCGGGCCGCTCTCGACCTCGGGCGCCCGGTAGGCGGCGAGCGCTCCCGCGCGCGACGCGGCGGCCGATGCCGGTGAAGTGGGCGAGCGAGCTCAGCGGCGTCGGAAAGCCGCGCCGCGCGGCGTGGTCGAAGCTGCCGTCCTCCTGGTAGAGGGCGGGGCCGGCGCAGCCGATCAGCGGGTCGCTCTCCATCAGCTCCAAGCAGCCGCCGCAGCGTGTCCGCCTCGACCGCGGCGTCGGGGTTGAGGGCGAGCACGTAGGGGGCCGAGCCGCGGCGGATGCCGATGTTGGTGGCGGCGCCGAAGCCGAGGTTCTCGGCCTGCGGCAGGACCGTGACGGCCAGGGTGCTCGCGGCGCACGTACTCGGCGGTGCCGTCGTCGCTGGCGTTGTCGACGACGGTGACCGTCATCCCGCCCGGCGCCGGGTGCTGCTCGCAGCGAGTCGCAGGCAGCGGCCGAGCAGCTCGCGCGAGCGGTAGGAGACGATCACGACGTCGACGGCGGGCGTCGCTCATGGCGGCCGACATCTAAGCGTCTGCGGGGGCGCCGCTGCCGCGCGGGCCCCGCCGCTCAGCGGCGTTGGCGAGCGCAGCGGAAGGCGTTGAAGGCCGGCTTCGGCTTGCGCGAGTGGTCGAGCAGCCCCGCCGACCGGCACCAGCAGGCAGTAGGGGTCGGACTGGTCGCGCCAGTAGTACCAGAGCGCCCGCTGGACGCCGAGCCGCACGTGCGCTTGCGGAGGACCATCTTGAAGGTGTTGCGCAGGGCGATCGCCTGGCCGATCGGGGCGTCTTCAGCAGCATGCCGGTCGACGAGGAAGTCCGAGCCCCAGCCGACCTCGGTCACCCAGATCGGTGCCCCGGGGTCACCGTTGACCGCCAGCGCCCTTCGGGCCGCGCAGGAGCGCCTGCCGGACGCGCGGGCGCGTTGCTCGCGTAGGGGTGGTAGCCGTACTTGTCGATCGAGTCGCGCGCGGCCTTGGATCGCCGCGAGGCGACCGAGGAAGGCGGGACCTCGGATCCCGTTGTCGGTCGTCGGCTGCGGCGACGACGCCACCGCTGACGATCGTCGCGTTCGGGTCGATGCGGTGGATCGCGTAGGCGGAGAGCTTGACCAGCTTCGCGTACTGGGCCGGATCGGGGTTCGGGCGCCAGAAGTTCCCGTCGTTGGGTTCGTTCCAGATCTGCCAGGTGGTGATCGGGTGGTAGGGCAGGAACGGGTGCAGGCGCCAGAAGACCCCGTGGGGCCCGTAGCGGTGCACGACCTGCGAGAGCAGGCGCGACCACAGGCCCTCGGCGCGCGAGTTGAAGATCGGCGGGGTCGAGGCGTGCCGCGTGAGACCAGTTCGGCGTGCCGTACAGGAGCGGCAGCAGCTCGATGTTGTGGTTGGCTGGCGCGGCCGAACGAGCTTGTCGTAGACGCCCCAGTTGTAGCTGCCGTTCGGGCGTGGTGCTTGATGACCTGAAGCTGGAACAGCGTCCGGAAGACGCCGACGCCGGCCTGCTGCATGCGGTCGAGGTCGCCGGAGTCGACGTTGCGGCCGCTGACTCCGAAGAAGCCGGGCGGGGCGGGGCCGACCCGGGCAGCGGCGCCGGCGCGGAGCACGGAGGAGCGCCAGGCAGGCGAGCACCAGCGCGCGAGCCAGCGGCCGCCCGGCCGCCGCGGCCCCTCGGTTCCCCTGCCCAACCGCGCCATCTGAGACGGGCGGACGTGATCACGGCCGCGTGAACATAGCCAGGCGCAATCGGGCTGCGCAAGGCGGGAACCGGCGATTTTGGACGGGCGTCGCTCAGTGCTCGAGCACGAGCCCGAGGAACTGCTTGGTGCGCGCCTGCGCGCGGGTTCTCGAGGACCTGGGCCGGGCGGACCGTCCTCGACGATGACCCCGCCGTCCATGAAGATGACCCGGTCGGCGACGTCGCGCGCGAACCCGATCTCGTGCGTGACGACGATCATCGTCATCCCCTCGGCCGCGAGCTCGCGCATCACGTCGAGGACCTCCTTGACGAGCTCGGGGTCGAGCGCGCTCGTGACCTCGTCGAACAGCATCACGTGCGGGTCCATCGCCAGCGCCCGGGCGATCGCGACGCGCTGCTGCTGGCCGCCGGAGAGCCGGTCGGGATACTCGCCGACCTTCTCCGACATCCCGACGCGCTCGAGCAGCGCCCGCGCCTCCGGCTCGACCTCGGAGCTGGGGCGGCCGAGCACCTTGAGCGGCGCCGAGCGTCACGTTCTGCAGCGCGGTCATGTGGGGGAACAGGTTGAACTGCTGGAAGACCATGCCGATGCGGCGGCGGACGGCATCGATCCCGCCCTCCTCCTCGCTGTCGAGCCTCTTGCCCGTGATCTCGGCCCCCTCGAGGAGGATGCGCCCCTGCTCGGGCGGCTCGAGGAGGTTGATGCAGCGCAGCAGCGTCGACTTACCCGAGCCCGACGGTCCGAGCACGCAGACCACCTGACCGCGGGTGATCGTCATATCGATGCCCTGCAGGACGTGCAGACGCCCGAAGCGCTTGTGAACGCTCTCGAGCTGAAGGATCGGCTCGCCGCTCAGCGCCATCATGTCCCGGCTCCCGTCCCGCCGCCGGTCGAAGGCGGAACGCCGCCCGCGAACTCGCCCATGTCGGCCGACTCGGATGAACCGCTGCGCTGCGTCCGCTTCTGCTGACGGGCGATGAGCACGTCGACGAGGCGGGCGAGCGGGATCGTCACGATCAGAAACAGGATTGCCCCGAGCATGAGACCCGAGCCGTTGAAGTACTCCGATTGCAGCTGCCGGCCCTCGTAGACGACCTCGGCGGCGCCGAGAACGCTGACCAGCGAGGTGTCCTTCATCAGAGCGATGAAGTCGTTCAGCAGCGGCGGGATCACCTTGCGGATCGCCTGTGGAACGATCACGTAGCGCATTGCCACCCCGTGGCTCATCCCGATCGACCGCGCCGCCTCCATCTGCCCATGCGGGACCGCCTCGATCCCGGCTCTGTAGACCTCCGCCATATACGCGCCGTAGGTGATCGTCAGCGACATCACGCCCCACCAGAAGGGGCTCGTCTCGCCGAGCCACGTGGGCTTTCCGAGCCACGTGGGAAGCACCTCCCCGCCGACCGGGGATGAGAGCGTGCTGAGGCCTCCCGAGACGAGCAGCAGGATGAGCAGCATCGGGATGCCGCGGAAGACGTCGATGTAAGCGATCGCCAGCCACCGCAACGGCGCCGTCGCCCGGCCGGGAAGCTGGCGGATCACGGCCAGGATCAGTCCCCAGATGAGCGATAGGACGCCGCCGAAGATCGAGAGCTTGACCGTCAACCAGAACCCCTGGAGGACCAGCGAGAAATGGTCCGCCATGAAGCCGAAGTCGAAGTAGTACTGCTGGATGAAGTGCATTCGTCTCGCTTCTCGGCAAAGTCGCTACGCGTTCGGCGTTATACGCCTTTGGAACGGGAAGGGGCGCCCGCGGGCGCCCCTTCCACTGAGTTCCGTGCGGTTTTTCGGCCCGCGACTACTTGGGATTGGTCACCGAGTCGGGCGGGTTGGTCGAGAAGTACTTCTGGTACAGGTCGTCCAACGTACCGTCGTCGATGAGCTGGCCCAGCGCCTGGTTGACGGCATCCCCGAGCGGGTTGCCGGGCGCCACGGGGAACCCGTAGACCTCGTCGGTGGAGATCTCCTGGGCGATCTGGATGCCGCCCTGCTTCTTCACCGCATCGGCCGCGAAGGGCTGATCGACGATTGCCGCATCGACCTGGCCGGTGGCCACCGCCGCGATCGCGTCGGCGCCCTTCCCGAAGCCGCGGACCTCACCGGCGTCGGTCTGGTTCTTCGCGTAGTCCTGACCCGTCGTGCCCTGCTGGGCGCCGACGATCTTGCCGGAGAGCTGGTCGGTCGAGGTGATGTCCGACCCCTCGGGCACGACGAGCGCCTGCTGCGCCTCGTAGTAGGGACGCGAGAAGTCGACGACCTTCTCGCGGGCGGGGGTGATAGTCGCCGCCGCGGCAACGATGTCGAACTGGCCGCTCGCAAGGTCGCGGAAGATCGTGTCGAAGTCGCTGTTCTGGTAGGTGGCCTTGAGGCCGAGCTTGGCGGCGATCGCGTCCATCAGGTCCTTGTCGAAGCCGCCGAAGTTGCCTTGCTCGGGGGTCCCGATCTCAAAGGGCGGATAGGGGGCGTCGGTGCCGACGAGCAGCTGCCCGTCGTGGATCAGTTTCGCGTTCGAGACGTCGATCGTCCCGGAGGCGGTTCCCGACGAGGTACCGGAGCCGGTCGATGTCGTGCTGTTGCTGCTGCCACAGCCCGCGACGATCACCATCGCAAGGATGCCGATCAGTAGTCCGAGCGCAGTTGCGAGGCGCGTTCTGTTCATTGCTGGCCTTCTCTCCCGTTTCTGAGAATGCTTGACGAGCACCGGATCCCCCCGGCACGGGTGTGAACACTATGTGATCGGGGTACAGCGGGCGGATCCCGGTGGTCGAGTCCCGGACCTGGTCCGTTCGCCCTGAGGACGATCCTTTACTACACTTACTGAAGTGGCACCTGAGCATCTCCTGAATCGCCCGTGTGGTGGTCGGTTCGAGAACGTCATCGAGTCGATCGGCAACACGCCGCTCGTTGAGCTTCCGCGCCTGTCGCCGAACCCCGGTGTGCGCATCTACGCGAAGCTCGAGGGGCGCAACCCGACCGGGTCCGTCAAGGACCGGGTCGCGAAGGCGATGATCGACAAGGCAGAGACGGAGGGCCTGATCGGGCCCGGGCAGAAGCTGATGGAGCCGACCTCGGGCAACACCGGGATTGCGCTGGCGATGATCTGCCGGCGCAAGGGCTATCCCTTCGCCGCGGTGATGCCCGACAACGTCACCGAGGAGCGGACGCAGCTACTGCGGATGTACGGGGCGGAGATCGTCTACTCGGAGGGCGCGAAGGGCTCGAACGGGGCCGTCGAGCTCGCCCTCGACATGGCGGAGAAGGACTCCTCGCTGTACATGCCTTACCAGTACGGCAACGACGCCAACCCGAACGCCCACTACAACGGGACCGCGGTCGAGATCCTCGATGAGCTCGATGAGGTCACGGCCTTCGTGGGCGGCCTCGGCACCGGCGGGACGCTGATGGGCAACGGCCGCCGCTTCAAGGAGGAGAACCCCGAGACGAAGATCATCGCCGCCGAGCCCATGCAGGGTGAGGACGTCTCCGGCTTGCGCTCGCTCGATGACGGCTTCATCCCGCCGATCATCGACCTCTCCCTGCTTGACCGCAAGATCATGGTCAGCAACGAGAACGCGATCCGCTGGACGCAGAAGCTGCTGCACGAGGAGGGACTCTTCGCCGGCGTCTCGGCGGGCGCGATCGCCTTCGTCGCCAACCGCATCGCCGGGGAGCTCGACGAGGGCAACGTCGTCTTCCTCGTTCCCGACGACGGCTGGAAGTACCTCAGCTCCGGCGTCTACACGAAGAGCTACGAGGAGCTGGAGAACGTCGACTCCACCATCTGGTGGTGACGCCGTGAGGGCGCCGATGGCGGCGTCCTCCGCGGCTTGCGTGCGAAGCACGCGGCGCCTTGTGCGTCCTTGCCCTCGGCGCCCTCACGGCGTCATTTCGGGAGGGACTCCCTCAACGCGCATTTCTTAGGCGTCGCTCAGCGGCGCTTGCGGCGGTGCTTGCGCTTGTGGTGGTGGTGGCGCTTGTGCTTGTGGAGGCTCTTCGGCTTGACCTTGTACTTGCCCAGCGCGTAGCGCTTGTACTGGGTGTACGAGCCCTTCGGGTCGAGGTCGCTGCGCAGGAGGCCGAAGCGGCTGCAGTAGGTGCAGCCGGCCGGGACCTGGTCCTTCTCGACATCGCGCCACGAGAACCAGATGATCCGCTCCAGGCGCCATCGCTTGCGTCCCTGCAGCAGCAGCTTGAAGGAGCTCTTCAGCATCTGCTTCTGGCCGTAGGGACCTTTGAAGAAGAAGAAGCGGTCGCTCTTGCCCGAGGACCAGCCGAGCTCGGTGACGTCGATCGGCGTCTTCTGCATCCCCGCCTTGTCGAGGACGTGCCGCATCTTGTTCATCTGGTAGCGGATTCCGCGCAGGTCGGGCGAGTAGGGGTGGACGGCGGCCGCGTCCACGTAGCGCCGGGCTCCGGGCTGCTCGAGCAGCTTCTTCATGAACGTCCAGGCGTCGAACGAGACCGGCGTCTGCGGCGTCCCGAACATGCCGCCGGGGAGGATCTCAGCGCCGGGCTCGTGGGCGCGGATCTCGGCGCCCGCGATGCGCAGCAGCTTCGCGTACTCGGCGGGATCGGGCCGCGGCCGGTAGCGCTGGATCGTGTTCATCTCGTTCCAGATCTGGTAGCCGACCGGCGGATCGACTGGCAGCTGCGGGTGCTCGGCCCAGAAGGTGCCTCCGCGTCCGTAGCGGGCGACGACGGCAGCCGCGAACGCGCGCCAGCTGCGCGTCCCGAGATCGGAGCGCAGGGGCGTGTTCCGGGCGTCCGAGCTGAGCCAGGCCGGCGTGTCGATCAGCGTTGCCTGCACGTCGACGCCGGTCGCAGCGGCGCGGGCGACGAGCTGGTCGGGCACCGACCAGTCGTAGGTATGGATCTCGTGGCCCGCCGCGCTCGTCGGCGCCTGCGGCTCGATCTGTCGCCACGACATCGGCATCCGGAAGATCTGGACCCCGGTTTGGTGCATGAGCGAGAACTCCTGCCCGCTCGGGTCGTTGACGCTGTCGATGCCCCAGAAGTCGGCCGGCAGCCGCGCGTGGGCCGCGGCCGGCGCGCTGAGGGCGACGGCGAGGATGACCACGAGGGCCGCGAGGGGGTTGCGGGCCCGCATCAGGCGGTCGGCGAACGACGGTAGCCGACGCCGATGGCAGCGCCCGCGGCAAGCAGCGCCGCGATCAGCGCCAGCGTCGCGGGGCTGGCGAGGCCGTCGAGCGCCGCGCCGACGCCGGACCCGGCGTCGTAGGCGAGCGGCTTCGAGCGCGCCAGCTTGGCGTGCGCGGGCGGCGGCAACTCGACGCCGATCCCGTGCGGCGGGGGAAGCGGTTCGGGCGTGTTGTGCCGATGGTGGTGACGATGGCCGCCCGCGGTCGCGCCGGAGTCCGGTGCGATCGCGGTCGTCCCCGTGCTCGGGGCGGGCGCGGTGGGCGTCGGGGTGACCGGGGCTGGTGCCGGGACGGGCGCCGGGGTCGAGGACGAGCTCGAATCCGACTGCTGGGAGCCGCCGCCGTTGCCGCCGCCGCTCCCGCCGAACTCGCCGCCGCCGGACCCGGACCCGGAGCCATGCTGGGGGTCGGGGATGTCGAGCGTGTACTGGTCGCAGATAGCGCAGCCGGCCTGGGCCCTGGCCGGGGCCAGAACCAGCAGTCCGATCAGGATCGCCGTCGCCCCCGCGGCTGCGAGCGCGAGCTTCGACCCCGTTGAAAGAGCCCCGCGTGCCGTCATCGTGAACTAGGTTAGTCAACGAACGGGCGCGCGCCGCCGGTTCGGCCGCGTGTGGACAGATGGCGGAATTCCGCGCCGCTCTTCCTACACTGCTCGGCGTGTCCGGCGCCGCCACAGCCGCCCCTGCCCGGGCGGCACTCCGTATCCCCGGCCCCGCGCTCGGCGCCTTCGCCGCTTACTTCGCGATCGCCCTCTTCAACGGCTCGCAGGAGCCGGAGGCGCTCGCCGGCCTCTGTCTCGCCGTTGCGGCGGGCGTGACCGCGGTCGCGATCCTCGCGCCGCGGCCGTTCCGCGCCGCCGGCCTCGGCTGGACGGCGCTCGCCGCGATGCTCGTCTTCGCGCTGCTCGTCGCCGGCTCCTCGGCATGGGCCAGCGACGACGGACGCGTCTACGTCGAAGCGGTGCGCGCGCTGGCCTACCTCGGAGCGCTCTCCATCCTCGTCTTCGCGGTCCGCACCGGGCAGGTCCGCCAGATCCTCGCGGGCGTCGCCGCCGCGATCGCAGCGATCGCGGCGCTCGCGGTCGCCAGCCGGTTGCTCCCCGGTCTGCTGACCGGCGATACGACCTTCCTGCGCGAGTTCCCCGCCGATGTCCGGGGACGACTGAGCTACCCGATCGGCTACTGGAACGGGCTCGCCGCGTGCATGGCCGGCGGGGTCGTCCTGGTGAGCTGGTTCGGAGCGCAGGCGCCCGGACCGCGGGGCCGTGCTGCCGCGATCGCCGCGATGCCGGTGCTGCTGCTCGCGATCTACCTCTCCGGTTCGCGTGGCGGCCTGCTCGCGGCGCTCGTCGGGGTCGTTGTGCTGCTTGCGTTGACCCCGGTCCGGGGGAGGTTGCTCGCCGGGCTCGCGATCGGCGGCTGCGGTGGGCTCGTCCTCGCTCTCGCTACTGCCTCGAGCCAGGATCTGGTCGAGGGGACGCCGGGCCGCTCGCCGGCGGTCGGGGTCGCAGTGCTCCTCGTCGCGATCTCCCTGCTCGCCTACCTGCTCCGCTACCGCTATGACGCGGCGCTGCGCCTGCCGCGGTTGCCACGGCTGCTCGAGGGGCGCTGGCTGGCGCTGCTGGCGGTCCTCGCGCTCGTCGGCCTGTTCCTCGCCGGCAGCAGCGTCGAGCGGGTCGGCGACGTCGGGGCCGAGAAGGTCGACAACCTCGGCCGCGGCCAGTTCAGCGGCCGCTTCCTGGCGCTCGGCAGCAACGGCCGCCTCGATCTCTGGCGAGCGGCGCTCGACGCCTTCGAATCCGAGCCCGTCCACGGGATCGGCGCCGGCGCCTTCGGCTTCTGGTGGAACCAGCACGGCAGGCTCTCGCCGAGCCCGCCCGCGATGCGCACTCGCTCTTCTTCGAATCGCTCGCCGAGCTCGGCCCGCTCGGCCTCGCCTCGATCCTGGGCCTGTTCGGCGGCCGGGTTCTTCGCCGTGCGCCGGCTCACGTTCGGAGACCGCGACGGCCTGATCGCGGCGCTCGCGCGGTCTGCTCGCCGCGGGTCTGGTGGGCGCGGCGGTCGACTGGACCTAGGAGATCCCGGCCGCCTTCGGCCTCAACCTGCTCGCGATCGGGCTCCTCGTCGGGCCGCTGTCGCGGCCGGCTCTCGCGGGGAAGCGGGCCGGCGCCGGGCGCCCGCGGTCGCGGCCTCGCTCTCCGGGCGCTGGCGGCGGGGCGCCGGGGCAGCCGTCATCGTCGTCGCCGGCGCACTCCTGCTCGCCGAGCGGGACCTCGCCCGCAGCCGCGAGCTCGCCGCGCCGTGACGATTTTGCCGGCGCCGCTGCGGCCGCCCGCGATGCCGCCCGCCTGCAGCCCGCCTCCGTCGAGCCGTGGTTGCAGCTCGGGCAGGTGCAGACGCTGGCCGGTGACCTACGAGGGCGGCGCCCGGAGCTTCCGAGAGGCCGTCGAGCGCTCGCCGCGAGAGCCCGCAGGCGAACCTCGCTCTCGCGATCGCCTATCACGCGATCGGCGACCCGCGCGATGCCGCCCAGAAGGCGCGCGCGCTGGCGCTCCTGCCCGCGAATCGCTGACCTGGGGGAGCCGGCACGCCGCCGAGGCGCCGTGCGGCGGGTCGCTAGCCTTGCGCCGCGATGGAGATCGAGTCCGCACTGATCGACGAGATCGTCGCTCACGCGCGCGAGGACGCGCCGAACGAGTGCTGTGGCCTGCTCGGCGGTCGTGACGGGCAGCCGACCACGCGTGTACCGGACGCGCAACGAGTTCGAGAGCCCGATGCGCTTCAACATCCATCCGAGCGATCTGTTCCGCGTCGTCGAGCGCGAGATGCCGGAGGCCGGGGAGGAGCTGCTCGCGCATGTACCACTCGCATCCGGTCAGCGAGGCGCGTGCCGTCGCAGACCGATATCAACCTCTCCGAGGGCTGGCCCGGCGTCATCTGGCTGATCTGCTCGCTGGCCGATCCCGACTCGCCGGTCGTCCGCGCGTTCCTGATCGAGGGGACGAGCGCCGAGGGAGATCGAGCTTGCCGTCGTCTGACGGCCCGCTCGCCTGCCCCCGCTGCGGTCGCCGCTATCCCCTCGACGCGCGCCTCTGCGCCGACTGCGGGATGCCGCTCGTGCACGCGCGAGGGACGCGAGCAGACCCGCCCTGGGCCGTGCCCACGAGGAGGCGCGCAAGATCCACCCGCGGCTGGCTCGCGGCGAGCTCCGCCGCGTCACCGTGGCCGGCAACCTCGCCGAGGCGGAGCTGATCAAGGGGGTGCTGCTGGAGCAGGGCATCCCGAGCCTGATCCGGCGCACGGCGGGCTTCGACGTGCCCGACTTCCTCGCCGCCGGCCCGCGCGACGTGCTCGTGCCCGAGTCGGCCCTCGAGCTCGCCCACGGCCTGCTCGCCGAACTCGACGCCGAGCACGTCTCCCGCGAGCGGTCCGAGGACGAGGAGGAGCCGACCGACCCGGGTCCCGAGCTGGACGGCCGCACCCGGCGGCGCCCGATCGAGCTGCGCGTCGCGGCGGCGGTTCTCGCGGTGCTGCTCGGCTTCGGCGCGGTGGCGGGCCTCATCCTCGCCCTGCTCCGCTGAGCCGACGGGCTCAGCGCTCAGGCGGCTGCGCTCGAGCGCCGAGAGGTGCCGGCGCCAGGCCTGCTCGATCGCGTGCGCATCGGTCCCGAAGGCCACCTCGAGCGCCGGGATCGCTCCGTCCTTGCGGATCCGCGAGATCAGCAGCTCGCAGGCGTGCCGGCCGACTTCGCGGTCGAGCAGATCGAAGAGGGTGCCGCCGAGCACGATCGCGTCGCGGGCCGAGGGCGGGAACGAGGGTCGCCCGCTTTCGGCGAGCCGGCGACTGACCGCGGGGCGGAAGAGCGATACCTGCCCGGCGAAGTACTGGGCGCCGCCCTCGATCATCCAGGCCCAGCGAAGGTACCGGGCGAAGGCCCTCGGTCCCCAGGGCGGGGGAACGCGGTCGTTGTGCTCGGCGATCGTCAGCTGCGCGTACAGACGGCCGGCGGTGCCGCGCAGCGCCCGCAGCGAGTCCTCGCCGCCCGGCACGCCGCTCGAGCGTCCTGTCGTTGAGCACGTGGACTTCGCCGTTCATCGCCCAGCCGGCGAGGTAGCGGCGAACCGCGGGCGCCGCCGCCAGTCGCGCCGCCGGCAGGAACGGGTGCGCGGCGGACAGCCAGCCCGAGCTCGGGTGGATGACGACCGTGATGTCGCCCGGAGCGTCGTCGAGCCGCTCCTCGAGCCGCAGCCGCAGCTCCTCGAGCTCGTCCAGGGTCCGCTCGGCGCACTCCTCGTCGCCCTCCTCGTGACGCGCGATGAAGCTCAGCGACTCGGTCTCTGTCCACGGCATGGCCGATCCAGACTATTCCGGGACGGGACGGCCGCCGTCCCCGGGGCATCGCGTCCGGCCTCCTACAATCGACCCAATGGTGGGAGTAAGCCGAGCGTCGTGGGCGCTGCTGCTCGCGATCATCGCGCTCGCGCTGGCCGTCCCGGCCGACGCGGTGGCGCGCAAGCACGATCGCGGGCACAAGGCGCGGCGGCCGCCGAACGTGATCATGATCGTCACCGACGATCAGTCGCTCTCGCAGCTGCGCGAGCGCGTGATGCCGCAGACCTTCCAGCAAGCTCGTCGATCGCGGCACCACCTTCTCGCAGGGGATCGTCACCTCGCCTGTGTGCGGCCCCTCGCGGGCCTCGATCCTGACCGGCCAGTACGCGCACAACAATGGGCTCACGGCCGATCGCCCCGGTTACCCGGAGCTTCAGCGCCCGGCCGACACGCTTCCGAGCTGGCTGCAGGCCGCGGGCTACAGGACGCTCCACGTCGGCAAGTTCATGAACGGCTACGGCATCGCCAACGGCTACGAGCCCGCCCCCGGCTGGGACCGCTGGCAGACGCTCACCTCCTACAACTACGCCGCGCCGGGTTTCTCCTTCGACGGCCGCTATCGGCTCTCGCACAAGTACCTGACGAACGTCGTCAACGACCACGCCGCCCGTCTCGTTCGCCACTACGCGCCGCGCCGGCGCCCGTTCTTCCTGCAGGTGGAGCAGCTCGCCCCGCACGAGGGGATCGGCGGCGCCGGCACGCGTTGCGAGGGCAGTCCCGTTCCGGCGAAGCGGGACGCCGACCGCTACCTGCACGCCCGTGCCCCGCGGACGCCGGCGACGACGGAGGCCGACGTTTCCGACAAGCCGGAGTTCATCCGCCGCAACCCACCGAGCGTGACCGACAACCCGCAGATCGACGTTCATTACAGCTGCGCGCTGGAGTCGCTGCGGGCGGTCGACCGCGGCGTCGGGAAGCTCGTCGCCGCGCTGCGCCACGCGCACGAGCTCGGCAACACGATGATCATCTTCCTCTCCGACAACGGCTACTCCTACGCCGAGCACAGGATGCCGCTGACGAAGGGGCTTCCCTACGAGGAGGACCTCCGGGTGCCGTTCGTGATCCGGCCGCCCCGCGACTTCCCGCGCCGGCTCCGCCGCGGTGCCTCGAGCGACGCGCCCGTGGCCAACATCGATCTCGCGCCGACGATCCTCGGCCTCTCCCACTCGCGGCCGTGCACGAGCGACGACGCCTGCCGCCGCATGGACGGCCGCAGCCTCCTGCCGCTGCTGCGCGGGCACGATCCCGGCTGGGCCTCGCGTCGCGCGATCATGACCTCGTTCTGGATCAACGCGAACGCCTACAGGCGCAGCTGCCTGTGGCAGGGCTTCAGGACGCCGGCCCAGAGCTTCACCGGCCACCTCGAGCTGCCCGAGCCGGGCGGGACCCGTTGCCGCCCCGCCGGCTACTACGAGGACTACGACCTCAGCGCCGACCCGTGGCAGCTCAGCAACGTGACCGCGAGCTCGGCACCGGCTCCGGCCGACGTCGATCGGCTCAGCGCGCTGAGCGCCTGCTCCGGCATCCGCGGGCGCGACCCCAAGCTCGGCTCACGCCCCTTCTGCGAGTAGGCCGACGGGCGCGGCTCAGCGTCCGTCCCGGAACTGCAGCGCCTGCTGGAAGGTCGGTCGGTTGATCCAGGCGAACTGGCCCACGGGGGCGGCGGTGATATCCGTCGGGTTGACCGCGTCGTGGCACATCTGCGGGCTCGCGACGGTGCCGTTGTTGAGCGTGCACCCGTTGTCGCCGTAGACGTCACCGAAGCTCGTGTCCGCCGCCTCGAGCAGCGTCTTGCGCAGCATCTTTCGGCACTGGCCGAGCTTCCCGTCGCCGCAGTAGACGCGCGAGTAGGGGTCCTTGACCTTGGCCCCGAGCGCCGAGCGCAGGTCCTTGTTCACGTAGCCGTAGAAGTTGGTGTCGAAGGCGGAGCCGATCGGTCCCGGGGCGTCGTGGATGCCGCCGATGAAGGTGTCGTAGAGATCACCGAGCGCGGGCTTGAACTCGCCCTCGACCCACAGCGGGTACCACGCGTCCATGTCCTTGACCGCCTTCGATTGGTCGTAGGCGCCGCTGTTGTCGTAGTCGCGGCGGTGCGAGCCCTTGTGGACCCAGCTGCGCATCGTCCGTACGGCGGCGGCGAGCTTGCCCTTCGGCTTGTGCTTGCCGGACTCGATCACGCGTAGCGCCCACGGCACGAGCGTGGCGCCGCGGATGTCGACGGTGCCGGCGTCCTCCATCGCGTTGATCAACTCGGTCAGGCTCATCTTCCGCTTGCCCTTGATCTTCGGCTTGATCCGGGCGTCGAGGGCGTCGCTGCGGAAGACCGGCGTGTAGCAGCGGACCGAGTCGCAGTTGTAGCCCTTCGCCTGCTTGTTGTTCCAGGAGGTCAGGTAGCGCTGGTCGCGGACCTGGGCGTGGCGGCGGATCGATTGCCGCTTGAAGGTGTTCAGCGCCGGCTTGTAGTCGCGCCACATGAACTTCTTTCGTGCGAGCACGGGGAAGTGCGTCGGCGTGTGCGGCGCCCGCTTCGGGTTCGCGCCCGAGTTGAAGTAGCCGATGTGCTTGTCGTCGACGTAGAACCAGTTGAAGGTGAGGTCGTCCTTGTACGCCGAGCGTCGCCAGCTGCGGTAGTTGTGGACGACGTCGGGGCTGTTCCAGTCCGCGAAGGAGCGCGCCGAGTCGACCTCGCGCTTGTAGGTGGCGCGCAGGCTCGTGTAGGCGTACGGCTCGCCACCGATCAGCGCCCGGTCGGTGATCAGGCCGGCGTTCGTGCGGAACGCCTGCAGGGTCGCCGAGCCCGCCGGCGTCGAGTCGGCCAGGTTCGGCTGCCATGACTCCTTGTGGTCGATCTCCGTGATCGGCAGGCACTTCCCATGCCACTCGTATCCGTCCGAATTCAGCGTCGGCTTGCCGCCGCCGGGATCGCAGAGCTTGACCGCGAAGGCGTCGGTGATGTCCTGGCCTGAGGAGGTGGCCGAGAACGCGTAGTCCTGGCCGCGGCCGAGCTGCACGTACAGGTTCGTACCGGTGAAGGAGACCCCCCGGGCGTCGATCGCGGGCCCGTATTTCTTGGTCGCCGGCGCGTGGATGTCCTCCTCCATCAGCAGCTGCGGCGCGAAGTAGCCGGTCTGGGGGCCGATCACGGCGACGGGGTGGTGTCCGGCGGACTCCCGTGCGGAGACGAGCAGCGCGTTCGACTCGTGCCCGTGCAGCTCGCTCAGCGGCCCGAGCACGTTGCCGAGCTCGCCCGTCTGGTCGGGGGAAGCGGCTGCCCGCTGGGCCTGGGCGGACGAGGTCTCGCTGCCGGGTTTGATCGTCGGCACGTGCTCGACCGTGCCGGGATCGGGGAGCGCCGCGCCGCGCATGCCCTTGCCGGCCCGGTAGGGGAAGGTCTTGTGGTGGACCGTGCGGGGGGCCTCGCGGTCGTCGCCCGATTGGAAGTCGAGCCACACCTGCTTGCCCTTGCGCCGGCCCAGCTCCTGCTGGGCGCTCTGCAGGGCCACGGTCGAGTTGACCTCGCCGCCGCCGCCCTTGCCGAAGATGCCGGCGACGAGCGCGCCGGCGGCGATGACGTCGGCGGGCTTCCAGGGCGTGGGCCCGGTCGCGTGGCCGGTGGCTGCATACAGCGCGTCGAGCTTGCCGGCGGGATCGAAACGGGTCTCGGCGATCCACTGGTTCATGCCGTCGACGTAGTTCTGGACGTCCTCCTGCAGCTGCTTGCCCTGCTTGCCGTAGAGGTCGTCGGCCTGCTCGATCTGCTGGGTCAGCTCCCCGTCGTTGCGGTACGGCGCCGAGCGGAAGGTGTCCTCGTCCTGGCCGAGGTTGGCGCCGCCGACGAAGGAGGCGAGCTCGCCACGGCCGCCGTGGCGGAGCACGTCGGCGAGGAAGAGCCGGTCGTGACCGGTGGTGTAGCCGATCCCGAACATGAGCGCCGCCCGGTTGCTGCCGTAGATGTGGGGGACCCCGAAGCGGTCGCGCTCGATCGTCACGTCGCCGCACACCGGCGAGTTCGGGGACGGCGCGATGATCACGGAGCACTCCGGGTTGGTCGTGCCCGTGACATCACCCGGCGCGACGCCGAAGGAAGCGTCCTTGTAGTAGTCGAGGATCTCGTTCGGCTTCAGGTGCGGGGCCTTGTAGACCAGGTTCGCGTACATGTCGGTCTGGTCGTTCTGATGCGGCGGCCGGACTCCGGTTGCCTCGAAAGCGGCGACGTCGGAGAGGCTCTCGAAGCCGTTCTGCCCCGGCGGGACGATGTTGAAGATCTTGCCGTGCGCGTAGTCGTTCGCCTGGTAGGCGCCCGGCTTCGGCGGCGCCGCCTGCGCGGGTGCCGCGGCGAACGCGAACGCGCCTGCGAGCGCCGCGAGCGCGGCGCCCCGGATCAGCTGCTTGTGTCGGCGGATCTGCACGGCTCTTGCCCCCTCTGCCTCGTTGCCGGGGGCGAGCGTACGTGTCCGCGGCGCCGTTTGCGCCGGTTGTGCCCGCTCTCAGGCGCAGGTGACCCGCTCAGCGGGCCATGATCGAGGCCTGGGCGATGCCGCCCCCAGACGCCCCGCGCCGCGAGATCACGATCAGACCTTGCTGCTCGAGCCAGGTCTCGATCTCGGCCCAGCCTGCAGCGCCGAGGTCATGCGCGCCCGCGAGGGCCGCGAGCCTGTCCTCGCTCACCTCGGCGCTGCCGTAGCGCTCTACGGCAGCGCGAATCGAGTCGACTCCGAGACCGGTCATCGCGATTGAGTATCCACCATCGGCAGGACGGGCCGCGCAGGTCCTGCGAGAGCCGCTCGATGGGCCGGCCGCTCTCGGGCATCCGCGAGATCGTCTCGCGCGGAGCCTCGGCAGGTGCGCCGCGCTCTCAGGCCAGGACGGGCTCGCCGGCCGCGCAGATCTCGCGGATCCGCTCGGCCGCGCGGGTGAATTCCTCGTCGGCCATCACCGGGACGCCCTCGAAGGGAAGGTCACGGTCGATCTCGACCCAGCTGTGGCAGCCGTGGTGCTCATCCCGGACGCGGACCGTCACCGGTCGCGGAATCCGGTGCACCTTGAGCAGCAGCACGTGCAGCGGGTGCGTCCGCTTCCAGGCGAGGCGCTTGCGCGCATAGTCCTGGGTCCAGATGTGGAACGGGGACAGCGCGTCGACCAGGCGGGGATCGCCGATCTCGAAGTGGTCGGCGACCTCGGCCCAGGCGCGGATCCGAACCCGATCGGGCTGCGGGATGCCGCCGTCCTGCAGCAACGCCCGCGGCGGCGGTTCCTCGTCGGGCCACACACCCTCCTCGAGCGCCCGACGCAGCTCGGGATGGTGGGACTCGCGCACGAGGTCGTTGCGCTGGTGGTCGAAGGTGGGGTAGAGGAAGAACTGCTCGTGCTCGAGCTCGAAGTGCTTGTTCTCCTCGCGGATCCCGCCCTTGCGCAGCGTCAGCAGCTGCTCGCCCTCGGCGAGCGCACGCACAGTGACGGACCATTCCTTGAAAGCGATAGGCATTGAGAGAGTCTGTTCCGTGGTCGAGGTTCGGGACGGGGAGACTTTCCCGGACTGTTGCCCGGTGGGCGCTCCTTGGGCCCGAGCAGGAGAGCGAGTGTAGAGAAGCTAAACGGAGTTTCAAGTTCGTTGCGGCAATCACATGCATCTTGCACCGATCCATGGAATCCGCTCACACGCGCCGCTTCAGCCCTCTTCACCACCCTTCGACCCCAGCCCACCCCCGCCCGGGGTCTCGATCCGGAGCACGTCCGCCGGGCCTCAACTCGCCCTCGTCCTTGGGCGCCAGCCCGGCCCCGTTGAGCATGTTTCGGCCCGCCGCCCCGTCGCCGCCGCCGTCGCGCCCCCGCGGCGCGATCCGCCGACGTTCGGTCAGCAGCGTGAAGGTCATCGGCGCCAGCGCCTCGATCTCGCGGACGACGCCTTCGCCGCCCCGGCGGCGGCCGGCCCCGCCGCTCCCCCGGCGCAGCGAGAGCTCTCGCACGCGCAGCGGCAGCTCCGTCTCGAGGGCCTCGACCGGGGTGTTCAGCGTGTTCGACATCGCGACGTGGACGGCGCTCGGTCCATCGGCGTCGGGGCAGGCTCCCTGTCCGCCCCCGATCGTCTCGTAGTAGGTGAATCCCTCGCCGGCGAGAGTCAGGTTGTTCATCGTTCCCTGTCCCTGGGCCGGGGCGGCGGTGAAGTGGGCGAGCGCGTCGATCACGAGATCGGCGACGCGGCTCGAGGTCTCCACGTTGCCCGCGGCGACGGCCGCCCCGGCGGCGGCGTCCAGAACGCTCCCGGGCTCGGTCCTGATCCGGACCGGCCGGTGGCCGCCGGCGCACGCGGGCGCGTCCGGGTCGAGCAGCGCCCGGACGGCGAACAGCGCCGCCGAGCGGGTCACCGGGAGCGGGCAGTTGAGGTTGCCATCCACCTGGGGGCTCGAGCCGCCGAAGTCGAGCACGAGCTCGGAGCCGGAGACCGTCGCCGTGACGCGGAGCTCGATCTCGCCCGAGCGGGGCTCGAGCCGCTCGACGGCCTCGGCGCTGCCGTCCTCGAGGCGGCTCAGCGCATCCCGGGTCCGGCGCTCCGCATAGCCGAGCACGGCATCGGTGCCCTCGCGCAACGCGGCGGTGCCGAGGTCGGCGGCCATTGCGGCGAGCCGCTCGCAGCCGAGCGCGTTGGCTGCGCGCTGCGCGCGTAGGTCGGCGAGGCGTTGGGGCGGATTGCGCATCCGTGCGGCCAGCTGCTCGAGCGTGCCCTCTCCGACCGCCGTCGGCGGGATCACGACGCCCTCCTGCTCCAGCCGCGTGGATCCCGCCGGCATCCCGCCCGGCGTCGGCCCGCCGACGTCGGCGTGGTGAGCGCGCGAGGCCGCGAAGCCGATCAGCTCGCCGCCCGAGAAGACGGGGGCGATCAGCGTGATGTCGGGCAGGTGCGTACCGCCGGCGAAGGGGTCGTTGAGGATCCACATGCGGCCCGGCTGGTGGCGCTCGTCGAGCACCGCCTCGACCGCCGCCGGCATCGACCCGAGGTGGACCGGGATGTGCTCGGCCTGCATCACGAGCTCGCCGTCGGTGTCGAAGAGCGCCGTCGAGCAGTCCTGGCGCTCCTTGATGTTGGCCGAATGCGCGCTGCGGATCAGGACGGCGCCCATCTCCTCGCAGATCGAGGCGAGCCCCCCGGCGAGCACCTGGAGCGTGACCGGGTCGACGCTCATGTCGTCGCCCCGCCGTCGGCGTCCTCGCCCGCCAGCGCGATCTCGATCGAGCCCGAGCCCGCCCGCGCGCTCGCTCCGGGCGGCACGAGCAGCGTCGTCTCGCGAAGCTCGATCACGGCCGGGCCCGGCAGCTCCTCGCCGGCGGCGGGCGGGCCGCCGAGCACCGTCGTCTCCATGAAGCCACGATCGGGGAACCAGGCCTTCCGCGCCGTCCGGTGGGGCGCGGCCCCCGATGCCGTCGGCGGCTCGACCCGGGGGCGCTCGCCCCGGGCGGCGACGCGGACCCCGACGAGCTCGACGGCCGCGTCGGGGTCGCGGTAGCCGTAGCGGCGCTCGTGCGCCGCCTCGAAGCGCTCGCGCACCCACGGACCGGCCTCCTCGTCCCCGGGCCCGGCGGGGACGTCGAGCTCGAACGCCTGACCCTCGTAGCGGACTTCATAGACGGCTTCCACGGGACCGGCCGTGGGGGCGGCCAGCTCGGCGGAGACGCGCTCGGCGAGCTCCGCGACAGCCGCTGCGGCGCGTCCATCGGCGAGCGCACTCTCGTCCAGCATCAGGGTTGCGGCGAGATCGCGCCGGCGCTCTCCCGCCGTCAGCCCGAAGGCGGACAGGACACCGGCGGCAAGCGGGCAGAGCACCCGTCCGATCCCGAGCTCTGCGGCGATCGCAGCGGCGTGCAGACCGCCGGCGCCGCCGAACGAGAGCAGCGCGTGGCGGCGCGGGTCGAGTCCGCGCTCGACGGTGACCACGCGCAGGGCGCCGACCATCTCGCGATTGGCGATGCGGACGATCCCGGCCGCCGTCTCGACGGGGCCGAGTCCGAGCTGCTCGCCGAGCCGCTCCAGGGCACGCCGCGCCGCGTCCCCGTCGAGGCTGACGCCGGCGAGCTCGGCGCCGTCGGCGAGGTATCCGAGCGCGAGGTTGGCGTCGGTCACCGCCGGCTCGGTGCCGCCCTTCCCGTAGCAGGCCG
Source organism: uncultured Solirubrobacterales bacterium (assembly GCA_963764275.1). Classification (GTDB taxonomy): domain Bacteria; phylum Actinomycetota; class Thermoleophilia; order Solirubrobacterales; family 70-9; genus CAXMST01. Next base: position 498,175 of record CAVXRV010000001.1, read on the forward strand.
GCCCGGGCTCGGCACCGGCCGAGCGCGGGCCGACGCGCAGGGCGCCGCCGGCGTCGCGCCAGCCGATCGATCCACCGCCGGCGCCGACCGTGTGCACGTCGATCATCGGCAGATGCAGGGGCCGGCCGGCGATCTCTTGCCCGGCGCCGCGCCCGACCGCGCCGTCCGCGATCGCGCAGACGTCGCAGGAAGTGCCGCCCATGTCGAAGCCGACGGCCCGCTCGGCGCCCGCCGCCGCGCGAGGCGACCCCGGCCCCGACGGCACCCCCGGCCGGCCCGGAGAGGACGCTCCAGGCGCCGCCGCGGGTTGCCTCATCGAGCTCGGCAATGCCACCCGAGGACTGCATCACCGACGGCCGGGGCAGGCCGAGCGCTTCGCAGCGGCTCCCGAGCCGCCGCAGGTAGCGAGCCAACAGCGGGGCCAGATAGGCGTCGATGACGGTGGTCGAGCAGCGCTCGTACTCCCGGAAGCGGGGCAGGACCTCGGAGGAGACGCTCACGTGCAACTCCGGCAGCGCCCCCCTTATCGCCTCGGCGAGCCGGCGCTCGTGGCGCGGATCGGCGTAGCTGAACAGCAGGCAGATGGCCACGCTCTCGCAGTCGAGCTCGCGCAGGCGCCCGACGACGCGCTCGCACTCCGCCTCGGTGAGCTCGGCGACGACCGCTTCCGGCCCGATGCGCTCGCGGACGCCGATCCGCAGCTCGGGCGGCGCCAGCGGCGGCGGCCGGTCGGCGCACAGCCTGTACAGGTGGACGCGGTCCTGACGGGCGATCTCGAGCAGGTCGGTGAACCCCTCGGTCGCGATCAGGGCGGTCGCGGCGCCGCGGCGCTCGAGCAGAGCGTTCGTGCCGATCGTCATCCCGTGGGAGAGGGACTCGACCTCGCCGGGGTCGGCGCCCGCCCGGTCGAGCACGCGCTCGATCGCGGCGATCACGCCCTCCGACTGATCGGAAGGGGTCGACGGCGCCTTGGCCGTCCATGCCCCGGACCCGGAGATCAGGACCGCGTCCGTGAAGGTCCCGCCGACGTCGACGCCAAGCCGCATGCGGCGATTACACCGCACGCGGCAGGCGTGGGGAAGCCGGGCGCGGTCGCGCCCGGCTCGGGCCCCCGGATGATCAGGCGGGCTGCAGCGCCTCGGTGGGCATATCGAGGGTCTCCTCGAGATGCTTGTGGGAGGGGCAGTAGTCGCGCCCGGGCAGCGGCTCCCGCTGGCAGGGAGTCCCTTTACGGGTGTGGGCGCGACACTCGCGCGTGCCCTGCACGATCAGCTGATCCGGAGGCGTGACCTCCAGATAGTGGATCGCGAGCCGCACGTTGCGGTCGACGGCCATGAAAACCCGGAGCTGCTCCCGGATCGGAAAGCACGAGCGGATGTCGTTGAACAGCGACTTTGTGGGCTTTGCGAAGTAGCGCCGATCGTTGAGCAGGCGCTGCATCGTCGCTTCGCAGCAGTCGAGCAGGCGCTGCCTGTTCTCCCCCTCCGGATCGTCGATGACGAGTGGCGAGAGCTCTCTGTAGATCGAGCGGCTGAACTGATACACGGTGTGGTTCCCCAATACCTCGTTTGCGCGTATGTGGGGCCGGGAAAGACGGCCCGGGAACCAGTTTCTCCATGGGGTGTTTAGCCCCAATGGCGTCACGTTAAGTTCCGATTAACCGGAGCGGCGAAGGTCAGGACGCGGACTTGGCGGCCGCTCCGGCGGCCGGGGGCGGCCTCAGTCGCGGCCCGCGGCCCAGTCCTCGACCACGACCTCGCCCGCGGCATCGACCACGACGTGGTGGCCGTCGAGGCCGGCGCGCCGGGAAGGGAAGTCCGTGCGCCGGTGCACGCCTCGGGACTCCTCGCGCGCCAGCGCCGAGGCTCCGATCCACCGTGCGGGCCCATAGGGATCGTCGAGCAGCCGCTCGAGCTCGGCACCGCACCGGCGCGGCCCCGCGAGCTCCCACAGGCGCCGTCGCGTCTCGACGGTGGGGGGCACGAACGTCGGCGCCGGCCGGGGCGGCGTCGAGGGGTCGGCAAGCGGTTGCGCGACCGCGACCCGGGCCGCCCGGGAGCCGAAGACGAAGCATTCGCTGAGCGAGTTCGAGGCGAGGCGGTTCGCGCCGTGCAGACCGGTGTAGGCGCATTCGCCGACGGCGAGCAGGCCGGGTACCGCCGTCGCCCCGTGCAGGTCGGTGCGTATGCCGCCGATCAGGTAGTGGGCGGCGGGGGAGACGGGCACCGGGCTCGCGGGCCGGCTCGTAGCCGGCCTCGCCGAGCATGCTCACGATTCCGGGGAACCGCTCGAGCGGGACATCGCGCAGGTCGAGCGCCACGTGACCGAGCCCGTCGGCGTCGATGCGGTCGAGGATCGCGGCCGTGACCTGATCGCGCGGGGCGAGCTCGTCGGTGAAGCGGCGCCCGGAGGCGTCGAGCAGGACCGCGCCCTCGCCCCGCACCGCCTCGGTGATGAGGCGCCCGTCGTAGGGGGTGCCCGGCGCTGCCAGCGCCGTCGGATGGAACTGGCAGAGCTCGAGCCCGGCGAGCTCGGCCCCGATCGAAGCGGAAATCGCGCAGCCCGCCGCGACCGCCCCCCACGGGTTGGTCGTCCGGCTCCACAGCGCGGCGCCGCCGCCGGTCGCGATCACCGTCGCCCCGGCGAGGATCGGCCCGCGATCCGTAGCGACCCCGTGGCAGCCGTCGGGTCCGTGCAGCAGCGAGGTCGCCGAACAGCTCTCGAGCAGCGCGATCCGCGGCTGCTCGGCTGCGCGTTGCGCGAGGCAGCGCGTGATCGCCTTGCCGGTGGCGGCGCCTCCGGCGTGGACGATGCGGCGGGCGGAGTGACCGCCCTCGAGCCCCAGCGCCGGCGTCCCATCGGGCTCGCGGTCGAACTCGACCCCGTAGCCGATCAGCTTGTCGACCTGGGCGGGAGCCTCCTCGACGAGCACGTGCACCGCCTCCTCGAGGCACAGCCCGCGTCCCGCGATGATCGTGTCCTCGGCGTGCCGTGCGGGCGAGTCGTCGACGGCGATGGCGGCAGCGAGCCCGCCCTGCGCCCAGAAGCTCGAGCTCTCGGCCAGCGGTTTGCGCGAGACGAGCGCCACCGAGGCGCCCTCGGCCGCCGCCTCGAGCGCTGCGTGCAGACCGGCGGCACCGCCGCCGACCACGACGACGTCGAAGCGGGCGGGCGGCCCGGGGGATGTCGCCTGCGGCGGGCTTGGAGCGTCAGTGGAATCCAAGGGCCGGATACCGTATCCGCAGTCCGTGGGCATCTACTTCCACCATCCTTCGTCGGCCCGCCACGACACGGGGTCCCATCCGGAGCGCGCCGCCCGCCTCGTCGCAATCGAGGCGGCACTCGACGAGGCCGGCTGGCCCGGTCTCGAACGGGCGCAGCCCGAGCCCGCGACGCGGGCGCAGCTGGAGCTCGTGCACAGGCCCGAGCATGTGAGCGCGATCGAGCGCTTCTGCGCCGCCGGGGGCGGGCTGATCGACATGGACACGGTCGCGGTCGCGGCCTCGTGGGAAGCGGCGCTGCGGGCCTCCGGCGCCGCCGTCGAGGGTGCCGCCCGCCTGCTCGCGGGCGAGACCGACTTCGTATTCGCCGCGATGCGGCCGCCCGGCCATCACGCCGAGTCGGCGCGGGCGATGGGCTTCTGCCTCTTCAACTCGATCGCGGTAGGAGCCGCCTCGGCGATCGCCGAGGGCGGGGCGGAGCGCGTCCTGATCCTCGACTGGGACGTCCACCATGGCAACGGCACGCAGGAGATCTTCGCCGCCCGCGACGACGTGCTCTACGTGAGCATCCACCAGGATCCGCTCTATCCGGGCACCGGGCAGGCGTCCGAGATCGGCGCCGGAGCCGGGCGCGGCTACACGCTCAACCTCCCGGTCGGCGCCGGCGCCGACGGCGAGCTCTTCCTCGCCCTCGTCCAGCACGTCGTCGCGCCGGTCGCGCGCGAGTGGCGCCCGGACCTGATCGCGGTGTCGACCGGCTACGACGCCCACGCCGAGGATCCGCTCGCCGATTGCCGCCTGCTCGACGGCGACTACCGGGCGCTCGCGGCGGCGGTGCGCGAGCTCAGCAGCGAGCTCGACGCGCCGCTCCTGTTCTGCCTGGAGGGCGGCTATGAGCTTGGGGCGCTGTCGCGCTCGGTGGTCGAGACCGTGCGCGCGCTCGACAGCGAGGAGGAGGCGCCGCGCGCCGACCCCGCCCGCATCGCGGAGACCCGGCGTCGCCTCGAGCCGCTGTGGCCGGCGGCGCTCGCCGGCTGAGCGCGCTAGTCGGTCATCAGCTCGTCGAGCCGGTCGAGGAATGAGCGAGGGAAGCCCGGCACATCCTCGAGCTCACCCACGGAGGTGAGACCGCGCTCGTCGCGATAGCGGAGCACGCGCTTGGCCTGGGTCACCGACATCCCGATCCGCCGCAGGTCCTCGAAGCTCGCGCTCCCGAGGCTGATCGGCTCCTGCGGAGCGGCGGCCTCGCCGCGCTCGACGTCCTCGTCCTCGGCGTCCTCGGCGGCGGATACCTCGGACTCGGGCGCCGGCTCCGCGTTGGTCACCGCCTCCTGCTCGTCGGTTTCGGCTTCCTCGTCGGCTTCGGCGTCGGCCGGCACGGCCCAGACGCCGCTGATCGCCTCCGAGCGGCGTCCGGCGGCAATGTCCTTCTCGGCCGGCTTCTCGGACGAAGCGGCGGGCTCGGCGCTCGCCTCGGCTGCGTCCGGAGCGCCGGCTTCTTCCTCGGCGCCTTCGACGCCCGGTGATGCGGCTTCGGGCTCGGCGTGGGTCGCGGCCGCGGGCTCGGCGGGTTCGTCGCCCGGCTCGGCGGGCGGCGCCTCTTCGGCGGCTGCCTCCTCGGCCCCCGCGGCGCCCTCATCCTCGCCGGTCCCCGCTCCCGTCACCGACCGGCCCGCGGCGCGCTCGGCCGCCGCGTCGGCGTCCCCGGCGACCCCTCCGATCCGCTCGGCAGCGGCGCGGAAGCGCTCGGCGCGGCTCAGCTCGCCGCTCTGCCGGGCCTCCTCACGCGCCCGCTCCGCGCTCTCGCGAGCATCGGCGAGCTGGATCTCCATCTCCTCGAGCCGGCGCCGTGCGGTCGCCAGCTCGGTTTCGAGCCGGTTTCGCTCGTCGGCAAAGCCGCGCTCGGTCTCGGCCAGGGCCTGGGCGGCCCGCTCGCGCTCGGCCGCGAGTTGCTCCTGGCTCTCGCGGCCGACCCCGGCGGAGGCCTCGGCCCGCGCCTTCTCGAGCTCCGCCTGAAGGCGCTTGTCGAACTCCGCGGCAGCCTCCTCGCGCGCCTTCGCGGCGGCCGCTTCGACCTCGGCGCGGCTGGCGCTCTCGCCCTCACGGCGAAGTGCCTTCGTCTGTCCGCGCAGCCAGTCGGCCGCCGCGGTGCGCGCGTCGTTGACGGCGCGCGCGGCGTTCTGCTCCGCCTCGCGCGCCCGGCTCTCGGCCGCCTGCGCGCGGCGCTCCGCCTCGGCGACGGCGCTCGCCCGGGCGCTGCGCTCGGCCTCGGCTTCCGCTCGCAGCTTGCGCAGCTCCTCCGCCGCCTCCTCCCGCGCCGCGGCGGCGGCGGCTCGCTCGCGCGCGGCGGCGGCGCTCTCCGCCTCGGCGCGCTCGCGCTCCAGTGTCTGCGTGGTCTCGCGCTGCGCCTCGTCCCGCGCCCTCTGCTCCGCCTCGGAGGCGGCCGCCTCGCGCGCGGCGGCGATCCGCTCCTCCACGTCCGCGGTGGCGGCTTCGATCTCGGCTCGTGAACGCTGCTCGGCTTCCTCGATCCGGGCCTCGGCCTCGCGCTCCGCCTGCTCGGCCGTGCCCTTGGCCTCCTCGAGCTCGCGCTCGCGCTCCGCAATGCCGGCGGCTGCTTCGGCCTTGGCCTGCTCGCGGGCCTGCTCGGTCGCCTCGGCGATGTGGCGATCGGCCTCCTCGCGCAGGCGCTTGGCCTCTTCGGCGAGACGGCGCTCGGCGGCGTTGACCCGCTCGGCCGCCTCAACCGCGCGCTCCTCGATCAGCGTCAGGCGGCGGTCGGAGTCCTCGATCAGGCGGACCTTCTCCTCGCGCTCGCGCTCGAGTTCCTGCTCACGCTGGCCGAGCTTCTCCGCAAAGCGGTCCTCGGCGGCCTGGCGTGCGACCGCGACCTCGGCCCGGATCCGCTCCTCGGCCTCGGCTCGGAGGCGATCGACCCGCTCGTTTGCCTCCGCTTCGGCCTGCGAGCGCGCCCGTTCGGTCAGCTCCCGCTCGCGCGCCTCGGAGGAGCGCTCCAGCTCGGCCTCGAGCTCGGCGCGCGTTTCGGCCCGGGCGGCCTCGACGGCGGCTGCCGTGCGCGACTCGGCCTGCTCGGTGGCCTCGGCTCGGGCACGGTTCGCCGCGGCTTCGGTCGCCTCGCGCGCCTCGGAGCGGGCGAGCTCGAGCTGGCGGCGCAGGCCCTCGGTCTCGGTTTCGATCAGCTTCTGGACGTCCGCTCGCGCACCCCGGTCGGACTCGGTGAGCGCCTGCTCAGCGGCCGTCGCGCGCGCTTCCGCGTCCTCGAGTCGTCCCAGCGCCTCGCGGAGCGCGGCCGACGCGGCCTCGCGCTCGCGACGCTCGGCGGCGAGCGTCTCGGCGCCGCCGGCCTCGGCCTCGGCTTCCGCCTTGCGCGCGCCCTCGGCGACGCGGGTTGCGAGCTCCTGCTCCTGGCGCCTGGAGAGCTCGCGCAGCCGCTCCTCGGCCTCGGCGCGCAGCCGGGCCTCGGTCTCGGTCCGAGCCCGATCGACCTCGACGCGCACGCGCTCCCGCGCCTCGCGCTTGAGTGACTCCACCTGCCGCTTGAGCCAGTTCGTGGCTGCTTCCTTGGCGCGCGCCTCGACCTCGTCCCGCTCCTTCTGCAGGCGCGCGGCACGTTCGTTGGCCTCCGCCGCGTCCCGCTCGGCCTGCTCGAGCTTGGTCCGCATCTCGTCGATCGCGCTCGAGGCCGAGCCCCGCGCCCGTTCGAGGTCTTCCTCGAGGGCCAGGATCTCGTCCATCGCCCGCATCTCGGCAGCCTGCGCAGCCTGATCGGCCGCGATCCGGATCCGCTCGCCGGTGTCGCCGCGGCGGGTCGGCCGCAGCGGGGGCTTCTCGGTCTCGCCCTTCGTAGCGTCGGAGCTGCGCTCGGACCGGCCGGATCCCCGCTCCGATGAATCGTCGCCTGCCGGGCCGGCCTCCTCGCGCGGGGCGGAGGCAGCCTGCTCAGGCTCCGGCCCGCGCGGGAACGGCGGCCGCTCCGTGGACCGTTGCGCCAGGCTGGCCCACTCGGCGGTCTCCGAGTCGGAGGGAGGCGGCTCAGGCGTCGCCTCGCTCGGGGGCGCCCAGCTCTCGGCGTCCGGCGCCGGGGGTGTCTCGCGTTCGGTGCCCTCGTCCTCGTTCGCCGTGCCCTCGGAGCTCTGCTCGGCGATCGCGGCAGCCGCGCCCGAGGCGGGCCGCTCCTCGCCGTTGTCCTCCAGCTCGCGCGCGCCGTCGAAGACCGCCGTCTTGGGGTCGTCGTCCTCTGCGCTCGCCTCGCCCTCGCCGGTCGCGGGCACGGGGGCCTCGCGCGAGGACTTGCGGCGGCCGAATATTCGTCTCCGTCGCGCCATCGGGAGGCGCAGGTTAGTTGCTCCCCCCGCGGGGATCCGCGATAGGCCCTCACGGCGCGCCCGGGACGGCCGGCAAGTGCCGCAGGGGCACCGCGGCGAGCGGCTTTCGTCACGACCCCGATCCCGGAGCGGCACCTTCGCGTCTTGTTCGGTGCGGCGGTCGCTCGGAGCATCGGCGTGCAAATCGACGCTGGCCCGCGGGCCGGAATGGAGGCTGAAGATGAACGCAATGACAGGGGTCGCGGTGCGGCTCGAGCTCGGTATCCGCAGGCTCGTCGCGACCGTCGCCGCCGAGCGCGGTCAGGGCACGGTCGAGTATGTCGGCCTCGTCCTCCTCGTGGCCGTGCTGATGGGAGGGATGGTCGCCGCCGTCGGTGGCCTCAACAGCCTGCCGGGCAAGGAGTTGGCGCAGGCGATCACGAAGAAGATCGTCGAGGCCGTGCAGAAGGTCGCATTCGCGAAGTGATGGGACGGGCGCGACTCGCACGGCCCGCCGGACGCGGGCCGTGCGAGACTGCGCGCCATGTACGCCGATCGTCGAGATCCAAGCGGTGCCGCCGAGGTGGACGCCGGATGAGCGCGCCCGAGCGCAGCTACGGCCGCGGGCCGGCCGCGGGCCGGCCGGTGACGATCGAGCCCGGTTACGTGCGCACCGCCGACGGCTCGGCACTGATCTCCGTGGGGGAGACGCGCGTGATCTGCACGGCGTCGATCGCCGACGAGGTCCCGCGCTGGCTCAAGGGGGGAGGGAAGGGTTGGGTCACGGCCGAGTACGCGATGCTGCCCGCCTCCACCGGCGAGCGCAAGGAGCGCGACTCCAAACGGGGTCGTCCCGACGGGCGCTCGACCGAGATCCAGCGGTTGATCGGGCGCTCGCTGCGCGTCGTCGTCGATTTCGCGGCGCTTGGCGAGCGCGCCGTCTGGGTCGATTGCGACGTCCTGCAGGCCGACGGCGGGACCCGCTGCGCGGCGATCACCGGTGGCTACGTGGCCCTCGAGCTGGCGCTTGCGAAGCTGGTCGATGCCGGAGAGCTCGAGGCGCTGCCGCTGAACGGCTCGGTCGCTGCGATCAGCGTCGGCGTCGTCGACGGTCGCGCCCTCTGCGATCTCGACTACTCGGAGGACTCGACCGCGGAGGTCGACGCGAACGTCGTCATGACCGACGACGGCGGTCTCGTCGAGGTCCAGGCGACGGCCGAGCGCACGCCGCTCTCCCGCGCCTCTCTGGACGAGTTGCTGAGCATGGCCGAGAGCGGGATTCGGGCCCTGCGTGAAGCGCAGGAGCTCGCCTGCGGAAGATGAGCGGCGCCGGGCAGCTCGTCGTCGCCACGCGCAACCTCCACAAGCTCGCCGAGCTCGAGGAGATCCTGGGCGCGTGGAGGCTGCTCCCGCTGCCGGCGGAGGTCGTGCTGCCGCCGGAGGATGGTGAGACCTTTGCCGAGAACGCCTTCGGCAAGGCGCGGGCGGCGCGCGATGCGACCGGGCTGGACTCGATCGCCGACGACTCCGGGATCGTCGCCGAGGCGCTCGGTGGAGCCCCGGGCATCTTCAGCGCCCGCTTTGCCGGGCCCCATGCGACCGACGAGGAGAACCTCGATCTGCTGCTCGAGCGGGTCGGACTCGAGGACGACCGTCGCGTCGCCTACGTCTGTGCGATGGCGTACGCCGGCGCCGACGGCACCGAGCTGCTCGCCGAGGGACGCTGCGAAGGCCTGCTCGCCACCGACCCCCGCGGCAGCGGCGGCTTCGGTTACGACCCGGCCTTCGTACCGGTCGAGCTCGGGGACGGTGATGGTCGGACGATGGCCGAGCTCAGTGCCGAGGAGAAGCACCGGATCAGCCATCGGGGTCGCGCGGCCCGGGCGCTGGGCGAGCAGCTCGCGGCCCACGTGACGGGGACGGCCGGGGGATGAGCTCGCGCCGCGGCAAGTCGGGGGCGGCGCTCGTATCGGTCGCCTCGAACGCGGCCCTGATCCTGCTCAAGGTCGCGGCCGGGGTGTTCACGGGCTCGATCGCGATCCTGACCGAGGCCGTGCACTCCTCGGTCGACCTGCTCGCCTCGTTCGTCGCGCTCTTCAGCGTCCGCAAGGCCGAGGAACCGGCGGACGCGGACCATCCATACGGTCACGAGAAGGCCGAGAACGTCGCCGCCGGCGCTGAGGCGATGCTGATCCTGCTCGGCGCCGCGATCATCGGCGTCGAGGCGGTCCGCAGGCTCGCCTCCGGCACAGGTCCCGATCACGTCGGGGTCGGCATCGCGGTCGTCGCGCTGTCGGCGCTCGTCAACCTCATCGTCTCCGGCTTCCTCTCACGCCGCGCCCGGATCTTCGACTCGCCCGCGCTCGAAGGCGACGCGGCGCACCTGCGGGCCGATGCCTGGACCTCGCTCGCGGTGCTCGTCGGCCTGGCGCTCGTCGCGATCACGGGCAAGCCCGCCTTCGACCCGATCGCGGCGCTCGTCGTCGGCGTCGCGATCGTCGGCTCGGGCGTGCGGCTGCTGCGCCGCTCGACGAGCGTGCTCATGGATCAGGCATTGCCGCCGGCGGAGATGGACCGGATCGAGGCCGCGATCGCGAGCGCGCGGCCGGCGGAGATGGCCGGCTACCACAAGCTGCGCGGGCGTCGGGCCGGGTCGCGCCGCCACGTCGACCTGCACGTCCAGTTCCGGCACGGGACGAGCCTCGAAGAGGCGCACGAGGCCGCGCACCAGCTCCGGGATGCGATCGAGGCCACGCTCGAGCACTCGGACGTGCTCATCCACCTCGAGCCGGAGGACTCGCTGAAGCCGCCCGAGGACACCGGCGCACCTCACCTGCGGCACGGCTGAGGCTCAGGTCAGGTTCACGGCGGCAGCGGCGCCGACGGCGGCGACGGTGATCGCGTACCCGGTGTAGCCGTCGAGCGCCAGGAGCACGACGGCGACCGCGCAGGCCACGATCACGCTCAGCCACGAGATCCGGGCGACATCCATCGGCCCTTATCTTGGCGGAGATGAAGGCCGGAGCCGCACGATGAGCGCCCCCGCGCACGGAGCCGACCGTGGTCGGGCCCTGGAGAGCCTCGTCCTCGGGTTCGCCGAGGCCTCGCCCGAGCTGCGCGAGATCGCGGTCCTCGATCGCGAGGGCAAGCAGCTGGCGTCCACCGACGGCCGCAACTGGAGCGCCTCCGCGAGCCGGCTGTGGCGCGCCGCGGAGGCCGGCGGAGAGGACGCCGGCGCCGAGCTGCGATGGATCCACGTCGGCACCGAGCAGGGCGAGGCGTTCGCGGTGCGCAGCCCGGCCGGGATGGCGATCGCGCTCACCGACCGTTTCGCGCTTGCAGGGCTCGTGCTGGGAGATCTGCGCGCGGCGCTGCGTCTACTCGCGGACGAGAAAGGCGCCTGATGGAGAAGCCGCACCGCTTCCTGCTCGACAAGGTCACCTCCTACGCCGAGGAGGGGGGCGCGTACCTGCGTCGCCGCAGGCTGCGCTCCCGGCCGTTCGCGCGCGTCGGACGTGCGGGGGGTCGGATCGACGCGCACGACCCCGGCTCGGGCGTTGGGCTCGAGCTGATCGAGGCGGCGACGGCTCTGCTCGCCGACCACCCGCGCGGTGACGGCGCGGAGCCCAAGGGGGGCGCCGGCTCCTGACGCGGGGTTGCGGGGGGCGAGGGCAGCGTCCCGCTGCCGCGAAGCAACCCGAGAGGAGGTCCCCGATGACGGGGATCGGAACCATGTCAGGGGCCCTCGGCCGGATCGCGAGGATCCGCCGCGGGCCGGGCCCGCTGCTGGTCGTGGCGGCGGCGCTCGCGTCGCTGGCGCTGCCCGCGCGAGCGGCCGCGGGCACCTACGTCGTCGCGCAGTGCGATCGCGCGCAGCCGGGATACGCGGACGCCCGCTTCGATCGCACGAACGGCAGCTACTACGAGTTCACGCGCGGCTGCTCGAAGCGGGGCGGCGCGCTCCGGATCGGCAACATCGCCACGGCGCCCGCGGGGGCGGACGGGCTGATCCGCTGGATGGCGCCGGCGGGCAGCGGCATCGTCGGCGTGAGCGCCGAGGCGTCGCTGCGGACCGACAGCGGCCACCGGGCGCGGCTCAGCTTCCTCGACGCCCGCGGCGAGCAGGCGGGCCGGATCGCCACCGGCCGCGACGAGCCCGGCGGCTTCAACCGCTACTCCCAGCACCTCGACGGGGTCGGTCGCGCCGGCTTCGCCGCGATCCTGCTCTGCGGGGACGCTCGCCCCTGCCCCGAGTCGGACCAGGCCCGGGCCGCGGTCCGCAACGTTCGCCTGACGGTCCGCGACCGTGCCCGGCCGACCCTGCGACCCTCCGGGTCGCTGTTCGGGGGCGGCTGGCTGCGCGGCAACGCGACGCTGGCGGCGGCCGCCACCGACATCGGCTCGGGCCTCGCCGGGATCGAGGTGACCGCGAACGGCAGGCGCCTCGGCCTCTCGAAGCGGCTGACCTGCTCGGTTGTGGCCGGCGGTGGCGCCGTCGCCTCGATGTCGCCGTGCCCGCGCTCGAGCTCCATCGGCACCACCGTCAGCACCGCGGCCCCGCCCTTGCACGACGGTGCGAACGCGGTCCGGATCTGCGCTCGGGACTACGGCTCCGATCCCAACCTGACCTGCGTACGCCGGCGGGTGCTCGTCGACAACACGGCCCCGGGGGCGGCCTTCCGCGCCCGCTCGGACTCCGATCCGGAGCTGATCGCCGCCGACGTCGCCGACGCCGACAGCGGCCTGGCCCGCGCCGGGATCGCCTATCGGCCGCTCGCCGGCGGGCCCTGGCGGAGGCTGGCGACGCACCCCGTGCCCGGCGGTATCGCCGGGCGCATCGACAGCGAGGCGGTGCCTCCCGGGCGCTACGCGTTCCGGATCATCGCCGCCGATCGCGCCGGCAACGTGCGCGTGGTCGATCACGGTCGGGGCGGGCGGCCGATGGTGCTCGAGCTGCCGTTGCTGCAGCGGACCCGTATCCACGCGCGGGTGCTCGCGCTCGGCCATCGCGTCGAATATGGCGCTCGCCCGCGGCTGCGGGGGCGGATCACGGCGCGAGGCAAGGGCCCCGGGCGGCTGCCGCTGGTGGTCGTCGAGCGTTTCGAGCGCGGCTCACGGCCGCTGCTGCGCCGGCATGCTGTCCGGAGCTCCGCGGACGGCTCCTTCTCGACGAGGCTCGCCAAGGGCCCCTCGCGGCGCGTGAGCGTCCGCTTCGCCGGCACGAGGCGGCTGGCCGCCTCGCGCAGCCGGCCCCGCAAGCTCGCGGTTGTCGGGCGGGTGCGGATGCGGCTCTCCCGCAGGCGGGTGCGGGCCGGCGGACGCGTCCGGTTCCGCGGCCGGATCGGGACCGCCGGCGCGCGGGTGCCCGCTCCCGGCAAGGTCGTGGAGCTGCAGGTGCGTGAGCCGCACCGATCGCGGTGGCGCACGGTCGGCGACGCCCTGCACTCGAGCCGGCGGGGTCGGGTCCGTGCCTCGTATCGGTTCGGGCGCTTCTACCGGCGCCCGACGCGGTTCGCCTTCCGGCTCAAGGTCACGCGCCAGGCCGGCTGGCCCTACCGCGCGCCGACCCACTCGCGGCCGCAGCGGCTCGTGATCAAGCCACGGCGCTGAAGCCGCAGCGCCGGCCTCCCGCCGCGGGCACGCCGCTCCCTACGGCTACAGCTCGTAGCGGCTCAGGTCGGCCGCGAGGCGTTCCTCGTCGCCGGGATCGATCCCGGCGGCGGGGGCCGCCTCGCCCTCGTCCCGACCGCTCCGGCGCCAGCGACGCAGGCCGACGATCAGCGCCACGCCGGCCACGAGCACGGCGAGGCCCGGCACGATCCAGGCGGCGAGGTCGAAGCCGCTGTCCGACGGCGTCGCCAGCACCTCGGGCCCGTACTCGGCCACGAGCGCGTCCTCGATCTGCTGCTTGTCGAGGCCGCGGGCGATACGAGCCCGGATGAAGTCGCGCTCGCGATTTGCCTGGGGCGATTCGGCGAGCTCGAGCAGGGTCCCGCAGACCGGGCACATGACCTCGTCCTCGATGTCGGGCAGCGTCGCGTCGCTCTTCGGCGCCGCCGCGCCCGCGGCGGGGGCCAGCACCAGCAGCGCGGCCAGCGCGGCAAGGGCGAGCCGGGAGGCGAGCGCCACTCGGCGGCTCACGACGAGTTCCCGCCCCGGGCGCCGCCCTCGATGAGCGGCGTCACGTTGCTGTTCAAGAAGGCCTTGTCGACGGCGCCGCGCTGGATCAGCGCCAGGTTGCCCTGCGGGTCGATCAGAAAGGACTCCGGCAGGGCGAAGATCCCGTACTTGTCCTTGAAGCTGCCGTCTCCGTCGCGCAGCATCTCCCAGGTGAGGCCGTACTTGTGGACGAAGTCGCGCCCGTCCCCGGTCAGGTCCTCGGTGTTGACGCCGACGACCTTGACCTCGCCCTTGTGCTTTTGGGCCCAGGCCTGGATGTCGGGCGACTCGTCCTCGCATGGCTGGCACCACGAGGCCCAGAAGTTGAGCAGCACCCACTGGCCGCGGAAGTCGGAGACCTGAGCGCTGCCGGAGCCCTCGAGCTGCTCGCAGGGGCTGGCTCGGCGCCTGATCGCCGAGCGCGATCGAGCTCTTGTTCTTGGCCACGAGCCCGTAGCCGAGCAGGGCCACGACGGCGGCGGCGGCGATCAGCACGAGCAGCGGGCGGAGCCTCATCGGAAGCAAGGTTAGAGTGACGCCGTTGGCGGCTGAGGTGGTCGATACGGCGTCGGGACCGATCGCGGTCGAGCGCGCGGGGGAGGGGCCTGCGGTGCTCGTCGTCCACGGGGCGCCCGGGGGCTCGGACGGCGCGCTCGCCATGGGCCGTTTCCTCGTCGAGCGCGGATTCAGCGTCGTGGCTCCCTCGCGCCCTGGGTATCCCGGCACACCGCTGGCCGGGCGCGAAACGCCCGCGCAGCAGGCAGACCTGCTCGCCGCGCTGCTCGACGCGCTCGAGCTCGACCGAGTCGGCGTCCTCTGCTGGTCGGCGGGCGGCCCGAGCGGCTACGCGCTCGCCGCCGTGCACCCCGACCGCGTCGGGGCGCTCGCTGCCGCCGCGGCGGTCTCGATGCCCCTGCGGCTGGAGCTCGCCTTCGAGGAGCGGTTCGCGATGCGGACCCGCCTCGGCAACTTCGTCGCCCGCCAGCTCGCGAAGCGCGCTCCGGACGCGGCGATCGCCTCGACGCTGCGCAGCGAGGGGACGCTCGAGCAGCGCGAGCTGGAGCGCCTCGTCGCGACCGTGACCGCGGACGAGGCGATGTCGGAGTTCGTGCTCTCGCTGACCGACCTGGTCGGCAGCTTCCGCGACCGCCGCGCCGGCTGGAACAACGACCGGCGCCGGCTCGCCGAGGCGGACCCAGACCTCGGCTCGGTCCTCGCGCCGACGCTGCTCGTCCACGGCGACGCCGACGCCGAGGTCGGCCCCGAGCACAGCGTCCACGCGGCGGAGCTGATCCCGCGGTCGGAGCTGGTGGAGCTCACCCGGGGCACCCACGTCGCTCTGTGGGCGCACCCGGAGGCCGCGGCCGCGCAGAATCGCGTCGCCCAGCATCTGCGGGGCTAGTGGACGCTAGTATTCGGCGACGATGTCATCGAATGATGTCGTAAGCGACGTCGACGTCGACGTCCTCATCGTCGGCGCGGGCCTCTCCGGTATCGGCGCCGCCGTCCACCTGCAGCGCGACTGCCCCGACCGCAGCTACGCGATCCTCGAGAGCCGCGAGGCGATCGGCGGCACCTGGGACCTGTTCCGCTACCCAGGGATCCGCTCGGACTCCGACATGTACACGCTCGGCTACTCGTTCCGGCCGTGGACCGGGCCGAAGGCGATCGCCGACGGCCCCGACATCCTGGAGTACGTGCGGGCGACCGCCCGCGACAACGACGTCGAGCGCCACATCCGCTTCGGCCACCGTGTCGTGCGCGCGGAGTGGTCGAGCGCCGACGCGCGCTGGACGGTGACGGCCGAGCGCCAGGGGGCGGAGCCCGCCCGGCTTCGCGCCCGCTTCCTCTTCTGCTGCAGCGGCTACTACGACTACGCGTCCGGGTACATGCCCGAGCTGCCCGGGCTCGAGCGCTTCGGGGGCCGCGTCGTCCATCCGCAGCACTGGCCCGAGGACCTCGACTACTCCGGCAAGCGCGTCGTCGTCATCGGCAGCGGCGCGACGGCGGTGACATTGGTCCCGGCGATGGCGCCGGACGCGGAGCACGTGACGATGCTGCAGCGTTCCCCCAGCTACGTGATCGCGCTGCCGGCCGAGGACCCCTTCGCGAACCTGATGCGGCGGCTGCTGCCCGAGCGCGCCGCGTACGCGGCGATCCGCTGGTTCAAGATCCTCACGACGAGCGCCCACTACCACCTCAGCCGTCGTTTCCCGCGCCAGATGCGGAAGCTGCTGCGCGGCGGCGTCAAACGCCATCTCCCCGCCGACTACGCGATCGACACCCACTTCAACCCGCGCTACGACCCGTGGGATCAGCGCCTGTGCCTCGTCCCCGACGGCGACCTTTTCCGGACCCTCCGCCGCGGCGACGCCGAAATCGTCACCGACCGGATCGCGACCTTCACCGAGACCGGGATCGAGCTCGAGTCAGGCCGCGAGCTCGCCGCTGACGTCGTCGTCGCGGCCACCGGGCTCAACCTGCTCGCGCTTGGGGGGATGACGCTCGCCGTCGACGGCGAGGAGGTGCACCTGCCCGACCGCCTCGGCTACAAGGGGATGATGCTGGAGGGCGTCCCGAACGGCGCGATCGCCCTCGGCTACACGAACGCCTCCTGGACGCTGAAGTGCGACCTCACCTGCGAGTACGTCTGCCGCCTCCTCAACCACATGCGCGCGAACGGCTACGACGCGGTGACGCCCGTCAACGACGACCCGACGATCGGCCGCGAGCCCTTCATCGACTTCAGCTCGGGCTACGTGCAGCGCTCGATCCACGAGTTCCCGAAGCAGGGCAGCCGCGAGCCGTGGCGGCTGCATCAGAACTACGTGCGCGACGTGCACCTGCTGCGCCGCGGCGAGCTCGAGGACGGGACGCTGCGGTTCACCCGGGCCGGCGTCCCGGTCGAAGCGCGCCCGAGCGCGCCGCCGGCTCCGAACCCGGAGCCCGAGGGCGTCACCGCCTGAGCGCCCGGCCGGGCCGCTAGGTTGCGCGGCCTTGCGCCGCCCGCCTTCCTACTACGTCGTCGACGGCCTCGACCTGCGGGCCGAGGCGGCGCGACTGTGCGCGCTGCCCGCCTTCGGCGGCTCCGAGGGACCGCTCGCGCGTCGCCCCCCAGAGCTGACCGTCCGCCGCGCCTCGAAGCGGCCGCGGCGGACGCTCGGCTTCGCCGTCCCCGCGCAGCATCGGCTCTCGGTCACCGTCTATCCGGGCATCCGGACCGGCGACCTCCTGGAGACCCTGCTCCACGAGCTCACGCACCTCGCCGTCGGCGCGTCGCCCGGGAGCCGCCGCTGGCACGGCCGCCGCTTCCGGCTCGTCCTCGCGAGCGCCATGGAGCAGGCCTACGGAGTCCGCGCGGCGCCCTCGTCGTCCGCCCGCCACGGCGTCTGGGCGGAGCTGATCGAGCGCCGCCTTGCCGAGGCCGCCCGCGCGGCGTGACCACCCCGGCGGCCGCGCGTAGAATGAGCCGCCCCTGCGGACGTAGCTCACCTGGTAGAGCGCAAGCTTCCCAAGCTTGAGGTAGCGGGTTCGAGTCCCGTCGTCCGCTTGGGTTGGGGCGGAGATGGAACGCTCCATCGATGGGAATCCCTCGGAGGGGCTCCCGGCCCGGGCGGCGGCCGCGTTCATTGGGAAGTTCTGCAGCCATAGGGTGCAGAAGTCCCCAACGAAGGGGAGTGTGGGTTCGCGCAAGGAGCAGCATGCGGCGGTTCCGGTTCCGAGGAACCTCCTCCCAGCAGGGGAGGCGGAGTCGCGCGAATGTCACGCCGAGTGCCGCTGATCGCGCGAAGCGCTGTACCTCAATGCCGCCGCAGCGTTACCCTTTGGGCATGCTGATGGGGGCGGAGTTGGCCGCGGGAACCGTGCTCTTGCTGTGGGTGTCCTACATGGCCTTCGTGGCGACCCCGGCCGCGGTGATCACCGCACTCAAGGGTCAGTGGCTGTGGTTTGCGCTCGGCTTCTGTACCGCCGGTATTGCCTGGCTCGTGGGAGCGGTGCAAGAGCCGAAGCACGAGAGCGTTTGGCACCGCAGGAGCCGGGCGCGAGCCGGCCGCAGTTAGAGCCGGCTGCACGGACTCCGCGTCTAGACGGCCGCTCCGACGAGCGCGCCGATCCCGGCCGTGACCGCCATCGCGACCGCGCCCCACACGACGACCCGAATCGTCGCGACGAGCCGCGGGGCGCCGCCGAGGCGAGCGCCGGCCCAGCCGAGTGCCGCGAGCGCGAGCAGCGTCACCGCCACACACACGGCTCCGCGGACGGCGCCCGGGGAGGCGGCGACCGCGATCACGGGCAGCACCGCTCCGGCCGAGAACGAGAGTGCCGAGGCCCAGGCCGCCTGGAAGGGGCGCGCCTCACGCTCCTCGTGCAGCCCGAGCTCCTCCATCGCGTGCGCTTCGAGCGCGTTGCGCGCGGTCAGCGCCTCGGCGACCTCCAGGGCCAGGTCCTCCGGCACGCCGCGTGACTCGTAGATCCCCTTGAGCTCGAGCAGCTCGCCCTCGGGGTCGCTGGCCAGCTCGCGCTTCTCGATCTCGAGATCCGCCAACTCCGAGTCGCGCTGCGAGCTCACCGAGACGTATTCCCCGGCCGCCATCGAGAGCGCCCCGGCGGTCAACCCGGCGATCCCGGCGGTGAGGATCGCGCTGCCCGAAGCCCCGGCGGCGGCGACGCCGAGCACCAGGCTCGCGGTCGAGACGATGCCGTCGTTGGCCCCGAGCACCGCGGCCCGCAGCCAGCCGGACCTGTACGAACGATGGGCCTCGACTGTCTCCGCGAGCTCCTCGGTCATCGCGCCGCAGCTTAGTCCCGGCACCTCGCGCCGACTCGGGCCGGAAGTTGCCATGACCGTCCGGTTGTGGACCCTATGGACTCCTTAAGGGGACGACTATGGCGCCGCCACCACGGTCGGGGGGCTGGTGGCGAGTGGCTGGAGATAGCCCGCAGGGGCGCCCGGCTCAGCCCTTGACCTTGAGATTTCCGACCACGCCGACACGGAAGCCCAGCCACGGGTACGTGTGGGTGAAGAACGCGTTGTCCTCCGGCTGCAGCCCTACCGCCGAGAGCCAGAGCTGGTAGGCGGGGGCGTTGGCGATGCCCCCGTGCAGGCGCCGCCAGACGCGGTTGCCCTTGCCCGACGGGGATGGGGTGATCGTGTCGGTCCACTCGACCGCGTTACCTCCCTGGTCCAGGGTTCCCCAGGGGGACGGCGTCCGCGCCTGGCCGACGGTCTCCATGCTCCCCTGGAAGAGCTTCGCGTAGGTCGTCGGGTCGATGCCGAAGGGGTTGACGCTCGAGCACTCGTCGGCGGTGAAGGAGGGGGGACACCAGCTCGGCGCCGGCGCGCTCGAGTCGTGGAATCCGGCCACCGGGTCCGCGGCTGAGCCCGGGTTCGTGACGTCGCCCGTCGTCGGGTCGAGGGTCGTCGGACTGGGGGCATCTCCGGAGCCGCCGCCGAAGGTCCCGGCGTTGGTCGGGTACTTCCAGTACGAGTACTGGCCGCCGCCGCTTGGGTCGTAGTAGGCCGCCTTGATCCACTCGTCCTGGCTGGGAACGACGAAGCCTCGCTTGCGAGCGCGGGTCGCGCCGCCGTCCTTGTCCTGGGCGAGGTCGTACATGCCGCGCCCGGTCTTGGGCGAGAGGCGCACCTTGTAGACGGTGATCCGCGTGCCGTCGCCGGAGGCCCTCTTGGTCTTCGCGAGGAGCCGCCCGTTGAAGAGCGAGTTCACGAACCGCGCCGCCGAGAGGAAGCTCGCGAAGCCGTAGGGCTTGTCCGCCCACTCGGGAGATGCGACGGCGTAGCGGTGACCCTTGCGGGCGTGCCGGGACTTGTCGACGGCTCCGTACTTAGGCCAGCGCGCCGCGCTCTGGGTGGGGGCGTAGAGATGGTGGCGGTCGCGGCCTTTCGGATCGATCGTGTTGAGGAACTTCACCCACTGATCGACGGTGATCTCGAGCTGGCCGATGCCGTAGCGGTAGTCGACCCCGCCGACCGTCAGGCACCCGCCCGAGCTATCCGGAGCGTCCGCGCACGACTGGTAGATCGCATCGGTGAAGGGAACGATCCCGACCGATGGGTTCCCGACCGCACCGACGGCGACGGTCCGCACCTTGACGACCGCGCGCCTGGCCGCTTCGGCCCCGGGGGGCGCGAGGAGGAGCGCCGTGGCGGCGAGCAGGACTACGAGCAGCCCCCCACCGGTGCGCTTCGATCGAACTCCGTTCGACATGGCATCCGCCCTTCTCGAGGTCCTCCCGACCCCGCTGAGTAATGGCCGCCTCCGGCGCTCAGGCGCCTCGACCGTGAGCTCAGCCTATCGCGGACGCGGCTCAGCTCGGCTGCGAGCTCGGCCGGATCAGGATCTCGTTCACGTCGACCCGCTCCGGCTGGCCGATCGCGTACATGACGGCCGCCGCGATGTCCTCGGCCTCGAGCGCTTGGGAGGGCCGGTTGTCGAAGAACGGGGTGTCGACCATCCCGGGCTCGATCAGGGTCACCCTGATCGCCGTGTTGTCGTGCATCTGGCGCAGCTCCTGGCGCAGGCTCTCGCCGATCGCGGTCGCCGCCCACTTCGTCGCCGAGTACAGCGAGCCGGGCAGCGCCCGGCGGCCGGCGACCGAGCTCGTGATCAGGTAGTGGCCGGTGCCGCGCTCGAGCAGGCTGCGGGAGGGTCGCGCGGATCGTCTGGGCGACGCCGAGCACGTTGGTCAGGACCATCGAGCGCCAGTGCTCGGGCGACTCCTCGAGGAAGCCGCGCGAGGCGCCGAAGCCGGCGTTGGCGAAGACGACGTCGGGGGCGCCGAAGCGCTCGATCGCCGCGGCGGCGAGCGCCTCGACCTGATCCCACTCGGTCACGTCGCAGGTCTTGACGAGGACGTCGTCGCCGCCGTCCAGCTCGGTGGCGAGCTTCTCGAGCGTCTCCTCGCTGCGCGCGGCGAGCGTCAGTCGGTATCCGGCCTCGCGGGCCTGGCGGGCGGTGGCGGCGCCGATCCCGGTGCTGGCGCCGGTGATCAGCATCGAAGGTGAATCGCTCATTCGCCATTCATACCAGCGGGCAGCGCGTTCCCGACTCCCCCGGGTGATGGCGGTGGCCGGGGCGAGCGGTCGACCCTGCGATAATCGCGCCTCGCATGGATCCCGCCCGCAAACGGAAGATCCGCCTCGTGCTCGCGCTCTCGACGGCGGTGCTGCTCTCGGTCGCCCTGATCTACACGTCCTTCGGCGCGGCGAGCGAGGCGCTGCAGCCATCCGAGCTGCTCGCGAGCAGGGACTCCGGCAGCGTCCAGCTCAACGGCATGGTCGTCGGTGGCTCGGTCAAGGAGGGCACCCCGTGCGCTTCGAGCTCGTCGATCGCGACCAGAAGGGCCCGACCGTGCCGGTGACCTACACGGGCGAGGTCCCCGATCCGTTCCGCTACGGCCGCGAGGTGCTCGTCACGGGCAAGCTCAACTCGAACGGGACCTTCGTCGGCGACAAGGACAGCCTCATCACCAAATGTCCGTCGAAGTTCAAAGAGCAGTACGGCAACGACAGCCACATCAACTACACGGACGGCTGAGCCGTGAATGAGATCGGCGCAGCCGCTCTCTTCGCCGCCTTCCTGACTGCCCTCTACTCGGCCGTCGCGGCCGCCTACGGGGCCCACAAGCGCGATCGCCGCTGGGCCGCCTCGGCGCGCCGCGCCTACTACGCGCTCTTCGGGCTGCTGCTGATCTGCGTGATCACGCTCGAGGCCGCGTTCCTGCGCTCCGACTTCTCACTCTCGCTCGTCGCCAACACCTCCTCGACGACGACGCCGACGCTCTACAAGATCACCGCGCTGTGGGGGAGCCAGGCGGGCTCGCTGATGCTGTGGGCGTTCGTGCTCTCGATCGCGGGCTCGGCCGTGCTGTACGCAACGCACAACAAGCACCGCGAGGTCGCGCCCTGGGCGAACGCCGTGCTCGCCGCCGTCGCCGCCTTCTTCATCGGGCTGATGGTCGCGGGAGTCGTGTTCTCCTCCGCGGACACTTACCCCTTCGAGGTGCTCAGCGTCGTCCCGGCCCAGGGCGTCGGCCTGAACCCGCTGCTGCGCCATCCCGCGATGGCGATCCATCCGCCGATGCTGTACTCGGGCTACGTCTTCTTCACGGTCCCCTTCGCCTTCGCGATCGGCGCCCTGATCACGCGCCGCCTCGACGCGAGCTGGATCCGCTCGACCCGCCGCTTCGCGCTCATCGCCTGGCTCTTCCTCACGATCGGCCTCGCCCTCGGGGCACGCTGGTCCTACAGCGAGCTCGGCTGGGGCGGCTACTGGGCCTGGGACCCGGTGGAGAACGCGGCGTTGATGCCGTGGCTCGCCGGCAGCGCCTTCATCCACTCGATCATGGTCCAGGAGCGGCGCGGCATGCTGAAGGTCTGGAACGTGAGCCTGATCGTCGCCACCTTCGCGCTCTCGCTGCTCGGCACGTTCCTGGTCCGCTCGGGGATCCTGCAGTCGATCCACGCCTTCGGCGAGTCCAAGGTCGGCCCGCCGCTGCTGGTCCTGATCGCGGTCGTGATCCTCGGCTCGACGGCGCTGATCGTCAGCCGCCTTCCCGACCTCCAGTCGGAGCGGCGGATCGACTCGCTGTTCAGCCGCGAGTCGATCTTCTTGCTCAACAACCTGCTCTTCGTCGGGCTCGCCGCCGTCGTCTTCTGGGGCACGTTCTTCCCGCTGATCAGCGAGGGCGTGACCGGCTCCTCCTCATCCCTCGGGGCACCGTGGTTCGACCGCTACACGACGCCGATCGGGATCGGGTTGCTGTTCCTTGCCGGGGTCGGGCCGCTCGTCGCCTGGCGCCGCTTCAGCCTCGCCGGGGTGATCCATGCCTTCGCCTGGCCGGTGGCGGCGGGGATCGCGGCCGGGGCCCTGGTGGTCGCGATCGACGGCGGGCCGACGAAGCCGTGGGCGATCGCGCTCTTCGTCGCCGCAGGCTTCACCACGGGCGCCGTGGTGCAGGAGTTCTGGCGCGGCACGATCGCGCGCCGGGCGCTCAGCGGCGAGCCCTGGCCGGCGGCGTTCGGCTCGCTCATCACCCGCAACCGGCGCCGCTACGGCGGCTACGTGGTCCACGTCGGGATCGTGTTCGCGCTGATCGGTATCGCGGCCTCCTCCAGCTTCCAGACCAGCCGCGACCTGCGGCTCGAGCCCGGAGACACCGCCAAGGTCGGCGATTACAGCGTGACCTACGTGCGCCCGACCTCCCACATCGACACGGCCGAGCAGAAGCTGAGCTTCGGCGCGATCCTCAACGTCACGCGCAACGGCAAGCCCCTGACCGTGCTCACGCCCTCGCGCGACTACTACGCCTCGACGACGTCGGATCCGACCCGGCCGCTGCAGAGCTTCTTCGACGGCGAGGCGACGAGTGAGATCGGCCGCAAGCAGGGGCTCTCGCGCGATGTCTGGGCGGCGATGCAGCCCGACCTGACGAGCTTCGATCCGGTCATCGCCAAGGGCGACCGGCTTTACGCGAAGCTGGCCGCGAAGGCCGATACCTCGAACCCGGCCACGCTGCAGAGCCTGGCCAAGGTCCAGGGCCAGGAGATCGATGCGATCGCCAACCGCTACATGGCGAAGACGCCGCCCGCCTCGATCCGCTTCAACATCAACCCGTTCGTGATCTGGATCTGGCTCGGTGCGATCGTCGCCACGCTCGGCGCGCTGTTCGCCATCTGGCCGAGCGCCGAGGGGCGTCGCCGGCGGGTCGCCGATGTCTACGCCGCGCGCGTCGCCCGCGACCTCTCCTCGACCTGACCGCGAGATCGTGGAAGTCCTGCTCGCACTCCTGATCGTCGCTGCCGTGGCCTACTTCGTCAGCATCCCGCTGCGGGCGCCTGCGCCGACCGAGCCGGAGGGCATCTAGGACGCAGAGCGGGCCGACCTCGAGGCGCGCAAGGCGTCCAAGTACCGCGAGATCCGCGACGCCGAGCTCGATCATGCCCAGGGCAAGATCGACGAGGGGGAGTTCGCGCGCCAGAACGCGGAGCTGCGGGCGGAAGCGGTCGAGATCCTGAAGGAGATCGACGCGCTCGAGGCGCGTGCCGGCCGCTCGGCGGCCGCCGAGCAGGAGCGCGACCGTTCCCCCTCGCCGCCCGCCGAGGATTCTCTAGACTGACGCTCGTGGCGACCGTTCTAGGCGTAATCCAAGTCTTCATCTCGGTCATCCTGATCCTGCTCGTGCTCCTGCACTCGGGCAAGGACGCCGGGCTCTCCGGCGCCTTCGGGATCGGCGGTGGCGGCAGCTCGTTCGGCGGCGGCTCACTGGTCGAGCGCAACCTCGACCGGTGGACGGTCTTCTTCGCGATCCTGTTCGCGGTCAACACGATCGTTCTGCTAAAGATCTAGCCGCGGCTGCCCGATGGGCCGCCCCCCGGCGATGGCTCGGATCCGGCTCGGAGCCGCGCTTGGTGCCTGCGCGCTTGCCTGCAGCCTGCTTGGCTGCGACTCCGGCGCGGGCGGGACGACGCCCGCGGCGAGCAGCGGGGCGCTACCGCCGTCGCCACTGGCGCGGATCGCGATCGGCGGCCCCCTCGACCACGTCGACCCGATCTACGCGCACTCGCAGGCGGAGCGCCTGGTCTCGCGCCAGATCTACGACCCGCTGGTCGCGCGGCTCGATTCGCCCCTGGGGACGGTCGGTCGCCACCGGGGCCCGGCGCGCCCGATCCACCCCGTCGGCTCGAGCCCGAACTGGAGCTTTCAGCTGCGCCCCGGGGCCCGTTTCCACGACGGCACGCCGATCAACGCCGACGCCGTGATCGCGAACGCGCGCCGGTGGTTCGCGAGCGGGCTGGTGGCCGCGCGGCTGCCCCAGCTCGAGGCAGTCGACACGCCCCTGCCCGGGCAGGTGCGCTTCCAGCTCTCCGGGCCGATTCCGGATCTGCCCGCCCGGCTCTCGGACCCTCGCTTCGGGCTCGTCGCGCCGGCGACGCTCGCCGAGCACGGAACCGACGAGATCCCGGATGGCGCCGGCGGCAGCGGCGCCTATCGGCCCGCGGTGCTCGGTCGTCACCGCGTCGTCCTGCAGGCGGCCGATCAGTGGTGGGGGAGTGCCGCCGGGCTCGGCCCCGGGATCGACCGGATCGACGTCCTCGCCATCGACTCCGCGCGGCGCCGGGCGGCGCTGCTCCGCGACGGCGCCGTCGACATCGCCGACGACCTCGACAAGCGCTCCGCCGCGGCGATCGCGAATCAGCCCTCGCTCGTCTCGACGACCCAGGGCGATTCGGTGGTCGGCGCATCGGGCGCCGTCCGCGGGCTGCGCGGGAGCTCCTCGGTGCAGCCGCTCTCCGAGGTCTGGCTGACGACCCTGCGCTGAGCGGACGCCCCCGCGCCCTCAGCCTGCCCGCGGGTCGTAGCCGTCGTGGCGCACGCGTTGACGCGAGGCGCCGTAGGAGCGCGTCTCGTAGGCGATGATCACGCACAGGGCCACGAACTCGACGCCGACGGACGCGAGCGCCGGGATTTGCGTGATCAGCGGAATCGCCGCGACGAGCGCAACGGCGAGGGTGAGGCGCTGCCGGTTGATGCTGCCGATGTTGCGCAGGCGGATCGCGACGTGGCCGAGCAGATAGAGGGCGAGCCCTGCATACAGCGCCGTCGCGGCCTCGGCGTCGAGCGCGTCGTCGGGATGCTTGAGGGCCGTCTTCAGCCCGAAGGCGACGAGCACGATCCCGCAGACCATCGGAAAGTGCATGTACGAGTAGACGTCGCGCGCCATCTCGTTCTGCTCGCGGCCCGGCCGGGCCCGCACGAGCCGCCCCTCGGTCAGGACCGCGACGACATCGAAGTACATCCACCAGATACAGGCCGCGATCCCGGTGCCGATCGTCGCTGCGACCACCTCGGCCAGGCCGATGTGGATGCCGGCGCCGGCGCCGATCGCGACGATCGACTCGCCGAGCGCGATGATGATGATGAGCCGGTGGCGCTCGGCGAAGTGGGAGGGGACGAGGCGCCAGCCCTCCGAGCTGCCGAACCGGTCGGTCACGTAGGGACCGAGCACATCGAGCGAGATCGCCAGCGCCCAGAGCCCGATCTGCAGGGCACCGTCGGTGAACGCCGCGACGATCAGGATCGCGACCCCGAAGCTCGTGCTGCCCACGATCCCGATCATGATCGAGCGACGCAGCTGCGGGTCGTCCTCGCCCGCGATCCACATGAGCGCTATCTGCCCCGCCCGGAAGACTGCGTAGGCGCCGACGAACAAGAAGGCGAGGTCGCCGAACGCCTCGGGGATCGCGAGCGAGACGACCAGCAGCGCCGCCATCGCCGCGAAGATCGCGAGCCGCACCCAGCCCTCCTCGGGGTCGACGACGCTCGTCAGCCAGGCGTAGCCGACCCAACCCCACCAGAGCACGGCGAGGATGATCACGGCCTGCACGAGGCCGGTCCAGCTCGGATGCTCGGCCATATAAGCGGTGCACTGGGTGATCGCGAGTACGAAGACGACGTCGAAGAAGAGCTCGAGCGGCGTCACCGTCTCGGTCTCGCGCAGGGTCGCGCTCAGCCTGTGACCCGTACCGGTGCGCGGCGGGGACGGGCTCTGGGCGGGATCGGGGGGCACGGGCGGTCGGCGGCTCGGGCTCAGGATATTCCGCCGGGGAGCTGCCCCTCGTACGGTCCGCGGCCCGTGATGCACGCGGCGCCGCAGCGAGCGCCGAGCTCGACGGCCTCGACCTCGCTCCCGCCGCCCGCGAGCCCGAAGGTGAGCCCGCCCGCGAACGAGTCGCCGGCGCCGTAGGAGTCGACCGCCGGCGCGGGCAACGGCGCCGGCTGCCAGCGTGCGACCTCGCCGTTGCGCCATTGGATCTTCCCTCCGCGGGCGCCGTCGGTGCGGACGACGGCGCCCGGCGCCGGATCGATCGCGCCCGGCTCGTAGATCTCGCCGGCGTCGGCGGCGCTGGCGAGGAGCACATCGACCTCGACCCGCGCCTGCGCGAGCGGCGCCAGCGCCCGGACGGTTGCGACGAGCCGGCGTGCGGAGCGGGCGACGCGGGCGGCGCCGGCATCGCCGGCGGTGAAGTAGACGGCGTCGGCGTCGGCCAGCTCGGCCCAGGGGAGGGGATCGGAGGAACGCGGCTGCGGGCGCTCGCCCATCGTCGTAATGGTGCGCTCCCCCCGCTCGTCGAGGAACACGACGGCCCGTCGCTGCGCCACCGGCCGGAACGCCGCCTCGACGCGGACGCCGCGGCTCTCCAGCGCCTCCTTGGTGGCATGCCCCCGTCGGTCGTCGCCCAGGGCGGTCAGCAGAAGGCACTCGCCGGCGAGCTTTGCGAGCTGTACGGCGGCGACGGCGCCGCCGCCCGTCGCATCCTCCCACGAGCTGTTCGCCTCGACGATCTCACCCGCGGCCGGGGGGTGGGGGACGACGGCGAGGTCGCCCCACTCGGCATGGCCGACGACCGCGACGCGCGGGCTCATGTGGCGGTGGCCCGGCGCCCGCGGGCGGCCGCCGGGCCGGATTCGTGGATCTGCGCAGGGGCGGTCACGCGGCGCGGAGACTAGCCGTGGCGCTCCCGCCCGGCGTGGGCGGACTAACCTGACCCCGATGATGCCTCGAACCCGCCGCGGCGCGGTCGTCTGAGCGCCATGGACCCCGGAGCCGGCGCGCCCGCGGATCGGGCACGGAGCGACTCCGGGACGGGGCACCGGGTCCTGATCGTCGGCGGCGGCTTCGGCGGCCTCTTCGCCGCCAGAGCGTTGAAGCGTGCCCCCGTCGAGGTGACCCTGGTCGACCGCACGAACCACCATCTCTTTCAGCCGCTCCTCTACCAGGTCGCCACCGGGATCCTCTCCGAGGGGCAGATCGCGCCCCCGATCCGCGGCGTCCTGCGTCGCCAGGGCAACGTCGGGGTCGAGCTGGCCGAGGTCGAGCGCTTCGATCTCGACGGGCGCTCAGCCGCCGCGGTTCGCCCGGACGGGGAGGTGTTCGAGATCCCCTACGACAGCCTGATCGTCGCGGCCGGCGCCGGCCCCTCCTATTTCGGCCACGACGAGTTCGCGCGCTGGGCGCCGGGCATGAAGACGATCAACGACGCGCTCGAGTTGCGCGGACGGATCCTCGGAGCCTTCGAGCTTGCCGAGATCGAGCAGGATCCCCGACGCAGAGGCGAGTTGCTCACCTTCGTGGTCGTCGGCGGCGGGCCGACGGGGGTCGAGATCGCAGGCCAGATCGCGGAGCTCGCGCGCCGCGTGCTGCCCTCCGACTTCCGCGAGATCGACCCGCGGACCGCGCGCGTGCTCCTCTTCGACGGCGGCGAGGAGATCCTCGCCGGCTTCGGTGACAGGCTCTCCGAGAAGGGGGCCGCGGAGCTCGAGCGCCTCGGTGTCGAGATCCACACCTCGAGCATCGTCGAGGGCGTCGACGGGGCCGGCGTCGACGTCCGCGACGCCGACGGCAGGCGCCACCGCCTCGGCGCCAGAACGAAGGTCTGGGCGGCCGGGGTGCGGGCCTCGCCGCTCGCCGGCCGGCTCGCCGAGGCCTCCGGCGCCGCGTGCGATGAGGCGGGGCGCATCGAGGTCGAGCCGGATTGCTCGCTACCCGGCCACCCCGAGGTCTTCGTGATCGGCGACATGATGGCCCTGGACGACCTCCCCGGGGTGGCGGAGGTGGCGATGCAGCAGGGGATCCACGCGGCGCGCACCATCCGCCGGCGGCTCGACGGCGGCGAGGCGAAGCCGTTCCGCTACCGCGACCTCGGCAGCATGGCGACGATCTCCCGCTACCGGGCGGTCGTGAGCTTCGGCGGTGTCCGGCTCTCGGGCTTCCTCGGCTGGCTCGTATGGCTCTTCGTGCACCTGCTCTTCATGACCGGCTTCAAGAACCGGTTCCTGGCCGTCGTGCAGTGGGCGATCGCCTTCATCGGCAACGCACGCAGCGAGCGCACCGTGACCATGCAGCAGGTGATCGCCCGGGTCGCGATCGAGCGCGCCGGGGGGCGCGGGTTCCTGCTCGGCCTCGCCGAGGAGGAGGACGGCGACGGGTCCGAGCCCGGCCCGGAGGGGCGGAGCGGGTCCGCGGGCGAGTAGCCCGCGGAAGCGGCCGGGCGGCTCAGCCCCCGAACTCGTCGAGCCGCTCGGCGAGGATCAGGCGCCCCGCGGCCTCGATCAGCGCCAGGTGCGAGAAGGCCTGCGGGAAGTTCCCGAGATGGCTGCCGCTGACGGTCTCGTACTCCTCCGCGTAGAGCAGCAGCGGCGAGGAGATGCGGAGCAGGCGCTGCATCATGTCCCGCGCGCGCTGGCTCTCGCCGATCACCGCGAGCGCGGAGACCAGCCAGAACGAGCAGATCAGGAAGGTGCCCTCCTTGCCCGACAGCCCGTCGTCGGTCTCGTCCGTGACGTAGCGCAGGACGAAGCCGTGCTCGGTCAACTGGTCGGCGATCGCGAGCACGCTGTCGCGGAGGATCTCGTCGTCGTCCTTGAGGAAGCCGAAGATCGCCGCGAGCAGCGTCGAGGCGTCGAGCGCGTCGGTGTCGTAGTGCTGTCGCATCACCCCGTCGCGGACGCCGTGCTTGAGGATGTCGGCGTGGATCTCGGCCGCGGTCGCGGCCCACTCCGCTTCCAGCTTGGAGTCGCCGCGGATCGCGGCCAGCCTCGCGGCCCGGTCGAGCGCCACCCAGCACATCAGCTTCGAGGAGACGTAGTGCTGAGGCTCGCCGCGGGCCTCCCAGATGCCTTGGTCGGGCTCGCGCCAGACGTTCGTCGCGCACTTCGCCTGCGCCTCGACGATGGGCCAGAGGCGGCGCGGCAACCGCTGCGAGCGGCGGGTGTGCAGATGGATCGAGTCGAGCGCGGCGCCGTAGACGTCGTTCTGGCGCTGGTCGAAGGCGCCGTTGCCGATCCGTACCGGCCGCGCGCCGTCGTAGCCGGAGAGCTCGTCGAGCGTGGACTCGGTCAGGTCGCGGCGGCCGTCGATCCCGTACATGATCTGCAGCGAGCCGTCCTCGTTCGGCTCCAGGTCGCCGACGAACTGCATGAACTCGTCCGCCTCCCAGTCGAGGTTCAGGTAATGCAGCGCCTGCAGGGTGAAGGTCGCGTCGCGGATCCAGGTGTAGCGGTAGTCCCAGTTGCGCTCGCCGCCCGGTGTCTCCGGCAGTGACGTCGTCAGCGCGGCGACGGTGGCGCCGGTGGGCATGTAGGTGAGCCCCTTGATCGCGAGCGCCGAGCGCTGGATCGCTTCGCGGTAGGGGTGATCGGGGATCCGGGCGCGTTCGAGCCAGCCGCGCCAGTAGCTCGTCGTCGCCGCGATTCGGGCGTTTGCCTCGTCGACCGTCTCAGGGGAGACGAGCCCCTCCGCCCACGAGAGCGAGCAGTACAGCTGCTCGCCCGCGCGCAGGGTCCGCCGCGCGCGGGCCCGGTTCTGCTCGACGCCGAGGTCCATGTCGGTGGTCAGGCGCACGGTCTGACCGGCGCCGGACGCGTCGGCCGCATGGCGGTTGCCGTCGAGGAGGGTCCACTCCGCGGCGGCCGTGCCGTAGCCGAACGCGGGCTCGCAGACGAGCTCGACCTCGACGTGGCCGTCGAGGCAGAGGGCGTGGCGCACGAGCGTGTGATCGGCGTCGTAGTCGGTCGGCGGACGGGTGTGCGGCGTGATGTTGTCCTCACCACCGCGGGGGCCGATCGGCAGGGTGTCGCGGACCATCATCCAGCCCGTGCGCGTGTGCCAGATCGTCAGCATCGTGTTCGTGCCGGGCTCGTAGCTGCGGGCGGAGGGGACGTTGACGCCGAACGGCGCCAGCCGGAACGAGCCCGCCTCCCGGTCCAGCAGGCTCCCGAAGATGCTCGGGGAGTCGAAGCGGGGGACGCAGAGCCAGTCGATCGCACCGTCAGGGGCGATCAGGGCCCCCGTGTGGCAGTTGGAGAGGAAGCCGTACTCGGCGATCGGCGTGAAGGGCGAGCGCGGCGGCGGCGATGCCTCAGCCGCATGCTCCTCGGCGGCGGCGCTCACGAGCCGGCCCAGGGCTCGTGCCAGCCGCCGACGCCGGCGGCGAGGTCATCCGCCTGCGACGGGCCCCAGGAACCGCGCGCGTAGGTGCGCACGGGCGGGGGCGAGTCCAGCAGCGGCTGGAATATCCGCCACGCCTCCTCGACCGAGTCCTGGCGCGTGAACCGGGTGCTGTCACCGACGAGGGCAGCGTGCAGCAGGACCTCGTACGGCGTCGGCCCCTCGCCGCCCTCCTGGGCGAACTCCATGTCGAGGTTGATCTGCTCGGGCTCAGGCCCGCCGGCGCGCTGCGCGTCGAGCAGGAAGCGGATTCCCGTCGCCGGATCGAGCTTGATCACGATCTGGTCGGGCTCGGGGCTCCAGCCGTCGCTGCGTTTGTGGAAGCGCAGCTGCGGGGGCCGCCGGAAGACGAGCCGGAGCTCGGTCTGAGTGACCGGCAGGCACTTGCCGGCGCGGATGAGGATCGGCACGCCGGACATGCGCCAGCTGTCGACCTCTAGGCGCAGCGCCGTGAAGGTCTCGGTTGTCGAGTCGTCAGCGACGCCCTCGACGTCGAGGTAGCCCTCGTACTGACCGCGCACGTAGGCGCCGGGGTCGGCGTCGGGCATCGCGTGGAAGACGGCGAAGATCGCGTCCTTCAGGGTGCGGGCGTCGCGGCTCGCCGGCGGCTCCATCGTCGCCGCCGCCACGATCTGCATCAGGTGGTTGACGACGACGTCGCGCAGGGCGCCGACGGGGTCGTAGAAGTGCCCCCGATCGGCGACATCGAAGGACTCCGCCATCGTGATCTGCACCGATTCGAGATGGTTGCGGCTCCAGACCGGCTCCAGCATGGTGTTGGCGAAGCGCAGGAAGAGGATCTCCGAGAGGCCCATCTTGCCGAGGAAGTGATCGATCCGATACAGCTGCGACTCGTCCAGGTACCGGTGGACCTCGGCGTTCAGCTCGCGGGCCGACGCGAGGTCGTGCCCGAACGGCTTCTCGACGACGACCCGGGCCGAGTCGGTGAGCTTCGCCTCGGCCAGGCCCTTGATCACCATTCCGAACAGGGACGGGGGGATCTCGAGGTAGAACACCGGCGTTTTCGCGTCGCCGATCGCCTTCGCGACGTCGGCGTAGGTCTCCGCCTCGGCGAAGTCGCCGGATACGTACGAAAGCCGCGCCGCGAGCCGCGAGAAGACCTCGTCGTCGATCGTCTCGCCGCAGTTGCGAATCGCTTCGCGGGCGTGCTCGTGGAGGTCGTCGTCGCTCCACTCGTCAACCGCCACCCCGACGATCGGGCAGTCGAGCAGCCCGCGCGCCTCGAGCCGGTACAGGGAGCGGAACGTCATCACCTTCGCGAGGTCGCCGCTGATCCCGAAGATCACGAAGACGTCGGCGGGAGGGGGGGAATCGGGACCGGCGCCGCTGGGCGATGACGGGGCCACACGTGGGGGCATGCTTTCTCCGGGGGATCGTCGGGTCTGGGTAGGGGGATGGTCTTCGCCCCGCCTCCGGGGAGCATCACCCGATCGGAATGATCCCGCGTGGCGAGCCGGCACGGCAGTCAGCCTCCTTACCCCTGGGCGCGGATTGTCTTCGCGAAGCGGGTAACCGACCCTCGAGGGGGATTCGTGAACGCAACCGGAAGGAGCGAAGAGATGGGATTCGACCAGTACCACGAGCCGCCGCAGGAGCTGCCGGCCGAGACGCGCACGTTCGCGCGCCTCGCGGCATCGCTGACCGAGGAGGCGGAGGCGATCGGCTGGTACGCGCAGCGGCTCGCGATCGAGACCGACGAAGAGGCGCGCGCGATCATGCGCAACGCCCAGGAGGAGGAGTTCAAGCACTTCGCGATGGACCTCGAGTTCCTGCTGCGCAGGGAGCCGGTCTGGCGTGAGATCGCCGAGCGGGTGCTCTTCTGCGAGGGCGACATCGTCGAGCACGGCGAGAGCGCCGAGGAGGCGGCCGACTGAGGAATCGCCCGGTCGGCGGGCCCGTCTCCCGGCCGGGTGTCTGAGTCGGACCCTAGGCGGTGGCCGAGGCGAGCAGCACCTCGTTCGAGAGGCGCAGCTGCTTCGAGCCGCCCGCCATGGCCGCCGCGGCCTCTGTGATCGCGGCCCAGGCCTCCTCCTGGGCCGCGCCGGCGTGCTGCTCGATCATCGCCCGGATCGGGGCCGAGATCGCCCTGACGTAGTCCGTGAACTCCTCCGGGGACTCGAACTCGAAGGTGACCGCGTCGCGCTCCACCGCGACGTCCGAGAACCCGCCTCCTTCGAGCAACCCCCCGACGGCGGCCGGCGTTGGACGGGAGAGGGGCCCGGGCGTTCCGGCCGGGGGTGGAGGCACGCGCAGCCGTGCCATCGTCGTCCTCATCGGAAGCGAGAGGAACGGGACGCGGTCGGGCTCGCCCCACGAGCTGATCGCGATCCGCGCGCCCGGCTCGAGGAAGCCCCGCACCCGCCGCGCGGCGGCCTCCGCGTCGGGCTCGAAGATGATCCCCCAGCGGGAGACGGCGGCGTCGAAGCTGGCGGGGGGAAACTCGAGGCTGGAGGCGTCCGATTCGATGAACTCGACGTTTCCCAGGCCGGCCTTCGCCGCGCGTTCACGGGCGAATGCGAGCATCTCGGCGGAGATGTCCGTGGCCACCACGTGGCCCTCCGGGCCGGCCTTGCGCGCGGCCGTGAGCGCCGGCTCGCCATAGCCGGCGGCCACGTCCAGGACCCGGCTTCCCGTTCGCACGCCCGCGAGCTCCACGAGCCGCTCGCTGATGTGCCTGTCCGCCCGGTCGTTGAACTCGCTCCACCGCATCCATCCCGCCGCTGCGGCGTCCCAGTTCTCGTGCTGCGCCTTCCGGAAGCCGACCGGGTCGATGGCGTTCTTTTCCATGCTCGCTCCTCGCTGCCGCCCGCAGCGGAGCGCGTCAGCGCGGGCGACTCCGGCGAACCCGCTGATCAGCGGGCCGGCTCCCCAATGCGGCTGAGAGGAGTCGAACCTCCACGAGCTTATTCAGCTCACAAGGCCCTCAACCTTGCGCGTCTACCAGTTCCGCCACAGCCGCGGGGGCGCGGATCATAGACGGAGCGGGGCGGTGGCCGGCGCCCCGCCGGCGCCCGCTCGGGGGCGCTTTTCGGCGCGGTCGTGGCGAACGTTGCAAAGTCCGTTGATTCCGTCCGCGGACCCCTCTACTCTACGAACATGTGTTCTCCTGAAGACACACGAGAGCAGCCGAGTAGACCCCGAACCGCCCGGAGGAACGAGCAGCGATGGACCTCAACCTGACCAAGCGCCAGAACGAGATCTTCGAGTTCATCACCGGACATCTCGATCGCACCGGCTACCCGCCGACGGTGCGCGAGATCGGCAAGGCGCTTGGCCTGCACTCACCCTCGACCGTCCACGCCCACCTGGCGAAGCTCGAGAAGTCGGGCGTCCTGCGTCGCGACCCCTCGAAGCCGCGTGCGATCGAGGTGCTCGTCGATCGCGCCAAGCGCGTCGTGCGGCCCGGCGTGCCCCTCGTCGGTCAGGTCGCCGCGGGTTCGCCGATCCTCGCCGAGGAGAACATCGAGGACATCCTCGAGGTGCCGGCCCTGCTCGGCGCCGAGTCGGGGGATTATGCCCTCAACGTGCGCGGGGACTCGATGAAGGACGCGGGCATCCTGCCCGGAGACGTCGTCATCGTCCGCCCGGCGACCGAGGCGGCAAACGGGGAGATCGTCGTCGCCCTCCTCGAGGACGAGGCGACGGTCAAGCGCTTCTACCGGGAGGCGGACGCAGTCCGTCTGCAGCCCGAGAACCCGGCCTACGAGCCGATCGTCACGCGCGATGTGGAGATCATCGGTCGCGTCATCGGCGTCTTCAGAAAGGTGTGATGCCAGATGTCACCCACCACGCAGAACAGGACCGACCGCCGCCGCCGAGCCCGTGAGGCGAAGCGGCCGGGTTATCGGCGTGACCGCCGGCGACCGGCGACGGACCGCTCGATGGACCGTCTCTTCGAGAACGCGCTCGGCGCGACCCGTGGCAAGGAGCGGGAGCGCAGACTCGAGGAGGTCGTGCTCACGACCTGGGCGGCGCTGGCGGCCGGACACCCGGTCGAGTGCCCGGTTTGCGGGGGTGCGCTCACGGCGGCTGACGGCTGCCGCAGCTGCGGCTCTCATCTCGACTGACCGGCTCTCCTGGACCCAGGCCGTCCGCGGATCTAGAATCCGCCCTGCGGGCCACGCGATCGCGGGGGAGGTGAATCCCTCGAGGAAAGTCCGGACACCACAGGGTCAGGGTGGTGGGTAACGCCCACCCGGGGAAACCCGCGGGAAAGTGCAGCAGAGAGCAGACCGCCGATGACGGGGCCACACGTGAGCCCCGAACAGGTAAGGGTGAAACGGTGCGGTAAGAGCGCACCAGCGCCGCGGTGACGCGGCGGCTCGGCAAACCCCACCCGGTGCAAGGCCAAGCAGGACCGTCGATGCGACCCGCGAGGTCCAGGTAGGCCGCAGGTCCCTCGGGACCCCGGGGCTACGCCCCGGAGATGGATGATCGCGCCAGACAGGATCCGGCTTATCGGCCCGCTACGGAAGAGGCCCCCGAATTCGGGGGCCTCTTCTATTGGCTCTTCGCTTTCCGCGTCGCCGCTCAGGCGGCGCCGGGGAGCTTGCCGGCGTCGATCTGGTCGATCGGCAGTCCGCCGGCGTTCGCGATCAGGCTCTGGAACTCGTTCAGGGCCACGATGGCGAGCGCCTCGAGGATCTGCTCGTCGGTCCAGTCGACCTCCCGGGCCTCCTCGAGCAGATACAGCGGCGGGTGCCCATCGGCGTCGATCGTCGCCTCGAGCAGGCGCAGCAGGTGCGCCTCGCGCTCGTCGCCGGAGTCGAAGCTGCGGGCGCGCGATATCTCGTCGAGCCCGAGCCCCACGGCGCGTGCGGTGCGCGCGTGCTGGGCGACGCTGTAGGCGTCGCCACGGCGCTCCGCGACCGCTAGCGCGATCCGGGCCTGCGTCTGCGGGGGCACGGCGCCGGCGCGGAGCTCCGAGCGCAAGCGCGCAAACGAGCGCAGCGCCCTGGGCGCGCCGGCGAGGACGCCGACGAACTTCGAGATCGAGCCGCCCGTCTCGGCGATCGTCTTGAGCATCCGATCGCTGCCTTCGGGGGCGGTGAGCTCGTCGTGCACGTGGAAGCGGGAGACGTCGGTCTTGACTGTCATAACGACCTCCGGTCGTCCTGGGGGAGGGGTCTTTAGGGACCGTTGAACGGTCTTTACTTTACTTTTAGCCGGTTACTTACCTTGCGTAAGTGAGTTATACATGCGGCGGTGCTCTCGCGCAAGTAAACGTGTGGACATTGCGTGCGGATCAACGACCGCGGCACCGATCAGACCGACCGCGTGCGGCGACCGCCCCCGCCGCGGGGGCGGCTGGCCGGCCTCGCGGGGCCGACGACGTGGACAAACGCTGCGCTCGCGCAAGCCACTATCGTCCCCGCGGCCGACCGAGCCAGGACCCAGGAGGTGCCGGTGAGTAGCGAGGAGATCTACGTCCAGACCGAGACGTCCGACGACGTCAAGAGCATCGTCGCGGAGCGCGGCGTGCGCTTCATCCGGCTCTGGTTCACCGACGTGCTCGGCCAGCTCAAGAGCTTCTCGATCAACGCCTCGCGAGCTCGACGACGCCTTCGAGGGCGGCATGGGCTTCGACGGCTCCTCGATCACCGGCTTCAACCCGATCGAGGAATCGGACATGATCGCGATGCCGGATCCTCGCAGCTTCGCGATCCTGCCCTGGCGACCGGGGGAGAAGCCGACGGGGCGCATGTTCTGCGACATCCAGGTTCCCGGCGGCGAGCCTTACGAGGGCGATCCGCGCTGGATCCTCCGCCGCGCGCTCGAGCGCGCGCGCGATCTCGGCTTCGACGGCTTCAACGTCGGGCCCGAGCTCGAGTTCTTCTACTTCAAGGACGCGCGCCCGCCGGATGGCGTCCCCGAGGTCCTCGACGAGGGCGGCTACTTCGATCTGACGACGCTCGACGCCGGGTCCGACGTCCGCCGGGAGACGGTGCTCGCCCTCGAGCAGATGGGGATCCACGTCGAGTACACCCATCACGAGGTCGGCCCCTCGCAGCACGAGGTCGACATGCGCTACAAGGACGCGCTCGCGATGGCCGACGACTGCATGACCTACCGGATCACGGTCAAGGAGTACGCGATGAAGTACGGCTGGCACGCCACCTTCATGCCGAAGCCCCTGAACGGCGAGAACGGCTCGGGCATGCACGTGCACCAGTCGCTGACCAAGGACGGCGCCAACGCCTTCTACGACGCCGACGATCAGTACTTCCTGAGCCAGACCGCGAAGGCCTTCATCGCGGGCCAGCTCCGCCACGCGCGCGAGATCTCGCCGCTGTTCGCCCAGTGGGTCAACTCGTACAAGCGACTCGTTCCGGGCTACGAGGCGCCGGTCTACCTCGCCTGGTCGCGGCGCAACCGCTCGGCCCTGATCCGGGTGCCGCTCTACCACCCGGGCAAGGAGCGGGCGACGCGGGCCGAGCTCCGCTGTCCCGATCCGGCCTGCAACCCGTACCTGTGCTTCGCCGGGATGCTGCAGGCGGGTCTCGAGGGAATCGAGAAGGGTTACGAGCTGCCCGAGCCGATGGAGCAGAACCTCTACCACCTGCCGCCGGACGAGCGGGGTCGGCGCGGGATCGAGCACCTCCCGGAGAACCTCGGCGAGGCGATCGAGCTGGCGGCCGAGTCCGAGCTCGTCCTGCGCACGCTCGGCGAGCACACCTTCAATCGTTTCGTGGAGATCAAGCGGGCCGAGTGGGAGGACTACCGCGTTCGGGTCACGCCCTGGGAGATCGGGCAGTTCCTGCCGATCCTCTGAGCGCCTGCCGCCCCTGACCCTCGCGCCGGCGACCGATCCGCCCCGGGCGGGATCATCCGAGCCGTGAGGATCCAGCTCTTGACCCAGATGTGGCCGGGACCGGCCGACCCGGACCTGGGCAGCTTCCTCGTCCCGATCCGGCACGAGCTCGAGCGGCGTGGCCACGAGGTCGATCTCGTGGCGATCGACCATCGCCGGCGGGCGCGCAGCAAGTACTTCCGGCTCGCGGCCGAGGGGGTCGCCGATGCCCGCCGGCGGCGACCCGACGTGATCTTCGCCCACATGCTCTTTCCCGCCGGCGGCGCCGCGGCCGTCGCCTCGCTCGCCTCGCGGACGCCACTCGTCGTCATGGCGCACGGCCAGGACGTCGCCAACATCGGGGCGATCCCCGGGGTCCGCCTCGCGACCAGGCTCGTCGTCGCCCGCGCGACGGCGGTGATCGCGAACTCGCGCTGGCTTGCCGATCAGCTCGCGGCCGTGGTCCCCGCGAGCCGCGCCAAGGTGTCGATCGCCGACTGCGGTATCGACCTCGAGCAGTTCGCCCCCCGGGAGGCAGCCGCCGCCAGGGCCGAGGTCGGCTGGGAGGGGGAGGGTCCGGCCTTCGTCTGCGTCGGGTCGTTGATCGAGCGCAAGAACGTAGTCCGCCTCGCTGAGGCCTTCGCCCGCTTCGGGCGCGGCAGGCTGGCCTTCGTCGGCGACGGGCCGCTGCGCTCCGAGCTCGAGGGCCGGCCCCATGTACGCGTCGTCGGCCGCGTGCCGCAGGCCGAGGTCGGGGCCTGGATCGCGGCGGCAGACGTCCTCTGTCAGCCCTCCCTGCGCGAGCCGTTCGGGCAGGCGACCCTCGAGGGGATGGCGATGGAGCGCAGCGTCGTTGCCACCACCGTCGGCGGCCCGCCGGAGTTCGTCACCGCGCAGGCGGGCGTGCTCGTCGACCCGCTCGACGGCGATGGTCTCAGCGAGGCGCTCGTCCGCGCTTCCGAGCTCGGCACGCCGAACCCGGCGGCGCGCGAGGCGGCCGCCGCCCACGACGTGCGGATTCAGGTCGATCGCATGGCCGCGGTCCTCGAGGCCGCGGCCGGCCGTCCCGGCTGAGCCGCCCGGCTCAGCGGTTGCGGAAGCGCTCGATCGCCTCCTTGGCGGAGACGCGGGCGTTGAAGGCCCCGAGCATCGCCTTCTCGGCGGGCGAGCCGGCGGGGGGCATCGCGCCCAGCTGGCGCGCGAGGTCGGTGCCGTTCATATAGCCGTAGTTGTCGACGATCTTGCCGTCCCGGATCGTGAGCATGTCGCAGCCCTCGATCGCAATGGAGGCGCCGTTCGGCTTCATTCCCTCGAACCGTGCGGTGCCGTTGAAGGTGCCGGTCGCACGCCAGCGCACGGCCGCGTTCTCCTTCGAGGCGGTGACCTGCAGCACCTCGAACGTGAAGTCGGGGAAGGCGGCGAAGAGGGTCCCGAACCACTGCTTGAAGCCGGACGGGACGCTGAACTCGGCGAAGCCGACGAGCCTGTCGGTGGAGCCGGCGACCCACATCTCGGCGGCCGCGTCGAGATCACGCTCGGCGATGGCCTTGAAATAGGCGCGGGCGACTGTCGTCGGGCCGGGGGTGCGGGCGGGAGCCTTGGTGGAGCTGTTCGATGCCATCGGCGGCAGCGTAACCGTCTCGCGCGCGAGGCGCGAAGCGGCCCGCCCGGTCCGCTCGGGCTCAGGACGGCGTGAGCAACTCCGCCAGCTCCTGCGGCTCGGCGACCGGGCGCTTGCAGGCGAAGTCCTCGCAGACGTAGGCCGCCGGCCGGCCCTCGAGCGCGGTGCGTTCGGCGAGCAGCGCGGGCTCGCGCTCACCCTCGGCGCCGGCCGCGAGCACCGCGCGGGGCCGGTAGCGGGAGCGGAAGACCGCTGCGAGCTCCGCGACCGCCGCGACGCGGTCGCTGCCGGCGGGCGCGATCAGGGCGACCTCCTGGGCGGGGCGGACGGCGAGCTCGAGGGCGCAGAGCACGTAGGCGAGCGCCTGCGGATGCCGCTCCGCCGGGCCGGCGAGCAGCCGCAGGACCCCCTCCGCCGGCTCGCTCCAGCGCCGCTCGCCGGTCAGGGCGGCGAGCTGCAGCAGCCCGCGAGCGGCGCTCGAGTTGCCGGAGGGGATCGGATGATCCTCGACCTCCTTGCGGCGGGCGATGAGCCGCTCGTGATCGCTCGCGGTCGTGAAGAACCCGTCTCCGTCGGGGTCGCCGAAGCGCTCCAGCAGCTGCTCGGCGATCCGCTCGGCGGCGTGCAGGCGCGCGGGGTCGAAGCGCGCCGCGTACAGGGCGATCAGCGCCTCGAGCAGGTAGGCGTGATCCTCGAGGTAGGCGTTGAGGTGGGCGCGGCCGCGGTTGTAGGTGCGCAGCAGGTGCCCCCGCTCGTCGCGCATCGTCGCGAGCAGGAAGTCGGCGCAGCCGTCGGCGGCGTCGAGGAAGTCGTCGCGGCCGAGCGCGGCCCCGGCCTCGGCGAGCGCCGCGATCATCAGCGCGTTCCAGGAGGTGATCCGCTTGTCGTCGAGCCCGGGGCGGACCCGTTGTTCGCGGGCCTCGAGCAGCGCCGCCCGCGCCGGCTCGAAGCCGGGCGGCGACTCGGTCCAGGCGCCCTCGCGCAGGTGCAGCACGTTGGTGCCTTCCCAGTTGCCCGCCTCGGTGATCCCGAGATGGGCGAGGACGGCGGCAGCCTCGCCCTCCGCGAGCCCGGCCGCGGCCAGCACCTCGCGCGCCTCCGCGGCGCTCCAGGTGTAGAAGCGACCTTCCACGCCCTCCGAGTCGGCGTCGAGGGCGGAGAAGAAGCCGCCCTCGGGGCCGCGCATCTCGCGCAGCGCCCACTCGAGCGTCTCGACGCAGACGCGCCGGTAGCGCTCGTGCCCGAGCGTCTGCCAGCCGCGCAGGTAGGTGCGGGCGAGCAGCGCGTTGTCGTAGAGCATCTTCTCGAAGTGGGGGACGAGCCAGACGGCGTCGACCGAGTAGCGGGCGAAGCCGCCGCCGAGCTGGTCGTAGATGCCACCGCCGGCCATCGCGTCGAGCGTGCGCTCGCTGATCGTCCGCTCCCCGCGACCGAGCAGGAAGTCGACCGCCGCCGCGGGCGGAAACTTCGGCGCGCCGCCGAAGCCGCCGTTCTGGCGGTCGGCGACACCCTCGAGCCCGGCGCGCGCCCGCTCGAGCGCCTCCGGGCCGGGGAGGGGGTCGGCGGCGGCCAGGCTCGAGGCGCGAGCGAGGCGCTCGCTGAGCCCGCCCGCCCGCTCGCGGATCTCCTCGCGCTGCTCCCGCCAAGCCTGCTCGATGGCCTCCAGCACCATGCGGAAGCTCGGCATGCCCTGTCGTGGCTCGGGCGGGAAGTAGGTGCCGCCGTAGAAGGGAATGCCCTCGGGGTCGCAGAAGACGGTCATCGGCCAGCCCCCGTGGCCGGTCATCTGCTGGACCGCCTCCATGTAGATCGCGTCGACGTCGGGTCGCTCCTCGCGGTCGACCTTGACCGGCACGAAGTGCTCGTTCATGTAGGCGGCGATCCCTGGATCCTCGAACGACTCGCGCTCCATCACGTGGCACCAGTGGCAGGCGGAGTAGCCGATCGAGAGCAGGATCGGAACGTCACGTTCGGCCGCCTGCCGCCGCGCCTCCTCGCCCCAGGGAAGCCAGGCGACGGGGTTGTCCTTGTGCTGGAGCAGGTACGGGGAGGTTTCGTCCGCGAGCGCGTTCGCCATCGCGGCGAGACTACCCGGCGTCGCCGGTCCCGACTCGCTCCCAGGCGCGGGCGAGGGCGTCGAGGTCCTCCGGCTCGAGCTTGGCGAGGAAGTGCTCGCGGACGCCGCGCAGATGCGTCGGCCGGGCCTCGGCAAAGCGCCGTTCGCCCTCGGGGGTGAGGGTCGCGTAGTAGCCGCGGCGGTCGGACTCGCAGACTTCGCGCTCGACCAGCCCGGCCTTCGCGAGGCGGTCGATGAGCCGCGTCAGGCCGCTGCGCGAGAGGAACAGGCGCTCGGCGAGCGTCCCCATCCGCAGCGAGTGGCTCGGCTCCTCGCTGAGCTGCAGCAGGACCTCGTAGGAGGTGAGCGGCAGCCCGTGCTCGCGCTCGAGCTCGCTGTCGAGGCGCGCGATCAGCGCGCTGTGGGTCGAGAGCAGCCCGCGCCATGCGTTTAGCTCACGACGGCTGAGGGAATTCGCCGATTGCGTGGACATGCAGCGATTGTAGGCGAAAGCGGTTGTGCCAGCAACTATTTCGGTGTATGGTTGCTTCTGCAACGAACCTCACCCACGCCGACCGGAGAGGACGACGATGAAGCTCGAAGGCGTCCACCACATAACCGCGATCACCGCCGACGCTCAGGAGAACCTCGACTTCTACGCCGGCGTGCTCGGCCTGCGGCTGGTCAAGAAGACCGTCAACCAGGACGAGCCCAGCGTCTACCACCTCTTCTACGCCGACGAGCAGGGCTCGGCCGGCTCCGATCTCACCTTCTTCGAGTTCCCGGGCGCGCCGCCGGGCCGAGCCGGCGCCGGCATGGTCCACACGGTCGGCTGGCGCGTCGCCTCCGCGGCCGCGCTCGACTTCTGGGCCGAGCGGCTCGGCGCGGCGGGCCTCGAGAGCCGAGCGGGGCGAGGAGCACGCTCGAGTTCGCCGACCCCGAGGGCCTCGGCCACGAGCTTCGCGTCGTCGAGACGCCCGACGCGCCGCTGATCGCCGACCATCCCGAGGTCCCGCGCGAGCATGCGCTGCAGGGCTTCGACGGCGTCCGCGCCTACTCGAGGCGCCCGACGCGAGCGCCCGCCTGCTCGACCGGCTCGGCTTCGTCCCATCCCGACGACGGCTGGGAGGCGCGCGGCGAGGAGCGCGGCGGCCTGTACTCCTACGACGCGCCGCCGCCCGAGCGCGGCCTGCACGGGCGCCGGCACCGTCCACCACGTCGCCTGGGCCTCGACGCCGGACGAGCACGAGGCCTGGCGCGAGCTCGTGATCGCGGGAG
The DNA here is from genome assembly GCA_963764275.1 of uncultured Solirubrobacterales bacterium. Lineage (GTDB taxonomy): Bacteria > Actinomycetota > Thermoleophilia > Solirubrobacterales > 70-9 > CAXMST01. The sequence goes on from CAVXRV010000001.1 coordinate 540,674, forward strand.
GCGCCCGACCGACCCCGGTGATCGATCGCTTCTACTTCCAGTCGATCTACTTCCGCGAGCCGAGCGGCGTCCTCTTCGAGATCGCGACGCTCGGTCCCGGCTTCACGGTCGACGAGCCGCTCGAGAGCCTCGGCGAGAAGCTCTCGCTGCCGCCCGACTACGAGCACCTGCGCGAGCAGATCGAGGCGACGGTGAAGCCGCTGAGCAACCCGCGTGAGGTGCGGGCGTGATGGACGCGCCGAGCTTCGGCGAGGTCGACCTGCTGTTGCGGGAGCCCGCGGGCGAGCCCGAGGGCGCGCTGGTGCTCAACCATGGGCGCGGCGCCGACGAGCACGACCTCTTCCCGCTGCTCGACGAACTCGACCCCGAGCGGCGCCTGCTCGGCGTGACGACCGGCGGGCCGCTGCGCGGGCTGCCCCCCGGCGGGCGCCACTGGTACGTCGTCGAGCGCGTCGGCTACCCGCACCCCGAGACCTTCGAGCGCTCGCTGGCGGCGCTCGCCGGGCGCATCGATCCGCTCCTCGCGGAGCGCGGGATCGGTCCCGAGCGCCTCGTCCTCGGCGGCTTCTCGCAGGGCACCGTCATGTCCTGGGCGCTGGCCCTCGACGCCGACCGGCCGGCCCCGGCTGGGGTGATCGCGCTCTCGGGCTTCATTCCCGTGGTCACGGGTTGGCAGCCGGACCTCGCCGGCCGGCCTGAGCTGCGCGCTTTCATCCATCACGGTGCCAACGATCCGGTGATCGCCGCCGACTTCGGCCGCGACGCCGCCCGGAGGCTGCGGGAGGCCGGGCTCGAGCCCGAGTATCTGGAGACCGACGCCGGCCACTGGCTGCCGCCGCAGATCGTGCCGGAGTTGCGCCGGTTCGTCGCGGAGACCCTGCCGAGCCCGGTCAAGGAGGAATCGGGATGAGCGGCGCGAGCGGAGCGGAGCGACCGCGCGGCGAGAGCCGCGGCGTCGCCGACGGCTCGGGCAGCGGCACCGAAGGCGAGTTCGTCCGTGGTGCCACCGACTTCCGCAAGCCTGCCCCCGGCGGTGCGACTCAGGCCGGCGGCGCCGGTGTGGGCGGGTGCTCGGCCTCGGGCAGCGACTGGGCGACGAGGTCGGGAATGCCCTCGATGCGGCGGCCGACCGTGAGGGCGACCACGACCGTGCCAAGCCCCAGCAGCGCGGCGATCGCGAACGAGGTCCCGTAGCCGCCGACCGTTGCCGCCGCGCCCGCCAGCGGCGAGCCGACGCCGACGCCGACGTCGAAGAAGGCGGTGAACGTCCCCATCGCTGCACCGCGGCGCTCCTCGGGGACGTGGTTGACGACGAGCAGCGCCAGCGACGGGAAGACGAGCGCGAAGCCGGCGCCCATCATTACGGCCCCCGCGAGCGCTACCGGAAGACTCTGGGCCAGCGCGATCGCCAGCGACCCTGCCGAGGCCACCGTCGCGGCGGCGGCGGCGCTGCGCGCCCCGCCGTAGCGGTCCGGGACCCAGCCGCCGAAGATCCTCATCGCAACGACCGTCGCCGCGAAGGCGGTGAAGACGAGCGCCCCGTGGCCGATCCCGCGCTCGTCCAGATGGAGAACGATGAAGCCGGCGAGGGCCGCGTAGCCCGCGATCGTGGCCGCCAGCCCGAGCCCCGGCCACAGCGCCTCGGTCGCGATCAGCGAGCGGGCGCGCGAGAGCAGCGAGCTGCCCCGGTCGATCGCCGCACCGGGCTCGTAGCTCTCCGGGATCCGGCTCGCGATCGCGGCGCCGACGAGCGGCGCCGCCGTCGCGAACGCCCAGACCGCGTCGTAGCCGACATGGGTGCGCAGCAGCTCGCCGATCGGCGGCCCGACGCTGAGCCCGCCCCAGATCGCGAGCCCGTAGAGGCCGATGACGCGGCCCCGGCGGTCGACGGGCGCCATGTCCACGACCCACGCCGAGCCCGCCGTGTAGACCATGCCCTCGCCGGCTCCGAGGAAGAGGCGGGCCACGATCAGCCCCGGCACGCCCGCGGGCACGAAGTACAGGGCGCCGGCCGCGGCAGTGAGCAGGGCGCCCGCGAGGACGACGGGCTTGCGACCGCGTGAGTCGGCGAAGGCGCCACCGATCGGCCGGAAGATCAGGCCCGTGGTGGCGAAGACGCCGGTGACGATGCCGACCGCGAGATCGCCGGCGCCGAGTGGCCCGCTCACGTACCTGGGCAGCACCGGCAGCGTCGCGCCGATCGCGAGCAGCCCGAGCGAGGTCACGGCGAAGATCGCGGCGAAGGCGCGGCGCGACTCGTCCGCGCCCGTCGCCTGCCGAGCGGTGCTCACCCCCGCAGCTCGGCGCGTTTGATCTTGCCGCTGGCCGTCTTCGGCAGCGCGTCGACGAACTCGACGATCCGCGGGTACTTGTAGGGAGCCGTCTCGGCCTTGACGTGATCCTGCAGCTCGTGGGCGAGCGCGTCCGAGGGCTCGGCGTCGCGGGTGACGACGATCGCCCTGACGACTGAGCCTCGCTCCTCGTCCGGCGCCGCCACGGCCGCGGCCTCGGCCACCTTCGGGTGCGTGAGCAGCGCCGACTCGACCTCGAAGGGGCCGATCCGGTAGCCGGAGGAGATGATCACGTCGTCGGAGCGGCCTTCGAACCACAGGTAGCCGTCGGAGTCCTCGCTCACCTGATCGCCGGTTCGCCACCACTCCTCGGAGGGGGGCTCCGACCCGATGTAGTGCGAGAAGAACGTCGGGCAGCTGGCGTGGCGGAGGATCAGCTCGCCTTCATCGATGCGCAGCTCGATACCCGGCAGCGGCTTGCCCATCGAGCCGTCTCGCACCTTGTCGCCCGCGAGCGAACCGGTCAGCGCACCGGTCTCCGTCTGCCCGTAGCCGTCGTGGATCTCGAGCCCGAGGCCCTCGCGGAAGGCCCGCATCACCTCCGGGTTGAGCGGTTCGCCGGCGGACACGAGGCGGCGCAGCGACGGAACCGGCCGCAGTTCGGTTCGCTTCGCGAGGATCCGGTATTCGGTCGGCGCCTGACAGAGCGTCGCGATTCCCTCCCGCTCACAGATCGCGAGCCGCTCGCCGGCGTCGAAGCGACCCTCCTGCAGGTAGGCGATCGCACCACACATCCACGGCGCGATGAAGGCGTTGCGCGCCGACTTCGACCAGCCGGTTGCGGCCGTGCACCAGGCGATCTCGCCGGGGCGCGCCCCGAACCAGTGCTCGGCCTGGAGTCGCTGGCCGGCGAGGTACTTGTGCGGGTGCACGGCGGCGCGCGAGGTCCCCGTCGTGCCGGAGGTGAAGACCACGATCGCGGGGTCGTCGGGGTCGAGGTCGGCGGGCTCGGCCGCCGGCTCCTGCGGCAGATCCTCGTCGAAGATCTGCGTCAGGTCGGCGAGCGTCAGATAGTCGACCCCGGCGGGGAGCTCCCCGAGGTAGCGCTCCTCGCCGATCGCCAGCTTCGGGTTGGCGACTGAGACGCGATGCTCGAGGTCGCCGCGCCGCAACTGCGTGTTGCACGGCAGCACGACGGCGCCGATCCGGAAGCAGGCGAGCATCGTCAGCACCCATTCGGCGCGATTGCCGATCAGGGTCATCACGACGTCGCCGCGGCGGACGCCGCGCGCGGCCATTGCGCCCGCGAGTCCGGCGCTGCGCGCGATCAGCTCCCCGAAGCCCCAGATCTTGCGCTCGCCGTCCTCGGAGACGGCGATCAGCGCCGGTTGGGCCGAGGGGCGTTTCTCGAGGACGTCTTCGACGAAGTTCATGAGTCGGAAGGAGGCGGACCCTGCGGGGGGCTCGGGGCAGGGGACGAAACGGTAGTGGGCAGCGGCACCACGCGGCGCGGCGGTATGGCGGGTCGGCGGCGGCGCCGGAGCCCGGCGCACGGCCTCACTCCAGCGGCCATTCCCAGCGCCGGCGCTCCAGAGCGCTCCAGCCCGCGTACGCCTGCTGGGGATCGCCGGTCTCCTCGGCGACGGAGGCGCCGTAGCGCGCGGCGGTCTCGTCGACCGGGAAGAGCAGGTCCCGACCCGCGTTGCGGACGCCCATCATCAGCACCACGCAGGGTCGCGAACCGGCCCCGACGAAGGTGTGGGCGGTGTTCGGTGGGCAGTGCACGAAGTCCCAGCGGCGCAGCTCCCGCTCGGAGCCCTCGACGATCAGCCTGCACTCGCCGTCGAGCACCAGGAAGTCCTCCTGTCCCGGCTCGGCGTGGTACATCGACGAGGCCCGGCCCGGCGAGATCACGAGCACGTTCACCCCGAGCTGTTCCCAGCGGGCGTCGGGGCTTTCCAGGCCGAAGCCGTAGAGCCCGTCGTCGATTCCCATCGACGCCGCCTCCGCCATGTTGACCACGAACCAGCCGGGGCCCTCGGGGGCCAGGCCGCTCTCCGTCTCGACCAGCTTCGCCTCGGTTACGGGTTCTCGCGACATCGCTTCTCCTCTCGATCGTGGTGCTCGAACGCCGGCTTGCGCGGTGCGCCGGCCATGGCGAGCGTACGTGTGCGCGTGTGGTTGCGTCTCATCCATCTGTCCAGACGCGGTTGGTGAATCCGCCGTCGGGGTATCTGACTGGGAACAGTGGTCCGGCGGGTACGCCGGCCGAACCCACCCTTGGAGGCAGACAGATGATCATCCTCGGAGTAGTCCTGCTCGTAATCGGCGCGATCGCCAACATCGGCATCCTCTACGCGATCGGCGGCATCCTCGTCGTGATCGGCGTGATCCTCTGGATCCTCGGCGCCACCGGCCGGGCCGTGGGGGGACGGCGCTACTACTACTGACCGCCGGAGAGGAGGCCGCGGCTCGGGCCCGGCCCGGGTCGCGGTGCTTTGCCGGGCGGTTCCGGTTCCGCGGAACCTCCTCGCAGCGGGTGAGGTAGGTCGCGAGACCGTGGCGCCGGGTGTCGGATGTCGCGCGGAGCGCCACTCGTCTGAAGCCATGAAGCTGGGATAGGTTTGCGCAGTCGCCACAAACCCCAACTTCGAGCCGAATAGCGCTTCGAGGCAGAAGCGCCACTTGCGGCTGACCATCCCGAAGTTGAGATTGGGGTCGCATATCGACCCGAATCCCAACCTCGATGCCCTGAGGCTGCGGCTGGCGCCGGTTGGCCCTCCCGGTCAAAAGAGGCGCTGCGGGGTTGGGGGTGCCGGCCGCCGGTCTGGATCGTGTTCCTCGACCCCCGAGCCTCGCGGGCCCTCCGCGATGGCGCGGGTGCCGCGCCGCTGCGCCGGCGCGGGCGGTGCCCCCGGGCTCCGCATGCGTCCGCGCCGGATCAGCCGCTGCAGCCGGGCCCGTTCCTCCTTCGGCAGATAGCCCCCGCGGGCGTACAGCCGCTCGTAGTGCGGGACGAGTTCTGGCCGGTACTGGCGCAGCCAGTCCATGAATATCTCCTTCAGCGGGCCGCGCAGGTGCAGGCCGATGCCGCCGATGCTGTGCGCGCCGGCCTCCCCGCACAGCTCGAGGATGCGCTCGACCTGCTCGGGTGAATCGTTGATCCCCGGCATCAGCGGCGCCACCAGCACACCCGTCCGGATCCCGGCGTCGGTGAGCTCGCGCAGCGCCTCGATCCGCTTCATCGGGTTCGGGCTGCCCGGCTCGGTCTCCCGCCAGACCTTCGGATCGATCGTCGGGATCGAGAGGTTGGCGGCGAAGTCGGTGAGGGCGTTCAGCTCGCGGAAGAGGTCGAGGTCGCGGAGCAGCAGGGGGGAGCGGGTCAGGATCGAGCACGGATTACGGGCCGCGAGCAGCTCCTCGAAGACCCCGCGCGTGATCCGGTAGCGACCCTCGACCCACTGGTAGGGGTCCGTGTTCGTACCGAGCGCGATGTGCTCGCCCTTCCAGCTCGGCCGCCGCAGCTCGGCGCGCAGGACCTCCGGCAGGTTGACCTTGACGACGATCTTCGTGCGGAACTCGTCGCGGGCGTTGAAGCCGAGGTACTCGTGGGTGGGCCGCGCGAAGCATTGCACGCAGCCATGCGTGCATCCCCTGTACGGGTTGATCGTGTGGCGGAAATCGACCTGCGCCATCGGCGGCACGTCGTTGATCGCCGAGCGGGCGTGAACCTCGTGGAATTCGATCCCCAGAGCCTCGGGTGCGTCGAAGGTGCGGACGACGGGGGCGCCACCGATCCCGGGGAGGCGTCCGTCGTCGTCGCGCTCGGCTGAGAGGTTGTCCCACCGCACGAACGTATGTTCGCACGCGGCGCGGACGGACCGGCGCGCGGCCCGGGCTCAGACCAGGCCCGACTCCCGCAGCCACGCCACGGTCCGCTCCATGCCCTCGGGGAACGGCACCTCGGGCTCCCACCCGAGCAGCTCGCGGGCCGTGCCGATCCCGTAGGTCCCGTGACGCTCGGCCAGGTAGCGGACGCCGTCGGGCGTCAGCTCGTTCGGCTTGCCGGTGAGCCGCGCCGCCGCGTGCAGAGCCCGGGCGCCGGCCATGACCACGGGCGTCGGCAGGCAGCGCAGCCTGACGCCGGCGGCGTCGGCGAGCGGAGCGAAGTACTCGCGGGTCGGCACCCCGACGCCGCCGCTGAGCGTGATCACGCGGCCCGCGGCGCGATCGGAGCGGCCGGCGACGACGATGCCGGCGACGAGGTCGTCGACGTACACCGGGCTGTGGATGCCGCGGCCGCGCGCCGGCAGCGCGAAGCGGCCGGCCTGCATGAGCTCGACCGGAAGCAGCGTCCACGGTCTCGAGGCGGGCCCGTAGACGTCGCCCGGGCGGACGATCGTCGCCTCCTGCTCGCCCGCGGCGTGTGCCTGCAGTACGAGCTGCTCGGAGGCGATCTTGGTGTCGACGTAGGCGATCCCGGTTGGCCGCACCGGGTGGCTCTCCTCGACCCCGTCGGGAAAGTCGAGTCCGAAGGTGACCACGCTCGAGACGTGCAGGAAGCGGGCGGCGCCGGCCTCCCGAGCCGCCTCGAGCGCGAGGCGGGTGCCGAGCACGTTCACGGCCCAGAAGCGGGAGACGTCGCTCGGCATCCCGACCAGGGCGGCGGTGTGGACGACGACATCTGTGCCCGCGGCGTTTCGCTGCCAGTCCCCGCGCTCGGAGACGTCGCCGGCGACGACCCCCGCCTCGGGGTCGGCCGCGAGGTCGACGCCGCGCACCTCCTCTCCCTGCTCGCGCAATGCCGCGGCGAGCCTGCGGCCGATGAAGCCGCCCGCGCCTGTGATCAGCCACCGCATGCTCAGTCCTCCCAGCCCTCGATCACGAACGAGTTGCGCGTGATCTCGCTCGCCTGCTCGGCGACCTCGGGCTTGCGCATGCCAACGAGCGCGAGCACGTCGTAGACCTCCTGCACCGCCTCCTCGAAGCGCAAGAAGCCGGCGATGTTTCCTGTCCGGGTGTCGACGATCCAGACGCCGCACTGGCGCTCGGAGAGCCGCTCGCCAATCGGCAGCCCGCCGAAGGTGGCGGTCTCCCGAATCTGCGAGAGGCCGACGAAGGCGAGCGGTCCGGCGAAGTCGAGCCCCCGCGTGAAGCCGGGCAGCTCCTGCACGGTCTCGTACGTGCCGGCCTCGGGATCGGCGACGCAGAGGCGTCCCTGGCCGGACTCGAGGAACCAGAGGCGCCCGTCGTGCCAGCGCGGCGAGTGCGGCATCGAGAGCTCCTCGAGCACGACCTCGTTCGCGCCGACGTCGATCAGGCAGCCGCCCGACGCCTTGTTCTTGCGCCAGCCACCCGGCTCGTCCGTCTGGCCGAGCGCGGTGGCCCAGGCGACGCGCCCGTCGATCACCTCCATCCCGTTCAGGTGGCAGTGGTCCCCAGGGGCGACGCGCTTGACGAACGGGGGCGTCCAGCGGGGCGAGAAGTTGTGCTCGGGGTCGAGCGTCGCCAGACACGAGAAGGCCGTCGCCACGAACCACAGCTCGTCCCCGATCCAGGCAACGTCGTGGATGCGGACGTCGCCGGTCACGCGCGTGTTGCGGTGGATGAAGCAGGCGTCGTGGGTGCCGCGCGGCTCGACCTTCGCCGCGGCAGCGGGCATGTTCCGGTACTCGATCACGGCGCTGCGGGTGCCGATCGCGAGCCGGCCGCGGTCGAGCGCGAGGCCCATCGGCTGGTCGAAGTTGCGGAAGTGGGTGTTGAGCCGGATGCCGTCCTTGCGGGCCAGGATCAGCTTTCCCGCCTGGTAGGTGCTGATCAAGAGCGATGCTCCGAGCTGCCCGAGCAGATCCGGCACCGAGCCGGTGTGAACGGAGCGGAGGGGAGAGCCGGTCGATGCGGGGTCGGCGTTCGCGCCGACGGCCCGGCGCGGCGTGGCCAGCCAGCCCTGCGCCCGCTGCGCGGTCGCCGCCGCCCGCGGCATCGCCGTGGTCAGATCCTCCGGCAGATCCTCGATCGGGAGCTCGTCCTCGAGCTCGTTGCGAAGCTGTTCGGCGGCGACGCGCAGGCCGCCGCCATCAAGGCCGAGAAAGCCGGAGAGGCGTCCCAGCTCGGCCGCCGGATCGGCCCGCAGCGCAGCGTGGGTGGTGACCCCCCAGCTCCCGGGCGCGAGCTCGGCCAGGTCGTCGATCCCGATCCTCGTCACGCGCTCCCACTGCTCGACCACGATCGTGCCGAGGTCGGCACCCGCGAGCTCGTCCCAGCCGGGAACGAGGGCGAAGCACCAGGCCGGCCCCTGCCACTCCTCCAGCGACCGGTTGCTCGGCATGCTGCCGCGCGCCCAGGCCCGGTAGGCCGCCGCCATCGCCTCCCGGGGAGTGCGCCAGCAGAAGATGAACTTCGCCCCCGGTAGGCGCTCGGCGAGGAAGGGGACCTGCAGCGAGAAGCGGGGCGCTCCGGCAATCGGCACGCCCTCGCCGTGCGGGTGGCCGAGCTCGGCCTCCGCGCCGGCGAGCAGCCGGTCCCCGTCCGGGCCGGCCGGCTGGGATGGACCTGTGCCGGGCGGCTCCCACGGCACGGCGCCGCGGAGCGCCGCGAGCGCCCGCGCCAGGGCACCGCTGCCGGCGCCGGGCGCCCCGAGGACGATCACGGCCTCCGGCTCGCCGCCGGCGTCCTGCGCGCCAGTCTCAGTCATCGCTTGCGCTCACCGGCGCGCCATGCTCGCACGATCGCGGCTTGGGCGCGGGGGCTGAGGCGGCGGCTGCCCCGCGGGGGACGGCGCTACTCGTAGAGCTTGACGATGCGAACGCCGCCGGAGCGGCCGGCTGCCTCGGCGGCATCGACGCAGAGGTTGCAGAGGACGCACTCGTCGAGGTTCTCCGCGACGATCTCGGTGCCACCCTCGGTCGCCTTGAAGATGTCGACCGGGCAGGCCTCCTCGAGCTTGTGGGCGAGCTCGGGGTCGGAGGCGACCGCATCGTCGAGCTCGACGTTGATGAAGATCCCGTGCAGCTGCTCACCCTGCGGACTCATCGGCCCAACGCCTCCTTGACCCGGTCTGGGATCTCGTCGATGCGTTCCACGACCGGGATTCCCGCCGCCTCGAGGCGCGCGATCTTCTCGGTCGCCGAGTCCTCCTTGCCCTCGACGATCGTGCCGGCGTGGCCGAAGGTCATGCCCTGCATCTCCTCGTCGTCCATGAACTTGCCCGCCATGAAGGCGATGATCGGCATCGTCGAGTCGTTGGCCTCGCGCCAGTCGACGAGCTCGGCCTCCATGCGGCCGCCGGGCTCGGTGTAGATGACGATCGCCTCGGTCTGCGGATCCTCCTCGAAGAGCGGCATCAGCTCCGCGTAGGTGGAGCCGATGATCGCGTCGCCGCCGATGGAGATCGCGGTCGAGACGCCGAGGCCGGCCTGCGTGAGCGAGGAGGAGATCTCGGTGGTCATGCCTCCGGAGCGGGACAGCACGCCGACGGGCCCGGGCGCGTAGGCCTTCGCCGCGTCCTTGGCGGGCCCGCCGATGCCGCCCATCTTCGCCACGCCGGGGGAGATCAGGCCCAGGCAGTTGGGGCCGATGATTCGGGCGCCGCGCTCGTTCGCCAGCTCGACCATCTCGGCCACGTCCCGGCGCGGAATGCGCTCGGTGACGACCACGATCAGCTTGATTCCGTTCTCGATCGCCTCGAAGACAGCGTCCTTGGTGAAGGCGGGGGGGACGGTCGCGACGGCGCCGTCGATCGGGGCGCCGTGGTTGGCGACGGCCTGCTCGACCGTGTCGAAGACGGGCACGCCGTGGACCTCGCGGCCCTTGCGGCCCGGGGTGACGCCGCCGACGATCTTCGAGCCGAAGTCGAGGCACTCGCGGGTCAGGTTCACGGCCTCGCGCCCGGTGATGCCCTGGACGATGAAGGTGAAGTCTTCGTTCAGCAGTACGGACATCGTGCGCCTCTCAGGTCCCCGTCTCGCTCGCCGAGGAGGGGGCGACCTCGTCCGGGGTGGCGGTGACGCCGGCCTGGCCGATCTTGCCCTCGCCGTCCGCCCCCTGGACCTTGGCGACGGCGCGGCCGGCCGCCTCCCACATCGAGACGGAGCGGTCGCAGTACTCGACGCCGTACTTGGAGAGGATCTTGTAGCCCTCGTCCTCCCAGGCTCCGGGGATCCGGAAGATCACGATCGTCTCCGCCGGGTCCTTGCCGAGCTCGAGGCAGGCCTTGATGACGCCGCGGGCGACGATGTCGACGCGGGTGTTGGAGACGATCGACATCATCACCGCGATCTTGGAGACGCCGTCCTTCTTCAGGACCTCGGTCGCCAGCCCCTTCGACTTCGCGACCGACGGGTTGCCGCCGATCTCTGCGTAGTTGGCGGGCTTGCCGCCCTGACTGCGGACGGCGTCGGTGAGCGTCAGCGAGCCGCCGCCCGCGCCGATCACGAGGCCGAGGTTGCCGGTGAAGCCATGGTCCTTGCCCTGGATCACGCCGCGATGGTCGGCGGCGTCGATCGCCTTCACGTTGCGCTCGAACTCGGAGGGCTCGTACGCCTCGCGCGGCTCGGAGAGGTCGACGCCGATCGAGGTGAGCACCTTCTTGTGCCGGGCGACGGCCTCGTCCTCCATCTCCATGTGGGCGTCGAGCGCGACGAAGGAGCCGTCGGCGAGGCGGGCGAGGGGGTTGATCTCGGCCAGCGTCATGTCGTAGTCGCGCTGCAGGCGGGCCAGGGCGGCGAGCACGCGGCTGGCGCGGCCGAGCTCGGAGCCGGTCATGCCGCAGCGGGCGACCGTCTCCTTCGCCTGGAAGTCGGCGATCGGGTGCAGATTCGAGAGGTGACCGCGGCCGACGTGGTCGGGGTGCTCCTCCGCGACCTGCTCGATGTCGATCCCGCCCATGTCGCTGAACAGCATCATCGGCCGCTTCGCGCGCCCGTCCCAGAGCGTCGCCGCGTAGTACTCCTGCTCGACCTCGGCCTTCGGGTCGACGAGCACGCCGACCGGCATGTGACCGTTGATCTCGAGCTCGAGGATCGCCGCGGCGTGCTCGGCCGCCTCCTCGGGCGTGTCGGCGAACTTGACGCCGCCCGCCTTCATCCGGCCTCCGGTCAGTACCTGCGACTTGATCACGGTCGAGCCGCCGATCTCGGCCGCGGCCTTCTTCGCCTCGTCCGGCGTGGTGCAGAACCCGTACTTGGTCACCGGGATCCCGGCGCGCTCGACCAGACGGCGTGATTCGAACTCGTAGAAACGCATATTCCTTGGCGCGACAGGCTGCCGCGGACGCGGAACCCTAATGGACCGCGGCGCTCGAGGTGGGGGTCGGTGCTGCCGATAGAATCGGAGACGCGGGAACCGACCCCTGGGGGCCATCGTCGTATGCGCAGACGCCTGATCGCAGCTACCGGAATCGCCGTCGCCATGTTGGCGCTGGCGCTCGTGCCGAGCGTCTTCGCCGGGAAGTACGGCCACGTCGTCGCCAAGGCCTCTGCCGTGCACGGAAAGTCGAAGGTCGCAGTCACCTTCCCGACGACCGTCAAGGACCCGGGCCGGCTCTCGCTCAAGGTGACGACCAGGCCCAAGCACAAGCCGGTGTCCTGGATCTACACGACCGACTGCACGAACAAGTACGGGCAGGTCGTTCGCTTCCCGAAGCCGGGCAAGGCGCACGAGAAGACTTCCCGGGCCCCCTTCGTCAAGCACATGCGGACCGCCGTCAAGCACCCCACGCAGTGCGTCGTCGGGGCGAGCGCCAAGCTCGGCTACAAGGACGGCAAGGCCGTCAAGGTCAAGATCTTCAACAAGTAGCCGGCGCCAGGGCGCCGCCGGGCCCTACGCTGAGCGCGCCATGCGCGTGCTCGCCGTCTCACACCAGTCCGATGCCGGCCTCGGTGTCTTCGCCGGGGCGATTGGCGACGCCGGCCACGAGCTCGTGGTCTGGGAGCCGCCCAGCCGGCCGCCGCCGGCGAGCGACGGCTGGGACGCTGCGATCGTCCTCGGCGGGGCCATGAACGTCGACGAGCAGGAACGCCATCCGTGGCTCCGGAGCGAGCTCGGGTTGATCGCGGAGTTGCTCGAGGCCCGCACGCCCCTGCTGGGCCTTTGCCTGGGCGCGCAGTTGCTCGCGACAGCCGCCGGCGGCGCCGCGCGGCGGGCGCGGGAGCCGGAGATCGGCTGGTTCGACGTCACGGTCACGGCGGCGGGGGAGGCCGATCCGCTGCTCGGGCCCCTGGCGCCCGGCTTCGAGGCCTTCCAGTGGCACAGCTACTGCTGCGAGCTGCCGCCCGGGGCGAGCGAGCTCGCCACAAGCCCGGTCTGTCCGCAGGCCTTCCGCCTCGACCGCGCCTGGGGCATCCAGTTCCACCCGGAGGTCTCTCGCGCGGACGCCCTGCACTGGATCGAGGACTACCGCGCGGACCCCGACGCCGTCCGGCTCGGGATCGACCCGGATCGGTTCCGGGCCGAGACGGAGCCGCGGCTGGAGGCCTGGAACGAGCTCGGCCGTACCCTCTGCGGGCGCTTTCTCGGGGCGGCCGCGGCGGCGCCTACTGCGGCGTGACGTAGGCGGCGGTGATGCCGCCGTCCACGATGAGGCTGGAGCCGGTCACGTAGCTCGACTCGTCGCTGGCCAAAAAGAGGGCCGCGTTCGCGATCTCCTCCGGCCGCGCGAAGCGCCCGACGGGGACGTGCACGAGCCGCCGCTGCGCTTGCACGCGATCGGAGGCGAACAGCTCCTGCAACAGCTCGGTGTCGACGGGGCCGGGGCAGAGGGCGTTGCACGCGGACGCCGCGGCGGGCGAACTCGACGCCGATCTCGCGCGAGAGCGCGAGCACCCCGCCCTTCGAGGCGGTGTAGGAGATCTGCGAGGTCGCCGCGCCCATGTGGGCGACGAACGAGGCGGTGTTGACGATCGAGCCGCCGCCGGCGTCGAGCAGGTGCGGGATCCCGTGCTTGCAGCAGAGGAAGACGCCGAGCAGGTTCACGTCCTGCACGCGCTGGAAGGCCGGGACCGAGGTCTCGAGCACCGAGGTGTCGTCGGTCGGGTTGATGCCGGCGTTGTTGAAGAGCACGTCGATGCGACCGAACTCGTCCCGAGCCTCGCGCGTATGCGGCGCTGACCTGCTCCTCGTCGGTGACGTCGGCGACGATCCCGAGATCGCCGGCGGCGCCCTCCTCGCGATCGATGCCGACCACGGTCGCGCCCTCCTCGGAGAAGCGCCGCGCCGTCTCAGCGCCGATCCCCGCGGCGGCGCCGGTGATCACGCAGACCTTTCCGTCCAGCCTTCCCATCGTCGTCCTCCTTCCTCAGCCGTCGCTCTCGCCGGTGGCGTAGAAGACGTTTTTCACCTCGGTATAGGCGTCCAGCGCGTGCGGTCCGAGCTCGCGGCCGATCCCGGACTGCTTGAAGCCGCCGAACGGCGTCGAGACGCGGACCGAGAGGTTCGAGTTGATCGAGATCACGCCGGTCTCGATCGCGCGGCTGACGCGCAGCGCGCGGGCGCCGTCGCGAGTCCAGACCGAGCCCGAGAGCCCGTAGGGGGTGTCGTTGGCGAGTCGGATCGCCTCCGCCTCGCCCTCGAACGGGATCACGCTCGCCACCGGCCCGAAGATCTCCTCCGCGGGCCGCGCGGTCGTCGTTCGAGACGGGGCAGAGCACCGTCGGCGGGAACCAGTAGCCCGGCCCGTCGGGAGCGCTGCCGCGGAAGGCGACGCTGGCGCCGTCGTCGACGTAGGAGGCGACGGTCTCGAGCTGGTCGGCAGAGATCAGCGGTCCCATCGTCGTCTCCTCGTCGAGCGGATCGCCGACCCGGATTGTCCGCACCGGCGGCCTCCAGTGAGCTCGAGGAAGCGGTCGAGCACGGAGCGCTCGACGAGGATCCGCGAGCGCGCGCAGCAGTCCTGGCCCGCGTTGCCGAAGACCGCCATCGGCGCGCGCCGGCCGCTGCGGCCTCGAGGTCGGCGTCGGCGAAGATCACGTTCGCCGACTTGCCGCCGAGCTCGAGCGTCACGCGCTTGATCGTCTCCGCCGCGCCCGCGGCGATCCGCGCGGCCGACCGCGGTCGAGCCCGGTGAAGGCGATCTTGGCCACGTCGGGGTGCTCGACGAGGCGCTCGCCGCACTCGCGCCCCGGGCCGGCGACGACGTTGAGGACGCCCTCGGGGATACCCGGCCTCGAGGGCGATGCGCTCGAGCTCGAGCGCGGTCAGCGGCGTCAGCTCCGCCGGCTTGAGGACGACCGTGTTGCCGGCCGCGAGCGCCGGGGCCGAGCTTCCAGGCCGCGATCGTGAGCGGGAAGTTCCAGGGCACGATCAGCCCGACGACGCCGAGCGGCTCGCGGAACGTCATGTCGACGCCGCCGCTGACGGGGATCGTGTCTCCGAGCAGCCGCTGGGGTGCGGCCGCGTAGTAGCGGAACGTGTCGGCGACCATCCCGATCTCGCCGCGGGCGTCACCGATCGGCTTGCCCGCGTTGCGCGCCTCGAGCAGTCGCCAGCTCCTCCGCTGCGGGCCTCGACGGCGTCGGCGAGGGCGTGCAGCAGCTCCGAGCGCTCGCTCGGGGGTGAGCCGCGCGCCAGGCGGGGAACGCCGCCCGCGCCGCGCGCAACGGCGGCGTCCGTCTCGGCCTCGCCGGCGCGCGGCACCTGCGCCATCACCTCGGCGGTCGCCGGCTCGATCACGTCGATCATCACTGCACCTCCTCGTGTCTCGCCTCGCGCTCCGCTCCCGCCGCCGCGACGAGGCCGGCGACCAGGGAGCTGCGCTCCTCCTCCTCGGGATGCCACAGGATCCCCAGTACGATGCCCGCGATCGGGCAGCTCGATCGCCTCGACCACGTCGTCGTCGACCGACCAGCCGGTGACCCGCAGCCCCTCGCCGAGCCGGCGGATCCCCTGATGGTGGTGGGAGCGCACCCTGATCCGCTCGCTCGCCCTCGATCGCGGCGATCGCTCGAGGCGGGCTCGAGGCGCGACCTCGTGGTCGCTGAAGACGCCGGGAGTGTGCATGTGGCACTCCCGACGGTCTCGGAGGTGCTGCTCGAGCGTGCCGCCGAGGGCGACGTTGAGCATCTGCATGCCCCGGCAGATCGCCAGCACCGGCAGCTCCGCGCTCGATCGCGGCGCCGAGCAGCGCGATCTCGAAGCGTCGCGCTCGGCGCTGACGCCGGTCGTGTCTCGGTCCGGCTCGCGCGCCGTAGAGGCCGGGTCGAGGTCGGACCCGCCGCGGCAGGATCAGCCCGTCGAGCAGCGTCGAGGACGGCGCCCGGCTCGTCGGTCGAGCTCGTCGTGGGCAGGCAGGATCACCGGCAGGCCGCCCGCCTCGACGACCGCGCGCGAGTAGGTGCGCTGCGAGACGTTCGCCTCGACGTCCCAGACCGCCCAGCGGGCGCGGTCGATCGCCGCGCAGATCCCGATGACGCGGCCCCCGGCCACCGGCGACGGGACGCTCAAAGCCGCTCGAACCCCCGGAAGCGCTCCCAGTCGGTGACCGCCGCCTCGTAGGCCTCGAGCTCGATCCGGGCGCGGTTGAGGTAGTGGTCGACGACCTCGTCGCCGAACGCCTCGCGGGCGACGTCACCGCTCGGCGAACAGCTCGCGCGCCTCGTGCGAGGTTGGTCGGGCACGTGCGGCTTGTCGGACGTCGTAGGCGTTGCCCTCGAAGGCCGGCTCGAGCTCGAGCTCGTTGTCGATCCCGTGCAGCCCGGCGGCGATCATCGCCGCCAGCGCGAGGTACGGGTTGACGTCGGCGCCCGGCAGGCGGTTCTCGAACCGCAGCGAGGGCCCGTGGCCGACGACGCGCAGCGAGCAGGTGCGGTTGTCCTCGCCCCAGGCGACCGCCGTCGGCGCGAACGAGCCCGGCGCGAAGCGCTTGTAGGAGTTGATCTGCGGCGCGAAGAACAGCGTCATCTCGCGCATGCACGGCGAGCTGGCCGGCGAGGAAGCGGTCGAAGACCGTCTCGTCGCTCGGCGAAGACGTTGTTGCCGTCATCGTCCTGCGAGCGAGCAGTGGATGTGGCAGGAGTTGCCCTCGCGCTCGTTGAACTTCGCCATGAAGGTGATCGACATGCCCTCCTGGGCGGCGATCTCCTTGGCGCCGTTCTTGTAGATCGACGTGGTCGTCGCAGGCGCTGAGCGCGTCCGCCGTAGCGGAAGTTGATCTCGTGCTGGCCGAGGTTGCACTCGCCCTTCGAGTTCTCGACGATCATGTCGGCGCCCATCATCGAGTTGCGGATGCGGCGGATCAGCGGCTCGACGCGGGCGGTGCCGAGCAGCGAGTAGTCGACGTTGTAGAGGTTGGCCGGCTCGAGGTCGCGGTAGCGCCTTCCGCCACGCGTCCTCGTAGGTGTCGTTGAAGACGATGAACTCGAGCTCGGTGCCCGCGAACGGGTGCCAGCCGCGCTCGGCGAGGCGCTCGATCTGGCGCCGCAGGATCTGCCGCGGCGAGGCGGCCACCGGCGCGGCCGTCGTGCCAGAGGATGTCGGCCATCACCATCGCCGTCCCCTCCTGCCAGGGCACCGGCCGCAGCGTGTCGAGGTCGGGCTTCATCGCGAAGTCGCCGTAGCCGCGTCGACCACGAGGCCATCTCGTAGCCCTCGACGGTGTTCATGTCGACGTCGACGGCGAGCAGGTAGTTGCAGCCCTCGGCGCCGCTCTCGAGCACCTCGTCGAGGAAGTGGCGGGCGGTCAGCCGCTTGCCCTGGAGCCGGCCCTCCATGTCGGCGATCGCGAGCAGCGACCGTGTCGACCGTGCCGTCGGCGACGGCCTGTCTGAGCTCGTCGACTGTCACGCGTTCAGCCTACGCGGGCGATCCCGTTCGCGTCCGCCGCTCACGCGACTGTCGGATCGGCCGGCTCGTCGCGGGGCTTGTCCTCGATCACGCGGCCCGTGTCGTCGATCTCGATCTGCCGGACCGGCCCCGTGAAGTGGTGCCGGGCGCTCGAGCATCCACCAGGCGCCGACCGCGAGCGATCACGACTCGCGACCGTGAGCGGCGCGTAGTTGAACGCACTTCAACTCGAAGTTGTCGTTGCCAACGGCACGCCCTGCCGGGACGAACGGGAGGATGAAGATGATCACGCAGATCGCGACCCAGACGATCGCGATCGGGTTGACCCACTTGTACTTGTTGCCGAGCGTCCACGGGCCCGGGCTCGAACTCGTCGCCCATGCGCCAGCGCAGGAAGACCGGGATCACGTAGGCGATGTAGAGGCCGATCACGGTGATCGAGACGACCGCGAAGAACGGCCACGGGAACGCGCCCTGTCGCCGGTCAGCGCCGGCAGCGTGACGACGAGCGCGCAGGCGCCATGAACAGCACCGAGTAGGCCGGCACCGGTGGTGGTTGAGCCGCGTCCAGAGCCGGTGGCCGGGCACGGCGCGGTCGCGCGAGAACGCGTAACACATGCGCGAGGCGCTGGTCAGGCACGCCATGCCGCAGAACAGCTGCCCGACCGTGGCGAGCAGGATCACCGCCTTCGCCGCGGCGGGCGTCAGCGCGGTGTCGAAGATCGCCAGCGAGGAGCCGCGCCGTCGTTGTTGATCGCGCCCGACGTCGGTGGCGGCGAACGTGATCGCGAGCAGGACGCAGCCAGCCGATCGCGCCGGCCTAGAAGACCGAGCGCCAGAGCGCCCTTGGCGGCGCCGACGGCCGCCCCTTGCGTCTCCTCGCTGATGTGCGCCGAGGCGTCGTAGCCGGTCTGCGTGTACATGGTCAGCAGGAAGCCGAGCGGCAGCACGTAGAACCAGAAGAAGAGGCTGCCGCTCGAGCCGTCGGAGAAGCCGGAGTTGTTGATCGTCTCGGTGAAGACGAAGTCGACGCTCTGGTGCTGGTCGGGGACGATGATCAGGATCGCGATGATCGACCGCGACGCCGAGCACGTGCCAGAAGACCGAGACGTTGTTGAACAGCGCGACCAGCGGCGAGGAGAAGATGTTGATCAGCGAGTGGATCGCGAGGAAGACGGCGAAGAGCACGAAGGTCTCGAGAGCACGTGCGCGTTGTCGGCGAAGTTCGATGCCGAAGAGTCGACGCCGTAGAGGCCGAGCAGCGCGTCGAGGAAGGTGCGCCGAGGCGTAGACGACCGAGGCGACGACGCCGACGAGGCCGATCAGGTTGAACCAGCCCGTGAACCAGCCCCAGGTCTTGCCGCCGAGATCAGAGGCCCAGTAGTAGATGCCGCCCGCCGTCGGGTACTTGGAGACCAGCTCCGACATCGAGACGGCGACCAGCAGGACAGGCCGCAGATGATCGGCCAGCCCCAGGAGATCGCGATCGGCCCGCCGTTGTTCCAGGCCTGCCCGTAGGTCGTGAAGCAGCCCGCGAGGACCGAGATGATCGTGAACGAGATCGCGAAGTTGGAGAAGCTGCTCCAGCCGCGATCGAGCGTCTGCTTGTAGCCGAGCTCGGCGAGTGTCTTCTCGTCGTCGTCATGGCCCGTGTCGGGGGCGGGGCGCTCGTCGCTTCCATTCGTTTTTCTCCCTTCCGGCGTCCCTCTGTGACCGCGGTTGCACGGACTGACGGGGGGGCACTTGCCCACCGGGGCCCCCGGTCAAACAGGGGATCCGTGCCCGTGGTGCCGACCCTATGACTTCGCTGCAGGTGCTGCAATCGTCGCATCGTATGTTGCGTCCTCACCAGTGCGCCGCGGCGGCCAATCCGGTGCCTGAAAGCGGCGTCCGGCGAAGCGTCCACAGCGGAATCCCCGTTCTTGATCCGGGGTAAACCGCAGTCCCCTGCGGCGGGTCTGCCGCCACGAGCCGGGCTTGCGGCACAATCTGTGTTCGCCGGGTCTGTGCCGCTTCATTACGCCGGACCCCGCGGTCCCACGAGGCAGAAAATTTCCGATCCACAGCTCGAGAGAAGGAGCTGAACTTCCGCGATGAGCGATGCGACCGTGACCGAGGTACCGACCGACAACGAGACCCTGACCGGCTGGGTCGACGAGATCGCCGCGCTGACCAAGCCCGACGAGGTCTACTGGTGCGACGGCTCGCGCCGAGGAGTACGACCGCCTCTGCCAGGAGCTCGTCGACGCCGGCACGTTCCGCCGCCTCTCCGACGCCAAGCGCCCGAACTCCTACCTCGCCTGGTCCGACCCCTCCGACGTCGCCCGCGTCGAGGACCGCACCTTCATCTGCTCGCGAGACCGAGGAGGACGCCGGCCCGAACAACAACTGGCGCGATCCGGAGGAGATGCAAGCCGAGATGCGCGGTCTCTTCGACGGCGCGATGGCCGGCCGCACGATGTACGTCGTTCCCTTCTCGATGGGCCCGCTCGGCTCCGACAAGTCCCAGATCGGCGTCCAGCTCACCGACTCGCCCTACGTCGTCGTCTCGATGCGGATCATGACCCGGATGGGCTCGCACGCGCTCGAGGATCTCGGCGCCGACGGCGAGTTCGTTCCCTGCGTGCACTCGGTCGGCGCGCCGCTCGCCGAGGGCGCCGAGGACGTGCCGTGGCCGACCAACGCCGAGACGAAGTACATCGTCCACTACCCCGAGACCCGCGAGATCTGGTCCTACGGCTCCGGCTACGGCGGCAACGCGCTGCTCGGCAAGAAGTGCCTGGCGCTGCGGATCGCCTCGGTCGATGGCCCGCGACGAGGGCTGGATGGCCGAGCACATGCTGATCCTGAAGCTCACCTCGCCCGAGGGCGAGGTCAAGTACGTGACCGGCGCCTTCCCGTCGGCGTGCGGCAAGACCAACCTCGCGATGATGATCCCGTCGCTCGAGGGCTGGAAGGTCGAGACGATCGGCGACGACATCGCCTGGATGAAGTTCCACGACGACGGCCGGCTGTACGCGATCAACCCCGAGGCCGGCTTCTTCGGCGTCGCCCCGGGCACCGGCGTGAAGACGAACCCGAACGCGATGAAGGCCGTCTCGGCGGACACGATCTTCACCAACTGCGCGCTGACCGACGACGGCGACGTCTGGTGGGAGGGGATGACCGCGGAGCCGCCCGAGCACGCGATCGACTGGCACGGCAACGACTGGACGCCGGATCGAGGAGGCCACCGCGGCCCATCCGAACGCCCGCTTCACCGTCGCCGCCGCGCAGGCGCCCTCGATGGCGCCGGAGTGGGAGGACCCCGAGGGCGTGCCGATCGACGCCTTCCTGTTCGGCGGCCGGCGCGCCAGCGTCGTGCCGCTCGTGCGCGAGGCGTTCGACTGGGAGCACGGCGTGTTCATGGGCGCGACGATGTCCTCGGAGATGACCGCCGCCGCCTTCGGCACGGTCGGCCAGCTCCGCTTCGACCCGTTCGCGATGCTGCCGTTCTGCGGCTACAACATGGCCGACTACTTCCGGCACTGGCTCGAGATCGGCCGGACCGAGGGCGCGCAAGCTGCCGAAGATCTTCTACGTCAACTGGTTCCGCAAGGACTCCGACGGGAAGTTCATCTGGCCCGGCTTCGGCGAGAACAGCCGCGTGCTCGAGTACATCTTCCGCCGCTGCAACGGCGAGGGTGAGACGCGCGAGACGCCGATCGGCCTCGTGCCGGCGCCGGGCGAGATCAACACCGACGGGCTCGACATCTCCGACGAGGCGATGGAGGAGCTGCTCGCGGTCGACGCGGACGCGCTCAAGGAGGAGCTCGACCAGGTCCGCGATCACCTCGCGAAGTTCGGCGACAAGCTGCCGGAGGAGATCTCCCAGCAGCTGGACGAGCTGACCGAGAAGCTCGGCTGAGTCGGCTCGATCCGAACTGGCCGAGGCAGACGCTCCGCCCCGGCCCGATCAAGAGCACAACAGGACGAGGAGTCGCAGAGCGCTGACGGAGCGATCCGGCGGCACCTGACGCCGTAAGCATCGAATTCGCTTTCTGCACCCGCGAGCTCTATGGTGTTCGCCGGTTCGGGCATGGGGAGCAGGTCGGAGTCAGAGGGCAGGATGGTCAGGCGCTGCATGGCCGGCGCGACCACGTTCGTCGTTTCGTTGCTCGCCTGCGGCAGCGTCGCCCATGCAGGGGTCGCGACGGAGGTCTCAGACGTTTCGCCACGGAGCTTCGTGGGCGCCGCGGGCGGCAAGGTCATATTCACCGTCGACGAGCCCAATCGGACCCGCCTCTGGATGTCCGACGGGACGGCGAAGGGCACGCGCCGGGTCCCGGGCGTTGATCTGGGGCCGTCAGGGCAGGGCAGCGGCTGGTCGGCTCAGCTTCCGAACAAGGTGATCTTCCTGGCCGAAGACCGGGTGCACGGACTGGAGTGGTGGGTGACCGACGGGACCCTGGCGGGGACCAGGATGCTCGCCGACGTCTTCCCGGGTGCCGAGGGTCAGTCCACGAGCTTCCACCCGGTGCGCGTTGGGGGCCAGGTGCTGATGAAGGCGCGGGACCCCGAGCACGGCCTCGAGTGGTGGCGGACTGACGGCACCCCGGCGGGGACCCGGCTCTTGGCCGACGTCAACCCCGGTCCGGGGGGGAGCCTGTCGGGGGACTGGCTAGCCCCGGACCCGCCCGTAGCGGGGCACCTGCTCTATTTCATGGCGATCGCGCCGGGCCAGGGCGGATGGGAGCTGTGGCGCACTGACGGGACCAAGGCGGGCACGATCTCGCTCGGGCTGCCGTGGGCGTCCGACGGTCTCGTTGGCGGTGGGCACGATGGCGTCCTCTACTTCACGGACCGGGACGGATGGGATCGTGAGGGTGCCGACATCTGGCGCTCGGATGGCACGCCGGAGGGAACCGGCCCGTTCGCAAACCTCGCCGGCCCCGACAACAACACCAGATTCGAGGGGTTCGGCTTTGCCGCCGGCAACCTCTTCTTCAACAGCTACTGGAACCCGGGGACGATCTGGTCGTCGGACGGAACACCGGAGGGAACGAAGCCGCTGCTGCCCTCCACGCCCGGCGCCGCTTTCCGTGACCTCGCGCAACTCGGAGGCAAGGCGATCTTCATTCGCGAGGAATCGGGTGGCAGCGCGCTGTTCACGACCGACGGGACGAGCGCTGGGACCAAGCGCGTGGCGGGGCTCCCTGAGCTAGGCGGGCCCGAAGGTCTCCACGTCGTCGGCGACACCGCTATTTTCAACGACTACGCCTACCCCGCCGAGAAGTCCTGGATATGGACGCTGCAGGCCGGGGCGCAGACGGCGCGGCCGGTGCAGGCGCACCGTCCCGACGGCGGGTTCATCTACACCGGCGGAGCCGCTGTCGGTGACGTCTTCTACTTCGCGGCCCTGAAGCAGTTCGAAAATCAGAACAGCACCGAGACCAGTCTCTGGAAGATCGATCTCGGTGATTCGAAGGTGGAGCTAGCCGGCCGGCCTCTGATCGCAAGGCATCAGCGGGCGAAGAGCCGCTCGAACGTCGCGCGCGCAAAGGTCTCGGGAGACGAGGGTCTCAAGACGCGGGTCGCCGGTGCCATCTTCCTGCGCCGTCGCTGGAAGCCGCTTCGTGGGCAACGGAAGCGGTCGGCGCCGGGTAGCTCTGCCCGCCTCAGGGTCGCGACCCGAGACCGGCGCGACTGGAGGGTCCTTCGCAGGCGGCTGCGCGAACCCCGGGGCGTACCGATCCGGCTGAAGCTGACGGTGAGCGATCGCGCGGGTAACTCAAGGCGGACCAGGAAGCTGATCCACGTGCGTTGACGCTCCTGGGTCGCGGCTGCCCTGGTGGTGCCCGCGCGCCGTTTACGGGCGAGCGCCTGGACGCCTAGACGGCCGCTAGCAGCTTCGGCGCGACCTGCTTCTTGCGGCTCATCACGTCCGGAAGCTCGATCAGCGCCGTCGCTGGCCTGCTTGTCGAAGGCGCGCTCGACCGGGCCCGACGTCGCCGGCGATCAGCAGGTCGGTGCCCTTGGTGAGGATGTCGGTGACCATCAGCGCCGCGAACGGGTAGTCCTTGCGCTCGCGGACGCCGTCGAGCGCCTCGAGCAGCTCGTCCTTGCGGTCGAGCAGGCCCTTGCCGACCGTCTCGATCTGCGCGATCGAGATCGTGTCGCCGCTGCCGAGCTGGTACTCCTTGGCGTCGCGGGTGACGATCTCCGGGCGCGGCGACCGAGGAGACGTCGCTGGAGGCCTCGAACATCTCGCGCCCGAACTCGAGCCCGTCGATGCCGATCGCCCGCTCGAGGTAGTCGACGACGACCTTGTCGCGCGTCGGTCGTCGTCGGCGAGTTGAGCAGCACCGTGTCCGAGAGCACGGCGCCGAGCAGCATCATCGCCGTCGGCTTGCTCGGCTCCATGCCGTTCTGGCGGAAGCGCTCGACGACCAGCGTCGCGGTCGAGCCGACCGGGTCGAAGGTCGCGGTGACCGGGCACGTGGGTCTCGATCGAGCCGATGTGGTGGTGGTCGAGGATCTCGACGATCTCGGCCTCCTCGACCCCGTTGACGCTCTGGCCCTGCTCGGCGTGGTCGACGAGGATCACGCGCCGCGGGGCGGGGGAGACGAGGTCGGTGCGGGTGACGAGCCCGATCGGCTTCTGGGAGCGGTCGACGGCGATCGCGGCGCGGTAGTGGACGTCCTTGATCTGCTCGGCGACCTCGGTGAGCAGGTCGTCGGGATCGACGGTCAGCGGCTCGCGGTCGGCGAGCGCCCGGCAGGGGGCGGCCAGGGTGATCATCCGGCTCGAGACGTAGGAGTCGAGCGGGCTGACGACGACGCTGCAGCCGCGCTCGCGCGGCGAGCGTCGAGCACCTCCTCGGTCGGGCTTGACGCCGTTGCTGGCGACGAGCATCGCGGCGCCGAGCTCGATCGCCTGCCGCTGGGCGTCGAGCGCGGTTGCCGACGACGACGACGTCGCCCTCGGAGATCCGGCTCTCGCTGCGCGCGGGGTCGATCGAGTGCACCCAGACGCGGCCCTCGATCGGCCGCTCGTCGCCGACGAGCAGCTCGCCGTCGAGCACCTCGACGATCGCCGCGACCGTCGTCGGCGCGTCGACCAGCGTCGACGTCTTGCGCGACTCGCGGATGTAGCGGTGGGCGAGCGCGCGCTCGGTCATCACGCCGATCAGCTTGCTCGTCGTCGTCGACGATCGGGACGATGTCGAGGTTCCCGCGCGCCATCGTCAGGCCGACCTCGCGAACCGGCTCGGAGTGGCGCGCGACGGGGAACTCGCTCGCGCATCACGTCGCTGACGCGGAGCATCACGTGGGCCATGAAGTCGGGCTTGCTCGGCGCCGCTGCGCTCCAGCGCCCAGGCGGTCTGGGCGTTGACCTCGCCGAGGCGGACGGGCACGTACTCGTTCTCGTCGTCGAGCCGGCCCTTGAGCTCGGCGTAGCCGATCGCCGCGGCGATCGAGTCCATGTCCGGGTTCTTGTGCCCGGTGACGTAGATGCGGCTGCGCGGTTCGGGGGTCGCTCATCGTGCCGTCATTGTCGCGCACTGCGCGCGCGCCCGCGCGGCGCGCGTCACTCTCGACGCGTGCAACGCCTCTCCGGGATGAACCGCCTGCTCGCCGGCGCCGCATGTCGCGTCGTCGGCATCGACGTCGGCGGCTCGTCGATCAAGGGCTATCTGGTCGACGTGGCGTCGGGCGCACCCGTCGGAGAGCTGCAGGCGAGAAGCCGAGCCCGGCTGGGTTTCGGCCGGACGCCGTGCTCGACGCGATCGCGCGGGCGTCGCCGCGCAGCTCGGACCGCGCGATGCCGCGGTCGGGGTCGGCTTCCCGGCGGTCGTCCGCGACGGCGTGCTGCTGCACCGACGCCGACCTCGCACCAGTACCCGGGCTGGAAGGGGCTGGCAGATCGAGCGCGAGCTCGCCGAACGGCTCGGCGCGGCCGGTCGCGGTCGGCAACGACGCCGACGTCGCCGGCGAGGCCGAGATCCGCTTCGGCGCCGCCCGCGGGGCGCGCGCGGCACCGTCCTGGTGCTGACCCTCGGGACCGGGATCGGCAGCGCCCTGTACCGCGACGGCACGCCTCGTCCCGAACGTCGAGCTCGGCCGCATCTACCTGCGCGGGCAGCGATGGCGTCGCCGAGGATCACTGCGCGGGCAGGGTTCGCGCCGAGCAGCGGTCTGAGCTGGGCCGCAGTGGGCCGGGCGGCTGCAGGACTACCTCACCCATATCGAGCGGGTCTTCGCACCCGACCTGATCGTGATCGGCGGCGCCATCAGCGCCGAGCCCGAGCAGTTTCTGCCGCTGCTCGAGACCCGGCTGCGACGGTCGCTCCCGCCGCCTTCGGCAACGCGGCCGGCCCGGTCGGCGCGGCGCTGCTCGCGGCGGCCGGCGCCTGAGACTCCGGGCCGGCTCGGCCGAGGCCCGTCCGTCGTCGACGCGGTAGCGGGGCCAGCGCCGACGCGCACGTCGTCCGGGGATCGGCGTCTTCTCCGCGGTGCCCTGAGCTCGACGAAGACGTGGCGGATCTCGCCCTCGGCGCAGCGACTCGCCGTCGAGTCCGGTCGACGGTGATCGCGGTCGATCATCGAGGTCGTGCCCAGGTGGGCGACCAGCGCAGCACGATCTCGAACTCCTCGTCGAAGCGCAGCGAGGAGCGGTAGCGGATCGTGGCCTCGGCGACGACCATGTCGACCCCGTGCCGTCCATCGCCGCCTCGTAGGGGCCGACCGTCTCGCGCCAGAGCTCGGTGATCGCCGATGTCGAAGTACTCGAGGTAGCGGGCGTTGAAGACGACCCCCTGCGGGTCGCACTCCGAGTAGCGGACCCGGAGCCGATGGCGAAACGGCTCGCTCACGCGTCCATGCCATCGCCGGGGGCCTGGGCTTGTGCCTGTGCGTCGAAACGGGCGATCGGGAATCCCGTCGGGCGTCAGCAGGCCGCCTCATGCTCGGCGTCGGCGTAGACGGCGAGGCCCGTCGAGGCCCGGGCCCTCGGAGCGGCTCGGGCTGCACGCCGCGCGAGGCCCAGGTGTTGGCGCCGACGTGATGGTGGTAACCGTCGCGGGCGAGGAAGGCCGCGTCGGCCCGAAGCTGCGTCATCAGCTCCATTGCCGGTCTCCCGGTCCAGAACGCCGTCGTCGCCTCGACGTCGGCGACCTTGAGGTGGACGTGGCCGATGTCGACGCCGCCGGCGGCGAGCTCGAGGGGCGAGTCACGGATCGGCGGCGAGCAGGTCGTCGAGATCGAGCGGCGCCGTGAACATGTGGACCTGCTCGTCGGGCCTGTGCCTCGGGCCACTGCTCGAGCGGCCGGTCGCGGTAGAGCTCGATCCCGAGGCCGTCGGGGTCGTCGAGGTACAGAGCCTCGGAGACCCCATGGTCGGCGCGCCGGTGAGCGGGTGCGCCGGACGTCGGCGAGCGCGGCGCAGCGCGGCCGCGAGGCCGGCACGGTCGCGGGAAGCGGAACGCGGTGTGGAAGAGGCCGGCGGCGCGCCTCGGCGCCCGGCCCGGGCGCTCGGCCGGGTGCAGGACGAGGCACGGGGCGCCGCTCGCCGTTCAGCGCCGGCAGGCTGAAGCTCGGCCGGTCGGGTCCGACCGCGCTCGCTCGAGGCCGACCAGCTGCGAGTAGAAGGCGGCGCTGCGCTCGACGTCGGAGACGCGGAGCTCGACCCGCGCGATCCGTGTCGGGATGTCGCTCATCGGGCCGAGCCCGTCGCTCGCTCCGGCCTCCTACGGCCTAGAAGCCGTAGGCCTCCTTCAGCTCCGGGTCCTTCTCGGCCAGCATCTCGGCCAGGTCGACCATCACCTTGCACTGCTTCCAGGTGGCGTCGTCCTGCATCTTGCCGTCGATCATGTGCACGCCCTTGCCGTCCGGGATCGCCTCGATCACCTTCTTCGCGAACAGGACCTCGTCCGGGTCGGGGCTGAAGACCTTCTTCGCGATCTCGATCTGGACCGGGTGCAGGGTCCAGGTGCCGACGCAGCCGAGCAGGAAGGCGGCGCGGAACTGGGCCTCGCAGCCCTTGACGTCCTTGATGTCGCCGTAGGGGCCGTAGAAGGGCAGGAGCCCGGCCGAGGTGCAGGCATCGACCATGCGGGCGATCGAGTAGTGCCACGGGTCCTGCTGTGCGGTCGCGCGCGGGGCCTCGGGGTCGTCCGGGTCGGGGTCGTTGATGACCAGGTAGCCGGGGTGGCCGCCGCCGACGCGGGTCGTCTTCATCCGCCGCGAGGCGGCGAGGTCGGCCGGCCCGAAGCTCATCCCCTGCATGCGCGGGCGACGCGCAGGCGATCTCCTCGAGGTTGACGACGCCCTGCGCCGTCTCGAGGATCGCGTGCACGAGGATCGGCTTGCTGACGCCGGCCTTGGCCTCGAGCTGCGCGAGCAGGCGGTCGACGTAGTGGATGTCCCAGGCGCCCTCGACCTTCGGGACCATGATCACGTCGAGCTTGTCGCCGATCTCGGTGACGAGCGTCGTCAGGTCGTCGAGCACCCAGGGGCTCTCGAGCGAGTTGACCCGGGTCCACAGCTGCGTGTCGCCGAAGTCGACCTCGTTGGCGACCTTGACCAGGCCCTCGCGGGCGGCGACCTTGTTGTCGACCGGGACCGCGTCCTCGAGGTTGCCCAGCAGGATGTCGGCCTGCTTGGCCATGTCGGGGACCTTGGCCGCCATCTTCTCGTTCGAGGCGTCGAAGAAGTGGATCATCCGCGAGGGCGGGAAGGGCACCTCGGTGACGGGCTCGGGGGCGCCGATCGCGAGCGGCTCGAGGAACTGGCGTGGGTTTCTCAAGGGTGGACCTCTTTCTTGTGTCGTGGGATGCGCGCCCGGGCCGCACTCAGCGGCGGGCAGGGGGTTGCGGGGGCCAGTTTAGATCCGCGGCCGGCTCGCGCGCGGCAGGCTCCGGCTGCCGGCGGCGCCGGTACTGTGGCGGGGATGGAGTCGGCCTCGTGGCAGATCGGGCCCCGCAGCGGCGGCAAGATCCTCGATCTCGCCTTCAACATCTACTTCGGCAACATCCTGCGGCTGCTGCTCGCCTCCGCCGTGGTCGTCGTGCCCGCTGACCATCGCGCTGATCGTGATCAACGTGATCGCCTTCGGGGAGCCCGGCCCGCTCGAGGCGGTGGGCCTCGTCGACGTCGGCAACACGACCCGCCAGGTCGACTACGGCCTCTTCAACACCCTGCAGATCGTCGGCGCGGCGTCAGCGTGCTCGCCTACCTGCTCGTCATGGGGCCACATACACGGCGGCCAACGCTGCCTATCTCGGCGAGGAGGTCTCCGCAGCCGCCTCGATCCGGCCCGCCGTCCGCAAGCTGCACTCCCTGCTGTGGGTCTCGCTGCTGACCGTGATCTTCGTCGTCATCGGCTTGCTCGTGCTGATCGTCGGCGCGTTCTACGCGGCCGTGATGCTGGCCGTCACGATCCCCGTCCTGATGGTCGAGGACGTGCGCGGCCTGCGGGCCTGTCGCCGCTCCTACGAGCTGATCCGCAAGAACGGGTGGCGCACGCTTCGGAGTGCTCTTCGTCGCCGCGGTCTTCACCGGCGCCGTGCAATCCTCACGGGCCTGGTCGCGCTCGAGGCAGCGAACGGCCTCGCGGCCGACCACATCAATCTCTGGGTCGTGATCACGCAGCTGCTCGCGGCATTGCCTTCGCCTTCACGGCGCCGCTTCACGGCCGTCGTCACGGTCGTCATCTACTACGACTGCCGCATCCGCAAGGAGGGCTTCGACATCGAGCAGCTCGCCCGCGGGCTCGAGCTCCCGGCGGCGGAGGACGCTGCGGGCACCGGGGCGACGCCTCCTGCGCCCGTGCCGCCACCGCCGCCACCCCCGGGCGCCCCGCCCGGGTCCCACCCCGGGGGCTGACCGGGTGCGCCCCTCCGGCCGTAGGAGGCTGCGAACCGGCGCCGCCGCGCTGGCTGCGGTGCTTGCCCTGCTCCCCGTCCCGGCCGCCGGGGCCGCCGACCTCAGCCGCGAGCGGGCCGCGGCGCTCGCCGGCGCCGCCCGCAGCGGCGACCCTGCCGCGCTGCGGCGGCTGCTCGGCGCGGACGCGATCGGCGGCGAGCCGGCGAACATGCGGGCGGCGCTTGCCGGCGCCGGCCCGGGCGAGCTCGATGGGCGGCTGGCCGCGCTCGAGCGCGCCCTCGGGGCGCCCGGGGACGGCAGCGCCGATCGCCGAGGCGCCCGTGCCGACGCCGCAGCGGATCGTCTCCGGGTTCGGCGATCAACCCGGCGGGCCGTCGGCTCGGATACGAGCCCTCGCCTCCCGGGGGCGGGATCAGCATCGACGTCGGCGCGCTGTGGATCCCGCTGCTGATCGCGGCAGCGGCCGCGGGTGCCGTGCTCGCCGTCCGACTCGCGCGCGGTCGCGAGCGCGGACGCGCGCCTCGCTGCCGACGAGGGCGGCGCGGCGCGCGTGGAGCGAGCCCGTCGAGCTCGAGCAGCGGGCGCGGCGGGCGGAGAGCGAGGGCGACTACGAGCTGGCCCTGCGGCTGCGCTACGGCCTCGCGCTTCGCGAGCTGCAGGAGTCCGGCGCTCGTCCCCCGGGGACCCGCGGTGACCCCGGCCGCGGTCGCGCGCGGGCTGGGCGACGAGCGGGCCCGGGGGCTGGTGGGGACCTTCGAGCGGGTCGTCTACGGGCGCCGGCCGCCGGGCCCCGAGGACGCGCGCGAGGCTCGTGAGGGCTGGCCGGCGGTGGTCGGAGCCGCACGGGCGGGGGCCACCGCCACCGAGGGGGCGTCGGTGAAGAACCTGCTCGCCGGCCGCGGCTGGTGGATCGCGCTCGCCCTGCTCGTCGCCGCGATCGTCTTCGGCTCGCTGCGCTCGGGCGATCAGGGTCGTGCTCCGGCGCGGCAGTCGGACGATCGCAGCGGCGCCGGGTTCGCCGGCTGGGCGCAGCTGCTGAGCGACGACGGGCTCACCGTGGATGAGCTCCGGCATCCACCTTCGAGCGGCACGATCGATCCCGACAGCACGCTGGTCGCGCTCGACATCGGCCGGCCGACCGCCGATGACGTCGAGGCGCTGCGGGGGTTCGTCGACGCCGGCGGTTACCTGATCATCGGCGGCGCTACCGACCGGGCCGCGATCCGGCGGATCACCGGTCTCGAACCCGACGGCTCGGCGAGCCCGCCACGGGCGAGCTGCGGCCGCTGTTGCCGGTCCCGGAGACGCAGGGCGTGCGCACGGTCGAGGCAGGTGGCGGGGGCCTCTACCGCGACGTCGCCGACGGCCTGCCCGCGCTCGCCGGCCCGACCGGCACGGCGATGCTGCTCGGCGCCGGCGAGGGCTCGGGCCGGGTCGTCGCTGCTGTCCTCGTCCGACCCGCTCACCAACGCCAACATCACGAGCGCCGACAACGCCCAGCTCGCGCTCGACCTCGGCCAGGCGGGCGGCAACCGACCCGTCGTCTTCGTCGAGAGCCTCGCCGAGCCGCGGTCGTTCCGGGAAGGGGATCGACGCGCTGCCGCAGGGCTGGGGCGTCGCCTTCCTCGGGTTGATGCTCGCGGCGATGACCTTCGTCGCCTCGCGCCTGCGGCGCCTCGGCCCGCCCGACGGCGATCCGACGCCGGCCGCGAGACCGCGGGCCGATTACGTGGACGCGGTCGCCCGCATCCTCGCCCGCAGCGACGACCTCCAGGCGGCGGCGGAGCCCGTCCGGCGTGCGGCGATCGAGGGCATCGCGCGCCGCAGCGGCACCCGCCTCGAGGAAGGGGAGCCGGATAAGCTCGCCGCCGCGGCGCAGCAGGCCGGGGTCCCCGCCGAGGAGGCGGAGGCGCTCGCCGGGCCGCTGAAGGAGCCGGAGGACGCGATCCGGGCGGCGAGGGCGCTGGCCCGGGTACGGAGGTAGCCGCAGAGTGAAGCTGAACGAACTGAACGAGGCGGTCGCGGCCGAGGTGGCGAAGGTGGTCGCCGGCCAGCGGGAGGTCGCGGAGGCGATCGTGATCGCGCTCGCCGCGCGCGGCCACGTGTTGCTCGAGGGCGTTCCCGGCGTGGCGAAGACGCTGATCGCGACCGCGGCGGCGCGGGCCCTCGGGCTCGAGGCGACCCGCGTGCAGTTCACGCCCGACATGCTGCCCTCGGATCTGACCGGGACGATGACGCTGCGTGGCGGCGAGCTCAGCTTCAGGCCGGGCCCGGTCTTCACGAACCTGCTGATCGCGGACGAGATCAACCGGACGCCGCCGAAGACGCAGGCGGCGCTGCTCGAGTCGATGCAGGAGGCGCAGGTCTCGATCGAGGGCGAGCCGGAGCCGCTGCCCGATCCCTTCTGCGTCGTCGCGACGCAGAACCCCGTCGAGTACGAGGGGACCTATCCGCTCCCGGAGGCGCAGCTCGACCGCTTCCTGCTCAAGATCGACGTCGGCTATCCGGATGCCGAGACCGAGCGCGCGATCCTGGCGCTGACGCACGCCGGGATCCGGCCCGCGGAGCTCGACCGCGTCGAGGCCGTCGCCGGCCCGGAGGCGATCGCCGAGGCGCGCGCCGACCTCGACGCGACGCTCGTCTCCGACGAGCTCGCCGCCTATATGGTCGAGATCGTCCGCCGCACCCGGGAGCTCCCCTCGGTCTCCCTCGGCGCCAGCCCGCGCGCCGCCGTGCATCTGCTCGTCGCCTCGCGCGCCCATGCCCGCCTCGCGGGTCGTGACTTCGTCACCCCCGACGACGTCTCCTCGGTCGCCCCGTCCGTGCTCCGGCACCGGCTCGTGCTCGCGCCGGAGGCGGCGCTCGAGCGCTACAGCGCCGACGATGCGGTGGCCGCGGCGCTCTCGCAGGTCGCGGTCCCGCGGTGAGCCCGACGGCGCTTACCGCCGCCCTGCTCGCTGCCCTCGCCCTTGCCGCCTTCGCTCTCCCCGCGCTGCTGATCGCCCTTGGCGCGGGCGCCCTGCTCGCCGCCTTCGCCGTCGACGTCGGTCGCGTCCGGCGTGCCCCCGAGGCGCGGCGCGAGCTGCCGGAGCTGCTCTCGCTCGGAGTGCCCGAGCACTACACGGTGCTCGTCACCGCGCCGGCCGGATGCGGCGTCCGCGTCCGCCAGCCGCGTCCGGGCGACCTCGAGATCGAGCCGAACGAAGCGCGCGGCCGCTCGCTCAGCGGGACGCTGACCGCGCGCCGTCGCGGGCGCGTGCGGCTGGCCCCGGTCGCCGTGCGGCTGCGGGGGCCGCTCGGGCTGGCGGCGTGGACGCATTCCTGCGGCGGGGAGGCGGGCTTCGACGTCTACCCCGACATGCCGGCCGCCTACAGGGCCGCGGCCCGTGCCCGGCATACGCGCTACCGCGACCCCGGCAGCCGAGGCCGCGGTCCGCTCGGCCTGGGAACCGAGTTCGAGTCCGTCCGCGAGTACTCGCCCGACGACGACATCCGCCAGGTCAACTGGCGCGCGACCGCGCGCCTCGGCCGCCCGATGAGCAACGACTACAGGCTCGAGCAGGATCGCGATGTGATCGCCGTTGTCGACGCGGGCCGTCTCATGCAGGCGCCGCTGGCGGACCGGACGCGCCTCGACGCGGCGCTCGATTCGATCGCCGCGCTGGCCGCGACCTGCGACGACGGCGGTGACCGGTTCGGCGTCCTCGCCTTCGACGCGACCGAGCGCGTCTGGGTGCCGCCGGGCCGCCGGGGTGGCCGCGCCGCCCTCGCCGCCCTGTACGACCTCGAGCCGGCGCCGACCGACTCCGACTACGGGCGCGCCTTCCAGGGCCTCACGGCGGCCAAGCGGGCGCTCGTATTCCTGTTCACCGACCTCGTCGAGGAGGTAGCGGCGCGACCTCTGGTCGAGGCGATGCCGGTTCTCGCCCGCCGGCACGCGGTAACCCTTGTCTCGGCCCGCGACGTCGGACTCGAGAGCGCCGTGACGGGAGAGCGCGGGGAGGCCACCGAGGTCCTCGACGTGCTGCGCGCCTCGGTCGCCCTCGACGTCCTCGACGCGCGCACCCGCGCGGCGGCGGTCGTTCGTGCAGCCGGTGCCGAGATCGTCGAGGCGCCCGCCGAGGAGCTCGCGGGCGCGGTCGTCACCTCGTATCTGCGGGCGAAGACCCGAGCGCGGGCGTAGCCGCAGACCGATAGATGTCACATCGTGCACCGCCCGCGGTGCCAAATGTGCCACCTATCCGTCGTCGCTAGCCGCCGGCGAGAGCGATCGGCTCGCCGGGGACCGTCGCCGCCGGCGAGGCCTCGTCCCCGCCGTCGCGTTCCCTTCGCAGCCACAGCGCCCCCCGCCACCACACCAGCCCCCAGAAGATCGAGAAGAGCCCGAGGCCGACCGTCGCCAGCGCCCACAGCGGCAGCCCGGAGCCGCGCACGAACGACTCCGAGATTCCGGCGGCGACGAGCCACGGCATCGTCCCGAGCACGACCTCCACCGCGCTGCGGCCCTCGCTTGCGATCCGCCGCCCGCGGGGCTCGTTCGTGGGCTCGGCGATCGCCCAGCCGAGCCGCAGGCCGGCCGCCGCGCAGACGACGACGCAGCTGAGCTCGATCGGGCCGTGCGGGATGATGAATTCCAGGAACGCCCGCCCGTTGCCGGCCTCGATCGCGCCGCCGGCCACGGCGCCGAGCAGCAGTCCGTTGCCGACGAGCACGATCGCGGTCCCGATGCCGGCGGTGATCCCGAGCGCGAAGGCGACGATCGTGACCCGGATGTTGTTCGTGAACAGGAACGCGGCGAAGGCGGTTGACTGCCCCGGGGTCGCGCCGTCGGTACGGGGCGGGTCGATCGCGCCGCGAAAGTCGTGGGGCACGAAGCCGATGGCGCCGGCGGGGTCGTTGAGCGCCCACAGCGCCGCGAGCAGCGCCGGAGCCAGCAGCAGCGCGACGGCGACCGCGAGCAGCCGCGGGCGCTCGGCAATCCGCACCCAGTAGGTGCGCGTCACGAACTCGAGGGGGAGGAGCGGGGCGCGCGCCCGTGGTAGACGACGGCGCCCGCGCGCCGCACGAGGTCCTCGAGCCGGCGCCGCACCGGGTCGCGGGGGAAGCTGCGGCGGGCGAGGGCGAGATCGGCGGCGGCGGAGCGGTAGAGAGAGCCGAGTCGGCGGATCTGGTCGGGCGTCAGACGCTCGGCCCTGCCGCGGGCCTGCTTCAGCAGCGTCTCGAGCTCACGCCAGGCGCCTCCCCTGGTGCGGATGAAACTCTCTAGATTCACGCCGCATGCAGTATGAGGACCGCGTGTCGATCTCGACGCCGGAAGGAGTCGAGATCGAGCTCGGGCTGGCGGGGATCGGGTCGCGCCTGTCGGCCCGGCTCATCGATCTCGTGCTGCAGCTGCTGCTCGCGGGTCTCGTGGCGCTCGTCGTCGGGCTGATCCTCGCCGGCGTCAGCGGCTCCGCGGACCTCGGCCTCGGCGCCGGGATCGGCTTCGCGTTCTTCGCGATGCTCTTCTACGACGTCTTCTACGAGGCCTACCGCGAGGGCCAGACGCCGGGCAAGAAGCGGCTTGGGATCAGGGTGCTGGGGGAGGGCGGGGAGCCGGTCAGCTTCCGCGCGGCTCTCGTTCGCAACGCGATGCGCCTGATCGACGAGTTCGCGACGCTGTTCCTGGGGGCCCTGGTCTCGATCGTCCGCAGCCCGCGCAATCAGCGGCTTGGCGACATCGCCGCGGGCACGGTCGTCGTCGGCGTCGACGCGGCCGAGGCCGGGGAGGCGATCTCCTCGGCCGCGCTCGGCTCGGAGCTGACCGTGAGCCTCGGCGCGATCGAGGTGCTCGAGCGGGCCGGCAGCTGGGACACGAGCGCGATCACGCCCGAGCAGCTCGACGCAGTGCGCCACTTCTTGACCAGGCGCGGCTCGATCCAGCCCGCGCACCGCCAGCGGCTCGCCGCGGAGCTCGCCGCCGGCGTCCGCGAGCGGGTGGTCGGGGCCGAGCCGGGG
Organism: uncultured Solirubrobacterales bacterium; assembly: GCA_963764275.1. Classification (GTDB taxonomy): domain Bacteria; phylum Actinomycetota; class Thermoleophilia; order Solirubrobacterales; family 70-9; genus CAXMST01. Next base: position 575,602 of record CAVXRV010000001.1, read on the forward strand.
CTGGGCGACGAGTGGCTGCTCGAGGTCGTCGCCGCCCTGCGGTCGAGCCGCTAGTGGACGCGTCCACTAGGCGACGGGCGGCCACGACGGCTACGGTTCCGCCCGGATGGCGGAAGGCAGCTACGAGGTCAACGCCTACGGGGCCGAGGTCAAGGTCCGGCAGCCGTGGGTCGTCGTACTCCTGCACGTCGTCACCCTCGGCTTCTACAACTGGTACTGGTACTACAAGATCAACCGCGAGCTGCGGGACTTCGGCCGCGTCTACAAGCTCGAGCGCTCGCAGGGGATCAACCCCTGGCTGTCCCTGCTGGCGGTGACGTTCGGGTGGATCCTGATCGTGCCACCGATCGTCTCCTGGTACCGCTGCACGAAGCGCATTCAGGAGGCACAGGCGGTGCTGAACCAGGAGGGGATCAGCGGCTGGGCACTCGGCCTTTCCTACGTCGGCGGCTGGTTCTTCACGCTCGTCTTCCTCGTCATCCCCTACCTGGTGCAGGACGCGCTGAACGGGGTCTGGAGTCCGTTCGAGGGCATCGATCCGCACGCGCGCCATGACCCCGAGCAGGCCCCGATCAGCGTCGGCGCGATCGAGATGCTTCCCGAGGCGCGGCGCTGGAACACGATCGCCGTCACCGACGCCGACTACGACGCGATCACCCACTTCCTGCTGCGTCGCGACGGCCTCGATACCTCCGCCCGTGTGAAGCTCGCCGACGAGCTCGCCGCCCGGATCGGGCCAAAGGTTCCGAACGCCGACCCGTCGCTGGAGGCGGAGCGCCTGCTCGAGCTCATCGCCGCGACGCGCAGCGGCGGCAAGCCGCCCCAGGTTCCTTCGTGACGCCCGACCGTGGCCCGCGCGCCGGGCGCATGGAGGGCCATGGCTTCTACACCGAGCACTCCGAGCAGCAGGGCGATTACGGCGAGCTCGGCTACGAATGGCTGGAGGAGGCGGCGGCCGCGGTGCCCGCCCCGCCGGCCCCGCTCCCCTTCCTGATCGCGGACATGGGGGCGGCGGGCGGCGGCAACTCGCTCGAGCCGGTCCGCCGCGCGCTCGCGGCGCGCCCGGCGGTCGAACCGGCCCTGGTCGTGCACACGGACATTCCGAGCAACGACTTCTCGGCCCTGTTCGAGCTCGTGGGGTCCGATCCGCGCAGCTACGTCGACGAGCGCGCCTTCGCCCTCGCCGAGGGACGCTCGTTCTACGAGCGCCTGCTGCCCGACGGGATCCTCTCGCTCGGCTGGTCGTCGATCGCCGTGCACTGGTTGAGCCGCGTGCCCCGCCCGGTCCCCGATCACATCTACTGCAGCTTCGCGTCCGGCGAGGCGCGTGCGGCGCTACGTGAACAGTCCGCCGCTGACTGGCGAGCTTTTCTGTCGAACCGCTCCGCGGAGCTGCGGGCGGGCGGGCGGCTCGTGGTCGTGGGTGGGGCGGCGACGGACGACGGCAGCAGCGGCGCCGAGGGGCTGATGGGGATCGTCAACGAGAGCCTGCGGGAACTGCTCGCCGATGGAGCCCTCACCGCGCAGGAGTACGAGCGGATGACGATTCCGACCTGGAACCGGACCCTCGCCGAGTTCGAGGAGCCACTGACCGACGGGGAGCTGGAAGGCGTCATGCGCCTGCATCGGAGTGCCCTGCGTGCTCTCGAGGACCACTATCTGGCCAAGTTCCGCTCCGACGGCGACCTCGAGGCCTACGTGAGCTCGGTTACCGGCTTCTTCAGGGCCGCGTTCGAGGAGTCACTGCTGGCGGGGCTCGAGCCGGACCGCGGCCGGGGCCCGGTCGCCGAGGTGGCGACGCGCCTGTGGGCGGGCGTCGGCGAGCGGATCGCCGCCGACCCCGAGCGCGCGGCCTGCCGGTGGCGCGTGGCCGTGCTCGAGATCGAGCGCCTCTGAACCCCGCGCCGCCTCGTGGGAGCCTGCCGGGTGGTCATCGCCCCGACGCCGGGGCAGGCCTCGCGCAGCTATCCTCTGAGTCGGCCGAGCGCGCCCCGGATGGCTGATTCAGGGGTTCCGGTGCGCCCGCGCTCAGACCTCCCGTTTTCTTCAGCGACCCAGACCAGGAGCCATGGCCGTAGCCACTTCACAGTACGAAGAGAAGACCGATATCCAGAAGGACATCACCGAGATGGTCCACCAGTTCGTGGATGAGCAGATCATCCCGAACGCCGAGCACTACGACCACGAGGACGAGTTCCCGGAGCCGATCGTCGAGCAGATGAAGGAGCTCGGCCTGTTCGGGGTGACGATCCCCGAGGAGTACGGCGGCATGGGACTCGACCTGACGACCTACACGATGATCGTCGAGGAGCTCTCCCGCGGCTGGATCTCGATCTCGGGCGTCGTCAACACCCACTTCATCGGCTCCTACCTGCTGATGAAGTTCGGCACCGACGAGCAGAAGGAGTACTTCCTGCCGAAGATGGCGACGGGCGAGATCCGTGCCGCCTTCAGTCTTTCCGAGCCGGAGGTCGGCTCCGACGTGCAGGGGATCAAGGCCTCGGCCAAGAAGGACCCCGACTCCGGCGACTGGATCCTCGACGGGCAGAAGATGTGGGTCACCAACGGCCTGCGCTCGAGCGTCGTCTTCACGCTGATGAAGAACGACAAGGACGCCGACCCGCCGTACAAGGGAATGACCTGCTTCATCACCGAGAAGGAGCCCGGAGAGCACAAGAACACGGGCAAGTTCGAGGGCCTCGAGGTGCCGCCCCAGATCAAGAAGATGGGTTACAAGGGGGTCGAGTCGACCGAGCTCGTCTACAGCGGCTACCGCTGCCCGCCCGACCGCATCCTCGGCGGCGAGGAGGAGGGCCTCGGCAAGGGCTTCAGCCAGATGATGGACGCGCTCGAGGTCGGCCGCGTAAACGTTGCGGCCCGCGGCGTCGGCATCGCCCGCCGCGCTTTGGAGCTGGCCCTGCGCTACTCGCAGGAGCGGAAGACGTTCGGCAAGCCGATCGCCCAGCATCAGGCGATCCAGTTCAAGCTCGCCGACATGGCTTCGCAGCTCGAGGCGGCGCGGTTGGTGACGCTCAAGGCGGCCCGGATGAAGGACGCCGGCCTCCGCTCCGATCTCGAGGCCGGCATGGCAAAGCTGCTCGCCTCAGAGTGCGGCCGGTTCTGCGTCGAGGAGTCATTCCGCATCCACGGGGGCTACGGGTACTCGAAGGAGTACGAGATCGAACGCCTCTACCGCGATGCTCCCCTGCTGCTGATCGGTGAGGGCACCTCCGAGATCCAGCGCATGGTGATCGGCAAAAAGCTCCTGCAGCGGCACAAGATCTGAGCGAGCGCGAAGCAGTCGCAGTGCGTGCTCAGGACCTGATCGCCAGCGCCTACCGGCAGCTGATCGCCGAGATCCCGGCGCTCGACAAGCTCAAGCTCGTCGTCCGCGTCGAGCTGCGCGGCCGCGGCGACGTCCAGGTCTTCCGGGTGCAGACGCCCGGCCCCGAGGTGAGCAAGGTCGACCCCGAGGACGCCCGCGTTGAGATCGCGGTGCCGCGCGCCGACTTCAACGAGCTCGCCGCCGAAGGCGACCTCGAGCGCTGGCGCGAGGCGATCGACACCGGCCACGTCAAGGTCGGAGGGGATCCCGACGTGGTCAAGCTGCTCGCGACGGTGATCGGCAAGCACATGGCCCGCACGCGGATGCGGAAGGTGCGCTGATGCGCCACCTGCGCCCGCTCATGCTCCTCGTTGCCGCTCTCTTTGCCGGCACCCTGCTCGTCGCCTGCGGAGGGAGCAACGACAACTCCAAGGCCGACTACGCGAAGCAGGTGGAGGGTGTCTTGCAGCCGCTCGGCCAGGAGCTCACCTCCCTCGGCTCGAGCCTCAGCGCCTCGACCGACCCGAAGCAGATCGAGTCCGGCGTCAAGCAGGCGGAGGACAGCATCAACTCCGCGATCGGCGATCTCGAGGCGCTCAATCCACCCTCCGACGTCACGAAGATCAACGACGACCTGATCGCCGCCCTGAGCGACTTCAACAGCCAGCTCGAGGACGTGCGCTCCGCGGCGGCAAAGAGCGATCTGTCCGAGCTCCAGAAGCAGGCGCTGCAACTGCCGGACGCGGCCCAGCAGCTGCAGAGCAGGCTGAGCCAGATCCAGCAGGACGCGATCGACGCCGGCGTCCCGATCGAACAGGGAACGACGAGTGGTGGCGGCTGAGCGAAGCGGGTCGGGCCGGAGCCCGAGGCTGCGGCGCGCCTCGGCGCTCGCCGCGATCGCGCTGCTGGCGAGCCTGCTCGTCGCCTGCGGCGGTGGGAGCTCGAGTTCGACGACCGCCGGCACGCAGCTCAGCACCGACGCATACGAGCAGCAGGTGCAGCAGATCACCGCCGCCTTCGCGAACGGCTTCGGCGACCTCTCGAAGCAGGCCGCCAATCCGAAGTCCGCCCAGGACTTCCAGAACACCGTCGTCGCGATCCAGGACAGGATCGGCGAGACCGTGGACGCGCTCAAAGCCCTCGACCCGCCGCCGGATCTGGCCCAGGTCAACGCGGAACTCGTTCAGGTCTTCACCGACTATCGCGACGGCTACGATCCGATCGTGAGCGCCCTGAAGTCGGGCGACTCGCAGGCGCTCAAGGACGCCGCGAAGCAGATTCCGACGGTCGTCAAGAACTTCCAGACCGACTACCAGAAGATCCAGCAGGAGGCCGCCGACGCAGGCGTGACGATCGAGGCGGCGCCCTCGTCCTGAGGCGTACGGCTCGTGGTGGCGCCGCTTCGCCCGGCGCCCCGCGTCCTCGGCATCTCCGCAACCGCAAACGACAACCAAGGAAGCGATGAGCGATACAGAACACGAGCTGACCACCGACCAGGCCGAGCGCGAGGCGTCCGGCGCCCACGCCTACGGCCGCTACCTCGAGGAGTTCGAGGTGGGCGCGGTCTACAAGCACTGGCCGGCGAAGACGGTGACGGAGTCCGACGACCACCTCTTCTGTCTGATCACGATGAACCACCACCCGCTGCACCTCAACGACGTCTACGCGGGTGAGTCGCAGCAGGGCCAGAACGTCGTCGTCGGCCCCCTCGTCTACTCGCTGGCGCTCGGGATGTCCGTCAGCGACGTCTCCGGCAAGGCGATCGCCAACCTGGCGACCGAGGAGCTCAGCCACCCGAACCCGGTCTTCCACGGCGACACGCTGTTCTGCGAGTCGGAGGTGCTCGAGGTGCGGCCGTCGAAGTCGAAGCCCGATCGCGGCGTCGTCAAGGTCCACACGCGCGTCTACAAGCAGGACAACACGCTCGTCGCCGAGTTCAAGCGCGCGGTCCTGATCCCGAAGAAGAACCCGGGCTAGCCGCCCGGCCGGCGCCGGCCCGGCCCGCGCTCGATACTGAGGCCGATGGCCGACCCCTACGCGGAGCGCAGCGAGCAGCCGCCGGGCGAGAGCCCGGCGCCGGGCTCGCCGCTCGCGCGGGCGGTCGCGGAGGCCGGCGGGCGCGTGCTCGCGGGACTCGAGGACGCCGGCGTGGAGCCGGGCGGTGCCCGCTTCGCGGCGCTGATCGTCGCCGAGCAGGGACTGCTGCCGCCGCTGGCTCGGGTCTCGCCCGAGTTCGCGGCTGCGCTGCTCGTTGCCGGTGAGCCCTCGCGGGCGGGCGGCGGGCACGAGGCCGCGGCTCTCGAAGCGGCCCGCGCCCTGAGGGCGGCCGGGGCGCCGACCTTCCTGCTCAAGGACGGTCTGGTCGCCGGGCCCGAGGGCAGACCGGGCGCGCTCGCCCTCTCGCCGGAGCTCGTCGCCGCGGCCCTGCGTGCCGCGCTCGCCGGAGAGGTCGTCTGGGAGGCCGATCCGGATTTCGGCTACGAGGTCGCGGCGGCGATCCCGGGCATCGACGGGCCCGAGGCCGACGCCTTCTGCCCGCGGCTCGTCTACGCCGCTGCCGACCGCGTCTACGAGCACGCCGAGCTGGTTGAGCTCAGCAAGCGCCGGCGCCATGCCGCGCTCGAGGCCGCCGGCGTCGCCGACGAGCGCCTGCACACCGCCGTGGGCTGGCCGATCGAGCCGACCGGCAGCGAGTGGAAGGACTGAGCGCCGGCCGCGGGCGCGGCCGGCGTGATAAGAGCTAGGTCATGAGCGATATCCCCGAGCTTCTCGATTCCCTGATCCGAACGCCGGCTCCCTCCGGCTACGAGACCCCCGCCGCCGAGGTCTGGCGCGAAGCCGCCCGAGCGATCGCGGGGGGCGAGCTGCGCACCGACACGCTCGGCTCCAGCGTCGTCGAGGTCGGCGGGACGGAGGGGGCGCCGCGGCTCGCGATCGTCGGCCACATCGACGAGATTGGGCTCCACGTCACCTACATCGACGACGAGGGCTTCCTCTGGTTCGGCCCGATCGGCGGTTGGGACCCGCAGAACCTCGTCGGTCAGCGCGTGACCGTGCTCGGCCGCGACGGTGAGGTTCCCGGCGTCCTGGGCAAGAAGCCCATCCATCTGCTCAAGGACGAGGCTCGCAAGCAGCCGGCGAAGCTCGAGGAGATGCACATCGACATCGGGGCTGCCGGCCGCGAAGAGGCCGAGAAGCTCGTGCGCATCGGCGATCCCGCCGTGCTCGCGGCAGAGCCCCTGCAGTTCCCGAACGGCCGCCTGGTCTCGCGTTCGCTCGACAACCGGCTCGGCTCCTACGTGGCGCTCGAGGTCGCGCGCCGCGTGGCGGAGGGCGACGGCACCACGGCCGGCGTCATCGGGTGCGCCGTCGCCCAGGAGGAGATCACCCTCGGGGGCGCCCAGACGACCGGCTTCTCGCTCGCGCCCGACCTCGCGGTCGCCGTCGACGTCACCCACGCCACCGACGCGCCCGGGATCGACAAGAAGCAGGAGGGCGACCACGCGCTCGGCTCCGGCCCGGTGATCGGCCGCGGCTCGACCCTGAACCACCGCGTCTGCCAGCTCCTCGTCGAGACCGCCGAGGCCGAGGGGATCGAGCACACGATCGAGGCCTCGGGCCGCTACACCGGAACCGACGCCGACTCGATGCAGCTCGCCCGCGGCGGCATCCCCTGCGGCCTCGTCTCGCTGCCGCTCCGCTACATGCACTCCTCGGTCGAGATGGTCCAGCTCTCAGACGTCGAGAACGCGATCAAGCTGCTCGCGGCCTTCGCGAACCGCCTCGAAGCGGACTCCGAGTTCGGGCGCTGAGGTCCGTCGAGCGCCGCGGCGGGCGCAGGCCCGCCTCGCGCAAAACCCGCCACGGGGGTAACGGGCGGCGTGACCGTCCAGTTAAGGACCCTATAGACGCCTTAAGTGGACGACCATGTCGCCGCGGGCCCGCCGATCGGGCTGAGTTCAGGCTGGCGCCTGCGTCTGCGTCGCACCCGCGCGCCCCACGGCAGCGTCTGACGGCTGCCGGGGCGCGGGGTCGACGAGCTGCGCTCGCGAAGCGTCGCGAGCGCGGTATCGGTATGAGGGGCGGCGGCCGAAGCCGCCGCCTCGGGCCTCAGGAGGCGAGCTTCACACCGACGGCGCGGGGACCCTTGTCGGAAGCCTCGGTCTCATAGGAGACCTTCGCGCCCTCGGCGAGGGTGCCTCCGGTCGAAGGGTCCAGGGCGCTGTGGTGGACGAAGACGTCATTGGATCCGTCTTCGGGGCGGATGAAACCGAACCCCTTGTCGTCGTTGAACCAGTTAACGGTTCCTGTAGGCATGTTGTTCCTCCATTCGGAACGGCCACACGGCACGGAGGAAGCTGAAAGCGACGACGGCGCGGCAGGCACTTGTTGGTAGACGCACGGACGTGTGCGCAATGCGCAGGCTAGCAGTGCGTCCGATCGGCGAGCGTCGGGACCGTCTCCGGCGGCAGGAACCTCGCCCGTGGGCGAGTCCGCGCCTATTGTCTTGGGACGGTGCTCGTCGCTCGGGCAACAGCAGCCGCTTTCGCGGCCGGGTTGGCGCTGGCGGGCTGTGGGTCGGGTCAGGGGTCGCCTTCCGACGGACCCTCTCAGCCCGACCTCCCTGGTCGGCAGATCGCGTCCTGCCACGAGGGCGGCGGTCCCGTTCCCGACGGCTGGCGGGCCCAAGCGACTGCGGTCGGGCCGGTGGGCTTCGTCGGTCCAGGTCGGGACTTCCGGAGCGGGTACTTGCGGCGATACAAGGGCGGGGCCCTCGGGGACAAGCTGCCGGTCGTCGTCGAGGGGCACCGGGCGGTCACGCTCCGCGTCGACCCCTCCGACCGGGGCCGGGTCGGCATCGACTTCGGCGACCTGGAGACCGAGCAACGCCTACGGGACGCGCCGACCGTGGTCCGCTTCGAGCCCTGCGGGGACAAGGCGCGGACGGGTTGGCCCGGCGGGCTCATCCTCCGCTCCAGGCGCCCGGTGACGATCCTGGTGCAGGTCGATGGCGAGGACGGCGAACGCCCCCTCGAAGTCGGACGCGGGTGAGGCGATGGCGCGTCGGGAGCCGAAGAGCGCCGTCGCTCTCTCAGGCGCTCCGGCAGGACCTCGCGCATCGAGCTCAGCCGCTTCGCGAACGCCTTGCGGACGCGCGCCGGTGGATAGCGGTCGGGGTCGGCGGCGCGGATGCCCTTGAGCTCGGCGATCTGGGCGTAGACGGAGTTGCGGACGCGGTCGCGGATCGAGGCGAGCAGCTCGGCGTCCTCGGGGTCGCCGGCCCCGGCGGTGCGGATCGGCTTGCCGAAGCCGAAGTAGTAGCGCTCGGGGCGGGGGAGGGGACCGATGCCGGTCGCGATCGGCGGCACCATCTCGGGCTTGCCGGTGAGCCGCGCGGCGATCGCACGCGCAGGGGCCATCACGGCGCTGTCGCCGTCGAGGTGGATGTCGTAGGCGTCGTCGACCCCGATCGCGCCGAAGGGGACGATCGGGTAGCCGTGGGCGACCGCCATCCGCACGAAGCCGACTCGCTCCTTCCAGATCAGCTTGTACTCCTCGTGCTTGCGCTTCATCACCTCGCGGCCGCCGCCGGGGTAGACGAGGATCGGCTCTCCCGCCTCCATGAGCTCGGCGCAGTTCTCGCGCGTGCCGCGGACCGTCCCGAAGCGGGTCAGCAGATCGCGCCAGAGGGGCACCGAGTAGTGGGCGTGGTCGCCGAGCCCCCGCGGCAGACGCCCGCGCTGCTCGTAGATCTCGGCCACCATCAGCGGCACGTCGAGGACGCCGTAGATCGTGTGGTTGCCGGCGAGCAGGAAGCCGCCACGGCGGGGCACGTTCTCGATCCCCTCGCAACGCGGCGAGTGCAGCGCCCGCAGCGGCGCGAGCGCACGCAGCGTCAACTCCAGGTCGCGCTGGGTGGGCGGCGGCGGGATCGTCATCGCCGGAGCTGCGCGCGAGGGCCGGCCGGAGTCAGTGCGCCTCGTCGGCGGCGTGCGCCGGAGGCCGCGACTCCTCGGCCAGCGAGGTGATCTCGAGCGGGCCGCGGGCGGCGGCCTCGAGCACCTCGCTCGCCTCGTTGGCGGAGCGCGCGTAGAGCTCGACCAGCAGGTGGATCACGATCCGCTCCTCCTCGTGCTTGTGGAAGCGGACGTGGGTGAAGAACTCGCGCGTGCCGGCCTCGCCGAAGGCGGCGAAGGTGAGGCTGTCGGCGGCCTCGGGACCGGAGCAGACCTCGACCATGTCCTGGTCGACGATGACCGTGCAGGAGGCGACCCAGGGCGTGCCGGCGACGAGGCGCTCCCAGCGGTCCTCGATCGGCACCACGCGGCCCTCCTCGATCCCGAGGTGGGGCTGGTCGTGCATGCAGTCGAGGCACTGGACGACCGCCTCCTGGACCTCCTCGACCCGCTCCGCGGGCTCGCCGCGTCTCGGCGTCGATCCGCAGGATCGCGTCGTAGTGGACCTGTGCCTCGAGCCGCTGGGACCAGCAGCGGTAGCAGCGCAGCCAGGCGCTGCGGTCGTTCTCCAGCGCTTCGTCCATTGCTCCCCCATTCTGCCGACCCGAGCGAGCGGGCCGCGTCGCCCGCCCGCCGCTATGGGATCCAGCTGGGAAGCCTGTTGCGGCCGAGGAACAGACCCAGGCCCATCGGGCCCGCCCACCAGGTCAGCAGCAGGGCCAGGCGGGCGCTGCGGCCCTCGGCCAGCGCCCGGCGCCAGATCCAGCTGCCGACGAAGACGTCGAAGGAGATGTAGTGGGTCCAGCCGGCGAGCATCGCCTCGGGCTGTCCGAAGGCGCGCTGGACGCTCTCGAGGCTCATGAAGTCGATCCGCTCGTCGGCCTTCGCCGCCGCGGTGATCAGCGTTCGCCGAGTAGAAGACGCTGAGCAGCGCGTGCAGGGGCGCGAGCCGGTCGACCAGGAGCCGGGTCAGCCGGCTCTTCGGGAAGAGGATCATCGCCAGCCAGAACGGCAGCGTGCTGAGGTTGACGACGGTCCAGGCGCGCTGCTGCGGGCTCACTCCCTCGTTCACGACGCGACCATTCCCCGCATGGTGGTCTCGACCTCGGCGTTGCCAGTGATCGTCTGCAGAACGACGCAGTAGCGCTCGGTCAGCTTCATCAGCGTCGCCAGCTGCTCGGCGTCGGCATCCGTGTCGAGGTCGAAGCGAGGTCGATGCGCGCGGAAGCCGACCGGCGCCTCGCGGTCGACCGCGAGCGTGCCCCGGAAGTCGAGTGCGCCCTCGGCCCGGATCGCGCCACCGCCGGACCTCGATCCCGAGCGAGGTCGAGACCGCGCGCAGGGTGACGCCCGCGCAGGCGGCGAGCGCCTCGAGCAGCATGTCGCCCGAGCAGAGCAGCGTCCCGTCGCCGCCGGTGGCCGGATGCAGGCCCGCGGTCGCGAGCGCGCGTCCGGTCTCGACCGAGCAGGAGATGCCCTCGTCGAGGCGGGCCGTTGCCGTGAGCGTGACCAGCGCGGCGTCGGGCTCGTCGGCGTAGCGATCCTTCAGGGGAGCTGGATAGCCCGGAGCTGCTCGCGATCCACGTCCCCAGTATACGCCGCTTCGGCCACTCGCCGCGACCGCTCAGGGGTCCAGCGTCAGCTCGCCGGGGAGCAACGAGTAGTAGACGAAGTCACGGCGCCGACCCTTGTCCTCGAACAGGGAGCGCACGATGCCCTCGCGCTGGAAGCCGGCTCGCTCGAGCACGGCCTGCGAGCGGCGGTTGGCCGGCTCGGCCCCCGCGCGATCCGCGCCATCCCGAGGTCCTCCTGCAGCCACCTGCAAGCAGCCTCACGGCGCGGGTCATCGACACCGCGCCCGCGGGCCCACGGGGCGAGCCAGTAGCCGATCTCGCAGCGCTGCTCGTCGGCGACCATCTCGATCACGCCGCAGGTGCCGAGGAAGGCGTCGTCGCCGGCGTCGGCGACGACGAGCTGCAGCGCCCGGCCCTGCTCAGCCTCGCGCTGACGCCTTCGCCGAGTCACTCGCTTGCCGTCGCGAGGTCGTAGTCCTCGGGCACCCGCGTCCAGCGCTGGATCTCGGGGTCCCGGCGAGGCCGCCGACGATCCGCTCGGGAGGTCGGCGTCGGTGCGGAAGCGGCAGCCGCACGACGCCGTCGTCGATCCCGCCGATCGGGAAGCGGAAGGGAGGGTCGATGGCGGCCACGCCGGCCGCTCAGGCCGGCTGCGGCGCGGTCGGCGCGCTCGGCGACGAGCTCGGCGATGTCGACCATGATCCGGTTCAGGTCGAAGTCCTTGGGCGTGTAGACGCGGGCGATGCCGGCGCTCGGTCAGCGTGCGCGCGTCGGCGACCGGGGATGATCCCGCCGACGATCACCGGCGCGTCGACGCCCTGCCTCGCGGATCAGCTCGACGACCCGCGGGACGAGCTCGCGGTGGGAGCCGGAGAGGATCGAGAGCCCGACGACGTCGACGTCCTCCTGCGACGGCGCGAGGCGGCGATCTCCTCGGGCGTCAGGCGGATGCCCTGGTAGACGACCTCCATGCCGACGTCGCGGGCGCGGACGGCGATCTGCTCGGCGCCGTTGGAGTGGCCGTCGAGGCCGGGCTTGGCGACGAGGATCCGGATCCGGTGGCCGATCGCGCTCGCGACGCCTCTCGACCGGCCGCGGGCCTCGGCGAGCAGCTCGGCGTCGCCGCCGGTCGCCGAGCCGTCGACGCCGGTCGGGCCGCGGTAGGCGCCGAAGACGCTCGCGCAGCGCCTGCGCCCACTCGCCGGTGGTCGCCGCCGGCCTTGGCGGCCGCGATCGTCGCCGGCATCAGGTTCGCGGACTCGTCCGCGGCGGCCTCGGCGAGCGTCTGCGAGCGCCGCCTCGACCGCCTCGTCGTCGCGCTCGGCCTTCCACTGCTCGAGCGCCTCGATGCGCTCGCGCTCGACCTCGGGATCGGGGGTGAGGATGCCGCCGTCCTCGCCGACGGTCAGCGGCGAGTCCTCGGTCTCGGTGAAGCAGTTCTGGCCGATCACCTTGAGCTCGCCGGCCTCGATCCGGGCGACGCCGCTCGCGGTGCGACTCGACGAGGCGGCGCCTTCATGTAGGGGACGGCCTCGCACGGCGCCGCCGTGCTCGGCGACGACGCCATCTCCTCGCGCGCGCCCTCGACGAGCTCCTCGACCAGGCCCTCCATCACCTTCGAGCCCTCGAAGATGTCGGGGTAGTCGAGCAGGTCGGTCTCGTTGGCGAGGATCTGCTGGATCCGCAGGCTCCACTGCTGGTCCCAGGGGCGGGGCAGGCCGAGCGCCTCGTTCCAGGCGGGGAGCTGGATCGCGCGGGCGCGGGCGTTGCGGCCGAGGGTCACCGCGAGCGCCTCGAGGACGATCCGCGGCACGTTGTTCTCGGGCTGCGCCTCGGTCAGGCCGAGCGAGTTGACCTGGACGCCGTAGCGCATCCGCAGGAACTTCTCGTCGGTGACGCCGTAGCGCTCGCGGCCGAGCTCCTCCCAGAGGACTGCCCATCGCGCGCAGCTTCGCGTGCTCCTCGATGAAGCGGACGCCGGCGTTGACGAAGAAGCTGATCCGGCCGAAGACCTTCGGGAAGTCCTCCTCGGCGACCTGGCCGCGCTCGCTGACCGCGTCGAGGACGGCGATCGCGTTGCGAGAGCGCGTAGGCGATCTCCTGAACCGGCGTCGCGCCCGCCTCCTGCAGGTGGTAGCTGCAGATGTTGATCGGGTTCCAGCTCGGGATCTCGTTGACGGTGAAGGCGACCATGTCGGCGATCAGCCGCATCGAGGGCTCGGGCGGGAAGGCGTAGGTGCCGCGCGAGAGGTACTCCTTGATGATGTCGTTCTGGGTCGTGCCCTTGAGCGCCGCGCGCGTCGACGCCCTGCTCGTCGGCGACCGCGACGTAGAGGCCGAGCAGCCAGGCGGCGGTCGCGTTGATCGTCATCGAGGTGTTCATCTCGCCGAGCGGGATGCCCTCGAGCAGCGTCTCCATGTCGCCGCGGTGGGCGACCGAGACGCCGACCTTGCCGACCTCGCCGCGGGCGAGCGTCGGCGTCGGGGTCGTAGCCGGTCTGGGTCGGCAGGTCGAAGGCGATCGAGAGGCCGGTCTGGCCCTTGGCGAGGTTCGCGCGGTAGAGCTCGTTCGAGCGGCGGGCGTCGGAATGCCCGGCGTAGGTCCGCATCACCCAGGGCCGGTCGCGCTCTGGCAGCCGGTGCTCGCTCATGGCCGGGATTCTATGCTCGCGATCGGGCGCGGCCCGCCTGCGGCGGCCGGCCCGTAGCGGTCCCGGCCGATGGCCCGGCTGATCGACACCATGCACCTCGGCCTCGACCGGCGTGATCGGCGCCTGGGAGCACGACGGCGTGATCGTCGATCCCGGGCCCGGCAGCACGATCGACGACGCGTGCTCGGCGGCGCTCGGCGGCGGCCGAGCCGCGGGCGATCCTGCTCACCCACATCCACCTCGACCACGCCGGCGCGCACCGGCACGCTGCTCGGCGCTTCCCGCGACCTGCCCGTCTACGTGCACGAGGTCGGCGCGCCGCACCTGATCGATCCCTCGCGGCTGCTGCGGAGCGCCGGGCGGCTCTACGGCGCGAGCGGATGGGCGAGCTCTGGGGCGAGGTGCTGCCGGTGCCCGAGCCGAACGTCGTGCGCACGCTGCGCGGCGGCGAGACGCGTCGAGGGCTTCGAGGTGCTCTACACCCCCGGCCACGCCTCCCACCACGTCGTCTACCTCGACCGGACGGCGGCGAGGCTTCGTCGGCGACGTCGCCGGGGTGCGGATCCCGCCCGGCGAGCGGTCACTGTGATGCCGACGCCGCCGCCCGAGATCGACGTCGAGGCCTGGCGGGCCTCGATCGCGGCGCTCGCGAGCGGCGCCCCGAGCGCCTGCTGCTGACCCACTTCGGTGCGGTCGAGCGCCGGCAGCGCGCACCTCGACGCCGCCGCGCGAGGCGCTGCGGCTGCGGCCGAGCTGGGCGCGCGAGCGGCGACCGCGGAGCGCTTCCTCGGCGAGCTCGAGCGAGCGGATCGACGGCCAGCCGCCGGCGCGCGCCGAGCGGATGCGCTCGGCGATGCCGCCCGAGCAGGTCTGGCTCGGGCTCGAGCGCTACTGGCGCAGCCGGGCCGAGCACGACGGATTCGCGAATGGGCGGCCGCTACTTGCCGGCAAGTGCTCGTGTTCGGGGCGGGAGGAGGCCGTGCGAACGCCCGGGCAGGGCGCGACCGGCGTCGACGGCAAGCTACGCTCCCGAACTGCATGAAAAGACTGCTCGCAACATCACGTACTCGCTGGGCCCTGGCCTTCGCGGCCCTGGCCTCCGCGAACGTGCTCGTCTTCACGACGCACTTCCACAAGCGCAAGGACGTGGCCCGCATCGACCGGCTCTCGGGCGGCAAGGCAGTGCCAGAAGTCCTGGAAGGGCAAGAAGAACCTCGGCGTCGAGGTCACCAAGGGCCGCAAGAGCTGCTTCCTGCAGACGCCGGTCGAGGGCGACTCGAAGCAGCCCGACCACGTGATCCAGGCGACGGGCAAGGTCGTCAAGCGCAAGACGGCGCGCAAGATCCGTAAGCACGTCTACGTCGGCCTGGCGCTGCGCGCCAACTCCAAGTCCTCCTACGAGGTGCGGATCTTCCCCAAGGGCCGCCGCTTCAAGCTGCTCAAGAACGGCGACGCCGTCGCCGCCGGCAAGAACAAGGCGATCTCGCCGCTCGACAAGCGCGAGCGAATCCGGCTGCAGGCGATCGACTCGAACGTGATCGCCAAGGTCAACGGCAAGCGACTGGCCAAGTTCCACGACAACAACCCGGGCCAGGTGAAGGGCCGCAAGACGGCGCTCACATACGGCAACGAGTCGCGCGCAGGCAAGGACGGCTTCGGCAAGTTCCAGAACGTCAAGGTGTTCGTGCCCACTCCCTGAGCGGGAGTGGGCCCTAACCTCTCTGCCTACAGCGCCCGCGCCGACCGCGGGCGCTGCGCACGCAGGAGATGTCCCCGAGCACCGTTGAGAAGCCGAAGGAGCTGGGGCCCGGATCGGGCCTCGGCGGCAACTGGCTGGTGATCGTCCGCAACGACGACCACAACACCTTCGAGCACGTCGCCCGCACGCTCGCGCGCGTGATCCCCGGCATCGACTACGACAAGGGGATGGGGTTGGCGAACAAGATCCACAACTCGGGTCAGGCGATCGTCTGGAGCGGGATGAGGGAACCCGCCGAGCACTACTGGGAGCAACTCGCCTCCGCGGGCCTGACGATGGCACCGCTCGAGGAGGCGTAGGGACCCGCCGTCCGGCCGCTGCCGGCCGTGGTTAGATCCCGCCCGTGGAGGAGGAGGCGCGGGACCGCAGCCGGGCTGGCACGAGGATCCGACGACGGCAGTCTCGCCTACACGTGCACGACGCCGGGCTTCGCCGCCTGTCCCGACAGCGGCGACTGGTCCCAGGGGTGAGCGCGAGGCCGCGGCGGCCTAGCCGCGGCTGTTCGACTCCATCTGCGCCGGGGGCACGCTCGGCGGTGACCAGCCCGGCCCCCGGAAGACGATCCCGACCCGGTCGCGCCAGCCCGGCGCCCGGCGCACGTCGTGCCACATGGCGATGTACTCCCCAAACGCGGCGCGGACCGGATTGAAGCTGTCGATGTTCTTCGTCAGCCCGTAGCGGACGCGCTCGCCCTCGGGCTCGTACGTGCCGAAGAGCCGATCCCAGATGATCAGGATGCCGCCGTAGTTGCGGTCCAGATAGACGTCGTTGGAGCCGTGGTGGACGCGATGGTGGGAGGGGGTGTTGAGCACGTACTCGAGCGGCCTCGGCAGCTTCCGGATCCGCTCGGTGTGGATCCAGAACTGGTAGATCAGCGACCACGCCTGCGCCAGCAGCACCATCCACGGCGGGAAGCCGAGGGCCGGCATCCACAGCCAGAACGGGAAGTAGGTCATCGGCACCCAGGTCTGGCGCAGGGCGGTGGAGAGGTTGTAGTGCTGGGAGGAGTGGTGGACGACGTGGCTCGCCCAGAAGACGCGGCTCTCGTGGCTGATCCGGTGGAACCAGTAGTAGGAGAAGTCGTCGGCGAAGAAGAGCAGCACCCATGTCCAGGGGTTGTCGGGCGAGAGCCGCAGCGGCGTCAGCTCGTAGATGCCGGCATAGGCGGCGACGACGACGAGCTTCCAGCCGATGTTGATGAGCACGTTGCCGGAGCCGAGCATCAGGCTCGTCCGCGTGTCCTTGACGTCGTAGCCGATCAGCTCGTCCTCTTCGTCCCGCGCGAAGCGGAACGATGCTGCCTCGACGATCAGCAGCAGGATGAAGAAGGGGATCGCGTAGTAGAGGACTTCGGCCATCGCAAGCGCGCTGGCCCCCGGGGCCGACCTAGGCGACCTCGACGGGGGCGTGCCAGCCGGGCAGCAGCGGCTTGTTGTAGTAGTCGAGCGCCAGGCGGCGGGCCGAGGCGACCTCGTCCGAGGCCCAGTAGCGGTCGAAGTCGGCGCGGTCGTCCCACACCGTCGTCTGGCGGAAGTGCTGAGGGTCTTCCTCCGAGCGCGTCAGCGATACGGAGGTGGCGCCGTAGGACGCCGCGCGCTCGAGCGCGGGCTTCCACGCCTCGTACCAGCGGTCGACCCGGAACGGGTGGATGTGCCACTCGATGACGTTGACCTCAGCCATTGCGGGCGGCATCTTATCGGCCGCGCGCGGCGGCCGGTTCAGCGCGCCCGGTGGCGACGGTGGGGGCGGAAGCCGGCGCGCTTCGGGACCAGCGGTTTGAGCCCGCGCTCGCCCGCGAAGACGTCGAGCAGCGCCATGTGGCTCGCATCACCGGCGATCACGCTCTGGTTGGCGACGATCAGGCGCCGTCCCGAGAAGGCGACGCTCGAGGGGTTGTCGAAGGGGATCGGCGACCCGTTGTCGCCGGTGAGCGGCGTCGAGGGAAAACGCTCGAGCTCCGCCCCGTTGCGACCGACCACCACGAGCTGCTGCGTGAGCCCGACCGCGGGCACGTAGACGCGGCCCGAACGCGCGATCGCGAAGCCGTCCGGGAGGTCGGTAGGCCCGCTCTCCCAGAAGCGCCGCAGCTGCCCGGGGGCACCGTGGCGGCCGATGCGCACCTCGTACAGCTTGCCCGTCGTCGGGTTCCCGTCGCCGAGGCCGGCGGAGCTGCCCTGGCCGACCATCAGCGTCCGGTGGTCGGCCTCGAGCTCGATCCCCGTCGTGCCGAATTCGGAGCCGTCGAGCTTGTGCGAGGTCAGCCACAGCTGCGGCTTGCCGCCGCCGGGCGGGACGCGCCAGATGCAGGCCTGCCCGTAGTCGGTCACGTACAGGCTTCCGTCCGGTCCCCAGGCGGCGTAGTTGGGGATCGGCCTGCCGTCGTCGACCGCCTGCGAGCAGGGGGCGCCGTGTGCGGCCAGGGCGCAGGTCGGGATGTCGGGAATGCGCGAGTAGGTCCGCTGCACGCCGCGGCGCAGGCTCAGCGTGAGCACGCGGGCCGGGCCTGTGTCGAGCAGGACCATGCGGCCGCGCCAGTCGCTGATCGCAGCCTGGATTCCGTGCTCGGAGCCGAGCCGCTGGCCCTTGATCGTCCACGAGCGCAGCAGGTGCCCACGGCGCGTGTACTCGAACAGGCGCGAGGGGATGTCGGTGCCGGCGTCGCTCTCGTAGGTGCCGGCGTAGATGCGGCCGTTCGGATGCACGTAGGCGCGCGCCGGATAGCCGGGGAAAGGGACGACGGCGAGCACCCGGGTGTCGAAGCGGGCGCGTCCGCCCGCGGCCGCCGCCGGCCCGCCGACGGCCAGCAGCAGCGCGAGCGCCGTCAGCGCGGCGAGCGCCGGCGCGGCGACGTATGCGAGGCGCGCGCGCCGGCTCACAGCCTGTCTTTGACCTCGGCGGCGGCGCGCTCACCCGAGCGCACGGCGCCGTCCATGTATCCGTTCCAGTAGTCGGAGGTCTCGGTCCCGGCCCAGTGGATGCGGCCGATCGGCGCCCGGATGTGCTCACCGTAGGTGCTCATCAGGCCGGGTGGGTAGATCCCGACGGGACAGCCGCGGCTCCACTTCTCCTCCGGCCACTGCGTGTAGAAGAAGTCGGTCGCGTTCAGCGCCTCCTTGCCGAAGTAGGTCGCGTAGTCGCTCAGGATCCGCTTCCGCCGCTGGCGCTCGTTGAGGCGCGCGAACGTCCGCGAGGCCTCACCGCCGACGAAGGCGAAGATCACACCCGGATCGCCGCCGTAGGGCGTGTCGTCGAACGTCGCGTTCGCGAGCCCGTCCGTGGACAGCGCCGAGCCGTTGAGGCCCTTCTCGCGCCAGAACGGCTTCTCGTAGACGGCGGCGACCTTCGTCAGCTGCCCCTGCGAGAGGCGTTGCGTCAGCGCGTCGCGGCCGGCGGGCAGGATCGGCGTGTAGTCGATCCGCCCGGCCAGCGTCGGCGGCACCGCGACGATCACGTACTTGGCCTTGACGTGCGCGCGCTTGCTGAAGATCGTCGCGTGGTGCTTGTGGCGGACGATCCGGCGCACCGGGGAGTCGAGCTTGATGTGCCGGTAGCCCAGGTGCTTGGCCATCTGGTGCGGCAGCCGCTGCGAGCCACCGACCACGCGGTCCTGCTGAGCGCCGTTGCGCGTGTTGAAGTTCCGCTCGAACGTGCCCGGGTTCTTCTCGTTGCCCGAGGAGGCGATGTAGAAGAGCACGAACAGGAGCGAGAGCTCGTCCGGCTCGGCCCCGAAGATCGGCCGGGTCGCGGCCGGGATCAGCCGCCGGAAGCGGGCCGTGGCGCTGTTGTTCTTGATCCAGGTGCCGAGCGTCTGGCTGTCCCACTCGCCGGCCTTCGGCGCGGTCCACGGTGCGTCGACGGGCACCTCGGTCGACATCTGGTCGAGGTTGGCGACGACGGTCGCCAACTCCGGCAGGATCAATGGGTCGTTCGGGGCGCTGCCGGTGATTCCCTTGTCGGAGAAGGTCGAGCGCTGGCCGCCGTTGACGTAGACGTTGTCGCCGGTGTCGTAGGTCGGGAAGGTGTTGAGGCCGAAGCGATCGAGCATCGCCTGGACCCGATCCTGGGTCGGGCCGACGAAGGTGCCGCCCCGCTCCGAGTAGCGACCGTTGGCGAGCTCGTGGCCGTGGACGCGACCGCCGACCCGCTTGCGGGCCTCGAGGAGGACGACCGAGTGCCCCGCCTGCTTCAGCTCGAGCGCCGCGGTCAATCCGGCGAGCCCGGCGCCGACCACGCACACGTCCGCCTCGATCCGCTCCCGCTTGTGCCGCTTGTGCCCGTGATGCTTGTGGTGGTGCTTCTTCGCGGCCGCGGAGCCGGGCAGCGAGCCGATCGCCGCTCCCGCGCCGATCGCGGCGCCGGCGCCCAGCGCCTTCCGCCGTGTGATCCCCGGCTCGTCACGGTCCTCGTTCTCGGCGGCCTCGTTCTCAGTGGCCATGTCGGTCCCCTTTCGTCGCTCGCGGCGCGACCTCCGTCAGGTACGCCCTCATCATCAGCTTCGCCTGCTCGAGTAACCCGGGATCGCCCACGGGGTCGCGGCGGAACGCTTCCTGGAGCAGGGCATCGACCGCGAAGACGGCGGCCCGGGCTGCGCCCTCGGACGGCGGCAGTGCCGGCCGCCCGGGCCCCGGATGCTCGAAGATTCTGCGGACGGCGGCCACGATCGCCTCCTTGCCTGCGCGGTCGGCCGCCTGCATGCGCGCGTTCAGGTGCGGCCCGAACCACAGCGCCCTGTAACCGGGCTCGGCCCGGTAGCGGGCGGCGAACATGTCGATCAGCGCGCCGACTGGATCCGGCTCGTCCTCCAGCAGCGGGATCGCGGTCTCGATCAGATCCGTCGACTCCTCGATGTGACGCCCGGCGACGGCGGCGACGATCGCCTCCGTCCCGTCGAAGTACTGGTAGACGGCGCCGACGGAGACGCCCGCGGCCCGGGCGATCTTCGTAGTCGTGAGCGTCCCGGGGTCCTCGCCGTCGGCGAGCAGGCCGTCGGTGGCGTCGAGCAGGCGGCCGACGAGGGCCCGGCTCCGCTCCTGCTTCGGCGTCCGCCGCAGGTCCTCACCTACCTGAATCGGATTCATGTTTCGACGCTAGCATGGGCCCCGATGCTGCGAGCCGGTAGAGAGGCGGTGGCCGGCGCCTGCCGGCGGCTCTCCGCCGCGGGCCTGGTCCGAGGGACCTCGGGCAACGTCAGCGTGCGCGAGGAGGAAGCCGTGGCGATCACCCCGACCGGGGCCGAGCTGGGCCGGCTCGAGGCGGACGAGGTCGCCGTCGTCGGGCTCGACGGCGAGCAGCTGTGGGGTCCGCTGGCGCCCACCTCCGAGCTCGACCTGCACCTCGGCGTCTACGCGTCGGAGGGCGGCGCCGGCGCGGTCGTCCACACGCACGCGCCGGCGGCGACCGCGATCGCCTGCGTGCGCGAGGAGCTGCCGGTGATCCACTACGAGATGCTGCTGCTCGGCGGCGCCGTGCGCGTCGCCCCGTACGAGACCTTCGGCACGCCCGAGCTCGCCGCCGGTGCGGTCGCGGCGCTCGAGGGACGCAACGCCGCCCTGCTCGCCAACCACGGCACGATCGCGCGGGGGGCCGACCTCGACTTCGCGGTGCGCGCCACCGAGCTCCTGGAGTGGGCGGCCGAGCTCTACCTGCGGGCGTCGGCATTGGGCGAGCCGCGGGCGCTGGGGGAGGCCGAGCAGCGCGCGACGGTGGAGGCGGCCGTCGCCCGCTCCTACGGCAGCACCCACCCGTCCGGGACCGAGGCCGCCGCGGCCGGGAGGGAGCGGTCGTGAAGGCCGTCGCGATGGGAGTGCACGTGCTCGACGTGCTCGTGCGACCCGTCGAGTCGATCCCCGAGGGCCAGGGCGGTGAGCTCGTCGAGGAGATCCGGATGACCGCCGCCGGCTCGGCCGGCGGCACCGCCCTGATCCTCGCCAAGCTCGGCGCCGAGGTCCGCAGCGCGGCCGCGGTCGGGACCGACGCGCTCGGCGACCAGCTGCTCGCCCTGCTCGAGCGCGACGGGGTCGACACCTCCCTGGTGCAGCGCCGGGATGGCGCGCAGACCTCGGCCAGCGTGCTGCCGATCCGCCCCAACGGCGAACGCCCCGCCTTTCACGTCGTCGGCGCCAACGCCACCTACGGGCCGGGCGACGTCGACTGGGATGCGATCGGGGACGCCACACACCTGCACCTCGGCGGGCCGGAGTTCATGGGCGGCGAGGCGGCCGCCGAGATCCTCGCCGAGGCCCGGCGCCGAGGGATCACGACCTCGGCCGACATCCTTGCGCCCGGCGAGCAGGGCCTGCTCGAGTGGATCGCCCCGGCGCTCGCGGAGCTCGACTACCTGCTCCCCAACGACGAGCAGGTACTGGGCTTCACCGGCGCCGACGAGCTCGAGGCGGGCTGCGCGGCGCTGCTCGAGCGCGGTGCCGGCTGCATCGCGGCGACGTGCGGGGGCGAGGGGGTGCTCATCGCCGACGGCTCCGGAAGCGAGCGGGTTCCGGCGTTTGCCATCGACGTCGTGGACACGACCGGCTGCGGCGACGCCTTCTCGGCCGGCTTCCTGCGCGGGCTCGCGCTCGGGCGCTCGCGCAGCGACGCCGCGCGGCTCGGCTGCGCGACGGCGGCGCTCGTCGCCGGTGGCCTCGGCACGGACCACGGAGACTTCGACCTCGGCCGCGTCGAGGAGTTCGCCGCGGCGACGCCGACCGCCTGAGCTCACCCCGCCGATGCCGGCCCGGGGACGCCTCGCGGCGTCCTCAGGCGGTCGTCGCTCGTCAGCCGCCGACCTCTGCCCAGATCGCCCCGGGCCCGTCCTCGTGCTTGCCCGACTCGTTGTCGGTGGCGCCGACGCGGACGGTGATCTTGCCCGAGTGCTTGTTCTCGTGCATGAGCTGGTGCGCGGCCGGGACGCCCTCGAAGTCCATCGCCTGCGAGAGCACGGGCCGTACCTTGCCCTCGGCCATGAGCTGGTTCGCGCGCATGCACTCGTACGCGTTCGCGAAGTGCGAGCCGAGGATCTCCTTCTGCTTCATCCACAGGTAGCGGACGTCGAAGTCGAGCGTGTAGCCGGAGGTGGCGCCGCAGATCACGACCTTGCCGAACGGCTTGACCGTGAAGACCGAGGTCGGGAAGGTCGCCTTGCCGACGTGCTCGAAGACGACGTCGGGTGCGTCGCCGAGGATCGACTTGACCTTCTTGGCGAAGGCACGGGAGACCTTGAAGCGCTCCTTCTCCTCCTCGGGCGTCTCGTCGCCGGTCCGCATCATGCCGCTGAACTCCTTGCGGTTGATGTAGTCGACGCAGCCGAGCTGCTTGACCAGCTCGCCCTTCTCCTCCGAGGAGACGACGCCGACCGCGTTGCCGCCGGCCGCCTTGACCAGCTGGCAGGCGAAGACGCCGAGGCCTCCCGCCGCACCCCAGATCAGCACGTTCGCGCCGGCCTGGATCTTGGCCCGGTTGAAGAGCATCCGGTAGGCGGTGAAGTAGGTGAGCCCGTAGGCGGAGGAGTCGACCCAGGAGAGGTTCGGCGGCTTCGGCAGCAGCTGCTGCGCCTGGACCTTCGTGAACTGCGCGAAGCTGCCCCAGGTCGTCTCGTAGCCCCAGATCCGCTGCGAGGGCGCGGCCATCGGGTCGAGCCCGTGGACCTCGACGTCCTCGTAGGAGGCCTGGTTGCAGTGGATCACGACCTCGTCGCCGGGCTTCCAGTTGGTGACGCCGGGGCCGACCTTCCAGACGATGCCCGAGGCGTCGGAGCCGCCGATGTGGTGGCCGTACTCGGGGTGGTCGCCGTAGCCGAAGACGGAGACCGGCTCGCCGAGCGAGGCCCAGACGTTGTTGAAGTTGACGCCGGCCGCCATCACCCGGACGATCACCTCGAAGGCGCCGGGCTCGGGGACCTCGATCTCCTCGGTCTGGAAGGCGTCCTTGGGCTCGCCCTCGCGCTCCTGGCGGATCACCCAGGCCGCCATCTTCTCGGGCAGCTCCCCGGGCTCGACGTCGAGCTTGCTCACTTCGGCGATGTCTACGGCCACGTTTCTCCTCGTTCGGATCGGTCTCGTTCGGCGGGCGCGATGGTAGCGAGGGAGGCGAGGGCCGTGGTGGCCTTGTGGGGCTCACCCTTGACATACCGATCGGTACGTAATACACATACCGATCGGTATCCGAAACCCCAGGAGCTGCCACTTTGACTGCGACCCCGACTCGCCCAGCCGCCGACCTGCCACCGCTGCCCGCACCGGGCCGCAAGTTCGCCCACGGCGAGCTCCCCGCCGGCCCGCGCCTGCCGCGGGCCCTGCAGACAGCGCTGTGGCATCGCAACCCCGACGGGTTCCTGCGCCGCTGCCGGGCCCGCTACGGCGAGACCTTCACCATGCGGATCATGGCCGAGGGCGACTGGGTGATCGTCTCCGATCCCGAGGCCGTCAAGGAGATCTTCAGGGCCGACCCCGAGCAGCTGTACGCGGGCGAGGCGAACGCGATTCTCGGGCCGATCCTCGGCGCCAACTCACTGCTGCTGCTCGACGGCAAGCGGCATCTGCGCGAGCGGCGTCTACTGCTGCCGCCGCTTCACGGGGAGCGGATGCAGAGCTACGGCGAGCTGATGGCGGGGATCGCGCGCGAGCAGATCGCCGCCTGGCCGCTGGGGAGCCCGTTCGCGGTCCAGCCCGAGATGCAGCGGCTGACGCTCGAGATCATCCTGCAGGCGGTCTTCGGCCTTCGCGACAGCGAGCGGCTCGGGCAACTGCGGGCGGCCCTGCGCGCGATCCTGGCCGAGGCGACCTCGACGCGGACGCTGCTGCTCCTCGCGGCGCTCGGCCCGCAGCGGTTCGCGCGCCTGCGCACGGTCCGCCGCCGGCTCGGGCACGCCGACCGGCTCCTGTACGCGGAGATCGCCGAGCGGCGCCGGGCTGGAGACCTCGGCGAGCGGGACGACATCCTCTCGCTGCTGTTGCAGGCCACCGACGCCGACGGCGAGCCGCTCACCGACGCCGAGCTCCGCGACGAGCTGATGACGCTGCTCGTCGCCGGGCATGAGACGACCGCGACCGCGCTTGCCTGGGTGCTGGAGCGGATCACCCGCGACGCCCCGCGGCTCGAGCGGCTCGTGAGCGAGATCGATGCCGGCGGCCACGAGTACCTCGACGCCGTCGTCGCCGAGACCCTGCGCCTGCGCCCGGTGCTGCCCGTGGTGGTCCGCCGCGTGAAGGCGCCGATCACCATCGGCGGCGTCGAGCTGCCCGAGGGGGCAACCGTGGCGCCCGGGATCAGCCTCGTCCACCGCCGCCCTGAGATCTACCCGGACCCGGACGCCTTCCGGCCCGAGCGTTTCCTGGAGACGCCGCCCGGGACCTACACGTTCATCCCGTTCGGCGGTGGCGTCCGCCGCTGCATCGGCGCCGCGTTCGCCCAGTACGAGATGCGGATCGTGCTCCGCGAGCTGCTCACCACGCGGGCCGTCGGCGCCGCCGGCGACCCCGCCGGCGAGGGCCTGGTGCGGCGCGCGATCACGAGCGCGCCCGCGGCGGGCGGGCGGATCACGCTCGAGCGGCGCGCGGCCGTCGCCCGGCAGGCGGGAGCCGAGCTCCTCGGCGCGGGGGTCTGAGTGGCGGCGGCCGTCGCCGTTCCCAGCCGCGCCGAGCGTGGGGCGCGGACGCGCCGGGCGCTGCTCGACTCCGCGCAGGACGCGTTCCTCGAGCTCGGCCTGGACGCCGCCTCGGTCGATCGCATCGCGCGCGGCGCCGGTTTCACCAAGGGCGCCTTCTACACGCACTTCGAGAGCAAGCGCGAGTTGGTGCTGGCGCTGCTCGACGAGCGTTTCAGCGAGCAGATGCGGCGCTTCGAGGAAAAGCTCGCGGGCACCGGCGAGCCCGGCGAGGAGACCCGCGCCGCGGCCGCCGACTTCGTCGAGAACACGCTCTCCGACCCCGCCTGGACCAGCCTCTTTCTGCAGTTCGCCGCGTACGCCGCCCGGGACGAGGGCTTTCGGGCCGAGTTCGTCGACCGTTACAAGGCGCACCAGGAGCAGCTCGCCGACCTGCTCGCCGCCTGGAACCCGAAGCTCGCCGAGGCGGCCGGGCGCCGACCCATCGAAGCCTCGGTGATGGTCTTTGCGCTCGCCAACGGTTTCATCCTCGAACGCCTCATCGACCCTGCGATCGACGACGAGCTCTTCGGCTCCTCGCTGCTGATCTTTCTGCGCGGCTTCGAGGCGATCGGGGCCGACTCGGCCCGGGGCTGAGGCTCGGACCTCAGTCCCGCAGCGTCGTCGCCAGCTCCGGCGCCGCCGGCTGCTCAGGCTCGAGCGGGGCCACGGGCTCGTCCGCGGGCCCCTCGGGGCGCTTCGCGGAGATCAGGAACATCGCCGCGACGGCGCCGGCAGCGGCGACGATCGCCGAGATCCCGACCGAGCTCGCGAGCGCGTGGATGAAGGCGTCGCGGGCCGCGTCGGCAGCGACCTGCGCCTGGTCGGCCGGCAGCGCCTGCAGCGTCCTCTCGAGTCCGCCCGAGCCGAGCTGGTCGCCGATCGCGCTGATCGTTCCATCGGAGACGCCGACCGGCTTGAGCGCGTCGCTGAGCTCGGCCTGGCCCTTCGCCTGGAAGATCGCGCCGAGGGCCGCGACTCCGAACGTGCCGCCGACCATCCGCGACATCGAGAGCAGCCCGGAAGCGAGCCCCGCCTTCGCCTCGGCAACGGCGTTCATCGCCGCCGTCGACATCGGCGACATCGTCAGCGCGATCCCGAAGCCCATGAGGATGAAGGCCGGCAGCAGCGTGCTGTAGGTGGAGCCGGAGTCGATCCGCGACTGCAAGTACAGCGACACGGCCACGACGCCGAGCCCCGTCACGATCAGCGGCCGGGGCCCGATCTTGTCGGTGAGCCGCCCGGCGATCGGCGCCACGAACATGATCACCAGCGTGGTCGGCAAGAAGCGGACGCCGGCCTCCAGGGGCGAGTAGCCGAGGATGTTCTGGATGTAGAGCGCCATGAAGAAGAACATCCCGAGCATCGAGAACGAGATCACGAAGGCGACCGCGAGGGCGCCGACGAAGTCGAGGCTGCGGAGGAACTCGAACTGCACGATCGGGGCTTTCACGCGGCTCTCGACGTAGACGAAGAGGGCGCCGGCGACGACCGAGCCCGCGAGCAGGGCGACGATCGCGGGCGAACCCCAGCCCCAGTCGTTGCCCTCGATCAGCGCCAGCACCAGCGCCGTCAGCCCGACGGTCATCACCGCGGTGCCGCCCCAGTCGATCTCGCGCCCGACGGTTTCGTCGCGCGACTCGTGCACCGCGAACAGGGTCATGAAGATCGCGCCGGCGGCAACGGGGAGGTTGAGATAGAAGATCGCGCGCCACGAGACGTGCTCGGTCAGAAAGCCGCCGAGCAGCGGGCCGAGCGCCAGGGCCAGGGCGGAGACGCCTGCCCAGGTGCCGATCGCGCGACCGCGCTCGGCCGCCGGGAAGGCGTTGGTGATGATCGAGAGGGTCGCCGGCATCATCAGCGCTGCGCCGACGCCCTGGGCGACCCGGCTTGCGATCAGGGCGGTGTCGGTGGGGGCGAGCCCGGCGGTCGCGGAGGACGCGGCGAAGATCGTCACCCCGGTGAGGAACATGCGGCGCCGGCCGAGGATGTCGCCGAGGCGGCCGCCGGTCGCGAGCAGGACGGCGAACGAGAGGGTGTAGCCGTTCAGGGTCCACTCGAGCGCCTGGATCGAGGCGTGCAGGTCGCTCTGGATGGAGGGCAGAGCGACGTTCATGACCGTGTTGTCGAGCATGATCATGAACAGGGCGAAGCACATCGCCGCGAGCGTCCACCACTTCGCGTTCTCGTCAGTGATCAGGTGCCGGTAACGGGCCGTCACGCGCTTTCCTTCCTCCGTTGAGGTCTGACAATAGTTGCGCTACCCCAACTATTGCGCGAATCCGTGCTCCGAGTGTGTGCGAGGGTCACACACGGGGGCGGTTCCGGCGGGCGGGCGCTCAGAGGTCGTAGATCTCGCCGTACTTGGCGCCGAGCCGCGCCAGCAGCGGCGCCGGGTCGAGCGGCTCGCCGAGCGCCTCGCGCGCGAGCCGGTCCGGGAGCCAGCGGGCGGCGTGGCGGTGCACGCGCCCGACGAGCCAGCGACGCAGCTCCTCGAGCTCGCCCGCGGCGATCACCTCCTCGGGGTCCCCGAGCTCGCTTCCCGCGAGCTCCCAGAGCTGCCCGGCGATGACGTTGCCGAGCGCGTAGGTGGGGAAGTAGCCGAACGAACCGGCGGCCCAGTGCGCGTCCTGCATCAGCCCGCGCCGGTGGTCCGGAACCTCGAGCCCGAGCAGGCGCCGCGTCGCCTCCGCCCACGCCTCGGGCAGATCAGCCGGCGCGAGCGAGCCCTCGATCAACCCGAGCTCGAGCTCGAAGCGGAGCACGATGTGGAGGTTGTAGGTGACCTCGTCCGCCTCGATCCGGATCAGCGAGGGGCCGGCGCGGTTCGCCGCCCGGTACAGCGCCTCGGCCGAGCCCGGGGCGAAGCCGGGGCCGAGCTCGCGCTCGAGCAGCGGCAGCGCCCGCGCCAGGAACGGCCGCGAGCGCCCGACCCAGTTCTCCCACAGGCGGCTCTGCGACTCGTGGAAGGAGAGCGAGGCGGGGTGGCCGATCGGCCCCCGGCGGAGCTCCGTCGGCACGCCCGCCTCGTAGATCGCGTGGCCGGCCTCGTGCAGGGCGCTGAAGACGGCGAAGGAGAGGTCGTCGGGGTCGTAGCGGGTCGTGAGCCGCAGGTCGCCGGGGGAGATCGAGGTCATGAACGGGTGCTGGGTCGGATCGAGGCGCCAGGAGCCGGGCTCGAGTGGCAGCTCGCCGATCAGCCCCAGCACCGCCCGGCGCTGGGCGTCGACCTCGAAGCGACCCCGGAGCGGCGCCTCGTCGACGGCGTCGGCCGCGGCGGCGACCCCGGCGACGAGCGGCACCAGCCCGTCGGCGAGCTCGCCGAGGATGCGGCGGGTCTCGGCGGTCGTCATGCCCGGCTCGTAGTCGTCGAGCAGCGCGTCATAGGGGTGCTCGCCGGGTGGAAAGCAGGCGCCGTACTCGCGCGCGAGCTCGATGTTGCGCTCGAGGTGCGGGAGGTAGGCGGCGAGGTCGGAGCTCTCGCGCGCCAGCTCCCAGGCGGACTCGCCGCGGGAGGCCGCGCGCGCCATCTCGGCCCGCAGCTCGGCGGGCACGCGGCGCGCCTTCTCGGTCGTGCGCCGGGCGATCGCGATCGCGTCCGCCTCCAGGGTTCCCGCGGCGGGCCCGCCGGCGGCGGGGGCGAGGCTCTCGATGAGCTCCCAGAGCCCGTCCCCGGTGAGCAGCTCGTGCCTGATCCGGGTCAGCGTTGCGAGCTGCTCGGCCCGGCCCTCGGCGCCGGCGCGCGGCATCTTCGTGCGCTCGTCCCAGGCGAGCAGCGCCCGCGCGCGGCCGAGATCGGAGATCGCGCCCCAGCGGCGCAGCAGCTCCTCGTAGCCGTCGCCGGCCGCTTCCGCTCGGATCTCGGGCTCGCTCGTCATGCAAGCCATCTTGCCTGTCAGGAAGGCGTCCGGAGTCGCGACTACTTTCGAGAGTCCGATGGAAGCCTCATCCAGACACGACATCGACGAGATCGACCAGCTCCCGCTCGGGGTCCCCGCCGAGGGCTCGGGCAGCGTCCGCGCGATCGGCGACCGGCTCGTGATCGAGCGTTTGACGGTCGGCGACGAGCGCGCCGCGCGGCTCGTCCGCGAGCGGGTCGAGGCGGGCGTCGACGCGAGCGAGACCGTGACCGCCGCGATCGAGGTGGGCGCGCGCGTGCTCGACACGGAGACGACCGCGGCCAACGTCGACTACGTCAAGCGCGAGCTGCAGGACGGCCTCGGCGCGCTCAACCGCGAGCTCGAGCAGACGCTGGAGAGCGGTAAGGGGGAGCTGGCCGAGCGCATCGCCGCTGCCTTCGGGCCCGAGCGCAGCGACTCGGTCCAGCAGCAGATCAAGGAGATCGTGGGCGCCGACGTCGAAAAGCGCGTCGGCGAGGTCATGCGGAGGCTCTCGGCCGAGGACGCGACGAACCCGCTCAACGCGATCCAGGTCCGGGCGACGAAGGCGATGCTCGAGTCGGAGGAGCGACACCGTCACCAGCTCGCCGAGCTGCGCGAGAGCCACGCCTCCGAGTCGCGCGCGATGCAGGCGCAGATCGCCTCCCTGCGCGAGAGCCTCGGGCGGGTGCTCGAGAAGCAGGAGGGCGACGTGCGCGTCGCCGAGGCCGAGGAGGCCGGCACGCGCAAGGGCCGCAGCTTCGAGGAGCGCGTCCACGCCGCGCTCGAGGAGCTGGCCGAGGCGCGCGGCGACGTCGCGATCCACACCGGCGATCTCCCCGGCGAGGGCGGCAGCAAGAAGGGCGACACCGTCGTCGAGGTCGGCGCCGGCGAGGGCCCGTGCCTGGGCCGGATCGTCTTCGAGGACAAGGACCGGCGGCTTTCGAAGAACGCGATGCGCGAGGAGCTCAACGGGGCACTCGCCGAGCGCCAGGCCGACTTCGCCGTGCTCGTCGTCGCCGGCGAGGAGCGGATCCCGGCCGGTCACGAGGAGATGAGCGAGTACGAGGGCAACAAGCTGATCGTCGCCGTCGACCCGGAGGAGCCGGACGCGATCGGCCTGCGGCTCGTCTACCGCTACGCGCGCCTGCGCGTGCTGATGGCGCGCGAGAGCTCCCTCGAGGTCGATGCGGCCGGCGTCCGCGACGCCGCCGAGACCGCCGCAGCCGCGCTCAAGCGCGCCCAGGCCGTCCGCCTCGCGCTCAGCAACATCGACAAGAGCTCGAAGAAGGCCCGTGAGGGCGTCGACTCGATGGTCGCCGACGTCGAGACCGAACTAGCCCGCATAGAAACCCTCATCGCCCAGGCGGGCTGAGGCCACCGCGGCCGGCGTCATCGGTCGTCCCGGATAGCGCTGCTATACCGGGCCTCCCTCTTCCTTGGCCGCGGCGCCCTCAGCCTCGCCTGGCGGGCTGAGGCCACCGCGGCCGGCGTCATCGGTCGTCCCGGATAGCGCTGCTATACCGGGCCTCCCTCTTCCTTGGCCGCGGCGCCCTGGCCGGCAAGGGCACCGGGGGGTCGGTAGCGGGCGAGCAGTCCTGACTTGTGCGGCCCCAGGGCCCGACAACCCAGGACTGCTCGGGCGAATCGGGGCTCCGTCCCCTTCCGCCGGCGCGGGTCAGGGCCCGGCCCGCGCCGGGCGCCCCGTTCATCGTTCACTTCTGCAGGCAGGGGCAGCAGAAGTGAACATCGAGACAGAACACCCCGATGAAGCAGTGTGGCTTCGCGCAGAGTCCGGTCATCCAGGAGTCCTCGATGGCCGCCGTGGATAGGCGGTCGCTCCCGAACCGCGGCGGAGGCGCCGTTTGGGCCTGACGTCTGCCGGCGGCCGATCCGTCGGCTCAGGGCAGCAGCAGGTCGTTCTGGGAGCTCGGCCGTTCCGGGCCGACCTGGAACTCCATCGGGCGCACGGCCTGGCCGCCGGCGCTGACGACGTAGTTGCCGGGCCGCAGGTCGAGCTTGTAGTTGAGCGTCCCGTTCGCGACGACGGGGTCCGTAGTCGCATGCGTGGGGCCGCTGAAGTCGAGGGTCGTCTGCCGGTCGGTCAGGTTCGCGATCGTCACGTTTGCGAGTCCGGCGCCGATCGGCTTGCCCTGCAGCGTCGTGGGCGAGACCACGACTTTGCCGTTGCCGACCTTCGCCGTGAGCTCGATCGGCGCCGGCGGGCGGGGGTTGTTCGGGAAATCCTGGGCGCCGCATCCCGCAGCGAGCGTCGCCGCAGCGATCACCCCGGCGGCGAGCAGCGCAATGCGGCTCCTCCTCCTCATCACCTTGGAATCTACCCAACCGCGCGGCGATCGGGGAGCTTCTCGCCACGCGGGCGTCCGGCGCCCGCTCTCAGCCGAGCCAGACGGACTCGCGCTCGGAGAGCATCTCGTCGAGCGCGACCTGGATCCGCGCCCGGATCCGCTCGGAGATCGTCTGCACGGCGGCGGCGTCGTCGATCGTCTCCTCCGGCAGCGAGGCGACGTCGATGGGCTCGAGGAAGCGGATGCGGAACTTCGCCGGCAGGTACATGAGCGCGCCGAGCGGGCCGAAGTGGGGGAGGGCGTGGTTGAGCGGCGCATACAAGAGGCCGGTGAGCCGTTGCAGGCCGCGCAGGTGGGCGAAGATCGGCATCGCCTCCTCGCCGCCGACGAGCGCGATCGGGACGATCGGGACGCCGGCGCGGAGCGCGGTGCGGACGAAGCCGCCGCGCCCGAAGCGGCGCAGCCGGTAGCGCTGCCACAGGACCTTGCTGGTTCCCTTCGGCTCCCTCGGGGAAGACGAGCGCCAGCCGCCCCTCCTCGGCGAGCAGGCGCTGCGCGTTCGCGGGGTGGGCGGGGACGACGCCGAGCTTCGCCGCGAAGGCGCCGAAGCCGGGAAAGCCCTTGAACCAGTGCTCGCCGAGCATGTACAGGGGCCGGGCCGAGCCGTGTTCGTGGCGGATCGCCTGCATGATCATCGGACCGTCGGGAGGCAGAGCGCCGGAGTGGTTGCCGACGAGCAGCGCGCCACCCGTGGCGGGGACGTTCGCGAGCCCCTCGGCCTCGACCCGGAACCAGTGCCGGTAATAGAAGTCGAGCAGCGGCTCCATCGCCGCCACGACGCGCTCGGAGCGCCCCCAGTCGTCGAGGTCGCGGTCGGCCTCGATCGCGGGCAGCAGCTCGCGCAGCTCGTCGAGGTCGAGCTCGGTCTCGCGCGCGGCCAGGGCCGCCCCCGGGCTCGCCAGCGCGTCGCGGTCGGGGTCGAAGGTCGGCGTCCGCTCCGGCTCGGGGTCGGGCGCGTGCCGGCTCCCGTCGCCGGTGCCGCCGAGGAGCGGGGAGTCGGCGCCGATCGGCTTGCCCCCGAGGCCGACCGACCGGCGCGCGGAGCTCAAGCGCCGATCTCCTCGACCGTCGCGGTCCCGGCTTCCGTCTCGACCTCGGCGCCGGGCTCGGCCTCGCGGCGCAGGATCGCCAGCGCCTGCCAGCCGTCGGCGGGGGAGAGCACGGCGGTGCCGATCGTGCCCAGCTCGCGCTCGCCGAGCCTGACCGCGGTGCCGCCCTCGAGCGGGACCTCTGCGCGCAGCCGGCGCAGGTGCCGGTTCGGCTTGCCCTTGTAGTGCAGGCGCGCGACCGTCTCCTGACCCACGTAGCAACCCTTGTCGAAGCTGACGGCCCTCTCGTTGATGCCCGCCTCCTGGGGGATCGTCTCGTTCCCCATCTCCGCGCCGAAGGCGGGGCGGCCCGCCTCGACGCGCAGGATCTCGGCGGCCTCGGTACCGACCTCCACGGCGCCCTCGCGCTCGAGTTCGGCTGCGATCGCCTCGAGCTCGGCGGCCCCGGCGATCAGGTCGGCGCCGGCCAGCGTCGTGGCTGCGCGGGCCTCGGTCGCCCCCACGCGCACGAGCCGGTTCGAGTGCTCGGAGCCGAGCGGGGTCCCGCCGAGCAGCTCCGGCGTGCGCGGGCCGAGCAGCGAGAGCACACCGAGGTCCTCGCGGGCGGTCACCTCGGCGTCGCGGCCGATCTTGTACATCGACAGGTGCCGCTCGACCTCGGGTGCGGGGCCAGCGGGCACGAGGAGCAGCACCTCGTCGGCGGTGCGTAGCGCGACCATGTCGGAGCGCATCCGCCCCTTGCGGTCGAGCAGCGCCGCGTAGCAGCCCTCGCCCTCCCCGAGCGCCTCGATGTCGTTTGTCAGCTGGCCCTGCAGGAACTCCGCGGCCTCGCTGCCGGAGACGGCGATCACCCGCACGTCGGGCTGCGGGAGCCGGCCCGCCTCCTCGCGCAGCAGCCTGTACTCGGCGTCGATTCCGGGGCTGGTGGCGTCGGTACTCATGCGATCGATTCTAGGCGCAGGCGCCGGGAGCGATTCAGCGCCTGCCGCCAGATAACCTTGCGCCGATGGCACTCGCCCACTCGTTCCAGGAGATCGTCGACTCGCTGCCGTCCGACTGGACGGATCTCGAGCTCGACCTGCGCCTCGCCGACGAGGACCGCTACATCGACGCGTCGATCCCGATGACCCAGATCAACGCGCAGCCCTACAGCGAGGCCGACTGGCACTTCCGCATCAACGTCGCCAACGGGTTCGGCCATGGGGCAAGCGCCGAGACCGTGACCTGGGTGCTCGACATGCTCGACCGCCAGGGGATCGAGGGCGAGCTGATCGTTCGCGACATGCACGAGGGCCGGGCCGAGGTCGTGCAGATGTGGGGCCGGCCGGACAGCGTCCGGCGCGAGTTCCGCAGCCGCCGCAGCCTCTGAGGCGCCGGCGACCGATGGCGCGCGTTCAGAGCCTCGTTCCGGACCTGATGCTCGCGAGCCGCGTGAGCGAGCCGCTGCGCGCCGCCGGCCACGAGATCGTCGGCGGCGCCGAGCCGGACGCGAGCGCGGACTTGATCGTCGCCGACCTCGACGCCGTCGACACGGAGGCGGTCGCGACGGCGGGGCCCCCGACGCTCGGCTTCTACAGCCACGTCGACACCGAGACCCGCGAGCGGGCGCTCGCCGCCGGGTTCGACCTCGTCGTGCCCCGGAGCCGGATGGCGCGCGAGCTACCCGACCTGGCAGCGAAGCTGCTCGCGGGCTCCTAGCCGGGCGCGACCGAGAAGTCGAACGTGCGCCCCAGATCGGGCGGGCGCGAGACGATCCCGTGGGCGGCCTCCCAGCGAGCCCAGCGGCGCAGCACCGGCCGGTTCAGCGCGCGGCTGCGGCCGAGCGCCGGGAGTACGGCCCGAAGCTGCGCCCGCTGCGCGGAGCGGTCGAGCTCGGGTGCCGCGCCGAGCAGCGCG
Source organism: uncultured Solirubrobacterales bacterium (assembly GCA_963764275.1). Lineage (GTDB taxonomy): Bacteria > Actinomycetota > Thermoleophilia > Solirubrobacterales > 70-9 > CAXMST01. Next base: position 609,697 of record CAVXRV010000001.1, read on the forward strand.
TCGAGGCCCGCAGCCGGGTCCGCGTCGACACGGCGGTAGCCGGCGGCGATCCCCGCCACGGCAGCCCGGATCCCGTCCGGATCGGCCCGTAGCTCCTGGGGCGTCGTCGCGAGCACGAGCTCCGGGTAAGGGGGCGCTCCGTAGCGGTCGACCCGGAACTCGCGCGTCGGCAGCCTGTGCGCCAGCGTTACGCCCTCGGCGTTCCAGAAGGCGGTGGCGGCGTCGATCCTCCCGGCGAGCATGTCGGCGACCGCGTTGAAGCCGATCGTGACGGTGTCCACGTCGCTCGGCCCGAGCCCTCCGGCGGCCAGGACCGAATCCAGGACCGCGTCGTCGGAGGGCAGCCCGGTGACGCCGATCCGCTTGCCGGCGAGATCCGCAGGGGTGCGGACGGAGCCGCGGTCGGCGGCGATCACCGCGGCCAGCGGCCGCTGCACGATCGCGGCGATCCCGACCAGATCGATGCCCTGCTCGCGGGCGATCGCGAGATCGTGGATGTCGAGGATCGCGAGATCGGCGCGGCCTGACCGCAGCAGCTTGGGAGCGTCGGTCGATGCCCCGGGAGCCCGGATCTCGAGATCGACGCCCCGGCCGGCGAGCAGGCCGTCCCGCTGGGCGAGGTAGATGCCGCTGTGCACGGCGTTGGGCTGGAAGTCGAGGATCAGCGAGAGCCGATCGGCGCCCGCCGGCGCGCGCCCCACCTGAGGTGGGCGCGTCCGGTTCAGCGCCGCCCCCGCAGCCCGCTCCGAGCAGAGCCGTCAGACCGAGGGCGACCGCCAGCGACGCGGCGATCCGTCTCATTCGGCGCGCAGGCTACCGGGGTAGCCCGGCGGGCCGGGGAGGCCGGTCCTTTATACTGCCCGCGCCCCTCGCCGAGGGCGGGGCGGCGAGCTGGGTACCGCAACGAACAGGAGGTCGAGCAAGTGCAGGATCGAGGACTGGCCGCATACATCGCGGAGCTGGTCGGGACGTTCTTCCTGGTCTTTGTGATCGGAACCGTCGTCAGCCTCTACCTGGCCACCGGCGGCCAGACGCAGTTCGGCTCCGACTTCGCCGTGATCGGCCTGGTACAGGGCTTCGTCCTGTTCATGCTCGTGCAGGTGCTCGCCGGCGTCAGCGGCGCGCACCTGAACCCGGCCGTGACCTTCGCGGCTTCGCTGCTGAAGCGGATCGACCCGGTCGACGCCATCGTCTACGTGCTCGCGCAGCTCTCCGGCGGCGATCCTCGGCGCGCTGCTGGTCAAGGGCCTGCTGCTGGACGAGGGCGCGGCCGCCAACTACGGCGCACCACACGTCAGCCCCCTGCTCGCCGGCAACTTCGCCGGCGCTGTGTGCGAGGGGATCGGCGCCTTCTTGCTGGTGCTCGCCGTCGTCGCGGTCGCGCTGAACCCGCGGGCCTGGCAGAGCTGGGCGCCGCTCGCGATCGGGCTCACCTTCGCGTTCTCGGTGATGGTCTTCGGCCCGCTCACCGGCGGCAGCTTCAACCCGGCCCGCTGGTTCGGCCCGGCCCTGATCGGCGAGGACCTGGCTGGCGGCGTCTGATCCCGTACGTGGTCGGGCCGCTGGTCGGTGCACTGCTCGCGGTGCTGTTCTACAAGTTCGTGATCGAGGCGGGCGAGCCCGAGGGCGAACCTCCGCTCGAGCCCGGCACCTGATCCAGCGGCGCTCCGGCGTCGCGACCGAGACTGCCGACGGGGCGCCACTGCGGCGCCCCGTCGCTGTTCCGGGGCCGGCCCCGCGCCACCGGCGCCCGTGCCTATGCTCTGAGGCGATGCGCCGCATCACCTTCTCGCGCAACTACACGCTCTCGCTGTCGCGGACCTGCCGCTGCTACTGCAAGTACTGCGCCTTCGCGACCCATCAGGCCCACCTCTACTCGCCCGAGGAGGTCGAGGAGCGGACTCGAGCAGGCGGTGCGGCGCAACGCGAAGGAGCTGCTCGTGCTCACCGGCGAGATGCCCGAGGTGAACCCCGTCGTCGCCGAGCGCCTCGCCTCCTGGGGGCACGAGGACTTCACCTCGTACGTCGCCTGGGCCTGCGAGCGGGCGCTCGATCGCGGCCTGCTCCCGCACACGAACATCGGTGTGCTCGATCGGGCCGACCAGGAGCGGCTGCGCGAGGTGACCGCCTCCCAGGGGCTGATGCTCGAGTCGGCCTCCGAGCGCCTGATGGAGACCGTGCACGCCGGCTCGCCGACCAAGCATCCGCGGGTGCGGATCGATGCGATCGAGACCGCGGGAGAGCTGCGGATCCCGTTCACCAGCGGCATCCTCGTCGGCGTCGGCGAGAGCGAGCGCGAGCGCTTCGAGGCCGCTCGACGCGCTCGCGGCGGTGCACGCCCGCCACGGGCACATCCAGGAGGTGATCCTGCAGAACTTCGTCCCGCACCCGAACTACTACGGGCGCGAGCCGGCCGAGATCGCCGACCGGGCCGCCCGCGAGCGCTGGTCGGCGGCCGCGCCCGACAACCCCGAGGCGGCGGCGGTGGCCGGGGGTGACGATGCCGCTGCCGGCCTGGGCGAGGCCGGTCTCGCTCGCCGACATGAAGGCGCTCGTCGCCTACGCGCGCGAGGTGATGCCGGACGTCGGGATCCAGATCCCGCCGAACCTCAGCGACTGGTGGATCGAGCTCGCCGACGCCGGCGCGACCGACCTCGGCGGCCTCTCCGCCAACGGCGATCACATCAGCCCCGAGCACCCGTTTCCGAGTCCGAAGCAGGTCCGCGCCGGATTGCGGACGCGCGGCATGGCCCTGGCCGAGCGGCTCTGCGTCTATCCGCAGTACATGAACCCGGAGTGGATGGAGCAGGGCGTGCTCGACCTGATCAAGCTCAAGTACTGGAGCTTCATCCCCGCGGCTCCAGCGGCCGCAGCGTCTCCGCGGGTGCGAACGGCAACGGCGTCGACCCGGGACTGGCGCCGGAGGCGATCGCCAAGGGGCGTGAGGGCGAGCCGCTGAGCGAGGCCGAGCTGACGGCGCTGTTCAGCGAGTCGCGGCCGGAGATGATCGAGCGGATCCGCGTCGCCGCGGACGAGCCTGCGGGCCGAGCTCGCCGGCGAGCTCGCCACCTTCGTCGTCAACCGCAACGTCAACTTCACCAACGTCTGCACGGTCGGCTGCGCCTTCTGCGGCTTCGGCCAGGGGCGGCGCTCCCCCGACGCCTACACTGATCGACCCCGACGACTTCGCCGCGCGCATCGACGAGGCGGTCGCCTTCGGCGCGACGGAGATCTGCATGCAGGGCGGGATCCATCCCGACTACACGCTCGAGCACTACGGCCGCTGGCTGCGGCTGGCGAAGGAGGTGGCGCCGCAGCTCCACCTGCACGCCTACTCGCCGATGGAGGTCCACTTCATGTCGCGAGCGTTCGGGGCTGCCCGCCGGGCGAGGTCTTCGACTACCTGCTCGAGTGCGGGCTCGGCTCGACCCCGGGGACGGCGGCGGAGGTGCTCGACGACGGCGTCCGCCAGCGGATCTCGCCGAACAAGCTCCCGGTCGCGCGCTGGGTCGAGATCATCGAGGCCGCGCACGGGCGCGGAATCCCGACCACCTCGACCGTGATGTTCGGCCACATCGAGGAGCCGGGCGAGCTCGCCGAGCACATGCGCGTGATCCGCGGCCTGCAGGAGCGGACCGGCGGCATCACCGAGTTCGTGCCGCTCAGCTTCATCCCCTTCCAGACGCTGCTCGGACGCACGCACGGGATCGAGGAGATCGCGGCCGAGAGAACCTCAAGCACACCGCCGTCTTCCGGCTCGCGCTCGGCCGGAGCGTCCGCAACCTGCAGGCGCTCGTGGGTGAAGATGGGGATCGACGCCGCGACCGAGTCGCTGCGCTGGGGCGTCAACGACCTCGGCGGGACGCTGATGGAGGAGAGCATCTCGCGCATGGCCGGCTCCCAGCACGGAGTCCGCCTCGAGCCGATCCGACCTGATCGCGGCCGCTCGGCGCGGGGGCCGCACGCCCGCGCAGCGGACGACCCTGTACGAGGTGGTCGAGACCTACTGAGGCGCGTCCGGCCCCGTCCGGGGCCGCGTCCGCTGCGGCGTCGGGCTCGGCCGCCGCGTCCTCGTCAGCCCGGGCGGTCCCTGGCTCTGGCTCGGGCTCCGCAGGCTCGGGCTCCGGCACGTCTTCCCCGGGCGCGGGTTCGACGTCCTCCACCTCCGGCTCGCCGTCGTCCGCGGCGATCGGCTCGGCCTCCTCGTCCGGCGGCGGCACGAACGGCTTGCGGCCCGTTGGCCGCGGCGCCAGCGGCTCGAGCCCGCTCTCGGGGGGCGGGCCTCCGCGCCGCGGGCGTCGGGGCACGCGCGGGCGTGGGATCGGCCGGTGGACCGCCCGCCGCCGCGGCGGCGCGTCGGCGTCCGATGCGACGGGGCCGGCCTCGGGCGGGGCGGGTCGGGTCGCGAGCAGCCACAGCCCCGCGGCGAGCACCCAGCCCGAGAGCAGCAGCCAGCCGAGCGTCGCGCCGAGGAACGAGTCTGCCGCCAAGGTGCCGGCGTCGGTGAACAGGCGCACGGTCCACAGCGCACAGGCGAGGGCGACTACAGCCCCGCCTCCGCAAAGCGCGATGGGAGCAGGCCGGGGGAGCGGCGGATCGCGACGGCGGTGGCGATGAAGGCGAGCGCGAGGGCCGCGCCCGAGACCGCTGCGAGCGGCTCGGAGAGGTCGAGGAGCGCCCGCTGGTGGCCGGGTCCGCCTCGCTCGGGCGCAGCGCGAGCACCTCGATCAGCACCAGGGAGGCGGCCAGCAGGCCGATGCCGACCTGCGCGATGGCGAGCATCGAATCGCCGCCACCCTCGCGCCGCGCCGGCTCCGAGCAAGTCCCCGCAGGGTCGCGAAGAGGACGAGGATCACCACCAGGCCGAAGGCGATCAGCGCGCTCGGCCGCCCGACGTCGCCGGCTCGTCGAGGAAGAAGGCGTAGACCTGGGCGCCCCGGCATCGGCGGGCGGAAGCGCGTCGACGGTCGAGCAGGCCGACCGCGACGGCGATCGCCCCGGCGACCCCGGCGAGGCCCCCGGCGCGCCCCGTCCCTTCCTGCGTCGGGGGCCCGCCCCCGCGCCACGCTGCCGGCGCTTTCGCTCACCGGGGCGATCCTACGTGCTCCCGCGTCCCGGCCAGCGCCCGCCGACCCGACCCGGTGAATGTGATCGGTGTCACGAAGGGCCACGGCGCGACGGGTAGGCTTGCGGATCGGCCGGTAGCCGGGTGGAGAGAGGAGCTGATGGCGGACTACACGGTCAAGCGTCTCGAGGAGTTCGAGGCCGTCTTCGGGGGTGGGTTCAGGCGCGTGCGCGCCGGGCTCGGCGTGACGTCGTTCGGGCTCGCGGTCGATGGAGTTCCCGCCGAACTTCGAGCACTACCCCGAGCACACGCAGGAGCACGACTCCCAGGAGGAGGTCTACACGGTGACTCGAGGGCGCGGCCACGCTCGAGATCGGCGAGGAGCGCATCGAGCTCGAGCCGGGGTCTGGGTGCGGGTCGGGCCGAGGGAGACCAGGCGGCTGTCGACCGCGGACGGACCGGCCAGGGTGATCGCGATCGGCGGCGTCCCGGCGGCGTCTACGAGGCGCCCGACTTCACCGAGGAGGGGGCGCCCGACCCGCTCGGCACGAGCAAGTTCGACCTCGGGACCCAAGCCGCTCACCTGAACAGGTCCTCGGCCGCCGGGCCGCTGCAGGCTGGCGGCGCCCGGGCCGTCGTCGCCGGTCACCAGGCCGCGCCAGGCCGCGCACGAGCACGACCGGCATCGCCCGCGTCCTTGTCGCGGAGCAGGTCGGCGGCGCGCGGCGAGCTGATCGGCGGTCGCGATCGCGGTCGCCGCGAGCTCGCGGCCGTCGCGGTCGCGGCGCCCGCGCCAGTCGTCGAGCGGCTCGATCCCGGCGCAGCCGATCGCGACCTCGGCCTGGCCGATCCGCCACGGCCGGCCGAAGCTGTCGGCTGATGAGCACCGCCGGGGCGACGCCCGCGGCGGCCGCGGATCTCGGCCCGGATCCGCCGGGCGGAGGCGTCCGGGTCGGCGGGCAGCAGCGCCACATGCCGCTCGCCCGGCACGTTCGAGGAGTCGATGCCGGCGTTGGCGCAGATCAGCCCGCTGTGCGTCTCGGTGATCAGCACGCCGCGCTGCGGCCCGGACGACGCGCACGGCTCTCGGCGAGCACGAGCTCGACCAGCGCGGGGTCCTTGCCGAGCTCGGCGGCGAGCTCGGCCGCGCGCGGGCCGGGCTCGACGCGGTCGAGGTCGCGCACGCCGGCCTTCGGCCTTGGAGACGATCTTCTGCGAGATCACGACGATGTCGCCGTCCCGGCGAGCTCGGGCCGCGCGCCGCGATCTCCGCCCCGACGGTCGTCGCCGGGCTCGAACTCGCCGAGGCCCGCGACCGCGATGCAGCTCGCCTGGGACCCGCCAGCCCGCCGTCGAGCCGCATGGCTCGGCCGGCGATCGCGGCCAGCGCCGAGGTCGGTCGCGCGGCGCGCGTCGGGCCCGGCGGCGGTGAGCTGCGAGCGCAGCTCGCGAGGTCCTCGCCGGTGTCGAGGTCGAGGCCCATCGAGGGGACCTCGGCGATCGCGGCCCGCGACGCCGGCCTCGCGCGGCGAGCTGCAGGTGGCGCTCGCGGCTGCCCGGCCCGAAGGAGGGCTCGATCGCGTCGGGCGGGCTCAGCAGCAGGCCGTTGGTGCCGGCGCCGTGCCGATCGGGGATCACGCCGACGGACGCCCGGCTGCAGCGCGGCGAGCGCCGCGTCGAGCTCGGCGCGCGTCCAGCAGCGGGCAGTCGCCGGGCAGCAGCGCGACGCGCTCGGCGCCGGCGGCCTGCGCCGCGGCGATGCCGATCAGGGCGGCCTCGGAGTGGCCGGCATCGTCGGCGTCCTCGACCAGGTCGACGCCCGGCGCGGGCGGCGAGCGCGGCCACCTCGGGCTCGCCGCTGACGACGATCGTGCGCTCGATCGCCGTGCAGGCGTCGAGCCGCTCGAGCACGTCGGCGGCCATCGCCGCCGGCCAGCAGCGCGCGGTCGGCCGGCGCGCAGGGCATCCGAGAGCCGCTGCTTGGCGGCGTCGAAGCGCTTGATCGGGACGATCGCGGTGGCTGGCACGTGCGCCGAGGCTAGTCACCGCCGCTGCGCGGCGACGCGAGCTCGCTCCCAGGCGGCCAGCGCTCAGGCGGCGCCGATCCGGGTCATCCGCACGTTCGCCTCGAGGAGGCGGCCGAGCGCCGCCGCGGTAGACGCCGCGGATCGGCGGCACGTCGGAGTAGGCGCGACCGTGGCCGATCTTGACGTGCTCGGCGCCGGTCGAGGCTGCGGTTGGTCGGGTCGGCGCCGACCCAGCGCGGCTCGCCGTCGGGTCCGGGCAGCAGCGCCTCGAGCCAGGCGTGGGTGTTGACCTCGGCCGATGCGGAGCCGTCGCCGTTCGGCGCGAACAGGTAGCCGGAGACGTAGCGGCAGGCGATGCCCTGCGCGCCGCAGCATCGTCAGCGCCAGGTGGACGAAGTCCTGGCAGACCCCGGCGCCGCCGGCGAGCAGGTCGTTGACCGTCGAGCCGACGTAGGTGACGCCCGGCCGGTATTCGAAGCGGTCGGGGATCAGGTTGCAGATCCGCTCGAGCGTCTCCAGCGGCGTGCCGCCCCGCGCCTCCGCGAGCAGCTCGCCGATGCGCTCCGGGTTGGCGGGCGGGTCGAGCGGGCCGAGGTACTCGGCGCCGAGCTCCTCGTAGTCGGGCTTCGCGAGCGCCTCCCAGCCCGGATTGGGCGGCGCGGGCGGGCTCGTCGACGCGGACGCGGGACTCGGCTCGGATCGAGAGGTGGTCGTGGCGGGCGGCGATCGCGAACTGGATCACCTCGGTCCCGAAGTAGTCGGTGTGCTCGTACATGCGCGCGGCGGGGTCGATGCGTGACGTCGAAGCCGTCGAGCCGCTGCTGCGCCGCTGTGCCGGGGCCGGACCCGGATCGCGTTGTGCTGGTCGGTGACCTCGCCCTCGTAGCGGTAGCTCGGTCGTGTAGACGATCGAGTAGTGGGCGTCGCCGCTCGCCGCGGTCCGCTCATCCTGATCGCGACCTGTGGTCGGCCTCGCCGGAGAAGTAGCGGGCCTCGATGTCGTCCTCGACCCGCTCGAGCTCGTGCTGGATCTCGCGGAAGGCGGCCGGCAGCTCGTCCGGCTGCGCGCTCGGCGCGGCGCCGCAGCTCCAGGTCGGCGGTCAGCCGCGCCAGCCGCAGCGTCGGGGTCGAGCCCGACGGGGTCGCGCTCGGCCCGCGCAGCAGGCGCTGCAGGAGGTCGGTGGAGGCCGCGACCGAGTCCGGGAAGGCGCGCTCGTAGAGCAGGAAGCGGGCGACGGGCTCGGCGCGCGGGCGGCGAGCGCGGCCGAGCGCATGAAGGCCTGAAAGCCGCCGACGGCTCGCAGCAGCGCCAGCGCGTTGCCGTCCCGCCGCGGGATCTCGCTGCCCTCGTCGGCGGCGGGGCGACGCGGCGGCAGGGCGACGCGCAGCATCCGCAGGACCATCGCCGCGGCCTCGATGCGGCCGCCGGCGAGCAGGAAGGCGTGCGCGTCGTCGCGCTGCATCGTCGAGGCCGAGAGGCCCCAGAACAGCGCCGAGCGCTCCTTCACGTACGAGTAGACCGAGTACGGGCCCGGTCCGCAGTCCGCTCTCGAGGTCGCGGCGCTCGAGGTTGAGATGGAAGGTGTTGAGCGACTCCCAGGCCTCGGCCGGGATCGTGTCGCGCAGGCGGCGCGCGCCCTCGCGCGCGGCGCCGACGCAGGAGACGATCGAGACCGGGTTGTCGCGGTCGCTGGTGAGCCGGCTGATCACGTCGTCGCGGAGGCTGCGGTCGGCGGGCTTGGCGAGCGAGCCCGGCGCCCATCACGACGATCACCGACTCCCAGGAGAGCGCGACCGAGCGCGGGTCCTCGGCGCCGCCCTCGAGCTCGACCTGGAAGAGGCCGTCGAGCATCCGCGCGGTGTGCTCGGCCCGGACGAGATGGCGGCCAAGCCAGTAGAGATCGTGGGCGATCCGAGCGAGCATCAGCCGCCGCCTCCGCGCAGCGGGCGCCGGTCCGGATCCTGGGCTACGACCTGCTGCTGTTGCTGGCCCTGCTCGGACCAGCCGACCTGCGGCAGATCCGGCATCGTCGGCGGCTCGAACGGGTCGTGGTGGAGGAAGCCGGTCGTCGCCGATCGATCCGCCCGCGAGGACCCAGGTGTCCTTGGAGCCGCCGCCGGCGGAGCTGTTGACGACCATCGAGCCCTCCTCGAGCGCGACCCGCGTGAGCCCGCCGGGGACGATCTCGACCTCGTCGCCGTAGACCGCGAACGGGCGCAGGTCGACGGCGCGCGGCGCCATCCCGCCCTCGGTCATGGTCGGCGCGCAGGAGAGCCAGATGACCTCCTGCGCGATCCAGCGCGCCGGGTCCTCGTCGAGCAGCCGGCGCTGCTCGGCGATCTGCTCCTCGCTCGCGGTCGGGCCGATGAACACGCCCTTGCCCCCCGACTCGCCGGTGGGCTTGACGACCATCTGCTCGAGCCGGCCCTCGACGTATTCGCGCTGCTCGGGGTCGTCCATGAGCCAGGTCGGGACGTTGGCGAGCAGCGGCTCCTCGTTCAGGTAGTAGCGGATCATCTCCGGCACGTAGTGGTAGATCGGCCTTGTCGTCGGCGACGCCGGTCCCGACCGCGTTGGCGATCGAGACGTTGCCCTCGCGGTAGGCGCGCATCAGGCCGGGGACGCCGAGCAGCGAGTCGGGCCGGAACTCGAGCGGATCGATGAAGTCCTCGTCGACGCGGCGGTAGATCGCGTCGACCCGGCGCAGCCCGTCCGTCGTCTTCATGTAGCAGGCGGCGTCGCGGACGACGAGATCGGAGGCCTCGACGAGCTCGACGCCCATCTGCCGGGCGAGGAAGGCGTGCTCGAAGTAGGCGCTGTTGGCGGGGCCCGGCGTCCAGACGACGACCGTCGGGCGGCCGACCCGCGTTGGAGCCGCCGCGAGGAGCGCGTCGAGCAGCAGCTCCGGGTAGTTGGCGACCGGCCGCACCGAGTAGCCCGTGAACAGCTCCGGCATCAGCCTGCCCATCGCGATCCGGTTCTCGAGCACGTAGGAGATCCCGGAGGGGACACGGACGTTGTCCTCGAGCACTCGCCAGATGCCGTTTCCGTCGCGGACCAGATCGCAGCCGGAGACGTGGCACCAGACGCCGCCCGGCGGCCTCAGGCCGTGAGCGGGGCGGGCGAAGCCGGGCCGGGTCGCGATCAGCCGCCAGGGCACGATGCCGTCGCGGACGATCTCACGCTCGCCGTAGACGTCGGCGACGAAGCGGTTCAGCGCCTGGACGCGCTGCTGCACGCCGTTCGAGATGAAGTCCCACTCGGCGGCCGAGATGATCCGCGGGATCAGATCGAGCGGGAACGGGCGATCCCGGGTCTGCCCGTCGGGCCCGGTCGAGTCGAAGGTGATCCCGCGCTCCATGAAGATCGCGTCGCGGCGCTCGGCCGAGGCCTGCAGGCGCTCGCGCCCCAGCCGGTTCAGCGACTCGACCATCTGCCGCGTCTGCGGGTGCGGGTGCCCGGCGTCGGCGAAGCACTCGTCGAACCGACCGGGGGTCGGCTCGTAGGGAATCGGCGCCGGCGAGTCCGGCCCCTCGGTTACCGCTTTCATGCGCTCTGGCATATCCGTGTCTGCTCCGCCGGCTCGATAGAAGCCCCGATCCCCGTTCGAGCGAGCTGCCAAACGGGGCACCTCACCGTACGCGCCCCGGCGCCCGCGTCTCGTCCCGGACCGGATCGCATTGCCGGCGTTCGCCGCGCTGTCGGGTCCGCCCTCATCGCAGCCCGGCGGCGAACCCGAGCGTCGCAGCAGCGACCTCGCGCCGGCGGGCCTCCCCGTCCATGAGCGTGTCGAAGACAGCCGCTGCGATCCCGTCCGGCGGTGGGTCCGGGTCGGCCGCGTCGACGACGATCCCGTCGAGCAGCTCACCGTACGCCGCCGCGACGCCGGCGGCCGAGGGCTCGTGGCCGATCGCGCGCATGAACTTGTCGGTCGGCCCCTTGATCACGTCGCCGGCGACGAACGGGCTCACCGCCACGACTGGCGCGCCGGCGTCGGCCAGCAACTCCCGCATTCCGGGGACGGCGAGAATCGGGCCGATCGAGATCACTGGATTCGAGGGGCCGATCACGATCACGTCGGCCTCCTCGACGGCGGCGACGACCTCCGGCGAAAGCGTTGCGGTATCTATCCCGTCGAACTCGACCGCCTCGATCTCGGGCTCGGCGCGGTCGTGAACGAGGTACTCCTGGAAGCCGCGCCAGCCGACCTCGGGCACCTTGACCCGGGTCCGGATCGGCTCGTCGCACATCGGCAGCACCCGTGCGGCGAGCCCGAGCGCGGCTCCGATCTCGAGCTGCGCCTCGGTCGGGCGCCGACCGGCGTCGAGCAGCGCCCGGCGCCGCAGACAGGTGGCGAGGTCACGGTCGCTGAGCCCGAACCAGTCCGGCGCGCCGAGCGCCACGAGGCGCTCGAACACGGTGAACGAGTCGTCCTTGATGCCCCAGCCGCGCTCGGGGTCGATCTCGCCGCTGAGCCAGTAGGTGCAGAGGTCGGGGTCGGGGGAGACGTGGACGCCGAGCGCCTCGACGTCATCGCCGGTGTTGGCGATCACGGTCAGTCCCGCCCCGAGCTCCGCCTGGGCGCCCGCGGCGAGCTTGGCGCCGCCGGTGCCGCCGGCGAGCAGCACCGCGTTCGTCGCGGGCTCCGCGCTCAATCCCAATGGCCGTCGCCGTCGAGCCCGGTCAGCTTCAGGCCGGCGTGGGCCTTGTACCGCACGTTGATCGAGATCAGCAGCGGCGTGATCTGCTCGGCGATGCGCGCGATCTCGAGCGGTCCGGCGTTGATCGCCCGCAGCCCGTCGATCCGTTCGATCAGCTTGGCGACGGGCGCCTTGTCGGCCTTGCGGTCGCCGCAGACGAGCACGTCCTCGTCGATCTCCTCCTCGAGCCGGGCCAGCTTCGGCGCCCCGACCGAGTGCAGCGCCGCGACGACCGTGACGCCGTCGGGGACCATCTCCTGCGCCTGCTGGGCGGCGGAGCCCTGCCAGACGCCGAGCGAGCGGGTCGCCTTGCCGCTGACGGCAGCGGCGAGCGGGACCGTGCAGTCGACCAGGGTCTGGCCTTCGGCGAGGGCACCGCGCAGGTTGTTCAGCGTCTCCGACTGGGCGCGGAAGGGAACGGTGAGCAGCACGATCGGCCCCCTGGTCGCCGCCTCCTCGTTCCCGAGTCCCTCGACGTCGGCCCCCGGGACGGCCGCACGGACGCGCTCGGCGGCCTCCGCGGCCCGAGCGGGATCGCGGGAGCCGATCACGATCGGAACGCCGACCGCGGCCCATCGCAGAGCCAGGCCATAGCCGAGCGCGCCGGTGCCGCCGATGATCGGGACGGTGCTGTCGGCTGGATCGGACACGGGCGCGAGTCTATTCGGGCGCCAGCGGATAACGTTTTCGAGATGGAGATGCCCACCCCGGAGCGCGGCGACGGCGGGCCGATCGAGGTCGGCTCCGAGCGCAGCGACGAGTTCGTAGTCGAGGATCGGCTGCTGACCGACGTCGGCGGCACTCTCGGCGCCGCGGTCCTGTCGACGCCGGGGATGATCGCGATGATGGAGCGGACCGCCGCTGTGCTCTCCTTCGAGCAGCTTCCGGAGGGCTCCGCCACGGTCGGCTTCGAGGTCTGCGTCAAACACGTCGCCGGAGCCGCCGAGGGCGCGACGTGCACCGCCCACGCGAAGCTCACCGACTTCCGGGACGGCCGCAAGCTCTTCTTCGACGTCGAGGTGCGGGAGGGCGAGCGGACGATCGGCGTGGGCACGCACCAGCGTCGCGTCGTCGGCGGCGCCTGAGCGGGCGATGGCCGACTACCCAGAACGCGTCCGGATCCGCGAGGTCGGGCCCCGGGACGGCTTCCAGAACGAGCCGGAGGTGATCCCGACCGACGCCAAGGTGCGACTGATCGGCCTGCTGGCGGACGCCGGCCTCGAACGGATGGAGGTCGCCTCGTTCGTGCGGGCCGACGTGATCCCGCAGCTCGCCGACGGGGCCGATGTCCTTGCCGGCATCGAGCGACGACCCGGCCTCTCTTACTCGGTGCTGGTCCCGAACGAGCGCGGGCTCGAAAACGCGCTCGCGGTCCGCGACCGCTTCGACGAGATCAGCGTATTTCTCTCCGCTTCCGAGACCCACAACCGCAAGAACGTGAACCGCTCGATCGCCGACTCGCTTGCGGGCCTCGAGCGGGTCGTCGGCCGCGCCCGTGCGGCGGGGGTCCGTTGCGAGGGGGTGATCGCGACCTCGTTCGGCTGCCCCTACGAGGGCGAGGTGCCCGCCGATCGCGTCCTCGGGATCGCCGAGCGTCTGCGCGAGTTCGGGTGCGAGGAGATCGGCTTCGGGGACACGACGGGGATGGCGAACCCGCGCCAGGTCGGACGGCTTCTACGCCGGGCTGACCGAGCGCTCGACGGCGTCGAGCTGACCGCCCACTTCCACAACACCCGCGGCCAGGGCCTGGCGAACGCGCTCGCTGCGCTCGGGCGCGGCATCGCCTCGTTCGAGTCGAGCTTCGGCGAGCTCGGCGGCTGCCCCGTGCCTCCGGGCTCGACCGGCAACGTCTCGACGCGAGGACCTGGTCTCGATGCTGCACGAGATGGGCATCGAGACCGGCATCGACCTCGAGCGCTGCTCGTCGCCTCGCGCGCCGTCCAGGAGCTGCTCGGCCGCCCGCTCGGCGCCCACCTGCTGCGCGCCGGCCCCGTCGACTGGCACCGGACTGGGGCGGGCGGCGCGCCCGGCGGAGTAGGGTGCGCGGCGATGAAGAGCGACGCCTTCGTCGAGGCCGTCCACACCCGTAGCCGGGAGGCGCTCGAGCCGCTGCTTCGCCGAGGACTGCCGCTTCCTCAGCCCGGTCGTCTTCGCGCCGTACGAGGGCAAGGACCTCGTGCTCACGATCCTCGCCGAGGGCGCGATGAAGGTCTTCGGAGACGACTTCCACTACGTGCACCGGTTCGAGAACGCCGACGCCGCGGCGCTGATCTTCAAGGCGACCGTCGCGAGCCGCGAGGTCGACGGGCTCGATCTGCTCACCTTCGACGCCGACGGGCTGATCACCGAGCTCAAGGTGATGGTGCGGCCCTCTGAGCGGGCCTCAATGCCCTCAAGGAGGAGATGGCCAAGCGCTTCGAGGCACTCGGCCTCGTCGCCGCCCCGCGCCTGAGGGCGAGATTCCGCCGCGCCCGCCCGCGCCCGCCGTGACTGCTCGCGGTCGAGGAGCGGATCAGGTCGACTGCGAGCGTGGCTACGCGCTCGATCGCCTCGCCGTCGAGGCGGTCCGGCGTGTCGTCCGGCGTGTGATGGTCGACGGGGATGAAGCCGTCGCGCTCCCGCGCGGTCAGCGTGATCGCCTCGTAGCCGTAGCCGCCCGCGAGCGCGGCGCCGGTCGCCGGGCCGACCCGCAGGGGCGCCCGCTCGGGCGTCCCCGTCGCCGAGGGCCGCGCAGAGCCCGAGCAGGGTGCGACCCGGGGCCTGGCCGATCACGGGCACCTCGAGCATCACCCAGCGCGGCCGGCCGCGGCCGGGTGCGTCGAGGGCGACGACCTAGGTGCGGTCCCGTGGCAGCCGCTTGCGGTGGGCGCGGAAGAAGGCGCGGATGCCCTCCCGCGTCGTCTCCCCGGCTCCGGCCAGCAGGAGCACGACCTCGAGCGACTCCGGCGGAGCGGCCGCGAGCCGTTCGCCCACGGCGAGCGCGGCTGCTGTCGCAGCGGCGCTGTCGTTGGCGCCGGGCGATGGGCGGGGAGAGGGCAATCTCGGCGTAGAAGAAGGCGGCGAGCAGCAGGACGAAGGTCTGCGGCAACTGCAGCGCCGAGATCCAGTCGGCGTCGAGCCCGGCCATCCGCGCTCCGAGCGGCGGGAGGAGCAGCGCCACGGACCAGAAGACGAACGCCTGCGGGCTCGTCCGCGCAGGCCAGATCGCGGCGACGCGGGCCCAGGCTCGAACGGCCCAGCCGTTGTAGGCGGCGCCGGTGAGCGGCGCGTCGTAGGGGGCGCAGATCGACACGCGCGCCGGCTGCTCCTCGGCCTCGCCGTCCCGCCCGGCCGGCAGCGGCGGCGAGACCACGTTCTGGGAGGCGCGCCGGAAAAAGAGGAGCGAGCGAACGAGGTACCAACGGCCCGCGAGATCGCCGAACAGCGATACCGCCGTGAGCAGCACGAGCGCGAAGGCCGCCGGGGCCGAGACGCCGGCGAGCAGGCTGCCGGCGACCCCGAGCAGGCAGTGGACGAAGCCGACCGCGGGCCACTGCGGGTGCGCGTAGGTGGGTTCGACGGCGACCGCGGCCCCGCGGTCGCGGAGGCCCGCGGCCAGATCGGCGGCGGCGCGACGCTCGGCGTCGGTGCCGGCTCGGCGCTCCCCGAAGCCGCAGAGCCGCCGGGCGCGCGCGAGGTGCGTAGCGCTCGCCGGGCTCTGCTCCTTCGTCTCCTCCATCGTTGCGATCGGGAAAGGATGCCGCCTCGGCCGCGCGGGCGCGCTGCGCGGAGCCTCGCCGGGAGGCTCAGGTCTCCCCGACCGCCGCGGTCCCGTTGAGCAACGGCTGCGGACGGCCGATGAGAAATCCCTGCGCGTAGTCGATCCCGAGCCGGCGAACCCACTCGAGCGCGGACCGGTCGGCGACGAACTCCGCCACGGTCTCGACGCCGAGGCCGTGCGCGACCTCCACCAGCGAGCGCACGAAGGTCTGGTCCGGGATCGAGCCGCCGATCTCGCGGATGAACTCGCCGTCGATCTTGACCTGGTCGAGCGGCAGGTGCTTGAGGTAGAGAAAGGTCCCGAAGCCCGTCCCGAAGTCGTCGAGCGCAAAGCCGACGCCGAGGCGCCGGAGGTCGTCCGCGAACTCGATCGCAGCCTCGATCGAGCCGATCGCCGCGGTCTCCGTCAGCTCGATGATCAGCTTCGAGCCGTCGACGCGGCCGACGCGCAACTCTCCGTGCAGGCAGTCGAGCAGCCCGGCGGCGCCGACCGAGCGACCCGAGGCGTTGACCGCGATCCGCGGTCCGCCCGGGTTCGACGACCACCGCGCCAGGGTCCGGATCGCGGTCCGGATCGCCCAGCGGTCGATCGCGCCGATCATCCCGAGCCGCTCGGCGACCGGGATGAAGTCGCCCGGTTGGATCAGGGTTCCGCCGGGCTCGCGCAGGCGCGCGAGAAGCTCGAAGTGGGTGATCCGGTTCGTGCCGAGCTCGAGGATCGGCTGAAAGTGAGGGGTGAGCCCGCCGTCCTCGATCCCGGTCCGGATCTTGTCGTTCCAGTCGAGTCCGAGCCGCGCCCGGCGCGGGCCGGGTTCCTCCTGGGTGACGTGACGGTCGCCGCCCTGCCGCTTCGCCGAGCCGGCGGCTTCCTCGGCGGCGAGCAGCAGCTGCTCGGGGCTGAGGAGGGAGCCGTCGAGGGCGCAGACGCCGGCCGAGGCCGTGAGGCGGATCGTCGTGCCGGCGACGGCGATGCGCCGGTTTCGGATCGCGTCAAGGATCTCGTTCGCGCGGTCGGCGAGCTGCGGCCCACCCGCCGGCGAGACGAGCGCGAAGCGATCGGCCTCGAGGCGGGCCGCGACCTCGCCCTCCTGCGTGGCGGCGTGCAGCGCCAGGTCGAGGTCGGCGAGCGCCCGGTCGCCCGCAGCCCTGCCGAGGCTCTGGTTCACGAGCTCGAAGTTGTCGACGTCGATTACGACGACGCCGCCTACGCCACCGACCGCGAGGCGCGCGATCGCTGCTTCCACGCGGCTCCGCGAAGCCGCGGTCCGGTCCCGTCCGGCGCGGATCGAGACGCAGGCGAAGAGCTCGCCTTCGGCGATCACGGCGCTGACCCGAATTCCGACGGGGATCGCCTCGTCGCCTGGAATCCTGAGCTGCGGCGGCGGTCCTTCCCAGCCCGGCTCATCGCTGTCGACCGGGCGCGGCAGCGGGTCCCCCGCCGGCGGGATCAGCTCCCGCAGCCCGGCAATCAGGCGGTCGGCGTCGACGCCCCTCAGCCGCGCCGCCGGGGCCCGGAGCAGGCGCTCAGCTGCGGAATTCGCGTGGCGGATCCGGCAGTCGGCCGCCAGCACGATCATCGGCTCGGAGGCCGCTTCGGCGACGGACGCGACGATCGAGGGCGCCGGGTCCCGATGCCCTGATCTTCCGCCTGACTGCAACGGGACTCCTCTCAAGCTCACGCTCCCCCGGCGACGGACTGCCGCCTCGGCGTCCGTGCCGGCCGCGCCAGTCTAAAGCCGTGCCCGAATTTCGTTGCAGGTTCTCTCCCGCGCCCGGAGGGGGCGATCACCGCCGCTACATTGACCGCACGGGCCCCCGTAGCTCAGCTGGATAGAGCGTCCGCCTTCTAAGCGGATGGCCGCAGGTTCGAGTCCTGCCGGGGGTATCGTCCTCGACCCCGACGGCAACAACATCGAGGCCGTCTGTCACTTGCCCGAGGCCGGCTGAGGCCCGAGCCCCTCGGTCGTGGCGGGTAGGGTTCCCCGCGGTGGCGAGGATCGAGGGGGAAGCGGGTCTGACGCGGCGTCGAGCGCTGCAGGCTGGCGCGCTCGCGGCGGGAGCGCTGTGGCTCCCCTCCGGCGCGGCTGCCGCTCCGGCCCGGCGCTGCCCGGCGCCCCGGGGCTTCCCGGCGGACATCGAGCTCTCGCGCGAGCTCTTCGAGAACTGGTCGACGGCGATCCGCGTCCCCGACGTGTGGACCTGCGCGCCGCGTAACGCGCGCGAGGTGGTGGACGTCGTCAACTGGGCCTACGGCGCTGGATGGCGCGTCCGGCCGCGCGGCAAGATGCACAACTGGTCGCCGTTGACGCTCGAACCCGACAGCGAGTGCGGCCGGCGGATCCTGCTGGTCGACACGACCCGGCATTTGCGGCGGATCGAGGTGTTGGGTGGCGATCCGGCGGCGGTTCGCGTCGAGGCGGGTGCGCTCATGGACGACCTCGTCGCCCGCCTTTCCGAGCGCGGGTACGGGTTCGCTTCGATGCCGGCTCCCGGCGGGATCACGGTCGGGGGCGCGCTGGCGATCGGCGGCCACGGCAGCAGCCTGCCGGGGCGGGGCGAGAGCCGTCCCGCGGGTCAGACCTACGGGTCACTCAGCAACCAGATCGTCTCCCTGCGGGCGATCGTCTGGGACCGGGATCACCGTCGCTACCGGCTCCGCGAGTTCCATCGCTCGGAGCGGGACACCGCCGCCTTCTGCGTGCACCTCGGCCGCGCCTTCGTGGTCGCCTACACGCTCCGCGTCGGCTCCGATCGCAACCTCCGCTGCGTCAGCCTCCTCGACATCCCGGCCGACGAGCTGTTCGCGCCGCCGCGCGCATCCGCCCGCACGTTCGCGGGCTTCGTCGACACCACGGGCCGCGCCGAGGCGATCTGGTTCCCGTTCACCGAGCGGCCGTGGCTGAAGGTCTGGAGCGTCGCGCCCACCAAGCCGCCGGCCTCGCGGGCGGTCGACGCCCCCTACAACTACCCGTTCAGCGACAGCCTCTCCCGCGAGGCCTCCGACGCTCTGCGGGCGCAACTGCTGGCCGACCCCTCGTCCACGCCGGGCTTCGGGCAGAGCGAGTATCAGGCCGTCGTCTCCGGCCTCGCCGCGAACGACTCCGCCGACATCTGGGGAGCGTCCAAGAACACGCTCCTGTACATCCGCCCGACGACCCTGCGGCTCGAGGAGATCGGCTACGCCGTCCTCACCCGGCGCCGCCACGTCCAGCGCGTGATCCACGAGTTCACCAGCTTCTTCAGCGAGCGGATCGCGGCGTACCGCGATGCCGGCCGCTTCCCGATCAACGGCCCGGTCGAGATCCGGGTCAGCGGGCTCGACCGCCCCGCGCACGTCGAGGTCGCCGGCGCGAAGCCGCCGCCGCTCTCCTCGCTCGTGCCCAGCCGGGGGAGCGGCTGGCACGCGGCGGTCTGGTTCAACGTCCTCAGCTTCCCGGGCACCGACCACGAGTACGCCTTCTTCCGCGAGCTCGAGCGGTTCCTGCTCGACAACTACCGGGGCGGCCATGGGCTGGCCCGTCCCGAGTGGTCCAAGGTCTGGGCGTTCACGCGGAACGCCGCCTTCGCCGACGACCGGCTGATCGGCAACGGCTTTCCGCGTCGCTACCGGCGTGGGCGGCCCCGGCACGCCGACTGGGACTGGGCGCTGCGCACGCTCGACCGCTACGACCCGCACCGCGTCTTCGGCAACGGCTTCGTCGACCGACTGACCGCGGTCTGAGTCGGCGCGCGGGCCCGTCGCCCGCGCGCCCGGCCGCTACATTCCAGCCCGACGCGGTGGCAGTAGCTCAGTTGGTAGAGCTCCGGCTTGTGGTGCCGGCGGTCGCGGGTTCGAATCCCGTCTGCCACCCCTCGGCGGGCCGTCAGCCTGTTCGTGACGCTGCGCACCGTCGAGATGCACCTCTCCAACACCTACCGGAAGCTCGAGATCTCCACTCGGGAGGAGCTGCCGGCCGCGCTGGGTAGGGACTGACCGGAGGTCCGGGGTCGCGAGGGTTGCAGGCCGCCTCGAGCAGGAGTACTGTGGCGGCCGGCAATACGGGGCGAACTGGGGTTCTGGGGGAGGTTTTTTTTGTGGGCAGGGTTCGTCGGGGGATCATCGCTGGTGCGGTTGCTGTCGCCTTCGCGCTGTTCGGGCTTGCCGGTGTCGCGCCGGTGGGCGCGTCCGCTCAGGAGCCGAGCGAACAGGATCAGGCCGGGGAGCTGAGCCAGGCGCCGGCCGAGCCGGACCAGGGGTCGGAGGCGAGCGACCCCGATCGACCGTCCGGTTTCCCCGAGCTCCCCTTCGCCCTCTACCTGAAGAAGCGGGACCGGCAGATCGGCCGGTACACCGGGGCGGGGGCGGACCTTCCCTACAACCCACGGGCGCGGGCCATCAACAAGTACGAGCGCGACCGGAAGCGAGCCGGTCTGCGCCCCGAGCCCGGCTTCGACTTCACGGCGCCGTCCCGGCTCACGCCGCCGACGCTGGCGGATCCACCGAACACGACCTCGTGGACACCGATCGGGCCGGCCCCCATACCCAACGGACAGACGAGCCCGGAGGGGGCGGTGAGCGGACGTGTGACCGCCATCGCGGTCAAGCCGACCGATCCCGACGTCGTCTACGTGGGGACCGCCCAGGGCGGCGTCTACAGGTCGAAGGACGGCGGCGCGACCTGGACCGCGATCTTCGACCAGGCGCAGTCGCTGGCGATCGGTGCGCTCGCGCTGGCGCCTTCCGATCCCTCGATCCTGTACGTGGGGACCGGCGAGGCCAACCAGTCCGCCGACAGCTTCGCCGGCGTCGGCCTCTACCGCGTCGACAACGCCGAGACGACGGCCGATCTGAAGGGCCCGATCGATCCGCCGCTCACGATCAACTACCTCTCGGGCGGTCCGCAGCAGGTCAAGCCCTTCGCGGGGCGCAGCATCAGCGCGATCGCGGTCAAGCCGGATGACCCGGCGACGGTGTTCGTCGCGACGACCAACGGCGTGATCGGCCTTGGGGGCGAAGCCGCCGGGGGCGGCCAGACGCCGCCGCTTGCGCCGAGGGGCCTCTTCCGCTCGACCAACGCGACCGCGGCGCCGGGTTCCGTCAGCTTCAAGCGGCTGACCGTGACGACCGCAGCCAGCGTGGACAGCCCGGGTACGGGCAACCGCAACGTGTCCGCGGCGATGTTCGAGCCTGGCACGAACGATCACCTCGTGGTGAGCGTGTACGGCTCCGCTTCGGCCGGTGACGGCGGGATCTACCGCTCGACGAACGCGACCGCGGCGACCCCCACCTTCACCCAGGGCCTGATCGCCTCCTCGTACCAGATCGCCCTCGCGGGCACGAGGATCGGGGGCACAACGACGATGGTCGCCGCGACCGGGGAGGCGTCCGGCACGATCCGGCGCTCGACCGACGGCGGCGCGAGCTGGTCCAACGTCGTCGCGACGCCGGGATTCTGCGGGGGTCAGTGCTTCTACGACGTCGCGACGGCGATGAAGCCCGACGATGCGAACACGATCCTCGCGGGCGGCGCAGGACCCGGAACGATCATGAAGCGAACGACGAACGGGTCGACCTTCTCGAACAGTGAGTCCGGCCTGCACGCCGACACGCACGCGATCGCCTTCGCGCCCTCGGATCCCAGCGTCGTCTACACCGGCAACGACGGGGGCGTATGGCGCTCCGACGATGCCGGTGCGACCTGGGCGAACAGGAACACCACGGGCTTCAGCGCCACGCAGTTCCAGAGCATCTCCGTCCTCGGCAGCGATCCCGTCGTCACCCTCGGCGGCACCCAGGACAACGGCACCGAGCTGCAGGCAGCGACGAGCGGCGACTGGCGGCGGGCGGACTTCGGCGACGGTGGCTTCGCGCTGATCGACCAGAACGGCACGAGCGCGGCCGACGTGACGATGTACCACACGTACTTCAACGCCACGGGCAACCTGATCGGATTCGGACGCGTCACGGGAAGCGCGAACGCCGCCGACAACGGATGGGCCTTCTTCGGCTGCAATTTCGGAACCGCAAACGGCATCAGCTGCTCGGACCCCGTCGAGTTCTACGCGCCGATGGCGCTCGGCCCGGGCGATCCCAACACCCTGTACTTCGGGACCGACCGCCTGTACCGGTCGTCGAACCAGGGAACGACGATGACCCCCGTCAGCCAGCACCTCGGCTCGACGGTGACCGCGATCGGGATCGACCCCGCCGACGACGGCGTGCGACTGGTCGGCACGCGCAACGGCCGGGTCTTCATGACCGAGTCGGGCGCCACGACCCTGACCGACGTGAGCGGCCCGTGGCCGACGGCCTACGTGTCGAGGGTGGTCGTCGACCCCAACGACCCCGACACCGCCTACGTCTCGGTGAACGGGTACTCAGGCGGGACCGCTGCCCAGGACCCGTCGAAGTCGCACGTCTGGAAGACGACGAACCTGCTCAGCGGCGCCCCGACCTGGACCTCAGCGGGCAACGGTCTGCCCGACGTCCCCGTGAACGCCCTCGCCGCCGATCCCGGGCACGCGGGCCGGGTCTTCGCGGGGACCGACGTCGGCGTCTATCGCTCGAGCGACGCCGGTGCCCACTGGGTGCCGTTCGGCAGCGGCCTGCCCGTCGTCTCGACTTTCGACATGGCGGTCGCGCCCACCGGCGCCGGCACCGAGATCCTCCGCGTCGCCACCCACGGCCGCGGTATGTGGGAGCTGGAGGTGGGCACCAACCCGCCGGACACGACGATCACGAGCGGCCCGTCGGGAGCGACGGGGGACGCCGGGCCGACCTTCCGGTTCACGTCGAGCGCCGCCAGCGCGACGTTCGAGTGCCGCATCGACGGCGGGGCCTTCTCCGCCTGTGACTCCCCGGAGGCGCTCAGCGGTCTGGCCGACGGCAGCCATACGTTCCGGGTCCGCTCGACCGATGCCGGCGGGCTCGTCGATCCCTCGCCCGCTTCCCGGACGTTCTCCGTCGATACGACCCCGCCGGCGACGCCGACGAACCTCTCGGCCACGCCCGGGCCGGACCGCGTCGCCCTGAGCTGGAACCCGAGCTCGGCCTCGGACATCGCCGGCTACCGGGTCTACCGCCAAGCCGCGGGAGGCTCGTTCACGCGGATTGCCTCGCCCACGCAGTCGACCTTCACGGACACCGGGCTCGCCCCGTCCACGCACTTCAGCTACCGGGTCACGGCCCTCGACCAGCTGGGGAACGAGTCGGCGCCGGCGACGGTCCAGGCGACGACGAAGGCGCCGCCCGACACCGATCCGCCGAACGCGACGATCACCAAGGCCCCGAAGAAGGTGACCCTCCACAAGGGCGCCAAGAGCGCGAAGGTGAAGATCCGGTTCATGGTCGATGAGTCCGGCTCGACCACGGTCTGCCAGGTCGACCACAAGCCGGCGACCTCGTGTCGCTCGCCATGGGCCGTGAAGCTCGGCAAGGGCAAGCACAAGCTCCGGATCACCGCTACCGATGCCGCCGGCAACGTCGACCCCACGCCGGCCCGGGCGACGGTCAAGGTCAAGCAGCAGAAGAAGAAGCACCGGCACAAGAAGCATCGGCTCCGGTGACACCGCCGACGATCCGCCTGATCACGAGCGGCGCCACGACCATCATCACGAGCAGCCTCATGCCCTGCACGGCGAGCACGAACGTCGCGTTCGCACCGCTGCCGTAGGCGATCGGCAGCACTGCGTACAGGCCGCCAGGCGTCGTCGCCAGGTAGGCATCGAGAAGCGAGACGCCGGCGGTGAGCTCGAGCGCGACGGCGAGACCGAAGCAGGCGACGAGCAGGGCGCCGATCGCGGCCGCAACCGGCGCGGCCATGTCGGCGATGCGCCGCAGGGTGCCGGGCTCGAACCCGAGCCCGATCCGCAGCCCGATCGCCGCGAAGGAGACGTCGCGAACGAGGGGCGGGACGTGCACGTCGCTCGGCAGGACGCCGCTGAGCGAGAGCGCCGCCGTCAGCAGCAGCGGCCCGAGCAGCGCGGGGGCGGGCAGTCGCAGGCGCGGGCCGAGAGCCGCGCCCGCCGCGCCGGCTCCAAGCACCAGAGCCCAGCCGCCGACGTCGCCGAGCAGGCCGCTGCCCGCGCCCGAGGCCGCCTCGTGGGTGCCGAACAGGAGTGGGATCGCGAGCGTCGTCAATAGCGCGACGACGAGCACTCGCAGGTACTGCATGAAGGCGACGAGGCGCTCGTCGGCGCCGAGCTCGGAGGCCATCGCGACGATGCCGGAGGCCCCACCGGCGACCATCCCGAGCGACGCCGTGGCGCGATCGACGGTGGCCGCGCGCGTGAGCAGCAGGCCGGCGGCGATCGTCACAGCGAGCGTCGCGGCGCTCACGATCACGACCGGGATCCACCGCAGCCCGAGGCCTCCGAGCGTCCCCGCCTGCAGGAAGGTGCCGATGACGACGCCGATCGCCGCCTGGGCGACGCGGAAGGCGCCGTCGGGTAGCTGCAGTCGCCCGGGTCGCAGCAGCGCGAAGCCGAGCGCGACGACGATCGCCCCGAACAGGTATCCGGCGGGAAGCCCGATGCGCTCGGCGAGCCACCCTGCGGCCGCGGCGGCGGCCGCGAGCAACACCCATTCGGAGGCTCTGTGCGGCGGTCTCACTCGTCCCCACTACCCGCGCGGGGGCCGGAAACCGCCCGCTACTCGTCCGCTACTCGTCGTCACTGAAGCAACGCCTTCGCTCCCAGGCGCGTGTCAGCAGTCGGTCACGGGCGGGCTCTCGGGCTTGACGACTTCGAAGGCCGAGCCGGGAATCGACTTGAGCTGGTTGAGGTTGGCGTCGTTCCAGCGCCGGTCCGTGGAGCCGGAGATGTAGAAGTCGGAGCCGTTGTCGGCGACGATCGCGCCGTAGCGCTCGAGGGCGATCGCGATCGCGCGGGCGGGGCCGGTGATCCCGGAGAGGTCGTAGCCGCTTCGCAGCCGCAGCCGCGTGCCCATCGCCGGGAGGTTCGCGTCGCAGGAGTCGGAGGCGTAATGCGTCGCCGGTGGATAGTAGGCGCGCCGCGTCCTCTCGAAGGTGATCCGGATCGCGTGGTCGATCTCTCCCGAGGCCGCCTGCTCGTAGGTGACGAGGCCCGGGAAGATCGGCAGCCCGGCCGCATCGGCCGAGGTCCAGCCCGCCGGCCGCTGCCCCGTCAGCGGTGCGCCGAGGTGGAAGACGGCACCGGCTCCGGCGCGCCAGCCGCCGCCGCGCTCGAAGGCTCGATAGAGCTCGTAGTCGGTGCAGGCGCCGCCCGGTCGGCGGGGTCGACGGACGACGAGCACGTGGCGGTCGCCGTCGGCGCCGGCGGCGCCCTCGATGGGCGTGCCGGGCGGGATCGGGTACGGCCCCCTGTCGCTCTCGTCGCCGTACGCGGTGAACCGCACCGGCGCCCGGGGCTGGGCGTAGGGGACGACGGCGTACGGGATGCCGTAGCTCGGATTCGAGCCGAAGTCCGGATGCAGATGGACGTCCCCGCCGCCGAGGATCGCGGCCACGATCTGATGCGAGCGGGCTGCGAGGGGCATGCCGTCGACGCGTTCGTTGAACGGATCGCTGCCGGGGAACACTTCGCAGCCGAGTGCCGGATGGGGACCGCCGAAGGGCGCGAGCAGGGTCGCGGCGGGCCGACCGTGGCGCTGCGGTCCGCAGCCCCCGCGCCGCCTCCGGCACGGGGCGATCGCGTAAGCGATGACGGTGCCGCGCGGCAGGCCGGCTACGCGGAAGCGCACCGAGCCGGCCCGCGTATAGCGGACGCGCTTGGCGCCCCCCTCGGGCACGGCGACGATCCGGTAGGCCCGCTCGCCGCGGGAGCGGTCACGCCAGGCGAGGGTCAGCGCGTGGACCGAGACCCGCTGTGCTCGCGGGTGCCCGACCGGACGCAGCTTCGCCGTCGCCGGCGCGGGGGCGAGCAGGAGCGTGGCCGCGAGCAGCGCGAGGCCCATGACTGCGGCGATCGGGCGCTGTCTTCCCATCCTCGTCGGACGCAGAGCTTGGCAGGGGAGGGGGCCGCCGTCCAGGGCGCGACCTCACGATCCGGGCACCGCCGCCGTTCTCGTGTATGCAATGCCTGTGACCGCGCCGGCGCCACCCCCGTTCAGCCTCCTGTTCCGCGACCACGCCCCGGCGGTCGCCGGTCTGTTGGCGACGCTCGTGCCGCGGGAGCAGGTCGAGGAGCTCGTGCAGGAGACCTTCGTCGCCGCGCTCCGCGCCTACGATCGCTTCGACGGTCGGAGCCCGCGCGCCTGGGTGCTGGCGATCGCCCGCCGCAAGGCGATCGACGAGCACCGGGCGCGGGGACGCCGGCTGCCGCAGACCGAGCTCGAGGCGGAGCGTCTCGCGGCGTCCCCCCGACCCGGGCCACGGCCCGGCGGGATCTGGGACGACGTCGCGGCGCTGCCCCCCAAGCAGCGGGCGGCGCTCGTGCTGCGCTACGCCTTCGACATGCCTCACCGCGAGATCGGGGAGGTTCTCGGCTGCAGCGAGGCGGCCGCCCGCCGCAGCGTTCACGAGGGCCTCGCAAAGCTGAGAGAAGCCAACCGGGCCGTCGCGCCGACCGTGGAAGGAGCAAGCCGATGAGCGAGAGCAGCAGCGACCTGGAGCCGGCGGGGACGGCGCTACGTTTGGAGGCTGAGGGGCTCACGCCCGCTCTCGACTTCGATCGGATCGGTGAGCGGGTGGCCGCCGAGGCAGAGCGCGAGGGGCTCGCGGAGGTCGCATGGGCCGTGACCGACACGCCGATCGGCACCCTGCTGCTCGCCACGACCGACGTCGGCCTCGTCCGCATCGGCTGGGCCGGCGACGACCGCGACCCGATGCTGACCGGGCTCGCCGCCGCGATCGGCCCGCGAGTCGTCGAGCTGCCGACCCGGCTCGACCCCGTCCGGCGCCAGCTCGACGAGTACTTCGAGGGGCGCCG
Organism: uncultured Solirubrobacterales bacterium; assembly: GCA_963764275.1. Lineage (GTDB taxonomy): Bacteria > Actinomycetota > Thermoleophilia > Solirubrobacterales > 70-9 > CAXMST01. The sequence continues at coordinate 636,136 of CAVXRV010000001.1, forward strand.
CCGGAGCTTCGACCTCGAGCTCGACTGGCGCTTGAGCAGGGGCTTCGTGCGGGAGGTGCTGACCGCGTGCAACCGGATCCCGTACGGGCAGACGCGCAGCTACGCGGAGATGGCGGCGGCCGCCGGCAGCCCGCGCGCATTTCGCGCCGCCGGCAGCGCGCTCGGAGCCAACCCGATTCCGGTCGTCGTCCCCTGCCATCGGGTGCTGCGCTCGGGCGGCGCGCTCGGCGGCTACGGCGGCGGGCTCGACGCCAAGCGCAGGCTGCTCGAGCTCGAGGGCGCCCTCGGCTGACTCAGCCGCCGCGGTCGAGAAGCTGCGCGGCGGCGCACCTTCCTATGCTTGCCGGGTGGCTGAGCTGCCGGGCAAGGGCGCACCCGAGGACCCCGAGACCGCTCGCGTAGTCGCCGAGGCGGGTGCCGAGGCGGCCTGGCGGTTCGCATCCGCGGCGCACGCGGGCCAGCTGCGATCCGCGAATCTGACCCCCGCGATCCATCACCCCGAGCGCGTCGCCGAGCTCGTGGCGGCCAACGGCGGCGACCCGGAGATGGTTGCCGCGGCGCTGCTGCACGACGTGATCGAGGATTCGGCCGCGGAGGCGGAACAGATCGAGCGCGCCTTCGGTCCGGGCGTGGCCGGGCTCGTGGCAACGCTCAGCGACGATCGCTCCGTCACCGACTACGAGGCCCGCAAGGACGCCCTCCGGGAGCAGGTCCGGGAGGGTGGAGAGCGGGCGACGCTGATCTACGCCGCGGACAAGCTCGCCAACTGCGTCGATCTGCGTCAGGCGTATGGGGACGTCGGCGAAGAGGTGGCCGAGCGGCTCGGCATCCCGCTCGAGCTGCGGATCAGGATCTGGCGCGATGACGCTGAGATGTGCGAACAGATCCTCGGCGAGACCGGGCTCGTGCGGGCGCTGGGAGCCGAGCTGGATGCGCTGGAGTCCGACCGCAGCGGCGCGTCCGAAGCCGCCTGAGGCGCGGTCCCGGGGGCGAGGGCCGTCTCGGGGTCGGGCCGGCTTTGCAACACTCCTGATCGTCCCCCCGCCGCGCGCCCTCGTCCGCGCCGGCGCTTGCAGCAGCGACAAGGAGGCAAACACTTCATGAATCCCAGCACCGCCACCCCGCCCGCGACCGAGGCCGGTCTCGACTTCCAGGTAGCCGATCTCGGGCTTGCGGCTTTCGGTCGCAAGGAGATCGACCTCGCCGAGCACGAGATGCCCGGCCTGATGGCGACCCGGCGCGAGTTCGCCGACTCGCAGCCGCTCGCCGGCGCTCGGGTCACGGGCTCCCTGCACATGACGGTGCAGACGGCCGTGCTGATCGAGACGCTCGTCGCTCTCGGGGCCGAGGTGCGCTGGGCCTCCTGCAACATCTTCTCGACCCAGGACCACGCCGCCGCGGCGGTCGTCGTCGGCCCCGAGGGAACGCCGGAGGACCCGAAGGGCGTGCCCGTCTTCGCCTGGAAGGGCGAGACGCTCGCCGAGTACTGGATGCTCTGCGAGAAGGCCCTCGTGTGGCCGGACGGTGCCGGCCCGAACATGATCCTCGACGACGGCGGCGACGCGACGCTGCTCGTCCACAAGGGTGCCGAGTTCGAGGCCGCGGGCGCCGTTCCCGATCCGTCGACGGCCGACTCGGAGGAGTTCCGCGTAGTACTCGAGCTGCTCGGCCGCTCGCTGCAGGAGGACCCGCAGCGGTGGACGAAGGTCGGAGAGAGCGTGCTCGGGGTCACCGAGGAGACGACGACCGGCGTCAACCGCCTCTACCAACTCGCCCAGACCGGCGATCTCCTGTTCCCGGCGATCAACGTCAACGACTCGGTCACGAAGTCGAAGTTCGACAACCTCTACGGCTGCCGGCACTCGCTGATCGACGGCATCAACCGTGCGACCGACGTGATGATCGGCGGCAAGATGGCGCTGATCTGCGGTTTCGGCGACGTCGGCAAGGGCTGCGCCGAATCTCTGCGTGGGCAGGGCGCACGCGTCGTGATCGCTGAGATCGACCCGATCTGCGCGCTGCAGGCGGCGATGCAGGGCTTCGAGGTCAAGCGCCTCGACGACGTCGTCGAGAAGGCCGACATCTTCATCACCGCGACCGGCAACAAGGACATCATCACCGCCGACCACATGGCGCGGATGAAGCACCAGGCGATCGTCGGCAACATCGGTCACTTCGACAACGAGATCGACATGGCCGGGCTCGAGCGCCGGAGCGATGTCGAGCGCATCAACATCAAGCCGCAGGTCGACGAGTGGCGCTTCTCCGACGGGCACTCGGTGCTGATCCTCTCCGAGGGCCGGCTGCTGAACCTCGGCAACGCGACCGGCCATCCGTCGTTCGTGATGTCGAACTCGTTCACGAACCAGACGATCGCCCAGATCGAGCTCTACTCGAAGAACTCGGACTACGACAAGCAGGTCTACGTTCTCCCCAAGCACCTCGACGAGAAGGTCGCGCGCCTGCACCTGAAGGCGCTGGGGGTCGACCTGACCGAGCTCAGCGAGGATCAGGCCGCCTACCTCGGCGTCCCGGTCGAGGGCCCCTACAAGCCCGACCACTACCGGTATTAGGACGTCCCTAACAGGGGCGCGTTCGGCCGCCTGCTGCTGGCGCACGCGCCGTGCCGCGGCTTGGTGAGACTCAGCGGCGTTCTTCCGGGTGGCGCGGGTCGCCCAGCGCAGCCCGGAGGAGGGCCGCACCAAGATCCAGCACGAACGCTGTGAAGCGAGCGCCGCCGCTCGTCGCCAAGCGGGCGACGATGCGGTCGGCGGTCGTCACGCCGTCTTGACCAGATCGCGCGCCGGGTCGATCCCCCAGCGCCCGGCCAGCTCGCTGAGCTCGGGGGTCAGCGACCAGCGGTCGGCCTGATCGGCGCCCTCGTGCTCGACGCTGGCCCCCTTCAGGTCCATCGAGCCCGTGTTGTCGCCGATCCGGCGGATCTCGGAGACGTCGGCGGGGGAGAGGGCGGGGTCAGCCGGCAGCGAGGCGAGTTCGGCCCGCTTCTCCTCGATCGGCCGGGCAGCGGCGCCGACCTCCTGGATCAGCGTCGGCGCGACGCACTCGACGGCGGGCTGGGCCAGGTTCCACGCGCAGGCGAGTTGCATGAGCGTCAGCCCGGTGCGGTCGAGGATCGGCTGCAGCCGCTCGATCTTCGAGACGCCCGCCTCGATCCAGCCCTCGGGCCGGAAGCCGCGGTGATCGTGCGGGGCCAGCTCGTGCCCGGGTCGCACGTCGCCCCAGAAGAGGCCGCCGTAGTCGGCGACGCGCGTGATCAGCCTGATCGAGCGCTGCGCGGCGGCATCGAGGACGAGCTCGCCCGGCCACGGCTCGAAAGGGTTCAGGATCACCATCGCCCAGTCGATCGCGTCGCCGAACAGCTCGAAGCAGTGGATGAGATCCAACGTGAAGCCGTTCGCGGGGCCCGGGGCGACGCCGATCGCCTCGGCGAGCCCGCCGTCGCGGATCGCTGCCAGCGCCTCCCAGACGACCTCCGACGTGTAGCCGATCCGGTCCGGGTTGTGGAGCAGGAGCACATCGAGATGGCTGATGCCGAGGCGGTCGAGGACGTTCTCGGTCGCCATCAGCAGGTAGTCGCGGTAGCCGTCGGGACCACGCAGCTCGGGATCGGTGAAGCGTGGGAAGCCCTTCGGGCCACGCCGCTCCCCCTCGTAGAAGTCGTGGCCCACGGCCCCGACGACGCTGTACGAGTCGCGGGCGACGCCTTCGAGCGCGCGGCCGAGCAGCCGGTCGGCCTCGCCCTGGCCATAGGTGTCGGCCGTGATCACGGTCTCGATCCCGGCCCCCGGGCGCAGCAACTCCAGCAGGCGCTCGTCCTCGAGCGCATCGCCGAAGCGCATGAAGCGGCCGCCGCTCCAGGTGCCGATCGCCGTCCGGGTGGGTTGCATGGGGCGAACGTTAGCCCGAGGCGCGGGCCGGGGCCCCGTGGGCGGGGCTCGCCCGCCGCGAGCACCTTCTAAGGTCTCGCCCCCGTGGAGACCACAGTCGAGAACCTCAGCCCCGCCCGCGTCAAGATCAACGCCGAGATCGGGGCCGCCGATCTGGCCGCCGAGATCGATCGCGCCGCCAAGCGCCTCGGCGGTGAGATGCGGATGCCCGGCTTCCGGAAGGGCAAGGTCCCGCCGCCGCTCGTGATCCAGCAGATCGGGCGCGAGGCCGTCTTCGAGCAGGCACTCCGCGATGCCCTTCCCGTCTGGTACGAGCGGGCGATCCTGGAGGCGGGCGTGAGCCCGATCGGCGATCCACAGCTCGACGTCGGCGACCCGCCCGGCGAGGGGGAGCCGCTCAGCTTCTCGATCGAGATCTCGATCCGCCCGGCGGCCGAGCTCGGCGAATACAAGGGGATCGAGGTGCCGCAGGCCAAGCCCGAGCTTCCAGAGGGCGCCGTCGACGCCGAGATCGACCGCATGCGCGAGAGCCTCGCCTCGCTCAACCCGGTCGAGCGCGCGGCCGCCGAGGGCGACCACCTCTTGCTCGACTTCACCGGCTCCGTCGGAGGCGAGGAGTTCGAGGGCGGGCAGGCGACCGACTACCTGCTCGAGCTCGGCTCCGGCAACTTCATCGAGGGTTTCGAGGAGGGCCTGATCGGCGCCGAGGCCGGCGAGGAGCGCAAGGTCGAGGTGACCTTCCCGGAGGACTACCACGCGGAGCACCTGGCGGGCGAGGACGCCGCCTTCGAGGTGACGGTCAAGGAGGTGCGCGAGAAGACGCTGCCGGAGGCCGACGACGACTTCGCGGCCGAGAACTCCGACTTCGACACGATCGCCGAGCTCCGGGCCGACATCGAGCACCGGATCCTGCATCAGATGGAGCATCAGGTCGAGGACGCCTTCCGCGACGCGGTGCTCGACACCGTCGTCGAAGGGGCGGGGATCGAGTTGCCCGAGGACGTCGTCGCCGCGCGCGCGGAGGAGGTCTGGGAGCGACTCGAGCGCCAGATCCAGGGGGCCGGAATGGACCCCGCCGCCTACCTGCAGATGCAGGGCAAGACGCGCGAGGAGATGATCGAGGAGGCGAAGCCCGACGCCGAGCGCGGCCTGCGCCGCGAGGCGGTGCTCGAGGCGGTCGCCGAGGCGGAGGGGATCGAGGCCTCGGAGGAGGAGCAGCTCGAGGCGCTGCAGCCGCCCCCCGGCGAGAAGCGCAACCCGCAGAAGCTGCTCAAGCGACTCCGCAAGGATGGTCGTGACGCGCTGCTCATCGACGAGATCCGGATGCGCAAGGCGGCCGACCTGCTCGTCGACTCCGCCGTCGCCGTTGAGGCGGATCAGGCAGCCGCCGAGGCCGGGGCGGGCGCGGCCGCCGGCGATGAGCTGTGGACCCCCGAGTCCGCCCGCGAGGGCGGCGAGGGTGAGCTGTGGACGCCCGAGGGCGCCGGGGCGGAGGACGAGGGCGAGGGCGAAGCGCCCGACGGCGCCCCCGACGCTGAGGAGACCGCGGACGCGGCCTCCGGCGACGACTCCGAGGAGGAGTAAGCCGCAGCGACGACGGGCGCCGGTGGCGCCCCGTCGAAACCGCAAGCTCAGGGCCGGCCCTGCACCGGCCCGGCGCTACTTGGTCAGCACGAAGTGCTGCTTGGGCACGCTGCAGCGCGTGCCGTTGATCGTCAGCTTGTTCGTCTTCACGTTGCCGGTCACCTGCTTGCCGCCATGGGAGACGCGGCCGCTGATGCGCATCTTCTCCTTGTGGTTCTCGACGTTCGGCAGGCGCTCCTTGAAGCTCCCGGACTTGTGGACCGGGATCGCCGCCGTGACCTTGACGTTGCCGAGGTTCTCGTAGTGCTGCTTGTGGCAGCGGAAGTCGATCCCCTTCAGCTTCATGTGCTTGATCTGCGTGACCTTGTGATGCTTCTTCACCACCGTCGCCGTCACGCGCGAGTCGCTGTCGTGGATGACGCCGCCTGACACCTTGATCTTGTTCGCCAGCGCCAGCGCCGGAAACGCGAGCGCCACCGCGACGATCAAGACGAGTCCAAGTTTCCTCATGGCTCTCCCTGGGTCGAGACCGCCCCCGCGGCGGTCGTTGCCCGGCCAAGCTAGCAGCGCCGCCGTCGCGGGCCCCTGCCCGGGGCCGCCGCCGGGCTTGTGTAATGTGCGGCGCCATGAGCCCGATGGTTCCAATGGTGGTCGAGCAGACCTCGCGCGGCGAGCGCGCCTTCGACATCTACTCGCGCCTGCTCAACGAGCGGATCATCTTCCTCGGCACCCCCGTGACCGAGGACATCGCGAACCTGATCGTCGCCCAGCTCATCCACCTCGAGTCCGAGGATCCCGACAAGGACATCTCGATGTACATCAACTCGCCCGGCGGGTCGGTGTATGCGGGGCTCGCGATCTACGACACGATGCAGTACATCAAGCCGCATGTGCAGACGATCTGCGTCGGAATCGCGATGAGCATGGGCGCCCTGCTGCTCTCCGGCGGCGAGAAGGGCAAGCGGATGGCGACCCCGAACTCGAAGATCCTCATCCACCAGGTCTCCTCGACCGGCATCGGCGGCCAGGCCACCGACATCGAGATCCACGCCCGGGAGATCATCGAGACGCGCACCCGGCTCGACGAGATCATCTCCAAGCACACGGGCCAGAAGATCGAGAAGGTGTCCAAGGACACCGACCGCGACTACTTCATGAAGGCTGAGGAAGCGGTCGAGTACGGCATCATCGACCGCGTCATCGAAAACCGCTGACGCGGGCCGGATCGCCGTCACTCTGCGTCATCGGCCGGCTTGCGTGCGAAGCACGCGGCGCCGACCTCTTCCTTGATTGACGACGATCCGGCCTCGCGTCCGCTGCCCTGCGTCATCGGCCGGCTTGCGTGCGAAGCACGCGGCGCCGACCTCTTCCTTGATTGACGACGATCCGGCCTCGCGTCCGCTGCCCTGCGTCATCGGCCGGCTTGCGTGCGAAGCACGCGGCGCCGACCTCTTCCTTGATTGACGACGATCCGGCCTCTCGGGGCCGCCGGGCCTCGGAGTAGCTTTCCCTCCCGTCTCGTGGAGAGGGGGACGACAGGCGCCCGGACCGCGCACCGCAACCTGGTGCTGACCGCCGCGATCGCCGGGCTCGGGGGCCTCCTGTTCGGCTACGACACGGGGATCATCGCCGGCGCGATGCTGTTCATCGGGCCCGATTTCGGCCTCGACGATTTCGCGCGCGGACTCGTCGTCGGCGCCGTGCCGATCGGCGCCGCGGTCGGCGCTCTGTTGGGCGGCCGGGTCGCGGACAGGCACGGTCGCCGGCTCGTGATCGTCCTCTCGGCGATCGTCTTCGTGATCGGCTCGGGCATCAGTGCCGCTGCCCCCGATGCCACCGTCCTCGTGATCGCCCGGCTCGCGCTCGGCGTCGCGATCGGATTCGCCTCGGCGGTTGCGCCGGTCTACATCTCCGAGCTCGCCCCTCCCGACCAGCGCGGCCGGCTCGTCACCTTCTTCCAGCTGTCGGTCACGATCGGCATCTTCGTCGCCTATCTCGTCGGGCTGCTGTTCGCGCCGATCGACGGCTGGCGCTGGATGCTCGGCCTCGGGGCGTTGCCGGCGATCCTCCTCGGGGTGGGCATGGCCCGGATGCCGCAGAGCCCGCGCTGGCTCGTCATGGTCGGCCGCGAGTACTCCGCCCGCGAGACGCTCGCCAAGATCCGGGAGGGAAACGCGGACGCGATCGACTTCGAGATGCACGAGATCGAGGACGGGCTCAAGGAGGAGCCCGGCGGCTGGCACGAGCTGCTGACCCCGCTCGCGCGTGCCGCCCTCCTCGTCGGTCTCAGCCTCGCCGTCCTGCAGCAGATAACGGGCATCAACACCGTGATCTACTACGCGCCGACGATCGTCCAGTACACCGGGATCAGCTCGGACTCGGCCGCGATCCTGACCTCGGTCGCCGCCGGCATCGTCAACGTCGGAATGACCCTGGTGGCGATCCGGCTGCTCGACCGGCTCGGGCGGCGGGCGCTGCTGATCGGCGGCGTCAGCGGCATGGCGATCGCCCTCTTTCTGATCGGCCTTGCGTTCACCGGCGACCCCACCACCACCCTCAACTCGGTTCTCGCCGTGTTCGGGCTGATGACCTTCATCGCCTCGTTCGCGATCAGCCTCGGACCGATCTTCTGGCTGCTCAACGCAGAGCTCTATCCGCTCCGCATCCGCGGCAAGGCGGCGTCGCTCGGCGCGACCACGAACTGGGTCGCGGCCTTCGTGGTCTCGCTGACCTTCCTCTCGCTGCTCTCCGCGCTCGGCAAGACTGAGACGTTCTGGCTCTACGGGGCGCTGAGCGTGTTCACGGTGTTCTTCTGCTGGCGCTTCGTGCCCGAAACCAAGGACCGGACGCTCGAGCAGATCCAGGAGTTCTTCGCCGAGCGGGTCAAGTCGCGCTGAGCGCCGCGGACGCCGGCTTGCAGGACGCGTCCGATGCAGGGACGCGGCGTCGAGCCGAGTAACAGGTACGAGTCAACCCTGCTTGCAGGGTTCCGTAACCTTGGAGCCCTGCGGAACCAGGGGCGCCCGGACCGAAGGGAGAACCCACTTGGCACGCCCGACCGATTCGAACGAGCAACTGCTCTGCAGCTTCTGCGGCAAGTCGCAGCGCCAGGTCAAGAAGCTGATCGCCGGCCCGGGCGTCTACATCTGCGACGAGTGCATCGACCTCTGCAACGAGATCATCGACGAGGAGCTCACCGTCGCTCCCAGCTTCGAGCTCGAGTCGCTGCCGAAGCCGGCTGAGATCAACGACATCCTGAATGAGTACGTGGTCGGCCAGGAGCCTGCCAAGCGGGCGCTCTCCGTCGCCGTCTACAACCACTACAAGCGGGTTCGCCTCTCGGGCGAGGACGGCTCGAGCTCCGGCTCGGGGTCCGCGGAGCCGAGCGGGGTCGAGCTGCAGAAGTCGAACATCCTCATGCTCGGACCGACGGGCTGCGGCAAGACGCTGCTCGCGCAGACGCTGGCGCGGATCATCAATGTCCCCTTCGCGATCGCCGACGCGACGGCGCTGACGGAGGCCGGCTACGTCGGCGAGGACGTCGAGAACATCCTGCTGAAGCTGATCCAGGCCGCGGACTACGACGTCAAGAAGGCGGAGACGGGGATCATCTACATCGACGAGATCGACAAGATCACGCGCAAAGCCGACAACCCGTCGATCACCCGGGACGTCTCCGGCGAGGGCGTGCAGCAGGCGCTGCTGAAGATCCTCGAGGGCACGACCGCCTCCGTGCCTCCCCAGGGCGGCCGCAAGCACCCGCACCAGGAGTTCCTGACGATCGACACCACAAACATCCTCTTCATCTGCGGCGGTTCCTTCGCCGGCCTCGACGACGTGATCCGCAAGCGCGTCGGCCAGCAGGGGATCGGCTTCGGCGCCTCGATGGAGTCGCGCGAGGAGAAGGACGTGAGCCAGCTCTTCGCGGAGGTGCTGCCCGAGGACCTGATGGAGTACGGGTTGATCCCGGAGTTCATCGGCCGGATGCCGGTCGTCGCCTCGATCAGCCAGCTGCAGCGCGAGGATCTGATCACGATCCTGACCGAGCCCCGGAACGCGCTGACCCGCCAGTACCAGCGCCTGTTCGAGTTCGACGACATCGAGCTCGTCTTCGCCCCCGACTCGCTCGAGCGCGATCGCCGACAAGGCGATCGAGCGCGAGACCGGCGCCCGCGGCCTGCGCTCGATCATCGAGGACACGCTGCAGGACGTCCAGTTCGAGCTGCCCTCCCGCCGCGACGTGAAGAAATGCGTCGTCACCCGCGAGACGATCGAGAAGGGGCTCGCGCCGACGCTCGTCACCCAGGCGGCCCCGGAGCACCTCCCGCAGAGCCTGCGCGAGATCGAAGAGTCGGCGTAGGGGCCCGCCGGCGGGGCCTCCCGTCGGGGGTTCCGTCGCGCCGCTGCTCGTCAGCCGTGACATTGCGGCACCCACGGGCGCGCCCGGCGGCGGTTGCATTGAGGGATGACGTGCGACCGGGGCGGCTCCCAGACCGATAGATGTCACATCGTGCACCGCCGGCGGTGCCAAATGTGCCTTCTATCCGTGGCGGGGCGGGATTGAGGTGGCGGCCGGGACCGACCGCCGAATCGCCTCCCTCGCCGCGACACAGGCGGGGCGGGTCGCCCGACGGCAACTGATCGCCGACGGCATCGGTCGCCGCGCCATCGCCCGGCGGCTCGAGGACGGCCGCCTGCGCCCGACGCTGGTGGGCATCTACGCCGTCGGTCCGGTCTCCACATGGCTCTCGCGCCTGTGGGAGGCCCACCTCTTCGGTGGCCCCGACTCCGTCCTCAGCCATCGCGCGGCGGCGATCCTCTGGAAGTTTGCCGACTTCCGCGTCCTCGACGTCACCCTGAGCGTCAGGCGGCGCGGGACCCCCGGCCTCGTATGCCACCGCTCGTCGATCCCCGACACTGAGCGGACCACCCACCACGGCCTGCCCGTGACGACTCCCGCCCGCACGCTCCTCGACCTCGCCTCGATTCTGCCCGAGCCCCGCATGCGGCCGATCTTCACGGAGGCGGAGGTTCTCGACCGCGTCGACCAGAGCTCCGTCCGCGCGCTTCTCGCCGCGCGGGGCCGTTCGAAGGGGGCCGTGCTGCTCCGCCGCCTCGCCGGAATCGAGGCCGGGCACGTCCGCCGCGGCCGCGTCCGCAGCCGGCTCGAGCTCCGCTTTCGCGAGCTCACGGAGCGGCATCCCGACTGGCCGCCGTCGAGTTCAACGCGAGGCTCCTGCTCGGCGACGAGGTCGTCGAGGTCGACGCCCTGGTACGCGAAGCGCGACTTGCGATCGAGCTCGACGGCCGCGAGAGCCACGACAACCGCGAACGCTTCCACGGAGACCGGGAGCGGGACCGCCGCCTGCTCGCCCACGGCTACCGGCCCCTGCGCATCACCGACGAGCACATGCGGCGTCCACGGGAGCTGGAGGCCGACCTCGAAGCCATCCTCGGCGCGACGGGCGGTGCGGCGGACGCCGCGTAAACTCGCGCCTCCGATGGACGCCGATCGCCGCAGCCAGCTCGAGGAGCGCACCCGCTACGACGCGGGCGAGGTCGAGGGGCGGATCTTCGCGTCCTGGCTCGAGGCCGGCTACTTCCATCCCGAGCCGGAGGGCACCGCCGCCGAGAACTACTCGATCGCGATCCCGCCGCCGAACGTGACCGGCTCGCTGCACATGGGGCACGCGCTGAACGGCACGATCCAGGACGCGATGGCCCGCAAGCGGCGCATGGAGGGGCGCCGGGTGAAGTGGATCCTCGGCACCGACCACGCCGGCATCGCGACCCAGTCGGTGGTCGAGAAGGAGCTGCGCGCCGAGGGCGTCTCGCGGCACGACCTCGGCCGCGAGGCCTTCGTCGAGCGGGTCTGGGAGTGGCGCTCGGAGTACGGCGACACGGATCATCGAGCAGTTCAAGCGGCTCGGCGCCTCCTGCGACTACGAGGACGAGCGCTTCACCCTCGACGACGGCTACGTGACGGCCGTCTACCGCGGTCTTCAAGCAGCTCTTCGACAAGGGCTACATCTACCGCGACAACTACATGGTCAACTGGGACCCGGGCTCGCACTCGGCGATCTCCGACCTCGAGGTCGAGAACCGCGAGGTGACCGACACCCTGTACTCGATCGACTACCCGGTCGAGGGCTCCGATCGCGTCCTGACCGTCGCCACGGTCGGCCCGAGACGATGCTCGCCGACACCGCCGTCGCCGTCAATCCCGACGACGAGCGCTACGCCGACCTGGTCGGCGGCCACTGCGTGCTGCCGCTGGTCGGCCGCCGGCTGCCGATCATCGCCGACCCGTACGTCGACGTCGAGTTCGGCACGGGCGCCCTGAAGATCACCCCGGGCCACGACCCCAACGACTTCGAGATCGGCCGCGCGCACGGGCTCGAGGAGATCTCGGTGATCGGCGACGGACGGGCGGATGATCGACCCCGGCGCCCGAGCGCTTCGTCGGGCATGACCGCCGCCGAGGCGCAGGAGGCGCGTCGTCGCCGAGCTGCGCGAGGGCGGCCTGCATCTCGGCCGAGGAGCCCTACACGCACTCGGTCCCGTTCTCGCATCGCTCCGGCGAGCGGATCGAGCCGCTGATCTCGCTGCAGTGGTTCTGCGCGATGGACGAGCTCGCCAAGCCGGCGATCGAGGTCGTCGAGCGACGAGCGAGTCCGCTTCACCCCCGAGCGCTGGAGGCGGCGTCTACCTCGACTGGATGGAGGGGATCCGCCCCTGGTGCGTCTCGCGCCAGCTCTGGTGGGGCCACCAGCTCCCGGTCTGGTACTGCGACGCCTGCGAGGAGACGATCGTCGCCGAGGATCCGCGAGCCCGGAGTCGTGCTCCGAGCTGCGGCGGCGAGCTGCGCCGCGACCCGGACGTGCTCGACACCTGGTTCAGCTCGGCGCTGTGGCCGTTCGCGACGCTCGGCTGGCCCGAGGACACGCCCGAGCTGCGCGCCTTCTACCCGACCGATCTGCTCTCGACCGCGCGCGACATCATCTACCTCTGGGTCGCGCGGATGATCATGAGCGGGCTCGAGTTCACCGGCGAGATCCCCTTCAGCGACGTCTACATCCACTCGGTGATCCAGGCGCCCGACGGACGGCGGATGTCGAAGAGCCTCGGCACCGGGCATCGACCCGCTCGAGGAGATCGACAAGCACGGCGCCGACGCGCTCCGCTTCGGCCTGCTGGCGATGTCCTCGAGCCAGGACGTGCGCTTCAGCGAGGCCAAGGTCCAGCAGGGCCGCGACCTCGCGAACAAGATGTGGAACGCCTCGCGCCTGATCCTGCTCAACGCCGGCGAGCGCCAGGCGCCCGCCCGAGCCGCGCCCTGAGACGCGCCGAGGACCGCTGGATCCTCTCGCGCCTCGAGCGCGCGGTGGCCGAGATCGGCGCCGACCTCGACGCCTACGACTTCGCCCACGCCGCGCTCGAGCTCTACCGCTTCTTCTGGTCCGAGCTCTGCGACTGGTACCTGGAGATCGTCAAGCCGCGCCTCTACGACGGGCGACGAGGCGTGCGGCCGCGAACCTGCTCTACGTGCTCGAGCGGACGCTCGCGCTCGCCCACCCGATCATGCCGTTCGTGACCGAGGAGATCTGGTCGCTACCTGCCCGACCGCGAGGCCGCAGCTCGTCGTCTCGCCCTTCCCCGAGCCGGAGGCGAGCCGCATCGACGCCGAGGCCGAGGCCGAGGTCGGAGGGGGCGATCGAGCTCGACCCGCGACCTGCGCCGCTGGCGCGAGCTCGCCGACGTCGCCGCCCGGCGCGGTGCTGAGCGGGCGCGACGCCGCCGGCGAGCCACCGACCATGGTCGGCCGGCTCGCCCGCTTCGATTTCGGCGGCGCGACGGCGACGGCGAGGCGCTCGCGACCGTCGGGTCCGATGGAGATCCTCGCCTCCGACGAGCTCGACGCCGAGGCCGTCGAGCAGCGCCTCGAGGAGCGCCGCGCGAAGCTGCGGTCCGAGGTCGAGCGCGGCGAGCGCAAGCTCGCGCAACGAGGGCTTCGTCGCCAAGGCGCCCGGCCGAGGTCGTCGAGGCCGAGCGCGAGAAGCTCGAGCGCTACCGGGCCGAGCTCGAGGAGCTGAGCGGATACTCGACCGATCCCGAGCGCTACCTCGCCGGGCTCGAGCCGGTCGGCTGGAAGCTCGGCCTCGAGCGGATGCGCGCGCTCTGCGCGGAGCTCGGCGAGCCGCAGCGCAGCTGGCGCTCGCTGCACGTCGTCGGCACCAACGGCAAGTCGTCGGTGACGGTGATGACCGCGGCCCTGCTCGAGGCGTGGGGCTGTCCGCCGGCGCCTGCATCTCCCCGCACACGAGCCGCTGGCGCGAGCGCACCCGGATCGGCGGCGCGCGAGCTCGACGCCGGAGGCGTTCGCGCGGGCGGCCGAGCGAGGTCGCCGACGGCGATCGACCGCGGTCGAGCCGCACGCTCGACGACGGCGCGCGGATCACCCAGTTCGAGGCGGCGATCGGCGACCTCGTTCGTCGCCTTCCGCAACGCCGGGCGTCGAGGTCGCGGTGGTCGAGGCCGGGCTCGGCGGCCGGCTCGACGCGACCAACGTGATCCCCTCCGACGGCGACGGCGCTGACCTCGGTCGGGCTCGACCACACCGAGTGGCTCGGCGACACGCCCGAGCAGATCGCGCGCCGAGAAGCTCGCCGTGCTGCGCGCCGGGCACGACGCTGGTGATCGGGCGCGCTGCCGACCTCGGTCGAGCGCGCTGGCGCGCGAGCACGCGGCGAGCGCTCGGCGCCGCGGCTGATCGAAGCACCGCCGGCGCCGCCCGAGCTCGTTGCCCGGGCCGCTTCGGTCCCTACCTGCAGCCGCAACGCCGCCGTCGCGCTCGAGCTCGCCGCGCTCGGCGGAGCGGCGCGGTCGATGCGCTCGGCGGCGAGCGCACGCGCGGCCCTCGCGCGGCGCGCGGCTCGGCGGTCGCTTCGAGCGCGTCGACGGCGACCCGCCGCTGATCCTCGACGCCGCCCACAACCGCGACGGCGCCGCGCGCGCTGGCCGAGGCGCTCGCGCCGGTCGCCGAGGCCGGCGCCGCTCGTGCGTCTGCGTCTCGGTGCTCGCCGACAAGGACGCGGCCGGGATCGCGGCCGCGCTCGCGCCCCTCGCCGCGCGTGCGATCTGCACCGCCGCCGACCCCGGGCCGGCGATGGGCCGGCCGGGCGCCGTCGCGCTCGAGGCCGAGCTGCTCGCGACGCAGTTCCGCCGAGCGGGCGCCGAGGCGAGGCCGCGTCGGGGACCCGGCCGCGGCCGTGCGCCGGGCGGTCGCGCTGCGCTCGGAGCTCGGCGGGGTGGCGGTCTTCGCCGGCTCGCACTACCTTTTGAGGTACGCATGGACCGTGAGGCCAGATCAGAGCTCCTCTCGATGATGGGCCTGGTGGCCGTCGTGGTCGCCGGTCGTGATCCTCGTCTTCTTCGGCCTCGGCTACCTGTTCGGCCGCCTCTTCCTCTGAGCCGGCCGCGGCCGCGGGCTGGTCGCCGACACCCAGCCGACGCACCGGCGCGGCTCATCGCCGAGTCTGCCGCTAGACTGACGCGCCTCTCATGATGCTTACAGCGCTGTTCGGAATCACCGACGGCTCGCTGAACCTTGCGGTCAACCTGCTGATCCTGGTTCTCGTTGTCGTCTGGCTCTCGCTGATCTACTGGACGTTCGCGGACGCCCGGCGGCGGATCGATGACTCCGGTCCTGGTCGGCAACGGCGACCGCGGCGTCGCTGTTTCCCGTTCATCGGCACGATCATCTACACGATCCTGCGCCCGCCGGAGTTCCTCGAGGACGCGCGCGAGCGCGAGCTCGAGATCAAGGCCTCGGAGCTGCGGCTGCGCCGGCTGAGCGAGACGTCGTGCCCGCGCTGCGAGCACCCGATCGAGCTCTCGCTGGCTGCGCTGCCCCGAGTGCCAGCACCGGCTCAAGGACCCGTGCCGCTCCTGCGGCCGCCCGGTCGATCCGCGCTGGTCCGTCTGCCCGCACTGCGAGACCCCGGTGGCGCGTCGCGCGTCCACGTCGTCGTCCGCCGCCGTCGGCAGCCCAGCCCGAGCTCCCGCGCGGCGCGGCACGGCGCGCTCGAGCAGCGGCCGCTCCCCGAGCGCAGCTCGAAGCCGAAGCGCTCCAGCGCCGAGCGTCCCAGCGGCGAGCGCCCGAGCCCAGCGCTCCAGCGGTGAGCGCTCCACGAGCGCCCGCTCGCGCTGCAGCGGCGAGCGTCGCAGCTCCTCCTCGCGTCAGTCCGGCTCCTCTTCCCTTCCTCTTCCTCGTCTTCCCTCCTCGGCTTCGTCCTCGTCCTCCCGCCGCGGTCGAACTCGTCCGACGGCGAGACGGGCGTCCGAGAGGCAGCGGCGAGACGCCGCCGCGGCGAAGTCGCCGGCCGAGCGCGTCGCCGAGCAGCCCGAGGGCGAGCGGGCCAGCCGCCCCCGCCGCAAGCCGACGACGAGAAGCTGAGCCGGCGCGCGCCGCTCGCGCCGCCGGCGGGGCCGCGCCGACCGAGATCCACACCCACGGAGGACCATCCGATGGCAGAGAAGACCCGCACCCTGATCCTGATCAAGCCCGACGCCTTCGAGCGCGGGCTCACCGGCGAGGCGCTCGCCCGCTTCGAGCGCAAGGGCCTCGAGCCGGTCGCGATGAAGCTGATGACCGCCGACGAGGAGACCGCCAACGAGCACTACGCCGAGCACACCGACAAGCCGTTCTTCGGCGAGCTCGTCGAGTTCATCACCGGCGGCCCGCTCGTCGCGCTGGTGCTCGAGGGCGTCGAGGCGGTCAAGGCCGCGCGGCAGCTGATCGGCGCGACCAACCCGGTCGAGGCCGAGACCGGCTCGATCCGCGGCGACTTCGGCACCGAGGTCACCTTCAACCTCGTCCACGGCTCCGACTCCGACGAGTCCGCCGAGCGCGAGATCGGGATCTGGTTCCCGGAGCTGTAGGCTGACGGCGCGGACGGCGGACGCGGCGCAGCCGGGCATGCGGCTGGTCCTCGCCTCCGCCTCGCCGCGGCGGCGCGAGCTGCTGCCGCTGCTCGGGATCCACTTCGAGGTCGTCGAGCCCGGCGTCGAGGAGCTGACCGAGGGCGATCCGCGCCGAGCTCGTGCTCGCGCAACGCCGAGCGCAAGGCGCGGGCGGGCCTCGAGCTCGTCGGCGCGCCGGCGCCCGTGCTCGGCTGCGACACCGACGTCGTCGTCGACGGCGTCGCTGCTCGGCAAGCCCGAGCGACGCCGAGCAGGCGCCGCGAGCGGCTGCGGCTCGCTCTCCGGCCGCGACCCACGAGGTGCACAGCGGCGTCTGGGTGATCGGCGGCGGACGGGCGCGGAGGCGGCGACGTCGAGACGACCGCGGTCAGCTTCCGCGAGCTCGACGACGGCGAGATCGAGGCCTACGTCGGCGACCGGGGAGTGGCGGGGCCGGGCCGGCGGCTACGCGGTGCAGGGGCTCGGCTCGAGCCTGATCGACCGCGGATCGAGGGCGACCTCTCGAACGTGATCGGCTTGCCGCTCGCCGCTGACGGCCAGGCTGATCGCCGGATTGCAGGATGGTTGAGAGAATCGTTGAGAATCATGTGTGAGTGCTCACACAATGGTCCTTTGCGCCTGCTCTCCGCTAGACTGCGCGCCGCGCGGCCCGCCGGCTGCGAGGGGGCGAGCGCCTGCCGTGGCGCTCGAGCCGGCGGCCGGTGCATCGCCGGCGTGACCGCCGGCGCCGTCGGCAGCGAGCGCCGATCCGAGCCTCGCCACGCCGCCAAGCACCCCGAACCCGTCAGCTATCCACCAACCTTCGAACTTCCAGCGAACTCTCACACCGACATGGGACATCTTCAGCTACATGACCGGCTTCGGCGGCCGCGACATGGCCGTCGACCTCGGCACCGCCAACACCCTCGTCTACGTACGCGGCCGCGGCATCGTGCTCTCGCGAGCCGAGCGTCGTCGCGGTCGACACCCGCACCGGCGAGGTCCACGCCGTCGGCATGGAGGCCAAGCGGATGCTCGGCCGCACCCCGGGCACGATCCAGGCGATCCGGCCGCTCAAGGACGGCGTCATCGCCGACTTCGACGTGACCGAGGAGATGCTCCGCTACTTCATCCAGCAGGTCCACCAGAACCGCTTCGCCCATCCCGCGCGTCGTCGTCTGCGTTCCCTCCGGCGTCACCGGCGTCGAGAAGCGCGCCGTCGAGGAGGCCTGCCTGGCCGCCGGCGCCCGCCAGGCCTACCTGATCGAGGAGCCGATGGCGGCCGCGATCGGCGCCGGCCTGCCGGTCGGCGAGCCGACCGGCTCGATGGTCGTCGACATCGGCGGCGGCACCAGCGAGGTCGCGGTGATCTCGCTCGGCGGCATCGTCGTCAGCCAGTCGATCCGGGTCGGCGGCGACGAGATGGACGACGCGATCGTCAACCACTGCAAGACCGCACCACAAGCTGATGATCGGCCAGCAGACGGCCGAGGAGGTCAAGCTCGAGGCGGGCTCGGCGACCGAGCTGCCGGAGGAGATCAACACCGAGATCCGCGGCCGCGACATCGTCAGCGGCCTGCCGAAGACGGTGATGCTGAGCTCCGAGGAGGTCCGCGAGGCGCTCGGCCGAGCCGGTCAACGCGATCGTCGGCGCCGTCAAGCGAGACGCTCGACCGGACCCCGCCCGAGCTCGCCGGCGACATCATGGACCGCGGCATCACCCTCGCCGGCGGCGGCTCGCTGCTGCAGGGCTTCGACGAGCGCCTCCGCGACGAGTGCCAGATGCCGGCGCAGCTCGCCGACTCGCCGCTGACCTGCGTCGCCGTCGGCTCCGGTCGCTCGCTCGAGGAGTTCGAGGTGATCCACCGGGTCAGCGCCCGCAACGGCAGCGGCCGGCGCCGGCGGTAGGAGCGAGGCGCCGATGTACCGCAAGCAGGTACGCCGGCGCCGCGCGATCCTCGTCCTGCTCGTGGTCGCCTGCCTGGTGCTGATCAGCTCCCACTTCAGCGAGGGCGAGAGCGGGCCGCTGCACTCGGCCCAGAACGGCGTCGGCTCGGTGCTCGCTCCGCTCGAGGAGGGCGCCAGCCGCGCCCTGAAGCCGGTCCGCGACCTCGTCAACTGGTTCGACGAGACCTTCGACGCCCGCGGCGAGAACGAGCAGCTGCGCGACCAGGTCGCCGAGCTGCGGCAGGAGCTCGCCGAGACGCAGGACCGAGCTGCAAGGCGGGCATCCAGCGCGGGAAGATCGCCGAAGATCACCGGCGACGCCCGAGCTGGCCGGCTATCGAGCCCGGTCGACGCGAGCGGTGATCGGCCGCTCGATCAGCACCTGGAACGAGACGCTGGCGATCAACGCCGGCAGCGGCGACGGCATCGCGCGTCAACGACGCGGTGATCACCGGCGGTGGCCTGGTCGGCCGCGTCGCTCAGGTCACCGGCGGCACGCGCCCGGGTCGCGCTGATCACCGACCAGGAGAGCGCCGGTCACCGCCCGCGTCGCTCGAGGGCGGCCCGGTCGGGCTCGATCAGCGCCGTCCGTCGGCGACCCGAGCGAGCTCGCTGCTCGGCCTGATCCAGGACAACCAGAACGTCAAGGCCGGCGGCGCGAGCTCGTCACCGCCGGCTTCACCGACGCGAAGCTCGACCTGCACTCCCGCTTCCCGCCGGGATCCCGATCGGCGAGATCAAGGCCGGCGGCGAGTCCCAGCAGCAGGAGAGCCAGCAGGTCCACGTCGAGCCCTACGCCGACCTCGCCGAGCTCGACGACGTGACCGTGCTGACCGGGGGCGGCTCGTGATCTTCACGCCCGCGGATCTCCGCGATCGTCGTCGGCGATCGTCTTCGTCGCGGTGCTCCTGCAGCTCGCGTTCTTCTCGCAGCTCCCGCTGCTCGGCTCGGTCGTCAACGTGCGTGCCGGTCGTCGTCGTCGCGCTCGGGCTGCTCGGCGGCGCGGTCCCCGGCGCGGTCGCCGGCTTCGCGGCGGGCCTGCTCATCGACGCGTCGCTCGGCGGGACGCTCGGCGTCTGCGTCGCTGTCGCTGATGGCGCCGGCTATCTCGCCGGCCGCTGGCGCGAGAGCTACGACATCGTCAGCTCCTGGTGCCGCCGCTGGTCGACGGGAGCATTGACGCGCTGTCGTCGCGGTCGTCTACGCCGGGCTCTGCAGCTGATGCTCGGCGTCGACGCGCCCGATCAGCCTCGCTCGTGCTGCGCGAGATCGTCGTCCAGGGGCTGCTCGGCATCCTCATCGCGGTTGCCGGTCTTCCCGCTGATCCGCCGCATCCTGCGCCCGGCGCTGGTCGATGACCGCCGCCCGATCGCGCGCGCCGAGACGCCCGTGGCATCGCTGGGGATGAGCCGGTTGATGTTCAGGCCCGAGGAACAGCGCCCGATGAACGCGCAGTTCGCGGTCCGCGTCGCCGTGCTCAGCGGCATCGCCCTGGTCGTCTTCGCGGCGATCTTCTTCCGCCTCTGGTACCTCGAGGTGCTCTCCGGCGAGGAGTACCTGAAGCAGGCCGAGGACAACCGGGTCCGCAGATCACCGATCCAGGCCCCGCGCGGCGAGATCCTCGACCGCAACCGGCCAGGTGCTGGTCGACAACCGGACGGCGCTCTCGCTGCAGGTCCGTGCCGACCAGCTGCCGACAGCGGACCGCGAAGAAGAACGACGAGCTGCGACGAGCTCGCGCAAGTCTCGCGGGATCCCGCTACAAGAAGATCAAGAAGGAGATCCGCCAGCAGACCAAGATCCTGCCGGCGAGCCCGGTGACGCTCGCCCGCGACGTCGATCGCGACCTCGTCTTCTACCTGCGCGAGCGCCAGGACGAGTTCCCCGGCGTCACCGCGGAGCAGGTCTACGTCCGCAACTACCCGAACGGCGACGCTCGGCGCGCACCTGTTCGGCTACGTCGGCGAGATCGGGCCCGAGCAGCTCAAGGAGCCCGAGTACAAGGACCTCGAGCCCGGGCGATCAGATCGGCGCCGCCGGGCTCGAGCAGCAGTACGACGACGTCCTGCGCGGCCGCAACGGCGCGATCCGGATCCAGGTCGACGCCTCCGGGCACCCGCGCGGCAACCAGATCTCCGAGGTGCAGCCGCAGACCGGCAACAACCTCGTGCTCACGCTCGACAAGAAGGTGCAGAAGGCGGGCGAGAACGCGATCGTCAGCGAGGGCGGCGGCAAGCCCGGCGCCTTCGTCGTCGATGAACGTCAACGACGGCTCGATCCTCGGGATGGGCTCCTACCCGACCTTCGACCCGGGCATCTTCACGCCGCCGGTCTCGCAGGACAAGATCAAGACCCTGCAGAACAACGACGACGCGATCCGCTCCTCGACCGCGCGATCCAGTCCGGCTATCCGACGGGCTCGACCTTCAAGCTGATCACGGCCACGGCTGCGCTCGAGTCGGGACGATCACCCCGGACCAGATCTTCAGCGACACCGGCTCGTTCGAGTACGGCGGTCGCGAGTGGACGAACGCCGGCGGCGCAGCCTACGGCGCGATCAACATGACGGACGCGCTGCGCGTCTCCTCGGACGTCTTCTTCTACCGGATGGGCCAGTACATGAACGGCGAGAAGGACGAGCCGCTGCAGACGTGGGCGAAGAACTTGGGTTCGGCTCCGACACCGGGATCGACCTGCCCGGCGAGGCTCCGGGCCTGGTGCCCTCCCCGAGTGGCGCGACGACCTCTACGAGCAGGCGATCAAGCCGAGCTCGCCCTGTGGCACCGACGTGGTCTTCGACCCGTCCCGCAACTGCTACGAGATCCCGACCGCCCGTGGGGGCTCGGCGACAACATGAACCTCGCCGTCGGCCAGGGCGATCTGCAGGCGACGCCGCTGCAGCTCGCGGTCGCCTACGCCGCCGTCGCCAACGGCGGCGACATCGTCCGTCCGCACCTGGGGATGGAGTCCGAGGATCCGCAGGGTCGGATCCAGCAGGAGTTCAAGCCGGCGCCGGGCAGACAGCTCGACATCTCCCAGACGGCTCTCGACACGATCCGCGAGGGCCTGCGCGAGGCGGCCCAGCGAGCGGCGGTACCTCGGTGAGCGTCTTCGGCGACTACCCCGTCAGCGTCGGCGGCAAGACCGGCACCGCCCAGCACACCGGCCAGCCGGACCAGTCGTGGTACGCGTCGTTCGCGCCCTGCGGCGGCCCGAAGCCCCCAAGTACGTGGTCGTGGCCACGGTCGAGGGCGGCGGCTTCGGCGCCGACACGGCCGCTCCCGCCGTACGCGACATCTACAACCAGATCTTCGGCGTCAAGGCACGCGACGTGCAGTCCGCCTCCAGCACAGCGACGGGGCCCGGCTAGGCTTCCGAGGATGGAGACGCTCACGACAACCCGCCTCCGTGCGCGCAGCTTCGGCGACGAGCACGACGTCGGGCTGCTCGAGCGCAGCAACTTCCTGCGCATCGATCCGTGGTTGGCCCTGGCCGCGATCGGGCTGATCGTCGCGAGCGCGCTCGTGCTCGACTTCACGACCAAGCACGAGGTCGCGGGCAACCCCTACTACTACGTGATCAGGCAGGGCATCTACGGGGTCGTCGGTGTCGCCCTGATGCTCGCGCTCGCACGCTTCGACTACTCGCGCTTCCGCGAGCTGCGGGTCGGCATCTACTCCGCGATGATGTTCTCGATCTGCGCGGTCCTCGTCCTCGGCGCCGCCGCCCGCGGCTCCCGCCGCTGGATCGAGCTTCCCTTCTTTCAGTTTCAGCCGTCAGAGCTCGGCAAGCTTCTGCTTATCGTCGCTCTCGCCGGCTTCGTCATCGACCGGGCCCGACGAGGCTCGGAGGCGGGCCGCACGGCCCGCCTGCTGCTGCTCGGCCTCGTGCCGGCAGCGATCGTCTTCGTACAGCCCGATCTGGGCACGGCGCTCGTCTACGTCGCGGTCACGTTGACCGTGTTGCTGGTCGGCGGGGTCAAGTGGACGCATTTCGCGGCGCTCGGCGGCGGTATCGCCGGCGTGATCGTGATCGTCCTCGTGGTCGCGCCGCTCTTCGGACACCCCGTGCTCCAGGGCTATCAGCAGGAGAGGCTGACGTCGTTCCTCCATCCGAGCAGCGACCCACGCGACTCCAGCTACCAAACCCATCAGGCGTTGATCGCCGTCGGATCCGGTGGGAAAACCGGCCTCGGCAACGACGCGACGCAGTCGCGGTCCGGCTTCCTGCCGGAGTCGCATACCGACTTCATCTTCTCCGTCGTATCGGAGCGCTGGGGGTTCCTCGGATCAGCGGCTGTGCTGTCCCTCTTCGCCCTGCTCATCTGGCGGGCGCTGCGGATAGCGACACTCTCGAAGAACTTGTACGGCAGCCTGCTCGCGGCGGGAGTCGCAGCGATGCTGCTATTCCAGGTTTTCGTCAACGTCGGGATGAACATCGGCATCATGCCGGTGACAGGCATCCCGCTTCCGTTGGTCTCTTACGGCGGATCGTCGGTGTTAGTCACCTTCATGGCGATCGGCCTGCTTCAGAGTGTCTACGTCCAATCGCAGCTTGCCTCGCCGAGCAGGGCTCGACCCGCTCTGTGAGGTGAGCCACTTTGAAGAAGAAGATTCTCGTATCGGTTGACGCCGGTGAGACCCGCGTCGCCGTCCTCGAGGCCAAGGGCGACCCAGCCCGCGGCGATAAGAACAAGAAGAAGACCAATCCCAAGCCGTCCGACTGGCCGGTCGCCGAGCTCTACGTCGAGCGCAAGGGCTCGCGCTCGATCGTCGGCAACATCTACAAGGGAGTCGTCGACAACGTCTTGCCGGGCATGGAGGCGGCGTTCGTGGACATCGGCCTCGAGCGCAACGGCTTTCTGCACGTGGACGAGATCGTCACCCCGGACGGCAAGCCGGTCCCGAAGCGGGGACGCGGCCAGGGCCGTCGCATCGACGAGCTGATCCAGCGCGGCCAGGAGATCGTCGTCCAGGTCGTCAAGGACCCGCTGAAGACGAAGGGAGCGCGGCTGACGATGCAGCTCTCGATCGCGGGCCGCTATCTCGTCTACATGCCCCAGGGCGGCGGCATCGGCGTCTCGCGCCGGATGCCGGACGGCGAGCGCACGAAGATGCGCGCGCGCACTGGAGAAGCTGCACGACCCGAAGAAGGACAAGGGCGGCTACATCGTCCGTACCGCCGCGCAGGGCGCGAACAAGGAGGACTTCGCGCGCGAGATCAAGTACCTGCACAAGCTGCACGACGTGCTCGACCGGCGCAGCGCCGAGGTCCCCGCGCCGGCGCTCGTCTTCCAGGAGGCGGATCTCTCGATCCGGGTGCTCCGCGACGTGCTCGGCGCCGAGTTCGACGGCTGTGAGATCGACGATCCGCAGCAGCACGAGCGGGTGACGAAGTTCTTCCAGCGCACGGCGCCCGAGCTCGTCGACTCCGTCGAGCTGCATCAGCGCAAGGAGCACGTGTTCGAGCGCTACGGGGCCGAGGAGGCGTTCCGCTCGACCCTCTCGCGCCGCGTCGACCTGCCCTCCGGCGGCTATCTGATGATCGACTACGCCGAGGCGCTGACCGTGATCGACATCAACACGGGCTCGTTCACCGGCAAGGGCAAGGGCCGGCTCGAGGAGACGATCACCAAGGTCAACGTCGAGGCCGCCGACGGAGACCGTCCGGCAGCTGCGGCTGCGGGACATCGGCGGCATCATCGTCATCGACTTCATCGACATGGCGAAGGCGAAGAACCGGGACCAGGTGCTGAAGACGCTGCGCTCCGCGCTGGACCAGGACCGGACGAAGACCTACGTCGTCGAGGTCTCGCCGCTCGGGCTCGTCGAGATGACGCGCCAGAACGTGACCGAGGGCGTGCGCGAGATCCTGACCACGACCTGCCCGACCTGCAGCGGCGAGGGCGTCGTCGAGTCGGCGGAGACGGTCTCGATCGAGGTCCAGCGCAAGCTCCGCGATCTCGTGACCTCCAAGCCGGACCCCGAGGCGCACCTGATCCGCGTCAACCCGCATGTGGCGCAGGAGCTGCTCAAGCCGGAAAGCGGGCTGTACGAGCTCGAGTCGGAGACCGGCAAGCACTTCCTCTTCGAGGGCGGCGAGGCGCTGCCGATCGCGACCTTCGAGGTGGCCGACTCGGGCACCAAGGAGCAGATCGAGCGCGAGGCGCTTCCGTTCCAGCCCGGCGACGAGGTGCTGGTCTCGATCGAGGAGCCGCACATGTACAACCCCGGCGACGCGGTCGCGCGGCTGGACTCGTTCGTGATCACCGTCACGGGCGCGGCCTCGCTCGTTGGCGAGCGAAAGCTGATCCGGATCGAGTCGATCGAGCGTTCGGCGGCGGTCGCGAGCCTGGTCGACGGCGTCCCGGATTCCAGCCGGAAAGAAGAAAATGACGACGAGGGTCTAGAATCCGGCGCTCGACGGCGCCGTGGCCGTAGGGGCGGCAGGCGCCGTTCCCGCGCCGGCAGCGGCACCGCGGCCGGTGACGAGGGCTGACCAGCCCCGACGACTTCCGCAAGAGCGAGCCCAGGAACAAGAGCGAATGTCTACCTACGCGATCATCGAGACCGGTGGCAAGCAGTACCGCGTCGAGCAGGGTCAATCCCTGCTCGTCGACCGCCTGCCCGACGACGAAGGCGCGAAGGTGGCCCTGCGCGCGGTCATGCTCCGCACCGACGACGACGTCGTCCTCGACGCTCCCGGCCTCGAGAAGGTCAAGGTCGAGGCCAAGGTCGCCGCCCACGAGCGGGGCGAGAAGGTCAAGGTCTTCAAGTACAAGGCCAAGAAGGGCTACCGCAAGCGCCAGGGCCACCGCTCGGAGCTGACGCGGCTCGAGGTGACCGAGGTCAAGCAGCTGACCCGCAAGCCCGCAGCCAAGAAGGCGGCGCCGAAGAAGGACGAGGGCGCCGAGGCACCGGAGGAGGCCGCGGCGGAAAAGGCCGAGGCGAAGCCGGTCGCAGCGAAGGCGCCGGCGAAGAAGCCGGCGGCCAAGAAGCCCGCTGCGAAGAAGCCGGCGGCCAAGAAGCCGGCTGCGAAGAAGCCGGCGGCCAAGAAGCCGGCCGCGAAGAAGGCGACCGCCAAGAAGCCGGCGGCGAAGAAGGCTGAAGACACGACCGGCGAGGAGGAGTAGCGAGATGGCTCACAAGAAGGGACTCGGCTCGAGTCGCAACGGTCGCGACTCCAACCCCAAGTACCTCGGCGTCAAGGTCTTCGCCGGCCAGAAGGTCACCGGCGGCGAGATCATCGTCCGCCAGCGCGGCACGCGCTTCCGCCCGGGCGACGGCGTCGGCCTCGGCCGCGACCACACGATCTTCGCGACGCGCCCCGGCGTCGTCGAGTTCAAGACCGGCCGCAAGGGCCGCACGGTTTCGGTCGCCGAAGCAGCCGAGTAGGGGCGGCGGCATACGGCGGGAGCGCGGGCTCGCGGATCTCGCCGGAGCAGGCCGCCGACGGGCACATTTGGCACCGCCGGCGGTGCAAGATGTGCCTTCTATCCGTTCGCTCTCCTTGAGATCTTGAAGCCGTGTTCCAGGACCGGGCGAAGATCTACGTGGAGGGCGGCGCCGGGGGCAACGGCGTCGTCTCCTTCCGGCGCGAGGCGCACGTGCCGCGCGGCGGACCCGACGGCGGCGACGGCGGGCGCGGGGGCGATGTCGTGCTCGTCGCCGATGGCTCGCGCCGCGATCTGGCCTCGATGCGGATCTCGCGCCACTACCGGGCCGGGCGCGGTGCCCACGGGCAGGGTGCGAACAAGCACGGCGCCCGGGGCGAGGACCTCGTCGTCCTCGTCCCGCCCGGCACGACCGTCGAGGGCCTCGAGGGCGAGCGCTTCGACCTCGTCTCGGAGGGCCAGCGCGCGATCGTCGCCGCCGGCGGCCTCGGCGGCCACGGCAACAAGCGCTTCGCCTCGGCCACGCGGCAGGCTCCGCGCTTCGCCGAGAAGGGGCTTGCCGGCGCGTCGGGCTGGATCGAGCTGCATCTCAAGCTGCTCGCCGACGCGGGCCTCGTCGGGCTGCCGAACGCGGGCAAGTCGTCGCTGCTCGGGCGCCTGACGCGGGCGGCGCCGAAGGTCGCCGACTACCCGTTTACGACGATCGAGCCGGTGCTCGGCACGATCGACAGCGACGAACGCCAGCTCGTACTCGCCGACATCCCGGGGCTGATCGAGGGGGCGGCCGAGGGCGCCGGGCTCGGGCACGAGTTCCTCGCGCACGTCGAGCGCTGCCGCGTCCTCGTCCACCTGCTCGAGATCGGACCGGGGGCCGATCCGGCGGCGGCCTACGACGTCGTCCGGGGTGAGCTGGCAGCGCACGGACACGGTCTCGCGGCACTGCCGGAGCTGATCGCGCTGTCGAAGGCCGACCTCGTGCCGGCCGCAGAGCTCGAGCCGCTTCTCGCGGAGTGGCGCGAGCGGGTGCCGGGGGCGGTCGCCGTGCGCGGCATCTCCGCCGCCACCGGCGCCGGCCTGCAGGATCTGGTCGGCGACCTGTTCGCGGTCGCCGAGCGCGAGCGGGAGAGCGGCGGGGAGACGGCGCCGGCTTCCGACGAAGAGGGGTTCGAGACGGAGTTCCGCCTCTACAGGCCGGCGTCCGCGGGCGGCTACGCCGCAGTCGAGGTCGCCGATGGCGTCTTCGAGGTGACCGGGAAGGGGATCGAGATGCTCGTGGAGCGCCACGATCTCGACAACCCGGAGGCGCTCGCCTACCTCGAGCGGCGGCTGACGGAGATCGGCGTGATCAAGGAGCTGCGACGGGCGGGGTTCGCCGACGGCGACGAAGTGCGGATCGGGGACCGCAGCTTCGAGCTTCACCCAGGCGCCTGACACGCGCGTGTGGGCGGCGGCGGCCGTCGCCGCCGACCTACACTGCGCCGACCATGACCCTGGTCGTCAAGCTTGGATCATCGATCGTCGCGGGCGACGACGGCGCCCTGCGGGGCGACGTCCTCGACGAGGTCTGCGCGGAGGTCGCGGAGCTGCACGACGGGGGCGAGGAGGTCGTGATGGTCACCAGCGGGGCGATCGCGCGCGGCATCCGGATGATGGGGCTGCCGGCCCGGCCGGGCGCGATCGACGAGCTGCAGGCGGCCTCCGCCGTCGGGCAGGGCTCGCTCTTCCGCGCCTACGAGGAGCGGCTTGCGGCGCGCGGCGCGCGCGCGGCGCAGGTGCTGCTCACCGCCTTCGACATGTCCGAGCGCATGCACTACCTGAACGCGCGGCAGACGCTGCAGCGGCTGCTCGCCTGGCGCACGGTGCCGGTCATCAACGAGAACGACACGACGGCGACCGACGAGATCACCTTCGGCGACAACGACTTCCTCTCGGCCCAGGTGGCGATCATGATCGAGGCGCGACGGCTGGTCCTGCTCACGAATACGGCCGGCCTGCACACCGCCGACCCGTCGCGCGATGCGAGCGCGGAGCTGATCGGGGAAGTGAGCAACTTCTCCGAGCTCGACGAGCTCGAGATCGGGATGCACACGTCGAAGTTCGGCTCCGGGGGGATGCGCAGCAAGGTCGTCGCGGCGGAGATGGCGAGCGGGGCCGGGATCCCGGTCACGGTCTGCGATGGCACCGTCGCCGGGAACCTGCGCCGCGCGGCGGCGGGGGAGGAGCTCGGGACGAGATTCGTGCCGCACACGCGGCGGGCGCCGTCGTTCAAGCTCTGGCTCCGCCACGCGGCTCCCGCCCGGGGGCGGATCGAGGTCGACGCGGGGGCCGCGCGGATGCTGCGCGAGGGCGGCGCCTCGCTGCTGCCGGTCGGGGTCGTCGCCGTCGAGGGTGAGTTCGCGGCCGGGGATCCGGTCGAGATCGTGCACTCGGGAGAGGTCGTCGGCAAGGGGGTCGCCGAGCACTCGGCGGCGATGATCGCCCGGCTGCGGGGTCTGCAGAGCGGCGAGGTGACCGAGCTGCTCGGCGCCGGCGGTTCCGAGGAGGCGGTGCACCGCGACCGCTTCGTCCTGCTTTGAGCGCCGGTGAGTGGGCCGGCGGGGAGATCGTTGCGGGGCGAACTGCTCCCGCTACCCTTGTCCTGAGCTGAGATGGCCGTAGCGACCGATTCGATCACCGAGATCTGCCGTCGTGCGCGCGCTGCCGCGCTGCGCCTGGCGACGGCCTCGACCGAGGCCAAGGACGACGCCCTGCGTCGGGCGGCGGTCCTGCTGCGTGAGCGCACGGCCGAGATCCTCGAGGCGAACGGCACCGACGTCGAGCGCGGCCGTGCAGCGGGCCTCGACGCGGCGCTGCTCGACCGGCTCAGCCTCGATCCGGAGCGTGTCGAGGCGATGGCGGTCGGCCTCGAGGCGATCATCGAGTTGCCGGACCCCGTCGGCGAGCTCGTCGCCGAGCGCACGATTCAGGACGGGGTCGAGCTCGAACAGGTGCGGGTGCCGATCGGCGTCGTCGCGATCGTCTATGAGGCGCGCCCGAACGTGACGATCGACGCCGCCGCGCTGTGCCTGAAGAGCGGCAACGCGGCCGTCCTCCGGGGCTCGAGCTCCGCGACCGCGTCGAATGCGGTCCTGGCCGGGATCTTCACGGAGGCGATCGAGGCCGCCGGGCTGCCCGCGGGCTCACTCGAGCTCGTCGCGGGCGGCGGGCGCGAGGAGCTCAACGACCTCGCCAAGCAGAGCGCCTACGTGGACCTGATCATTCCCCGGGGCGGCGAGGGCCTGAAGAACACACTGAAGGAGATCGCCGAGGTGCCCGTCCTCTACGCGGCGGGCGGCAACTGCCACGTCTACGTGCACGCGGACGCCGACGTAGAGATGGCGCGCCGGATCGCCCTCAACGCGAAGGTCCAGCGCCCGGGGGTCTGCAACTCGCTCGAGACGCTGCTCGTGCACGCCGACATCGCGGCGGAGTTCCTGCCGGCGGCGCTGGCGGAGCTGCACGATGCGGGAGTCGAGCTCGTGGGGGACGCCCGCAGCCGTGAGCTGGCGGGCGAGGTGCCGATGGGCGTTGCGACCGACAGCGACTGGGCGACCGAGTACCACGCGATGAAGCTCGCCGTGAAGGTCGTCGACTCCGCCGCCGAGGCCGTCGATCACGTGAACACGTGGGGCACGGGCCACTCGGAGGCGATCGTGACCGCGGACGAGGAGACGGGACGCCTGTTCACGAGCGGGGTCGACGCCGCCTGCGTCTACGTGAACGCTTCGATCCGTTTCACCGACGGCTTCGTCTTCGGCATGGGGGCCGAGATCGGCAACTCGACCCAGAAGCTGCACGCGCGCGGACCGATCGGACTGCGCGAGCTGACCTCGACGAAGTACGTGCTGCACGGCTCCGGTCAGATCCGCCGGTAGGTGTCGGGATGGGCCGCGCGGTCGGCGTGCTCGGCGGAGCCTTCAACCCGCCGCACATCGGACACATGGTGCTCGCCCAGGAGGCGGTATACGAGCTCGGTCTGGACGAGCTGGTGCTGATCCCGACGGGGCGGGCGCCGCACAAGCGGATCGAGCCCGAGCCGGGGCCGGACGTGCGGCTGGCGCTCGCCGAGGCGGCGGTGCGCGACGTCGAGGGCGTGCGGGTCTCGGCGCTCGAGGTCGAGCGCGAGGGGCCGTCCTACGCCTACCGTACGCTTGAGCTACTGAGGGATGAGCTTTCCGGGAGTGATTTCACCTTCGTGATGGGCGCGGACGTCGCAGCGGGCCTGGAGAGCTGGCGGCGTCCGGAGCGGGTTACCGAGCTCGCCTCGATCGCCGTGGCCGCACGGCCCGGCGTCGACCGCGAAGCGGTGCGCGCGGCGCTCGGCCGCCTCGGCGCCGCCGACCGGGCTCGGACGGTGGCGATGCCGGAGATCGAGGTCTCCTCGAGCCTCGTGCGGGAGCGCGTGGCGGCGGGCCGGCCGGTGCGCTGGCTGGTCCCCGATCAGGTCGTCGAGATGATCGCCGAGCGCGGCCTGTACCGCGAGGGAGATCCGGTGGCGGCGGAGGTCGAGGCGTGAGCGCGGCGGCGGCGGAGCGGATGACCCCGGTGGAGCTGGCCCGCGCGATCGCGGCCGCGATCGACGCCAAGCAGGGCGAGGACCTGGTGGCGCTCGACGTCGGCGACCTCGTCGGCTATACCGACGTGATGTTGATCTGCACCGCTCGCAACGAGCGGCTCGCGAAGGCGATCCACGACGAGATCCACGGGCGGCTCAAGCGAGAGCACGGGCTGCTGCCGAGCCGCAGCGAGGGAGCGGGGGAGAACCGGTGGATCCTGCTCGACTACCTGGACTGCATCGTGCACGTGTTCGTGCCTGAGACGCGCGAGCGCTACAGGCTCGAGCAGCTCTGGGGGGAGGCGCCCGAGGTCGACCTCGGGCTCGACGGCGACGGGTCCTCCGAAGCCGTCCGGCGCGGTGCCTAGTCTCGCCGCATCGAGCTGAGTCTGGGAAGAGCGCTGCTTGGCTACAGGCGATCCGAGGTCGAGAACC
Organism: uncultured Solirubrobacterales bacterium; assembly: GCA_963764275.1. GTDB lineage: Bacteria > Actinomycetota > Thermoleophilia > Solirubrobacterales > 70-9 > CAXMST01. Next base: position 666,959 of record CAVXRV010000001.1, read on the forward strand.
TCGTTGCCGGGCTTGAGGACGAGGCCGGAAAGGCGGCCGAGAACGCCCGTGCGCATGCGGCTCGTGCCGGTGAGCTGGAAGGGCTGCTCGAGCAGGCACGGCAAGCGTGCTTCGACCGCGACCGGCGTCTGAGCCGGCTGGAGGCAGAGCTCGACCTGGCGCGCTCGGAGGCGCAGAGCCGGATCCGGGGGCTCGCGGCGCTCGGCGCCGAGCTCGAAGCCCTGCGGGTGAGCTCGCGCGCGACCGCGACGCGGATCCGTTTGCAGGCGCTCTCGGAGGCGGGCGCCGTCGGGGCGGCGATCCGCGACCTCGGCAACCTGCCGGAGGATGCGACCGAGTCGCTGCTGGCGGAGCTCGAGCGGGCGCTCGAGCGGATCGCCGCCGGGTGGGCCGAGGAGGAGGCCGCGATCGAATCGAGCGAGGAGCTTGCCGATGCAGTCGCGCAGCCGCCTCCCGCTCCGGCCGTACCGGCACCGGCGCCGATCGTCGCAGCGGTCGACGGCGCCCGCCGGATCAGCGTGGACGTCGGTCCCTTCCGGGACTTCTCCCAGCTGGTGAGCTTCGAGGACGCCGCGAACGCGATCGGCTCGACGGGCGAGATCTCGATCCGCCGCTTCTCCGGCGGCCGGGCCGAGATCGACGTCGAGATGAGGGCCCCCGGGGATCTCCTCCGCGAGCTCGAGGAGCGCTGCGACCTCGATTTCGAGGTCCGCGCGAACAACGACGACGAGATCATCCTGGATCTGGGCGAATAATCGCGGTCCTTCCGATGGCCGCGGAAATATCCGGACGCGCTACTCGGCGCAAGAGATCGATGCTTTCGTTGTGTACTGCGGCGCACTCGACTCCTGTTACCTCGTCCCGATCGAGCGCGTCGCTGGTCAGTGGGCGATGCAGATCAGACTCCAGCCGTCGCGGAACGGACAGCGCGCTGGGCTACACTTCGCCGCTGATTACGAGTTCCAAGGGGCTGTAGCTCAGTTGGGAGAGCGCTGCCGTGGCACGGCAGAGGTCGTCGGTTCGAGCCCGATCAGCTCCACTTCGGAGCCCGCGTCCGCGCGACGCGACCCGCTGAGCCTGGCCTACCGCTTCGACTCGTCGAAGTAGGGGTCGGTCTTCCAGGTCCGCTCGCGCAGGTTCTTGCGGATCGCGTCGATGTAGGGCTGGTTCGCCGAGATGTGCCAGCGGCCGGAGTACCAGGCGCCGATCGAGTCCCACAGGTCGCCGGCCTTGTAGCGCTTGCCGTTCTCCGGGCGGACGTCGGGGTTGTTGAGCCACTTCTGCTTGCCGTCGAAGTAGGCCCGGATGATCCCGCCGTAGTAGTCGGCGTTGAAGGCGGTCGACTTCTTGATCTCCGGCAGGCAGCAGTGGTAGGGGGTGCGCACCTGGAACAGCCCGTAGCTGAAGTGGTCCTGCTTGTTGACGTGGCTCTGATCCCACCAGGACTCGGTCACCGCCACCGCCCGCAGCAGATCCTCGGGCAGCCCCCACTTGTACGCGGCCCATTCGATGATGTCGTCGGTGGTCCCCTTGTAGTGGCCATCGACGTACTTCGCGTACGGCATGTCGCTCTTGCGGCGGAACTTCTTGATCTGCGCCTTCGTCGGCACCGTGTGGTTCGCCTTGCGGTTCTTCGGTCGCACTTCGTGCTTCGTCCTGTGCACCTTCTGAGCAGCCTTGCGGTCGCTCAGCGGCCCCCAGCCGATCTTCCGCTGCAGCGTGGCCTTGTGGCGGTGCTTGTGACCGTGATGGCCCTTGCGGTGGTGGTGCGCCGCGTTCGCAGGCGCGGCCGGGCCGGTGAGGCAGATCACCAGCAGAGCGGCCATTGCGGCCAGGGTCAATCGCAAACGACTCAGTCCCACCTCCATATTGTCGGCAATCGGCACTCTCGGCCTTAGCGTCCGCCGCTACGCCCTGCTCCCCGGCAGCCCTGAGCGCCGGTCCGGGCCGCGGATCAGCCCCCGGCGGTCGTCGCGATCTCGTCCACGTCCGCCGCGCGAACGATCGAGCCGTCCGGGGGCGGCGCTCCATCCGGGAAGGCCGGCTCGGGCCGCCCGATGAAGTAGCCCTGCGCGGAATCGATCTCGTAGTTGGCCAGGAGCTTCAGCGTCTCCTCGTCCTCGACGAACTCCGCCACAGTGCGCATTCCCAGCCCGCGCGCGAGCTCCGCCATGTGCTTGACGAGCAGCTGATCGGTGGAGTTGTGACGCAGGCCTCGCACGAAGTCGCCCTCGATCTTGAGCGTGTCCAGGGGGATGTGCTTGAGGTAGAAGAAGGTCGCGAAGCCGGCCCCGAAGTCGTCGAGCGCGAACCGGCACCCGAGGGTCCGCAGCGCCGTTGCGAAGGCACGGGCCTGCGCCATGTTCCCGACCGCGGCCGTCTCTGTGATCTCGAACATCAGGAGCGAGGGATCGATTCCCACCGACTCGACCAGCCGCGCGAGCAGTGTGGGCAGCGCCTCGTCGGCCAGCGAGCGGGCCGAGATGTTGACCTCGTAGATCATCGGCCGGCCGGAGTCCTCCGAGCGCTTGATCGCCTGGATCGCCCACCAGGTCATCCTCCGGTCCAGCTCACGGACCATCCCCGAGCGCTCCGCGGTCGGCAGGAAGGCGCCCGGCAGGATCGGTTCGCCACTCGGGTCGCGCATCCGAGCGAGCAGCTCGTAACCGGTCACGCGGCCGCTCGAGAGATCGAGGATCGGCTGCCGGTAGGGAACGAAGAGCTCCTCGTCGAGGCTCGAGCGGATCCGGTGCGACCAGGCTGCGCGCATCGTCTTCCGGCCCTCCTCGCCCGGCTCCGGCCGATAGATCTCGACCCGGTCGCGCCCGTGCTCCTTTGCCTCGTAAAGGGCGAGGTCGGCGGCGACCATGACGTCGTTGCTCTCAGCTCGACCCTCTTCGAGCGGTGCGATCCCCGCGCACGCCGTCGGCCGCATCCGCTGCGCCCCGAGCACGATCCCGTGGCTGCGGATCGTGTCGAGCAGCTCCGCGGCGACGCCGGCAGCATCCTCGGCCGAGGTGTTCGGCATCAGCGCCGCGAACTCGTCGCCCCCGATCCGGGCGATGATGTCCGTCTCGCGGAGCCGGCCCCCGATCAGCTCCCCAACGTTCCGGATCAGCTCGTCGCCCTGCGCATGGCCGAGGGTGTCGTTGACCTCCTTGAGGCCGTCGATGTCGATCAGCACCATCATCCCCTCGAGCCCCGTCCGCTGCGACATCGCCACCTCGCGCGCGAGGCGCTCCTCGAAGCTGCGGCGGTTGAGCAGGCCGGTGAGGCCGTCGTGGTCGGCCAAGTGCCGCAGCTTCTCCTCGTCCAGCTTGCGCTCGGTGATGTCGCGGATCGCCGCCGAGACCAGCAGACCCTCCTCGGAGCCGAGCGGGCTGAGGCTGATCTCGACCGGGAACTCGCTCCCGTCCTTCCGCCGCGCGAAGAGCTCCCGGCCCGAGCCCATCGGCCGCGGTCGCGCCTCCTTCAGAAAGCCCTTCAGGTGCTCCCGATGGGCCGCACGGTAACGCTCGGGGATCAGCTCGCCGATGCCGAGGCCGATGATCTCGCGCCGCGGGTATCCGAAGAGCCGCTCCGCCTGCGCGTTGACGAGCGCGATGTGGCCGTGCCAGTTGACGATCACCATCGCATCGGGCGCGGCCTCGAGCAGCGCCCGGAACTTGCGCTCGGAGCCGAGCAGCAGCCGGTCGCGCCGCATCAGGACCTTCGCGACCCGGTAGTAGAGGTTGCTGAACCGGTAGAGGAACCAGCGGACGATCTCGCTCAGGGTGATCATGCGATCACCTCTCGGGAGGGAACGCCGCGGGGTCTGCCGCCGGCCCTCCGCCGTCGCCCTCGGACCCGTCCTGTCCGTACCCGCTCAGAAGACGCGGCCCCGGCCGTCGCCACCCCGGCTCGGCCTCGTACTTCTGCTTCAGGTTGCGCCGTCGGAAGTAGCGGAAGATCGGGCCGTATGTGAAGCGCTGGAAGTCGGCCGCCTTGTCGCCCCACGGGTCGGGCTCCATGAACGGCATGTAGGCGTCGGGGAAGCTCGGCATCGTGCACGCCATGCAGATCCCGCCCACGTTCGGACAGCCTCCGATCCCGTTCGTCCAGCCGCGCCGGGCGACGTTGCAGCGCACGACCGGCCCCTTGCACCCGAGCTTCACGAGGCAGCGCCGATCGGCCCCGTACTCGGTCGCGAACTGACCCTGCTCGGTGAAGCCCGCGCGCGTGCATCCCTCGCGCGTCGTCTCCCCGAAGAGCGAGACGGGCCGCAGCAGCTCGTCCAGCTCCGGCGCCGGGCCGCGGCCGGCGACGTGGAAGATGATCTGCAGCAGCATCTCGGTCATGTTGTCCGGCTGCGCAGGGCAGCCGGGGATGCACACGATCGGCAGCCCGGTGCGCGAGCGCCAGCTCCAGCCGAGGTAGTCGGGGAGCCCCATCGCACCGGTCGGGTTGTTCCGCATCGCCGGGATCCCCCCGTACGTGGCACAGGTCCCGATCGCCAGGACCGCGGCCGCCCGCGGCGCCAGGCGGTCGACCCACTCATTGATCGTGATCGGCTGACCGTCGAGGGGGTTCACCCCCATTCCCGTCCAGTGCCCCTCACCGTTGATCGCCTCGTTTCCGATCGCGCCCTCGATCACGAGCACGTACGGATCGAGCTCGCCGTCCTCGGCGGAGTACCAGTGCCGCATGAAGTCCTCGCCGGTCTCTGCCGCGAGTACGGGGTTGTGGAGCAGTACGCGCGGGGTCCCGGGGATGGTGCCGAGCAGGATGTCCTCGAGGCTCGGGTTCGTCGCCGACGTCATCGCGAGCGTGTCGCCGTCGCAACCGAGGCCGGTCGTCGCCCAGAGGACGTGAACCGTCTTCTCCTCGATCTCGTGCTGGCCAGGTGTGAACTCGATCGCGCGGTTCATCCCCGACATATCCATCGGCTTTTTCGGCGTCTGAGTTGAGCCGGTCGCGGCGGCTTACACTTTCCCGCCCGTGGACGTGCACGAGCGCCAGTACGAGCCGGCCCCGATCGAGGCCAAATGGCAGGCCCTGTGGGCCTCCGAGCGCACCTGGGAGGTGCCGAACCCGGGCGAGCCGGGATTCGACCCGAGCAGGCCGAAGGCCTACGTCCTCGAGATGCTCCCGTACCCGTCGGGCGAGCCCCACGTCGGTCACCTCAAGAACTACTCCATCGGAGATGCGATCGCGCACTTCCGGCGCCGCCACGGGCGCGAGGTCATCCATCCGATGGGCTATGACGCCTTCGGCCTCCCGGCCGAGAACCACGCGATCAAGACCGGCGAGCACCCGCGCGAGTCGACCGAGGCCTCGATTGCCTCCTTCCGGGAGCAGTTCATGCGCTGGGGCATCTCGATCGACTGGAGCCGCGAGATCTCCACCCACACGCCGGAGTACTACCGCTGGACCCAGTGGCTCTTCCTGCGCCTGCTGGAGCAGGGCCTCGCCTACCGCGAGGAGGCGGCCGTCCACTGGTGCCCCAAGGACGCGACGGTGCTCGCCAACGAGCAGGTCATCGACGGTCGCTGTGAGCGCTGCGGGACGCTCGTGGAGCCGCGCCGCCTGCGGCAGTGGTTCTTCCGCATCACCGCCTACGCCGACCGCCTGCTCTCCGACTTCGACCTTCTCGAGTCCTGGCCCGAGAACGTGGTCACGATGCAGCGGAACTGGATCGGCCGCTCCGAGGGCGCCGAGGCCGTCTTCCGCTGCGAGGAGCTCGATCTCGGCTTCACCGTCTTCACGACGCGGCCGGACACGCTCTTCGGCGCCACGTTCTTCGTCCTCGCGCCCGAGCACCCCGAGATCGAGCGGTTGATCGCGGGTACCGAGAACGAGGACGAGGTGCGGGCCTACGTGGCCGAGGCGATGCGCTCCTCCGCCACCGAGCGCGGCGACGAGGCTCGGGCGAAGACCGGCGTTCGCGTCGGCCGCACCGTGACCAACCCGGTCAACGGCGAGCAGATCCCCGTCTTCGTCGCCGACTACGTGCTGATGGAGTACGGCACCGGGGCGATCATGGCGGTGCCCGCCCACGACGAGCGCGACTTCGAGTTCGCCCGCAAGTACGGGCTCGACGTCCGCCGCGTCGTCGCGCCCGTCGATGCCGACCCCGACGATCTGCCCGAGGGCGAGGTCATGGAGGAGGCCTACGTCGAGCAGGGGTCCGACGACGTGCTCGTCAACTCCGGCGAGTTCGACGGCCTCACGCCGGCCGAGGCGAAGTCACGGATCATCGAGTGGCTGGGGGAGAGGGGCGTCGCCCGTGCCGCCGTCAACTACCGCCTCCGCGACTGGCTCGTCTCACGCCAGCGCTATTGGGGCTGCCCGATCCCCGTCGTCCACTGCGACTCCTGCGGCATCGTCGCGGTCCCCGACGAGCAGCTCCCGGTCGAGCTGCCGGAGGTCTCCGACTACAAGCCGAAGGGCCAGAGCCCGCTCGAGACCGCGACCGACTGGGTCGAAACGAGCTGCCCGAAGTGCGGCGGCGCCGCGCGCCGGGAGACGGACACGATGGACACCTTCGTGGACTCCTCCTGGTACTTCCTCCGCTACCTCGATCCCCACAACACGGAGCTGCCGTTCGACCGCGAGATCGCCGATCACTGGATGGGCGTCGACCAGTACATCGGCGGCGTCGAGCACGCGATCCTGCACCTGATGTACGCGCGCTTCTTCGTCAAGGCGCTCGCGGACGGCGGCCACCTCGGTGTGCAGGAGCCGTTCACCAACCTCTTCACGCAGGGGATGATCACCCGCGACGGCGCCAAGATGTCGAAGTCGAAGGGGAACACCGTCAGCCCCCGCGAGCTGGTCGAGCGGATCGGCGCCGACGCCGCCCGCACCTACGTCTGCTTCATGGGCCCGCCGGAGCGGGGTGGCGACTGGGTGGACGCCGGTGCGGAGGGGGTCCACCGCTTCCTCGCCCGGCTCTGGCGGCTCGGCCTCGAGGTCGCCGAGCGCACCGTCCCCGCGGCGCCCGGCGGCATGGGGGAGGGCGACGCCCGGACCCTGCTCACCAAGGCCCACTGGGCGATCGACAAGGCGACCCGCGACTTCGACCGCGGCTTCCAGTTCAACACCGCCATCGCGGCGGTGATGGAGCTCGTCAACGAGGCCTACCGGCTCAAGGACGGCCTCTACGGCGACGCCGAGGGCGAGGTGGCGCTCCGCTTCGCGACGGCCACCGCAGCGTCGCTGATCTTCCCCTTCGCTCCACACCTCGGGGCCGAGGTATGGGAGATGATCGAGGGCGGACGTGTCTGGGAGCAGCCCTGGCCGAAGGCGGACCCCGCGATGCTCAGCGCCGAGACGTTCACCCTCGTCGTGCAGGTCAACGGCAAGGTGCGCGCGAAGATCGAGGCGCCCGCCGACGCCGCCGAGGAGGAGCTGGTTGCGCTCGCCCGCGGCGACGTCCGCGTCGGGGCCGAGATCGGCGCCCGGGACGTCGTCAAGGAGATCGTCGTCCCCGGCCGCCTCGTCAACATCGTCGTCCGCTGAGCCGGCCGCATTGCGGGACGCCGTGCGGAGCGCTAGGGTGGCCCGCGCACCAGGGGGCCATGGGATCCGATCGGAGGGGGAAGCGATGAGGGAGCGGGAAATGGCAGCCAAAGGCACGAAGGGGAAGCGGAGACTCGCGCTCGCCGCCGGCGGAGGCGGCGCCCTCGCCGCCGCGCTGGCGCCCGCGCACGCCGATGCCGCGAGCTTCAACGTCACGAACCTCAACGACTCCGGGGCCGGCAGCCTCCGCCAGGCGATCACCGACGCCAACGCCACGCCCGCGAAGGACTCGATCCTCTTCAACTCCTCGCTCAGCGGCACGATCGACCTCGCCTCCAACCTCCCCTACATCACGTACCCGGCAGACGTGGTCGGCCCGGGCAGCGATCAGGTCACGATCGACGGGCAGGGCGCCTACCGCGGCCTCACTCTCTACCAGGACAACCCGTTCCTCGAGAGCTCGATCAGCGGCCTCGCGATCAACAACGGCTACGACCCCTACGTTGGAGGCGGGCTCGCGATCCTCACCTACTCCGGGTCGGTGAACGTAAGCGACGTCGTCGTCACCAACTCGAAGGCGAACAGCTACGGCGCCGGCGTCGCCGCGGTCACGAACAAGTACGGGCAGACGTCGTTCGACGACCTGACCGTGGTCCGCAACCAGGCCGACGCCGGCGGTGGCGGCGGCGTCGGACTGCTCGGCGTCGGCAGCATCGACGTCACCAACTCCACGATCAGCGGCAACCGCGCCGCCGGCGGCGGTGCCGCGCTGATCGCCGCGCCGGGATCGGTCCAGATCCAGAACTCGACGGTCGCCAACAACCGCGCGATCGACTCGGCCGGCGGCGGCATCCTCTCGTCGAAGTACGCGCAGACGACGGTCCAGAACTCGACGATCAAGGGCAACGACAGCGGCGCCTACGGCGGCGGCCTCACCGCGAGCCAGGGCGGCAGCCTGAACGTCGTCGAGAGCACTGTCAACGACAACTCGGCCGACGGCCCCGGCGGCGGCATCCTCACCTACCTCGGCTCGCCGCTGCGCGTCACCAACAGCACGATCACGGGCAACACCGCCAACCGGAACCCGAGCTCCTCGGGCCCTCCTGGCGGCGGGGGCGGGATCTACAGCTACTACTCGCCGCTCAACGTCGAGAGCTCCACGATCACCGGCAACCTCGCCTCGAACGGCGGCGAAGGGGGTGGCGTCGGTGACGCCAACACGGTCGCGGTGATCCACAACTCCGTCGTGCAGGGAAATACGGCGGCCACGTTCGACGACCTCTTCGGCGCCGTCCGCGCCAACTACAACCTGTTCGGCTCGACCAGCGGCGCCTACCTGCAGGGCTCCGCCCACAACCTCGTCGGCGCCGACCCCGACCTCGGTCCGCTGGCGCCGAACGGGGGCCCGACCCAGACGATGGCGATCCAGCCCGGCAGCCCCCTGATCGACGCGGGTGATCCGGCCCAGCACCCGGCCTCCGACCAGCGCGGCGAGCAGCGCCCGGGCGGCTCGGCGCCCGACATCGGCGCCTACGAGGTGGTCGACAACTCGGTCAAGAACCCGAAGGTCAAGGTGCCCAAGAACCAGCGCCAGAGCGGCAACACCGTCAAGATCAAGCTCCAGGCCGGTGCCGGTGAGGCCGTCGACATCAGCGTGTCGGGCAAGGTCAACGGCGCCCGTGGCCAGTTCGAGCTGCCGACCGTCACCGGCTCCGCCGCCGCGCACTCGCTGACCAAGCTCGTGCTCCAGCCGTCGAAGAAGGACACGAAGAAGACCCTGAAGGCGCTTGCGCACGGCAAGAAGCCGACGGTCCGACTCGCCGTTACCTTCACCGACGCCTTCGGCAACAGCGACACGCTGCACGCCACCACCTTCATCAAGAAGAAGGCCTGAGACCCCCGCCGGCGCGCCCGCCGCGCGGGCGTCTGGTAGAAAACCGCCTCAGATGCTCGTCAGGCGGATCTCCGACGCCGCGGTCAAGGACTGGCACCGGCTCAGCTCCCACATCCTCATGGACGCGGGCGAGCTCGGCTCGCGGCACATGACGGTGACGTGGCTCGAGGTGCCCGCCGGCGTCTCGCAGCGCCTGCACTCGCACGAGGAGGCGGAGCAGGTCTACGTCGTCGTCCGCGGCACCGGAACGCTGACCGCCGCCGGCGACACGCAGACGCTCGGCCCCGGCGACCTCGCCCTGATCCCGCCCGCCAGCGACCATGTCGTCGCCAACGAGGGCAGCGAGGGCCTCGCGCTGGTCTCCGTCCAGTCGCCCGCGGTGACGGTCGAGGAGACCTTCGGACGCCAGCTCGCAGAGGTCGCCGGGTACGACGACGACGAGGACGACTACTGAGCCACGCCGAGCCCGACCGGGTCCGGCGTCGCGTGATCGCCCACGGCACCGTCCAGGGTGTCTTCTTCCGCGACTCGCTGCGCGAGAGAGCCGAGCACGCAGGCGTCGCCGGGTGGGCCCGCAACAGGGCGGACGGCGCCATGGAGGCTTGCCTCGAGGGTCCCTCGCTGCAGGTGGAGGAGCTCGTCGCCTGGTGCTCGAACGGGCCCGAGGCGGCCCGTGTTACCCGCCTCGACGTGGTCGAGGAGGAGCCGCAGGGCATCATGGGGTTCCGAATCCGCTGACGGCCCGGCCTGCTAAGAATGGCCGCCCCAACGACCGAGCGACCGCGACCTGAGCCGCAGACAGACTGCTCGCGGAAGGAGCCCATGGCCACCGAGGACCAGACAAGCATCAGCGACGACGACGACGGCGACGACAACGGCGACGATCCCACGCGCAAGGGGCGCAACAAGTGGGCCCGCTACCAGATGCCGGAGGACATGACCGGCAAGACGTTCCTTGACGTCGGCTGCTGGGAGGGCGCGACCTGCGCCGAGGCCGTCCGTCGTGGCGCCAAGCAGGTCGTCGGCGTCGACCTCTGCACCTCGGACGATCTGAAGCGCAACGTCGATGAGTTCGGCTTCGAGTTCGTGCAGATGGACATCCTCTCGGAGAAGTGGCTCGAGCTCGACACCTTCGACGTCGTGCTCTGCGGCGGCGTCCTCTACCACGTCGAGAACGTGATCTCGCTGCTGTTCCGGCTGCGCCGCGTCACGGGCGAGATGCTCGTCCTCGAGACCGCGGTGCGCCGCCTCCACATGGACACCCCGCTGCTGCTCTTCCATCCGAGCGACGAGCGCACGCGCAACCCCTCGAACTGGTGGGTGCCGAACCCGCCGGCGGTCTTCGACATGCTCGCCGCTTGCGGTTTCACCGATATCGAGACCGCCTGGGAGAAGGAGAAGGGCGGCACCGGCGGCCGGCTCTGCGTGCACGCGAAGCCGACGCGGCAGGACGGCTACGACCGGATCCTCCCGCGCAAGGCCGAGTCGATGCCGATCGAGGGTGGCCAGCGCTGGTCGAAGGAGAACGCCAGCAACCCGAAACAGCACCTCTGATCCGAGCGGGCGCCGGCGCGGCGCCCGTCCGGGGTGGGGCTAGGCGCCGCGGGAGATCGTGATCCGCCGGTTGGCGTGGGTGTGGCCGATCTGGCGCACGGTCCCGTCGGGCCAGTGGACGCGGATCCGTCGCACGCGGCGGTGGCCGCCCAGGCCGAAGAAGACCCGGTAGTCACCGCTGCCGAAGCGCGAGGACTCCGACTCTCCGACCCAGCCGGTCAGGTGGCGGTGGCGGTGGCCGATCGTCAGCCGGACCTTCGCCCCGAGCGAACCCGCGGCGCCGCCGGGCCCGGTCACGTCGACCTGCAGCCAGTGGCCGGCGCGCTGGCGATTGCGGAGGAAGCGGGAGCGCACGTAGGGGCCGCTCCCGACGCGACCGGCGACGGCGACGTCACGGCGGCCGTCGGAGTCGAAGTCCCACCAGGACGCGACCGCCCAGTGTGTCTTCGGCGACATCCCCAGCTCGCCGGTAGGGACGAACCGCCGGCCCCGGTGCCGCGAGGCGTAGAGGCCGTTGGGGAGGGCGTGCAGATCGAGGTTGCCGTCGTTGTCGGCGTCGACGAAGGTCGCGAACAGGCTCCGGGACGGCAGCCCGAGCCGCCGCGGGTTGCGCGCGCGCAACCGTCCGTCGCGGTTGACGATGAGCGTGTTGCCATTCGGCGAGGCCGCGAACAGGTCGGGGTCTCCGTCGCCGTCGAAATCGCCGAGGGCGAGGCTCTTGACCACGCCGCCCGAGTTGCGGGTCCGGACCGATTGCGAGCGGATGAAGTGACGATGCTTGTAGTCGAAGACGGTGACACGGCGCCGCTGCGCCACGAGCAGCTCGAGCCCCCGATCGGGCTCGACGTCGGCCCATCGGTAGACGTCGCCGCGGGCGCCGGCCGCGCGCAGGTCGTGCGAGACCGACTGGAAGTGGCCGGACGGGTCCTGCTTCCAGAGCTTCGGGCCCGCGTCCAGGCAGCTGGAGAAGATGTCGAGGCGACCGTCGGTGTTGAAGTCCGGCAACGCGGCCTGGCGCCCCCGGCAGGCACCCTTCTTCAGCCCCGAGCCGTCGGTCTCGTCGTGCAGCTGCCGCCCCTGGCCCGAGAGCAACAGCTCGTCGTCGACCTGACCCTTATAGGCGTGGACGATCTGGCCCCCGACCCCGCCGTCGGCGATGTAGAGGTCGTCGGTGCCGTCGCCGTTGATGTCACCCCAGGCGAAACCGTGGCGGTCGCGGAGGTCGAGTGAGAACGACCGGCTGTGGGCCGGGACCTTGCGCGCGCCGACGTACACCTTGGTGTTGAACGGCGTCTTCGGCACGTTGACCTCGATCGGCGGCAGCGCCAGCTTCTTGGCGATGAAGTCGACGCGGCTGTTGCGCGCCATGTCGATGTCGACGATGGTGCGCGGGGGAGAGGCGCTGCCGTCCTGGCTCGCCTCGACCCGGGCCGCGTTGCTCCGGGTGACGCGGATCTGGGGCGAGTTCAACCGCAGGTGCAGATGGGTGCCGTAGTTGGAGAGCGGCGTTGGGCTCAGGCCCTTGGCGACGATGTGCAGGTAGGCGTCGTTGGTCACCTCGCCCGCCTGGTTCGGGGTGTGAGCCGTCGCGTAGATGTAAAGCCCCGGGCGGGTGATCGGGGGCGGGTTGAGCAGGTCCTCGAAGCCGGGAAACGCGGGGGTGGGGCTGATCCCCGAGGCCGGCAGGTCGTTGTGCCAGCTCCCGCCGGAGAACTCGCTCAGCGTGCCGAGGAAGATGTGGTTGGCCGTGAACATCCCCTGGATGCCGTCGCCGTTGTAGTCGGCGGCGCCGAGGTCGAACAGCCGCCCGCCCGCGATCGGCGCCTTCTGCTTCTTGAATGCCGATTTCGCGGCCGCGGCCGATGCGAACAGCCCCGCGGCGACCGCGACCAGCGCGAGCGCCGCCCACAGGGCGATCCAGCCCCGTTCCCTCATGCTTCCTGCCCTACGCGTTCGGCGGTCTCGTCCATAGGTCTCCGGAAATGCCCCGATCCCCGAGCGTCATTGGCTCCGCGGCCCGACTGTTCCCCGGCGCGCCCGCGAGGCTCGTGGCGGCGGATGGTAGGCGATCGGGAGGGCGGCTCACGCCGGCCGCGGACGTCTCCGATCCCACACCGCCGCCACGTCCTCGCTTCGGGCTCTTGACGGCCCTCGGCGCAGCTGTCCCGTTGAGCGATTCGGCCGACGCGTTCGTCGGCCTACGTAAGGGAAGTTACTTCGCGTTCCCGTCCGATCCGATAGAAGGTTCGTACCAGCGTTCATTTGCCGGTCCAAGGGAGGGCTCGTGGCAGGATCTACTGGCGGCCGCACCGGGTGCGGAGCCACTTCAGGCGTGGTTGGTATGCGCTTCTCGCTCGGCCTCGCGGCCGCTGTCGTGAGCCTCTTCCTCTGCGTTGGGTGCGTACGCGCCCAGGCGGCAATATACGTAGACCCGGACCTTCCGGATAGCGGCAGTCCCGAGGATCTCGGGGACCTGTACGTCGTCGAGGAAGACGGTTCCTGGTTCTGCCCGAAGACCGATCCGCATACGTTTCTGACGTGTCCGAGCCCGGACACGTCGGCCGAGGCCGTCAACTCCCTCGTCAGCTACATCAACCAGACCGGTGCCAACGGAAAGCCGGCGATGCTGCGCGTCGGCAAGGCTCGCAACGACTGCCACGCCGGAGACGTAGGCACGGCTTGTCGCACGGGTGTCCCGACCGCGCCGGATCCGATCTCGTGCCCCAACGGCGTGGAGACGTCCCCCTTCTGTGCGCTCGTGGGCCTGAAGTGGAACGGGGTAGCGCTCGGCGTGATCATGGGCTCAGGGGCGAACAACGCCGACCTTCCGAAGGACCGCTGCCCTACCGACGACCCATTCGGTGATGACTGCACCCCTCTCGATGAGTCGGGTCGGCCGACCAGGGACATGGCCTGGCAGGCGTGTCAGATCAAGAAGGCCGATACTTACGACCTCTACGACTTCATCTTCCTCGACGAGGCGAAGTACTTGAACAACCGGGTCGACGATGTCGTGGAGCACATCGCGAAGGGCGAGATCAGGCAGGGCGACAGCTGGGTGAAGTGCTCAGCCGACCACTCGCACTGGACGGTGATCACCAACGACAACAGCGCCGACGATACGTACCGGTACCCGCAGTTCGGAGCGAACACCTTCGACTCGCTCGCCTGGGGCCATGCGCACCAACTGGGCGTTATGAAGAACCAGGCCTCTGCCGATGACGCCGTGACCTGGCAGGCCAACCAGAATCAGTACGCAGGGCCGGCGATCACGTCCGACGATCGCAACTTCATCAGCGAGGTCGAGGACGGCGCACAACCTGATTCCCACGCGATCCTGCGACTGGAGGTTCCAGCGAAGACGACGTCCTTCGCGCGTTGGCTCGATCCGTCCGATCAGAACCTACTGATGACCCGCTGGGCGGCTCACCAAGATGATGCGGGATATCCGTTCACGTTCGTCTACCCGATCTACGTGCACGGTGGAGTCAAGGCGAGCAACAACACTCCGTACGACAGCTTCCAGCTCGGCACGTTCCAGCACGAGATGAACCTGATGGGCGGCTACTAGCGGCCCCAATGCCGACGGCCACCTGTTGACACTCCCCAATGCGTGACTCGGCACTGACTCGGCACCCGGCGCGGCCAACACGTGTGCGGCGTCGCGTCACCCTGCTCGCGTGGGCCTGCCGCGACATCTGCAGATCGCCGTTTACGCGGGGCTCGGCGTCGTCCTCGTTCTCCTCGGGCTGAAGGCGCTCAGCGGGCCTGCGGCTGGCGCCAGCGCGGGCCCCGCCGGCGGCGTCAGCGTCGCCTCGGCGCCGGTGGGAGGGGGAACCGGCGCCGGGGGCAAGTTGGTCGTCGACGTTGCCGGCGCCGTCCGCAGGCCCGGCGTCTACGAGCTCGAGGTCGGCTCGCGCGTGACCGACGCCGTCGAGCGCGCGGGCGGCGCGCGGCCGTCCGCGAACCCGGACGCGATCAACCTCGCGGCGCGGCTCGACGACGGCCAGCAGGTCGTCGTGCCCGCTGCGCCGAAGCCGGGCGCCGGCCCGGGCACGTCCTCCACTGACTCCGGCGGCGCCACGGCGTCCGCCGGCGGGGACGCCGGCCCCATCAGCCTGGGCTCGGCCACCGAGGCCGATCTCGAGTCGATCGACGGGATCGGGCCGGTGACCGCCGCGGACATCATCGAGTACCGCGACAGTCACGGCGGCATCGCCTCGCTCGATCAGCTCGACGAGATCCCCGGCATCGGCCCGGCGACGATCGCGAGCCTGGGTCAGAGCCTGCAGCCATGAGGGCGGCGCCGCTGTGGCGCCACGCGCTGCTCGGCTGCCTGGCGATCGGTCTCGCGCTCGCGCCGGCGCTGACGCTCCCGGCGGGCTGGCCGCTGGCGCTGGCCGGGGTCGCGGCGGGGCTGATGCTCCTCCACCGTCGCGGTGGCCTCGCGCCACTGCCGCTGGTCGCGACCTGCGCGCTCGCGCTCTTCGCCGGTCTCGGCGTCGGCGATTGGCGCCTGCGGGCGCTCGACGGCCGCGCCCTCGCCGGGCCGGAGGGCGAGCGCGTACACGCTGTGGGCTTCGCGGTCGACGCCCCGCGCGAGCTCGCCGGCGCCACCCGCTTCACGCTGCAGACGCCTCAGGGCCGCGTCGGCGTCGCCGTCGATCGTCCGGTCGGCAGCCTCCCGATCGGCTCGCGCGTCGCCGTGACGGGGCTCCTGCGGGCCGTCGAGCCGTGGCTCGCCGACCTCGCCCGTCGCCGCGGCTGGCGAGAGGAGCTGCACGCGCACGGCGTCCGCAGGCTGCCCGGCGGGCGGGACGGCCTGGCGGGCACGCTCGATCTCGCCCGCGAGCGCGCGGACGCCGGGATCGGCGCCGGGCTCGATGCGGGGCAGGCGTCGCTCGCCCGCGGCTTCGTGCTCGGCCAGGACGAGTCGATCGCCCCGATCGTCCGCGACACCTTCCGCCGCTCCGGGCTCGCGCATCTGCTGGCCGTCAGCGGCCAGAACGTGATGCTGCTCGCGGTGCTCGCGGGCGTCCTGCTGGCCGCGCTCGGCCTGCCGCCGCGGGTGCGGCTGCTGTGCATCGTGCTCGCGATCGCGGTCTACGTGCCGATCGCCGGTGGCGGGCCCTCGATCCAGCGTGCCGCCGTGATGGGGGTGGCGGCAATCGTCGCCGGACTCCTCGGCCGCGCCGCCGACCGGGCCTGGGCGGTGCTCGCGGCTGCGGCGCTCACCCTGCTCCTGAACCCCCTCGCCGCGACCGACGTCGGCTGGCAGCTCAGCTTCGCCGCGGTGATCGGGATCGCGCTCTGGGCGCGGCGGCTCGCGACGCTGCTCGCCGAGCGGCTCGCGGGAACATCGGGCGCCGCCGGCCGGCGGCGCCGGCTCCGCGCCCGGCTCGCGCGCCCGGTGGCCGAGGCGGCCGGGATCACCGCCGCCGCCACGCTCGCGACGGCGCCTTTGATCGCGCACACCTTCGGCACGTTCTCGGTGGTCTCGCTGCCGGCCAACCTCGCGGTCGCGCCGGCCGTAGCGCCGGTGATGTGGCTCGGGATGGTGGCGGCCGCGCTCGGCCAGGTCCCGGCCCTGCCGACGGAGCCCCTGGCGCACCTCAGCGGCCCCTTGCTCGACTACATCGCCGCCGTCGCCCGCGTCGGCTCGGCACCGGCCTGGTCGAGTCTGCCGGTGTCGAAGCCCGGGGTTGCGGCGACGATCGGCCTCTACGCGGCCCTCGGCGCGGGAATGCCGCCGCTGCTCGGCGCGCTCGAGCGCCGCCGTGCCGGCACCCTGGCGCGCTCGCGCCGCCTCCGGCTGACTCTCGTCGCCGCCGCGGCCGGGCTGCTGCTCCTGCTGCTGCCCGGGCACGCCGGCGACGGCTGGCGCGCCTCGCCGCCCATCCGCGGGCGCCTGCGGATCACGGCCCTGGACGTGGGGCAGGGCGACGCGATCCTGCTCCAGCAGCCCGCCCGCCAGCCGCTGCTCATCGATACCGGCCCCCCCGGAGCGGGGCTCGTCGCGACCCTCCGCGGACTCGGCGTCGACCGCGTCGACACGGTCCTGATCACCCACCCGCACCTCGACCACTACGGCGGCTTCGGGAGCCTCGTCGACTCGGTCCCCGTGCGCCGCCTCGTGCTCGGCCGCCCGGTGCCGGTCGCGGCGGCGGAGGCGCGCAGCGACTCGATTCCGGTCGTGCGGGTCGGCACCGGCAGCGTCCTGCGCCAGGGCCGGCTGCGCCTCGACGTCCTCTACCCACCGGCCGGCGTCGTCCCCTCGGACCCCGATCCGAACGCCTCCTCGCTCGTCGTCGAGGCCCACTTCGGCCCCTGGAGCGCGCTGCTCACCGGCGATGCCGAGCAGGAGGCGAGCGGCCTCGAGCCCGGGCCTTTCGACGTCCTCAAGGTGGCCCATCACGGCAGCAGCGACACGGGGCTCGAGCAGCTGCTCGAGCGCTCGGGACCGCGCCTCGCGCTGATCTCGGTCGGCCTCGACAACGACTACGGGCACCCCGACGCGGACACGCTCACCACGCTCGCCGCCCATGGGGTCTGCGCGCTGCGCACCGATCTCGACGGCGACGTCGGCGTCGAGGTCGGGGCCGGCGGCCTGCGGGCCTTCGCCGAGCACGGCATCGACGGCGCCCGCCCAGGCTGCGCCGGTCTCTGACGGCGCCGCCGGCCGGAAGCCGCGGCGCCGCCATCTACACTCGCGGCGTGGCTGAGCAACCTCCGATGAAGCCGGCGTACCTGATCTCCGGCGACGACGCGGCCAAGCTCGGCGCCGCCCTGAGCCGGCTCCGCGGGCGAGCGGAGCGCGAGGGCGGCCCCGGGGCGCTCGAGGTCTTCGAGGGAGCCGGCGCGGCCGCCCCCGACGTCGACGCGCTGATCGCGGCCCTGCCGACGATGTCGCTGATGAGCGGTCGCCGCTACCTGCTCGCCGACGGCGTCGAGCGCTGGCGCTCGACGCAGGTCTCCCGCCTGGCCGAGGCGCTGGCCGAGATTCCCGAGGAAACGACGGTCGTCCTCGTCGCGCGCGGCGGCGCCCCGAAGGGGCTCGGGGCGGCGGTCGAGAAGGCCGGGGGAGAGGTCCTCGACTACCAGGCGCCGCGTAAGCGAGAGCTCCCGGCCTGGGTCGTCGACGCGGCCGGGCGCCGCGGGCTGAAGCTGCATCCGAGCGCTGCCCGCGTCCTCGTGCAGCGCGTCGGCGAGAGCACGGCGCGGCTGTCGACCGAGCTCGACCGGATCGCGACCTGGGCCGAGCCCGGCGTCTCCCTCGGCACCGACGAGATCGAGGAGCTGACCGCGGACACCTCCGAGCGCGCGGGTTGGACGCTCGGTGACGCGATCGTCAGCCGCGACCCCGCCGCCTCCGTCGAGGCGGCCGACGCGCTCGTCGAACAGGGCGAGGCGGTGACGCCGATGATCTACGGCATCGCCTCGCGGCTGCGCAACGCGCACGCGGCCACTGCCGGGCTCGACGCCGGGCGCCCGGCGCGCGAGGTCGAGTCCTCGCTGCCGATGTCCCCGTACGCGGCAAAGATGCTCGTCCGCTCGGTGCACGGCGTCGCCCCGGCGGAGCTCTCGGAGGCGATCGGCACGATCGCCGATCTCGAGTGGTGGACCCGCGGCGGCTCCGATTACCCCGAGCGCGTGGCGCTCACCCTCGCCGTCCGCAGAGCGGCGGGCGGATGATCAGCGAATCAGCCAGGGTCGATGCGAGTGCAGGAGCGTGGCTGACAAGGAGCCGAGTGGGGCACAGTGGCAGCACCACGGGCCCCACGAAGGCGACGCCGTCAGGCGCGGTCCTGCGCCGCAGCGATCCTGGCTGCGCGCTGCTTCTTGCGAGCACCGGTATTGGCATGCATGGCGCCCTTCTGGACCGACTTGTCGATCTGCGAGACGAGCTCCCGGTGGGCCGTGGAAATCTCCTCGGCGTTGCCGGACTCGACCGCGGACTCGAGCTTGCGGAAGCGCGTCTTGACGACGCTCGTCAGGCGGCGGTTCTCCTGCCGCTCACGCTCGGTGCGAAGGATTCGCTTCTTCTGTGACGCGATGTTGGCCATTTGCGGCGGCGTACTTTAGACATTCGGGGCCCGGATGAGCGTGCGAGAGCAGACATACGCGCCCGAGGGCTACGGACCCGACACGGACGTGGCCTTCGAGACGGCCCAGGAACAGGGTCCCGAGGGCGACGTCGAGGCAGGTCGCCTCGGTCGCTCGACGGCCTTCTTCTCGATCGCGACGGGGCTCTCCCGCGTCGCCGGGCTGATCCGCGAGATCTTCGCCGCCTCCTACTTCGGCGTCAGCGGCGCGATGTCCGCGTTCACGATCGCCTTCATGGTCCCGAACCTGGTCCGCTCCCTCTTCGCGGACGCGGCCCTTCAGGGCGCCTTCGTTCCCGTCTTCACCGAGCAGCTCGAGAAGGGCAACAAGGCCGAGGCCTACCGCCTGGCCTCGACGCTGATCTTCGGCGCTCTGCTCGTGCTCGGGCTGATCACGGGCTTCTTCATCCTGCTCGCGCCGGTGATCATGCCGATCTTCGGGCCGGGTCTGCACCAGCATGCGAGCGACCTGTCGGTGGGGCTCTCGCGTGTGCTCTTTCCGATCCTGGTCATGCTCGGCGTCTCGGGCGTCGTCGTCGGCGTCCTCAACAGCTACAACCGCTTCGGCGTCTTCGCGATCGCGCCGTTCTTCTGGAACGTCGCGATCATCGTCGTGCTCGTCGGCCTGGCGCCGGCGTTCCCGCAGGGCAAGCAGATCTACGCGTACGCGATCGGCGTCGTCGTCGGCACCGCGCTGCAGCTGGCGATGGTCGCCTACGACCTCCGCAACACGCCCTTCAGGCTCTGGTGGGTCTTCGACTGGGACTCGGCGTTGCTCAGGCGGGTGCTGCTGCTGATGCTGCCCGTGACGATCAGCCTCGGGCTGATCAACTTCAACCTCGCGATCAACTCGATCTTCGGATCGCTCGTCCCGGGCCTTCACGACGACGCCCCGGCGGCGATCGACAAGGCGTTCCGCATCTACATGCTGCCCCAGGGAGTTTTCTCCGTCGCGGTGTCGACGGTGGTCTTCCCGACGCTCTCCCGCTTCGCCGCCCGCCGCGCCTACGATGATTTGCGCTCGACGATGGCGAACGGGATGCGCATCATCCTGCTCGTGCTGATGCCGGCCGCGGCCGCGATCCTTGTGCTCTCGCACCCGATGATCCAGCTCGTCTACCAGCGCGGCGACTTCAGCCCCGCCGATACCGATCTGGTCTCGACCGCGCTCTTCTGGTTCGCGTTCTCGCTGCCCGCGAACGGCCTCTTCCTGCTGATGACACGCACCTTCTTCAGCCTCCAGCGCCCGTGGGTGCCGACCGCGATCTCGGGCCTGAACCTGCTCGTCACCACCGTCTTCTCGGCCGCCTTCTTCCACCCGTTCGGCGTCGGCGGCATCGTCGCTGCCACCGCGATCGCGACGACGGCAAGCGTTGGCGCCCAGATGGTCATCCTCCGCCGCCAGCTCGGCGGGATCGAGATCCCGAGCCTGATCGACGGCGCGGTCCGGATCGCGATCGGCTCCATCGTGCTGGCCGGCGTCGCCTGGCTCGTCTGGAGCGGGCTGCACTCGGCGCTCGGGGAGTCGCTGATCGCCCAGATCATCTCGCTCGGGATCGGGCTGGGGCTGGGCGCCGCCGCCTACATGGGGACCGTGCTCGCGCTGCGCGTGCCCGAGGCGCGCCAGGTGCTCGCCGTCGTCAGGCGCTGAGTCCCAGGCTCTACGCTGCTCTCGCCGTGCCCGCCCACCCGGACGCGGCGCTCTCCCATGCAGAACATCCGGAACTTCTCGATCATCGCCCACATCGACCACGGCAAGTCGACGCTCGCCGACCGCATCCTCGAGATGACGGGTGCGATCACGGAGCGTGAGATGCGCGCCCAGGTGCTCGATTCGATGGACCTCGAACGCGAGCGCGGGATCACGATCAAGGCGCAGGCGGTGCGTGTGGACTACACCGCCCAGGACGGGCAGGCCTATCACCTGCACCTGATCGATACCCCCGGCCACGTCGACTTCTCCTATGAGGTCTCGCGCTCGCTCGCCGCGTGCGAGGGAGCGCTGCTCGTCGTCGACGCCGCGCAGGGGGTCGAGGCCCAGACCGTCGCCAACACCTACGCAGCGGTCGAGGCCGGGCTCGAGCTGATCCCGGTCCTGAACAAGGTGGATCTGCCGGGTGCCGAACCCGAGCGCGTCGCCGCCGAGATCGCCGACCTGCTCGGGACCGACCCCGAGGATGCGATCCACATCTCCGCCAAGACCGGCTTCGGCGTGGACGAGGTGCTGGAAGCGATCGTCGCGCGCGTGCCGCCGCCTGGCGGTGACCCCGAGGCGCCGCCGCGAGCTTTGATCTTCGACTCCGAGTTCGATCAGTACCGGGGCGTCGTCGCCTACGTCCGGATGATGGACGGCCGCTTCCGCAAGGGCGAGCCGATCCGCGCGATGCAGGCCGGCACCGAGGCGAGCCTCGACGAGATCGGCTTCTTCCGTCCGCAGATGACGGCCGCGCCGGAGATGGAGGCCGGCGAGGTCGGCTACGCGATCACCGGCCTCAAGGACGTCGCCAAGCTCCGCGTCGGCGACACCCTGACCGCGGGCGAGAACCCCGCGACCGAGGCGTTGCCCGGCTACCGCGAGGTGCAGCCGGTCGTCTTCTGCGGCCTCTTCCCGATCGAGACGGATCGCTACGAGGATCTGCGCGAGGCGCTCGAGAAGCTCTCGCTCAACGACGCCGCGCTCTCCTGGGAACCCGAGACCTCGGACGCGCTCGGCTTCGGCTTCCGCTGCGGCTTCCTCGGCCTGCTGCACATGGACATCGTCCGCGAGCGGCTCGAGCGCGAGTACGACCTCGATCTGCTGGCGACGACGCCCAACGTCCGCTACTGGGTCGTCCGCACGGACGGCACCGAGACCGAGGTGCACAGCCCAACCGAGATGCCGGACCCCGGCGTGATCGAGGCCGTGTACGAGCCTTACATCCGAGCCTCGGTGATCACCCCGAGCGAGTACGTCGGCCCCGTCATGGAGCTGTGCCAGAAGCGGCGGGGCACACACGTCGACATGCACTACCTGAGCCCCGAGCGCGTGCAGCTGCGCTACGACCTGCCGCTTGGCGAGATCGTGCTCGACTTCTTCGACCAGCTCAAGTCGTCGACCAAGGGTTACGCCTCGCTCGACTACGAGCCGATCGAGCGGCGTGCCTCGGACCTCGTCAAGCTCGACGTGCTGCTCGCCGGCGACACCGTCGACGCGCTCTCGATGATCGTCCATCGCGACAACGCCTACGAGGCGGGCAAGAACCTCGTCGGGCGCCTCCGCAAGACGATTCCGAGGCAGCTCTACGACGTCCCCGTCCAGGCGGCGGTCGGCTCGCGCATCCTCGCCCGCGAGACCGTGAAGGCGCTGCGCAAGGACGTCACCGCGAAGCTCTACGGCGGTGACGTGACCCGCAAGAACAAGCTCCTCGACAAGCAGAAGAAGGGCAAGAAGCGGATGAAGCAGGTCGGGAAGGTCGAGGTGCCCCAGGAAGCGTTCCTGGCGGTGCTCCAGATCGACGATTAGCGCGCGGTGATAACTTGCACCGCGGTGTGCCGGGAAGCCGGGTCGGCAAGTCCGATCATGGCATCCCTTCCGACAGCCCTCCGCGGCGCGCGCCGCCGCCTCTCCGCCAAGCCCGTCCTCTTCTTCGCCTTCGCCTTCGCGGTGATGGCGGACCCGGTCTCCTCGGTCGCCTACGCGATCGAGGCCGCGCTGCGGGCCCTCAACGGCCACCTCGAGCTGCTCGTCCCCACGATGGGGCTGGTGATCGGAATCATCGGGCTCGTCACCCTCAACTACTCGCAGCTGGTGGCCGCCTATCCGCAGGGCGGCGGTGCCCCCGAGGCCGCGGGCGAGGCGTTCGGCGAGGCCTGGTCCTTTCTGCCGATCGGCGCCCTCATCGTCGACTTCGCGCTCACGATCGCGATCTCGATCGCGGCCGCGGGCAGTGCCGTGATCTCCTTCGTGCCGGAGCTGGCGCCGCTGCGGATCCCGCTCGCGCTCCTCCTCCTGGTCGCCGTCGCCGGGCTGACCTGGTTCGGTCACGGCGGACGGCTGCTGTTCGCGGTCATGACCGTCTCGTTCGTGGCGATGGGCGCCGTGGTCCTCTTCGCCGGCTTCACCGGGCCCGAGATCACCCACGGCGTGGCGCCGCTGACGGGCTCGGCTTCGCCGGCGCTGGTCGCGGTCATCCTCGCCTTCCCGGTGGCGATGGCGCTGGCGACGGGGACGGAGGCTCCGGCGACGTCGATCGCTCAGCTCGGCCAGCTCGGGGACGACGGCAAGAGGCGCTTCGGCCAGGGGACGCTGCTGGCGACGATCCTCGTCGTGGGCACGCTGACGATGGGGCTGACCGTGCTCGCCGTCCACCTGCACGTCGGTATCCCCGGTACCGACCAGACCCAGATCGCGAACCTCGCCCGGGCGGCGGTCGGCGACGGCGGCGTCTTCGGCGCCTTTCAGATCGCCAGCGGGTTGCTCCTGCTCGCCGCGGCCAGCTCCTCCTTCCAGGCCGGGCCGGGGCTGCTGCGGGCGCTGAGCCGCGCCGGCGAGGCGAGCCTGCTGCCGGCCCGCCTCGGGCGCACCAACCATCACCACACGCCGGTGTGGTCGGTGCTCGTCTACGCGCTGATCGCAGCCGTGATCCTGCTCGTCTCCTCGGGCCAGGAGCAGGAGCTCGTGCTCGTCTACGCGGTCGCTGTCTTCGTCAGCTTCCTCGCCGGGCTGCTGGCGATGGTCAAGTTCACCTACCGGCGAGGCAGCGTCATGCTCGCGGGTTTCAACCTGCTCGCGGCCGTGATCGTCGCGTTCACGCTGATCGTCAACCTGCTCCGCGGCTACCCGCTGATCTCGCTCACCGGGGCCCTGCTCGTCGCCGCGGGCCTCTACTGGCGCTGGGTCCGCGCCGGGCGCCCGCAGGGGCTGGAGTCGATCGAGCGCTCGGCCGAGGAGTGACCGCGGCGGCCTGGGCTCAGCCCGTCGCGCCCGCTCGCTCGCGCTCGGCCTCGCGCAGCTCGATCCGGCGGATCTTCCCCGTCAGCGTCTTCGGCAGCTCGTCCACGAACTCGACGCGCCGCGGGTAGGCGTAGGCGGAGAGGCGACCGCGCACGAACCCCTTGATCTCGTCCGCGAGCTCGTCCGAGGGCTCGAAGCCGTCGGCGAGCACGATGAAGGCCTTGACGACGTTGCCTTTGATCTCGTCCGGGCTCGCCACGGCGGCCGCCTCGCGCACCGCCTCGTGCTCGATGCAGGCGGACTCGACCTCGAAGGGTCCGATCCGGTAGCCGGCGGCGATGATCACGTCGTCGGCGCGGCCGGCGTACCAGACGTAGCCGTCGGAGTCCATCGTCGCCGCGTCCTTGGAGTGGAACCACTCCCCGCCGAAGGTCTCCTCGCCGGCCTCGGGCAGTCGCCAGTAGCCGAGCGGGTAGTGGGGGTTCGAGCGCGCCCGCAGGCAGATCTCGCCGCGCTCGCCCTGCGCGACCGGGTTCTCGTCCTCGTCGAGGATCTGCACGTCCCAGCCCGGCATGGGCCGGCCCATGGAGCCCTCGCGGACCTCCATGAAGGGAAAGTTCGCGCACAGCGGGTAGGACTCGGTCAGCCCGTAGTAGTCGAGGACCGTGATCCCGTACTGCTCGCGGAACCACTTGATCGCCTCCGGGTTGAGCGGCTCGCCGGCGGAGCAGACATTGCGGAGTTGGGGCAGCGGGTACTTCCGCCCGGCGTCGTCGATCGCCATCATCGCCCGCATCGCCGTCGGCGTCGTGAACACGTTCGCGACCTCGTTGCGGCTCAGGAAGTCGAGCTGCTCGGCCGGGTCGAAGCCGCCCCGGCGCTGGAAGACGCACTGCACCGCGCCCAGCCGCCACGGGCCGAGCAGGGGGGAGATACCCGCCGCCCAGGCCCACTCGCCCATGCCGTGGAAGCGCTCGGTGTCCCCGACGTCGTGGCAGTAGACGAACTCCTCGTGGGCGAGGATGTAGCGGTGGGCGTGGACGATGCCCTTCGCCATCCCCGTGGTGCCCGACGTGTAGTAGAGCTGAGCGGGGTCGTCGGCGGCCGTGTCGGCCTCGACGGGGTCGGCCGCGGCTCCGGCGAGCAGCTCGCGGTCGAGGACGACGAGCTCGTCGACGAGGCTCGCGTCGAAGCGCTCGACGTTTTCGGCATCGGTGACGAGCACCCTCGGCTCGGAGTCGCGGAGCCGGTGCCCGATGCCCTCGTCCCCGTACAGCACCGACATCGAGAGCAGGATCGCGCCGAGCTTCCAGGTCCCGAAGAAGATCGCAGCCGCCTCAGGCGTCGGGGGGAGGACGACGGCCACTCGATCTCCCTTGCCGACGCCTAGCCCGGCGAGCAGGTTGGCCGCGCGGTTCGAGAGCTCCTGCAGCTCGCCCCAGTCGAGCTCGCGGCGCTCGCCGTCGTAGCGCTCCCAGATCATCGCCAGCTTCTCCGGCGGGTGCTTGTCGCAGACGTCGGCGGCGATGTTGTAGCGCTCGGGTACGTGCCAGCTGTGCTCGGCGCAGGCACGCTCGTAGGTCATCTCGGGATCCATCTCTCCTCCTCGATCCGCCTCCTGATCATCCAAACGTACTCCTCGCCCCGATCATCTACGCTCGCGGCATGCGCCTCGGTGATATCGGGGCCGGCCCGCTGCTGCCGGCCGCCGGGACTACCTCCCAGCGCCTGGTGCGCCGCACGCGCGGGGTCGCGCTCGAGCTGATCGGATTCGTCCTCGCCACGGCGCTGCTGCCGGTCCTGGTGGTCGTGGCGGTGATCGTCGACGTGGTCGCGAAGCTGCGCACCGGCAAACCGATGGTCGCGGTCCGCCTCGTCGGGGTGCTCTGGTTCTTCCTCTTTACCGAGGTCTGGTGCTACGCGTTCCTGCTCGGCCTCTGGTTGATCACCGGCGGGCCGTTCGGCGCCGGCTCGATGCTGCGGCGCCGGGGCGTGTACTGGCTCCGCCCGCACTGGGCCGGGTCGATCCTCGGCGCCGCCCGGATCCTGATGGGGATGGACTTCCAGATCGAGGGTCGCGACGAGACGCTGCCGGGGCGCTACCTGATCATGATTCGCCACGCGAGCATCATCGACAACCTGCTCCCGGACACCGTCATCGCCGGTCCGAACGGGATGGGGATCCGCTACGTCGTCAAGCGCGAGCTCGAAAACCTCTCGCTGCTCGACATCGGCGGGCGCTGGATCCCGACGCAGTTCTTGGAGCGGGTCTCCAAGGATCCCGAGCGCGAGCTGGCCTCGATGCGGCGGCTGACCGAGGAGGTCGGTGGCGACGAGGCGGTCCTGATCTATCCCGAGGGGACCCGTGCGACGGCGAAGAAGATCGCGCGGGCGAAGGAGATCGTGCGAGAGCGCAATCCCGAGGTGGCGGATCTCGCCGAGCCGCTCGTGAACCTGCTGCCGCCGCGTCTCGGCGGCCCGCTGGCGCTGCTCGAGTCAGGCGCCGGCATGGACGTCGTCTTCTTTGCCCACGTCGGCTTCGACGGCTTCGAGCACATCAGCGACATCTGGGCGGGCGGGCTCGTCGGCCGGACGATCCGGATGCGAATGTGGCGGGTTCCGGCGGACGAGATCCCGTCCGACGAGCGCGGCCGGACCGAGTGGCTCTACTCGCAGTGGCAGCGCATGGATCGCTGGATCGCTGAGAACGCCGCGGAGCTGGGCGAGGTCACCGCGAGCAAGGTCGACGTCCCGACGCCGACCACCTGAGCCCGGAGTCCTCCGGGCGTCAGGCCTTCCTTGCCTTGACCGCCGTCCCGTAGGCGCAGATCTCGGTCCAGGTCGAGCCGAGCTCGGAGGTGTCGAAGCGGAACGCGATGATCGCGTTCGCCCCCTTCGACTCCGCCTCCTCGATCAGGCGGTCGGTCGCGTGCGAGCGGCCCTCGGCGAGCATCTTGGTCATCCCCTTGAGCTCGCCGCCGACGAGGGACTTCAGTCCGGCGCCCATCTGCGAGCCGAGGTTGCGCGAGCGGACGGTGAGGCCGAAGACCTCCCCGTACACCTCCTCGATCTCGTAGCCGGGCAGGTCGTTCATCGTTGAAATCAGCATGGGCGCAGCCTATGGGTGTAGTCAAGTTCCGGCAAGAAGGCCCGCCGCCGCTGACGGCGGACGCCGATCGCCGCCCTTCGGGCCGCTTCCGTAGGATCGGCTCCGTCACCCCGAGCAGGAGGAGAAGGCCGATGAAGATGCGCGCTGCGGTTCTGGAGGAGTTCGCCGAGCCGCTGGTCGTCCAGGAGGTCGAGCTGCGCGATCCGGGGCCCGACGAGGTGCTGGTCCGGCTCGTCGCCTGCGGCGTCTGTCACACCGACCTGTACACGGCCTCCGGGGTCGATCCATCCGGCTACGCGCCGACGGTGCTGGGTCACGAGGGCGCCGGGGTGGTCGAGAAGGTCGGCGAGCAGGTCAGCTCGCTGAGCGAGGGCGACCACGTCGTCACGCTCTTCTCACCGCAGTGCGGCGAGTGCGTCCATTGCCGCGACGAGCGCACCAACCTCTGCCTGGCGATCCGCGAGCAGCAGAACAAGGGCTACCTCCCGGACGGGACCACGCGCCTGCACAGGGGGGACGAGGACATCCGGCACTTCATGGGCACGTCGACCTTCGCCGAGTACA
This sequence comes from uncultured Solirubrobacterales bacterium, assembly GCA_963764275.1. Classification (GTDB taxonomy): domain Bacteria; phylum Actinomycetota; class Thermoleophilia; order Solirubrobacterales; family 70-9; genus CAXMST01. The sequence goes on from CAVXRV010000001.1 coordinate 694,615, forward strand.
CCGTGATGCCCGAGATCGCCCTCGCCAAGGTCGACCCGGAGGCGCCGCTCGACCGCGCCTGCCTGTTCGCATGCGGCCTGTCGACCGGCCTCGGGGCGGCGATGAACACGGCGAAGGTGCGGGAGGGCTCGACCTGCGTCGTCTTCGGGGCCGGCATGGTCGGCCTCGGAGCCGTCGCCGGCTGTCGCCTCCAGGGCGCGGAGCGGATCATCTGCGTCGATCTCTCCGACGACCGGCTCGAGCTCGCGCGGGGACAGGGCGCGACCGAGGTGATGAAAGGCGGCCCCGAGGCAGTCGAGACGATCCTCGCCGAGACGGACGGCTTCGGCGCCGATTACACCTTCGAGGCGACGGGCAACGTCAAGGTCATGCAGCAGGCAGTCGAAGCCGCCCGCATGGCCTGGGGCCAGTGCACGGTCGCCGGGGTGGCGGGCAAGGGCGAGACGCTCGACATCGTCCCGCGCCTTCTGATCACCGGACGGCGCGTCGCCGGCTCCTCCTTCGGAGGGGTCAAGGGCCGCGACGGGGTGCCGAAGCTGGTCGACCTCTACATGCAGGGGGAGATCGACGTCGATCCCTTCATCTCGCACCGGATCACCCTCGACGAGGTCAATCGCGGCTTCGAGCTGATGGAGGCCCAGGACGGGATCCGCAGCGTCATCGAGTTCAGCTGACCTGCCCGACGCCACGACGGAAGGAGCCAGATGCAGACGCCGACGATCATCCGCGCCGAGGAGGCGAACTTCCTCTCGAACGCCTACCTGCTCGCCGACCCGCGGACCGGAAAGGGCGTCCTCGTCGACTCGAACGGCGCCACCGACCCGCTCGCCGAGTTCGCCGAGCGCGAGGGGATCGAGATCACCCACCTGCTGCTCACCCACCACCACTACGACCACGTGGTCGGCTGCGAGGAGCTCGCGCAGAGGTTCGGCGTCGGCATCTGGGGCCACGAGCTGACCAAGCAGGAGGTTCCCGCCGTCACCGACGTCTACGGCGACGGCGACGTCATCAGCTCCGGCGGTCTCGAGATCAAGGCGATCCACACGCCGGGCCACTGCGCCGACCATCTGGCGCTGCTCGTGTGCGACTCCGATTGCCTCACCGCCGACGTCCTCTTCAAGGGCACCTGCGGCGGAACGGGCGCCCCCGGGGCGACCGGCCTCGACGATCTCAAGGAGTCGGTGATGGAGAAGCTGATGAAGCTCGACGGCTCCGTCCGAGTCCATCCCGGCCACCGGCAGCCGACGACGATCGGCGCCGAGTGGGAGGAGAATCCCTTCATCCGCCTCTGGCGTGGCCTCGACGAGCCCTCCGCGGAGCCCGTCTCGGTCGGGCCGCCCGACGCCGAGGAGCGGCGCGAGGCGACGATGCTGCTCTGGGCCCCCGACTACGACGGCGGCAACAAGGCCCTCGTGCGCTTTGCCGACGACGGTACCGAGACGATCACGGGCGGCTCGCAGATCAAGCGGGAGGGCTAGCCATATGGCGGGGCGCGTCGGGGTCGCGATCGCGACGCTCGTGATCGTCTTCCTCGGCGTCGTCTTCGTCGTCGCCGGCGTCGACATCGCCCAGACGCCGACCTGCAAGGACGTCAACGCCGGCCTCGCACAGCCGCGCAACGGTGACTGCTTCGACGGCTCGAAGGTCAGGCGCGCGGCGCAGACCGCGCTCTCCATCGGCGCCGGCGTGGTCGCGATCCTGGCTCTGATCCCGGGTCTGATGTACGTGTTCCGCCGCCGCTGGCTGTTCTCGTTCGGCGCGATGGTGATGATCGCCGTCGCGCTCGCGCTGCTGTACGGCATCGCCGGGCGCATCGGCTAGGCGAAATCGCCCGCCTTCCTACAATCCGGCCCGTGCTCAGCGAGCGCCAACAGCGCATCCTCCGTCTTGCCGTCGAGGCCTACCTCGACAGCGGCACGCCCGTGGGCTCGAAGGCGATTGCCGCCTCGAGGGAGATCGCGTGGGGCCCCTCGACCGTCCGCAGCGAGCTCTCGGCGCTCGAGCGCCAGGGCTACTTGACGCACCCGCACACGTCCGCCGGACGCGTCCCCACCGACGCGGGCTACCGCCTCTACGCCGAGCGGCTGCTGAACAGCGAGGCCGTGAGCCGCTCGCCGCTGCCCGCCGCCGGCGATGAACCGACCCCCGAGCCGGCGCTCTCCCGAGTCCGCAGCGAGGTCGCCGACGCGCTCCGCGAGACGACGACGGCTCTGGCGCAGGCAAACGACCTGCTCGCGCTCGTGACCGCACCGCCGGCGAGCACGGCGACGATCCATCGGGTCGAGGTCCTGCTGCTGCAGCCGCGGGTGCTGACGCTGGTCGTGATCGCCTCGGATGGCGAGGTTTTCAAGCGCGTCTTCACCTTCGACGAGGCGCTCGACCCGGGCCTCGTCGACTGGGCGTCCTCCTTCCTGCAGGAGCGCCTCGCCGGTGCCGCGCTCGGCTCCCGGTCGCTCCGCTCGCGGCTCTCCGACCCGGAGCTGGGCCGGCTCGAGGCGGAGTTCGCGGCGCTGCTCGGCGACGCGATCGTCGCCCTCGGCGCCGACGCCGAGCAGGAGCTCTACATGGAGGGGACGGCGCGGCTGCTCTCGGAGACCCACGCGGCGGACATCCCCGAGCCGGATGGCGTCGTGCAGGCCCTCGAAGCCCGTGTCAGCGTCCTCAGCGTGCTGCGGACGGCCTTGCGCGAGCAGTCGGTCTTCCTCTGCATCGGCAACGAGAACCCGGAGCCGGCGTTGCGCTCGGTCAGCGTCGTCGGCGCGCCCTACGGCCTCGGCTACAGGGCGCTGGGTGCCGTCGGCGTCGTCGGCCCGCTGCGGATGGACTACGCGCGGGCGATCGACTCCGTGCGCGCCGCCTCCTCCGAGCTCAGCCGTTTCTTCGCGACCGTCTACGAGGGCTGAGCCGAACCCATGGCGAACCGCGACCCCTACGAGATCCTCGGCGTCGACCGCAGCGCCGACGAGGCCGAAATCAAGAAGGCCTTCCGGCGGCTCGCGCGCGAGCTCCATCCCGACGTCAACAGCGAGGACCCCGACGCCGAGGAGCGCTTCAAGGAGGCCGCGGAGGCCTACGAGATCCTCTCGGATCCCGAGCGACGCCGCACCTATGACGCCTTCGGACACGAGGGCCTGCGGACCGGCGGCTACCAGTCCGCGGCCCAGGGCTTCGGCAGCTTCCAGGACATCTTCGACGCCTTCTTCGGCGGGGAGGGGGGCCTCGGCGACATCTTCGGCGGGGGCGGCGCGCGTGGCCCGGCCCGCGGGGGCGATGTCGGCGTCGCCGTCGAGATCGAGCTTGGCGACGTGCTCGAGGGCGTGCGCCGCGAGGTCACCTTCGAGGCGGTCGTCGCCTGCGAGCAGTGCAATGGCAACGGGGCCGAGCCCGGCACGCCGATCGTGACCTGCGAGACGTGCGGGGGCGCCGGGCAGGTGCGACAGGTCACGCGGACGCCGTTCGGGCAGATGATGCGGGCCGGGGCCTGTCCGAGCTGTGACGGCAGCGGCAAGGTCGCGGAGACGCCGTGCGAGGTCTGCCGGGGCTCGGGCCGGCAGCGGAGCGCGAAGAGCTACGACGTCGACATCCCGGCGGGGATCGAGTCCGGTCAGCGGATCCGCGTGTCCGGGGCGGGGCACGAGGGCGACATCGGCGCTCGCACCGGCGATCTCTACGTCCAGGTCGAGGTCGCCGAGCACCCGGACTTCAGGCGTGAGGGACGCGACCTCGTGACGGTGGTCGAGCTGCCGGTGACGACCGCGATCCTCGGCGCGAGGATCGAGATCCCGACGCTCGAGGGCCCGGAGGAGATCGAGGTCGAAGCGGGGGCACAGCACGGGGACTCGATCCGGCTCCGCAAGCGCGGGCTGCCCGGCCTGCAGCGTCCCGGTCGCGGCGATCTGTACGCGCTGCTGAAGCTGGTCACGCCGATCAAGCTCGATGCCGAGCAGCGCGAGCTGGCCGAGCAGCTCGACGCCTCCCTGGGGCCGGAGAACGAGCCGCGGTCGGCCCGCGCCGGCCTGTTCGAGCGCATGCGGCGGGCCTTCCGCTGAGCATGAGCGGTCCGCGGCGATCGGGGCGGCGTTGATCCGCCTCGCGGTGCGCTGCGATCCCGAGCTCGCCGAGCTCGTCCTCGCCGAGCTCGTCGAGATCGTCCCCGGGGGTGTCGAGGAGGAGCGGGGCGAGGGCTACGTCGAGTACGCGATCTACGGCCCTCCGGGCGAGATCCCCGAGCTGCCCGAGATCGAGGCCGCGGCCGGCGACGGGCTGGTCGAGGTCGAGACGACGGAGATTCCCGACGACTGGGCCGATCGCTGGCGCGACTTCCACGACCCGGTCGAGATCGGCGGGTGGCTCGTCGTGCGCCCCTCCTGGGAGGCGCCGCGAGCGGCACCGGAGCGACTCGACATCGTCATCGACCCCGGTCGCGCCTTCGGCACCGGCGCCCACGCGACGACCTCGCTCAGCCTCGAGCTGCTCGGCGAGCTCGCCGCGGGCGCGACCGACCGTGGCTCGCTCGCGGACCTCGGGACCGGCTCGGGCGTGCTCGCGATCGCCGCGGCGAAGCTGGGCTTCGGGCCCGTCCTCGCCTGCGACCACGAGGCCGCGGCGGTCGAAGCCGCCGCTGCGAACGCCGAGCTGAACGGCGTCGAGATCGCCGTCGAGCGCCGGAACCTGCGCGAGCAGCCCGCGCCGACGGCCCGCGTCTGGCTCGCGAACCTGACGGCGCCGCTGCTGCGCTCCGTCGCCGGGTTGATGCCGGCGGCGGCTGACGGCGGCCCCGAGCGGATCATCGTGAGCGGCCTGCTCGGGCGCGAGCGCGAGGACGTCGAGGCGGCGTTCGGGGCCCGGGGTTACGAGCCCGTGGAGTTCCGTGCCGGCGGCGACTGGGGGGCGCTGCTGTCTCAGACCGCAGACCCGGCTATATTCGCCACCATGATCTCCGCGGTGACGTTCTACCAAGTCGTCCTCTTCGTCCATATCACGGCGGTCGTGCTCGCCTTCGGGCCCACGTTCGCCTACGGGGTCTTCGCCGCCACGGCGGAACGCATGGACCCGCGAAGCGTCCCCGTGGTCGCGGCCGGAATCATGGTCTGGAACCGGGTCACCCAGGGGATGATCCTGCTCATCCTCGCCGCCGGCATCTACCTCGTGGCCACCGACAGCGGCCCCGGCGCCGCCTGGAGCTTCAGCGACTTCTACGTGAGCTGGGGCTTCGTCGCGGTGATCATCCTCGGGGCGATGGCAGGAGCCTTCTTCGCGCCGCGCACCCGGCGCCTGAAGGAGATCGCCGAGCGCGACATCGCCGCCGCCGGCGACGGTCCGGTGACGCTCTCGGCCGAGTACCAGGCGGTCAACAGACAGCTCGCGAACGGCGGCACAGCGGCGGGGATCTTCGTCATCCTCACGATCTACGTCATGACCGCCAAGCCCTTCCAGTAGGCCTTGCCGCCGGCTCCCACGGCCGACCTTCCCGATCGCCGTCTTCGACTCCGGCGTCGGTGGCCTCACGGTCCTCCACGAGTGCCTGGTCTCGCTGCCCGCCGAGGACTTCGTCTACCTCGGCGACAGCGCCCACTTCCCATACGGCACCCGGACGGCCGCCGACCTCCGCGGGCTCGTCGCCCGCAACACCGCTTCCTGCTCGAGCGCGGGGCGAAGCTGCTGATCGTCGCCTGCAACTCGGCGACATCGGCGGGGGCCGAGACACGGCCCGGGAGATCGCCGAGCGGCACGGCGTCGAGGTGGTCACGGTCATCGACCCGGAGGCCGAGATCGCCGCCGCGATCAGCACCGAGGGGCGGGTCGGCGTGATGGCGACGCCGGCGACCGTCGCCGGCGGCGCCTATCGGCGGGAGCTCGCGGCCCAGGGCCGCGGGCTCGAGGTGACCGAGGTCGCGGCCCCGGACCTGGCGCCGATCATCCAGCGCGGCTTCCCGTTCGACGAGAGCGTCGTCGAGACGGTCCGCTCCTACTGCGCTCCGCTGAAGCGAGGCCGGGCGTCGACACGCTGATCCTCGGCTGCACCCACTACCCGCTGGTGGCGCCGATGCTGCAGCGGATCCTCGGCCGGGACGTCCGCCTGGTCACCGCCGGCCATGCGATCGCGGCCGAGGCGCAGCGGATCCTCGAGCGCGACGGCCTCGAGAGCGCGGGCCCGACGGCGAGGGCACCTACAGCTTCCTCTGCACCGGCGACGTCGAGAGCTTCCGCGAGCTCGGGACCCGGTTCCTGCAGATGCCGCTCGGGCGAGGTCGAGAAGGGTCGACGTCGGATGGGCCGTCGGCGCCCGCGCCGGGTACGCTATTGCGGGGTGAGCGACGATCCTCGAGCAGATCCAGGCCGACACGCGGGAGGCGATGAAGGCCGGCGAGCGGACCGCGTCGGGACGCTGCGCATGCTCGCCAGCGCCCTCCAGCAGGACGCCAAGGAGGGCGACGGCGACGCGATCGCGGTGCTCACGCGCGAGCGCAAGCGGCGGATCGAGGCCGCCGAGGCCTACCGCGAGGCCGGCCGCGACGAGCAGGCGGAGCCGAGCGGGCCGAGGCGGAGCTGATCGACGCCTATCTGCCCGCAGCAGATCTCCGACGACGAGCTCGCCGGAGATCGTCGATGAGGCGGTCGCAGCGACCGGCGCCGGATCGCCGCAGGAGATGGGCAAGGTGATGGGCGCGGTGATGCCGAAGGTCAAGGGCCGCGCCGACGGCAAGCGGGTCAGCGCGGCGGTCCGGGAGCGGCTTGGCGCGTAGGCAGCTGACGATCGACAACGAGGTCGCCGCCGAGCTCGCAGGCTCCGGCGACTCGGTCCTGCGCGAGCTCGAGGACCGGCTCGACTGCGACGTCTATCTGCGCGGCAACGTGATCACCCTCGACGGCGATGACGGCTCGCTTGCCGAGGGCCAGTCGATGGTCGAGGAGCTCGTCGGGCTGATCGAGCGCGGCGAGACGCTCGAGCCGGGACCGTCGACGCCGTCGGCGGCGCGATCGACGACGGGATCGAGCCCGCGGCGATGCTCGGCGACGCGGTCTGGCGGCACCGCGGCACCCGGTCGCCCCCCGGACCCCGAACCAGAAGCGCTACGTCGACTCGATCCGCAAGCAGACGGTCACCTTCGGGATCGGCCCGGCCGGGACCGGCAAGACCTTCCTCGCCGTGGCGATGGCGGTGGCGGCGCTCGAGGCGCGCGAGGTGAGCCGCATCATCCTCACCCGTCCCGCGGTCGAGGCGGGGGAGCGGCTCGGCTTCCTGCCGGGCGATCTCCAGGCGAAGGTCGATCCCTACCTGCGCCCGCTCTTCGACGCGCTCTACGACATGCTCGACCCCGACCGCGTCAACGACTACTTCGAGCGCGGAGTGATCGAGGTGGCGCCGCTGGCCTTCATGCGCGGCAGGAGCCTCAACGACGCCTTCGTGATCCTCGACGAGGCCCAGAACACGAGTCCCGAGCAGATGAAGATGTTCCTGACCCGGCTCGGCTTCGGCTCGAAGATGGTCGTCACGGGCGACGTCACCCAGATCGACCTGCCCGCGAATCAGCGCTCCGGCCTGGTCGTCGTCAGCGACATCCTCGTCGCGGTCGACGACGTCGGCTTCATCCGCTTCGGCGGGAGGCGACGTCGTCCGCCACCAGCTCGTCCAGCGGATCGTCGCCGCCTACGGCGCCTGGTCGGGAGCCGCGCGCGAGCGCCGCGTCGCGGGCGACGGTTGACCGTCGACCTCGAGGACGTCGCCGGCGCCGCACGGCGCGCGGTCGCGGCCGCGCTCGCCGCGGCCGGGGTCGGCGACGGCCACCTCGCGGTCGAGCTCGTCGAAGAGGACCGGATCCGCGAGCTCAACCGCGACCATCGCGGTCGCGACCAGCCCACCGACGTGCTCTCGTTCCCGATCGACGGCGCCGGTGCCGGCCCGGCCGGCCCGCGCGAGCTCGGCGACGTCGTGATCTGCTCCGAGCACACCAGCCGATCTGACCGAGGCCACGGTCCACGGCGTCCTGCATCTCTGCGGCTACGACCACGAGACCGACGACGGCGAGATGCTGGCGCTGCAGGCACGCGTCCTCGACGAGCTCGGCCACGTTGTCGAGAGGCCGATGGGTTCGGAGGAGCAGGCATGAGCCGGTCCGGGTTCATCGGCCTCGCCGGCCGTCCCAACGTCGGTAAGTCGACGCTCGCGAACGCCATGGTCGGCAGCAAGGTCGCGATCGTCTCCGACCGCCCGCAGACGACCCGGCGCGCGATCAGGGCCGTGGCCACCGCCCCCGACGGGAGCTGGCAGACCGTGCTGGTCGATCTCCCGGGGGTGCAGAAGCCGCGCGACGTGCTGACCGAGCGCATGCAGCACCGGGTCGAGCAGGAGCTGGCCGACGCGGACGTCGTCCTGCTCGTGATCAACGGTGAGCAGGGGGTCGGGCCCGGCGACCGATTCATCGCCGAGACGCTGCTCGGCGCCCGCGGCGGCGCCCAGGGATCGGCCCCGGTGATCTGCGCCGTCAACAAGATCGACCGACTCAACAAGCCCCAGACCGTGGAGGTGCTGGCGGCGGCCGCCGAGCTCGACGTCGTCGACGAGGTGTTCCCGGTCAGCGCCCGGCGTGGGACGGGGGTCGACGCGCTGATCAGCCGGCTCGCCGAGCTGATGCCGCCCGGTCCGCTGCTGTACGAGGCCGGCGCGCACAGCGACCAGGCGAGCGATGTCCACCTCGCTGAGCTGATCCGCGAGCAGGTGTTGCGCCGGACGCGCGAGGAGCTCCCGCATGCAGTCGAGGTCGAGGTGAGCGAGGTGAGCAAGCGCGCGGACGGCCTGATCGAGGTCCGCGCCGACATCTGGGCCGAGTCCGATTCCCAGAAGGCGATCCTGATCGGCAAGCGCGGGAGCATGATCGGCGCGATCGGTACCGCCGCCAGGCGCGAGATCGAGCGCGACCTCGGCGCCCGGGTCTTCCTCGACCTGCAGGTGAAGGTCCGGGCCCGCTGGCGCCGGGACGAGAGTCTGCTCGACAGGCTCGGGATCGAGTGACCATCGGCCGCGGCGCCCGGGGCGGGCGGGGGCGGCGACCGTAAACTGCGCGCGATGACAGCGCTCGAGACGGTGCGTTTCGATGAGGACGGCCTCGTGCCGTGCGTGATGCAGGACGCCGCCACCGGCGAGGTCCTGACCCTTGCCTACATGAACGACGAGGCGCTCGAGCGCACCCTGACGACGCGCGAGATGCACTTCTGGAGCCGCTCGCGGGACGAGCTCTGGCACAAGGGGGGGAGCTCGGGCAACACGCAGCGGGTCGTACAGCTTCGTTACGACTGCGACGCCGATGCGATCGTCGCGCTCGTCGAGCCCGCCGGCCCCGCCTGCCACACCGGCGCGCGCAGCTGCTTCTATCGTGACCTCGAGGGCAGCGCCGATCCCGCCCCGGATGCGGCCCCGGAGCCGGGCCAGCCGCGGCCCGTCGTGGCCGAGGCCCTGCCCGAGCTCGAGCGGACGCTGGCCGACCGCGCCGCGCGTCGCCCCGCGGGTTCCTACACGGTCGAGCTGCTGGACGATCCGGAACGGGTCGGAGCCAAGATCCGCGAGGAGGCGGACGAGGTCGCGCGCGCGATCGCGGGCGAGAGCGACGAGCGCGTCGCCGAGGAGGCAGCGGACGTCCTCTACCACCTCGAGGTGGGCCTGATCTCGCGTGGGATTCCGCTCGCCGACGCGCTCGCCGTCCTCAACTCCCGCCGTCGCTGACGTGGGCGCCCGGGGCCCAGCAGCAGCGCCGGAGCTCGTTCCCGGGCTCGAGCGGGCCCGGGAGCTGGCCGCGGGGGAGGGCGCGAACGTGATCCCCCTCGTCCACACGTGGGTCGAGGACGCCGAGACCCCGGTCTCCGCCTTCCTGAAGCTTCGCGGCGAGGGTCCCTGCTACCTGCTCGAGTCGGCCGAGCAGGGCGGCCGCATGGGCCGCTACTCGTTCATCGGTGTGCGCCCGCAGGCGATGCTGCGCTGGGGCGAGGGCGAGCTGCGCGAGTGGAGGGGAGAGGCGGCGCTCGACGTCGCCGGCGCGCCGCCGACCGAGACCCGCGCGGCGGCCGACCCATACGGGGCAGTAGCCGAGCGCATCGGCCGGTATCGCCTGGCTGAGGTCGACGGCCTGCCTCCGTTCCCGGGCGGCGCGGTCGGGCTCTTCGCCTACGACCTGGTGCGCACGGTCGAACCCCTCGGCGACCCCAACCCGGATCCGCTGGGACTCCCGGATCTGGCGCTGATGGTCGCCGAGGCGATGGTCGTCTTCGACCACCACGATCGGACCGTTTCGATCATCGCCAACGCCTTCGTCGACGACGGCGAGGGCCTGGAGGCCGCATACGAGCGCGCTTCCCGCACCGCCGCCGAGCTGCGCGAGTGCCTGCGCCGACCGGTGCCGGAGCGCCGGCCCGCCGACGCCGCGCCCGGGGACGAGACAGGGGTCGCCGGCGCGGGCGGCGAGGAGCTGCCGCTCGGCTTCCGCAGCAACATGAGCCGCGAGCAGTTCGAGGCGAACGTCGCCCGGATCGTCGAATACGTGCACGCCGGCGACGCCTTCCAGGTCGTGCCGAGCCAGCGCTTCTCCGCTCCCTGCCCGGTCGAGCCCTTCTCGATCTACCGCGGCCTGCGCGCGATCAACCCCTCCCCCTACATGTACTTCCTCGACTTCGGCGACTTCCAGATCGCGGGCGCCTCGCCGGAGCCCCTCGTCCGCGTCACCGGGCGGCGCGTGGAGACGAGGCCGATCGCCGGCACCTACCCGCGCGGCAGCGACGAGGAGGAGGACCGTCGCGCGGCGGAGGGGCTGCTCGCGGATCCCAAGGAGCGGGCCGAGCACGTGATGCTCGTCGACCTCGGTCGCAACGACCTCGGGCGGGTCAGCGAGTACGGCACCGTCAACGTCGACGAGCTGATGGTGGTCGAGACCTACTCGCACGTGCTCCACATCGTCAGCCAGGTCTCGGGCCGCTTGCGTGAGGGCCTCGGGGCGATGGACGTGCTGCGTTCGTGCCTGCCCGCGGGGACGCTGTCAGGAGCTCCGAAGGTGCGCGCGATGCAGATCATCGACGAGCTCGAGCCGCACAAGCGCTGCTCCTACGGCGGCGCGATCGGCTACCTCGGCTTCACGGGCGATCTCGACACCGCGATCCACATCCGCACCGTCGTCGTCAAGGACGGCGTCGCCCACGTGCAGGCGGGCGGGGGTACCGTCGCCGACGCCAAGCCCGACTACGAGTACCGCGAGTCCCTGCAGAAGGCCCGCACCGTCTTCAGCGCGATCGAGCTCGCCGTCGCCAACCCGGATTGGGACTGACCTGGAGCCGAGATGCCGCGCGTGCTCGTGATCGACAACTACGACTCGTTCACCTACAACCTCGTCCAGTATCTGGGCGAGCTCGGGGGCGAGATCGACGTCGTGCGCAACGACCGCGCGACCGTCGAGGAGCTGCTCGCGCGCCGGCCCGACCGACTCGTCATCTCGCCCGGCCCCTGCACGCCGGCCGAGGCCGGGATCTCGATCCAGGCATCCCGGCGATTCCCCGAGGCGGGGATCCCCACCCTCGGCGTCTGTCTCGGCCATCAGTCGATGGTCGAGGCTTTCGGGGGTCGCGTCATCGTCGGGGAGCCGATCCACGGCAAGGACGCCGAGATCGTCCACGACGGCCGCACGATCTTCGCCGGTCTCCCGAATCCGCTGCGCGCCGGCCGCTACCACTCGCTGATCGCCGATGCCGAGCTCCCGGACGTCCTCGAGCGGAGCGCCTATCTCGGCGACGTCGTCATGGCGGTGCGCCACCGCGAGCTTCCCGCCGAGGGCGTGCAGTTCCACCCCGAGTCGGTGCTGACGCCGGACGGCAAGCAGCTGCTCGCCAATTTCCTCCGCGACGGCTAGCCTGCCCGAGCGCGATGCCGAACGACATCCTCAGCCGCGCCATCGATGCAGTCTGCAACGGGGAGCACCTGACTGCCGATCACGCCTCGGCAGTGCTCGCCGAGATCATGGAGGGCCGGGCCGATCCGGTCCAGACCGGCGCCTTCTTGATCGCGCTGCGGGCGAAGGGCGAGACGGTCCCGGAGCTGATCGGGCTCGCGCGCACGATGCGCAACCTCGCCGCTCCGGTCGAGATCGACACCAACGGGCTCGTCGACACGGCCGGCACGGGCGGCGGCCCCTCGACCTTCAACATCTCGACCACGGCCGCGCTGATCGCGGCCGGCGCGGGATGCTCCGTCGCCAAGCACGGCAACCGCTCGAGCACGTCCAAGTCGGGGTCGGCCGACGTGCTCGAAGCGCTCGGCGTGCGGATCGAGCTCGGGCCCGAGCAGGTCGCGCGCTCGATCGAGGGGTGCGGCTTCGGGTTCATGTTCGCGCCCGCGCACCACGCGGCGATGAAGCACGTCGTGCCCGTCCGGAAGCAGCTCGCGGTGCGGACGATCTTCAACTTCCTCGGGCCGCTGACGAACCCGGCGGGAGCGACCCGGCAGCTGCTCGGCGTCTCCGACCGCCACTACCAGGAGACGATCGCCGAGGCGCTCGCCGGGCTCGGTTGCGACCACGCGCTCGTCGTCAGCGCCGAGGACGGTGTGGACGAGCTCTCGATCTCGGGCGTCACGCGCGTGATCGAGGTCAGCGACGGCCACACCGAGGAATGGTTCATCGGCGCCGACGAGGTCGGCCTGGCGGAGGCGCCGCTCGAGGCCCTGGCGGGAGGCGAGCCGGCCGAGAACGCCCGCGTGATCGAGGCGATCCTCGCCGGCGAGGAGGGCCCGGCGCGCGACGTGGCGCTACTCAACGCCGGCGCCGCGATCTACGTCGCGGGCGAGGCGACGGACATCGCCGCCGGCGTCGAGCGCGCCGCGGGGGCGATCGACTCCGGCGCCGCCGCCGAGACGCTCGAGCGACTGCGCCGTCTGACCGGCGAGCTTGGTGGTTGAGGCGGTGTTCCAGCCGCGACGCCGCCTATCGGTAGCCTGAGGGACCGATGAGCAGACTGGATCAGCTCCTCGCGACTACCAGGGAGGACGTGGCCAAGCGGAAGGCGCAGTTGCCGGGCGACGATCTCCGTGCCCGGCTCGGCACCCGCGGAGGGTCGCGCCCGTTCAAAGAGGCCCTCGTGCGACCCGGCCTCTCGCTGATCGCCGAGTTCAAACGCGCCTCACCCTCGGCCGGCGAGATCCGCCCCGAAGCCTCCGTCGCTGAGGTCGTGCACGCCTACGAGGAGGGCGGCGCGGCGGCGCTCTCGGTGTTGACCGAGCCGCACCGGTTCGGCGGCTCGCTCGGCGATCTCCAACAGGCTCGCAGCGCGTCCGGTCTGCCGATCCTGCGCAAGGATTTCGTCGTCGATCCCTACCAGCTCTGGGAGTCTGCGGTCGCCGGAGCCGATGCGGTGCTCCTGATCGTCGGCGCGCTTGCCGATGACGACCTGCGCCTGCTTCACGAGGAGACGTGCGCGCTCGACCTCGACTGCGTCGTCGAGGTCCACGACGAGGAGGACCTCGAGCGCGCGCTCGAGGTCGGCGCAGAGGTGATCGGCATCAACAACCGCAACCTCGACACCTTCCACGTCGACATCACGACCACCCGGGAGCTCGCCTCCGACGTGCCTGCGGGCAAGACGATCGTCTCCGAGTCCGGCTACGGCAGCCGTGAGCAGCTCGACGAGCTCGAGGAGATCGGCGTCGATGCGGTCCTGATCGGCGAGTACCTGATGCGGGCCGGCAACGTCGAGGCCGCCGTGCGCGACCTCACGGGCGACGAGGAGCTGACGCGCGAGCACCTGCTCGACGATCGCTGAGCGCAGCGCGCGCCGGCTGGTGCCGGGCGCCCTGCAAACGGACACTTTTTAGGCGACTTTCAGGCGCGGTTTGGAGACGGCTTAGCGCCGGCTCCGATGATCGCCGCCATGAGCAGAACTAAGAACTTCCTTTCACGGCCTTTCACGGCCGGACTCGCCGGCGGTCTCGTAGTCGGCCTTCTGGGGTGGCTCGCGATCGCCGTGGGCCTGATCGGGAGCGAAACAACGACGACGACTACCGTTGCGGCCGCCGGCTCGCCGCCGCTGCACACCGAGAATGCATCCGACAACGGGCTCACCGCAGGCCAGATCTACGCGCGCGACGGCGGCTCCGTGGCCTACATCGAGTCGCAGCTGAAGGCGAGCCCGTCCTCGTCGCCGTTCCAGCCGATGCCGCAGCAGGGCGGGACCGCGACCGGCTCCGGCTTTCTGATCGACAAGGACGGGCACATCCTCACCAACGCCCACGTCGTGGACGGGGCCTCCTCGGTCACCGTCAAGCTCGGTCAGGACGGGGAACCGCTGCCGGCCAAGGTCGTCGGCGTCGACAAGTCGACCGACGTCGCGGTGCTCTCGGTCGATCCATCGAAGGTCACCGCGCAGCCACTCAGCTTCGGCGACTCGGATCACCTCAAGGTCGGCGACGCGGTGGTCGCGATCGGCAACCCGTTCGGGCTCGACCGCACCGTTACCTCCGGGATCATCTCCGCCCTCCAGCGCGAGATCAGCGCTCCCGACGGGTTCACGATCTCGAACGTGATCCAGACCGACGCGGCGATCAACCCGGGCAACTCCGGCGGTCCGCTGATCAATGCCGACGGCTCGGTGATCGGGATCACCTCGCAGATCGCGACCGCGAGCGGCAGCGACGGCAACGTCGGCATCGGCTTCGCCGTCCCGATCAACACGGCCAAGACGGTCGCCCAGCAGCTGATCGACAACGGCAGCGCCCAGCACGCCTACATCGGGATCAAGGGCACCGACCTGACCCCGCAGATCGCCAGCGCGCTGCACCTCGACGTCCAGGAGGGCGCGCTGGTGCAGAGCGTCGAGAAGGGTAGCCCGGCCGAGCAGGCCGGCCTGCAGGCCGGCAACACGAAGGTCGGCATCGACGGCCAGCACGTGGCCGCCGATGGCGACGTGATCACCGAGGCCGACGGCCAGAAGATCACGGGCATGGACGACCTGATCGCGGTCATCAACAACCACCAGCCGGGTGACTCCATCGACCTGCAGGTCGATCGCGGCGGCCAGACCCACACGATCACGATCAAGCTCGGCGAGCGACCCGCCTCGAGCGGCTGATCGGACGCCGGCCGTTGGACGCCGGCCGGCGACACCGTTCCGATCCAGTCGGCCCGGACCCGCGGAACGCGGGTCCGGGCGCCGTGATCTGCGATCTTTGAGGCGTGCGCACGAAGATCTGCGGCATCACCCGGTACGAGGACGCTGAGGCGGCGGTCCAGGCCGGCGCCTGGGCGATCGGCCTCAATCACTGGCCCCGGAGCCCGCGCCGGATCGAGCCCGACACCGCGGAGGAGATCGGGGCGCTGCTGCGGCGGCGGGTCGCGGTCGTCGGCGTCTTCGTCAACGCGACGCTGGGCACGATCGCGAGCGCCGTCGAGCGGGAGCAGCTCGGCTACGTGCAGCTGCACGGCGACGAGGGCCCTTCGTTCTGCGCCGAGGTCGCCCGCCGCACCGGCTGCAAGGTCATCAAGGCCTTCCGCGTGCGCTCGGCGGCCGAGGTGCGCGGCGCCGAGGCGTACCGGACCGATTTCCACCTCTTCGACGCCTACCGGCCGCGGACTCCCGGCGGGACGGGGGAGAGCTTCGACTGGGAGCTCGTGCGCCGGCGTCCCTCGCCACGGCGTGGAGGCGTCCCGGCGATCGTCGCCGGCGGCCTCACCCCCGAGAACGTGGGTGAGGCGATCCGGGCCTCCAATCCGTGGGCCGTGGACGTCGCCGGCGGGGTCGAGGTCGAGGGCAGGCCGGGAATCAAGGACCACGACCTGATCCGCAGCTTCATCGAAGCCGCGCATCTGGCCGAGGAGCCGAGCCCCGCATGAGCTCGACGCCCGCGCGCCCGCCCGTCCCAGCGACGGGGATCGAGGGACGCTTCGGTCCCTACGGGGGCCGCTACGTGCCCGAGGTCCTGATCCCGGCCCTGGACGAGCTCACCGAGGCCTTTGCGGCCGCCCGCGCCGACGAGGACTTCCGCGAGCGTCTCGAGGGCCTGCTGCGGGACTTCGTCGGCCGCCCGACCCCGCTCTATCTCGCGTCGCGACTGTCGGAGCGCGCCGGCCGGCGCGTCTACCTCAAGCGCGAGGACCTGACCCACACCGGCGCCCACAAGATCAACAACGCGGTCGGACAGGCGCTGCTCGCCAAGCGCATGGGCAAGGGCCGCATCATCGCTGAGACCGGCGCCGGCCAGCACGGGGTGGCGACCGCCACCGCGTGCGCGCTGCTTGGCCTCGAGTGCGTCGTCTACATGGGCACCGAGGACATGCGCCGCCAGCGCCCCAACGTCGAGCGCATGCGGCTGATGGGGGCCACCGTGGAGCCCGTCGAAGCCGGCGCACGAACCCTGAAGGAGGCCGTCAGCGCCGCGATCCGCGACTGGGTGACCAACGTCGCCGACACCCACTACATCATCGGCTCCGCCGTCGGCCCTGCGCCTTACCCGGCGCTCGTCCGCGACCTGCAGCGCGTGATCGGCGACGAGGCGCGCGAGCAGGCGCTGGCGGCCGAGGGTCGGCTGCCGCAGCGCGTGATCGCCTGCGTCGGCGGCGGCTCGAACGCGATCGGGACCTTCGCCGCCTTCATCGACGACCAGGGCGTGGAGCTGATCGGGGTCGAGGCCGCCGGCGAGGGGCTCGATCGTCGCCACGGCGCCTCGCTCGGCGCCGGCCGCAGGGGCGTGCTGCACGGCGCCCTGTCCTCGGTGCTCGCCGACGAGGAGGGGCAGATCCTCGAGGCGCACTCGGTCTCCGCCGGCCTCGACTATCCCGGTGTCGGCCCTGAGCACGCCTACCTTCGTGACAGCGGCCGAGCCCGCTACGAGGCGGTAACCGACGAGCAGGCCCTGGACGCCTTCCAGACGCTGTCGCGGCTGGAGGGCATCGTCCCGGCGCTCGAGTCCTCGCACGCGATCGCCTGGCTGCTCGCCGACGGAGCGGCCCCGGTCGACGGCCCGTCGGACGCCTTCGACGTTTTGACGCTTTCCGGGCGCGGCGACAAGGATCTCGACGAGGCGCTCGCGAAGCTCGCCGACCGCGGCGCGGGCGCCGGCGGCTGAATGGCGATGCCGAGCGGCGTCGAGCGCATCGAGGCAGCCTTCGCCGCCGCGCGGAAGCAGGGGCGCGCGGCGCTCATGCCCTACCTCATGGGCGGCTTCCCGGATCTCGATACGTCGCGGGCCGTCGCCCACGCATACGCCGACGCGGGCTCGGACCTGATCGAGCTCGGCGTCCCCTACTCGGACCCGCTCGCCGACGGGCCGGTGATCCACGCCGCGGCCACCGATGCGCTGCAGGCGGGAACGACGCTCGCCGACGTCCTCGAGATCTGCTCCGAGCTCGGCGAGCGCCTGCCGGTGTTGCCGATGGTCTACGCGAACATGGCGCTCGCGGCGGGCGCCGAGCGTTTCGCGGAGCTGCTCGCCGACGCCGGTGCCGCCGGGGCGATCGTCCCCGACCTGCCGCCGGGCGAGGACCGTGATCTCCCGGCCGCCATGGTCGATCGCGACCTGGCGCTGGTCCCCTTCGTCGCCCCGACGACGCCGCCCGAGCGTCGCCGGCGCCTCTTGGCCGACGCGCGCGGATTCGTCTACGTCGTGTCGCTCACAGGCGTCACCGGGGAGCGCGAGGCGCTTCCCGACGAGCTCGCGGGCCTCGTCGGTGCCGTCCGCGAGGAGTCCGGCGTCCCGGCCGCGGTCGGCTTCGGCATCTCGACGCCGGAGCGGGCCGCCGAGGTCGGTGCGATCGCGGACGGCGTCATCATCGGCAGCCGGCTCGTCCGCGCCGTTGGCGAGGCCGGCGCTGACCCGGGGGCCGCCGCCGAGGCCGTGACCGCGTTCCTGGGCCCGACCCGTGCCGCCCTCGGATCTGGTTAGATTTCGCGCCCATGCAGATCCTCGTCTTCCTGGCCGTCGCCCTGTGCGGCTTCCTCGTCTTCATCGGCCTCGACCTCGGGGGAACCGTCGGCGCGCTGCTCTTCCTGCTGATCATGCTGATCGGCGGCGCCCTGCGCGCCTGGGCGCCGCTCGTCGAGTGGGTCCGCGGGCCCGCTGCCAAGCTCTGAGCCCCAGCGCTCGCCCCGCGCCTAGGAGAAGAACCGCCGCGCGATCTCGAGCAGCTCGAGATCGACCGTCTTGACCCCCTCCACCTCGGACAGCGGGACGGAGAGGATCCGGTCCCCGCGCAACGCCGCCATGCGCCCGAAGTCGTGCGCCTTCGCCATCTCGTAGGCCTTGGCGCCGTACCGCGTCGCGAGCACCCGGTCGCGCGCCGTCGGCGTGCCGCCGCGCTGGATGTGCCCGAGCGTCACGGTTCGCGTCTCATATCCCGTCAGCCTCTCCAGTTCGGCCGCGAGCGCGGGCCCGACGCCGCCGAGCCGCTCGTAGCCGTACTCGTCGGTCTCCTCCGAGGCCAACACCTTGTGCATCTCGCTGCCCGCGAACTTGATCCGCGCGCCCTCGGCGACGACGATGATCGAGAAGTCCTTGCCCCGTTTGTGACGGCGCGTGATCGCGTCGGCGATCTCCGTCGGCGAGGTCGGGACCTCGGGGATCACGATCCCGTCGGCGCCACCGGCGATGCCGCCGTGCAGCGCGATCCAGCCGGTGTTGCGGCCCATGACCTCGATGACCATCACCCGGTCGTGCGATTGCGCGGTCGTGTGCAGGCGATCGATCGCCTCGCTGACGACGTGCACGGCCGTGTCGAAGCCGAACGTGTAATCGGTGCCGACGATGTCGTTGTCGATCGTCTTCGGGACCCCGACGAGCGGCATCCCATACTCCTCGTACAGCTCCCTGTTCATCCACATCGTGTGCTCGCCGCCGATCGCGATGACCGCGTCGAGCGAGTCGGCGTCGATCGACTCCTGCAGGAGGTCGACCGCCCCCTCGCGCACCGGCTCGAAGCTGGAGGTGCGCAGGATCGTGCCGCCGAGAGGCAGGATCCCGGCGACGGCCCGCATGTCGAGGTCCATGTAGTCCCGCTCGGCGAGCCCTTTGAAGCCGCGCATGATCCCTACGGCCTCGTCCCCGCGCTCGATCGCCGAGCGCGTAACCGCCCTGATGACCGCGTTGAGACCAGGGCAGTCGCCCCCGGCCGTGAGCACTCCGATGCGCATTCGGAGCGCACCCTAGCGAGGCTTCACCCGGCGCCGGTGATAATCGTGGTCCATGTCGAGGCGAGGCGATCACGCCATCCTGTACGACGCCGACTGCGGCTTCTGCACGCGGATGCTCGATGCGATCCTGCGCCGCGATCGCGGCGAGCGCCTCCGCGCCGTCGCGATCCAGAGCGAGGAGGGGGAGGCGCTGCTCGAGGCGGGAGGGGTCCCGGCGTCGCGCCGGCTCGACTCCTGGCATCTCGCCGCGCCGGACGGGACCGTGACCTCGGGCGGTATCGCGGGCGCGCCGCTGCTGCGGCTGCTGCCGGCGGGCGCCCCGATCGCGGCGCTGCTCGCCGCGTTCCCGGCGGCGACGGAGGCCGGCTACCGGTGGATCGCCGCCCACCGCGGCCTCCTCTCCCGCTTCTTCGTTCTCGCGCTGGCGCTCTCGGTCGCGGGCCTCGCCGCCGGATGCGGCTCGACCGTGCAGGAGGGTTCGAAGTTGACCGTGTACATGAGCGTGCCGCAGCACGGGCCGCAGGCGGCGATCGGACGCGCGACCTTCGAGGGTGCGAACCGGGCGCTGATGGACGCTGGGGGCGAAGCGGGCGGAGCCCAGGTCGAGCTCGTCGAGCTCGACGACACCTCCGGCAAGGGGCCGGGAGCTACGTGGAGCCAGGCGCAGGTTGCCGCCAACGCGCGCCGCGCGACCGAGGATTCGACCTCGATCGCCTACATCGGCGAGCTGGAATCCGACGCGACCCGCGTCTCGGCCCCGATCACCAACTCCGCCGGCCTCCTCCAGCTCACTGCGGGGCCCGTCGACCGCGACCTGCTTGCCGAGCCCGGCGGCAACGACGTGCCCAAGCACGTGCAGACGACCGGCGAGCGGACGCTGGGGACGCTCTGGGACCCGAAGCAGCTCGCGAAGCTGCGCGTGGGCTCGGACGTCTTCGGCTACGCGACGATGGCCGGGATCCTCGACGCGATCGGCCGCGCCTCCGATCCTCTCAGCCGTGGCGACGTCGTCGACGCGTTCATGTCGACCGAGGATCTGCCCTCGCGGCTCGGCACCTACACGATCGGCCCTGACGGGGCCGCTGCCTACTCCGGCCCGCCCGACCTAGGCCAGGGCTGAGGCGAGGCCCGAGTCGATGTCCGGGTGCTTGAAGACGTAGCCGCCGTCGAGCGCCCTGCGGGGCAGCGCCCGCTGCCCGCCCGTGGCGACCTCGCCCATCTCGTTGCCGAGCCTCAGCTTCACGGCGAGCTTCGGGACCGGCACCATCGCGGGCCGCCCGAGGGCCCGGCCGAGGGCCTTCGAGAAAGCCTTGTTCGTGACCGGCTCCGGCGCGCAGGCGTTGTAGACGCCGACGGCCGAGCTCGTGTCCAGGGCCCACAGCAGGAGCCCGACCTCGTCGTCGAGGCTGATCCAGGGCATGTAGTTGTGGCCGCCGGCGACCGGCCCGCCGAGCCCGAGCTTGAAGGGCAAGAGCAGCTCGGCGAGCAGCCCCGAGTCCTTGTCGAGGACGAGCCCGGTGCGCATGATCGCGAGCCGCACTCCGGCCCCCTCCACCTCGCGCGCCGCGGCCTCCCAGGCGACGCAGACCTTCGCGTCGAAGCTCTCACCGGGTCCCGTCTCCTCGTCGACGATCGCTTCGCCGCGGTCGCCGTAGAAGCCGACCGCGGATTGCTGGACGAGCACCGCCGGGGAGCGATCCGCCGCCAGCATCGCCTGCACGAGGTTGTGGGTCGCGGTCTCGCGCGAGGTCAGGATCCGCCGCTTGGCGTCGTCGGTCCAGCGCTGGTTGATCGGCTCGCCGACGAGGTTGACGACGCCATCGACGCCCTCGAGCGCCTCGGACGGCGGCCGCTCCAGGGCCGGGTTCCAGGCGTGCCAGACGACCCGGGGATTGGTCGCCCGCGCCTTCTCCGGCGAGCGCGAAAGCCCGACGACCTCGTCGCCGCGCGCAAGCAGGGCATCGCAGACGCCCCTCCCGATCGTCCCCGTTGCCCCCGTAACCAGAACGCGCATACCGCTAGCCCACCGTCTGGAACGTGCCCGTCTCGTCCGAGACGCGCGCCAGGCCGGCGTCCTTCGCCTCCTTGACGACGGCGTCGGCCACGGCCGGAGCCACGTCGCGGTTGAAGACGCTGGGGATGATGTAGTCCTCGTTGAGGTCCTCGTCGTCGACGCAGGCCGCGATGCCCTGGGCGGCGGCGAGCTTCATCTCCTCGGTGATCCGGGGCGTGCCGGCGTCGAGCGCGCCGCGGAAGATCCCGGGGAAGGCGAGCACGTTGTTGATCTGGTTCGGGTAGTCGGAGCGGCCGGTGGCCATGATCCGTACGTATGGCTCGGCGTCCTCGGGCATCACCTCCGGCGTCGGGTTGGCCATCGCGAAGACGATCGCATCGTCGGCCATCGCCTCCAATGACGAGGCCTCGATCAGGCCTGGGCCCGAGAGGCCGATGAACAGGTCCGCGCCCTCGAGGACCTCGTTCGGGCCGCCGGCGCGCTTCTGCGGGTTCGAGACCTCGGCGAACCAGCGCTTGATCGACGTCATGCCCCCGCTCTGGTAGTCCTCGCGCTCGGTCGAGACGGCCCCCTGGCGATCGCAGCCGATGATGTTCGTGACGCCGCTCGCCTGCAGCATCTTCGTGCAGGCGATGCCCGCCGCCCCGAGGCCGACCATCACCACGGTCAGGTCCTCGATCGGCTTGCCGACGATCTTCAGGGCATTGAACAGCGCCGCCATCATCACCACGGCGGTGCCGTGCTGGTCGTCGTGGAAGACGGGGATGTCGAGCTCGTCCTTGAGCCGTTCCTCGATCTCGAAGCAGCGCGGAGCGGAGATGTCCTCGAGGTTGATCCCGCCGAACGTCGGCGCGATCAGCTTCACGGTCTGGATGATCTGCTCGGGGTCGTTCGTGGCCAGGCAGATCGGGAAGGCGTCGACCTCGGCGAACTCCTTGAACAGCATCGCCTTGCCCTCCATCACGGGCATCGCCGCCTCCGGGCCGATGTCGCCGAGCCCGAGGACGGCGCTGCCGTCGGAGACGACCGCGACGGTGTTCTTCTTGATCGTGAACTCGAACGCCTTCGCGCGGTTCTGGGCGATCTCGGTGCAGACGCGGGCAACGCCGGGCGTGTAGGCCATGGAGAGGTCGTCGCGGTTGTTGAGGGGGTACTTGTTCGACTGCTCGATCTTGCCGCCGCGGTGCATCGCGAACGTGCGGTCCGTGTACTCGAGGACCCTGGCACCGCGGGTCGAGCCGATCGCCCGCAGGATCTGCTCCCAGTGCTCGGGCCCGCGGGCGTCGATCGTGAACTCGCGCACCCGCTTGCCCTCGGCGCCGGCGCCGGGCACGAGGTCCACGCCCTGCAGCGCGCCGCCGGACTCCGCGATCGCCGCGGTGATCCGGCCGAGCGGCTCGTTGCGCGCGTCGAGCTCGACGCGCACGGTTACCGAGAACTGCGCGCTGACAGAGGCCATGGGCGGGCGGATCATAGTCCCGAGCCCAGGCCGCGGCCGTGCGTGGCCGCGGGCGCGGAAGCGAGGCTGCAGCGGCGGATCGCATACCCGGGGCGAGATCGTCGGATAGTCGTCGGGGAAGGGCGGTTCCGGTCCCGCGGAACCGCCCCCATCAGTGTCCGGCTTCCCCGGTCTGCTGTGGGGCGGATGATTTCCGTCCGGGCCCCTTTCTAGTATCGAACATATGTTCGATATGCGATCGCCCCCGCAGCCCCCGCAGCCCCCGCAGCCGCCCCCGGGTCCGGCGGCGACGCGGACCTGGTGGAGCTCGAGACAGAGATCTGCCGGCTCGCCACCGACATCAACGCCGCGACCTGCCGGTGGATGCGACTGTTGGCCGACTTCGACCGATTGGGCGGCCACGCGCGCGCCGGCTTTCATTCCTGCACCGCCTGGCTCGCGTGGCACTGCGCGCTGACGGCGCGCGCTGCGCGCGAGCACGTGCGTGTGGCGCGGGCCCTCCGGGGACTCCCCGCGATCGAGGCGGCGTTCGCGTCCGGCGAGCTCAGCTACTCCAAGGTACGAGCGCTGACGCGCGTCGCGAACCCCGCGCTGGAGGGCGAGCTGCTCGAGCTCGCCCGGCACGCGACCGCGGCACAGCTGGAGGCGGTCGTTCGCAGCCTGCGCCGTTCGCTTGCCGACGATCCCGACCAGCTTGCGCTCGAGCGCCGTCATCTCGCGCTCCGGTGGGAGCCGGACGGCATGCTGCGCGTTTCGGGTCTGCTGCCGGCCGAGGAAGGGGAGTTGCTGATCAAGGCCGTGGAATCTGCGCGGGAGCAGCTCCGTCGCGAGGGCGGCTCCACTGCGCGACCGGATCGCGCTGATGGGCTCGGGGCGATCGCGGAGGCGACCCTTGCTCATGGTCATCCGGCGCTCTCCGGCGGAGAGCGCAACCAGGTGGTGCTGCACGTGGATGCCGAGCATCTCGCCGGGCGCTCCGGAGGCTCCGGCAGTGCGGCCGGCACGCTCGGCCGGGGCGGGATCGTCGGCGCCGACGCCGTGCGGCGGATCGCGTGCGACGCCGCGATCGTGACGCTTGTCGAGCGGGCGGGCGAGCCGGTTTCCGTAGGCCGCCGGACGCGCTCGGTGCCGCCGGCGATCCAGCGCGCCCTCCGGTCACGGGACCGCTGCTGTGCCTTCCCCGGCTGCGAGCACGAGCGTTACGTCGACGCGCATCACATCCATCACTGGGCGGACGGCGGCGAGACCTCACTCGAGAACCTCGTGTTGCTCTGCAGGCGCCACCATCGGCTCCTGCACGAGGAGGGGTTCACCGTCGAGCGCTCGGCGCGGGGTCGCTTTCGGTTCCTGCGGCCCGATGGCACGGAGGTCGGCCGCAGGGAGCGCCATGCCCCGCGACCGTTGCGGCCGGCAGCGGCGCGGCTGCGACGGGGAAGCGGTGACGCACTCGACCTCGATCACGCGGTCATGCTGCTCGCGCGCAGTTCTCGGAGGGAGGCGTGGGGCGACCGGGTCTCCACCGGGTTGGCCCCGGTCCCCACCGGGTAGGCACCGGACCATGTGGCGCGACCTACATCGGCCATGGTTGTGAACGGCGGGCCGCGTGGGCGCAAGGTGGCGGTCGTCGGCGCCGGCATCGTCGGGCTGAGCGTCGCCCGGGCGTTGCTCGGGCGCCGTGCCGACGTGCGCGTCTACGAGCGGGGGGAGCCCGGCAACGGGCAGTCGGGCGGCGAGTCGCGGATCTTCCGGCACGCCCACGACGACCCCCGGCTTGTCGAGATCGCGCGCGAAAGCCGGCGAATCTGGTTCGAATGGGAGCGCGAGCTCGGGATCGAGACCGTGTCCCGCGATGGCGCACTCGCGATCGGTCCACCCGTGGAGGGGCGGGCCGAGAGGCTGGCAGAGGATGGTGCGATCGACTTCGCCCGCCCCGACCCGGCGGCCGCGCGGGAGGCGCTCCCGATCCTCGCGCCGTTCGAGGCGCCGGCACTGCTCGACCCGGGCGGCGGTGCGATCCGGACCACGGATGTCGTCGAACGTCTCGCCGCCGAGCTCGGACCGCGCCTGGTCCGCGACGAGGTGCTCTCGGTGCGCCCGGCCGACGGTTGCGTCGAGCTCCGCAGCGGCGGGGAGCGGCAGTGCTTCGACTCGGTCGTGGTCTGCGCCGGGATCGCCACCGGAGCCATCGCGCGGACGATGGGCGTCGAGATCCCGGTCGAGCCGGCGGCTCATCTGCGGGCGACGTTCCGCCTGCGCGAGCCGGGGCCCGCGCGCCTCGCCTGCTTTCAGGACGGCAGCGGCATCTGGGGGGAGACGGGCGTCTACGCGGCGCCCGAGCCAGGCAACGAGCGCTATGCGGTCGGGCTCGCCGGGACCACCCGGGTACGCCCCGACGGCTCGCTTCCGGACGCCGGCGAGCTGGCGCGCTTCGAGGACCGCGTCGTCGCCTACGTCCGCGCGGCGATGCCGGGCCTGGTGCCGGAGGTCGAGGAGCTGCGCCACTGCTGGGTCACCCGCCTGCCCTGGGGTGAGGACGCGGTCTCGGTCTGGGAGCGCAGGGGCGTCTTCTTCCCGGCCGGCCACAACCTCTTCAAGCAGGCGCCGGCCCTGGGACGACGGCTTGCCGCCGCGGCCCTCGGGGAGAGGCTCGACGAGCAGCTCGTCCCGGAGGCGCGGCTCGGGGAACCGCCGGAGTAGCGGCGGGCTGCCGGCGCGGCCGGGCCGGCGTCGGCCGCGCCTATGATCCGCCTGCGATGGCAGCGGACGAGCAGAAGAGCGAGGCCGGGGGCGGCGCGGCGGTTGCCGATTCGCCGGGCGAGCTCTTCTTGATCGACGGCAACAGCCTCGCCTACCGCGCCTTCTTCGCGCTGCCGGAGTCGATGGCCACGTCCGACGGCCGCCCGACGAACGCGATCTACGGCCTGGCCTCGATGATGGTGAAGCTGCTCACCGACTACCGGCCGGCTGCCGTCGCCGTAGCCTGGGACGCGGGCTGGTCGGGGCGCGAGCAGACCTACGAGGCTTACAAGGCGCAGCGCAAGTCCCGCCCCGACCTGCTCAAGGAACAGTGGCCGCAGTTGATGCCGCTCGCGGAGGCGTTCGGCTTCACGAACGTCAAGGTCGAGGGCTACGAGGCCGACGACGTGATCGCGACCCTCAGCGCCCGGGCGCGCGAGCGCGGGATCCCGGTGATGGTCCTGACGGGTGATCGCGACGCTTACCAGCTCGTCGGCGACGGGATTCGGGTGATGAGCACCGGCCGCGGCGTCACCGACACGAAGGTCTACGACCGCGAGGGTGTGGTCGAGCGCTACGGGGTTCCGCCCGAGTTGGTCACGGATCTGATCGGGCTCAAAGGGGACGCGTCCGACAACATCCCGGGCGTTCCGGGCATCGGGGACAAGACGGCGGCGGCACTCCTGCAGCAGTTCGGCGACCTCGAGACGGTGCTCGCCAGCGTCGACGAGATCTCCGGCGCCAAGCGCAAGGAGAACCTCACCAACCACGCCGACGACGCGCGGGTCTCGAAGCAGCTGGCGACGATGATCTTCGACGTCGACGTGGGGCTCGACCTCGACGAGCTGATGGCGGCCGGCGAGCCGGACCTGAGCCGCCTTCGCGAGTTCGCCGCGGAGTTCGAGATGCGGCAGGTCATCCAGCGTCTCGAGGAGGACTGGGAAGGCGCGGTGCCCGAGCGGGCCGCCGAGATGCGGATCGAGCTCGAGGCCGAGACCGGCACGCCCGCCGACCTGGCGGGCGACGGCGAGGTGGCGATCGGCTACCTGGGCGGCCGCTGGGGCGGTTTCGACGGCGAGCGGGCGCTGACCGGTGAGCAGCCCGATGCGGTTGCCTTCGTCGAGGCGCTCGGATCGCGGCCGCTGGTCGCCCACGACGCGAAGTCGCTCGGCGGCGGCGGGCCGCGCGGGCTGCTCGCGGTGGCGCCCGCCGGCACGCTCGAGCTCGCTCACGACACGATGGTGGCCGCGTACCTCATCGACCCTGCGCGACGCACCTACGAGCTCGAGGAGCTCGCCGCCGACGAGGGGGTGGCGATCGCCGCTGCAGAGGAGGGATCGCCGGCGGGCGCGGACGACGGGCAGCTCACCCTGGACGGCGAGGAGGTCGGGCCCGACCCCGCCCGGGACGCGCGCCTCGCCTGGGAGCTGGCGGCGCTGCAACGTCCGAAGCTCGAGCAGCTGGGCCTCGTCGAGCTGCTGAGCGACGTCGAGATGCCGCTGATCGAGGTGCTCGCGGCGATGGAGCGCGAGGGGCTGAAGCTCGACACCGAGCGGCTCGCCGCGATCTCCGACTCGCTCGCCGGCGAGGCCGAGGGGCTCGAGCAGGAGATCTGGGACCTGGCCGGCCGCGAGTTCACGATCGGCTCGCCGCAGCAGCTCGGCGAGGTGCTCTTCAACGAGCTCGGCCTGACGCGGAAGCGGCGCGGCAAGACCGGCTTCTCGACCGACGCCAGGGTGCTGGCCCAGATCCGCGACGAGCACGCGATCGTCGCCAAGGTCGAGCGCTGGCGCGAGGTGACGAAGCTCAAGAACACCTACCTCGACACGCTGCCCACGCTGATCGATTCCGAGACCGGCCGGATCCACACCACCTTCAGCCAGGTCCGCGCTGCGACCGGGCGCCTTTCCTCGACGAACCCGAACCTGCAGAACATCCCGATCCGGACCGAGCTCGGCCGACCGGTCCGCGGCTGCTTCGTCGCCGAACCCGGAAACGTGCTCGTCTCCTGCGACTACAACCAGGTGGAGCTCAGGGTCCTCGCGCACGTCGCCGGCGACGAGACGCTGCGCGAGATCTTCGCCTCCGGGGCCGATGTGCATTCGGCGACGGCGGCCGAGATCATCGGCGCCGATCCCGACGCGGTCTCGGTCGGCGATCGCTCGAAGGCGAAGATGGTCAACTACGGAATCGCCTACGGGCTCAGCGCCTTCGGCCTCGCCGATCGCCTCAACATCGACGTCAAGGAGGCCGGCGCGTACATCGACCGCTACTTCGAGCGCTTCGGGGGCGTCAAGCGCTTCATCGACGCGACGATCGAGCGCGCGACCGACGAGGGTCAGGTGACGACCTTGATGGGCCGCCGCCGCCTGATCCCCGAGCTCCGCTCGCGCAACCGGCAGACGCGCGGGCTGGGGGAGAGGCTCGCGGTCAACACGGTCATCCAGGGCACCGCGGCCGACATCATCAAGCTGGCGATGATCCGCTGCCAAGGCGCGCTCTCGGAGGCGGGCCTGCGGTCGAGGCTGATCCTGCAGATCCACGACGAGCTGCTGTTCGAGGGACCGGAGGCGGAGGCAGAGGCCGTCGCCGATCTCGCCAGGCGCGAGATGATCGCGGCTTTCGACCTCGACCCGCCGCTCGCGGTCGATGCCGGCGTCGGCACGGACTGGCTCTCTGCCAAGTAGCCGAGGCGGCCTCCACGAACGCGACGAGGGCGCCCGCAGGGGCGCCCTCGTCCGTCCTTCCGCCGGGGAGGGCGAGCCCCCCGGTTCGATCGCTCAGCTCGACGAGTCGTCGCCGCCGGGATCGCTCTTGACGAGCTGGATGTCGGTGAAGACGAGCCCGTCGGCCGTCGTGTGCAGCTCGGCCTGGTGGACGACCGCGCCCGCGACCAGATCGGCGGTCGTGCACCCCGCGGCACCGCCGGGACCTTGGTGGCCGTGGTGCTCGCCGCCCGGGGGCGGCGGTCCGCCGGGGCCGCCGTCGCCCGGATCCTCGGCCGCCATCGTGTCGGTGTCGTCCGAGGTGTCGTCGCCGGTGTCGTCCGAGGTGTCGTCGCCGGTGTCGTCGAGGTGTCGCGGCACCCGCACTCGATCCGAGTCTGATCGTCAACCGTGCCGGTCAGCGTGTCGCCGCCGTAGAGGTCGATTACGAGCACGCCGGTATCGGCGTCGTAGCTCTCGATCGTCCCCGAGTTCTCGGCCCCGTCCGGCGTGCCGTCACTGTCGGTGTCGGCCTTGCGCGGGTTCGTCTTCGCCTTGAACTCGGTCCGGTTCTTGACGCCGTCCTTGTCCTGGTCGTGCCGCCCCTGCTTCTTGTGCAGCGAGAGGTGGTACCGCTTCTCCCACTTGTCGGGGATCTTGTCGTGGTTGCGGTCCTTGGCCGCGGCCGGACCGGCGATCGCGAGCGCCAGGACGGCCATCGCCCCGAGCAGCGCCGCAGTGGTCAACTTCCTCATCGTTCCCTCCTCATTCGCCCGCGGCGCTCGGCCATCGGGCGGTGGTGCGTGCGTTCGGAAAGGGAACCCGGGGCGAGCGCGAAGATCACGCCGGGTCAGGAGATGGGGCCGAGTTCGCTCTCGGCGCCGCCGTCGCCCTGCTGGCTGCCGGGGCCGCCGTCGGTGCCCTCGTCGGGCGCATCGTCGCCGCCGGAGCCCGAGCGCGTCGATCCGTCGGGCGGCGGTGGCGGTTGCGGGCTGTGCGCGCCGCCATCGTCCCCGCCGGAGCCGCTCGACCCGCCTGATCCGTCGCCGGGCGACTGCTGCCCGCCCCCGCCGGGGTCCTGGTCTGGCTCCGGGGCGGGCTGTCCCTGTGGCGGTGCTCCGCCGGAGGGGCCCGGATCGTGACCGCCGCCGCTGCCCCGCGGGGGCGTTCCCGGGTCGCCCGGCCCGCCGCCCTGAGGCGGCGCTGCGTGGACGTTGCCGCCGCCCCCGTTCGAGCCGGTTCCCACGGCGCTCCCGTGCACCTGGGCGCCGGCTGCGTTCCGGCCGGACGCGGGCGGCGAGGCAAGCGCGGCCGGTCCGGTCCGGTTTGCACCCTGTGCCCGTCCGCCCTTGGCCGTTGCCGCGGCACCCGCTGGAGAGGCCGAGGTGGCCGCGGGGCCGGGCTGTTCGCCGGCGGAGCCGGCCATCGACTCGGCATCGGCGGCGCGCTCGCGCGCGTCGGCGCTCGCCGCCCCGGCGCCGTGGCTGTTCCGCCCGCGCTCGATGGCGACGCCGCCGCCCACGATCAGCGCCGCGGTCGAGAGTGTGGCGGCGAGCTTGACCCCGGCGCCGACGCCGCCGGCTCCGAGTCCGATCCCGACCCCGCCGCTTGCGCCGGCGGCGGACGAACCGGCGAGCAGCGTCCTCAGGATCGGCAGCGGGATCAGCGCCCCGAGCGCGTCGCGGAGCGCCGTGCGCGCGCGGAAGATCAGGCCCCGTACGGCGGTGGTGCTCGTGCCGAGCTCCGCCGCGAGGTCGGCGTGCCCTTCGCCCTGCAGCTCACGGCCGACGAGCGCCCGGCGCTGTGACTCCGGCAGCGCGCAGATCGCGGTCACCAGCGCCTGCAGCTCCTCGTTCCGCTCCGCGATCTGCGGCGGCTGCGGCACGCCGTCGTAGGCGGGGTCGAGCTCCTGCCAGTCGGGCTCGTCGCGGATCGCGTTCAGCGCTCCGTTGCGGACGATCGTGAACAGCCAGGCCCGGAGCGCGATCTCGCGCTCGTCCGCGAGCAGCGCCTTGTGGGCCTTCAGCAGCGAAGCCTGCACGACGTCCTCGGCACGGTGGTAGGGGATGAAGGCCGCGGCGAAGGAGACGAGCGGCTGCTGATACCGGCCGACGATCTCTTCGAACGCCGCGTCGTGGCCCTCGCGCAGGAGCCTGACGAGCCGTTCGTCGCTCTGCGCGGCGAGGGCGCGACGGGCGAGCGGGCGCACCGGGCGCGCCGACGCCTCCTCCGACGCTTCAGCCGCGCTCGTCCCCTCGATCGGCAATTCCCTCGTTCTCCGTTCTCGCTCTGGCCCGGGCTCAGAAGATCCGGGTGGCGGAGACATTCTCCACCCTCTCAACCCGGAGCGCGGGAAAAGATCACGCGCCGGGGATCAAAATCGAATAAATGTCCAGTTTGTGGCGTGGCGCTTCAGTTCGCGCCCGCCGCTGCCGATGCTGGGGGAGCCAGTCCTACGGGGTTGTCGGTGGGGCTCACGCCGCGACGGGCTGGGGCGCGTTTCGCTGGGCGCCGTCGGCGAGAGCGAACTCGGGTGGGGCGATGTTCAGGTAGTGGTCGAACGACCAACGGACGAACGCGTCCGCGCTCATCGCTCGCAGGGCGGGCCCAAGCAGGCGCGGGGGCACGCGCGGGACCAGCTTCTGGGCACGCAGCATCCATTCGAACTTCCAGCGGTGGGCGGCATTGAAGTCCGCGTAGTTGGCGAGCGCCCGCTCACGGTCCTGGCGGCCCTCGACGACGGCGCGGAGCTCGCGCCCGGCGGCGATCGAGAAATAGAACGCGGTCCTGATTCCCTCAGCGGTCAGTGGCAGGCAGTGGCCGGCCGAGTCGCCGCAGAAGAAGACGCCGCCCTCGGTCCCCTCCCGGAGCCGGTGTGGAATCCAGTTGCCCTGGTAGCCGTCGGGCGGCAGCTCGAGGCGCTCGGCGAGCTCGACGGTCGGCTGCTTGACGTGGAAGGTGGGGTCGAAGCTGCCGACGCCGACACGGAGCTCATCTCCGGCCGGGAAGCTCCATCCATAGCCCGCGGGAACGACGCCGCGCTCGATCCACAGCTCCATCCGGTCGTTGGCGCCTCCGGGATGGACCTCGAGCCCGCGCGAGAGTGGTCCGTTCGGCGGCTGGTAACCGTCGGCGCCGAGCACGCGGCGCCAGCCGAGGCAGTCGACGACCAGCGGGGCCGTGACGGTGCCGCGGTCGGTCTCGATCGCGAACGTGTGGCCGGGGTCGAGGCGGGAGCCGGGCTCCGGCCGCTCGCCAGCCAGCCCGGCGACCTTGGCGGTCTCGAACTCCGCGTTGCCGCACTGTTCCCACAGCAGCCGGCACAGCTCCGGGTAGTCGAAGACGGAGAACGACCACGGGAGCCGCATCACGGTGTCCGCGTAGGGGGTGTGAAAGTCGAGCTCAGTGAACGTCTGCCGGATCGAGCCCGCGAGCCCCATGTTCTCGAGCCACGCGGTCGGCGCCCCGCAGGCCGAGGTCTGGCGCTCGCCGATCTCGTAGCGGTCGAGGACGAGCACGTCGGCGCCGGATCCCGCGAGCTCGCGGGCGACCGTCAGACCCGCGAAGCTGGCCCCGCAGACGATTACGTCCCGGCTGCCCTCCAGGGGGGTGCGCTCGGCGCCGCGCTTGGTCTTGCGGACGGGCATTGGGGTGGCGCAGTGTAGAAGGCCGGGAGCGCCGCGGGCGCGGGCGGACGGGATTTGCGCACTTCCCTATGATTCCCGCCCTTGTCTGCCGTCGAGACAGCAGGCGGCGCTGTGCTGGCGCCCGAAGGAGCGACCCCCGTCGAGGGGTCCGACGGTCTGTTGCTGCAGATCGACGGCAAGATCGTCCCCAACTACGACGCGACGATCACCCACTTCGACGAGGGTCAGGTCGTCTCCGGCGAGGTCGTGCGCATCGACAAGGACGAGGTCCTCGTCGACATCGGCTGGAAGTCGGAGGGCGTGATCCCGTCGCACGAGCTCTCGATCCGCCGCTCCGTGGACCCCGCCGACGAGGTCACCCTCGGCGAGCAGGTCGACGCGCTGGTCCTGACCAAGGAGGACGCCGAGGGCCGGCTGATCCTCTCCAAGAAGCGCGCCCGCTTCGAGAAGGCCTGGCGCCGGATCGAGCTTGCGAACGAGTCCGGCGAGCCCGTCGAGGGCACGGTGATCGAGGTCGTCAAGGGCGGCCTGATCCTCGATCTCGGCGTTCGCGGCTTCCTGCCCGCCTCGCTCGTCGACATCCGCCGCGTCCACAACCTGGACGAGTTCATGAGCCAGACGCTCGAGTGCAAGGTGATCGAGCTCAACCGCTCGCGCAACAACGTCGTCCTCTCGCGCCGGGCGATCCTCGAGGACGAGCGCAAGGAGCAGCGCGAGCAGATCCTCGAGCGCTTGCAGCCCGGCCAGATCGTCGAGGGCCAGATCTCCAACATCGTCGACTTCGGCGCCTTCGTCGACCTCGAGGGCATCGACGGTCTGATCCACATCTCCGAGATCAGCTGGAGCCACGTCAACCATCCTTCCGAGGTCCTCTCGATCGGCGAGACCGTCAAGGTCAAGGTGCTCGACATCGACCGCGACCGCCAGCGCATCTCGCTCGGGCTCAAGCAGACCCAGGAGGATCCGTGGCAGACGGTCCTCAACTCCTACGGTCCGGGCTCGTCGCTCTCGGGCAAGGTCACGAAGGTCGTCGCCTTCGGGGCCTTCGTCGAGATCGTGCCCGGCGTCGAGGGCCTCGTCCACATCTCCGAGCTGGCCGACCGCCACGTCGAGACCCCCTCCGAGGTGGTCACCCCGGGCGAGGAGGTCCGCGTGAAGATCCTCGAGATCGACGAGGAGCGGCGCCGCATCAGCCTCTCGATCAAGCGCGTCGGCGAGGGCGGCATGCCGCTCCGCGACGCCTTCGAGCAGGCCCAGGCCGCGGCCGCGCCGCAGCCCGCCGAAGAGGCGTCCGAGGGCGAAGGGGTGCCCGAGCTCGGGCTCTCCGACGAGGTCTTCTCCGACGCCCCCGACGACACCTCCGCCGACTCCTGAGGCGCCGGCCCGATGGGCGCCGGCCGTCCATCGCTGATCGGCCTCACCGGCGGCGTCGCCGCGGGCAAGTCCGAGACGCTGCGGATCCTCGCTGAGCTCGGGGCCGAAACACTCTCCACCGACGCGGTCGTGCACGAGCTGCTCGGTTCCGAGGAGGTCGCCGCGATCCTCGTGGACCGCTGGGGTGATCGGGTGACGGGACCGGACGGCGTCCTCGACCGCGGGCGGATCGCCGGGATCGTCTTCGAGGAGCCGACCGAGCTCGCCTGGCTCGAGTCGGTCCTGCACCCGCGCGTCGGCGAGCGCGTGCTCGGATGGCGCCGCGAGCTCGACCCCGGGCTCGACGTCGCCGTCGTCGAGGTGCCCCTCCTGTTCGAGGGAACGATGGCGGACGCTTTCGACGCGACCCTGGCGGTCGTCGCCGACGACACGCTGCGCGCCGAGCGCGCGCAGCTGCGCGGCACCGATCAACTCGAGGGCCGCGACTCGCGCCAGCTCACCCAGGACGAGAAGGCGGCGCGGGCGACGTTCGTCGTCGACAACGACGGCGACGTGGCCCAACTCGAGGCGCGCCTGCGGGAGCTCTGGCCGCAGCTGGTGGCCGCCGCGCGCGCCCGCGCCTGAGCCCGCGCGGCGACGCTTTGCAGGGAGGGCGCCTCGCTATCTTGAGGCCGTGGCCACGCCCTCGAGGACCACACGCAAGCCGGCTCGCGCGCGGGCCGGCGCCAAGGGCCGGCCGCGGCGCAACGCGAACCCGCCCCGGCGGACGCCGCGTCGCCGGCGCCCGCCGAGCCGCTCGCGCGGCGCGCGCGCGAGGCGACGCCTCTCGGCCGGCGTCGGGCTACTCGTCCTCGCACTCGCGGTGGCCGTGGGCTATGGGATCTCGAAGATCGACGTCGGCGAGAAGATCGCCGAGATCACGTTGCCGCTCCAGCACGAGGACATCATCCGCCAGCAGGCCGCCGACAAGAACGTCCCCGCCGACCTGATCGCCGCCGTGATCTACGCCGAGTCGCGCTTCCGCGATCAGACCTCGGACGCGGGCGCGCGGGGCCTGATGCAGATCACGCCCGAGACCGGCGATGAGATCGAGAAGCTCTCCGGCGGCCAGACGTTCGTCTACGAGGATCTCTCGAACCCGGACATCAACATCCGCTACGGGACTTTTTATCTGCGCCACCTCCTCGACCGTTACGACGGCAACACGGTCGCGGCGCTCGCCGCCTACAACGCCGGCATCACCAACGTCGACTCGTGGGGCGGCTCCTCGCTGAAGATCGACCAGATTCCGTTCCCGGAGACGCGCGACTACGTCGCCGAGGTCCTGTCCAAGCGCAAGGAGTACCGGGACAAGTACGCCAGCGAGCTCGGGCTGTAGCCGTGCCGACGCTCAGCCCCGGCGCCGACGGTCGCGCGCGTTGAGCGCCGCGCGCGCCTTGCGCAGCGTGCGCTCGCGCTCGAGCAGCTCCGAGAAGTGACCGCGGTCGGCCCTGCTCGAGGCGTAGTGTCGGCGCAGGAGCTTCTCGCTGCTCGCATCGAGACGGCCGCGCGCGATCGTGGCGCTCGCCGCGATCTCCCCGCGCCGCAGGTCCGTATAAGCACCGCCGCCGGCCCGGCCGTCCACCTGGTCCGCGGGGATGTAGAAGCGCCGCCCACCCCGGTTCTCCTCGACCACGACCCAGACCTCGGAAAGTGACTCGGCGGCCTCGACGAAGGCGATCCGGCCCAGCTGACGGCCATCCGGGTCGCGTAGGCGCTCGCCGACGAGGGCGCGCAGATCGGCGCTCGTCGGGCCCTTGCTCGCCTGCAGAGCGGCGAACCGCCGTGAGCGCCGGCGCGTCTGCAGCGCCGCGTCGAGCTCCGTCTGCGTAAACCTCGCGCTCGGCGCGGGCTCCGAGGTCGGCTCGGTGTTCGGGTGCCTGCGCGTGGCCGAGATCGCGACCGGTCGCTCGCTCGCGTTCCCCTCGTCTCTCTGAGGTTGCTCCATCGCCCTCATCCGCGCGACTCCCCCCGGTCCGCCTTCCATTCGCCGGCGGACCGGCGCGAGACCCAGGCCCCGGCTCAGATCGGGACCGTCGCCGCCTTATCGGCAGATGTCGATATCCGCTTTAGCCGTTGCGGCGAACGGCGCGGATCATTCCGCAGTTTGCGGGGTCGTCGCCCGCCATGCCCACCAGGCCGCCGCGAATTGCAGCGGCAGGCGCGCCCAAAGCGCCGCCGGGGGAAGCTTCTTGTAGCGCTCCGGGTGCAGGGCCATGTGGATGTTGGCCGGGTAGACCGCCGCGAGCACGCCGAGGATCCACCAGCGCGCGAACGGGGTCCGGGTCCGCGCCGGGATCACGGCGAGCCCGCCGACGATCTCGGCGACGCCGCTCCACTGCACCAGCTCGCGATGCGCCGGCAGGTAGTCGGGCACGATCGCCTCGTAGAACCGCGGGTTGACGAAGTGGTTGACGCCCGCGGCGATCCAGAAGACGGCGAGCAGGCGTTGCGAGGTGGTCATCGAGGCGCACGCTATCGCTTCGGATGCGACGTACGGGCAGAACGCGGCGGACCGGGCGTTGAAAAGGGGACGCGCAGCGCTACCTTTGGACGGTGATCCCAACGCCGAAAGTCGCAACGGTCCTCTTCGATGAGGGCCACTCCGAAGCCTGGACCATCGATCCGCAGCGCGCGGCGGCGATGCAGCCCGCCCACCCCGGCGACTCCTCGCTGGCACGGGCCGCCCAGCTGCTCCGCGATCGCGACTTCGAGGTCACGGTGACTGCCGCGGGCGCTCTCGCCGAGCGGCTCACCGGCACCTCGGTGCTCGTTATCGCGCACCCCTCGGAGTCGAAGTGGGAAGCCACCACGGGAGAGGGCGAGCCCCGCTTCAGTCCCGCCGAGATCGACGCGATCGAGGCTTTCGTCGCTGCCGGCGGCGGGCTCGTGGTGCTCGGTGAGACCGAGGAGGACAAGTACGGCAGCAACCTGAACGAGCTACTCGAGCGCTTCGGGATCCGGGTCGAGAACGCGACGGTGCAGGACTACGAGCACCATCGCGGCGACACGCCGTCGTGGGTCCTGGCGGAGCTGCTTCCGGGGGCCCGCTCCGGCTCCGACCCGCTCGCCCGGGTCCGTGAAGCGTGCTTCTACAGGGCCGGGACGCTCGGGCTCGCCAACGGCGCCGAGCCGATCGCGCTGACGCGGCGGAGCGCTGCGCCGCCCGCGGCGCCGCTGGCCGCCGTCGCCACCCACGGCGCCGGCCGCGTCGTCGCGCTCGCCGATTCCGATCTCTTCGGCGACGACTGCATCGACGCGCTCGACCACGGCGCGCTGTGGACGGATCTCATCTACTGGGCCGCGGCACCGGCTTTCACCACGGAGGCCGAGGCGCCGGTCTCCGCGGCGGCGCAGGACCCGGCTTGGGAGCGGCTCGCGGCGCTCGTGGGCGAGCTTCGGGAGACCCAGGCGGCGGACGGCTCGGTCGATCTCGACGACCACGATCCCGGTCGGCTCACCCAGATCGTCTCCGACGTGATCGCGGCCGTGGAGCAGCTCGCTCGTCACTTCCCTCACCAGGCGTCCTACTTCGAGGCGCTCGAGGCGGATCTGCGGCGCTGGGCGGACGATGGCTTCGGCAAGCCCGACTTCATGCGCTCGGTCGAGGCCTTCCGCCCCGAGCAGGAGCGGCGCGACGGGATCGAGCACCTCGTCGTCTTCCCGATGTACAAGCAGAACGCCTCCCGCGACACCTGCTTCGAGGCCCTGATCGTGCGCGTGCCCTGGCCCGAGTGGCTGGCGGAGCTCGAGCGCCGCTACGACAACGCGAAGTTCCTCCCGGTTGAGCTGGTCGCCTACACGGCCGGTTACGAGTCCGAGTGCGCGGTGCTCTTCCCCGAGACCTTCTCCACCGCGGAGCGGGCCCCCGCCCACTTCGGCGGCATCTTCTGCGACCGCGAGGCCGAGCGCTTCCGGCGTGTGTGCGGCGCCGCCGCCGAGATCCTGAAGCTCAACCTCCCCCCGGACGCGGCGGCGCTGCTGCGCTCGCCGCGGCTGAGCCAGGACGCCTACATGGGCTGGGATCTGATCCACGACCGCACGCACATGCGTGGCGACCTCCCCTTCGACCCGTTCATGATCCGCCAGCGCAGCCCGTACTGGATGTACTCGCTCGAGGAGTTGCGTTGCGATCTGACCACGTTCGGAGAGGCGGTGAAGCTGGAGGGCGAGGGTTTCGCGCTCGCGCGCCACATCCAGTACGCGATCCTCTTCGACCGGCTCTTCCGGTTCCCGCTCACCGGCTCCCGCGTCCGGAACTACGACGGCCTCGGCGGCCAGCTGCTGTTCGCGTTCCTGCACCGTCACGGCTACGTCGCGTGGACGGACAACGAGCTTCGCGTCGACTGGGACCGCGTGGCCGACGGCGTGGGGCGCCTGCGCGAGGAGATCGCCGAGCTCTACCGGTCGGGTATCGACCGGTCGAAGCTCGGGCAGTGGATCGCAGCGCACGATCTCGTCGCTACGTACGTTCCGGCGGCGGAGACGTCGGTCTGGGCGCGCGAGCGCCGCGAGCTGCCCGAGGTGGAGGAGCCGAAGCAGCTCGTCGACCTCGTCCGCGACGACGAGTTCCCGCTCAGCCTCTTCTACTCGCAGCTGCAGCCGAAGCTCGAGCCGGCGCTGGCGCGGCCGGTCGCCGCCGCGATTGGCTAGGTTGATCGCGTGGGCGCGCTTGACGAGAGAGTGATCGCGATCGCCGGGGCCGGCGGCGGCCTCGGCCCGCTCGTGGCCGCGCGCGTCGCCGACGCCGGTGCCTCGGTGGCGCTCACCGACGTCAAGCAGGAGTCGCTCGACGCCGTGGTCGGGGAGCTCGGGCTGCCGGACGAGCGCGTCGATGCCCGCGTCGTCGATCTGCTCGACTCCGATGCGGCCGATTCGTGGGCGGCCGCCCTCGAGGAGCGGTTCGGCCACGTCGACGGGCTCCTGCACCTGGTCGGAGGCTGGAAGGGGGGAGAGCCGATCGAGACGACTTCGCTCGACGACTACGAGTGGTTGCATGATCTGCTCGTGCGCACCGTGCAGCGCACGAGTCGCGCCTTCTGGGGCCCTCTGACCCGCAGTGGCCACGGGCGCTTCGTTCTCGTCAGCTCTGCCCAGGCGCAGAGCCCCCAGCAGGGCAACGCTTCCTACGCCGCAACGAAGGCGGCCGCCGAGAGCTGGACGCTGGCCCTCGCCGACTCCTTCGCCGAGTCGGGCAGCGGCGCGACCGCAAACGTGATCGTCGTCAACGCGATCGTCACCCCGCGGATGCGCGAGCAGAACCCCGACAAGGCGTACCGGACGATGACCCCCGCCGAGGACATCGCCGAGGCGTGTGCGTTCGTGTGCTCGGACTCCGCCTCGCGCATGAACGGGAAGCGGCTGCCGCTCTATCCGTGAGCCGGCCGCGATGACCCTCGAGCGCGAGTTCGCCTCGGACAACCACTCGGGCGCCCACCCCGAGATCCTCGCCGCGATCGCCGCCGCGAACGAGGGCCACGCCGCCTCCTACGGCGCTGATCCGTGGACGGAGCGGCTGCAGGCGACGGTGCGCGGCCATTTCGGGCCGGGCGCCACGGCCTGGCCCGTCTTCAACGGCTCCGGGGCCAACGTGACCTGCCTCTCGGCCCTCACGCGCCCGCATGAGGCGGTGATCTGTCACGCCGGCGCCCACATCAACGTCGACGAGTGCGGCGCCCCCGAGCGGCTCGCCGGGGTGAAGTTGCTCGCGGTCGGGGGCGTGGACGGCAAGATCACCGCCGCCGACGTCGGTCGCTGGGATGCCCGCCGCGGCGACGAGCACGCCGTCCAGCCGGCGGTCGTCTCGATCACGCAGAGCACCGAGGTCGGGACCGTGTACACGCCGGAGGAGGTCGAGGCGATCGCCGCGGCTGCGCACGAGCGCGGCATGCTCCTGCACGTCGATGGCGCTCGCCTCGCAAACGCGGCCGCCTCGCTCGGGATGGGGCTCGGCGCGATCTCGGCCGAGCTCGGGGCCGACGCGATCTCGGTCGGCGGCACCAAGAACGGCCTCGTCTTCGGGGAGCTGGTCGTCTTCTGTGGCGAGCGCGCCGACGCCTCCCTGCTTCCCTTCGAGCGCAAGCAGCTGACGCAGCTCGCCTCGAAGATGCGTTTTCTCAGCGCCCAGTTCGAGGTTCTGCTCGGCGGCGATCTGTGGCTCCGCAACGCCTCGCACGCGAACGAGATGGCAGCGCTGCTGGCGCAGGGGGTCGAGAAGGTGCCGGGAACCGAGGTCGTGCACCCCGTGCAGTCGAACGGGGTCTTCGTCCGCCTGCCGCGGCCGGCGATCGACGCGCTGCTCGCCGACCTGCCCGGCGATCATCCCTTCTACGTCTGGGATGAGGGCGAGGACGTCGTGCGCTGGATGTGCTCCTGGGATACGACGCCCGAGGACGTCGAGGGCCTGCTCGCGGCGACGCGGCGGGCGCTCGGTTAGCCCGCGAGCAGGTCGCGACCGCGCATGAAGAAGGCGAGCGCGGTCGCCTCCTGGTCCGGCGTCTCCAGCA
Source organism: uncultured Solirubrobacterales bacterium (assembly GCA_963764275.1). Taxonomy (GTDB): domain Bacteria; phylum Actinomycetota; class Thermoleophilia; order Solirubrobacterales; family 70-9; genus CAXMST01. Next base: position 734,244 of record CAVXRV010000001.1, read on the forward strand.
GCTCGGCGTAGGAGAGCTCGGCGCCCAAGAAGCCCCTCGCGTTCCAGAACGGGTCGGGAGCAGGCTCGGCGAAAGGCCCGACGTAGAGATACGGCTCGCGGTGCTGCTCGTCCCCCGGGGACGCGCCGTAGTTGGCCCGGGTGCCGGCGGCCTCGTCGCCGAGCACGGTCGCGACGTCGAAGTGCTCGGGCCACAGACGGATCGGGTCCGGCTCCTCGCCCTCGGCGGCCGCGGCCTCGACGAGCGCGCCGAGCGTCGCCGTCGCGAGGGCGTGGAAGTCGGCGAGCGCCGCCGTCACGTCGGCCTCGACGAGGAGCGGCGAGCGCCGCTCATCCTCGCCGTTGACGAACACGAGCTCGGTGCCGATGATCCGCACCGAGCCGGGCAGGCCGCTGGAGTTGCCGAGCTCCCAGGGGGGCGCGCCGACCCCACCGGGTGTGAACGGCCGCAGCCAGCCGGAGCCGGTCTCGGCCCGGCGCCGTTCCTGCAGCGTCTCCTCTGCGGCGGCATGGAGAACAGCGAGGCCGTCGCTCCAGCCGGACGGGAGCGGCTCGAGCGGCGGGCGGCCGAGCGAGGCGAGGTGGGTGCGGGCATCTGCGAGTGCTGCGGAATGTTCCATGGCCGAATCAGACCAGTTCCGCGCCCGTGACGGCCTCGAGGGGCGCCGGGCGGGTTGCCGCCTAAGTGTCATCGGGCTCCGGCCTAACTACGGACCGGGTTCGCGGATGGGGTCCGTTTCCCGTCGTCCGCCGCGCGTCTAGCGTCGTCGCGTGGCCGACGAGGCGGACGAGGACGATGATCGGGCCGCGGGACGCGGCCGCGGCGGCCTCCCGCTCGTCGAGCTGGAGGGCGTCGCACGACGTTACGAGATCGGCACGAGCGCGGTCACGGCACTCGAGGGCGTATCGCTGACTGTCGATCCCGGCGAGTTCATCGTCGTGCTGGGGCCTTCCGGGTGCGGAAAGACCACGCTCCTGAACATCATCGGAGCCCTCGACTCGCCGAGCGAGGGTCGCGTCCGGATCGAGGGCCGCGACATCACGGGCGCCTCGCGCCGCGAGCTGTTCGAGTTCAGGCGGCGGACCGTCTCCTTCATCTTCCAGACGTTCAACCTGTTCCCCGCGCTGACCGCGGAGGAGAACGTGCGGTTCGGCGCGGACGTGGCCGGCCGCGGCGCCCCGGGGGAGATCGCGGTCGAGATGCTCGCCCGCGTGGGCCTCGGAGACCGCGCTGGGCACTTTCCCCATGAGCTCTCCGGCGGCGAGCAACAGAGGGTCGCGATCGCCCGGGCGCTGGCGACCCGCAATCCGATCCTGCTTGCCGATGAGCCGACCGGCGAACTCGACTTCAAGACGGGCGTCGAAATCCTCGGCCTGCTCCACGAGCAGACCCACGAGGTGGGCACGGCCGTGCTGGTCGTCACCCACAATCGCGAGATCGCGCGGATCGCCCATCGCGTGATCGAGCTCTCGAGCGGGCGCGTGATCTCCGACGCTCCGACGCCGGGCGGGCCGGCCGACGTCTCGACCCTGCGCTGGTGAGCCGTGAGCCGCCTGCCGTTCTGGATCCGCTGGTCCCTTCGCGATCTCCGCCGCCGCTGGCTGCTGGTGCTCGCGATCTCGTTGGTGATCGCGATCGGGATTGGGATCTACACCGGACTGGGGAGCATGGAGGACTGGCGCATCGCCTCGAACGATGCGAGCTTTACGGCGCTCCGCTCCCACGATCTCGAGGTCTCGCTCACTGAAGGCACGTTCGCGCCGGAGGGCGGGCTCGCCCGCCTCGTTCGTTCGATCCGGAGCCACGGCGACCTCGCCGCGGTCGAGGAGCGGCTGGTCGTGCCGACGCAGGTCTCGGTCGAGCGACCTGGCGACCGAGACCTGCTGACGCCCGGTCAGGTGGTGGGCTCGCCGTTGGGGCCCCGGGGTCCCGCGGTGGACGGGGTGCACGCGAGCGAAGGACGCGCGTTGCGAGCGGGGGATCGCGGTCGCGCGGTCGCCGTGCTGGAGCAGACCTTCGCCGACTTCCACGGGCTGCCCGCATCCGGGCATATGACCCTCGCCGGCGGCGAACGGCTCGCTTACGTCGGCGTCGGTACATCGCCTGAGTACTTCCTCGTGACGCGGCCGGGCGGCGGGGAGTTCGGGGGTGCTGAAGCGTCCTTCGCCGTCGCGTTCACGTCGCTCGCGACGGCGCAGCGGACAACGGTCGGCAGGCGTGTAGTCAACGATGTCGCCATCCGTCTCCAGCCGGGCGCGGATCAGCAGCGGGTTCGCGCCGAGCTGCTGAGCGCCCTGCGGCACAGCGATTGGACCGGACGTGTCACCTCGCAGTCGCAGGAACCGGCACACAGGATCCTGTACCAGGACGCCCAGGGCGATCAGCAGCTGTTCAACATCTTCGCCGTGCTCATCCTCGCGGGAGCAGCGTTGGCGACCTTCAACCTCGCCTCGCGCGTGATCGAGTCACAACGGCGGGAGATCGGCATCTGCATGGCGTTGGGGGTGCCGCCGCGCGAGCTCGCGATCCGGCCCCTGCTCTTCGGCGTGCAGATCGCCTTGCTGGGGACGGTCGCTGGAACGGTGCTCGGCCTGCTCGCCGGCGGCCTGTTCCGCGGGGTGCTGGAGGATCTGCTGCCACTGCCGGAGATGCGGACCCCGTTCGAGTTCGGCGTGTTCGTCCGGGGCGCAGCGCTCGGCCTGATCCTCCCTCTCGTCGCGACCGCGATCCCGGTCTGGCGTGGGCTCAGGCTGAAGCCGATCGATGCGATCCGGATCGGGTTCCGCTCGGCCGGCAGCAGCGTGATCGCCGGGTTCGGCCGGCGTCTGCGACTGCCGGGATCGAGCCTGACTCAGATGCCGCTTCGCAATGTGCTGCGGGCGCCGCGCCGCACGGCGATGACGGCGATCGGGATCGGCGCTGTGGTCACGGTGGCGGTCGCCTTCCTCGGGTTCGTCGATTCGTTCCTAGCGACCGTCGATCGCAGCGAGGCGGAGGTAGCGCAGGACAACCCCGGGCGGGTGATGGTCACCCTGGAGCAGTTCGAGCACCGGAATTCGAAGCTCCCAACCGCGATCGCCCATGCCTCGGGGGTGGCCGCGGCGGATGCGTGGCTCCGTGTCCCCGGCGAGCTGGCGGGCAAGGAGACGTTCGACGCGGCGATCACGGCCCTCGACTTCGGCAACGACGTCTGGTCGCCGACGATCACGCGCGGAGCTCCGCCGGGAGCGGGGGAGCCCGCGATCGTGATCTCGGAGAAGGCAGCCGGGGATCTCGGCGTCGATGTCGGGGACGACGTGACGGTCACCTACCCGGTGCGCAGCCCTGACGGCGGATACCGGGAGCAACGTGCTCCGCTGACGGTCGCGGGACTGGACCCGGACCCGTTCCGTAACTTCGCCTTCGTCGACCGGCGGCTGCTCGGGCCGGCCGGTCTGGGCGACGTGGTCAACGAGGTCGCAGTCACCCCGAGACCGGGCGTCGATGCCGAGGAGATCTCGCGCGAGCTCTTCGACCGGCCCGGGATCGCCTCGGTCGAGGCGGCGACCGCAACGGCGGAATTCGTACGCGACCGGCTCGACGACTTCGTCGGTGTCCTGCAGCTGACGGTGATGTTCGCCCTTGCGCTGGCGCTCCTGATCGCTTTCAACTCGGCGAGCATCTCGGCCGATGAGCGAGCGCGCGAGAACGCGACGATGCTGGCGTTCGGGACCTCGGTCCGCCGTACCGTGCTGCTTGCCGTCGGCGAGAACCTGATCATCGGCACCCTCGGCACGCTGGCGGGGCTGCTCGGCGGCATTCTCGTGATCGGCTGGGTCGTCAACGCAACGCTTCCCCAGACGATCCCCGATCTCGGCCTCGTGGTCACGATCTCCCCGAGCTCGATCCTGATCGCGGCGCTCGTCGGCGGCGTCGCGGTCACCCTGGCGCCGCTGCTGACCGTGCGCCGGCTGCGACGCATGGACGTGCCGTCGACGCTACGTGTCGTCGAGTAGCCGACGCTCCCTCGGAACTCAGTAACCGGGCGGGTGCCGGGCGATGAAGCCCTTCGGGTAGGGCGACTCCGCGTGCCAGCGCGGGCCGGTTCCGTGCTCGTCGCCGACCGTATCCCAGCGGAGGCCGGCGATCACCGCATAGGTGTGGCCGCCGTTCGCGTACACGGTGAGCCATCGGCCCGGGCCCGGCGCGCCCCAGTTCTCGAGCTCGCCCGAGGTCAGAGGGCGGTCGAGGAAGCCGGCGCCGGCGAGCGCGTAGCTGACCGAGCCGGAGCAGTCGTAGCCCTTCGAGTACCAGGACTGGTGCCCGCCGCCCCAGATGTATGGGGTGCCGACGATCTGGTTCGCGGCGCTGATCGCCTCCTTGATCGGTTGCGGGGCGTCGGCAGGGGCGAGCGCCGTGCGGCCGAGCAGGATCGCCCGACTCTTCGCCTCGTGCGGAGTGGCAGGCACCGTCTCCGGGACGATCGCGTGCTGGCCGCCGTCCTTGCTCGGGTCGAACGAGCCGTTCGTACCGGCCGAGGCGGGGGGGATGTTCCCGTTGCGGGCCGCAGCCCGGATCTCCGCGGGCGTCGGCCGGTCGCGCTTCTGCTTCTTCGCCTCGCTCTTCGTCTCGGCGCCCGCCCTCTGCGCCTCTGTGGCGACGTCGAGATGCTTCGGCTTCGGCGGCTTCTCGGTGCTGATCTTGTCCGGGGGCGGCATCGTCGCCGCGGCGATCTCGATCGTCGTCGTCGGCGCGGGGTCCGAGCCGGATCCGCAGCCGGCCGCGAGCGCGGCGACGCCGGCGATAACGATCGCTGCGACGGCAGTGCGCCGCCTGTCGCTCCTCGCGACGGCCCCCGGGCCGCCGACCTCGAACCTGCTCACGCCCCCGATTGTGGCGGATGGGCGGGCTCGTGGCGACGGCACGGGTCGGGGGACGGGTCAGCCGATGGCCGGATCGCGGAAAAGCACGGATTCATCCGTGGCCCCCGGGCCTAGGCTGGGTCCATGAGCTCGAATGTAGCCGTCGTCTATGCGACGACCCATGGACACACCGAGAAGATCGCCGAGGCGATCGCGGAAGCGATGCGCGGCGCCGGCGTTCGCGCCGAGACCATCGACGTGCGTGAGATCGCCGAGTTCGACCTCGAGCGTTTCGACGCAGCCGTCGTCGGCGCCTCCGTTCACGGCGGCAGGCATCAGCGGGTGCTCGTCAACTGGGCCGAGCGCCACACCGAGTGGCTGACCGAGCACCCCTCGACCTTCTTCTCGGTCTGTCTGACGGCGGCCGAGGACACCGAGGAGGCGCGCGAGGTGACGGCCGACTACCTGCGCCAGTTCGAGCAGGAGACGGGCTGGAAGCCGTCCCGCTCGGAGACCTTCGCCGGGGCGCTGCAGTACCGCGAGTACGACCCGTTCACCCGGATCCTGATGCGACTGATGATGCGACACGAGGGGCATCCCTCCGACGCGAGCCGCGACTACGACTACACCGACTGGGCGGCGGTGGAGCGCTTCGGCGTCGAGTTCGCCGAGTGGCTCCGCGCGTCTCCCGCCTGACAGCCACGACATCCGCGCTGCGGCCCGGACGGCCACAACGCCCCGGCGCGGAAGCCCGGCTGGGCACCCCGCTACCCTCGCCGGGTGCCCGAGTTCGTCCTCAACTCAGCCTACGAGGCCACCGCCGATCAGCCGAAGGCGATCGACGGCATCGCCGAGGGCGTTGAGGCGGGCGAGAGCTTCATCACCCTGCTTGGGGCGACGGGGACCGGGAAGACGTTCACGATGGCGTCGGCGATCGAGCGCCTGCAGCGGCCGGCCCTGGTGATCGCCCACAACAAGACGTTGGCGGCGCAGCTCTGCAACGAGTTCCGCGAGTTCTTTCCCGGGGCCGCCGTCGAGTACTTCGTCTCCTACTACGACTACTACCAGCCGGAGGCCTACGTTCCGGCGCAGGATCTGTACATCGAGAAGGACGCGACGATCAACGACGAGATCGATCGCCTCCGCCACGCCGCGACCGCGGCCCTGTTCGCGCGCCGCGACGTGATCATCGTCGCCTCCGTCTCCTGCATCTACGGGATCGGCTCGCCGCAGCTCTACCAGGAGCAGATGGTCCTGTTCAAGGTCGGCGAGTGGATCGAGCGCGAGTCGCTCTTCCGTCAACTCGTCGCGATGCAGTACCAGCGCAACGACACGGCGCTGACCCGAGGGACCTTCCGGGTCAAGGGCGAGGTGCTCGAGGTCTATCCGGCCTATGCCGAGTCCGCTTACCGGATCCAGCTCTTCGGGGACGAGGTCGAGTCGATCACGCACTTCGACCCGCTCACCGGCGAGGTCCTCGACGAGGTCGACCACGTCTCGGTCTGGCCCGCCTCCCACTACGTGACCAAGGAGGAGACGATCGAGCGCGCGGTCGACGAGATCAAGGCGGAGCTGGAGGAGACCGTGGCCCGCTTCGAGGAGCAGGGCAAGGAGCTCGAGGCGCACCGGCTCCGGCAGCGGACGCAGTACGACATGGAGATGCTCAAGGAGCTCGGTTTCTGCAACGGGATCGAGAACTACTCGCGGATCCTCGACGACCGCGCCCCCGGCTCGCCCCCGCACACGCTGATCGACTACTTCCCCTCCGACTTCGTCACCTTCGTCGACGAGTCGCACCAGACGATGCCGCAGATCGGAGGCATGTACGAGGGCGACCGCTCGCGCAAGCTGACGCTGGTCGACCACGGCTTTCGGCTCCCCAGCGCGATCGACAATCGGCCGCTGAAGTTCGACGAGTTCCTCAAGCGCGTCGGCCAGGTGGTGATGGTCTCGGCGACGCCGGGCGACTTCGAGCGCACGCAGAGCAAGCGCATCGTCGAGCAGATCGTGCGCCCGACGGGGATCATCGACCCGCCGGTCGAGGTGCGCGAGTCGAAGAACCAGATCGACGACCTCATGAACGAGGTACGGACGGTCTCCGAGCGCGGCGAACGGGCGCTGGTTACGACGCTGACCAAGAAGATGTCCGAGGATTTGACCGAGTATCTGCTCGAGCACGGCTTCAAGGTCCGCTACCTGCACTCCGAGGTCGACACGATCGAGCGCATCCAGACGATCCGCGACCTGCGCCTCGGCGAGTACGACGTGCTGGTCGGCGTCAACCTCCTGCGCGAGGGCCTCGACATACCGGAGGTCGGCTTGGTGGCGATCCTCGACGCCGACAAGGAGGGCTTCCTGCGCGGGGAGACGAGCCTGATCCAGACGATCGGCCGCGCCGCCCGCAACGTCAACGGCCGCGTGCTCATGTACGCCGACCGGGAGAGCGCGGCGATGCGGGCCGCGATCTCCGAGACCGAGCGCCGGCGCGAGATCCAGCTTGCCTACAACCGCGAGCACGGGATCACGCCGGCGACGATCACGAAGGGGATCTCCGACATCTCCGACTTCCTCGCGATGGAGTCGCGGGCGCCGGCGCGGCGCCGCAAGAGCCGCGCGACCGTCGACGGCAAGCCCATCGAGAGCCCGGAGGAGCTCGAGAAGGTGATCGTGGGGCTCGAGGAGGAGATGCTGGCCGCGGCCGAGGACCTGCGCTTCGAGGAGGCTGCCCGCCTCCGCGACGAGCTCAAGGAGCTGCGCCGCGACCTCGAGGGCATGCGGGCGTGAAGTCGGCGTAGAGTCCAGACGGACCGACCCGTAGGAGGATCCGATGCCCGTGAAGACCCTGATCAACCTTTCGACCGGACTCGAGGATCCCGAGCGCGTGACGGTTGCCTTCCTGGTCGCCGGGGCGGCCCTGGAGCGCGGCGACGAGGTCGCCATGTTCCTGACGAAGGAGGCCGTGCGACTCGCCCTGCCCGGGCACGCGAGCGGCGTCGCCTGCGAGGGCTGTCCGCCGATCGACAAGCTCTTCGACCAGTTCGCGACGGGAGGCGGCGAGCTGCTTCCGTGCCCGATCTGCGTCGACTCGCGCGGCCTCGATGCCGAGGAGTTCGTCGCCAACGCTCGGGTGGCGGGTGCGACTCCGATGCTCGAGTGGCTCGGCGACGGCGGCCGGGTCTTCTCCTACTGAAAGGCGGAGTTCCCGGACCACCGGGGGTACGTGACGAGACCGTCACGGCGGCGGCCGAGCCTTAACCTCCACGGCTCGCCCGGGGGCACGTCACACGATCCCTCGTCCCTGCAGGGGATTCGGCATCCGTCCGATCCGATCCTCAGCATGCCGCGCTCTTGATGACTGACGGGAGCACGGCGACAGCGGATCCGGCGGCGGGGCGGGGGCCAGGTGCGGCCCACTCGGACCCCTCGCTGCGCGCCTGGCAGCGACGGGCGCTGAGCGCGGCTGCGGACTGGCGCTCGGGCCCATTTCTGATCGCCGCCGCCCCGGGCTCGGGCAAGACGCGGCCGGCGCTGATCCTCGCGCGCGAGCTGCTGCGGCGGCGGGAGATCGACCGGGTCGCGATCGTCTGCCCGACGGCGCCGCTGACGCAGCAGTGGGCCCAGGCCGCGGGAGCGGTCGGCCTGCAGCTGCAGCCCGACGCCTCGCACCTGCGGACGCCCTCCGACTTCCAGGGCATCGCCGTGACCTACGCGCGCGCCGCCGCCTCGGCCGCGACCTACGCTCGCGAGTGCACAGCGCGCACGCTCGTGGTCGCGGACGAGGTCCACCATCTCGGTGACGAGCTCGCCTGGGGGAGCGGCTTCACCAAGGCCTTCGCCCGCGCCGACCGGCAGCTGCTGCTGTCCGGGACGCCGTTCCGCAGCGACGATGCCCCGATCCCCGGGATCAGCTACGACGGCTCCGGCTTCGCCGTCCCCGATGTCACGTATTCCTACGCGGAGGCGATCCGCGACGGCGCCTGCCGCGAGGTCGTCTTCGTGCCCTTCGACGGCACCCTCGTCTGGGAGAGCGGCGGCGAGACCATCGAGAGCTCGTTCGGTGAGGAGATCGGCACCAGGGAGCGCAGTCGCCGCTACCGGACCGCGATCTCGACCGAGTTCGCCGACGGCCTGCCGCGGATCCTGCGCCGCGCCGACCAGCAGCTGACGCGCGTGCGCGCGGACGGGCACGCGGACGCGGCCGGGCTCGTGATCGCCGCCGATTCCGAGCACGCGCGGGTGGTCGCGGCGTCGCTGGGCGAGATCGCCGGGGAGAAGCCGACGGTCGTCCTCCACGCCGAGGCCGGCGCGCACGAGCGGCTGCGCGCCTTCTCCTCCGGTAGGAGCAGGTGGATCGTCGCGGTGAACATGGTCTCCGAGGGCGTCGACATCCCGCGGCTGCGGGTCGGCGTCTACGCGACGACGGCGAAGACGGCGATGATCTTCCGCCAGATCGTCGGCCGCTTCACACGGACGGGCTCCGGCCCCGGCCCCAGCGCGCAGAGCTGGCTGTTCATGCCGGGTGAGGGCGTCTTGCGCATGCATGCCGACCGGATCGAGGACGAGATCCAGCGCGTCGTCCGCCCCGAGCGCGAGGGCGAGCTGGACGAGCCACCGGAGCGCGTCGAGACCGAGCGCACGGAGGACGACGAGGGCTTCGTTCCCGTGGCTGCGGACGTCGTCCCGCAGATGAACCTCTTCGGCGAGGCCGGGGATCCGTCGGTGCAGCCCCAGGCACCCGAGCCGGCGGTCGCGCCCGAGCCCGAGCCGGAGGCGCCCGCCGCGGTTCCGGCTTATCAGCGCCGCCGCGACTTGCGCGGCGAGCGCCACCGCCTGATCTCCGAGCTCGCCCGCAAGCGCCGCTGGGAGCACCGTCAGGCGAACGCCTGGATCAACTCGAAGGTCGGGATCGAGCGCGTCGACGACGCGACGATCGAGCAGCTGCAGCGCTCCTGCGATCTGATCGTCGCCGAGTTGATCCGCGCCTCCCGCTGAGCGGGGACGATTTGCCGGAAAACCCTCGCCAACGAGGCTTCGCCGGTGTACCGTTGAGCGCGCATGTGCTCGAGGGGAGCAACGGCTCTGGTGGTATCGCTGGCGATGGGGCTTCTCGTCGCGTTCGTGCCCGGCGCCGGTGCCGCCGACTTCGAGCTCAGCTCGCAGGGGTGCGTCCGCGATCTGGGCGCCAGCAGCGCCTGCGCCCAGCAGATGCAGGGCCTCGGCGGCTCGGCGGCGGTCGCCGTGAGCCCGGATGGGACCTCGGTCTACGTCGCGTCGTTCAGCGACGGCACGATCGCGCACCTGCAGCGCAACCCAACGACCGGGAAGCTGACGCCCGTCGATTGCGTCGCTGACGCCGGCAACCCGATCTGCGGCCCGGGGAACACGAGCCCGGCCCTTGGGGGCGTGAACGACGTGATCGTGAGCCCCGACGGCAAGTCGGTGTACGCCGTGTCGCAGACCGACGACGCGATCGTCCAGTTGATCCGCAATACGACCACTGGGACCCTGACACCCCACGGCTGCATCGAGGATTCCGGCGCGCCGGACAGCGGCTGTCCGGCGAACACCGAGGGCCTGAACGGAGCCGATGCCGTCGCGGTCACCCCGAACGGCAGAGACGTTTTCGTTGCCTCCAAAGACGACAACGCGATCGCGCATTTTTTTCGCGCGCCGGGCTCGGCGGATCCGACGAACCTCGACTTCCCGACCACCCCCTGCCAGTTCGCCGATGTCGACCATCCGCTGGGCGGCTGCGGGGGCAGCGCCGACGGCCTCGACGGCGCCCAGGACCTCGCCTTCAGTCCGGACGGCAGCTCGCTGTACGTGGCCAGCAGGACGGACAGCGCCGTAGCTCGCTTCGACCAGTCCGCGGGCACACTCACGGCCAAGGGCTGCATCGCCGATCCCAGCGGGGACGCCGGCTGTTCGGAGACCCAGAACGGCCTCGCCGGTGCCCAGGCGGCCGTCGTGAGCCCGGAGGGCAACTCGGTGTACGTCGCCGGTCTCAACTCCAGCGCGATCGCCGTCTTCGACCGCGCTACCTTCGGGCTGACGCGCGGCGAGCTCACGGGTCTGCTCTGCGTCTCGGATGAGGGGAAGGCCGGCTGCGCCTCCCACCAGCAAGGGCTCGACACGGTCTTCGACCTCGCCGTCAGCCCGGACGGCGAGTCGCTGTACGCCGTCTCGTTCGGCGACGACGCGCTGGTCCGCTTCGGGCGCGACCCCTCGGGTAGCGTGCTCACCGGGCGCGGATGCGTGGACGACTCCGCGGTGCCGATCGGCTGCGCGCAGACCGCCTCCGCGCTGATGGGGGGCGAGGGGGTTGCCGTCAGCCCGGAAGGCAACTCCGTCTACACAGCGGCCATCAGCGATAGCGCGGTGAGCCTCTTCCGGCGGGCGCCGGTCGACACCACCCCGCCTCGGACCACGATCACCTCCGGGCCCTCGGGCACGACCAGCGACCCCACGCCGACCTTCGCCTTTGCCTCGAACGAGCCCGGCTCGACGTTCCAATGCCGCCTCGACGGCGCGCCCTTTGCCTCCTGCAGCTCGCCGAAGACGCTCGGCCCGCTCGCCGACGGCGCTCATACCTTCCGGGTCCGGGCGACCGACCGCGCCGGCAACTCCGACCCCACCCCGGCGGCCCGCACGTTCACGGTCGCCGCCTCAGGCGGCGGCGACACCACTCCGCCTCAGACCACGATCAAGAAGAAGCCGCCGAAGAAGACCGCGAAGCGGACCGCCAGGTTCAAGGTCCACTCCAGCGAGCCTGGTTCGAGCTTCGCCTGCCGGCTCGACCGCAAGCCATGGAAGCCGTGTCGCCGGTCGCAGCGCTACCGGCACCTGAAGCGGGGGAGGCACGTCTTCAGGGTCCGCGCCACGGACGCGGCCGGCAACACCGACCGGACGCCGGCGAAGTACCGGTGGAAGGTGAAGCGGTAAGGCGCTCAGTTGTTGACGGTCGCCATTCCCGCTGAGTCGTAGCGGTCGCCGGCCGCCTTCGGCAGCTCCGCGTCGATCCGCTCGCGATCCTCGGCGCTGAGCTCGACCTCGAGCGCACCGACGTTGTCCTCGAGGTAGCGGCGGTGCTTGGTGCCCGGGATCGGGACGACGTCCTCGCCGCGCGAGAGGACCCAGGCCAGCGCCAGCTGTGCGGGCGTGCAGCCCTTCTCGTCGGCGAGCTGCTTGACCTTCTCGGCGAGCCGCTTGTTCTGCTCCAGGTTCTCACCCGTGAAGCGGGGTCCGCGGCGCCGGAAGTCCCCCTCGTCGAGATCCCTCTCCGGGTCGGTGAAGCGGCCGGAGAGGAAGCCGCGGCCGAGCGGTGAGTAGGGGACGAGGCCGATGCCGAGCTCGCGGATGGTCGGCAAGATCTCGTCCTCGAGATCGCGCGTCCACAGCGAGTACTCCGTCTGCAGGGCCGTGATCGGGTGCGTGGCATGGGCCCGGCGGATCGTCTCCGGCTTCGCCTCGCTGAGCCCGATGTGGCGAATCTTGCCGGCCTCGACCTGCTCGGCGAGCGCGCCGACCGTCTCCTCGACGGGAACGTCCGGGTCCATGCGGTGCTGGTAGTAGAGGTCCACGTGGTCGACGCCGAGGCGCTGCAACGAGCCGTCGAGCGCGCGGCGGACGTTCTCGGGCGAGCCGTCGAGGCCGCGGTTGCCGTTCTCGTCGACGGTGATCCCGAACTTGGTCGCCAGCTGGACCTCGTCGCGGCGCCCGGCGATCGCCTTGCCGACGAGCTCCTCGTTGTCGCCCATGCCGTACATCTCGGCGGTGTCGAGGAAGGTGACGCCGAGCTCGAGCGCGCGGTGGATGGTCGCGATGGACTCCTCGTCGTCACGGCCGCCGTAGAAGGCGGACATACCCATGCAGCCGAGGCCGAGCGCGGAGACTTCGAGCGTCTGCCCGCCGCTGCCGAGGGTTCGCTTCTCCATGGTTTTCCTTTCGTCGCGGGTGGGGTGGGGCCTGTGTAAGAAGCTACCCGCGTGCCGCCCCCGCAACCCTCTCTCGAGTGAGCCTCAGTGTGAGCCGGCGGCCCGGGCGAGCGGGTGCGTGCCGCAGCGGACGAAGAACGGGAGCGTCGCCAGCGGCGCGGCGACGGTGAGCTTGCGCGGTCCCGTGAAGCGCCGGCCGCCGCGATCGCGCCAGCAGCCGCGGGGGAGGTAGAGGCGCCGGCGCGTGGCGCCCTCGGACGACGACCGGCGCGACCAGCAGGTTGCGGCCGAGCATCCATTGCTGGTCCTCGCCGGCGCCGCGGCGGTCGCCGGGGAACTGCAGCCACATCGGCCGCGCGACCGGCATGCCGGTCCGGTGTGCCTGCTTCCAGAGGCGATGGATGAGCGGCACGGCGCGCTCGTGCAGTTCTGCGAGCCGCCGGTAGCGGCGCAGCGTCATGCGCGTCGTAGGTCCAGGGGAGGTGGGGTCCCGCGCCGACCGATCCGTGCACGCGGAACATCGGCGAGAGCGCCGCCCACTCGGCCCAGCGGATGAACAGCTCCTTCGTCGTCGGCTGGTAGGGGCCGACGTCGAAGAAGCCGCCGATATCGGTGGTGAAGCCGTAGGCGCCGCCGATGCCCGCGGTTCAGCATGTCGGGCGCCTGCGAGGCCAGCCCGGCCGATCGCGTCCAGTCGGTGGTCTCGTCGCCGGGGAAGTTCGCGTACTCGTAGCGCGCCGAGCCCGGCGACCCCGAGTAGCCGGCGCGGGTGAAGTAGAAGATGTGACGCCGCGGGTGGTGGCGCTCGAAGCGGACCGACCGCCCGATGGGTGGCGCGGTGGTAGAGCACCGGCAGCCGGTTGTGCATCTGCGCGCCGGTCGAGCCGTCGGCGAAGTGCATGTCCGTGAGCACCTGCTCGCCGAAGTCCTGCATGAACCCGTCGGCCCCGAGCTTCAGCGCGGCCTTGATCCGCCCTTGCCACCAGCGCACGGCGGCGGGGTTGGTGAAGTCGATCTGCGCTGCGTTCGGCGATGAAGTTGGAGATGAACGTGTACGGCTTGCCGTCCGGCGTGGTGGCGACGTAGCCGCGCCGGATCGCCTCCTCGTAGGCGCCGGGGTCGTCGGTGCCGATCGTGTCCTCGCCGACGAAGCTGCGGAAGTAGAGCATCGGGTGGATCCCGCGCCGCCGCAGCGCGGCGATGAAGTGGGCCAGCACGTCCTTGGGCAGGAACTGCCAGCCCTCGATGCGGTAGCCGCTCGGATGCAGGTGGTAGCGGTCGATCAGCTCGAGGTCGCTGCCGAACCTCCGCCTCGTACTTGTCGGGCGGGTCGTTCTGGAAGATCACCTCCCGGTCGAGGATCGGGCCCAGGGCCCAGCGCGGCGGGACGTGCTGGCGGCCGGTGATCGCCGTCAGCCGCCGCAGAGCCGTCCGCGTGCGGCCCGGCGCGACCGTGTAGTCGAGCCGCCTCGACGCCGCCTGCACCTGCCAGGCGTCGTTGCGGTCGGAGTCCATGCGCCAATCGCGAGATCTCGTCGCGGTCGAGCAGGAAGCCGTAGCGGCCGGGCGAGATGAACGAGGACTGCACGTAGTAGGCGGCGTGGGGTCCGTTGGGGAAGAGGTAGTCGGCTTGCCGGCGCGGGGTCGGCGGTCGTCAGCGCGTCGGCGGCGCCCGGAGCTCAGGTTCTCCTGCTGGGTCCAGTTGAGGAACTCCTCGCCGCGCTGGTCGATGCCGTTGTGGCGGCCGCCGAAGCCGCGGAACGCCTCGCCGGCCGGGCTCGTGAACGAGTCGGACATCGCGGCGACGCCGGTCGCCGGTCGCGGTTCGGCGCTGAGCGAGATCGCCCCCCGCTTCGGGCCCGGCCGTGAGCGTCGACGATCAGCTTGCGGCCGCGTCGGGTCGCTCGTGGCCAGCGTCAGCCGGACGCCGTCGGCGGCGCGACGCGCCCGCTCGACCGCGATCGCCGCATACTCGGTGCCGCCCTCGGTCACGGACATCAGGTTGCCCTCCCATTGCTGCGCCGGGAACTGCTTGACCGAGTGGCGTGCCGACGAGGAAGGCGAGCGGCCGATACAGCGTGGGCGGCGGTGGGCCGGCGAGTGCCGAACTGGGAGCGGGGAAGGAGCGGAACCGCGCGCTTCGCGCCGTTGGCGCCGGCGAGGCCGCGCAGCACCGCCCGTCCGTCGCCGTCCAGGTAGCTGATCTGCAGCGGGTCGCGCCTGATGACCGCGCGAGCGCCGTCGGCCGCAAGCACCACGCGGCCGGGGCCGATCCGCACGGCGGCGGACGCCGACTCCGGCCGGGCCTGCAGCGCCGCGGCAGCGCAGACGGTGACCAGCAGTGCCGTGAGCGCAGACCTCCGCATGCGCACAGGCTAAGCGCCACGATCAACTAGATTCACCACATGGAGCGAGAGCAGATCGTCCGCGAGGACTTCCCCACCACGCGCAAGGGCTGGGACCCGGACGCCGTCCGCGCCCACCTCGAGGCGCTCGCCGAGCGACTTCCGACGAGCGACGTCTCGCTCGCGGACGCGGCCGCGAGCCGGGTGGCGGCGGTAATCGGCGCTGCCGAGGCGACTGCCGCGGAGATCGAGGAGCAGGCGCGCACGGAGGCGGAGACGAGCCTGTCGGAGGCCCGCGCGACGGCGGAGCGCATCGTCGCCGACGCCCGCGCGGAGGCCGAGAGCATGCTCGAGCGGGCGCGCGGCGACGCCCAAGGCCGGGTCGAGCAGGCGCGCGGCGCGGTCGAGAGCCTCGTCGCCCAGGCCGAGGAGCTCCGCTCGCGCGTCGGCACCCTCGGCGAGAGCCTGACCTCAGGGGTCGGTGAGCGGGTCGGCGTGGGGACCGAGGCGTCGGCGGCCGAGCCCGAGGCCGAGCCGGAGGCGGAGCCCGTCGCCGAGGCCGAACCCGTCGCCGCGCCGGTGCCGGCGGGTGCGAGCACCGAGGATCTGATCGCCCAGCTCAAGGGCGGGGGAGAGTCGACCGAGGCCCCCGAGCCGGCGCGCACCGCACCCGACGCTGCCGTCGATCGGGCCGCCGTGCGACTCGTCGCGCTCAACATGGTGCTCGAGGGCGCCGACCGGGCCGCGATCGCCGCCCAGCTCGGCGAGGAGTTCGGCGACGTCGCCGGGCTCGACGAGATCATCGACGACGTCGTTGCCCGGACCGGCAGCTGAGGCCCTTGGACAAGCGGTTTGCGGGGCCTGCCGCGTGCCCTGGCGCGCCCGCCCCGGGGAACGCCTGTTCGATCCCTAGACTGGACGGAAGATGTCTTCAGGTGGACAGATAGTCGTCTCCGGCGCCCGCGAGCACAACCTCAAGGACGTCGACGTGAGCATGCCCCGGGACGCCCTGGTCGTGATCACCGGGCTCTCGGGCTCGGGCAAGTCGAGCCTCGCCTTCGACACGATCTACGCCGAGGGCCAGCGCCGCTACGTCGAGTCGCTGAGCGCCTACGCGCGCCAGTTCCTGGGTCAGATGGACAAGCCCGACGTCGACTCGATCGAGGGCCTGAGCCCGGCGATCTCGATCGACCAGAAGACGACCTCGCGCAACCCGCGCTCGACGGTCGGCACCGTGACCGAGATCTACGACTACCTGCGGCTGCTCTGGGCGCGGATCGGCAAGCCGTTCTGCCACAACTGCGGCGAGCCGATCCAGGGCCAGTCGATCGAGCAGATCACCGATCGGGTGCTGACCCTGCCGGAGCGGACCCGGTTCATGGTCCTGGCGCCGGTCGTACGCGAGCGCAAGGGCGAGTACGGGCGGATGCTCGAGGAGATGCGCCAGCAGGGCTATGCCCGCGCCGTCGTCGACGGCGAGCTGCGCCGGCTCGACGAGGAGATCGTCCTCGACAAGAAGTTCAAGCACGACATCTCGATCGTCGATCGATCGCCTCGTGATGAAGGAGGGGGTGCGCAAGCGCCTCGCGGAGTCGATCGAGGCGGCGGCCTCGCTCGCCGACGGTCTCGTCGAGGTCGAGCTCGTCGAGCGTGGAGAGGAGGAAGAGGTGCACGCGCCCGGCGCCGAGGACGCCGACGCCGACGGCGAGGCGCTGCGCGCCGCGGTGCTCTCCGGGCCCTCGGCCGGCAAGCGCGGAGAGGTCCTCGTCTTCAGCGAGAAGTTCGCCTGCCTCAACTGCGGCGCCTCGATGCCCGAGATCGAGCCGCGGATCTTCTCCTTCAACTCCCCCCACGGCGCCTGCGAGCGCTGTCACGGGCTCGGCTTCCAGCGCGTCGTCGATCCAGATCTCATCGTCCCCGACCCGACCCTTTCGATCGCGGAGGGGGCCCTGGCCTCCTGGATGGGCGCCGCCTCGATGTACTACCGGCGGCTGCTGGAGACGGTCTGCGAGGCGTACGGGATCGATGCGGAGGCCCCGTTCCAGGATCTGCCCGCCGCCGACAAGAAGATCCTCCTCGAGGGCACCGGCGAGGAGCGCCACCTGATCACCTACAAGAACCGCTACGGGCGCCGGCGCAGCTACCGGGCGCGCTTCGAGGGGATCGCGGCCGGGCTCGAGCGCCGCTACGCGAACACCGATTCCGAGGGCACCCGGGAGAAGATCGAGGAGATGATGGCGCTGCAGCCGTGCCCCGCGTGCGGCGGCGCCAGGCTGCGTCCCGAGAGCCTCTCGATCAAGATCGCGGGGCTCTCGATCCACGACTTCACCGTGATGTCGGCGCGCAGCTCGCTCGCCTGGGTCCGCGAGCTCGAGCTGACCGAGACCGAGCGCGCGATCGCGCGATTGATCGTGCGCGAGGTCGAGGAGCGACTGCAGTTCCTCGAGGCGGTCGGGATCGGCTATCTGACGCTGGAGCGCGCGGCCTCGACGCTTTCGGGAGGCGAGGCGCAGCGGATCCGGCTGGCGACGCAGATCGGCTCCAGCCTCGTCGGCGTCCTTTACATCCTCGACGAGCCTTCGATCGGCCTGCACCAGCGCGACAACGCGAAGCTGATCGGCACGCTCGAGCGGCTGCGCGATCTCGGCAACACGGTGATCGTCGTCGAGCACGACGAGGGCACGATGCGAGCCGCCGACTATCTGATCGACCTCGGGCCTGGGGCCGGGGAGCATGGCGGCGAGATCGTCGCCGCCGGGACGCCGGCGCAGGTCGAGCGGACGAAGCGGTCGGCGACCGGCCAGTACCTGAGCGGGAAGCGCACGATCGGGGTTCCCGCCGAGCGTCGCGAACCGAGCGGCGAACTCGTCGTGAGCGGCGCCCGCCAGCACAACCTCAAGGGCGTCGACGCGAGCTTCCCGCTCGGCGTCTTCGCGTGCGTCACCGGCGTTTCCGGCTCGGGCAAGTCGACCCTGGTCAACGAGATCCTCTACCGGTCGGTCGCCAACCGGTTGCACAAGGCGCGGACTGCGTCCGGGCGCGCACGACCGGATCACGGGCTCGATCAGATCGACAAGGTGATCAACATCGACCAGTCGCCGATCGGCCGCACGCCGCGCTCGAACCCGGCCACCTATACGGGCGTCTTCGATCACATCCGCGAGCTCTTCACGAAGACGCGCGAATCCCGCGCCCGCGGCTACAAGCCCGGCCGGTTCAGCTTCAACGTCAAGGGCGGGCGCTGCGAGGTCTGCAAGGGCGACGGGCAGATCAAGATCGAGATGCACTTCCTGCCCGACGTCTACGTGCCCTGCGAGCAGTGCCACGGCAAGCGCTACAACCGCGAGACGCTCGAGGTCCGCTTCAAGGGCAAGTCGATCGCGGACGTGCTCGAGATGCCGGTCGGCGAGGCGGTCGAGTTCTTCTCGAACATCCCCAAGATCCACCGCCGGATCAAGACGCTGGCCGACGTCGGCCTCGACTACATCCGCCTCGGCCAGCCGGCGACCACGCTCTCGGGCGGCGAGGCGCAGCGGGTGAAGCTCGCGACGGAGCTCAGCAAGGTGGCGACGGGAGAGACCCTCTACATCCTCGACGAGCCGACGACCGGCCTGCACTTCGCCGACGTCCAGCGGCTGCTCGACGTGCTCGGCCGGCTCGTCGACAACGGCAACACCGTGCTCGTGATCGAGCACAACCTCGACGTGATCAAGACCGCGGACCGGATCATCGACCTCGGGCCCGAGGGCGGCGACATGGGCGGGCAGATCGTCGCGACCGGCACGCCCGAGGAGGTCGCCGCCAATCCCGACTCGCACACGGGTCGCTTTCTCGAGGAACTGGTCGAGCCGAAGGTGACGAAGAAGCCACGCGGCAAGCGCCGGCCCGAACCGGTCGCGGCGTAGTCTGGGGCGCGCCCCAGGGGGTCCGGCAGGCGGATCTTGCAGGTCGCGATTCCGTCCATGAGGCTCAAGTCACGAAGTTCGATGCGTCGATAGACTCCGTGACAGTGGTCGTTTGGGGACGACCAACGGACGGATCCAACATTTCCAAGGATGGAGGGGGACCAACGGGGGTCCGCAGGGGGGCGGAAGCCTGCCGTCGCCTCGGCGGCCCGCGATCGCTGCTCGCCTTCATCGTCGCAACGGCAGCGCTGCTGCTGTTCGCCGGCCCCGCGGCCGCCGCCGTGCCGGACACGACGATCACCTCCGGCCCGGGAGCTTTCACCAAGGACAAGACCCCGCGCTTCAAGTTCACCTCGAGCGAGGGCGGGCCCGACTTCGAGTGCCGCGTCGCGGCGGGCTCCGACGCCTCCAGCGCCAGCTGGAGCGCCTGCACGAGCCCCTACGACACCCCGACGCTGAGCCCCGACGGCACCTACACCTTCGAGGTGCGGGCGCTCGATGCCGTCACCGGCGATCCCGACCCGACCCCCGCCTCACACACCTTCCTGGTCGACTCGACCAAGCCGAGCCTGACGATCGACTCCGAGCCCCCGGATCCGACCAATCAGGTTCCCCAGCACTTCGAGTTCTCGACGTCCGACCCGTCCCCCTCCAGCGGCGCGCCGACGACCGAGTGCCGGATCGACACCGGCAGCTGGGATCCGTGCAGCTCCGCCCAGGATCTGAACCTTGCGGACGGCGATCACACCTTCCGGGTCCGCTCCACCGACCCGGCGGGCAACGTCCAGACCCGCAGCTTCAACTTCACACTCGACACCGTCGCTCCGACCCTGAGCGTGACCACCGTCCCCGACCTGATCAGCAACGACCCAAGCCCGGCCTTCGAATTCACCGCCGCGGACGCCTCGCCCTCGAGCGGACTGAGCACCAAGTGCCGGATCGACGGCGGCTCCTGGTCCAATTGCTCGAGCCCGTACACCCCCTCGCTCTCCGACGGGGTGCACACGATCGAGATCAAGGCCGTCGATGGCGCCGGCAACGAGGACGGCGGCAACTTCTCCTACACCTTCCAGCTCGACACCGTCGCGCCTGACACTTCGATCACGAACGCGCCCGGCTCGCACCTGCTCGACCACTCGCCGAGCTTCGACTTCGACGGGACCGACGCCGCTCCGTCGAGCGGAATCGTCGGCTACGAGTGCCGGATCGACGGCGGGGGCTGGAATGCCTGCACGAACCCGTGGAACACGCCGTTCAGCGACGGCGTCCACAGCTTCGAGGTGCGCGCGATCGACGCCGCGGGCAACGTCGACGGCACCCCGGCCCAGTTTTTGAACTTCACGGTCGACACGGTCGCTCCGAACACCTCGATCACGAGCCATCCACCGCAGTACTCGAACGACACCAACCCGAGCTTCTCGTTCACGGGCTCCGATCCGGCGCCCTCGAGCGGCCTCAGCTTCATGTGCCGGCTCGACGGCGGCAGCTGGAGCAGCTGCTCGGACGGCGATCACTTCTCGGCTCCCGAGGGCAACCACACCTTCGAGGTCAAGGCAGTCGACGGGGTCGGCAACGAGGATCCGACCCCGGCGAGCTACTCGTGGATGGTCGACACGACCGATCCCGACATCACGCTCAACCACCCGCTCAACAAGGAGCGGTTCCTGCTGCACGCCAACCCGGTCGACTACTCGTGCAGCGATCCTCTGCACGGCGGTCCGCCGGCCGTGCACTCCGGCGTCGCCTCCTGCACGGACAACGGGTTCGACAACGAGAACCTCGGCCCCCACTACTTCATCGTCACCGCCACCGACCGCGCCGGCAACAGCTCGACCGAGAAGGTCGCCTACACGATCGACCCGCCCGACTACGGGAAGTTCGTCAAGGAGGACCACCCGCTCGCCTACTACCGCTTCAACGAGGCGCTCGGCTCGGACACGATGACCGACTCCTCCGGCCACCACCACGACGGCATCTACCAGAACGGCATCGCCACCCAGCGCGACGGCGCCACCAGCTGCGAGCGCCGCCCGCACCCGCCGCGCTCCTGCGAGCTCGCGAGCCCGGCCGAGAACAAGGCCGCTTACTTCCCCGCCCGCGACGGCCACGGCTACGTCAACGGGATCACCGCCCCCACGGACGCCTACACCATGGAGGCCTGGGTCAACCCCCGCGACTCGCAGAACATGATGATCCTCGGCCACGGCGGCGGCGGGCAGCTGTTCATCAGTGGCGGCCACCTCGCCTTCCGCCAGACCCAGGACACGATCTACGGCGGCGGGCCGACGCTGACGCCCGGCAAGTGGTGGCACGTCGCCGCCACCTGGGACGGCCACGACACCTACCTCTACGTCAACGGCAAGCAGATCGCCCACTCCGACTCCGCCAACAAGCCGCCCTCGGGCACCTCGACCTTCTACGTCGGCTACGGCGAGATGGCCCCCTGGTTCCACGGCACCCTCGACGAGGCCGCCTACTACGACCACGCCCTCTCACAGCACCGCATCGCCGACCGCTACAAGATCGGCACCGCCAAGGACCACCACTCGCTCGTGGCCGGCAACTCCCCCTACAACACCGAGGGTCCCTCGACCGACCCCACGGCGCCGAAGAACAAGGGCATCTACGCCCCCAACAAGGTCCCCAAGGCCAACTTCTCCTGCCACGACCCCGACGGGGCCTCAGACATCGCCTCCTGCACGGCCAAGGTCGACGGCACCCCGATCGCCTCCGGCGACCCGCTGCCCGACTCGATCGGCACCCACACCTTCGTCGTCACCGCGGTCGATAAGGGCGGCAACACCTACGTCCACACCCACACCTACGAGGTCCTGAGCTTCGCCGACCTCTACCGCAAGGACAAGCCCGTCGCGTACTACCGCCTCGGCGAGTCCTCCGGTCAGGGGACCCAGCCGATGAACGACAGCTCCGGTAACCACAGGGACGGCGAATACAAGAACGGCACCGAGTCCGGCCCGGTCGGGATCGCCGGCGACGGCGACCACGCCCGTCGCTTCACCGGCGCCGACGGCTACGGCTACGCGAATGGGATCCAGGCGCCGCAGTTCCAGTCGAGCCTCGTCGCCTGGGTGAACGCCGACTCGACCGCCGACGCCTCGATCGTCGGCCACGGCGACGCCGGCGAGCTGTTCATCCGCGGCGGCACCTTCCAATACCGCCGTATGGACACGATCGTCGACTCCCACGTCGCCCCCAAGCCCGGCCACTGGCAGCAGGTCGTGGGCACCTGGGACGGCGTCGACATCCGCATCTACGTCAACGGCAAGCTCAAGGGCACGGTCGAGTCGACCAAGCGGCCCTCCTCCGCCTCGACCTTCTACGTCGGCTACGGCGAGCTCGAGCCCTGGTTCGCGGGCACCCTCGACGAGGTCGCCTACTACCCGATCGGCCTCAGCTCAGACCGCGTGTACCAGCTCTGGCTCGCCGACCCGCCCGCCGATCTGAGCAAGACCGGTACCGGCGTGGCGGCTCCACTGGCGGGGGCGGCGGCTCCACTGGCGGTGGCGGCGGCTCCACGGGTGGCTCGACCGGAGGCGGCTCCGCGGGCTCGGGCGGCGGCTCGACCCCCACCAGCGCCGCGTGCGAGTCCGCTCAGTCCGATCTCGCGGCCGCGAAGGCGAAGCTCGAGCGGGCCCGCGCCAAGCAGCAGAAGCTGCGCAAGCGCAACGCCAAGATCCGGAAGCTGCACCACGCCAAGAAGCGGGTCAAGAAGGCGAAGCGCAAGGTCGCCAAGGCGAAGGCGGCGCAGGGCGCGAGCTGCTGAGGATCAGTCGCCCGGCGGGCTCAGATCGAGCGGCTCGGGTGCGTCGCCGCCGAGGGCGCGGACCACGCCCGCGGCCCAAGGGTTCGACTTCAGCGGCGTCGCGTACAAACGCAAATGCTCTGCCTCGCCGGAGAGCTCGATCTCAACCTGTTCCCGCATGAACTTCGGCGCCACGGAGACGACTCGGAGTTCCTCGCGAGGCCGGCTCCAGATCAGCTCCACGTGGCGGCCGGAGACCTCGTCCCGATCGGAGAGCAGATAGGCGTGCGATGCATCGAGGGCGAGGAGGACCTCGCGGCTGAGGCCGTCGCTGCCGCGGCGCAGGCGCATCCCGAGGGCGAGGAAGGCTCCGACCATCGGCACGGCCGCGAGCGCCTCCAGCGGACGCGTCGAGAACTCACCGACCTCGGTCGGCTCGGATCCGATCGCATCCCGAACGAGCCCGTGCAGGCGGTCGGTCTTGTCGGCGCGGAACCGACGCGCGACCGCGAGGCGTTCCTCCTCGCTCTGATCCTCTTCCTTGGCGTCAAGAGGTCCGAACGGGCTCATCGCAAGCAGTGTCCCGCAAGCGGACTGCCGCTGCAGCGTGAGGGGCGCCGATCGGCCACCCTGTGCTGGTGAGCGAGCCCGGTCCCGACCCCTACGTCTACCCGCAGCGCGGTCTGCGCGCGTGGTGGCGCAAGCACCGCTGGTACGAGCGCACGCACCGGCCCATGAACCGCCTCCGCGTCGACCTCGCGGCCGCGCGAGGCGGCTTCTACGTCCGCCACCCGATCGAGGGCGAGGTGCTGGAGGCGCTGCGCGAGGGCAGGCTCGAGATCGGGGAGGGCGCCCATCTCGAGCCCGGCTGCTGGTTCACGCTGGCCCCTGGCGCGCGAATCAGGATCGGGCGCGGGACCTACCTGAACCGGGAGACGATGCTGGCGGCGCACGAGGAGATCGAGATCGGCGACCACGTGATGTTCGCCAATCACTGCTTCGTCGGCGACGCCGATCATCGCTTCGACGATCCTGAGCTGCCGATCACCTGGCAGGGCTTCCGGCGCAAGGGCCCCGTGCGGATCGGCGACAACGTCTGGCTCGGGAAGGGCGTCGTCGTCACGGGCGGCGTCACGATCGGCGAGCGGGCCGTGATCGGCTCAAACTCGGTCGTCACACGCGACATCCCGCCCCGCTCGATCGCGATGGGCGCTCCCGCCAAGGTCCACCGCGAGATCGAGTTCCGTCGCGCCCCGAGCGGGCGAGAGGAGGATTGACGGGAATAGTCCCCGGCAATCCTCCTCTCGGCGCAGGCGGGCGCCGGTGGGGGCCCCCGGCGGGGCTCGCCGGTCCTCTACGGTCTCGACCCCATGCACCTTCCTCGTGCTGTTTCCCTCGTCGCAATCCTGACCGCGCTGCTGGCCTGCCTTCTCGCCGGCTGCGGGGGCAACTCAGCCTCGACGACGACTCCGAAGGGCGTTGCCGGCAGTCCGACGACGTCGACGACGGCGTCATCGACGACCGGCACGACCGCCGCGTCGCAGCCCGCCGAATCCGATCCCGAGCAGATCATCGGCGTGATCGACGCCGTGCTCTCCTCGCCGGACAGCGAGGCCGTCTGCACGACGGTGATCACGCCGCAGGCGCTCGAGGACTTCTACGGCGGCCGCCAGGCGTGCCTGAACGGGCGCCCGAAGGCGACGCTCGCCAAGTCGGCCGCGATCACCGATGTGCTGGTCAGTGGCGATCACGCCACGGCCAAGGCGAAGCCGAAGGGCGGGCTCTACGACGGCGTCACGGTCAAAGTCAGCGCCGTGCGCGGCCCCGACGGCTGGCAGATCGACGGTCTCGACGCGAAGGTGCCTGTCGGCCCCTGAGCGCGGCGCGGGGTGGAGGGCGGATGCTGCGCGCGATCCGCGCCCGGCGCTACAGGCCCTCGGCGTAGGCGCGGGCGGCCTCCGAGGGCGACTTCGAGCCGCCGTCGCGATCGCCCTTGCCCTTCGGCTCGAGTGCCAGCTGGGTCGGCGGACGCCGCCGCTCCAGCAGGTCCTGGTGCGCCCCCGCGGTGAGCACGACGCGACAGTGGGCGTAACGCATCAGGTTCTGGGTGACCTTGCCGACGCGGGTGCCGGCGGAGGCGTCACGCTCCTCGGCGGCCGCATCGTCGGCCGCGATCAGGATGGTCTCTGGCGCGATCAGCCGCGAGATCGCGATCATCGCCGCGGGTGCGCTGCGGGCCACGTACAGGTGCGGGATCACGTCGACGCCCTCGTACTCCTCGCCGATCGCCTCCGCCCGGCGCAGCGCCCGCGTCAGCTCCTCGACCTTGCCGGGATCGGGCTCGTTGAGATCGTGATCGTCGTGGACGCGGGTAACCGCCACCGCGTGGATCTCGGCGAGCTTCTCGTTCGTGCTCCGCGACATCCGCCCTGCCGCCTGCATGACCTCGTCGTCGAGCTTGTCGCCGAAGATGCAGACCATCAACCGCGTCGGCGTCTCCTGGCGGCGGCGGGCCCGCCGCAGCAGGTCGCGGCGCCGCTCCTCGGTCGGCTTCGACGCCATCGGGAGCGCGAACTCCCGGTACTCGTCCCGCGAGGGCGGTTCGAAGTGGGCGCGCGTGGTCACCGGCTCGACGAGCACGATCCGGCACGGCCGCTCCTCGAGCAGGATCAGGCGGGTGCCGCCGAACAGGTTGTCGCGGCTGATCCGGCGCTGCACAGGGGGCATCGGCATGACGATCGCCTCGCAGCGGGCGAGCTGCGCCTCGCGGATGATCGCGGTCGCCTTGCCGGCTCGCGGGCATCGCATCGAGCGGATCTCCGCCCTGGGGCCGAGAATCCGGCGGGCGAGCTTCATGTTCCGCTTCGAGGCCTCGTCCTCGGACTCGAGCGGATAGTCCATCGGATAGCCCTTGTTGACGGGGATCAGCGAGATGAAGCGCACGTGGCTCGGCTGGTCGGAGAGCAGGCGGGCGATCTCGAGCGACTCGTGCGGGTCCTCGGCCGGGTCGCAGACGACCAGCACCGAGTGGTAGATGCTCTCCCGCTCGATCACGGGGTCGGGCACGGTTATCTTCGCCGTCTCGCTCATCCTCAGCCCCTTGCGCTTTCGATAGTTCGAGTACGCCGCCATTCCCAGCGCCAACCATACGACGCCGATCAGTCCGACGATCGGGTGCTGGCTGATAACGACCACGAACGCGATCCCGGTGCCGAGCGCGCCGACGGTCGCGAACAGCGGCAGCGTCCAGCCCGCGCGCAGCTTCAGGTTCCCGGGGCCGCGGTAGGGCCGCTCGAACTCGGGATAGCGGCGGCGCAGCGCGATCACCGAGACGTGGGCGACCGTGAAGCTCAGCATCGCGAAGGCCGCGTATAAGTTGCCGAGGAACGCGGCGGGGCCGAGCAGCAGCACCGCCGCCACCACCGCGGAGCCCGCGATCCCCACGTAGGGAGTTCGGAAGCGCGGGTGCAATCGCGTGACCACCTTCGGCACGTGTTGGTACTGGCCCATCGAGTAGACGAGCCTGGAGACGCCGAACATGCCCGCGTTCGCGGCCAGCAGGAGGATCGTCGCGGCGAGGACGCCGACGTAGGCCTCCGCCGGCTGCTCGAGCGGACCCAGGTCCATCGCCCGGACGACGCCGAGGACCGGATCGCCCGCGTAGCCGCCCTCCTGGTCGGGCTCCCCGAGCTGGGTCGTGTACTCGCCGTTGGGCTGCTGCTGCTCGACGGGCAGCGCCGAGAGCGCGATCGCGGGCAGCGCCGCGTAGATGATGACGACGGCGAGCACGACCTTGCGCATCGCGCTCGGCACCGTCTTCGGGGCGTCGATCGCCTCCTCCGACATGTTCGAGACCGTCTCGATCCCGGTGTAGGCGATCATCGCGACGGGAATCGCCAGCAGCAGGCTGTTCCAGTCCGGCGCGACCCCGAAGTGGACGTTGTCGATCAGCGTCTTGAAGTTGAGGACGAGGAAGATGCCGGCGACGCAGAGGGCGAGCTGGGTGAGCAGGTCGGTGACCGCCATCACGAGGTTGAGGCGCGCCGCCTCGCGGACGCCGCGGATGTTGATCGCGGCAAGGAAGGCGATGACGACGGCGCCGCCGACGATGTCGCCGGGCGCGTCCCCGAGCCAGTCCCAGAAGAAGCTCAGGTAGTGGGGCACGAACAGGGCCGAGATCGCCGCCGTGACGATGAAGTTCATGCACTGAACCCAGGCGGCGCCGAACGAGATCGTCTCGTTGAAGGCGTGGCGGGCGAAGCTCGAGGAGCCGCCCGCCTCCGGGTACATCGTCGTCGCCTCGGTGTACGTCGCGGCGGTGAGGAAGAACAGGAACCCCGCGATCACGAAGACGATCGGCGTCAGGCCGAGCGCCAGCGCCGCGACCAGGCCGAGCGCGTAGTAGATCGAGGAACCGACGTTGCCGTAGGCGGACGAGAACAGCGCGTTGTCGGTGAGCACGCGCTCGAGACGGAACTGTTTGCGCTCAGCCACTCATGGATCCAGTCGCAGGGAGAATTCTAGTTTCGCCCCCGGTTCGTTTCTCGGGCCTGCTCCCGCGCGGGACGGCAGCCGCGCTTGCCGGCCGCTGGGGACGTCAAGGGTCGCAGAATGGCGCCACCCGCGGCGGCCGGACGGGCGCGTGGGGCGGGGCGGCCGTTACCAGTCCCAGGCGGAGTTCGCCGCCAGCGATTCCTGTTCCAGGTAGCGCTCGAGCCCCTCCAGCTCAGCCGGGTCGATCGAGTAGGCGTGCTCGTCCGAGGGGAAGCTCCCGTCGCGGACGTCGGCCGCGTAGCCGGAAACGCCCTCGACCATGGCCTCGTGGATCGCCGCGTAGCGCTTCACGAAGCGGGCTACGTGCCCGGTGTTGATCCCGAGGAGGTCGTGGAAGACGAGCACCTGACCGTCGGTCGCCTCACCGGCGCCGATCCCGATGACCGGGACTTCCATGCGCGGCATGATCGCCTCGCTGACTGCAGCGGGCACGGCCTCGAAGACGATCGCGAAGCAGCCGACCGCCTGCAGGGCGAAGGCGTCCTCGGCGATCTTCGCCGCGGTCTCGCCGGTCCGGCCCTGGGCCTTGTAGCCGCCGAGCTGGGTCGCGGTCTGCGGGGTCAGGCCGACATGGCCCATGACCGGGATCCCGGCGCGGATGATCGCCCGCGCGCGGTCGACGGAGGCGCCGCCACGCTCGAGCTTGACCGCGGCACAGCCCGCCTCCTTGACGAACCGCTGGGCATTGGCAATCGCCTGCTCGTTCGACTGCTCGTAGGAGCCGAACGGCATGTCCCCGACGAGCAGCGGTGTCTTCAGCCCGCGTCGGACCGCCTGGGCGAGGACGAGCATCTCCTCCATGCCGACGGGAACGGTCGAGTCGTAGCCGAGGACCGTCATTGCGCCGGAGTCGCCGACGAGGACGAGGTCGACGCCGGCCTCCTCGGCGACCGTGGCGGACGGGTAGTCGTAGGCGGTGACCATCACGATCTGCTCGCCGTTGTGCTTCATCTCGTCCAGCCGGGGCAGCGTCATCGGCGCGCGGTCCGTCGGCGCTGTGCTGGGGACTCGGGGTGGGGTGCTCATGTGCGTTGCTCCTTCTGGTCGCGGCGGCTTCAGCCGTCCACGCCTCCGGTCGTTTCCATGGGGTCCGTTGCGGAGGCGGCCGCGAGGACCTCCTCCGGGATCACGTTCGCTCCCGTCGCTCCGATCGACTCGCCGGGCCCCGCGAGCAGGACCTCGGGATGGGAGTCGACGTGGCGCGCACGGTTGTCGTCATCGACATGTACGACGACCGGCGCATGGGTCTCGATCTCAGCTTCGTCGTAGGCGGCGAAGGAGGCGACGATCACCTTGTCGCCTGGGCTCGCGAGGTGGGCGGCGGCGCCGTTGATCTGGATGTCGCGACCTCCGCGCTCGCCCTCGATCGCGTAGGTGACGAAGCGCGAGCCGTTGGAGACGTTCCAGACGTGCACGGTCTCGTTGACGAGGATGTCGGCGCGCTCGAGCAGCTCCGAGTCGACCGTGACGCTGCCCACGTAGTCGAGGTCGCAGGCGGTCACCGTCGCGCGGTGGATCTTCGACTTCAGCATCTGTCTCTGCATCGTTCAGCCTTTCTCGGCCCCTGCCGGTGAATAGGGAGAGGGATCGGGCCGGTCCGGCCCTGCGCCGGGCCCGATCAGGACGTTGTCGATCAGTCGCGCCCGGCCGAGTGGGGCGGCGAGTGCGACCAGCACGGGCCGCCCGTTGAAGTTGGAGACGGTCGCGAGCGACTCGGCGTCGCGGGCCTCGAGGTACTCGGGTTCGATACCGGCCTCCGCGAGGATCGCCCGCGCCTCGTCCAGGGCCGGAGTCACCGCCGCGCCGGGCTCGTCCAGCGCGATCTCGCGCACGCGCTCGAGCGCCCTGTGTAGGGCGGGCGCCCGCGAGCGCTCCTCGTCGGTCAGGTACACGTTGCGCGAGGAGAGCGCGAGCCCGTCGGCCTCGCGCACGATCGGCAGCACCTCGATCTCCGTGCGGAAGTCGAGGTCGCGCGCCATCCGCCGCAGCACGATCGCCTGCTGGGCGTCCTTCTGACCGAAGAAGGCGACGTCGGGATCGACGATGTTGAGCAGCTTCGCGACGACGGTCGTGACGCCGCGGAAGTGCTCGAGCCCACGTCGGTCCGGCGCTCCGCACAGGACCTCGCTCAGCCCTTCGACGATGACCGAGGTGGCGTAGCCCTCCGGGTAGATCTCGGCGGTCTCGGGAGCGAAGAGCAGATCGACGCCGGCCGCCTCGGCAATCTCGGCGTCGCGCGCCTCGTCGCGCGGGTAGGCGTCGAGGTCCTCGCCCGGGCGGAACTGAGTCGGGTTCACGAACAGGCTCATGACGACGATGTCGCAGCGGGCGCGAGCCCCGAGCAACAGCGAGCGGTGACCTTCGTGCAGGGAGCCCATCGTCGGCACGAGCCCGATCGAGCGCCGGCCCGGGCGCTCGGCGTCGAGCAGTTCGCGGAGCTCGCGCTTGGTGCGAACGATCCTCATCCGGTCTCCTCGGCCGCCGCCGGCGTGTGGGCGGCCTCGGGGCGCTCGGCGAGAGCGCGCGTCCGCTCGGCCAGCGCGTCGTAGGTGGCGAGCAGCTGCGGCGCACGCTCGGCGAGCGCCTCGCGGTGGGCGGCGACCGTCGCCTCGTCGCCGCGAGCGATCGGGCCGGTCAACGCCTCGTCGCCACGCTCGGCCCAGTTCGCGGCACTGCGGAGCACGAGCGGGGAGAGCAACTCGCGCGCGCGGGTTGCGTCGTCGATGCCGGCCGCCGCGAGCAGCTCCGCCGCCGACTGCTCGAGCGCGATCAGGAAGTTGGAGGCGATCGATGCCGCTGCGTGGTAGGCCGATCGCGCATCCTCGGGCACCTCGAAGGGGACCATCCCGAGCGCGTCGGCGAGCGACGACGCGAGCGCCACCGCCACGTCGTCGACGCCCGCAACCGCCGCCGGCGCGCCGGCGAGCGGGACGCGATCGTCAGGCACCGTCTGCAGCGGATGCAGAGAGAAGACGAGGGCGCCGGCGACGGCTGCCGGCTCGAGCGCCGCGAGCGTTGTCGCGCCGCTCGTGTGGCCGACGAAGCGCAGGCGGGGCGCGTGGGCTGCGACGCGTTCGCAGGCTGCGCCGATCTCGGAGTCGGGCACGCAGATCAGCGCCACCTCGGCCTCGGCGCAGCCGGCGTCGAGATCATCGCGGCCGACCTGGCGCACGTCGAGGCCGGCGACCGCGGCGGCCGAGGCGACGGAGCCGCCTACGCGTCCCCGACCGATCACGACGATCGGCGGTAGCGCCTGCTCCGGCGCGGTGATGTCGGTGCGATTCCGTTCCAGTTCCCGCATGGGAGATACCGGTCGGTCCTGAAAAGACGAAGACGGCGCAAGAGCGCGGTCCGTGCCCTCCGCCTGGGTAGTGGGACGAGGGTCACGGCCGCTTGCCGTGCCGGAATTATGCCACGGATGGAGACGGTCCGAGCGACTTCGGGCCGCCGAGGAATCGGCTTTCCTGAGACGTTCTGAGCCCGTCAGCCCCCGAGCGGGCCGCCGAATGTGCGGCCCCCGCGTCTGCGAGGCGCCTCAGCCTCCCCGCTGCAGCTTCGCCTTGAACTTGATCTTCTTGCAGCCGCCCTTGTGCAGCTGGTAGGTGCCGCTGACCTTCGTCTTCGAGGTGAACTTGCCCTTGATCGTCACCTTCGACTGCTGAGTGAGCGTGCCACCGTCGGGCGTGTTGACCGCGTTGGGCTTCGACCACTTGAACTTGCCACTGCTCTTCACCGGAATGCCCCAGAAGACGGAGAACGAGTACGGGCTCTTGCGGCTCGCAGTGCAGTAGCCGTCGAAGCTCGAGAGCTGCTTGCCCGTCTGGTCCGCCTGCAGGGTGACCCACTTGCCGCCATAGAAGCCATATGGCTTCGGCTTCGCCGCCGATGCCGTCTGCGGGATGAACGCGACGGCCGCTACAACGGCGGCGGTGAGGGCGGTGAGCAGCACCTTGCGCATCGATTCGTCTCCTTCGTCGGGGTCAGGCGCGGCCGGGACCGGCGCCGGTCCCCGCAACGTAGCCCGCCGGTCCGCCCCCGTCATCGTGGCGGCGACCACGAACTTTTCGCCCGCGCCGCCATCAAGGCTCGTGGGTGGCCTCGCCGAGCGCCTCCGTCAGCCGCTCGCGCGAGTCGATCCCAAGCTTCCGGTAGGTGTGCGTGAGGTGGGTCTCCACCGTGCGGCGGCTGACGAACAGCGACTCAGCGATCTTCCGGTTGCTGAAGCCGCTCGCCGCAAGCTCGGCCGTCCGCAGCTCGGCGGGGGTGAGGGCCTCACGCCCGGTTGACCTGCCTCTTCGCGGCCGGGCGCCGGCCGCCGTCAGCTCGTCCCGCGCGCGGCTCGCGATCGCCTTGGCGCCGCACTCGGAGGCGATATCGAGGCCGGCCGCGAGCGGCTCCCGCGCAGCCTTCGTGCGGCCCTGGCGCCGCAGCGCGGCGCCGAGCAACGTCAGAGCCCGCGCGAGCTCGAGCCGCGCGGGGGAGTCGTGCAGGACCGCGACCGCCTCCTCCAGAGCCTCGATCCCGTCGTCCGCGCGGGCTGTGCCCTGCGCGATCAGCGCCATCCCGAGCGCTCGCGGGGCCCCGAACCGACGGCTGAGGGTTACGGCCTCCCCGGCCAGCTCCTGGGCCCTGTCCTGATCCCCGAGCCGCGCGGCGGCGATTGCAGCCCGCGACCTCCAGGGCAGCACGGAGGGGTTAGGGATGTGCGCGTCGCCGGCGACGCGCCCGGCAGCCAGTGCGGACGCAAGCGCCCGCCCGGGCTCGCCCCGCGCGAGCTCGATCCGGGCCTGGGCCTCGAGCACGAGCGCCTGCATCGAGGAGTCGGCCCAGGTCGGATCGGCCCGCGCCTGCCGCAGCTGATGCTCGGCGGCGTCGAGCTCCCCGAGCTCGATCAGCGACCACGCGAGCTGCGCGCGGGCCGCCGGCAGGAAGAAGATCCACCCCTCGGCAGCTGCCTCGATGGCCTGCGTCGCGGAGGCGACCGCGCTCGCGAGCAGGCCGCGGTAGAAGTGGCTGAAGCTGAGCCCGTAGCTGCCGTTCACGAGGCCGATCACGGAACCCCGGCGACGCGCTTCCGCCTGCGCGGCCATCTGCAGGCGATCGTAGGCGTCGAAGTCGTCGCCCCAGCCAAGCGCTCCCATCGCTGCGATCCAGTTGAGCCCGTCCGCGGTCTCCTCGGCAATCAACCGACCCTCCGCCAGCGCCTCGCGCGCGAGCTCGAGCGGTCGCACGCGGGGCTCTCCCGCGAACGTGAGCTCGCCCGCGACCTGAGCCAGCAGGGCCCGCTCGCCGTAGCTGTTGCCTGCGGGGGGATCGACGGCTACCTGGAGCGCCAGCTCGGTCGCGCGCGCCCGCAGCGGGATCTCCGTGCGCGCCACGGCGAGCCACGTTGCTCGCAGCTCCCCGGAAAGCGAGGGGTCATCGATGGCGGCGGCGCGAAGCTCCTCGAAGCCGCGTTCGAGCGCCGTTGCCGCCTCGTGCGGGCGCCCGGTCACGTACAGGCTGCGGCCAAGGTCGAGCGCGGTGCGGGCCCGCGACCGCGGGTCCTCGGTTATCGCCACGGCCGCCCGCAGGTGCTCGGCCGCCCCCGGGCGGCCCGCGGCCAGCTCCGCCCGGCCGAGCTCCGCCATCACCTCCGCCCGGCTTGCGTCCGGGGGAGGCTCACGCAGTGCCCGCCCGAGCAGCTCGACCGCGGTCTGAGGGGCGCCCTCGGCGAGCGCCACGGCAGCGTTGCGGCGTAGGTGCCCGACCACCCACTCATCGGCGGCCGGCTCGCTCAGCAGCAGCTGGGCCTGTACGCGCTCGCCCTCGTCGCCCGCGTCCGCCAGCAAGCGGGCTGCCCGACCGTGGCGGCGCCCCCGCTCGTGCTCGGGGATCGCGCCGTAGACGACCTCGCGGACCAGCGGGTGGCGGAAGGAGAGCTCGGTGCCGGGCCTCAGGATCGACGTCCGAGCGAGATCGTCGGCCGCGGCGGCCGCGTCGGAGGGCTCGAGGTCAGCAAGGGCTGCCGCCTCGGTCGGGCTCGCCTCCGCTCCCAGCACGGCCAGCGCCTCGGCAAGCCGGCGCGTTGCCTCGGGAAGGCGGGCGAGGCGGAGCAGGAGCGAGCGTCGCACGGACTCGGGGGTCGCCCCGGCGACCGCGTCGGCCCCGGCGGTCGCGGGCTCGATCCCCTCGCGATCGAGCTGCTCGAGTAGTGCCTCGAGCAGGAAGGGGCTGCCGCCGGTGACGCGATGGCAGGCTCTGCACAGCTCCTCCGCAGCGTCGTCGCCGAGCCGTCTACGCGTGAGCTCCGCGGAGGCGCCGGGGCTGAGCTCGCTCGGGGTCAGCAGTCGGGTTTCGGCCGCCGCAACGGCGGCGAGCGGCTCCGGCTGCTGCTCCCCGGTCCGGGTGACGACGGCGAGCACGACGGGCAGGTCGGCCAGCCGCGGGGCGAGGTAGGCGAGGAAGCGCAACGAGGGCTCGTCGCCCCAGTGGGCGTCGTCGACGCTGAGCAGGACCGGTTGCCGTTCGGCGAGCGAGGCCGTGAGCCAGTAGAGGCCGTGCATGGAGCCGGCCTCGGCGCCGCGCGCGAGCCCCAGCGCCGGCGCCGCCAACGCAGCGGCGCCGCTGAGGAGCGTGGTCTGCTCCTCGTCGGGGGCGCCGATCACCCCGTCGAAGAGCTGGCGCACCAGGTTCCAGGGCAGGTCGATCTCGATCGCGCCCCCGATCGCCGTCAGGACGAGGAAGCCGGCCGCGAGGGCGATGGTGCCGGCGACCCCGAGCAGGCTCGTCTTGCCGACACCGGCGGGCCCCTCGATCAGCAGCGCCGAACCGCGGCCGGCCCGGGCCCGCCCCAGCGCCGCCTCGATGCCGGCCATCTCCTCCGATCGCTCGAGAAGTTGAGCGGCATCCCCTTCCATCGCAATCGATTATCCCCCTTCCGGACCTCTCCAGCCACCACTGGGCGCCGAGCGATCATCGATAATCGGCCCCGATGGGAAGCGGCACCGGCGAACGGGTAACGAGCGTCGCCCGCGGCGGCGGGCGGTGAGGCGCTGATGCCGATCTACGAGTTCGAGTGCAACTCCTGCGGCGAGCGCTTCGAGGCGCTCGTCGACGCGGGCACAGAGGCCGCCCAGTGCCCCGCATGCGGCGCCGCCGGGGCTCAGCGCCGCTTCTCCTCCTTCGCCTACTCGCGACAGCCCACCGCGGCGCAGGGGCGCCGGATGGAGGATGCGCGCGGGGTCGGCCGCGACGGCGCCCGCACACGCTTCAAGCAGAGCATGGACCGCAGGCGCGAGCGGAAGCGGAAGTCGTGAGCGAGGAGCCGGAGCTTCCGGAGGAGGGCGCCGAGCCCGCCGCGGGCGGGGACGTGGCCGCCCGCCGGGAGCGCCTCGTCGAAGTCTACCGCGAGGCGTCCGGCTGCATCAAGTGCCCGCTCTCGGAGACGCGGACGAAGGTCGTCTTCGGGGCCGGCGACGCGAACGCGGACCTGATGTTCGTCGGCGAGGCGCCGGGCGCCGACGAGGACCGCCAGGGCCTGCCCTTCGTCGGCCGTGCCGGAATGCTGCTCAACGAGCTCCTGCAGGGAATCGGGCTCAGCCGCGAGCAGGTGTTCATCGGCAACGTCTTGAAATGCCGGCCCCCGGGCAATCGCGACCCGCAGCCGGTCGAGATCGAGACCTGCCAGCCGTATCTGTGGAAGCAGATCGAGCTGATCCAGCCCCGCGTGGTCGCCACTCTCGGCAACTTCGCGACGAAGCTGATCACCGGCAACCAGACCGGGATCACGCGGGTCCATGGGGTGCCGCAGGTGCACACCCTGGGGGGGCGGACGGTCTTCGTCTTTCCGCTCCTGCATCCGGCCGCGGCGCTACGGACGCCGAAGATGAAGGAGACGCTCATCGAGGACTTCCGCCGGCTCGAGGAGCTGCTCCGCGAGCCGCTCCCGGATGAGCTCGGGTCCTGGGAGGAGGAGGGCCTCGAGCAGCACCACGAGCCCTCGGCGCCGCCCGCCCAGGCGCCAGACACCGAGCAGCTCGACATCTTCGGGCCGGGCTGAGCGTCCGGACCGCTGTAATTCCCTCCGTGTCCGACACCGGCGGGCGGCCGGGCGCCGCCGCGACAATCGAGACCGAGACGACCGGCCCCGCCGGGACCGAGGCGCTGGCGGCCGAGCTCGCAGAGCGCCTGCGGCCGGGCGATCTGGTGCTCGTCTCGGGCGAGCTCGGCGCCGGCAAGACGACCTTCGTCCGCGGTGCCGCCCGGGCGCTCGGTGCTCGCGGTCCCGTCAGCTCCCCGACCTTCACGATCGGGCAGCTCTACCCCGGGGCGGTGCCCGTCGCCCACCTCGACCTCTACCGCGTCGGCGCGCTCGAGGCCGAGGAGCCGGATCTCCTGGAGCCCTATCTGGGCGACGACGTAATCGCCTTCGCGGAGTGGGCCGACGCGGCGGCGGAGGCGGGCGAGCTGGGGCCGGTCGCCGCGCACGTACGGATCGAGCATGCGGGCGGGGACCGGCGCCGGATCGCGATCGAGATCGGGGACGGGGGAGAGCGGCAGTGAGCCTGACGCTCGCCTTCGACACCGCCACCCAGGACACGGCCGCCGCGATCTGCGACGGAGGGGAGGCTGTCGCCGAGCGCGCGCTCGGCCCGGCACCGGGAGGCAGGCCCAGCCACGGGCCGGCGCTGCTGCGGATGGTCTGCGAGCTCGTTGACGAGAGCGGCGGCTGGGAGCGCGTCGGCACGATCGCGGTGGGGGTCGGGCCCGGCTCTTTCACGGGGATCAGGATCGGCGTCGCCACCGCCCGAGCGCTGGCGCAGGCACGCGGCCTGCCGGTGGCCGCGATCCCGAGCACGGCCGCGCTCGCGGCCGGCATCGGCTCCGACCGCGGGCCTGGCCGCACCAGGCTCGGCGTCGTCGACGCCCGCCGCGGCGAGGTCTTCGCGGCGGCTCTGCGGTCCGGGGCGCCCGTCGCCGAGCCTCCCGAGGTGCTCGCGCCGGAGGACGTGGGGCGGCTCTTTCAGACCTCGGAGAGACCGCTGGCCGCAGGCGACGGGGCGGTACGATTTCGCGACGAGTTCGAGGCGGCGGGCGCCGAGGTCCCCGACGACGGGGAGCCGGTGCACCGCATCTCGGCCCGTTTCCTCGCCGCCCTGGTCCCGGTCTTCGGGACGGTGGGCTACGAGGAGGTAAAACCCCTGTACCTGCGACGACCCGATGCGGAGCGTTGGCATGAGCGAAACCGCCGCGACCGATAGCGCCCCCGGCACCGTGCCGGCCGCCGACCGCGTCACCGTCCGTCGCCTCACCTATGCCGACCTGCCCGGCGTGCTCGCGATCGAGCGGCGCTCGTTCCCGGCACCCTGGTCGCTGGCGATGTTCGTGCTGGAGCTCTCGAAGCCCTCCGGCGTCTGCCTTGCCGCCGAGGGCCCGGACGGTCTGGTCGGCTATCTCGTCTGTTCCCGCTACGCGGACGTCTGGCATCTGATGAACGTCGCCGTAGACGCTCCGGCCCGCCGGCTCGGGCTCGCGACCCGGATGATCGAGGAGCTGCTCGAGGCGGGCGGTCGCGAGGAGCGGTACACGCTCGAGGTGCGGACGTCGAACACGGGAGCGATCCGCATGTACGAGGACCTCGGCTTCCGCCGGGCCGGCCGCAGGCTCCGCTACTACCACGACAACGGCGAGGACGCGTTGATCATGTGGTTCGGCGAGCCGGACCGCTGAGCCCCGGGGAGAGCCGTTGATCCTCGCGATCGAGACCTCCTG
Source organism: uncultured Solirubrobacterales bacterium (assembly GCA_963764275.1). Classification (GTDB taxonomy): domain Bacteria; phylum Actinomycetota; class Thermoleophilia; order Solirubrobacterales; family 70-9; genus CAXMST01. The sequence continues at coordinate 771,339 of CAVXRV010000001.1, forward strand.
CGACGACACCTGCGCAGCGGTCGTCGCCGGCCCGCGCGTGCTCAGCAACGTGATCTCCTCGCAGGCCGCCGCGCACGAGCGTTTCGGCGGGGTCGTCCCGGAGGTGGCCTCGCGCCACCACGTCGAGCTCGTCAACGCCGTCGTCGAGGCGGCGCTGGCCGATGCAGGGGTCGCCCTGGCTGACGTCGATGCGATCGCCGTCACGGTGCGCCCGGGGCTGATCGGGGCGCTGCTCGTCGGCGTCAGCACCGCGAAGGCGCTCGCGGCCGCCTCCGGCAAGCCCCTGATCGCGGTCGACCACCTGCTCGGTCATGTCGCCGCCGCCTGGCTCGAGCCTGAGCCACTGCAGCCGCCGCTGCTCTGCTTGCTCGCGAGCGGTGGCCACACGCTCCTCGCCGGGGTCCGCGAACGGGGCTCTTACGAGGTCCTCGGCTCAACTCTCGACGACGCCGCCGGCGAGGCCCTCGACAAGGCGGCGCGGCTGCTCGGACTCGGCTACCCCGGTGGACCGGCGATCCAGCGCTGCGCGACGGAGGGCGACCCCGCCGCCTTCCGCTTCCCCGTGGCCATGAGTCGCGATCCGAGCCTCGATTTCAGCTTCAGCGGGCTCAAGACGGCGCTTGTCTACGCGGTCCGCGACGTCGAGGAGGAGGCTGGAGAGGCGGCGGCCGCTGCGGCGCTGGAGGCGCGCCGGGCGGATTTCGCGGCGAGCTTCCAGTCGGCGGTCGTCGAGCAGCTGATCGCCAAGGTCGGCCGTGCTCTGGATGCGGCGGCCGAGACCGGCGAGCCGTGGCCGGCGCTTGCGCTCGGGGGCGGCGTCGCGGCGAACGCGCTGCTGCGCGAGCGCGCCGGCGAGCTTTGCGAGCGGCGCGGGATCCGGCTCAAGCTGCTGCCGCTGCCGCTGTGTACCGACAATGCCGCGATGATCGCCGCCGCCGCGACCGACCTCGAGCCGATCGCCTACCCCGGGTATCTCGATCTCGACGCGGCCACGGCCGCGCGGGCGGCCTAGGCCCCGGGCCGATGTCCCAGGTGATCCTTTACGGCCGCGACGGCTGCCACCTCTGCGAGGAGGCGCGGGAGCTGCTCATCGACCTCGGCCGCGAGGGCCTCGGCTTCGAGCTCGTCGAGGTCGACATCGAATCCGACGAGCGACTGCACCGGGAGCTGCTCGAGCTGATCCCGGTGATCGAGATCGACGGCGCCCGGGTCAGCGAGCTCGTACCTGATGCCGACGCCCTGCGCGCGCGGCTCGGTACCGTTGAGTCATGAACGATCGGACCGGGGCGAGCGCCGGACAGGATGAGGCGGCCCGGCCGGAGATCGGGGAGCCGCTCGAGACCGGCGACGGCTCTCGGCTCTCGCTTGGCGTCGCGGCGCGCCTCTCCCGCTATCTGCAGGTCCTGATCCAGGCGCGGAAGATGGGGAAGGAGACGATCTCCTCCCAGGAGCTCGCCTCCTGGACACACATCAACTCGACCCAGATCCGGCGCGATCTCTCCGGTTTCGGCAAGTTCGGCAAGCGCGGCGTCGGCTACCAGGTCGAGTCGCTGGTCGCCGAGATCCGGAAGATCCTGCGCACCTCCGGTCAGCACAACATCGCCCTGTTCGGCGCCGGCAACCTCGGGCAGGCGATCGCCTCCTCCGACATCTTCGCCGACCACGGCTTCCGCATCGTCGCGATCTTCGACAGCGCGCCGAAGCTGATCGGCAAGGAGTTCGGCGGCGTGCCGGTGCGGTCGATCGACGATCTCGGCGACGTCGTCACCGAGGAGGAGATCGTCGTCGGCGTGCTCGCGGTGCCGGCGGAGGCGGCCCAGGACGTCGCCAACAAGCTCGTCGAGGCCGGCGTCAAGATCATCTTCAACTACTCCGAGCGCCTGCTCGACACGCCGCCGGAGGTGACCGTCCACACCTCGAGCCCGGCGGTCGACCTGCTCTACGCGCTCTACTTCTACCTGACCTGATCCCAACCTCGGAAGCCTCTCGGAGAAGCATCAGGTGAGCGCGGCCCGCGACCACGGCCTCGACCTCGGGCTCGCCCGCGAGCGCTTCGAGGACTCCCGCGATTTCACGGTCGCGATCGAGGAGGAGTTCGCGATCGTCGACCCGGGCTCGCTCGAGCTCGCCCACCGGTTCGAGGAGATGATGGAGGCGTGCCAGGCGGACGAGGTGCTCGCCGACTCCGCCCGCGGCGAGCTGATCGACACCGAGATCGAGATCCGCTCGGGCCGCGCGGAGAGCTGGTCCGAGTTGATCGAGCTTCAGGCCGAGCGCAGGCTGCGGCTCTTCAACCTCGCGGCCCGCATGGGCGTCTCGCTCGCGGCGATGGGTACGCATCCCTGGGCCGCGTACCTGGACCAGCGGATCATCGACACGCCCCACTACAACCGCCTGCGCGAGGAGCTCGCCTGGGTCGCGCGCCGCAACCAGACCTGGAGCGTGCACGTGCACGTCGGGGTCCGGGGCGCCGACCGCGCGGTCGCCGTCTGCGACCACCTGCGCTCCGTGCTGCCGACGCTTCTCGCCGTGAGCGCCAACTCGCCGTTCCTCGACGGCGTCGACACCGGCCTCGCCAGCGTCCGCAGCCAGGTCTTCACCCGGACCTTCCCCCGTTGCGGCGTGCACGAGCCGTTCGGCGACTGGGCGTCCTACGCGGCATTCGTCGATCTGCTCGAGCGGACCCGCTCGATCGTCGAGTCGACGCAGTTGTGGTGGAGCGTGCGGCCCCATCACAGCTTCGGCACGGTCGAGGTCCGGATCTGCGACGCGCAGTCGGGGGGCGAGGAATCGCTGCGGCTGGGGGCGCTGATGTACGCCTGCGTCGCCCAGGCGGCCCTCGACTACGACGCGGGCGCGCTGCCGCCGCCGCAGCCCGGTCGTGAGATCGAGGAGAACCTGTGGCGCGCGATCCGCCATGGGATGGACGGCCGTTTCATCGACTTCGGCTCCGGGACCGAGATCGAGGCCCGCGCCGCCGTCGAGCGCCTGCTCGCGTGGACCGCCCCCGCGCGGGAGGCGCTCGCCATCGAGGCGGAGCCAAGCGGCCCCAACGGCACGCAGCGGGCACGGGCGGCGCTGGCCGCCGGCCGCTCCGTGGCCGAGGTCTACCGCGACTTCGTGGCGGAGACCGCGCGCACTTACGCGCCCGGGGCCGAGCACCACGCCGCACTGCTCGCGGGTTGAGCGTCCGCGGGCGACCGGCCCGCACGCGTTAGGGTGTCCGGCATGGAAGGCACGCCGCCAGGACAGGAACCGTCCCCGGGGCCCGGCCCCGAGGGGGAGCAGGAGCTGACAGAGGAGCAGGTCGAGTACTTGCGCCAGGTCGAGGAGGAGATGCGCAAGGTGCGCATCCAGGACGTCGTCGCCCAGAGCACGGTGAGCATCCTCAACCTCGCGGCGCGGCGGATCGGCAAGGAGGACGAGCGCGACCTCGAGCAGGCTCGCGTTGGCATCGAGGCGGTGCGCGCGCTCGTCGGTCTGCTCGAGCCCGACGCCCAGCGTGAAGTCCGCAACGCGCTCAGCCAGCTGCAGCTCATGTATGCGCAGGCCTCCGGTGGCGAGGCGCCCGGCGGCGCCCCCGGCGAAGGTCCCGCGGGTGAGGCGCCCCCGCCCGCCCCGGATCGGGGCTCCGGCTCCGGCCTGTGGACGCCCGGCTCGGACTGAGCCGCCTGAGAAGCCCGGCGCTCGTTCCGCTTGCCAAGCGGAGGAGCGCAGCGTGACGCCGCCCCATCCGGCTAGACTGCGCGACGCTTTTCGGCCGCCCCCTTGTCCTAGTTCCGGGGCGGCCGTGCTGTGAACACACCAACGGAGGAATCAGAACTTTGACTTCTTTCCTGACCGATTACGGCGTCGTGGTCGCGCTCGTTTGCGCCGGCGCCGGTGTTCTCTATGGCGTCTTCATTACGCAGGGATTGCTCGCGAAGTCGCCGGGGAACGATCGAATGCAGGAGATCTCCGGAGCCGTCCAGGAGGGCGCCCGGGCATATCTCAATCGGCAGTACTCGATCATCGCCGCAGTCGCGGTGCCGCTCGCGATCGCGATCGCGATCATCCAGAACATCGACACCGCGATCGGTTTCGTGATCGGCGGCATCCTCTCCGGCTCGGCCGGCTACATCGGCATGAACGTGTCCGTTCGCGCCAATGCCCGCGTCGCCGAGGCGGCGCGTGGCGGCGTCAGCCCCAGCCTCGACGTCGCCTTCAAGGGCGGCTCGGTGACGGGTCTGCTCGTCGTCGGCCTCGCCCTGCTCGGCGTCGCCGGCTACTACGGGATCCTGCTGCTCACCAACCAGAGCGATCGCGATGCGATCGACGCGCTCGTCGGGCTCGGCTTCGGCGGCTCGCTGATCAGCGTCTTCGCCCGGCTCGGCGGCGGCATCTTCACCAAGGCCGCCGACGTCGGCGCCGACCTCGTCGGCAAGGTCGAGGCGGGCATCCCCGAGGACGACCCGCGCAACCCGGCCGTGATCGCCGACAACGTCGGCGACAACGTCGGCGACTGCGCCGGCATGGCGGCCGACCTGTTCGAGACCTACGCGGTCACGGCCGTCGCCGTGATGCTGCTCGGCGTGCTCAGCTTCGCGCCCGACTCGGCGCGCGAGGTCGCGCTCTACCCGCTCGTGATCGGCGGCATCGCGATCATCGCCTCGATCATCGGCGCGCTCAGCGTCCGCACCAGCACCGACAACGTCGAGGGTGCCCTCTACAAGGGACTGATCGTCTCCGGCCTGCTCAGCGCCGCGGCCTTCTACCCGGTCACGAGCTGGCTCATGTCGGATCCGCTCAAGCTCGGCGTTCTCGACCCGGGCAGCGCGCTCGCCGACGCATCGGTCGCCGGCCTCTGGCTCTGCGCCCTGATCGGAATCGGGGTCACGGCCGGACTGTTCGTGATCACCGACTTCTATACGTCGACCCGGTTCCGCCCGGTCAAGGCAATCGCCGAGGCCTCGCAGACCGGTCACGCCACGAACATCATTCAGGGTCTCGCGCAGGGCTTCCAGGCCACGGCTGCCCCGGCGCTGCTGATCGCGCTTGCGATTCTCTGCGCGAACCAGCTCGCCGGCATCTACGGGATTGCGATCGCCGTCATGGCGCAGCTCTCGCTGACGGGCCTGATCGTCGCCCTCGACGCCTTCGGCCCGATCACCGACAACGCCGGCGGCATCGCCGAGATGGCGGAGATGCCGGAAGAGGTCCGCAACGTCACCGATCCGCTCGACGCCGTCGGCAACACGACCAAGGCCGTGACCAAGGGCTACGCGATCGGATCCGCCGCACTGGCCGCGCTGGTCCTGTTCGCCGCCTTCCGGATCGAGCTGGCCGAGGAGGCCGCCAAGGACGGCAAGGAGCTCGTCGCGGGCTTCTTCGATATCTCCGATCCGGCCGTGCTCATCGGCCTCTTGATCGGCGGCATGATGGTCTACCTGTTCGCGGCGCTCTCGATCGAAGCGGTCGGCCGAGCGGGCGGACAGGTCGTCGAGCAGGTCCGCACGCAGTTCCGCGAGCACCCCGGGATCATGGAGGGGACCGAGAAGCCCGACTACGCCGAAACGGTCGCGATCGTGACCGCCTCGGCGCAGCGCGAGATGATCTTCCCGTCGCTGATCCCGATCCTGATCCCGCTGATCGTCGGCCTGATCAGCGCCAAGGCGCTCGGCGGACTGCTCATCGGCGTGATCGTCGTCGGCTTCTTCGCCGCGGTCTCGATGACCGCGGGCGGCGGCGCCTGGGACAACGCCAAGAAGCTGATCGAGGACGGTGCCTTCGGCGGCAAGGGGACCGAGGCGCACGCCGCCTCGGTTACCGGCGACACCGTCGGCGATCCCTACAAGGACACCGCCGGTCCCGCGATCAACCCGATGATCAAGGTCGCGAACATCGTCGCGCTCCTGATCCTGCCGATCGTCGCCCTGTAGCGACGACGGCACCCGCACCGGTCTGAGAGGGGCGCCATGCGGCGCCCCTCTCTGGTTCTGTCCGCCGGCCCGCCGGGCCGCCCTGCGATGATTGAGGGCGTGCTGGGACCCCGATGGCTTCAGGACATCCCGAAGGCGTGGGAGCGCGAGCGGGCGGACGACGAGACCGAGGATGGGACGGCGGACCCGGACGCGCCGGCCCCCCGTCTCGGGGATCGCGGCGCCCCGGTCGCGAAGCCGCGCCTGCCGCGAACGGAGACACCCCGCCGGCCGCAGCCCCCGCCGTCGCAGCCACCAGCCGCGGACGTCCGGCACGGCCCTGTCGACCACGAGCCGTCGCGGCCCGCAGTCCGCGGATCGCAGCCGCCGCCCGCCGGCGACCGCGAGCCCCACCGCGACCGTTCCGGGGCCCGGGGCGAGCCTCGCGGCAAGCCGGTGCCCGCGCCGCGCAAGCAACGGGGCGAGCCCGAGGGCGCGCCGGCAGCCTGGGAGGGAGTTGCGGTACCGGCCGCCGACGCGGTCGTGGCCCACAGCGCCGCGACCCGGCCCCGGGAGCGCCGGGAGCGCGACGCCTTCGAGGTCGCGAGCATGGTCTTCGGCGGGCTGATCGCCTTCTTCGGCGCCTGGGGGGCGATCGCGACGATCGGCGGTGGCATCGGGTCGGCCGGCTTCGTCATCAGCATGGTCTTCGTCGTGCTCGGGCTCGGCCGCCTCTACTACGGCTTCCGCGGGCACGAGGCCTGAGCCCGCGCGCGAGTCGGCGCGCGGCTCCCATACGATCGCCTCATGTTCGTCCTCATCGTCGGCATCGGCCGCGTCGGCTCCTCCCTTGCCCGGACGATGCTCGAGGAGGGTCACGAGGTCTCCTGTCTGGACGAGTCCCCGGAGGCGCTCTCGCGCCTCGAAGCGGTGATGGGCGGTGCCGACTGGGTCGCGGCGGGCGGCCGCTTCACCGTCGGCCAGGGGCTCGAGCTCGATGCGCTGACGGCCGCCGGCATCGACCGTGCCCATGCCTTCGTCGCCGCCACAGACGGCGACAACACGAACATCATCATCGCCCAGGTCGCTCGCGAGCAGTTCGGGGTCCCGACCGTGATCGCGCGCGTGCTGGATCCGCGCCGTGCCGAGTGGTACGAGCAGCAGGGCGTGGCGACGATCTGCCCGACGCGCTCGGCGATCGAGATGCTGGAGGCGCGCGTGCGCGACGCCGAGTCGCGGGCGGAAGGGGAGACCCGGTGAGCGGCGGTCTCAGCGTTACCGGGATCGAGGCGCCGGGCTCGCAGCGGATCCTCGTCGTCGGGGCCGGCAAGGTCGGCTGGAATCTCGCCCGGGAGCTGCTCGGCAAGGGCCATGAGGTGACGCTGATCGAGTGCGACCGCGAGCGCTACCTGACGATCGAGCAGGAGCTGGAGCGCCGCATCGTCTACGGCGACGCGGCCGAGCTCTGGGTGCTCGAGCGGGCCGGGATCGGTGATGCCGACATCGTCATTGCCGTTACCGGCGACGACGAGGACAACCTGCTCGTCTGTCAGATGGCGCGCGAGAAGTACGCGGTCGAGCGCGTCATTGCGCGCTGCAACAACCCCCGCAACCGCAGCCACTTCGAGCTCCTCGACATCCGCCCCTACGTCTCGGCCACCGATCTGATCCTGCGCCTGATCGAGCACGAGGTCCCGACCCACGGCCTCTCGCACCTGCTCGACCTGCCCGACGAGCAGATCGAGATCATCGAGCTGCGGATCGAGCCCGGCTCGCCACTCGCGGACCGGCGCGTGGCCGAGCTCGAGATGCCGCGCGGGAGCCTGCTGATCTCCGTCCTGCGCGAGGGCCGCGGCATCGTCCCGACGGGCGAGACCGTGCTCGCCGCCGGGGACGAGATCCTGGCCGTGCTCGAGGTGGGTGTCGAGCCGGCGGTCACCGCCTACCTCGGGCTTGCCGAGAGCGAGGATTGAGCCCGGTCGCGCCCGGGTAGTCCGAGCTTCGTTACGGTGGACCACGATGCCCGATAGAGACGTCGACTTCCTGCTGATCGGCGGCGGCCTGGCCTCTGCCCGCTGCGCGGCCGAGCTCCGCAAGCGCGGGGCCGAGGGCTCGATCGCGATCGTCGGCCGCGAGGCCGAGCCGCCCTACGAGCGCCCGCCGCTCTCCAAGGAGTACCTGCGCGGCGAGGCCGAGCGCGCCGACGCCTACGCACTCGAGGCGGATTGGTATGCCGACAACGACGTCGAGCTGATCACCGGCCGCAGCGTCATGGGCCTCGACGTCTCCGAGCGGACGGCGAAGCTGCAGGGCAAGGAGGTCATCGGATTCGGCAAGGCGCTGATCGCCACCGGCGCGATGGTGAACATCCTCCGCGTGGACGGCGCCCAGCTCGAGGGCATCCACTACCTGCGCGCGTTCGGCAACGCGGACTCGATCCGCGATGACGTCGCCGGCGCGGAGCGGGTCGTCCTGGTCGGCGGCAGCTACATCGGCTGCGAGGTGGCGGCCTCGTTGACCGAGATGGGCAAGCGCTGCACGATCGTGATGCAAGAGGAGGTGACCCTGCAGAACACCTTCGGGCCCGACGTCGGCCGCTACTTCCACGACGTTCTCACGGAGCACGGGATCGAGATCCACGGCGGCGAGTCGCTGGCCGGCTTCGAGGGTGACGAGCGGGTCGAGACCGTCCTCACGGAGTCCGGCCTCGAGTTCCCCTGCGACGCCGTCGTCATCGGGGCCGGCGTCCGGCCCGACGTGATGCTGGCCGAGCGCGCCGGGATCGAGGTCGACGACGGGATCGTCTGCGACTCCGGACTCGAGACGTCGGTCGAGGGCATCTTCGCTGCCGGCGACTGCTGCAGCTTCGAAAGTGCGCCGCTGGGCCGACGGCTGCGGGTCGAGCACTGGGACGTCGCCTTTCAGCAGGGCCCGCACGCGGCCCGCGGGATGCTCGGTGACAAGCAGCCGTACGAGGTGCTCCCCTACTTCTTCAGCGATCTCAGCGACTGGGCCTCGCTCGAGTACGTCGGCAACGCGTCCGAGTGGGAAGAGGTCGTCTTCCGCGGCTCGCCCGAGGGCGGCGAGTTCTCCGCGTGGTACGTGAACGGGGGCCACGTCGCGGCCGCAATCTCGGTCGGCCGGAGCGAGGACCTGCAGGAGGCGCGGCGGCTGATCGCGTCCGGCGCCGAGCTCGAGCAGCCCTCGATGCTCGGCAACGAGTCGGTCGAGCTCGCGTCGCTCGGGCCGAGCGACAGCGGCTAGCCCGCGGCGGCTATCGTTTCGCCTCCGCGCCCGCGGCACCGATGGGGATTGGTGTAATTGGCAGCACGCGAGCTTCTGGTGTTCGTAGTCTAGGTTCGAGTCCTAGATCCCCAGTTCCGCCCCATCTTTGCCTTGGAGCGGGGGCGGATTTCGGTTACGCTCGCGGCAGCGACCACCGGCGCCCAAGCGGCCGCCGGGGCCAGGCCTAGGATGGCCGGCCGGACGAGGGACCGGATGTCTCGAAGAAGCGCAATAGCCCTGATCGTGGTCGGCGCCGCCGTGGGCGCCTGGTTCGGTTTCGGCTACCTCACCGACGACAGCCGCTGCGGCGGCATCGTCGAGAACGTGGGCGCCTGCCGGATCAACCACCAATGGATCCCGTTTCTCGGCGCCGTGCTCGCCGGCGTGATCGCAGCGTTCCTCCTCTTCGGGCTCGGCGAATGGCTGTGGCTGAGGTACGGAGCCGGCGCGGGCTCCGGAAGCGTCTCCGGCCAAGTCGGTGTCGCGCTGGAGCGCGGTCTGCACGACATGGAGCTCGACGGAGCCGAACTCGGGCTGACCCGCTCGAGCGGGGGCGAGAGCGAGCGGGAGCGGCGGATCGGCGAGCGCGGGCGTCCCGTTCCGCGCCCGCGGCGCAGCCGAGTCGTCTGAGCGCTGACTTGCACGGGCGCGGGGCCCCGGTTTGCGGGCGCCGCGGCCGGGGTTAACCTCAGGGGGTGATGCGGATGAAGCGAATCGCGATGCTGGCCGGCGCCGGCATCGTCGTCCTGGCGGGCTGCGGTGGAGGCAACGACGCGCCGATCGAGCCGATCGGCCAGAGCACCACGACCACCCCGGAAGCCTCGACGACGACCGAGGCGCTCTCCCAGGAGCAGTTCATCAAGCGCGCGGACGCGATCTGCGCCGAGGCGAACACGGCGCTGGCATCGGCCGAGCAGCAGGCCAGCACGAGCGAGACCCTGGCCCTGACCCAGGAGGCCGAGATCACCCGTGACACGCTCAAGGGCATCCAGGGCCTGAATCCGCCGAACGATCCGACCGGACAGCTCGACGCGTACCTGAAGTCGTTGCAGAAGCAGGCCTCGATCTTCAACCAGCAGCAGCAGGCGGCGCAGAGCGGCGACACCACCGCAGCGAGCTCGCTCGACGCCGAGCTCGCCACCGCTCGCAGCGACGGCTCTGCCGCTGCGGCCGAATACGGCTTCACCGCCTGTGGCCAGGAGGGGAACGGCACCGCGCCGACACCGACGACCGGCGGCGCCAGTACGACCGGGTCCGGCACCGGGGGCGTCACGACCACGCCGACTCCTACTCCGACGCCGACCCCGGCCCCGGCCCCGGCTCCGGCGCCGGCCCCCGTTCCCACCCCGGCGCCCGCCCCCGACGGAGGCGGCTCGAGCGGCGGCAGCTCGGGCGGGAGCTCGGGCGGGATCTCCCCCGGCTGAGCGCGGGCCCGGTCGGGCCTCAGGCGACCGCGGCGCCCTGTTCCCAGGAGCCGTACAGGCGTGCGTAGGCGCCGCCGGCTGCGATCAGCTCCTCGTGCGTGCCGCTCTCGGCGATCCGGCCGCCGTCGAGGACGACGATCCGCGCCGCGTTGCGGATCGTCGAGAGCCGGTGCGCGATCACGATCGCGCTGCGGCCGGAGAGCAGCCGCCGGAGACCCTGCTCGATGCGCCGCTCCGTGCGGACGTCGACGTTCGAGGTCGCCTCGTCGAGGATCAGGATCGCCGGCTCGGCGAGCAGCGCCCGCGCGAATGCGACGATCTGGCGCTCGCCGGCGGAGAGGTGCGTGCCGCGCTCGCCGACCTCGGTCTCGAGGCCGTCGGGAAGCGACGCGAGCATCTCCTCGGCGCCGACCGCGCGCAGCGCCGCGAGGATCTCCTCCTCGCTCGCGTCGGGCTTGCCGAAAGCGACGTTCTCGCGCACGGTGCCGCTGAACAGGAACCCCTCCTGGGGAACGATGCCGAGCCGGCTGCGAAGGGCGCTCGCGTCGAGCTCGCGCAGGTCGTGGCCGTCGACGGTGACGCGGCCGCGCTGAGGGTCGTAGAAGCGGGCGATCAGCTTCGCCAGCGTTGACTTGCCGGCCCCGGTCTCGCCGACCAGCGCCACCGTCTGCCCGGGGAGGACCGTGAGATCGATGTCCGCCAGCGCCCACCCCGGCTCCGGGGCGGGAGCGTCGGGGTCGGGCGGAGGTGCGTCCGGCTGTGCGGCGAGCGCCAGCCGCGCATCCTCCGCGTAGGAGAAGCAGACGCCCTCGAGCCTGATCTCACCGCGGATCGTGCCCGGGTCGATCGCCCCCGGACGGTCGACCGTATCGGGCTCGGTGTCGAGCAGATCGAAGATCTTGTCGAGCGCTGCCATCCCCTGTTGGTAGGTGGTGTACAGCTGGCTGATCTGCTGGATCGGGTCGAAGAAGGTCGCCAGGTAGCCGACGAACGAGATCAGGATCCCGATCTCGGCTTTGCCCTCGAAGACCTGGTAGCCGCCGTAGACGAGGATCGCGGCGGTCCCGATCGCGCTCAGCAGCTCGACGGCCGGGAAGTAGGAGGCGTTGAGCCAGACCGTGCGCATGTTCGCCACGCGGTTCTCTTCGTTCAGGCGCTCCATCTCGCCGACGTGGCGTGGCTCCTGCCCGAAGCTGCGGACGACGCGGATGCCGCTCAGGGTCTCCTGCAGGTAGGCGGTGATGTTCGCGATCTTCTCCCTCGTCAGCCTGTAGGCACCGGCCGACGCGATGCGGAAGACGACGCTCGCGACCGCGAGCAGCGGGAAGGTGAGGAAGGTGATCAGCGCCAGGCCCGGGTCGAGCGCGAGCAGGATCACGATCACCCCGAGCAGCGTCAGCGTGCTCGAGAACAGGGTGACGATGCCGTCGGTGACGAGGTTGTCGAGCGCCTGCACGTCGTTGGTCATGCGCGAGATCAGCACGCCCGGGCGGTTGCGCGTGTAGAAGCCGATCGACATCGCCTGCAGATGCGCGTAGATGCGCTCGCGCAAGTCCTGGAGGGCGCGCTGGCCGACCCAGCCGACGAGGTAGGTCTGCGCGTACGTGGCGAGCCACAGCAGCAGCGCCGACAGCAGGAACGCGATCACGATCAGGGTCAGCGCGCCCGCGTCTTGGGCCTGGATCCCGCTGTCGACGGCCCGTCCGGCGAGGTAGGGGGGCGCGAGGCCGGCGGCGGTCGCGACCAGCAGCGCGACCATCATCGCCGCGACCCGCTTGCGGTACGGGCGCAGCAGACCGAGCAGCCAGCGCACCTTGCGACCGCGCTGGTCCTCGCCCCGCAGCAGCCGCCACAGGTCGCGGACGAGATACCAGACGCCCTGCATGCCTTCGGCGGACCCGGCGTCCTGCTCCGGGGCCCCGGCGGGCTCGAGATTGCGGGGGCGCTGCGCGCTCACAGTCGCGCCACCTCCTCGCGCTCCTCGAGGTCGCGCTGGAGGAAGGTCGTGTCGGCGAGACCGTGGTCGGCGATCTCCCGGTACAGATCGCAGCGCCCGAGCAACTCCTCGTGCGATCCGCGGTCGACGATCCGGCCCTCGTCCATGACGACGATCTCGTCCGCGAGCGAGATCGTCGAGAGGCGGTGGGCGACGATGAAGGTCGTGCGCCGCTCGAGCGCTTCCTCGAGCCCCCGCTTGATCGACGCCTCGGTGCGGGCGTCGACCGACGAGGTCGCGTCGTCGAGGATCAGGATCCGCGGATCGGCGAGCAGGGCCCGGGCGATCGCGATGCGCTGCCGCTGGCCGCCGGAGAGCGTCAAGCCACGCTCGCCGACGAGCGTCTCATAACCGTCCGGAAGCGCGCGGATGAATCCGTCCGCCTGCGCGCGCCGGGCCGCCGTCTCGATCGCCTCGCGGTCGGCGGCGGGGTTCGCGTAGGCGATGTTCTCCGCGACCGAGGCGCTGAAGAGGAAGCTGTCGTCGGCGACGAAGGCGATCTGCGTCCGCAGCGAGGCGAGCTCGACGTCACGCAGGTCGGCGCCGTCGATGCGAACGCTGCCCTCGGTCGGGTCGTACAGGCGAGCGAGCAGCGCCACGAGGCTCGTCTTCCCCGAGCCGGTCGGGCCGACGAGCGCGACGACGCGGCCCGGCTCGACGTCGAGCTCGATCCCGTGCAGCGCCTCGCCGGAGCCGCCCTCGTAAGCGAGCGAGACGTTCTCGATCTCGATCCGGCCCGAGCCCTCGGGCAGCGGCGGCGCCCCGGGGGCGGCCGCAATCCGCGGCTCGCGGTCGAGGATCTCGAACAGGCGGTTCCCCGAGGCGATCGCGCGCTGGCCCATGCCGAGGCCGATCCCGAGCGTCCGCATCGGGCCGGTCAGCATCACCACATAGGTGTAGAAGGCGGTGAACCCGCCGAGGCTGAGCGAGCCGCGGATCACCTGGTTGCCGCCGACGAGCAGCACGACGGCGAGCCCGAAGTTGGGCAGAAAGCCGATCAGCGGGTTGTAGAAGGCGCGCAGCCTGGTCGAGTACAGGTTCTGATCGAAGACCCGGGCGACGCGGCCGCGGAAGCGCTCGAGCATGTGGCGTTCGCGGGCGAAGGCCTTGACGACGCGGACGCCGGAGACCGATTCCTCGGCCTCGGCGGTGAGCTCGGCGATCCGCTGCTGGACCTCCTGGAGCGCCGGGCGCGAGTAGCGGTTGTAGCGGGCCGCGGTCCAGACGACGACCGGAACGGGGGAGAGGGCGAGCAGCGCGAGCCCGGGCTGGATGATGATCATCACCGTGCCCGCGAGCAGGATCGTGAGCAGGTTCTGGGTCAGAAAGATGACGCCGTAGCCGAGGAAGAAGCGGATCGACTGCAAGTCGACCGTCGCCCGCGACATCAGCTGGCCGGTCTGCTGGGCGTCGAAGAACCCGAGCTCGAGCGCCTGCAGGTGCCGGTAGACGCGCGAACGCAGGTCGAACTCCACCGCGAGCGAGACCTTGCCGGCGATGATCCGGCGGTTGAAGGTGAGGGCGAGGCGCAGCACGCCGGCGCCGACGATCGCCGCCGCGAGCGGCCACAGGTCGGGGCTCACCCCGGTGTCGGTCGAGTTGCTGATCTCGTCGATCGTCTTGCCGATCAAGGCCGGAATCAGCACCGTCATCCCCATCGCGGCGCAGGCCAGCACCAGCGACCAGAACAGGCCGCGCCGATAGGGGCGGAGGAAGCCGAGCAGGCGTCTGAAGGTGCTCATGCGAGGGGAAGGATCAGGATACCGAGTGCTATACAAACTGAAGTATTGGTGGCGGGCAGCATAAAGGTTCAAGTGCACTTGAAGTCAAGCGCCAAGCGGCCGGGCGCCGCCTTGCCGGATCTAGACTCGCTCCGGTGAGCAGTCCGCCCGCAGGCCTGTGCGACAGCTGCGCGCACCAGCGCGTCGTCCGCAACACGCGCGGCTCGCGCTTCTCTCTCTGCCGCCGCTCGGAGGGCGACTCGAACTATCCGCGTTATCCGCGGGTGCCGGTTCTCGAGTGCCCTGGATACGAACGCCGGCCCGGCGGCCGGGAGGTCCCGGGGCGCTCCTGACGCCGCCGCCTCCGCAAACCTCGGAGCCGGCGCGCCCCGCTCACGCTTCGGCGGTGGCGATCGGCTCGGAGTTGCGCAGTGCGCCGAGGCTGGCACCGACGACGAGGGCGACCGCGACGAGCTCGCGCGCGGGCAGGTCCTGGCCGAGGGCGAGGAAGCCGATCATCGCCGCGACGGCCGGCTCGAGGCTGAGCAGGACGCCGAACGTCCCGGCGGGAAGGCGCCGCAGCGCCTCGAGCTCGGTCGTGTAGGGGATTGCGGAGCTCAGCATCGCGACGCCGAATCCGGTCGCCAGCAGCGCCGGGTCGAGCAACTCACCGCCACCCCCGAGCAGGCCCGCCGGCAGCAGGACCACCGAGCCGAAGAGCATCGCCGCGGAGAGACCGCCCCGGCCCGCGGGCCCGCGGCCGACGCGAGCCGAGAGCCCGATATAGGCGGCCCAGAACCCGCCCGCGGCGACCGCGAAGACGGCACCGAGCACGTCCAGGCCCTCGCCGAAGGAAGGGGCGAGGAGGACGATCCCAAGCGCGGCCATGCCGGCCCAGAGCAGGTCTCTCCGCTGCTTCGAGGCTCCGACCGCAACTCCGAGCGGCCCCGTGAACTCGAGCGTGACCGCGATCCCGAGCGGCAGGCGGTCGAGGGCGAGGTAGAAGCAGAAGTTCATCGCCGCGAGCACGAGGCCGAAGGCGAGCACGTCGGCCAGCGCCCCCTCCCGTAGTCGCGTCCAGCTCGGGCGGACGACGGCGGTCAGCGCTGCGGCGGCAAAGATCGTCCGCAGCCAGACCGCGCCGCCGGGCCCGAGCTCGTCGAACAGCGTCGTCGCCAGCGCCGAGCCGAGCTGGACGCTGAGGATGCCGACGAGCACGAGCCCGCCCGCGAACGCCCGCGTCTCCGCGATGCCGGGCGTGGGCGCGTCTGCCTCGCGGGTGGGCGTGCTCATCGACCGGCAAGATTGCCGCAGCGATGTCGATCCTGCTTGCTCCGGACAAGTTCAAGGGCACCCTCGAGGCGGCCGAGGTGGCGGCGGCGATGGCAGCCGGCGCCGGCCCGGACGCGGTCAGCTGCCCGGTCGCCGACGGCGGCGACGGGACCGCCGCGGTGCTGCTCGACGCGCTTGGGGGCGAGTGGCGGGCGGCGGCCACGCACGATGCCGCCGGCCGGCCGATCGAGGCGCGCTTCGCGGTCCTCGACGACGGGGATGCCGTCGTCGAGGTGGCAGAGGCATCGGGGCTGTGGCGCCTGGCGGGGGAGCCGCCCGACGCGCTCGCGGCGAGCTCCGCCGGGACCGGCGAGCTGATCGCGGCAGCGATCGCGGCCGGGGCGGACAGGGTGCTCGTCGCCTGCGGCGGCAGCGCCACGAGCGATGCCGGCCTCGGAGCCCTCGAGCGCTTCGACCCCGAGGCTGCCGAGATCGTCTGCCTCTGCGACGTCGCCGACTCGTTCGAGGGCGCGCTCCGCTATGCGCCGCAGAAGGGCGCCGGGCCCGATGAGCTGCAGGAGCTCGCCCGCCGCTTCGCGGAGCTCCGCAGCACGCTTCCGCACGACCCGGGGCGGCTGCCTTACACCGGCGCGGCCGGCGGCTTCAGCGGCGGCCTGTGGGCTCACGGGGCGCGCCTCGTGCCGGGGGCGCGGTGGGTGCTGGACGCGGTCGGCTTCGACGCCCTGCTCGCCGCCGCCGCCGCCGTGCTCACGGGGGAGGGCGCTCTCGATGCCACGTCGCTGGGGGGCAAGGCCGTTGGCGAGGTCGCGCTCCGGGCCCACCGCGCGGGCGTGCCCTGCCACGCGATCGTCGGCCGCGACGAGCTCACCGGCGCAGGCCGGAGCCGGTTCGCGTCGATCGCCGAGGCGGGCACGCCGCAGGCGATCACGGAGGCGGCGCGGGCGGCGCTCGGACGCGGCGGATGAGAGCCGGCTCGCGGCAACCGCTCCGATCCGGATCCCGCGGTGTCATATGGTTCAGCACCCACGGGGCCGCGACGAGCAGCGCGGCCGGAGAGAGAGGGACCTTTTGAAGCGCTTGCTGGGAATCGCCATCGTCGGGCTTGCCGTCGCCGTTGCCGCGCTCGTCGCGTCCGCGTCCGCGTCGGCCGAGGACTACGCGCCCTTCGCGCGCAACGTCGTTCCCTCGGGGCAGTACGGCTCCGTACCGCCGCCCCCCGATGCCGACCAGCAGGCGAAGCTCTACGACGGGCTGACGCCGCTCTTCGACCACGTCACGGGCACCGACCTCGGCAAGTACTTCAAGTCCGAGCAGTTCGGCGTCGGCGAGGACGGCCCGGGAACCAAGGAGGACGTCCCGCACGCCGGGATCAAGATCTTCCGTGACACCTACGGCGTCCCCCACATCTACGCCGACACGATGTCCGACGGCGTCTGGGCATCCGGCTGGCTGCTCGCCGAGGACCGCGGGCTACTGCTCCAGCAGGCTCGCTACGCGGGCCGCGTCGCCGCCGTCGACGTGCCCGGGATCACCGCGCTCGGCGTCCTCACCTCGCTCGGCACCTTCGTTCCCTCGGATCAGACCGAGAACGAGATCAGCAAGCAGACGAAGGTGCTGAAGAACCACGGCAAGGAGGGCAAGGCCGTCCTCGCCGACATCGACACCTTCATCGACGGCATCAACGCCTACCTGAAGATCCACAGCCCGTCCATCGCGCCCTGGACTCGCAACGATGTCTACGCCGTGAACGCGCTCAAGGGCCAGTTCCTCGGCCAGGGCGGCGGCCGCGAGGCCGAGAACTCGACGTTCCTCTCGGGTCTCGAGCAGCGCCTCGGTGACAAGAAGGGCATGAAGGTCTTCAACGACGTGCGTCAGTTCCGCAACAAGGGCGTGCCGGCTTCACTCGACAAGAAGTTCCCCTACGGCCACATTCCGGACTCGGCGCCGGGCAGCGTCGTGCTCGACCACGGCAGCTACGAGCAGACGCCGGCCGTGCAGCAGTCGCTGGCGCAGAAGATGGACGCGCCCTCGATCAACGCCTCGAACACGCTGCAGATCAACGCCGACCGCTCGACGACGGGCAACCCGCTCATGGTCGGCGGTCCGCAGATCGGCTACTTCTACCCGGGCTTCACCTACGAGGAGGACATGCACGCCGGGCGGATGAAGTGGCGCGGCGTCACCTCCGCGCCCTTCCCGGGCTATTTGCTGATCGGCCGCGGCCAGGACTTCGCCGTGACGCTGACCTCGGCCAGCGCCGACATCATCGACCAGTACGCGGAGACGCTCTGCGGCGGCAGCGACACCAAGTACAAGTACAAGGGCAAGTGCAGGAACATGAAGCCGTTCGACGCGGGCACCCTGAACGGCGACCCCGTGCGCTTCATGACCACCGTGCACGGACCCGTGACCGGCTATGCGACCGTCAACGGCCGCAAGGTCGCGATCTCGTCGAAGCGCTCGAGCTACGGCAAGGACACGCTCGACCAGCTCTTCTTCCGCAAGCTCTCGACGGGCGCCGTCGACAGCCCGAAGACGTTCTACAAGGCCGCGGCGAAGACTCCGCAGACCTTCAACTCCTTCTACATGGACAACCGGCACAACGCCGAGTACACGAGCGGCCTGCTGCCGAAGCGCCCGAAGGGGACCGACCCGGGCCTGCCGACGAAGGGCACCGGCAAGTACGAGTGGCAGGGCTGGCTCTCGGACAACAAGCACCCGCACGGCAAGGACCCGAAGGGCGGCGAGCTCGTCAACTGGAACCAGAACATCGCTCGCGGCTTCGGCGCTGCCGACGATCAATGGGGACGGATGGGCAGCGTCAACCGGGTCAGCCTGCTCTTCAAGAACCTGACGCAGCAGGAGAAGAGCAACGGCAAGTGGAACCTGCAGCGCGTCACCTCGGCGATGAACGAGGCCGCGACGCAGGACGTGCTCGGCGTGCTTACGGTGCCGCTCCTGAACAAGCTCTTGAAGGGCTCGAAGGCACCCAACCCGCAGGCCGAGCAGATGCTCGCGGTGATGAAGCACTGGCACCGCCAGGGCAGCAGCCTGCTCGACCGCAACCTCGACGGCCTGGTCGACGATCCGGGTGCCGCGAGCATGGGGGCGGCCTGGGATGGGATCGCCAACGCGCTCATGCGCCCGCGCATCGGCTCGCAGCTGGATGAGCTCGACTCGCTCTTCAGCCGCTTCGATGCGCCTCCGGGCGGTCAGTACTCGGGCTGGTACCAGTACTTCGACCGCGACATCCGCTCGCTGCTCGGCAAGAAGGTGAAGGCGCCCTTCAACGTCTCCTACTGCGGCAAGGGCAACCTGGAGCGCTGCCAGACCGCCGTCTGGAACGCGATCGCCAAGGCCGGCGTGCAGGAGCAGGCGCAGGAGGGCACCGCGAACCCGGCGAACTGGCACGCGGACGCGGACGCGATGCGGATCACGTTCGCGCCCGGGATCCTCTCGACGACGATGCGGTACACGAACCGTCCGAGCGGCATCCAGCAGGTCATCACCTTCGCGGGCCACCGCAGGTAGAGGTTCATCGTCGGGAGCGGGCGGGCCGACTCCCCGGGGCGACAGCAGCACCCCGGTGAGCCGGCCCGCCCGCTCCGGCGGAGGCGACGCCGCGCCATCATCAAACGTGACCGGCGGCCGCACCACGCCGCAGCGGGACGGCATCGCGTACGGGGGGCGGGGCAGGGCGACGCGCCTGCGCGGGCGCGAGGCGGCTCGGCAGCCGACCCGTCCCGTCCCCTGGGCACCGAGGGGAGCGATCCCGAGCCCCAGACCGCCGAAAACCCCTCGCCGCAACACGAGTGGTCACAAAACCTCTCAACTTAGGGTGGAACGTGACCACTCGCGAAAAACCACGCCCTCAAGGGGGCGTCCCGAACCATGACTGGTCACAAAACCTCTCAACTTGAGAGGAAACGTGACCACTCGCCTCAACCCCCTCCCTCGTTGCCCAAAGGCCACGCCCTCCTCACCCTTGCGGCCGCCGCCCCGCCAGACCACAACCCCCGCCTGAAACGCTCACCACCCCTCCCGGGCCCGGCCTACCCCGTCCCGCGCCCGAACGCCTGCCCAGCGCTCCCTCCCGCGGGTGGCGCGGGGATACCCCGCGACAGGACCCGCGGGCCAAAGGCCCCCGCCGGCGAGCGCCTGCCCAGCGCTATCTCCCGCGGGTGGCCGGGAGAACGCAGGCCCCCGAGCAATGCCGGTGGCGCAGGGAGGCCTGCGCAGCTCCCGGACAGGACCCGCGGGCCGGGGACTCACACCGGCAACGCCCGCGGAAACAGGCACGAAAAAGGGCGGCTCGCAGGCCGCCCTCCTTCGGACCCCTTTGGAGGCCTGGATCGGCGTCGGCCGCTCAGTCGAGCAGCTTCGACTTCGCCTTCTGGAACTCCTCCTCGCTGATGTCGCCCTTCGCCTTGAGGTCGGAGAGCTTGGCCAGCTCGTCGGCGTGCGAGGTGCCCGCGGTCTTGCGGACGTAGTCGTCGAATTGCTCCTGCGCCAGCTTCTGCTCGGCCATCGCGCGGTCGCGCATGCCGCCGCCGCGGGCGATCAGGTAGATGAGTGCGGTCAGGAAGGGGATGAAGATCAAGAAGAAGATCCACACCGCCTTCCCCCAGCCGGACATGTCGTGATCCCGGAAGAGGTCGCCGATGATCATGAACAGGACCATGATCCAGGCGACGAATACGAAGATCTCGAGAACGGTCAGCAACGCGTTCCCGAAGGTGAAATCGGCTATCGGCACGTGAGTTCCTTTCGGTGTATTTCCCCCAAGCCCCCTACGCAGCAGCCTATAGATCGGACGCGACGGTGACGAGGACGGGATCGACGGGTCCCGTTCCGCGGATGCGGGGCGGGTGGGAGGCCGATCGCGGGGTGGGAGGGGTAGCGCGCCTGAAGCGGGATCGCACGGCTGGGACGATTTGGGCGGTGTTTGCTCTCATCTGAGCGAACCGCGTTCGGCTTCCGAAGTTGCGGTGGCGAACCACGCCGACGACGCCTCGCCAATCGTGAGACGATTGTTTCGTCAATGGCCGCACGCTCCTGTACCCACCTCGATCAGGTCTCGGTCACGAGGCTGCCGGAGAGCGTCGAGGGATGCGAGGAATGCCTGCGCGAGGGCACGCCCTGGCTGCACCTGCGGATCTGCCTCGCTGCGGTCACGTCGGTTGCTGCGACTCCTCGCCGAGCGGCATGCAAGCGGCCCACGCCGCCGCGACGTCCCATGCGCTTATCCGCTCGCTCGAGCCGGGCGAAGATTGGAGCTGGTGCTTCGTCGATGAGGTCGGGTTCCTGATCGAGGGGATCGAGGGCGAGACCGAGATCCCGCCCTCGCCCCTGGCGGAGGCTGACGGTCGTATGGACGGGGGCTTCGTCTCGCGCGGCTTCGGCGGCCACAGACGCGTCCCGGACGAGCTCGCCGACCGGATGCCGCCGGGTCAGCACCTGGAGGGCGGTTTTCCGGTCCTGACGGCCGGGCCGACGCCGCGCGGTGGAGCCCGGGGAGTGGAGCTTGACGATCGACGGCGACGTCGGCGAGGAGGTCTACTGGAGCTGGGCCGAGTTCAACGCGCTGCCGCAGGAGGAGGTCCCGTGCGACATCCACTGCGTCACCTCCTGGTCGAAGCTCGGCACCAGCTTCCGGGGCGTCTCGATGGACGCCCTGCTGGATGCGGCGGAGCCGCTCGGGGCATACGTGATGGTCTATTCGTTCGGCGGGTACACGACCAATCTCGAGATCGAGGATCTGACCGACGGCAAGGCCTGGGTGGTGACCGAGCACGAGGGCGAGCCGCTGCCCCGCGAGCACGGCGGTCCGGCGCGCTTGCTCGTCCCGCATCTCTACTTCTGGAAGAGCGCGAAGTGGGTCGCGGGGCTGCGCGTGATGGACCACGACGAGCCGGGCTTCTGGGAATCGAACGGCTACCACCGGCGCGGCGATCCGTGGAAGGAAGAGCGATATTGGACGGACTGACCCCCGTCGAGCAACGGGCGCCGGGCAAGTGGCAGCTTGCGACCGTGGCCGGCGTCGAGGTCGAGAGCCGGACCACGAAGACCTTCACGCTCGAGGTCCCGACCTGGATGGACTACTGCCCGGGCCAGCACTACGACGTGCGCCTGACCGCCCCCGACGGGTACACGGCGCAGCGCTCGTACTCGATCGCGCGCGCTCCTCTGGAGGAGGGCAAGGGAACGATCGCGCTCACGATCGACCGCCTCGATGAGGGCGAGGTCTCGCCTTACTTCCACGACATCGTCGAGCCCGGAGACCGCGTCGAGGTCCGGGGTCCCTTCGCCTCGTATTTCGTCTGGCGCGGGGAGGAGCCGGTGCTGCTGGTGGGTGGCGGCTCCGGCATCGTGCCGCTGATGTCGATGCTGCGCTACCGGCGGGCGCGGCTGCCGGGTGTGGAGATGCGGCTCATCTACTCCGTACGCGGCCCCGAGGACGTGGTCTACGCGCGTGAGCTCGAGGCGGGAGAGGAGACGCTGCTCACCTACTCGCGGCTCGCCCCGCCTGGCTGGGAGGGTCACGAGGGGCGCATCGACGCCGGGATGGTCAAGGCCGCCGGGATCGCGCCGGACGGCGGCGCCCGTGCCTACATCTGCGGCTCGAACGGCTTCGTCGAGACCGCGGTCGGGCTGCTCACCGACGCCGGCTGGGAACCGGAGCGGATCTTGACCGAGCGCTTCGGCCCGACGGGCTGAGCGGCTGGGCGGGCTTGCGAGATCGAGGGGGCCGAGCGGCGCGGAATGCGCGTGGGTCGGATAGCGTCGGCGCAGCCGATCGGGAGTCCCGACCGGAGCGCACGCACCCGTGAGCTTTCTGCTTGACCCACCGCTGCTCGTAGCCTCAGGCGCCGCCGCCGAGCGCGCGCTCGGCTCCGACGAGCGCCGACTCAGGCTGGCGCGGGTGACGACCGTCGCCGCCTTCGTCGGCGTCTCAGCCGCCCTCTACGCCAACGTCGAGCCGATCGTCCGCGCGCTGGCCGACGCTCGGGGCGCGGAGCGGCCGCGAGTTCATGCTCACCTCGGGCCTCGCCGAGGTCGACGAGGGCTAGATCGGGACCGTGCGGCACCTCGCGGCTCTGTCCCTGTTTGCTCTCTATCCGGCCTGGTTCGAGCTCGGTCGGACCCTGGCCCGCCGGGGCTGAGATGTCGGCCCTCGGCGACCTGGCGGCGGCGTTGCTGCCGCCGGAGGCCGGCGGTCCCGAGCCCGAGCGGGTGGCGTCGGTCGGCCGTCGGATGATCGACGCGATGCCGGCTCGCAACCGAGCCGGGATCGGGGCTGGGCTGGTGGCGCTCGAAGCGCTCAGCGTCGCCCGCTGGGGCCGCCCGGTCGGACGCCTCTCTCCGGAGCAGCGCCAGACGCTGCTGGAGCGCGTCGGCGCCGCGAACGTCGTGGGCATCACCGCCGTCGATGTGCTGAAGACGATCGTTCTGATGGCGGCGGGGGCGGACGAGCACGCGGGGGCGATGCACGCGACCGGGACTGCCCTGCCGCCTTCGCGGCCCGACCCGCACCTCGAGCTCGTCGAGGCGACCGCGCTGGCGGACGCCCACCCGGACGCGATCGTGATCGGCTCCGGGGCGGGCGGCGCCTTCTGCGCCCGCTCGCTCGCCCGCGCGGGGCTCGACGTGCTCGTGCTCGAGGAGGGCGAACGCTGGGACTCGGAGCGGATCCGCGAACACGCATCCGATCGCGCGCTTCGCCGACCTCTACCGGGACGGGGGCTCGACGATCGCCGTCGGGACGCCGCCCGTGGCGCTGCCGATCGGCCGAGCGGTGGGGGGGACGACCGTTGTCAACTCGGGCACCTGCTACCGGCCGCCGGCGGCCGTCGTCGAGCGCTGGCGCCGCGCCCACGGGCTCGGGGAGCCGCTGCTCGGCGACGGCTACGAGGCGCGCCTCGACGACGTCGAGAGCACGATCGGCGTCGGCCCGGTGCCGATGGACGTGATGGGCCGCAACGGCGAGCTGACCCTCGCCGGGGCGGAGGCCCTGGGCCTGCGCTCGGGCCCCCTGCGCCGCAACGCCCCCGGCTGCCGCGGCTCCTGCCAGTGCGCGATCGGCTGCCCCAACAACGCGAAGTCGGGCGTCCACCTGAACGCCCTGCCGCAGGCGTGCGAGGCCGGGGCGAGGATTGCGGCAGGGGTTCGAGCGGAGCGGGTGCTCGTCGAGCGCGGTCGCGCCGTCGGCGTCCGTTGTCGCCTCGGGGACGGCGCCCGGCTCGAGTTGTGGGCGCCACGCGTCGTCGTGGCCTGCGGCGCAGCCGAGACGCCGGCGCTCCTGCGGCGCAGCGGCCTCGGCTCGCATCCGCGCCTCGGCCGCGGGCTGTCGATCCACCCGGCGCTCGGTGTCACCGGCCACTTCGAGGAGCGCGTGGTCGCCTGGGAGGGGGTGCTGCAGAGCGCCGGGGTCGAGGAGTTCCACGAGCGCGAGGGCGTCCTCCTCGAGGCGACCTCGACGCCGCCGGGGATGGGGTCGATGATCCTCCCCGGGGTGGGGCGGCCGCTGCTCGATCGCCTCGCGGGCGCCGAGCACCTTGCGACCCTCGGAGCGATGATCGCCGACGAGCCGTCCGGGGCCGTGCTGGGCTCGGGGCGCCCGACCCTCGTCTACAGGCTCTCGCGCCGCGACCGGGGGCGGATCGTGACCGCCGCTCGGCGTGCCGCCGGCGTCCTGCTCGCCGCCGGCGCGATCGAGGTCGAGCTCGGCGGCGGCCTGGCCCCGGCGCGGAGCTCCGCCGAGGTCGACGCCCGGCTCGCCGAGCTCGACGTCCGCCGGCTGCACCTGGCGGCTTTCCATCCGACCGGGACCGCCGCGGCCGGGTCCGACCCCGGTCCGCATCCGACGGCCGCCGACGGTCGTCTGCGGGGAGTTGAGGGCGTATGGGTCGCGGACGCCTCGATCGTGCCCAGCTGCCCCACGGTCAATCCGCAGGTCTCGATCATGTCGCTGGCGATGGGCGTCGGCGAGGCGATCGCCGCGGCCTGAGCGGCCGCCTGGGGCCGCGCCGCTGCCGCCCCCTTGACTTCGAGTGCGCTTGAAGCGCTAGCCTGCCGCGGCCGATGCCCACTTCACCCTCCCCGAACAGCGACGGCGGCCCGAACGCGCTCGAGATCGCCGAGCTCGTCAAGCGCTACCCGAACGGCGTCGAGGCCCTGCGCAGCGTCGCGCTGCGAATCGCGCCAGGCGAGTTCTTCGGCCTGCTGGGGCCGAACGGCGCCGGCAAGTCGACCCTGATCCACTGCACGACCGGGCTCGCGCAGCCGAGCTCGGGGTCGATCGAGGTCTTCGGACACGACGCGATCCACGACTACGCGAACGCCCGGCAGTCCGTCGGGCTGGCGCCGCAGGAGCTCAACCTGGACTGGTTTCTGACGGTGGAGGAGAGCCTCGACTATCACGCGGGCTACTTCGGGATGCCGAAGAAGGAGCGGCGCGAGCGCACCGCCGAGCTGCTCGAGACCTTCTCGCTCCAGGACAAGAAGGACGAGCGCACGCGCACGCTCTCGGGTGGCATGAAGCGGCGCCTCATCCTCGCCCGGGCGCTCATGCACCGGCCGCGCCTGTTGATCCTCGACGAGCCAACCGCCGGCGTCGACATCGAGCTCCGGCTCGAGCTGTGGCACTACGTGCAGCGGATCAACGCCGAGGGCACGACGATCCTGCTCACCACCCACTACCTCGAGGAGGCGGAGCAGCTCTGCGACAAGATCGCCTTCATCAACGAGGGCCAGATCGTCGCCCAGGGCTCCAGCGCCGGGCTCTCCGAGCGCTACGGCGTCGCCAACCTCGAGGACGCCTATCTGTCGCTGGTCGGCCGCCGTGAGCTCTCGCGGTCGAAGGTCGGCGGCGGCGTCGACCTCGATGCCGAGCTCGATGCCGAGCGGGAGCTCGCGGAGGAGATCGCCGAGGAGGAGGGGGAGGAGGTGGCTCCATGAGCACCGCCCAGATCCGGTTCCTGGCTCTGTGGCGCCGGGAGATGAACCGCTTCCTGAAGATCAAGAAGCAGACGATCGGCGCGCCGCTGCTCGAGACCTTCCTGTACATCTCGGTCTTCGGGGCGGCGCTCGGCAGCCGGATCAACACCCTGCACGGCTTCGACTACGTCGTCTTCGTGATCCCCGGCCTGATCATGATGGCCTGGGCCATGAACTCGTTCTCGAACAACGCCTCCTCGATCCTGCAGCAGAAGTTCCAGGGGGCGATCCAGGACCAGCTCTCCTCGCCGGCCTCGCCCGCGGAGCTGCTCACCGCCTTCTCGCTCGGCGGCTTCACGCGCGGCGGCGTGGTCGGTGTGCTCACGTTCATCGCCGCCTCGATCCTCGTCGACTTGCCCGTCGAGCACTTGCTCGTGCTGATCCCGGGCCTGTTCCTCGTCGGCTTCTTCTTCGCTCAGCTTGGCGTCCTGATCGGCGTCCGGGCAGAGCAGTTCGACGACGTCGCCATCGCCCAGCAGTTCATCCTGCAGCCGCTGATCTTCCTCGGCGGGGTCTTCTACTCGGCGGCGCTGCTCCCGGAGCCGTTCCAGACGCTGACCCACTTCAACCCCGTCTACTACATGATCAACCTCGTCCGCTACGGCTTCCTCGGCTTCACCGAGGCCTCGATCCCGCTCTCGCTCGCGGCTCTGTTCGCCGCCACGGCGGCGCTCTTCGCGTTCAACCTCAGGCTCTTCCGGCGCGGCTACAAGCTCAGGGCGTAGCGGTGGCCGCGAGCGCGGCGACCGCCGCCAGGCCGCCGATGATCCGATCGGCCTCGAGCGGTCGCTCGGGATCGATCAGCCACTGCAGCGCGAGCCCGTCGAAGAGCGCGATCAGCGTTGAGGCGATGGCCTCGACCTGCTCGGTGTCCGGCTCGGCCCCGATGTCGGCCGCGGCCTGGGTGATGCCGGCGACGACGCGATCGCGCAACTCGCCGTAGGCCGCGGCGAGGCGGCCGCGCAGCTCCTCGCTGCGACTCGCCTGGGCGAAGGCCTCGGCCGCGGCGACGACGTAGGGGCGATCGTCGGCGAGCGTCGTCGTGTAGCGCACGAGGCTGCTGCGCAGCTGCTCGGCGGGAGACGCGCCCTCGGCAGCGACCGCGTCGGCGCTCGACATCGTCGTCTCGCCCCAGCGCCGCAGGGCCTCGACGATCGCGTCCTGCAGCAGCCGGTCCTTCGATCCGAAGTAGTAATTGACGGCGGGGAGGTGGAGGCCGGCGCGGGCCACGATCCCGCGCGTGGTCGTGCGCGCGTAGCCCTCCTCCTGCAGGGAGCTGATCGCCGCCTCGAGCAGGCGTTCGCGCGCGTCCGGTGCCACTCGGATAACTGTAACAGGCGTTACTGACATCTGTTACGGTGCGGGCATGCTTCAGGAGACGACGACCACAGAGCGCCGGCCGCCGAAGCTGCGGCGGCCGGCTCTGGTCCAGATGGCGCAGCTGTTCCGCGAGCCCGTGGCCTTTCTCGAGTACTGCCGCGACCGGCTCGGGCCGATCTTCCAGATGCCCTATCCGGGCTCGCCGCCGGCGGTCTACGTGACCGAGCCCGAGCTCGCGCGCGAGCTCTACAGGCACGACCGCGACGTCGGCCGCGCCGGCGAGGCGCGCGAGCCGTATCTGGGGCCGCTCGTCGGTCCGAGCTCGCTGCTCTGCCTCGAGGACGAGGGTTGGCAGCAGCAGCGGAGCCTGATCGCGCCGCCGCTGCACGGCGAGCGGATCGGCGGGTGGCGGGAGCAGATCAACGCGATCGCGGTCGCCGAGGTCGAGACCTGGCCCTGGGCGCGTCCGTTCGAACTACACCCTCGGCTGCAGGCGATCACGCTCGAGGTGATACTGCGGCTCGTCTTCGGCATCGACGACGCCGAGCGGCTTGGCAGGCTGCGGCGGCTGCTGCCGGAGATGCTCGACTCGATCTCGGCGGTCTTCCTCTCGCCGAAGCTGCGCGGGTGGCTCGAGCGCCCGTGGCCCATGCGAGTGCCGGGCAACCCGGTGCGCCGCTTCATGCGGCTGCGGACCCGGGTGGACGAGCTCCTCTTCGACGAGATCGCCCGCCGCCGTGCCGAGGGGGAGGGGCGGCTCGCCGAGCGCGAGGACCTGCTCTCGATGCTGCTCGTGGCTCGTGACGAGGATGGGCGCGGGCTCAGCGACGCCGAGCTCCGCGACGAGCTGATCACGCTGCTCACCGCCGGCCACGAGACGACGGCCACCGCCCTCGCCTGGAGCTTCGAGCGGCTCGCACGCCATCCGGGCGTTGCCGAACGGGTACGCGACGAGCTCGCCCAGGGGGGACCGGGACCCTACCTCGACTCGGTGATCAAGGAGGTCCTGCGCCTGCGTCCCGTCGTCTACGACACGCCGCGGGCGCTCTCGGAGCCGCTCGAGATCGGAGGCTTCGTCCTGCCCGCGGGATGGTTGATCGCGCCCGCGATCCCGCTCGTGCACCTCGACCCGGAGCGCTTTCCCGAGCCCCAGCGCTTCGATCCCGATCGCTTCCAGGGGGACGACGCTCCGGTGGTCGCCTGGATCCCGTTCGGCGGCGGGCGCCGGCGCTGCGTCGGCTCGCGCCTCGCTCTGCTCGAGCTGCAGACAATCGTTGCCGCGGTGCTCGAGCGCTTCGAGGTCGAGCCGGACGATCCCGATCCCGAGCGCCAGCGTCCGCGTACGGTGACGCTGGCACCCTCGCGCGGGGCGACCGTGGTCCTGCGTCCACGCAGCGCCTGAGCGGGGGGCGATCAGCCGCGCGCTGCCGCGACCTCGGCCTTGTCGGGCGTGATGCTCGTCTGCGGCTCGAAGGTCGAGCCCGCCTTGAGGACGGTGATCGGGCCGCTGCTCGGGTCGCCGCTTGCCTCGATCGTGAACGAGCCGACGATGCCGTCGGAGACCTTCATTCCGAATAGGGCATCGGCCACGGCGGCCCGGTCGGTGCCGGCGCCGTCGATCGCGTCGAGGAGGACGTCCGCTGCCTGGCCGGCGTACGGCGCGAACTGCTCGACCGGCTTCCCGTCGAGCATCGGCTTCAGCTTGCTGACGAAGTCCTTGCCGGTCTGCGGCAGCTCGTCCGCGCCGAGCCCCGGCAGGCCCGCGTACATGTCCTTCGCGGCGGCACCGCCGGTGTCGATCGTCGATTGCTGGGCGAGGCCGTCGAAGCCGATCAGCGGCACCGAGGCGTTGTCCCCGAGCACGGCGACCTTGTCCTTGATCACCTGCGCGGCGTTCTGCTCGGTCAGGCCGGCGAGCACGACGCCGTCAGCGCCGGCCTTCTTCGCCTTGCCGAACAGGTCGCTGTAGCTCTTCGCCTTCGGGTCCCAGGTCTCGAAGCCGCTCGGCTTCATTCCCAGGCTCTCGGCGGCGCCGCGGAAGTTCTCCGCCTGGCCGGTGCTGGTCGGGTCGTCGGCGGCGTAGGCGATGAACGGTTTGCTGACGCCCTGCTGCTTGGCGAACGTCGCCAGACCGGCGCCCTGGAAGGCGTCGTTGGGGATCACGCGGGCGTAGTTGCGCCCGTTCGGGTACAGGCTGTCGGGCTGACCGTCCTCGCAGATCGGGCTCGACTCGGTCAGGCACACCGCCGTGTTGCCGGGCGAGACCATCGCCACGCTCGCCTTGCCGAGGATCGGGATCTCAAGCGCCGCGCAGCCGGAGTTATAGGTGCCGATGACGCCGAGCACGTCCTTGTTCGCGGCGTAGGCGCTCGCGTTGCTCTTGCACGTTGCCTCGTCCCACAGGCCCGTCTTCGCGATCGAGTCGTCGCAGGCCTGGAAGGCGACCGGGGTGTCCCCGGCCTTCCAGCCGGCGTCGTCGAGGGCGAGGCGAATCGCGTCCACCTGCTGGCTCGAGCGCTCTGCGGAGTCGCCCTGCATCGGCAGGTCGCTGACGATCAGAGCCTCGGGCTGGCCGTCACCGCCGTACTCGGGGTTGGTGCAGCTGTCCGCCGAGACGGGGCTGACCGAGCCGAGGTCGGCGGCCGCCGTCGTGTCCGAGGCGGTACTCGTGCTCGTCGAGGAGCTGCTGCTGCCGCATGCTGTGAGGCCGATGGCTGCCGTCGCCAGCAGCGCCACGAGGCCGGCGCCGGCGCGGCGCGCCGGCACGGAAAAACGAATCATGAAGGTGGACCCCCTAGAACCTTGGCTTGTGTACGGCGACGGTATCGCAGATCCCGGCGCCGCCGTCTTTCAGACGGCGGGAGCCGGGGGCGGCGGCGGGTCGGTCGGCATCGGGGCGGCGGCCGCGCCGGCGCCACCGAGGTCGAAGAACATGATCGCCGAGACCAGCGCCGGGATCGGTGCGGTCACGATGCCCGCCAGGATCGCGAGGATGATGATCCCGACCACGCCGAGGGCGCTGCCGATCGCGACGGCGACGACGCTGACGACGAAGGTGATCAAGAAGGCGATCACGATCACGCCGAAGACCGACCAGCCCTGACCCTTGACGAGCTCGTGGCTGCGGCCGAAGGCACCGATCGAATCCTCGTCCTCGGAGACGATCGCGGGCGAGGTGACCGCCCAGATCGTCATCAGCCAGAGGCCCGGCACGATCAGCAGGAAGAGCCCGATGGCGATCGCGATGCCGCGCAGGATGCCGTTGATGATCAGGGGCAGGATCGCCGGCTGAGCCGAGGAGAAGAGGTCGCCGGCGCTGAGATCGCGGCGACCGTCGGCGCGGACGTCCTCGACGAGCTTGACGACGAAGCCGGTGTACAGCGCCGTCGCGACGAGCCCGACGGCGGTTGCGAGCAGGGCGAGGATCAGGCCCCCTCCGTTGTTGAGCAGGCCTTGCAGGATCCCCGAGATCGCGAAGACGACGAAGGCACTGCCGAGCAGCGCGCCCGCGTTCGAGCCGTAGAGCTCGAAGCACTCGTTGATCACGCGGCCTACCTCGATCCGCTTGCCTGTAGCTGCTGCTTCCATCCCTGTCGACTCCTGTTCGTTGCGATCTGGCCGTATACCCGCCGCCGACCCTAAAGCAGACGAGCCCTGTGAGTAGTGTCGTCGCGCAGGGCGCGAGCGATGTTGCTCACGCGGCGCCGTCTCGGGGTCCGACGGCTGAGCCCGCCCCCGACCCTGTTTTCGCTCCTTTCTTCCCGGGTACGACCCCCTCATGAGCAGGGAAACGACCCGGCGGCGGGCCGGGGATCGCCGCAGCGGCGAGGACGGGCGGCGCGG
Organism: uncultured Solirubrobacterales bacterium; assembly: GCA_963764275.1. Taxonomy (GTDB): domain Bacteria; phylum Actinomycetota; class Thermoleophilia; order Solirubrobacterales; family 70-9; genus CAXMST01. Next base: position 802,114 of record CAVXRV010000001.1, read on the forward strand.
TCGGGACGAGCCCGGCCGCCGCTCGGGACGCGCCCGGCCGCCGAAAAGCCCGTGGCGGGCCGAGAACCCGAAGCGGCTCGCCGTCACGGCGCGGGATTGGCTGGCGCGATTGCGCGCATGAGCTCGGCCCGCGCGGGTATCCAAACCATGAATGACCGAAATCGAACTCCACTCCCCCCAGGAGGTCAGAGATGACTCAGACAAAGGCTGATCGCCAGGCCGCGGCCAAGAAGGCCGCCGCCACACGCGAGCGCAACAAGACCAAGGAAAACGCACAGGACCGGGGCACGAAGGCCGCGGCGACCCGCCAGGGCAATGCCGCCTCCGAGAGCCTCGATCAGGCCCGCGACGCCGTCGGCGCTGCCGCCGACAGCATCGTCACGGCCGCCAGGCACGTCGGCACGGCCGCCGTCGAAACCGGCAAGTCGGTCGCGACCCGGGCCCGCGCCGGGAAGGGCTGACCCGGCGAGATCCGGACGCTGGGGGGTCGGCGATGGATGATCGTCAGCGGACGCTGCGGCTGCCGGAAGGCGGCCGCAGCGGAACGCTGTCCGGGGGCGCGAGGCAATACTCTGGTGGCCCGGTGAAGCCGATCGAGGTCAGCGTCGCGGTCGATCGCCCGATCGAGGAGGTCTACGCCTTCCTCGACGAGATGGCCAACCACGAGCGCTTTACCGATCACATGCTCGTCGACTGGAGCTACTCGGGCCCGCCGCGGGGGGTGGGGTCGAAGGCCCGGATGCGCGCCGATCTCCCGGGCCCGAAGGACTGGACGGAGATCACAGTCATCGACGCAGCGCCGCCCGCGCGCATCGTCGAGCAGGGCGTCAGCGCCGGCGGGAAACGCCGCACCCAGGGCACCTACACGTTGAGCCCGCGCGGGGACGCCGGCACGACTGTCCGCTTCGAGCTCCGTTACCTCGAGACGCCGTCGCTGGACCGGGTGCTCTCGCCGATGCTGAGCCGCTGGCTCGAGCGCGGCAACGCCCGCGCCATGGAGCGGCTGGGCGAGCTGCTCCGCTGAGCAGCGCTCAGCGGCGGGCGCGGATCACGACGCGGCCGCCGCGGGCCGGGATCATCGTCACGTTCCGGTTGCGCATCCGCTCCGGCTTTGGCGTCGTCGCCTCGACGTCGAGTCGGCGCGCCATCTGCTCGAGCACGGCACCCATCTCCGCCATCGCGAGCGCCGCTCCAAGGCAGCGGCGCGTGCCCCCGCCGAAGGGGATCCACTCGTAGGTGCCCGGCTTACGCCCGAGCCAGCGCTCGGGCCGGAACCGGTGCGGCTCCGGATACAGATCGGAACGGTGGTGCAGGAGCACCATCGAGATCGCGACCGGCGTGTCGGCGGGGACGCCGTAGGCCCCGAGGCGCCAGGGTGAGGCGACGCGGCGGGCGGTCATCGGAATCACCGGTCGGCTCCGCATCGACTCGGTGATCGTGGCCTCGACGAGCGGCGCGGCGTCCTCGCCGCCGGCGCGTACGGTCTCGACGAGGCGCTCGTGCGCCTCCGGCGTCCGGGTCAGACGCTCCCAGGTCCAGGCGAGCTGGTTCGCGGTCGTCTCGTGGCCGGCGAGCACGAGGGTCATCAGCTCGTCGCGGAGCTCGCGATCACTGAGGTGCTCGCCGTCCTCGGTCTCCGCCCGCATGATCAGCGAGAGGATGTCGGTCCTCTCTTCGAGGTCGGGAGCCCGGCGCCGCTTCGCGACCATCCGATAGACCATCCGGTCGGGGATCTGCAGGGCCAGCCACTGCGAGGCGAAGGGCTCGTCGTGGCCGATGTTCATCCACTCCGCGAGCTTTGCGCCCGGCAGCGTCGAGGCGTACAGCAGCCCCTGGATCGAGCGCCTGAGCAGGTACTCGAGCGTGCCGGGCCGCGGCCGCCCCTCGATCCCGAAGATGCCGGCCATGATCACGTCGAGCGTGATCGCCTGCATGCGCGGTGCCAGCGCCATCGGCCTGCCGACCGGCCAGCTCTCGATCTCGCGCGCGGCGGCCTCCTCGATCATCTCCCGGTAGCGGGCGATCGCCTCGCCGTGGAAGGGCGGTAGCAGCAGCTTGCGCTGGCGCAGATGTCGCGGGCCGTTCGCGGTGAGCACCGAGCGCGGCCCGAGCACGGGCCTCAGCGGCGACTCGGAGGCAACCGTCGGCACCAGCGGCGGCGGCGCCTTGAAGAGGGACTGGATGTGATCGGGGTGACAGGTGACGACGGGCCAGCCGCGGACGTAGCCGCGCATCCCGAAGACATCGCCGAAGCGGCGCGCGTGGTAGTTGACGAAGCTGTGCTGACGGGCCCCGAACCAGAGCGTCTGCGCGAAGCGTGGCAATCGCGTGCGCGGGGCGGGGGCGAGCCCGGAGAGCTCGGCCTCGGAGATCGGTCCCGCCGGTGAGGGCGCGGCCTCGCCCCGCAGGCGGTGGTCGGACGACGGGGGCGCGGAAGCCGCATCCCCGGCCGGGGCGCTCGCAGGGCTCTGCGGCTTGGGCGTGGTGGTTGCTGACTCCACGTGCTTGCCTCCTTCTGAAGTTCAGTCCGCCACGGCGGCGGTGTCGTGTCCGGCGACGATCGGGGCCAGGTAGAGCTCGGCAAAGCGCCGCATGCCGGCTCGGTCGCGCAGTCCGAGCGCCGATTCGGGCGTGAGCAGGAACGAGAGCGCGATCCGGGCGAGCAGTTCGCTCACCTCGCGGACGCGCTCCGGCGGCAGCGCCTCGACCTCCGCACCCTCGGGGACGGCAAGCCGCGCGAGGAACTCGGAGGCGACGGTCAAGAGCGGCTCGGCGCGGACGGTGAGCGCCGGCAGCATCAGCTCGGGCTCGGTCCGCAGCAGTCGCATCAGCAGCTCGTTCTCGCGGAGGCTCGTGAGCGCGAAGACGAAGCCCTCCACGATCCGGTCCTGCAGGCCCTCGTAGGGGCGGACGGCGGCCTCGATGGCGCCCATGACGCCCAGCACCTCGCGCATCAGCACCGCCTCCAGGAGGCCGTCCTTGCTCGAGAAGTGCCGGTAGACCGTGACGCGCGAGACGCCGGCGCGCCGGCCGACCTCGTCCATCGTGAAGCGGCGCACGCCGAAGTCCTCGACCTGCGAGAGCGCCGCCGCGAGGATCGCCTCCCGCATCTCGCCGGCGTCGCTTGGGTCGTCGGCGCCTTCCCTGAGGCGGGCCAGGAGCGGGCTCGGCTGGGGGGCCGCTTCTGCCATCGGCGGCGACCATACAGATCTCGTTACAGCTTTACAACCTAAGCCTGTTTGTAACGCACGACCGGTGCGCCTGCCACGATCCGGCCGTGGACAACGGACGGTGGCCGGGCTGATGTTGCGCCTGCGACTCGAGGTCGGGGAGGAGCACCCGCTCGCGGGCGAGCTCGCACGCCGCGAGGGCGTGCGGCGGCTGACCGCCACGCGGGCCGCGGCCGGCGGGGTCGTTCTGGAGGCGGACATCGAGCCGGCGGTCGCCGACGACATCGTCGAGTCCCTGCAGGGGCTCGGGGTGCAGCAGAGCAGCTACGTGCTCAGCCGGCTCGACCTCGTCGCGCCCGCCGTGCGCCAGGGTGGGTTCACCGACCTCTCCTTCTCCTGGGTCGACATCCTCGGCTCCGCCCGGACCAGCTCCTGGCTGCTCGGGCGGTTCATCGCCCTGATGGGGGTCGCCGGCGTGATCGCCGGCCTCGGCGTGATCACCGGCAACGGGATCCTGATCGTCGGCGCGATGGCGGTCAGCCCCGACCTGCTGCCGCTGTGCGCGGCTTGCGTCGGCCTCGTCGGCCGGCGCATCCATCTCATGCGCCGCGCGCTGATGACCCTGATCGCCGGGCTCGCCTTCGCCGGCCTGACCGCGACGACGATGACCGCGCTGCTCGATCTCTTCGGGATCCTGCCGGCGCACTTCAAGCTCGGCGCGGGCGGGCTCGGGACGCTCGCGACCGCCGATTACTCGACCGTGCTGATCGCGCTCGCCGCCGGTGTCGCGGCGATGCTCTCGTTCGAGACGCGGGCCAGCGCCGCCGTCGGCGTCGCGATCTCGGTGACGACGATCCCCGCCACGGCCTACTGGGGTGTCGCCGTCGGCGCCGGCCAGGAGCACGGCGCCTGGGGGGCCCTGCTCGTGCTCGCGATCAACGTCACCCTGCTGATCCTGAGCGGCTCGCTGACGCTCTGGATCCAGGCGCGCTCGCGCCGCCCGCGGATCGCCGGCTAGTGGACGGGTCCACTAGGTTCTGCCGGGCCCGCCGGGCAGGACGGGGACCGCCTCGCCGGCAGCCTCGGGCTTGTGGACGGTCTCCTCGGAGTCGTAGCGCTCGTGCGCGCGAGCCAGCTTCGCCTCGTCGTAGCGCTTGCGGGCCCAGGCCGAATCGGGCTTGGCGAGCCGGAAGGCGCCGATCATCGCGACCGGCGAGATGTAGATCCCGACCACGCCCCACATGAGCTTCCCCTTCATGAAGCAGACGACGACGAAGGTCAGCCCGATCGCCTGGGTGACGATCAGATCGATGATGTCGCTGACGTTGCCGGTCGAGCCGATCGAGACCGGATAGGCGCCGAGCAGCATGAAGCCGGTGATGATTGCGAAGACGATCACGGCGTCGATGGACTGCCGGCCCTGCTCGGACCAGTAGACGTCGTCGAGGTGCAGCCAGAGCGCGAACTCGTCCAGGGTCAGGGCGGCGCCGATCCCGAAGATGATCGCCGTCACCTCGAGCGGCGGCTGCAGGGTGATCGCGACGACGCCCGAGACGAGCAGCAGCACGATTCCCCAGACGAGGTGGTGGATGTGGGTGTCGCCGGCCTCGACGTTGCCGAGCCAGCTGTAGCGGTCGGCGCGGATCGAGTGCGTGATGAAGCGGGTGACCCCGAAAGTGGCCCCGAAGGCAAAGAGCATCAGCAGCAAGGGCTGGTTGCCCTTGTCGACGACCACCTCCTGGTAGGTGGCCCCGATGCTCGCCAGCGGCGCCGCGGCAGCGGTGATCGCATTCGTCCCCATCGCGCCCGATCATGACCAATCCGGCGCCGCCGTGGTTCGACGCCCGCTCGGCGGGTATGCAGGCGACGATGAGCGGCGCTGCCCGGAACCGACGCGAGCGATGAGCCGCGCCCGTCTCGACCCCGCCGTCTTCGGGATCCCGGTCGGGCGGCTGCGCGACGGGCACTACAGCGACGCGTACTTCAACCTCGACCAAGGACGCTGCTCGAGGCCGAGAACCGCCACCCGCGCGTGCTGATGCAGGTCTTCCAGAAGCAGCGACTCGCTGCTCGGCGGCATCGACGAGGCGATCGCGGTGCTGCAAGCTCGGCGCCGGGCACACGGACGCCGACGGCGGCTGGGTCGACGGCTGGGACGGCCTCGAGGTGCGCGCGCTGCACGAGGGCGACGAGATCGAAGCCGGGGAGACGGTGATGACGATCGAGGGCGACTACGCGCTGTTCGCGCACCTGGAGACGGTCTACCTCGGCTGCATGGCGCGCCGCTCGCTCGTGATGCGCAACGTCGCGCGCGGTCGTCGACGCGGCGGGCGGCAAGCCGATCCTCTTCTTCCCGGCCCGCCACGACCACTGGCTGGTGCAGACCGGCGACGGCTGGGCGGCGCACGTCGCCGGCGCGATCGGCGTCTCGACCGACGCGCAGGCCTCGTGGTGGGGCGGCCGCGGCGTCGGCACCGTGCCGCACGGGCTGATCGCCGCCTACGGCGGCGACACCGTCGCGGCGGCGCGCGACGTTCGCCGGCCGCTTCGCCGACGAGATGAACGTCACCGTGCTCGTCGACTTCGAGAACGACTCGGCGCGCACGGCGGTGGAGGTCGCCGACGCGCTGGGCGACGAGCTGTGGGGCGTCCGGCTGGACACCTCCGAGCGGCTCGTCGACGCGGGCCTGCGGGCGAGCACGGGCCCGACGCGCCGCGCGGCGTCGCCGCCGAGCTCGTCGAGCTGGTCCGCGGGGCGCTCGACGCGCGCCGGCCACGGGCGCGTGCGGATCGTCGTCTCCGGCGGCTTCGACGCCGAGCGGATCGCCGCGTTCGAGGAGCGCCGGCGCGCCGGTCGACGCCTACGGCGTCGGCTCGTCGCTGCTCCGCGGGGCAGAACGACTTCACGGCCGACGTCGTCCGGGTCGACGGGCGCCCCTGCGCCAAGGTCGGGCGCGAGGAGCGCCCGAACCCGCGCCTCGAGCTCGTCACTTAGAAGGCCTCGCAGCCGCGGAGGCCCGGGCAGCGTTGCGGCAGACGCCGCAGCGCCAGAAGTGCTTCGGGCGCGCGAGGGGAACCTCGAGCGAGGACGGGTGCGACGCTGTGCGCTGCACGCGGTAGGTGCCGCCGAGCAGCTGTGCCTCGTTGCCCGGAAGCGGCGCGAGGTGCGGCGTGTCGGAGGTGGTCAGCGTCAGCCGCAGGCGGTGGCCCTTGGCGATCTCGGCGAAGGTGGGGAAGACCTCGATGTCGAAGCGGGTGACCTGTGCCGGTCGGGACCGGCGTCTGCGACGTCTCGGTGAACGGGTGGTAGGGGAGGAGGGGCCGGTGTTGCGGCCGAACCAGGTCTTCTGGCGGTCGAGCGTGCGGAAGGAGCCGAGCAGCGCGCCGCTGGACAGCGGGTAGCGAGGTGCCGTCGGGCGCGACGTCCTCGACCGTGGCCTCGAGCTCGACGTCGGGCGGGTCGAGACGCGTAGATCGTCGCGTCGACGGCCCGGCCACGCGAGCGCGTCCTTTGCGAACGGGGCCGACGTGTAGGTGAGCGCGCCCGGCCCGGTCTGGATCGAGCGGTCGTCGGTCTGCGCACGGGCTGCGCGGCAGGTTGCCGGTCTGGCAGCGCCAGCGCGACGGGCCGGCGCCCCACTGGTCGGACTGGCGCGCGCAGGGGCTGTCGCGGCGCGACGAACGAGATCGATCGGGTCCGGCGGCCGTTGCCGCGTCGGCTTCTTGCGTGGACAGCGTGCCGTCGTTGCGGCGACGGCGCGGGCGAGGGCCGCCGCTCGGAGGGCCCGCCGTCGAGGTAGAGGGTGTGGGCCGGCGCCTGGCTCAGCGGGTAGCGCTTGGCGTCGACCCAGCGACCGGCGCCGAGCTCGTAGACGTGCAGCGGGTGGTCGGTGTCGTGATCCCGGTGTCGCTTGCCCTTGAGCAAGTGGTCGAACCAGGCGAGCTGGAGCGGATAGATCGTCGAAGCCATTGCCCGGCGGTCGACGTGGTACCACGGGCCCGTCGAGCAGCTGGTAGCGGGCGGTGGCCTTCTGCGCCGGGCGTCATCGGCGCCGACACCGGCCGGCCCGCGCAGGCGTTCTGCAGGCCGGAGTAGTTCAGCGGCGAGCCGCGCTGGAACAGGTCGAACCAGCCGCCGACCATGAACGCCGGAATGTCGGTTGCGGACGATGGTTTGCAGCAGGCTGCGTCGGGTGCGCGCCTTCCAGTACTTCCCGTCGTAGGCCTGGTCGCCGCCGGTCTCGATGTTGAGGACCTGGGCCAAGGTTGTAGGAGTTGAGCTGCGCCACATGCTCGGCCTCGGCCTTGATCAGCTCGGCGAGGTCGGCGTAGTCGGCCGCCGGGTTGGCGTTGTTGAGGCCGCTGAACAGCGTCGAGGATCACGAGGTCGAACTCGATGCCCAGCATCCCGCCCTGGAAGGCGATGTCGCGGTAGGCGTCGTTGCCGGCGACGATCGGGAACATCGCCTTCAGCGGCGAGTGCGCGGCCGACGTGGTCGGCGGTCATGAGCTGGTCGAGGCCCATGTAGGAGGGGCCGTAGGTGCCGACCTTGCCGCTCGAGTGCGGCAGCTTCGACGCCCAGTCGACGAGCTCGGCGCCGTCGCGACCCTGGATCTGCGGGTCGAGCAGGTCGAAGGTCCCGTGCGAGTCGCCGGTGCCGCGGACGTCGACGACGACGTCGATGTAGCCGCGCTTGATGAAGTAGGGCAGCGGCGCCGATCTCGGTGCCGGCTCGGCCCACCCTCGGCGTCCCGGTGGCCTGCCCGGCGAAGTCCTTGCCGTAGGGCGTCTGGACCATGATCACCGGGAACGGCCCCCGCCGGCCTTGCCCGGTGCTTGTCCGTCGGGTAGTAGACGTTGGCGCGCAGGACCGTGCCGTCGGCCATCGTGACCTCGACCTGCTGGTGCTCGGCGACGCCGAAGCGCTCGGGGCCGGGCTTCCAGCGCGCCGCCGCGCTCTGCGGCAGCAGCGCCACGGCTGCGCACGCGGCGAGCAGGGCGATGATCAGCTGCCCCCTCCTCATGCGCCGAATGTAGCCCGGCGCCGCCGGGCGGGCGCCGGTTCCCCGCGAGCTTCACGGGAGCGGGCCGCGCTCGCCGGCGGTCGCCTGACCGCCGGCGGGAATACGATCCCCGCTCGGAGCAGGGGAGCCCAGCAGCGATGCCGACAAGGACAGAGATCGATGTGGCCGGGATCCGGGACGGAGCGACAGCGCGCGCGCTCGGCCTCGTCGCGGTGCTGCTCACCGCCTTCGCGCTCGCCGGATGTGCCGCCGATACCGGCGCCGGAGGCCAGCTCGACACGGTGACGCCGGACACGCTCACGGTCGCCACGCAGGGCATCCCCGTCGCCGGCTTCTGGGAGGGCAACGCCGGGGGATCTCGACCGGCGGCTTCGAGTACGAGCTCGCCCGCAAGACTGCAGCAGCAGTTCGGATCGCGCACCTGAAGGTCGTCGTGGTCCCGTTCTCGAAGATCATCAGCGGCGATCTCGGCGGCGCCGACATGGCGCTCTCGCTCGTGACGCCGACGGACGAGCGCGAGCAGGATCTCGATTTCGCGGCCCCCTACCTCGACTCGCCGCCCGCGATGCTCGACACCCGCGGATCTCGACGTGCCCGACCTCGAGACCGCCCGGGACCTGACAATACGTGGTCGAGACCGGGACGACCCTCCAGACGGCGCTGAAGGACAGCATCGACCCGATCTCGGCACCGATCGTCGCCGCGGACAGATACGCGGTGATGCGCGCGCTGCGATCGGGCCGCGCAGACGCCGCGATCTTCGATCTGCCGGCGGCCGAAGCGCTCGCGGACGAGTCGAACGGTCGCCTGCACGTCGCCGCGAAGCTCGAGACGGGGGAGACGATCGCGCCGGCGCTGCCGGACGGCCGGAGACGAACGCGAGGCGATCAGCAGCGCGATCCGTTCCCTCGATGCCGACGGGACGCTCGCCGATCTCTCCAACAGCTGGCTCGGCGAGGAAGTGACCGACGGCGCGCTCGACGTGCCGCTGCTGAGGAGCACCCGGTGAGCCCGGCGGCGGCGATCACGATCGAGCCCCGGAGGGGGCGGCCTTCGAGTTCCTCGTCCTGTTCGCCGTCGTCATCATCGGCCCGCCGCTCGTCTCGCGGGCGCGGATCCCGGGGCTGATCGGCCTCCTCGTCGGCGGCTTCGTCATCGGCCCGCACGGCCTCGGCCTGATCTCGATCGGGAACACGACGGTGCCCGACCTCGGCCAGCTCGGTCTGCTCTACCTGATGTTCGTCGCCGGGGTCGAGCTCGATCTCGGGCTGCTGCGCGTCCACCGGCGAGTCGGCGCTGGAGCTTCGGGGTGATCACGTTCACGCTTCCCGATGCTGTTCGGGACGATCATCGGCCTCGCGCTCGGCTGGGGTTGGCCGGCGGCGCTGCTGCTCGGCTCGCTGCTCGCCTCCCACACGCTCGTGCTCTACCCGACGATCCGCAACGCGGGGCTCGCCCCCGACCCGGTCATCGCCAGCGCCGTCGGCGCGACCGTGCTCACCGACACCCTCGCGCTGGTCATCCTCGCCGGCGTGTCCGGGCTCGGAGACCGGGTCGGGCTCCAGCGCGGAGATCGGCGCCCAGATCGTGATCGGGATGGTGGTCCTGCTGCTCTTCTCGTTCAAGGTGCTGCCGCCGATCGCGCGGCTCGGCTTCCGTCTGCTCGGAGCCGATCGCGCCGTCCGCTACGTGATCGCCGTCGCCGCGTTCCTGGCGGCGGCGACGGTCGCCGAGATGTTCGGGATCGAGGGCATCGTCGGTGCCTTCTTCGCGGGCCTGGCTCTGAACCGCCTCGTGCCCAACCGCGGGCCCGACGATGGGCCGGATCGACTTCTTCGGCAACGCGGTGTTCGTGCCGATCTTCCTCGTCTCGGTCGGACTGCTGCTGAACCCGACCGTGATGGCCGAGCCGAAGACGCTCGGCCTCGCGGCGCTGCTGATCGTCGCCTGCCTCGGGGGCAAGGCGGTCGCAGCGTGGCTGACCCAGCGGATGCTCGGCGCGAACGGGCCGCAGGCGGCCGTCGTCTACGCGCTCACGAGCCCGCAGGCCGCGGCGACCCTGGCGGCGACCACCGTCGGCTTCAACATCGGCCTGTTCAGCGAGTCCGTGGTCAACGCCGTGCTCGTCCTGATCCTCGTCAGCGTCACCGTCGCGACGATCGTCGCCGAGCGCGCGAAGCGGCGGGTGGAGCCGCCGGCCGCGGCTCGGCACGAGCTCGGCGAACACGTGCTCGTCGCCGTCGAGGAGCCCGCGGCGGCGGCCTGCGGACTGCGGATCGCGAGCCGCATCGCCGAGCCCGTCGGCGGCGCCGTCTCGGTGGCGTCTGCTGGAGCCCGCGGCCCGCGCCGTGAGCTCGCCGAACGGCGACCTCGCCCACCTCGAGCGGCTCTGCGGCCAGCTCGGTCTCGAGGCGGAGCCGGCCGCGGGTCGCGACACTCGAACTTCGCCGAGGGCGTTCTGCACGCGGCGCTCTCCGAGGATGCGACGCTCGTGATCGCCGTCGAGCACTCCGAGCGGGCGGGGGCCGCGGTGGGCGGCTGGGCCGAGACCGTCTCCGGCGGCGGCGCGACGCCCGTCGCGATCGCGCGCGGCGACGTCGACTCGCTCGACAACGTCCGCCTGCTCAGCCCGGAGGGCGAGTCGCTCGCAGAGCGGCGCCACGGCGACGGCGAAGCGGGTGGGGGAGGCGCTCAAGGGCGCCGAGCTCGTCGGCGAGGCGGTCGGCTCGAACTGGATCGACGCCGTACGCGCGGGCGAGGTCACGGTCGTCCCGGTCGAGCGGGTGGGTGCTGATGAGCGGGTTTGCCGAGCCGCCGGACGGCGCCGCGGTGCTGCTCGTGCCGGAGCCGTCGCTGCCCGCCTCGGCGAGCGCCGCCGACGCCGTTTAGGCCGACGGCGGCGCGGGCATGCTCACCGCGTCCGAGCGGAGGGAGAGCGATGAGCAGCACGCGCGAGGAACTGGAGCGGATCGAGAAACGAGCTCGCCGCCGGGGGCGGCGATAGCTACGAGCGCCACCTGCGCGACGACGCGCACGTGATCGTGCCCGGCCAGCGGCTCGACAAGGAGACCACGGTGCAGGCGATGAACTCGAGCCCGGGCTGGGACGAGCTCTCGATCGAGGGCGCCGAGGTGCTCGAGCTTGGGCCCGGCTCAGCCGCTATCACGTACCGCTTCCGGGGCCGCCGCGGGGAGGCCGAGCCGTACGAGGCGGAGATGAGCAGCGTCTACGAGCGCCGCGACGGGGACGAGTGGCAGCTCGTGCTGCATCAGCAGACCCCGCTTTCCTGAGCGGTGTTCGGCGGGTCGGAGCGGCTCGCGGCAGGGCTTCCATAAGCGTTCTCTCACAGTTCGTTGAGAAATCGTTCACGGCGCGCAGCTTCGATGCCGCGCCATGGAAGCATCCTCCCCAGCATCTCCCCGATCCGGCGTCCTGGTTGGGCGCAAATTCGACCCCGTCCTGCACGGGTTGCCGCTCGCGTTCCTGTTCTGTCTGGCGCTGGCGGCGCTGCAGCTGAACACCCTCTTCGGCCTGCCGGCGCACGCGCTGCTCGTGCACCTGCCGGTGGTTCTGATCCCGCTTCTGGCCCTTGCGGCCATCGCCGTCATGGTGCGCCCCGAATGGCGGCGCCGCTACGGGGTCGCCCTGGCGGTGGCGGCGCTCGTCTGCCTCGCTTTCACGATCGTCGCGGCCGGCGCCGGCGACGCCCTTCGCCACGATCGCGAGCAGGCGCTGTTCGCGGCCAACGGCGTCCCGGTGCCGCCGGCCGTCAAGGCCGGCGGCGACGGCGGCGAGGCCGCTGCCTCCAGCGCCCTGCAGGCGCTCGGCGGCTCCACGGCGGCCGAGGCCTCGGCGCTCGCGTCGCACGCCGCCCTCGGCGAGCAGCTGCGGACCGCGATGATCATCCTCACCGCCGGGATCCTCGGACTCGTGCTCGCCGACGTGGTGTCCCGTCGCGGCATCGGCGGGCCACTCGGACAGGCGGCCGCGCTCCTGGAGCGACCGCGAATCGCGCTGGCGGCGAGGATCGGCATCAGCATCCTCGCCGTCTTCACCCTCGTCTGGGTGGTCCGGGCCGGGCACGAGGGCGCGAAGGCCGTCTGGGCGCGTGATTCCGGGTCCGCGGTGACCGCGACGGCGCCGGGCAACGCCGGCGCCGCGCAGCCGCCCGCGCTCCCGGCCTCCAGCGGCTGAGCGGGCGAGCGCCCTCAGCCGGGCGGGAAGCGGGTGATCTCGGTCGTCCGCGCCACCGTCCGGAACCCGAGGCGGGCGTAGAGGTCCTTCGGCCGGTCGTCGGCGTCGGCGCAGATCCACAGGTCGCCGACGTCGCCGGCCGCCCCGATCGCTGCCCGCGTGATCGCGGTCCCGAGTCCGCCGTCCCGACGGTCCGGGCGCACGTAGACCTGCGCGATCTCCGCGGCCTCGCCCTCACGCTCGATCTGTGCGAAGGCGATCGGCTGCCCCTCCTCACGCACCGCGAAGACCTCGGCGTTGCGCCGCTGGGCGTCGTGGCGCCAGGCGATCGCCCGCGCCGCGGCGTCGGGATTCGCGTCTCGCTCGGCGCTCATCGGCCAAGCGTATGCGGCGCCATCGGCGGGCGCCCGCTGCCCGCGCCTCAGCTCTCCCGCTTGCTCCGGCGCGCGTCCTCGGACGGCTCCCAGAAGTCGTCGACCTTGACCGCGTCGGAGGCGTCGCTGCGGACCGAGACCGCCCACATCTGCACGGGCTCCGCGCCCTCGTTGCGGTGCGAGCGCACGGTCCCGGGGGCGACCCTTACGGCCGAGCCGGCGCCGACCTCACGCACCTCGTCGCCGAAGCGCATCGTCAGCGTGCCCTCGGTGACGATGTAGATCTCCTCGATCCGCTCGTGCCGGTGGCCGGTCCCCTGCTCGAAGTCGGAGTAGGGCGGAACCCGGATCAGGGTCAGCGCCAGCTGCTCGGCACCGAGCGCCTCGGTCAGCCGGCGGAACTCGCCGGGGACGTCGCTGTCGGCGTAGGCGTCGGACGCCTCGTCGCCGGCGACGATCGCGAACCCGGACTCCTGCGTCTGTGTACTGCTCTCACTCATGACACGGAAGTACCCGGAGCGGCCCCGGGCAATCGCGGCCCCGCGCTCTCGCCTCCCGCCTCGACTGGCCGGCTGGCCAAACGCGGCCGATGGAGGTAGGGTCGGGCCATGAGCACGGCAGCTATCGACCACGACGCCATCGTCGTCGGTGCCGGCTTCTCCGGGATCGGCGTTGCGGCCGAGCTCGGACGCCGCGGCTTCGACGACTTCCTGCTCGTCGAGCAGGGCGAGGACTTCGGCGGCACGTGGTACTGGAACCGCTACCCGGGGATCGCCGTCGACATCCCGTCGTTCAGCTACCAGTACTCGTTCGCGAAGAGCTCGCGCTGGTCGCGCAGCTACGCGCCGGGCGCTGAGCTGCACTCCTACGCGCGGCGCTGCGCCTCCGACCTCGGGCTGGGAGCGAAGACGCGCTTCGGGACGAAGATCACGGCCGCGAGCTTCGACGACGACGATCACGTCTGGCAGCTCCGTACCGACGCGGACGAGGAGCTCGTCGCGCGTCATCTCATCGACGCCAGCGGCGTGCTCACCGTTCCCAAGGAGCCGGACATCCCCGGGCTCGACTCGTTCGCGGGGGAGACCGTGCACACGGCGCGCTGGGACGACGGGATCGAGCTCGCGGGCAAGCGCGTTGCGGTGATCGGCACCGGCGCCTCGGCGGTGCAGCTCATCCCCGAGATCGCCCCCGATGTCGAGCAGCTGACCGTCTTTCAGCGGACGCCGATCTGGTGTCTGCCCAAGTACGACTTCGAGCTTCCGGGGCGGCTGCGCTGGGCGCTCGACCGGATCCCCGGCGCGCAGGCGGCGATGCGCCTCGCCAGCCAGACGTTCGTCGAGCTCACCTTTCCGCTCGCCGCCCACTACCACGGCAGGCTGAAGCTGGTCGAGCGGTTCGAGGAACAGGCGCGGGCCTACGTGCGCGAGCAGGTCGACGACCCCGAGCTGGCCCGCAAGCTCACCCCTTCGTACCCGATCGGCTGCAAGCGCCCGGGCTTCCACAACACCTATCTGGCGACCTACAACCGCGAGAACGTGGCGCTCGAGACGGACCCGATCGCGGCGATCACCCCCACAGGCGTGCGGACCGAGTCCGGCGCCGAGCACGAGATCGACGTGCTCGTGCTCGCGACCGGGTTCAAGGTCTTCGACCCCGGCAACTTCCCCAAGTACCCGGTCAAAGGGCGCGACGGCGTCGACCTCGAGCGCTTCTGGCGCGAGCGCCGCTACCAGGCGTACGAGGGCGTCAGCGTTCCCGGGTTCCCGAACTACTTCCTCGTCTTCGGGCCGTACGGGTACAACGGCTCCTCGTACTTCAACCTGGTCGAGACGCAGAGCCATCACATCGGCCGCGCGCTTGCCTACGCGCGCGACCGCGGCGCGACGGCGATCGAGGTCCGGCGCGAGGCCAACGACCGCTACTTCGCCGAGATGCTGCGGCGCCGCAGCCACCAGGTCTTCTGGCAGGACAGCTGCGGGCTCGCCAACAGCTACTACTTCGACGATCACGGCGACGTGCCGTTGCGACCGGTGCTGACGCCGGAGACGATCTGGCGCAGCCGCCGCTTCCCGCTCGACGACTACCGGCTCGAGTGGGGCGCACGTTCGCGTGCCCCCGGCGCCGAGCCCGCGGTGGCCGCGGCCGCCGGCTAGCCCCCGCCGTGGCGAGGTCGAAGCCGGAGCGCGCGATCCGCGCCGCGGTGCGTGGCCGGGTCCAGGGGGTCGGCTTCCGGGCGACGACCGTCGAACGCGCGCATGAGCTCGGCGTCCTCGGCTGGGTCCGCAACGACGACGGGGAGGTGCGCGTCCATGCTGAGGGGGCCGCGGTGGCGGTCGAGGAGCTCGTGGACTTCCTCCGTCGGGGCCCGGCGGGCGCCGAGGTCGAAGCCGTCGAAGTCGAAGAGGTGAAGGGCGAGGGCCACGAGCAGTTCGCGATCCGCGGCGTCAGCGCGGGCGTCTTCGTCGTGCAGGAGCACCATGCCACCGCCCACCATTTCGACCTGCGACTCGAGGTCGGCGGCGTGATGCGTTCATGGGCCGTGCCCAAGGGCCCCTCGATGGATCCGGGGGTGAAGCGGATGGCGATCCAAGTCCCCGACCACGAGCTCTCGCACAACGATTTCGAGGGCGAGACGGAGGGCGGGGGCAAGGTCATCGTCTGGGACCGCGGCAGCTACGAGCAGGGTGGGCGCGTGCCCTGGCCGGAGGCGCTCGAGCGCGGTCACGCCGTCTTCGTCCTGCACGGCCGCAAGCTCCGCGGCGGTTTCGCGCTGCAGCGGACTCGCGGCGGTGATAAGCCGCAGTGGCTGCTGATCAAGCGCAGCGACGAGGAGGCCGAGCGCGGCTCCGACGTGGTCGCCGAACGGCCCGGCTCGGTCCTCGGCACCGATCGGTGAGGTATCTCCGCGATTGGCGCGCATCTGATTCGGCGGTCGTCTCACGGGTATCTCAAGGGTGTACGCAACCTCGAAGGAGGAGCGAAATGAGTGACCAAACTGCAACCGAGGACGACACGAGCATCGAGAGCGCCGTCGATGAGGCGAAGGGCCGTCTCAAGGAGGCCGCCGGGGACATCACCGGCGACGAGGGCCTGCAGCAGCAGGGCAAGCGCGAGCAGGAGCGCGGCGAGCTCAAGGACGAGGCCGAGAAGAAGCAGGAGAAGGCCGACGAGGCCCAGGCCAAGGCTGACGCCAAGCAGGAAGAGGCGGAGCGGACCGAGGCCGCGGCCGAGCGTCGCGAGGGTTGATCTCGACCCCGCCGGCCGGCCCCGCGCCCAGCCGCGGGCGCCCGGCCCGGTCCGGGGGTCCGCAGTAAATACCCGGAATTCGCGGCATGGCTCCGCTATAAAGCCTCCATGGGGAAGAGAGAGGTGCCGCTCGCGCGGCCGATGCTGCTGCTGTCCATCTTCGGCCTCGCCGCGGCGCTGACGCTGCTGGCCGGCGCCGGACCGGCCGCCGCGAAGGGCGGTCACAAGCCGGTCTGGCTGTGCAAGCCGGGACTCGCGGACAACCCGTGTGAGCCCGGGCTGTCGACGACGCTCGTCTCGCCCACGGGCGAGCCGGCGAGGACGATCCATCCGAAGCAGAAGCAGCAGAAGTTCGACTGCTTCTACGTCTACCCGACGGTCAGCGACGACGACGGTTCCAACTCCGACCTCTCGATCGACCCCGAGGAGCGCTCGATCGCGCTGTACCAGGCCTCCCGCTACTCCCAGTACTGCCGCGTCTACGCGCCGATGTACCGGCAGCTGACGCTGAAGGCGATCAACGGCGACGGCGGCGTGACCGCCGAGGCCCAGGCGAAGGCGTACGGCGACGTGCTCTCGGCGTGGCGCTACTACCTCAAGCACTACAACCGCGGCCGCGGCATCGTCCTGATCGGCCACTCGCAGGGCGCCGGCATGCTCGAGCAGCTGATCGCCGATCAGATCGACCACAAGCGGCGCGAGCAGAAGCGGATCATCTCCGCGATCGTCCTTGGCGGCAACGTCGTGACCAAGGAGGGCAAGGAGAAGGGCGGGCAGCTGCGCAGCCTCGACGCCTGCAAGCGGGCCAGGCAGACCGGATGCGTGATGGCGTTCTCGACCTTCAACGAGCCGGTTCCCGACGACGCCCTGTTCGGGCGCCCGGGCGGCTTCTTCGGCGGGAATCCGAAGACCCAGGACGTGCTCTGCACGAACCCGGCGGCCCTCGGCGGTGGCAAGAAGGCACCACTCGATGCGGTCATGCCGACCGAGCCCTTCGCTCCCGGCACGACGATCGGGATCGCCACGACCCTGGTCGGCTTTCCTCAGCCCAGCAGCGATCCGGGGACGACCTACTACGAGTCACGCGACGCCTACACCGGCCGTTGCTCCTCCGCGAACGACGCGAACGCGCTCGAGGTCAGGGCGGTCAACGGCGCGCCCGACCTGAAGCCGATCCCGGATGCGACCTGGGGCCTGCACCTGGTTGACGCGAACATCGCGCTCGGCAACCTCGTCGACGTGGTGCACAAGCAGGCGCGGGCCTACGCGAAGCACGCCCGCAAGCGGGGCAAGGCGCACAGGGGCCACCACGGCCACAGGGGCCACGGCAAGGGCAAGCACCACCGGCACCACAAGCACCGGCGACGCTGACGCTCAGCTCAGCCGCCGTAGTTGACGTGCCACCACTCGTCGGGAGCCTCGGTCTTGCCCCAGCCGTAGGCGGAACCGAGCGAGTCGACGACGGATCGCATCGAGGGGTCGGCGAGGTCGACGGCGGTTCCGGTCTCGTGCGCTGAGGTGCCGGGCACAGCCGCGAGCGGCCCGGTTCCGTTCAGGTACTGCTGGTAGAGCTGCGCCTGCTGGTCGTAGGTCCGGTAGGCCGAGAGCGGTCCGCCCGGATAGATGTCCTCGCCGTAGGCCTGGAGCGACTGCTCGCGCATTGCGTTCCAGGCGGAGGCGGCGCCGGAGTCGAGCGGCAGCTCCCCGTAGGGGCTCGGGACGTAGCCGAGCGAGCCGGACGGCGTCGAGGCGGGCGACGCCGCGGGAGCGGCTGCTGTCGCGCTGGTCGCTGCGGGGACCGAGAGCGACTGACCGGGGACGATCGTCGCGTCGATCGAGAGCCCGTTCGCCGCGGCGAGCGCCTCGGCGCTGACGCCGTTGGCGGCGCCGATCGACGAGAAGGACTCGCCGGCGACGACGACGTGGGAGCCGGACGGGGTGGAGGTGGCGGTGGAGGACGACGCTGTGGGGGCGCTCGTCCCCGTCCCTGCCGCCTCCGCCGCGCTCGGGAGGAGGACCGTCTCGCCGAGGATCACCTGGTGGTCGGCCGACAGCCCGTTGTAGGCGGCAAGCGCCTCCGTGCTGAGTCCGTTCGCTGTCGCGATCGACCACAGCGTGTCCCCGGATACGACGGTGTGCGGCATGGCCGCGGCAGCCGTCGCCGGCGCGGCCAACGCGACCGCGCTCATGATCGTGGCGGCACCCCCGAATGCCCGGTGCAACCTCATCTCGCCCTCCTGGCGTCTCGCTTGAGCTCACGGGCTTCGCGCCGCCCGGCCCCGGGCCTTCCCGGGTTTCCGTAACCCTGGGCGCTGCATTGCGCGGTTCAGGCGCGCTGCGAGCGCCACTCGGGCGCCAGGATCGAGAGCACGACCAGCGACTGCCGGCCCTCGGCGTTGCGCCAGACCTCGCGCAGCGTTCCCTCCTCGACGAAACCGGCCGTCCGGTAGGCGCGCCGGGCCCGCTCGTTCGAGTCGACGACGTCGAGCCAGACGCGGTGCGCGCCGTGGACCGCGAAAGCGCGCTCGACGATCAGCCGCAGCGCGGCGGTGCCGATCCCCTCGCCGCGGCGGGCAACGACGATGCGTTTGATCTGCACGGCGTCGAACGGGTCGTCGAGATCGAGCAGGATCGCGTAGCCGACCGGCTCGCCCCCGGCGGTGATCACGAGGTGCTCGCTGGCGCTCGACTCGATCGCCTCGAAATGCTGCTTGCGGGTCCACAGCCCAATCCACGGGACCGTGTCGGGCCGGTTCTCGAGCCCGAGGACGAAGTCGAGGTCGGCGGGCGAGGTCTCCCGGATCGCGGTCACGGCGGGACCGTAGCTGCGTTCGGGCCGATCCGCACGAAGCCACGGGCCCCGTGCCTTTGCGGGAGGCGCCCATCCGTAGGGATCACGGTGTCGGCGCGGCGGGCCGACGCATACCTTGCGACGACCCCCCAAGAGAGGAACCGAGGAACCGAGATGCCGGCGGAGTCCGCCCGCGAGAGCGCCGCTGCCGCGCACGAGGACATGGCGGCGACATACCCGGCCAACCGCGAGGCCGACGTCGTCCTGCGCGACGGCTCCACGGTGCGGGTGCGCCCGGTGCGCGCCGATGACGCGGACGGGCTGCGGCGGTTCTTCGAGGGCCTCTCCGAGGAGGCGACGTGGTTCCGCTTCTTCAGCGCCGGTACGAGCACGGCCAGCCAGGTCGCGGCGGCGCTGAACGTCGACTACAGGGACCGTTTCGGCCTGGTCGCGACCCGCGGAGCCGGCGGCGAGATCGTCGCCCATGCGCTCTACGCGCGAACGGGGGACGACCGGGCCGAGGTCGCCTTCGCGATCGCCGAGGGGTTCAAGGGGCACGGTCTCGGGACGATCCTGCTCGCCCACCTCGCCGAGGCGGCCACCGACATCGGGATCGAGACGCTCGAGGCGGAGGTGATGCCCGAGAACCATCGCATGATCGAGGTCTTCCGCGAGAGCGGCTTCCCGGTCGACGTCCGCGCGCCGCGAGGGCGCGATCCACGTCGAGTTGCCGGCCTCGCTCTCGGAGCCGGCCGTGGAGCGCTTCGAGGATCGCGACCGGATCGCGGCCGTCGCCGCCATCGAGGGCTTCCTGCGCCCGGCGTCGGTCGCGGTGGTCGGCGCCTCGCGGCGGCGCGGGACCGTCGGCGGCGAGCTCTTCCACAACCTCCTCTCCTGCGGTTTCGACGGGGCCCGTCTACCCGGTCAACTCGAACGCCGACGTCGTGCAGTCGGTGCGCGCCTACCCGTCGCTGTCGAGAGTGCCGGGACCGGTCGATCTCGCCGTGATCGCGGTGCCGCGCCGAGCAGGTGATCGAGGTCGTGCGGGAGTGCGAGCACAAAGGCGTGCGCTCGCTGCTCGTGATCTCGGCCGGCTTCGCGGAGACAGGCGCCGAGGGCGCTGGGCGACAGGCCGAGCTCATCCGCGTCTGCCGGCGCGCGGGCATGCGGATGGTCGGTCCCAACTGCCTCGGCGTGCTCGCGACATCGCCCGGGACGCCGCTCAACGCCACCTTCGGCCCCGAGTTTCCCGAGGCCGGCCCGGTCGCCTTCCTCTCCCAGAGCGGCGCGCTGGGGCTGGCGATCATCGACTTCTCGGGCTCGCTCGGGCTCGGCCTCTCGTCCTTCGCCTCGGTCGGCAACAAGGCCGACATCTCCGGCAACGACCTGATTCAGTATTGGGAGCAGGACCCGGAGACCGCGTTGATCCTGCTCTATCTGGAGTCCTTCGGCAACCCGCGCAAGTTCGGCCGGATCGCGCAGCGCGTCGCCCGGAGCAAGCCGATCGTCGCGGTCAAGAGCGGCCGCTCGACGGCCGGAGCGCGCGCGACCAGCTCCCACACAGGCGCCCTGATGGCGGCCTCCGACGTCACCGTCGACGCCCTGTTCCGCCAGGGCGGCGTGATCCGCACGGACAACCTCGCCGAGCTCTTCGACGTCGCCTCGCTGCTCGCGAACGCGCCCGATCCGGCCGGGAGCCGCGTCGCCGTGCTCACGAACGCGGGCGGGCCGGGGATCATGTGCGCGGATGCCTGCGAGGCAGGCGGCCTGGTGGTCCCGCCGCTGAGCGAGGGAACGCGCGAGCGGCTCGCCGCCTTCCTACCGCCGGCGGCCTCGCTCACGAACCCGGTCGACATGATCGCCACCGCCCCGGCCGCGCACTACAGCCGCTCGCTCGAGGTGCTGCTCGACTGTGGCGAGGTCGATGCCGTGATCGCGATCTTCATCCCGCCGCTGCTGACCCGCGTTGAGCAGGTGGCGGAGGAGATCGCGGGCGCGGTCGCCGCCGCGGACGCCGGGATCCCCGTCCTGCAGGTGCTGATGAGCGCCGCGGCCGAGCCGGAGCACGCCACGGAGGGTGTGACGCTGCCCACCTACCGCTTCCCCGAGGATGCCGCTCGCGCTCTCGCCCGGGTCGCCCACCACGGCGAGTGGCGCAGGCGCGACCCGGGCGAGGTTCCGCGGTTCGACGGGATCCGCGGTGACGAGGCCACGGCGCTGATCGCCAGGGCGCTCGCCCGAGGGGGCGGCTGGTTGCGGCCGGACGAGGTCGCGACGCTGCTCGACTGCTACGGAGTCCCGCTCGCGCCCTGGCGGATCGCGCCGACGCCCGCCGACGCGCAGGCGGCCGCCGGCGAGCTCGGCGTCCCGGTGGCGCTGAAGGCGATCGCTCCCGGCCTCCTGCACAAGACCGAGGCGGGCGCGGTGCGGCTCGATCTCGAGGGCACCGCCGTCGCCGCGGCCGCCGAGGAGATGATCGGGAGCATGCGCGAGGCGGGCCTGGAGCTCGAAGGCTTCCTCGTGCAGGCGATGGTCTCCGGGGGCGTCGAGATGATCGTCGGCGTGGTCGGCGACCCGCTCTTCGGTCCGCTCATCGCCTGCGGGGCCGGAGGCACCACGGCCGAGCTCACCCGTGACGTCGCCGTGCGGCTTTCGCCACTCGCCGATCGCGACGCGGCCGAGATGGTCCGCGACCTCGCCACCTTCCCGCTGCTCGACGGCTTCCGTGGCGCCCCGAAGGCGGACGTGCCGGCGCTGGAGGCGGTGCTCCTGCGGGTCGGCGCCCTCGTCGACGCACATCCCGGGGTTGCCGAGATGGACCTGAACCCCGTCAAGGTCTCCCCGCATGGCGCGACCGTCGTCGACGCGCGCGTGCGCGTCGAGGTCGTCCGCCCGCCGGCGCCGTGGCCGCGCGCGTCGGAGTGAGCCGGACCGAGGCTTTCGGGGACTCCACGTGTTGGATGAGCGGTGCGAGACCTGAGACGCAAGACGGTCCTTGTCGCCACCGCGACCGCGGTGGCGCTGATCGCCTCGGTCTCGGCCGGGGCGCCGGTGCCGGCGGGCGCGCGTGAGGGCGCTGCCGCCCGCGTCGAGTACAGGAGCTGCCCCGCCGATGTGACCATGAAGGGCGTCCGCTGCGGGCGACTGCGGGTGCCGCTCGAGCGCGCGGACCCCGCCCTGGGAACGATCCCGATCGCGTTCGCGGTGCGACCGCCGAGCGACCGGCACAAGCCGCCGCGCGGGACCGTCTTCGCCGTCGAGGGCGGACCGGGCTACGGGTCGATCAACAGCATTCGCTACTACGCCGACATGCTCGGTCCGCGGCTGCGGCAGCGCTACCGGCTCGTCACCGTCGACATGCGCGGCACCGGGCATTCGCAGGCGATCGACTGCCCGGGTTTGCAGCGCGCCCGCGTCACGGACGGCCGCGGCGTCGCCCGCTGCGCGCGCCGGCTCGGCAGGACTTTTGCCTCCTACCGGACCTCGGCCGCCGCCGACGACCTCGACGCCGTCCGCGCCGCGCTCGGCGTGCGGCGGATCACGATGTACGGGGACTCCTATGGCACCTACCTGGCGCAGAGCTACGCCTATCGCCACGGCGAGCATCTGAAGGCGCTGGTCCTCGACAGCGCTTTCCCGGTCCGGGGCGAGAGCCCCTGGTACCCGAGCGTCGTCCGGCGTGGCGTGCGGTCGCTCGGGATCGTCTGCCGGCGCAGCACCCGTTGCAGCCCCGGCGCCCGCCGCCGGCTCGGGGCGGTAGTCCGCAGCCTGCGCCGCAGCGGCCGTCGCGCCGGTCCACTGCTCGATGCGATCGGCTCCGCCGGCTACACCCCCGCGCCGCCGGGATACCTGCGAATCGACCGAGCGGTCTCCGCCTACCTGCGTGGCGATCGGCGCCCCTACGACCGCCTCGTCGGTGGCGGGCCGCCCGTCTACGGCAACCCGCGCGTCTACTCCCGGGGACAGGAGCTCGCCGTGAGCTGCAACGACTATCCGATGCTCTGGGACAAGCGGGCCGGCGGGGGCGAGCGCCGCCGTCAGCTTCACGCCGCGATTCGCCGCAAGCCCGCGCGCGCGTTCGCGCCCTTCTCTCCCGCCGAGGTCGCGCTCGAGGCGTTCTCGAGCTACCACGAGTGCCTGCGGTGGCCGCGGCCCACTGGCCTGTACGAGCCGCCCGCGCCGCGGGGTGCGGAGGCGCCGGACGTGCCCGTCCTGGTCATGGACGGCGAGCTCGACAACGTGACCAGCCCCGGCGAGGCCGCGAAGGTCGCCGCCGCCTTCCCGGACGCGCGCCGCGTGATCGTCCGCAACGCCGGACACGTGCCCTCGCTGTACGGCGCCCGCTTCCCCGGCGCCGAGCGGCGCGTGCGCGGGTTCATCGCGCGCTGGGGCGGCTGAGGCGGCGTCCGGCGGCCGGCGCTCACGGGCGCCGCGGGCTGCCATGCTCTGCGCCGTGAGGGTGGGGTTGCTCTTTGCCGGCGCTCTCGCCGCGCTCGCGGCGGCGGCGCCCGTGTCCGCGGCCGCGGCAGCCTCGCCGCCGGCCACGATCCCCGCCGTCCGTCACTGGCAGCCGCGGTCCGGACCGGGCTACGGGTACAGCCGCCACGCCCGGATCGTGCTCGGCCGCGGCCCGCACTCGCTCCGCACGACGGCGCGCGTGCTCGCCCGCGACCTGGGTGAGCAGCAGGGCCGGCGCCCGCGGATCGTCGCTGCGGGCAGGCACGCGATGCGACGTGGCGACATCCGCATCAACCAGAACGCCCACCGCGCGGGCGCCGTGGGCCGGCAGGGCTACCGGATGTCGATCGGCCGCTCGGTCCGGATCAAGGGCGGGGGAGGGGCCGGCTCCTTCTACGGCACGAGGACGCTGCTGCAGCTCCTCGCGGACGGCCGCACAGCGCCCCGGGGTCTGATCCGCGATCGGCCCGGCTACCGCGAGCGGGGCCTGATGCTGGACGCGGGGCGCAAGTACTTCACGCCCCACTGGCTCGCACAGCAGCTGCGCGAGCTCGCCTACCTGAAGCTCGACTTCATCCACCTGCACCTCTCCGACGATCAGGGCTTCCGGATCGAGAGCGACACGCACCCCGAGGCGGTCTCCAATCGCCACCTGACCAAGAAGCAGATGCGGCGGATCGTGCGGATCGCCGGCCGCTACCGGATCGAGGTGATCCCCGAGATCGACATGCCCGGCCACATGACCCAGGCGCTCTCCCACCATCCCGATCTGCAGCTCACGAATTCGCTCGGTCAGCGGCAGCCCGACAAGCTCGACATCACCAAGCCGGCCGGGCGCCGCTTCGCGCTCGATCTCGTCAAGGAGTACCTGCCGCTCTTTCCCGGTCGTTACTGGGACATGGGCGCCGATGAGTTTCTCGGCATCGCGCCGGTGCCCGAGGGCGTGCCCAACCCCGCTTACGCGCTCTACCCGCAGATCGGCGCCTACGCGAAGCGTCGCTTCGGCCCCGATGCGGATCCCCACGACGCCGTCGACGGCTTCATCGAGCAGGTGCGGCGAGTGGTCGAGCGACACGGCAAGCGCCTCCGGATCTGGCACGACGGGCTCGACCTCCGCAATCCCGGCGCGGTCACGGTCGATCCGGACGTCGTCGTCGACTGGTGGATCGATCTCGAGGGTCCGAGCCCGCAGGAGCTGGTCGATGCCGGCCACAAGGTCCTGAACGCGGGCTGGTTCCCGACCTACTACGTCCAGGGGCCGCTCGCGGCGGTGCGGCCGAACATGCGCGCCGCCTACGAGGACTGGAATCCGGGCCTCTTCTACGGACCGCTGGTCTGCAGTGGCACCCTCAGCGAACCGGCCGACACGGTCGCGCGCAGCGATCGCGGGGCGCTGCTCGGCACCGAGCTGAGCATCTGGAACGACGACCCCAACGCGCAGACCGAGAAGGAGATCGCCCGCGACACCGCGATGCGGCTGCGCGTCGTCGCGCAGAAGGGCTGGGGCACCCCGAACCCGACCGCCGGCTACGGTGGCTTCCTCCGCCTCGCCGACCGCGTCGGCCACGCCCCCGGCTACGACGAGGTGGAGCTGCCTCCGAGCACGACGGACGGGCGCGACTGCGCCGGCTGAGGCGCCGCCCGACGCTCCGTGGTTGTCCGCAGCGGCGGCGTGGCGATCGACGGTGGATCGGGCGCGCCCGAGGTCGTAGGGTCGGCCGCCAGACTGAAGGACCACCGGAGGAGCGGCCGTGTACGAGATCGACGAGCGCGAGGGCCAGGTCGACGTGATCGTCGAGGACGTCGATCAACAGGCCCTGTTCACCGAGGTTCTGCTCGGACTCACCGACGTTCTCACCGATGCCGTCGGCGGCGAGCCGATGACGCACGAGGTGCTCGTCGGCCCGGCCGAGCCGCTGGAGCTCCTCACCTACTGGGTCGAGGAGGTGATCGGGCTCACCGAGGAGCGTGGGTTCGTCCCCGAGCGCATCGAGAAGGAGCGGCTCGAGAGCGCCACCTTCTCCGCTCGCCTCGCCGGGGTCCGCGGACTACCGGCGGGGGACATCCGCCGCCTGCTCCTCCACGACGTCGAGCTCAAGCGCCTCGACGACGGCGCCTGGGCGGCGCGCGTGATCCTCGACATCGACGACGAGGACTAGCGGCGGGCTGCTAGCGCCGACTGCGGCCGCGTGCGGTCGGCCGCCTCTTTGGACACCGAGGACGGAGGCGGAGATGGAAAAGGTCGAGGACGTCCCGGCCCGCCAGTGATGTGGTTGACGTTTGTGCGTTCAGGCCGCATTAAGGTCGGTGACGTCAGAGAGGCACCAGACGTCCTCGACCTTTGTTGCCCAGATGTGGTGTCAGGGGCCCGGGAGCGTCCCGCTAAACGGGCTCTTCCGCGGGCGCCAGCGCCCGAAGCAGCGGCGCTGCGGGGAGCGCACTCGCCTCGCCGGGCGCGTCGGGATCTAGCTCCGCACCTCCGGAGAGAAGCGCGAAGAAGCGGGGCAGCGCGCAGCGCAGCTCCGCGTCCGCGTCCTCGGCGATGCCGTGGCGGACCGCGCCGCCGCCTTCGCCGTCGGTGCTGATCACGAAGCGCTCGCCGTCGATCTCGCAGTTGAGCGTCGTCGCGGGCAGCCCCGCGAGGGCGCCCGCGCGCCGGGCGCCGGCCGTGCGGGTGCCGGCGAACAGTGAGCCGCGGGCGAGCCAGCCCTCTCGTGCCTGGCGCTCGGGCTCGACCAGGTCCATGCCCCAGAGCGACGAGCGACTCGACCGTCTCGCGCAGACCCGCGCCGCGCTCGGTCAGCGCGTAGGCGGCGACGCCGGCGGCCGGGCAGGGAAGCTCGACGCTGCTCGACGAGCCCGGCGTCGCTCAGCGCCTGCAGGCGGGCGCGACAGCAGGTTGGCGCTGATTCCCGGCAGCGCATCCTTGAGCGCGCCGAAGCGCTTCGGCCCGAGCAGGAGCTCGCGCACGATGAGCAGCGTCCAGCGCTCGCCGATCAGGTCCAGCGCCTGGGCGAGCCCGCAGGTCTGTCTGTAGCTGCGCTGTGTCATCCGATCACAATCTAGCGCGCTATCTGATAGAACAAGCTGCGCACTATCAGTTTTTGTACCAAATCGTGAGGCCTCACTGGACCGATCGGAGGCACCGATGACCCGCAGTCGTGCCACCGCCCTCGCCGTGCTGCTGCTCTGCGCGTTCTCGGTCAACGTCGACACGACGATCGTCAACGTCGCGCTGCCGACGCTCTCGACGCGAGCTCGATGCTTCGACCCGCGACCTGCAGTGGATCGTGGACGCCTACACGCTCGTCTTCGCTGCGCTCGTGCTCGCGGCCGGCGGCGCTCGGCGACCGCTTCGGGCGCAAGCGGATGCTGCTCGTCGGGCTCTCCATCTATTCCTGCCGGCAACGGCGCCGCGGCGCTCGTCCACACCAGCGAGGCGCTGATCGCCTGCCGGGCCGTGATGGGCCTCGGCGCCGCGATCATCTTCCCGGCGACGCTCTCGACGATCGTGCATCTTTTCCGCGAGCGGGGCGAGCGCGCGAAGGCGATCGGCCTCTGGGGAGCGACGACCGGCATCGCCGTCGCGCTCGGCCCGATCGTCGGCGGCGCGCTGCTCGAGGCGAGCGGCTGGCAGGCGGCGTTCTGGCTCAAGGTGCCGATCGCGCGCGCCGCGCTTCGGCTCGCGCTCGCGTTCGTGCCCGAGTCCGGCGACCCACGCCGGCCGCGCGTCGACCGGGTCGGGCTCGCGCTGTCGAGCCTCGGCGTCCTCGCCCTGGTCTTCACGATCATCGAGGCGCCCGACCTACGGGCTGGCTCGCGGCGCGCACCGTCGCTCGGCTTCGCCGCCGCGGTCGCTGCTGCTCGCCGGCTTCGTCGCGCTAGGAGCTGCGCGCCGACCGGCCCGCTGCTCGACGTCCGCCTGTTCCGCAACCCGCGGTTCTGCGCCGCCTCGGCGGCGATCACGTTCAGCTTCTTCGCGCTCTTCGGCTTCATCTTCCTGATCACCCAGTACTTCCAGGTGCTGCGCGGCTACGAGCCGCTCGAGACCGGGCTGCGGCTGCTGCCGGTCGCGCTCTCGACCGGGACGGCGGCGGTGCTCGGCAACGATGCTCGCCGTGCGGATCGGCAACAAGGCCGTCGTCGCGACGGGGCTCGGCCTGGCGGCAGTGATGTTCGCCTGGACCTCGAACGCCGACAGCGACACCTCGCTACCTCGAGATCGCCGGCCAGATGATCCTGCTCGGGACCGGCATGGGCTTCACCAGCGCGCCGGCGACGGAGTCGATCATGGGCGCCGTGCCGGCGGCGAACGCCGGCGTCGGCTCCGGCGTCAACGACACCACCCGCGAACTCGGCGGCACGCTCGGCGTGGCCGTGGTCGGCTCGGTCTTCGCGTCGCTCTATGCGGCCGGGCTTCGACTCGGCCCCCGCCGGCCTGCCGGCGGGCGCGGCCTCCGAGTCGGTCGGCGCCGCGTTCGCGATCTGCCGACGCAGATCGGCGGCGCCCCCGGCGAGGCGCTCCGCGCGCTCGCCGGCTGCCGGCTTCTACGACGGCCTGCAGGCCGGCTGCCTCGTCGCCGCCGGCGTCTGCCTGACCGGCGCGCTGATGGTCCTGGCGTTGCTGCCCTCGCGCCCGGCCGACGAGGAGCGCGAGCCCGCCGCCGGGGACCCCGCCCCGATCACGGGGTCGCCTCTCGCCGTCGCTGAAGGGCCCAGGGTCACCCGGTAGGGAAGCTCCGGCATCCCGGCCTGGGCGTCAGGTCCTCAGCAGGCCGTTGCCGTGGCGCGCGGCATCGGCGCCCGATGGACGCTGTGCCTGATCCACGAGCAGACTCAGGAGCTCGTCACGATCCAGGCGCCCCCGATGCGACAGCAGGTTCGCGATCGCCCCGGAGATGTAGGCGGCGGAGAACGAGGTGCCCCAGAAAGGGGTCCCGTCGAGATGGTTCGTTCGTGCCGCCTCGAGGGGCCGCCACGAGTGGCGGCCCTGTCTTGCCGCGTCCCCGCCCGGAGCCGTGAAGCGATACCTGTGCGCGCTGCCGTCCCAGCATTCGGCGCCGAAGTTCGAGAAGCCGGAGAGAACGTCCCGCGCGTTGACGGATTCGGCCGCGATGACCTCGGGGCAGCGGGCCGGGTACGTGAGCGTGTCGGCGGCATCGTTGCCTGCCGCCGCGATGATGATCGGGCGCTTGGCACTGCTCGTGGCGAGGCGATGGATCGTGCGCTCGATCATCTGCGCCTGCGAACGCGCGGAGTGACGGCCAAGGATGGGGCTCTGAATGTCCCCCGGGGTGTACGAGAAGCTGCAGTTGACGATGTCGGCTTCGCTGAACTCACTCTCGAGCGCCGCCAGGACGTCGAAGATCGAGAAGTCGAACTTGCGATCCCAAAGCTTGCCGACCCATAGGGAGCGCGTGGGAGCGAGCTCCGAGATGATCGAGGCGACCCCTGTGCCGTGACCGACGTCGTCGAGCCACTCGCTGGCGGGCTGAGGCGAGAACGGGTCGCCGCCCACGAAGGAGCAGCCCCGCTCCACGTCGACCAGGTCCGCGTCCACGCCGCTGTCGAGGACGGTCACGGTGACCGGCTCCGGGCCCGGAGGGCCCACCCCCATACGCGCGAGATAGGCGTCGCTCCACTGTGTGCGCGGCGAGCCTAGGCCGCCGGTGTAGCCGTTGCTGCGCTGCACGTAGGCGTCCTGGGCAGCCAGCAGCCCCGGATAGGACGCGGCCGGCTCGACGGGTGGCCCACCGAGCTCCGCGTAGGTGGTCTCGATCGCTTCCAGGGCCCGCTCCTCGGTCCCCGCGGGGACCTGGAGCGCGTATGCCTCGGTCGACACCCCCTCGGCACGTCGTAGCTCCCGCGACTGCAGGAACTCGGAGGAGCTCGCAATGAAATCGATTGGTCCGAGTTCCCCTCCGCGGAGCCTTTCGGCGAGGTGCAGCGCCGCGAAATCGCCGTCCTCGAAGGTGAGCACCAGGCGCCCAGGGATGTTCGGCGACGGGGTGGGGCGTGACGGCGGCTCGATCAACTCGGCGAACGCATGAAGTCCCCGTCCGAGCAGCCGCGAGCCGCCGGCAAGCAGGCGACCGACCGAACGCGCAGCTTCTCGGAGGCGGGCCTCCGAGAAGCCTCCCTCGTCAGGTGGAGGCCGCGTCGCCGGCATCTTGTTCGTACCGCCAGGTGGCCGTGACCTTGATCGATGCCTCTCCGGACGCCTTCGTCACCATCGGCACCCCGCCCTCGCCCGCGAGCGTCAGGCCGAACTCGACCGTGACCTCGGCGGGTCTCTGCTTCTTTAGGCCCTCCTCGGCGCTGGTTGCGAGCCGGCGACATACGTCGACGAAGCTCTCTCCGAGCTCGGACAGCTTGTCCACGGCGCGATCTCCACCCGATGCCCCGGTCCCGGTGAACGCTGCCTGGCTTGCGGCGATCGTTTCCACCTCGACATCGGCAGGGGACACCTCGATGTAGATCGGCATGCCTCCAGCGGTGCCGATCTCGGCCACGCGTACCGGCTCTTCCCCCATCGCTGCCTCCCTGACCCTCGTCTCCAGAAGGGGTCTTACGAAGTTACGTACGAATGAACATTACGCCGAAACCGGAGATTCGGAAAGCGGGTAAGTCGACTGCTCGTCCTGGCCCACCTCAGCCACCGGGGTCGTAGTAGACCGACAGCTCGTTGTCGGTGTCGATCGTGACCGGCTGGCGGATGTAGGGGCTGCCGGCGCTGTAGGGGACGCCCGGGGTCGGGTCGTTGCCCGGGCCGCCGGGGTTGTAGAGCGGGTCGTACTGACCGCGGCTGGGGATCAGCAGATGGCGGATCCGCTTGACCGCCTTGAGGTCGCCGTCGAGGACGATGTCGATCTGGTTGTCGTGGTCCTCGGCGTAGCAGTCGTCATAGGTGCCCTGCTTCGGGCCGAGGTCGGCGAGCCCGACGACGCGCAGCTCGTAGCCGTCGACGTCGTAGGTCTTGCCCTGCTTTTTGACGACGATCCGCTGCCGTCGCGGTCGCGGACCGTGAACCGGAAGTAGCGCTCGAACTCGGTCGGCTTGACGCCGGATCACGCCGTCGGGAGAGAAGCCGCCGGTGGTCAGCATCCGCAGCCGGAACTTGGCCCGATCGCCGTACAGCGCCTTGCCGTCGTTGGGGAGCATCGCCGCGGAACGCGGGTGGCGCGGACTCGCCGCGGGCGGTGAGTCGGCTCAGCTTGGCGGCGGCGAGCTGCGGGCCGGTTCGCTGCTTGGCGTGCGCGTCGAAGTCGTCGTAGGGGCTCGGTCCTTCGTCGCGTACATCCCGGTCGCATCGACGATCTCGGTCTTGCCGTCCGCGGGTGCCGACGAGCTCGCAGGGGCCCGTTGTCGTCCGCGACGACCTCGTCTTGGCGGCGTACTCCGAGCCCGGCTGATCGGAGGGGATCCGGTTGCCGAAGTCGCCGAACAGCACGACGGTGCTGCGCTCGTTGTATTCGGAGTTCGGAGGACGGCGCCGCGAGCGTCGGGCGACGACCTCCTCGCCCGTGTTCAGGGTGACCTGGAAGTCGTCGGCGTCGACCGTGCTCGGCCGCGCCGGCCAGCTGAACTCGACCGGCAGCCCGTCGTCAGTAGGTGGTCGGATAGCCGCACGCGTAGGCGACGCCGGTGGGCGAGACGGCGGAGGTGTAGTCGCCGAGCGTCGGCGTCGCGCGCGCAATGGAGGTTCGCCATCCAGGTGCCGCCGGCGTCGCGGACGATCTGCTCGGAGCCCTGCGAGGTCGTGGTTGTTCATTCCCGGGACCCCGATGATGTTGGTGAAGCCGAGGCCGGCGGCGAGCATCTGCGGCTTCTTCGCCCACATGTCGGCGTTCTTGAGGACGTCCTGCTTGAGCTGCTGCGATGTCGGCGTCGGGGCGACAGCGAACGCCGAAGCGGGCAGCGCGCAGGCAACGAGGAGCGCCGCGACCGCGGCCGGCGTCCATCTCGGACATCTCCTGACGAGTCCCACCCCCATTGGACCCGGAGCGTATTGCCTCGGCCGGCGCCCGTCCAGCCGCGCCGCCCGTTCCGGGCCGAGACCGGGCGACGGCTACCCTGGGAGACGTGCCCGGGTTCGGATCCCTATACGCGGTGCGGCCGATGCCCTCCCGCCGGGAGGCGCGGCACGTCGAAGATCGCACCCGCTTGCATCCCATCGAGACTCTGAACCCGGACGATCTGCTCGAGGTCGAGACGGACCCGGCGCTGCGGGTCGTCGAGGAGGGCCTGCCTGCCGCGGCGCCGGAGCAGTCCTGGCTGCGGCGTCATTCGAAGGGGGTCAGCGTCGTCTTCGGGCTGGCGGTCTTCGCGGCGCTGATCTTCGGCCTGTACGGCAAGCGCGACGAGTTCGCGCAGGCGCTCGGCTCGGCCTCGGTCGGGGTGCTGGCCGGCGCGGTGGTGCTGCAGGTCGTGTGGCTGATCTCGCGCAGTGAGGCCTGGCACGTGTGCGTGGATGCCGCCGGTGGCAGCTGCGGGCGTCGGCCGCTCTACCGCGCGGCGGCGATCGGCTATCTCGGAAACCTGCTCAACCCGAGCTTCGGGCTGGCGGTGCGGATCGCCGAGCTGCGGCGCACCGCTCCTGCCAAGGCGCCGAAGGCCGGCGCCCTCGTCGCCGCGGAGCTGCCGATCGTCGTGGTCGAGATCGCGCTGGCGGCGATCTGCTCGTTCACGCTCATCGGCCCGCTCGGCATCCCCTGGTGGACGCCGCTGATCGCGCTCGCGATCGCCGCGGGCTTCGTCTTCGGCCTCAGCCGCCTCGCCCATCGCAAGCGCGAGGGGTTCTGGTCCGGCATCGCGGTGATGCGCGGGCTCGCCACCGCAACCAGATCATCGCGCTGACGATCTTCGCCGTCCTCGCCCAGGTCTTCCGCAACTGGCTCGTCCTGCGCGGGATCGGCGTCGACGTGTCGATCTTCGACTCGGTCGCGCTGCTCGTCGCCGCCGCCGCGATCGGGCTGCTGCCGGTCGGCCCCAGCCTCGGCGTCACCAGCTCGATCCTGATCCTCGGCTCGAAGGGCGTCGCCGCGGTCGCTGCGGCCGGCGCGCTGCTGACCGCCACCGGCGCGGTCGGCGCCCTGTGCTTCGCCTCCTGGGCGCTCGCGGATCGCTTCCGGACCCGCCACGAGGACCGTGCCCGCGCCGGCGCGGAGGTGCTCCCGGACGGGGTGGAGCTGGGTCGCGAGGGGCAGGAGCCCCAGCGGTAAACGGGACCGCGAACGGGTTTGTCCAAGCCCTTACCCGCGCGTTGCCGAGCGCTTGCCACCAGCAGCGCAGAATCGGATCCAATCCTCCGATTCGACAAAGGAGACGCGATGACAAGACTCTCGAGGCTCACAACCAGCTCGCGCCGGGCCCAATCGTCCCCGGCGCGCCGTGGGCGTCGCGACGGCCGCATCAGAGAAGGCCGCTTCGACGCTCGCCCCCGGCCCCGCAGCGCCCGCTGAGGGCTCCCCACAGCCGGGGCATCGGGAACGCGGACGGCCCCGGGGTGATCGGGGCCGTCCGCTGCTATGCCGCGGGGGTCAGCGCACGCCCTTGACCCGCGCGACCGCGTTCGCGGTGTCGAGCGTGACCCAGAGCGTGTGCTTCGGCCCGGTCGCGATCCGGCGCGGGCCGGAGCTCTTGCCGAGGCCTCCGAGGGTCGACAGTCTTGCCGCTCTTCGTCAGCCGGAGCAGGTCGCCGGAGGCGAAGCGCGGGATCCAGTAGGCACGGTCGGCTCCGAAGGCGACGCCGAAGGGATCGCCGGAGGCTGTCTTCCGGCGCAGCTTGCCTCGCTTGATCCGGCCGACCTTCTGGGGGTTCGAGGTCGGGTCGGCGTAGCCGACCTGGCCCTTGGGCCCGGCGGCGATCGCCTGCAGGCCGGAGCCGGCGCCGGTGTCGAAGGCCTTTGCCGTGCCGTCCGTCTTCACGCGGACGACCTGGCCGCCGAAGTCGGCGACCCACAGGCGGCCGTCCTTGCCGGCGTCGATGTCGCGGCCGGCGACGAGCACGGGGAACGAGGTCGCGGCCGGCAGGGTTGGCCGGGTGATCCGGATCACGTTCCCGCCGCTCGACGGTCCACAGGTTGCCGTCGGGGCCG
Organism: uncultured Solirubrobacterales bacterium; assembly: GCA_963764275.1. GTDB lineage: Bacteria > Actinomycetota > Thermoleophilia > Solirubrobacterales > 70-9 > CAXMST01. Next base: position 835,469 of record CAVXRV010000001.1, read on the forward strand.
GTGACGATCGGCCGGGGGTCCGTGATGTCGCCGACGGAGTAGGAGACCGCCGCGTCGGGGTCGTTCGGCGAGAAGCTCGCCACGCCGCCGCTCTGGGTCACCCAGAGATTGCCGTCGGGCCCCGTCGCGATCCCGATCGGGTTCGTGACGTTCGCCGGGTTGAACTCGGTGATCACGCCCTTGGGCGTGATCCGAGCGATGTCGTTCGTGTCATCGAGGGTCACCCAGACGTTGCCGTCAGGACCGGTGGTCAGATCGTTGTTCGTGCCGACGCCGGAGACGGGGAACTTCCCGCTCACCTTCGGCTTCGCTGCCGCGGGCGCCGCCGCGAAGGCGGCGAGCCCGACCACCGCGCAGAGCAGGGCGAGGACGTGGGTTCGGAGTGGGCGGGGACGGGTGCAGGTGTTGGGTGTCGCGTTCATGGCGGGAAGGCTCCCGCCGCAGCGCGTCCGCGACTACCCACCCAGGGGGTGGATCCACTCACCCCGGCCCGGGCCGCTCAGGGCTTGGCGACCGAGCCGCCGATTCCGTTCAGGTCGCGGACGGCGGCCAGCAGCCCGCCGGTATCGACCTGGTCGGCGGCGATGATCGACGGGATCCGGCCCCGAACCCGCTCGCACGTGCGGGCCCGGTTGTAGATCACGGAACGGGCGTTGACGTGGGCCGCCGTCTCGAGATCCGGAGCCGGCGGCGGCGTCGACGGCGACCAGTGGTTCATCAGAAACAGCGAGCCGGTCACGTCGCCGCGGTTGGGACCGCAGCTCTTGCGCCAGTTCTTCGCGTTCCACAGCTCGCTCGGCGGGTCGAAGCTGTAGGGGGTCTCCTGCATGATCCCCGCGTAGGTGTGGTGGTACCAGGAGATGCCGCCACCGCGGTTGTCGGCGAGGACGACGACCTGCTGCTTGGCGCTGATCATCTGCCGCAGCGTCGGCCAGTCGTCGGTCGGGCCCTCGTAGATGTGGTTGCGCAGGCGGCTGCGGCCGGCGGCGCGGGCGAAGGCCTTCGGCTTGATGTAGTCCTCGTTGTCGATCAGCAGCACGTTGTTGGGGTGCTGCTGCAGGAAGCGGCGGATCTGCCGCAGCACCGGCGTCAGGCGCTCGGCGCCGATCTCGCAGAACTCGTGGCAGAGGTAGGTATTGCGCGGCCCGACGCTCTTGGCGACGGTGTGGTCGTCGTCGGTGACGACGGAGCCGTCCGGCTTCATCCGCCCATAGTGGGTGTCGATGAGAAAGCCGCGGATCCCGTAGTCGAGCTGGTCGGGGATCGCGACCGACTGATTCGCGAGCGCCCATCCGAGCGAGACCGAGGACATCGCGTTGTGGGCGGCCGGGGAGGACCACCTCGTTGAAGGGCCGGTCGCAGAGGATCCGCATCCCGTTGCAGCGCTTGATCTTCGCCTCTGCTGCCGGCGCCGCCACGAGCGCGAGGGCGAGCGCAGCAAGCACGCCAACGATGAGCGCCGTCAAGACGCCCCCAGAGCCGTGGTCCCGTCTCCTCGCCCCCCGCATCGAGTGGATCCTATCGATGCGCGGGCGCCGTCTCTACAGCTTCTTGGTGCAGTAGGCCCAGACCTTGGTCCTGGCCGGGCCGGCACCCGCGGACCCCGCGGCGACGTACTGCCACGTGCGCGCGTTCTTGCGCCGGGAGGCCAGAGGGATCGGCATCGATCCGGCCCCGGTGCCACCCAGAGCCTTGAAGCCACCGGCGACCACCCGGCTGCGGCCGCGACAGCGGACGTTTGTCTTCGTCGGCGCCGTTCCGACCCGGGACTTCGCACTCACGCTCCTGACCTTGACGCCCTTGGCGCAGACCGCGTAGCCCTGTATCACCCCGGGGCCGGAGTCGCCCCAAGTGAGTGCCGTCGCCGCCCACTTGCGGCCGCCGGCCCGGTGGGAGCTCACCGTCAGCGCCCGTGTCCCGCTCGGCGAGAGGTCGACGTTTGCCGTGCGGAAGCCCCCGGAGATCGCCTTGCTCCCCCCGGGGCAACTCACCTTCACGGTGGTCAGTCCGTTGCTGGGCAGGATCGTGTTCTCGAGCCGGACTCTCGTTCGCAGGCCCCGCGCGCAGTAGGCCTCGATCCGGCCGCGTTGGGGCGTCGTGGAGAGGTTCTGCAGGCGCGCCTGGACGTCGTACTTGCCTGGCTGCAAGGCGGCGGCGAGGATCCCCGTCGGCGAGGAGCCGAACAGCTTGAACCCCGCGGAGGCGAGGTGCCCGCGTCTGCAGGAGGCCTTGACGTTCGGTTGGCTGGAGCCCGCGGCCACGGTCGCGGTCGTCGCCCTGACCTCGAGGCGCACCCGGTGCTTCCCCGCGAGCGCGAGACCGGTACACGCGAGCGCGCCGACGAGCGCGACCACGCCGACCGCCACGAGCACCCGAACGCTCCCTCTCGTTCCTGCCGTCCCCTTTGGCATCGACGCGAAGGTAGCGCGCTCGCCGGCGACGGTCAAACGTCACCGCGACGGCGGCTGAAATAGATTCCCTCCGTGAGCGTTTCGCGAGCCACCGACTGGCGATCCCGCGGCGGCTGCTTCACCTGGAGCCCGGCCGACGGCGATGCGGAGCCGGTGGAGGTGTTCCACGTCGAGGTCGGCGAGCCGGACGCACCGCCGCTGCTGCTCGTGCACGGGTTTCCGACGAGCAGCATCGACTTCTACGAGGTCGCCGACCGGCTCGCCGAGCGGTTCCGGGTCTGCGCGCTCGACTTCCCCGGCTACGGGTTCTCCGACAAGCCGCGGGGTTGGGGCTACAGCCTCTTCCGCGACGCGGATCTGCTGCTCCACTACCTGACCGAGGTGATCGCCACCGACTCCGCCGTCGTCCTCTCCCACGACCGCGGCGACAGCGTCGCCCTGATCCTCGCCGGCGGTCAGGCGAGCGCGGGGGCGCCGCTGACGATCGAGCATCTGCTCCTCACGAACGGGAACATCTTCCTGCCGCTCTCGAACCTGACGGCGGCACAGCGCGTGATGCTCGAGGAGGACACGGCCGCGGAGATGCTCGCGAACGCGACGCCGGAGCTGCTCGCCCAGGGGATGGGCGCGGCGACCTTCTTCCCGCCGCGCGGGAGCGACGATCACGGGATCCAGGCGCTGGCCGAGACCTTCGCCCACGCGGATGGGCTCGCGGTCATGCACGAGACGATCCAGTACCTGCGGGAGCGCTCCGCCGACGAGGAGAAGTGGCTCGCGGAGCTCGCCGCCTCGGAGTTGCCGACGACCGTGATCTGGGGCCTCAACGACACGGTCGCGCCGCCGCGGGTCGCGAGCTGGGTCTGGAACGAGCACCTGATGCTGAAGCCCAGCCGCAACTCGCTGTATTTCATCGCCGACGCCGGGCACTATCCGCAGTGCGACCGGCCGAACGCGTGGGTCGACACCGTCCTGCACGCGCTCGACTCGACCGGCGCCGAGGAGCCGGGGGCGATCGCGCCGACGCGGGGCGCACCCGTGCTCGTCGATCGCTCCCGCGCAAGGGTTCCGACCGCGGACGAGGTCCTCGCCGGGCCCGAGGCGACCGCCGGGGGCTGAGGTACGCCGGTGAGCGGAGGGGAGCACACGGCCGGGGGCCGACCGGCGCTGATGTCCTGGCGCACTCGCTGGCGGGTCACCGAGTACGTCCGCAACAGCATCTGGATCGTCCCCGGGCTCTTCGGGACGATCGCGATCGTGGCCGGGATCGTGTTCCCGACGATCGACGAGAACAGCGGGGTCACGATCGGGATCGCCTTCGGAGCCGACGCCGCTCGCGGCGTGCTCGGCTCGATCGCGAGCGGCATGATCGCCTTCACCGGCTTCGTCTTCTCGATCCTGCTGCTGGCGGTGCAGTTCGGCTCGAGTCAGTTCTCGCCGCGGATGCTGCGTCGCTTCCTCCGCGATCCGACGACCAAGGTGGCCCTCGGGGTCTTCATCGCCACCTTCCTCTACTCGCTGGTCGTCCTGCGCATCGTCGGCCGTCCCGACAAGCCCAACTTCGTCCCCAACACGTCGATCTCGATCTCGCTGATCCTGCTGCTGGCGAGCATGCTCGCCTTCCTGCGCCTGATCCATCGCACCACCGCCGGACTGCGCGTCGCGTCGGTGCTGGGCGATCTGGCCCGGGACGCGCGCAAGACGATCGACCGCGTCTACCCGGATCCCGCCCCCGAGGACGCCGCCGGCGAGGAGCTGCCTCCCGAGCCCGAGGGGCCCACCGCCACGATCGCCTACCGGGGCGGTGCGGGGGTGCTGCAGAGCATCGACGCCCGTGGCCTCCTGCGCCGTGCCGAGGAGCTCGACGCGCTGATCGAGTTGGTCCCGTCGGTCGGTGACCTGTTGATCGAGGGCGACCCGCTGTTCCGGGTCCACGGCGGCACGGCCCCGGTCGAGGAGTCCTTCCTGCAGAACTCGATCGCGATGGGGGACGAGCGCACGATGCGCCAGGACCCCGCCTTCGCGTTCCGGCTGCTCGCGGACATCTCCGCGAAGGCGCTCTCGCCCGGCGTCAACGACCCGAGCAGCTCGGTGCAGGCGCTGGATCAGATCGAGGTCCTGCTGCGGATCCTGGGGCGTCGCCGGCTGACGCCGGGCCTGCTCCGCGGTCCGGGCGGGACCCCGCGGCTCCTGTGGCCGGCGCCCTCCTGGGAGGACTACCTGAGCCTCGCGCTGGACGAGACCCGGCAGTTCGGCCAGGGCTCGGTCCAGATCTCGAGGCGGATGACGGCCCTGCTCGAGCACCTGCTGGAGTCCGTGCCCTCCTACCGCCGGCCCGCGGTCGAGCAGAAGCTCGCGCTCGTTTCCGCCGGCGCTCGCCGCGCCTTCAGCGATGAGCTCGACCGCGATGCCGCGGCCACGGGCGACCCGCAGGGAATCGGCTCCTCACGCCCCTCGGGCGGCCCGGGCCGGAACGGCTGAGTCGCGGCGCGGGCCGGCTCGCGGCGGCCGGCCGGAAATCGGGGTGGGGAGCCGGTGAGGTGTCCGCCGGTCCAGCGTCACGGCTGTACGGTTCAAGGGGTCTATGTCGGGGAGCGATTCGAGCGAAAGCGTGCTCTTGGATGCGCCCGCATCCGAGCGGGAAGCGGGGGAGACCCGTTCCCTGCCGGCGTCCGCCTACTCGGATCCGCGCCTGTACGAGGACGAGATGCGCGAGGTCTTCGAGCGCGGCTGGACGCTGGTCGGCCACGCCTCCGAGTTCGCCGAGACCGGCCAGCTACGTGGCGACGAACATCGGGCGCGAGCCGGTCGTCGTGATCCGCGGCTCCGACGGGGAGCTGCGGGCGCTCTCCAACGTCTGCCGCCACCGCGGCTCGACGATCGTCGGCGGCGCCGGCACCGCCCGCAAGGTCATCCGCTGCCCCTACCACGCCTGGACCTACCGGCTCGACGGCTCGCTCGCGGCCGCTCCCTCGGCCCGCGGATTCAACGACTTCGACCGCGACGCCGTGCGCCTGCCCGAGTTCGCCGTCGAGGAGTTCGCCGGGCTCGTCTTCGCCTCCGCCTGCGCGGACCCGATGCCGCTGCGCGAGGTGATGGGGCCGGCGGGGCCGTTCCTGCAGTCGCTCAACCTCGAGCGGCTCGAGGTCTATCGCTGGGGGCCGAGCGGCGCCGGCCGCGCCGGCGCCCTGCGCGGCGCGCTCCGCGGCAGGCCGCCCCCGCTTCTGGGAGGACTTCGACGAGAACTGGAAGATCCTCGCCGACAACTACCTCGAGGACTACCACGTCCCGGTCGCCCATCCGGCGCTCGTCCGGCTCAACGACGTCAAGGAGACGGTGGGCGAGGGCGAGGAGTGGTCGGAGTGGTCGCGGCTGCCGCTGCGCGAACGCGGCCTCGCGGGTGCCGCTCGAGCGCCTCTACCAGCGGCTGGTCCGCAAGATGCCGGGCCTGCCCGATCGCAGTTCGAGGGCTGCTGGGGCCACGCCCACATCTGGCCCACGACCTTCATGGAGATCTACCCGCACCACATCGACACCTGGCAGCTCGAGCCGCGCGGCCTGCGCCGGACGCGCGCCTGGACGATGTCGCTGGTCGATCCCGACGCCGGCCTGCGCGACCGCCTCGCGCGCTGGGCCGCGCACCGGCTCATGCACGACGTGATGGCCGAGGACGTCGAGATCACCACCCGCGTGCAGCGCGGCGTCGAGGCGCCCTCCTACCGCGACGGCGTGCTCAACGACGAGCAGGAGGTCTCGGTCGTGCGCTTCCAGCGGCAGCTGCGCAAGCTGCTGCCGCGGATCGCCGAGCTCGAGGAGGCGGCCGGGCCGAGGGCCGGGGATCGCGCTGAGCCGCCGCGACGAGTGGATGCACCTGCCGCCCGAGGTCGAGCGGCTCGTGCCCGAACTGCTCGCACAGCGTCGGGCCGGCTTCGATCGACCCGGCGGACGAGGCCGAGCGGGTCGAGACCCTGCTCATGGCGGGCGACCCGGGGCACTGGCTCGAGTACCTGCGGAGCGCGGGGCCGTGCCGTCGCCTCGCGCGCGGGCGAAAGCGACGAGCCGGCGACCCCCGAGCTCGCGCGCCTCGCCGGCATCCTTCGCGACCAGCTCGCGCTGATCCAGGTCGCGATCGACCTCGAGCCCGAGGACTCGCGCTGCTCGACGAGCCTCGAGCGGCTCGAGGCGGGAAGGTAAGCTCAGGGCCGCACGGATGGGAGGAGTCGCGTGAAAGCATGGAACGTCAGCGAGCTCGCTACCGAGCCGCACAAGCCCGAGATCCTCGACTCGACCGAGGACAGCCGCGTGATCGTCATCAATCTGCCCGCGGGCGGGAGCCTCGACGATCACGAGGTGCACGAGCGTGCCTGGCTGGTCGTGATCGCGGGCGAGGTCGCGCTCACCGCCAACGGGGACGACGTGGCCGGGGGACCCGGCCTGCTCGTCGAGTTCGACCCCCGCGAGCGGCATCGGGTCGAGGCCCGCTCCGACGCACGCCTGCTGTTGCTGCTCACACCCTGGCCCGGCGACGGGCACCCTGGCGCGCTCACGATCGAGGAGAAGGGGCGGGTGCGCGAGCGGGCCGCGGAGCGCGCCGGCGGTGACGAGGGCTGACCGCGCCGAACCGGGAGCGCCGGAGCACTAGGCTCGCGTCGTGTTCGCGAACCCGCGCCCCCTGATTGCCGAGATCGAAGCCGCCTTCCCCGAGCGACCGTTCGAGGTCGTCTTCTGGGATGGCAGCACGCTGCCGGCGACCGGCGGCGACGGCCCGACGTTCACGGTGCGCTCGCCGCGGGCGGTCGCACACGCGCTGCGGGCGCCGGGGCAGCTCGGCCTCGGGCGGGCATACGTCTCCGGCGCGCTCGAGGTCGACGACATGGACGCGGTGATCGCGCTGCTCGACGGCTGGAAGCCGCCGCCGGTCGACGGCGCTCGCCGCCTGCGGCTGATGGCTGCCGCCGTCCGCGCGATGGGCCTGACGATGCCACCGCCGCGACCCGCCTCCGAGCTCGTCCCGAAGGGCAGTCGTCACAGCCGCGAGCGTGATGCGCGCGCCGTCCGTCACCACTACGACGTCTCGAACGAGTTCTTCCAGCTCTTCCTCGACAGCACCATGACCTACAGCTGCGCCTTCTTTTCGACCGCGGGGGTCTCGGGCCAGGAGGGCGACGCCGCGCTTGACGCCGCCCAGCGGGCGAAGCTCGCGCTCACGGCGGACAAGCTCGAGATCGCCGCGGGCGATCGCGTCCTCGACATCGGCTGCGGCTGGGGCAGCTTCGCGATCGAGGCCGCCGAGCGCGGCGCCGCGGAGGTCCTCGGCGTCACGCTCTCGGAGCCCCAGGCCCGGCTCGCGCGCGAGCGCGTCGCCGCCGCTGGGCACGCCGACCGGGTCCGGATCGAGGTCCGCGACTACCGCGACCTCGAGGGGCGGTTCGACAAGATCGCCTCGATCGGCATGGTCGAGCACGTCGGCGCCGAGAACATCGACCTCTACGCCGAGCGCGTCGCCGGCCTCCTTGCGCCGGACGGCAAGCTGCTCAACCACGGCATCACCCGCCTGCGCCACACCGACCCGGCCGCCGGGCCCTTCTCCGAGCGCTACGTGTTCCCCGATGCCGACCCGATCCACCTCTCGCGCGTGCTGCTGGCCCTCGAGCGGGCCGGTCTGCGCTCCCTCCACGCCGAGGAATTCGGCGCCGACTACGCGGAGACGCTGCGCCACTGGGCCCGGCGCCTCGACGAAAACCACGACCGCGCGCTGGAGCTGGCGGGCCCCGAGCGCCTCCGCGTCTGGCGCCTCTACCTGCGAGCCGCCGGCAACGGCTTCGACATCGGCTTCACCTCGATCTACCAGGTGCTCTGCGAGGGCAACTGAGGGCCGTCCGCGGCCCGCGATCGCCGCGTGAGCGAATAGGCCATCAGCCACAGTCCGCCGACCAGCCCGCCCACGTCGTTGGCGGCGATATCGGTCATGGTGTCGGCGTTGTTCGGCTGGAAGTTGGTTCCGAAGTTCGAGTCCGAGAACCACTCGTAGAGCTCGTAGACGGTCCCCAGCCCGGCGGCCACGAGGAAGACGAGGAGCACGAGTCCCAGCGCCCGACGACGGTTCGGAAGCGCGAACGGGTCAGGGAGGATGCCGAGGCGGCCGAGCAGCACCATCGCCGTCGGCGCCAGGACCGCGGGCAGAGCTGCGTGGACGAGCGTGTCCCACCACGGGAACCGCGACCAGAAGCCGGCGACCTGGCCCAGGGCCTGCAGGGTCCAGGCGATCAAGAAGGTGAGGTCGAAGACGGCGGGCAGCTTCAAGAGCGGCGGAACCTGCAGGACCGCGAACATCGCAAGCAGCGCGACGGCCTTCCCGGGCCGGCCCCCGACCAACTCGACGACCGCCCAGACGACGAAGCCAAGCTTCGCCACCGCAAGCGCGGTCGCCACGGGCCCGCGTGGCCGGAACCGGCTCATTCGAACCGCGGCGTCCACAGCGGCCCCGGCAGCGCCCGTTCGGCCCGCTCCTCCCAGACCTCGATGTTGCGCCTGATCAGCAGCAGGATGCCCGCGGCGACGGCCACGGCAATGACGATCAGCGCGATCGCCCCGGGGGTGCCGAGACTGTCGATGACGTCCGCCAGGAAGTAGTAGCCGAGGGCGTAGACGACGGCCCAGACGATGCCGCCGGCGGCGTTGAAGGCGACGAAGCGCCGGAAGCGCATGTGATTTGCCCCCGCGAGCGCCGCGGAGTAGGTGCGGAGGATGCCGACGAAGCGGCCGAAGAAGACGACCTTGCCGCCGTGGCGCATGAACAGGTAGCGGCCCAGCTTCAGCTTGCGCTCGTCCAGCCTCACGTAGTGGCCGTAGCGGCGCAGCAGGTGCCAGCCGCCGTAGCGGCCGACCGCGTATCCGACGTTGTCGCCGACGATCGCGCCGGCCGCCGCCACGATGATGATCAGGACGATCGAGAGCCCGCCCGTGGCGCCCGCGTAGACCGCGGCCACGATCAGCATCGTCTCGCCGGGAACGGGGACGCCGATGCTCTCCACGGCCACCAGCACGAAGACCGCGAGGTAGCCGTAGTCCACCAGCCATTGCTCGAGCTGGTCATGGCTGAACAGTCCGATGACGGGGTCCACGCCCTTGGCATACCCGCGCGCGGGCGAAGATCGTCTGTCCGCATGCTGACAATGCAGGCGGTAGCCCGTGGACTCCCGGGCGGCCGATCCGCCCCTCGCCGTGCCTAGGGCTGTCGCAGCTCGATCCAGCGCGCGCGGGCGGTGGCGAGCAGCTCGCCGGCGTCGCTGAACAGCGCGGAGCCCGTGTCGAGCTTGCGGCCCTCGCGCCCGATCGTCCACGCCGTCAGGACGTGGGTCTCGCCGACCGGTACGGGCCGTAGCAGCTCGGCCGCGAGGCGGCCGAGGATCACGGTCCCGAGCTCGTCGAAGCGGTTTGTGACGATCCCGCTGGGGCAGTCGAGCGCCGCCCACACGAGCTCGGGGCGGACGCTGCCGGCCTCGTCACCGAGCGAGGAGTCCGGAGTCCACGGGCACGCGTACAGCTCGCGACCGGAGACGGGGCCCGGGAAGATCCGCAGCCCGTCGCCCGACTCGCGCTCGGGCCCGCAGACGAAGCACTCGGGGTAGGGATGCTCGTCGATCCACTCATAGCGCTCGGCGGCTGCGGCCGCCGCCGCGACGGTCACCGGGTCGGGCACATCGCCCGCGAGCGTCGTCGGGCGCGCCTCGGCGACCACCGCCTCGCCGTCGAGCAGCAGCCAGGTGCCGGCCTCGCCGGGCTCGCGGTCGAGCGTGCGGTCGAGCGGCGGCGGCACCTTGAGCATCACCTCGGCCGGCCCCTCGATCTCCGCTGCCAGCAGCCCGCATGTGTAGCCGCCGTTGCCGCTGTCGGCCGGACCGCGGAAGCGGTGCGCGATCGTTACCCCGGACACGGAACTCATCATCCCATCTGCGGTGGTCTCCTGTCGGCATAGCGCCTGTGGGTCGCCCACGGCCCGGCGACTGGGATTGTCTCGATCCCGTGCTGCAGAGCGGAGGCGAGGGGGGAGGGCGTGGTGGTCACCGGCATCTCCCCGGTGTGGTCGGGGGCCGGCGTGCCCAACGCCACCGCGCTGAAGGCGGCTCCGGCCAGCAGCGCGAGGCCGGCGGCGCCGGCGATCAGCCGGAAGCTGTCCTCGGTCGCGTTCCGGGCCGAGGCGAGGACGCGCCCCTGCTCGCCGTTGCGTTCCAGGACGCGAGCGGCTGCGAAGGCGCGCTTCTCGGTCGCGTGCCTGAGCCCGGCATCGATCCCCTTGCTCTCGAAGCTGTGGCTGAATGCGAGCGAGCCGATCAGGGTCAGGGCGGCGACCCCGGCGATCGCCGCCGCCCGGGATGCCGCGGAGCTGACCCCGGTGGCGATCGCCGCTCGCCGACGCTCGACCGAGCCGACGACGGCGGCCATCAGCGGCCCGGCCGCGATCCCGAGCCCGGCACCGGCCACCGTCGCCGCGACGATGAGGATCGGGGTGGTCGGCCTGGTCAGCGCGATCGCGATCAGGGCGGCGCCGGCGATGAGACAGCCCGCCGTGGTCGGCAGTCGCGGGCCGCGCTTCAGGGCGAGCGCTTCGGCGGGGGGCCCGGCGAGGACGAGGCCCAGGGCGAACGGGGCGAGCGCGAGCCCCGCCTCGATGCTGGAGAGGTGCAGCGCCTGCTGCAGGTAGAGCGAGACGAAGAACAACGCTCCGTACATCGCGCCGTAGACGATCCCGCTGAGCACGACCGTCGCGCGGAAGGTGGGGTGGGTGAGCATGATCGGGGGCACGAAGGCCTTCTCCTCGGAGCGCTGGCGGACGATCAGCGCCGTGGTCGCGACCGCCCCCGCGATCAGGCAGCCGAGCGCGAGTGGGCTTCCCAGCCCCTCCGACGGAAGGAGGCCGAGTCCGACCGCGGTCAGCCCGGTCGCGGCGATCGCGATCGCGGCCGAGGTCCATCCGATCGATCGCGCGTGCGGATCGCGGCTCTCGTCGAGCCGGTTGCGCGCCACCAGAAGCGTCGGCACCGCTGCGGCGAAGGTGAGCCAGAAGAACGAGCGCCAGCCGGGGCCGCCCGCGAGCAGGCCGCCGAGCAGGGGCCCGGCGCCCATCGCCAGCGCGCTCCAGCTCGTCCACAGCATCACCGCGCGGTTCTGCTCCCGCCGATGACCGCCCGCGCTCGAGAGCAGGCCGACCGAGGCCGGAATCAGGAGACCGACGGCCGCGCCCTGCAGGGCCCGGCCTGCCAGCAGCGCCCCGGCGTCAGGCGCCACCGCGCACAGCAGCGAGGCGGCCGCGAACAGGGTCATTCCGAAGACGAAGATCCGGCGTCGGCCGACGTTGTCGGCGAGCAGGCCCGCGACGGGCAGCAGCCCGATCGGCACGAGCAGGTAGGCCTGCACGACCCATTCCTGCGCCTGCAGCGACAAGCCCAGCTCCCGCTGCATCTCCGGCAGCGCGACCGTGACGACGGTGCCGTCGAAGAGCGCCAGCGAGGTCGCCACGGTCGCGGCGGCCAATGCCACTCGAAGCTGTCCCGGCAGGGCCACTCCCGCATCAGTAACAGACGGCCGGACGCCCGCCGGGCCCGCCCCCCTAGGCAGAGCCGCTTCTCAGGAGTACGCTGCCTTGAGTCTCGATCACCCGCAACTAGGAGGAAGAGGATGCGTCCGAGGCTGACCTATGCGAACGTCGTCGCAACGCTCGCGCTCGTCCTCGTGCTGGCCGGCGGCACCGTCTACGCGGCGGTCAAGCTCGGCAAGAACTCGGTCAAGAGCCGCAACATCGCGCCGGGCGCGGTGAAGGCCACCGATCTGCATACGAACGCGGTCTCGAGCCCGAAGATCAAGGACGGCTCGATCCAGTCCACGGATCTCGCCGCCGCCGTCTTCCAGGGCGTCGACACCGACGTGACAGGCTCGGCCGCGGGCGGCCCGAAGGGCGGCATCAACACGGCCACGAGCACGCCGCTGCCGCTGAGCGGGAAGACGAGCTTCACTCCGAAGGCGGGTGAAGTCGACGCGCTGGCCGCCGAGGCCCGCTTCACGACCGCGAGCACCAACGCCGCCAACTACTGCTCGCCGGCCGTCCGGATCCTCGTCAACGGGAAACCGACCCGCATCTACGTAGACCCGACGAGCGCCGGCAACCAGACAACGCTCGAGACGAGCCTCGGCTGGGATGCCGACGGCCCGTTCGGCCTGCTCAACGTAGGGGCCCCGGAGACCATCAGCGCCCAGCTCGAGGGCGACGCGGACTGCACCGCGGACTCCCAGCTCAACCGCGTCGTGGTCAGGATCGTCCAGATCCGCTGAGGATCGCTGAGGCCGGGAACGCCGCGCGGCGGAGCGTCGGGGATCAGGCGGCCTGCCGCTCCATCTCGATCGCCGCGGCCGGCTCGGCTCCATCGAGGTCGAGATCCGCCAGCTCGCCCAGATCCTCCTCGGCCCGGGCGACCCGCGGCAGGATGGCGAGGGCGAGGATGATCCCGACGCCGATCGCGGCCGCGCCGGTGAAGAAGGCGAGGTGGTAGCCGCTGATCAGCGCGCTCGCCCGATCGTGACCGTCGGCGACGAGCGCCTGGGTGTGGTCGGAGGCGATCGTGCTCAGCACCGCCAGCCCGAGCGCGCCGCTGATCTGCTGGGAGACGTTGGTGATGCCCGAGCCGAGCCCGGCGTCGGCAGCGGGCACGTCGGCCATCGCCAGCGTGAGCAGCGGCTGGAACGCGTTGCCGATCCCGAAGCCGATCGCGAAGGTCGCGAAGAAGATCGTCGGGAAGAACGCGGTGTCCGGGCCCATCCCGGTGAGCAGCAACAGGCCCGCCGCGGCCGTGGCCATACCCGTCGTCAGCACGGGGACCGCGCCGAAGCGCTCGACGAGCCGCGCCGTGATCCCCCGCGAGAGGATCGCGACCGTGATCGTCCAGGGCAGGAACGCCGCCCCCGTCTGCAGAGCGCTGTAGCCGCGCACCTGCTCGAGGTAGAGCGTGACGAGGAAGAACGTGGAATACATGCCGACGACGAGGAATCCCCGGATCAGGCTGGCGCTGATCAGACCGTGCAGCCGCAGGATCCGCAGCGGCATGATCGGGTTCTCGAGCCGCGCCTGCAGGACTCCGAATCCCGTCATCAGGGCGGCGGCGAGAGCGCCGAAGCCGAGCACCTGCGTCGAGCCCCAGCCGTGGTCGGTCACCTGCACGATCGCGTAGATGCCGCTCATCAGCGAGGTCGTCACGAGGGCCGAGCCGAGCCAGTCGACCCCACGGGAGAGGCCCAGGCCCTCGTCGGAGCGGATCAGGGACCGGCCGGCGAGAAGGGTGGCGAGCCCGATCGGGACGTTGACGAAAAAGACCCAGTTCCAGCTCAGGGCCTGGGTCAGGATGCCGCCGGTGAGCAGGCCGAGCGAGCCGCCGGCGACGGAGACGAACACGTAGGCGCCCATCGCCCGCGCCCGATCGGCGGGCTCGGGGAACTCGGTCACGATGATCGCCAGGATCACCGAGGCCTGGGCGGCGGCGCCGACGCCCTGCAGGAAGCGGGCGCCGACCAAGAAGCCCTGAGACGGGGCGATCCCGCACAGGAGCGACGCCGCCGTGAAGACGACGAGGCCGCCGAGGAAGACGCGCTTGCGGCCGAGCAGATCGCCGAGCCGCCCGGCGAGCAGCAGCAGGCTTCCGAAGGTGATGAGGAAGCCGTTGACGACCCAGGTCAGGTTCGCCTGGGTGAAGCCGAGCTCGGCCTTGATCGAGGGGAGGGCGACGTTGACGATCGTCACGTCCAGGACGATCATCAGCTGCGCCATGCAGACGATCGCGAGCGTGATCCACCGGCGCTTCTCGGCGGAGGCGCCCGCGCCTAGCGAATTGAGGGGGGAGGGGAGAGTCACGTTGATCCTGACTTGTCGAAATGGGGTCTCGCGGCTAAAATGGAGGCCGCCTCCGAAATAAGCGGAGGAACCCTCCGGAAAAAGGAATATACGGAGGGCCCCTCCGGTTTGTCAAGGGAAATTTCCGAGAACCCTGAGATGAGCACCCCCGAAACCACCGCAAACCCAGCAGCCACGCTGATCGAACGCCCCAAGCGAGCCGACGCGCGGCGCAACTACGAGAAGCTTCTGAAGGCCGCCCGCGAGGCCTTTGCCGAGGGCGGCGAGGCGACATCGCTCGAGTCGATCGCCGAGCGCGCCGGCGTCGGCATCGGCACGCTGTACCGGAACTTCCCCAACCGGCAGGCGCTGATCGAGGCCCTGTATGCGTCCGAGGTCGAGGAGGTCTCCCGCGTTGCGGTCGAGCTCGACGGCGGTGACCCGTGGGAGGCACTGCAGACGTGGCTCGGGCGCGTGATCGCCTACGTGGCGACCAAGCAGGCGCTCATCGGCGAGCTCGTCAACTACCTCGAACCCGACGCGGAGTTCTTTCAGACCTGCCGGGGCACCCTCTACGACGCCGGCGAGCCGTTGCTCGTCCGGGCGCAGGAGGCCGGCGTCGTCCGCGAGGACGTCACGATCGGCGAGGTCATCCAGCTCGTGGTCGGCATCGCCAAGATCCCGAACGCGGACCCGAGCCAGACCGAGCACATCCTGAGCGTGGCGCTCGACGGGCTCCGCTTCCAGGCGTAGGAGAGACCGCCGTCACATCAGCCCGCTCTGTTTCGTCAGGAGGGACAGCAACCCCACGAACGGACAAAGGAGCGACCGATGCTCAAGGGCCTCGCCTATACGACCCTCTACGTCAGCGACCAGGACAAGGCGCTCGACTTCTATACGAACACCCTCGGGCTCGAGGAGCGGGTCGACAACCCGACCCCCGAGGGGCCGCGCTTCTTGACCGTCGCGGTCGAGGGCCAGGACACCCAGCTCGTCCTGTGGCCGGGGAAACCGGGCGAGGGCCAGCCGGTCTTCGGCCGGAGGCCGGCCGGCTACACGATCGAAGTGGACGACTGCCGGGAGTCGTTCGAGACCCTGAAGTCCCGCGGCGTGGTCTTCGAGACCGACGTACTCGAGTACCCGTGGGGCCGGGTCGCGGTCTTCGTCGATCCCGACGGCAACCGCCTGCAGCTGCGGCAGGGCCGCTGACGGCGCGAGCCGGGGCCTCTCGAGCTGCGCGGCGCTTGGAATCCGGAATATCCTGCCCGTCGTGTCTCGGATCATCGTCGTGGGGGCGGGCATCGGCGGCCTGTGCGCAGCGCGGGCCGTGGCCCTGGCCGGGCACGAGCCGGTGGTGCTCGAGCGGGCGGAGCGGGGCACGGCGGTCGGCGCCGGCCTCGTGCTGTGGCCGAACGCGATGCGAGCGCTGGCGGCGCTCGAGCGCGACCGCGCGGTGCTTTCGATCGGGGCGCCGGCCGAGCGCGGAATCTTCCGCGGCGCCGACGGCCGCAAGCTCTCCGAGCTCGATCTCGGGGCGCTCGGGCGCCGGGCGGGCGCGCCGGTGCTGGTCGCCGAGCGGCCGGCCCTGCACGAGGCGCTCGGTGAAGGCGTCGAGATCCGCTACGGCGCCGCCGTCGAGGCGGTCGACGCGAACGGGGTGAGCCTCGCCGGCGGCGAGCGGCTCGCCGGCGACGCCGTGATCGGCGCCGACGGGATCGGCTCCGTCGCGCGCGAGTTCGTCTGTCCCGACGCGCGACCGATCGACACCGGCTTCACGGTCCTGCGCGGCATCGCCGCGCACGAGATCGGCGCGGGCGAGGCCTCCGAGAGCTGGGGCCGCGGCGAGCTCTTCGGCGCCGCGGCCCTGCCCGCGGGCCGCACGTACTGGTTCTACGAGGCGCCGACCGAGCTCATCGGCGGGCGCGAGGGTCCGGCCGCCGTGGGGCTCATCGACGCCGAGCGCTGGCCGCCGCCCGCTGCCGCCGTCCTCGCCGCCACCGATCCGAAGGCCGTCCTCGTCAACCCGATCCTGCGGCTGCCCGTGCTGGAGAGGTGGACTCGAGAGGCCGTCGCCCTCCTCGGCGACGCCGCGCACGCGATGGAGCCGAACCTGGGCCAGGGCGCGGCTCAGGCGATCGAGGACGCGGGCGCGCTGCTGGGCGCCCTCCGCGCCGAGCCCGATCCGCGCGCGGCGCTCGCCGCCTACGAGGAGGCCCGCCGGCCGCGGGCGCGGATGTTCCAGCGCGAGTCCTCTCGCATGGCCCGGCTCGCGCTCTCGGAGCGCGCCGGCCCCCGAGATCTGCTCATGCGGCTCGTGCCCGACGCGCTGCGCGCCCGCGCGATCGACCGCATCCTGCACCGGTACGCGCCGGCGAGCTGATCCGCCCCCGGGCGTCTCGGCCGCCGCCGGCTGCTCCCAACCGCGGCTTCGCGGGCCGGCGGGAGACTATGCTCGGCGCCGGCCCGGCTGCGAGCGGGAGAAGGGAGAGAGCACGTGCACACGGACGCCGCGAGGACGCCTCCTCGCCGCCGATCGATCTGGATCGGGATCGCCATTGCCGTCGCGCTGGTCCTGCTCGTTGACCCCGGCACGGCCGGCGCCGAAGGGCGATGCGGCAACGCCGGCGCCCGGCCCTGGTGCGACACCTCGCTCTCGCCGGGCCGCAGAGCGGCTCTGCTGTTGAGCCGGATGACGGCCGCCGAGAAGATCTCGCTGCTCGGCGGCGACGAGCTCTCCGGGGTCTCGGGCGGCGCGGGCAGCCACACCGGCACCAGCGACGGGATTCCGCGGCTCGGGGTACCGACGATCTACTTCTCCGACGGGCCCGCCGGCGTCCGCTCGGGGGAGGCGACGGCCCTGCCCTCGCCGATCGCGCTCGGCGCCAGCTTCAACCCTCGCAACGCCGCCGCGGACGCGCGCGTGATCGCCGACGAGGTGATCAAGAAGGGCAACGACATCGTCTTCGCACCGACCGTCGACATCGTCCGCACTCCCCTCGCCGGCCGCGTGTTCGAGGCACTCGGCGGTGAGGACCCCTACCTGTCCTCGCACCTCGCTGTCCCCTGGATCAAGGCCGTTCAGCGCAAGGGCCTGATCGCGAACGTCAAGCACTACATGGGCAACAACCAGGAGGGCACCGGCCCGCTCGCCGACGAGGCGAGGCCGGGCAACCCCGCCGTCTCCCTGGGCGCCTACGCGACAGTCGGCAACCGGATGCGCATCGACGCGCGGATCGGCGAGCGCACGATGCACGAGCTGTATCTGCCGATGTTCGAGGCCGCCGTCAAGAAGGCGCACGTGGCGTCGGTCATGTGCGCGTACAACAAGGTCAACGGTCCCTACGCGTGCCAGAACAAGACCCTGCTCGAGGACATCCTGCGCGGCGAATGGGGCTTCAAGGGCATGACGATCGCCGACTACGCCGCCGCCCACAACGCGGGGCCGGCGCTGCGGAACGGGCTCGACATCGAGCCCTGGCCCGGGATCGTCTACGGCCCCACCTCCGTCCGCGCCGCGCTCGCCACCGGCCAGGCGACGATGGCCGACGTCGACCGGCACGTGCGTCGCTACCTGCGCACCCTTTTCGCCTACGGCGCGATGGATCGGCCCGCCTTTACTCCGGACGAAGCGGCGATCGACCGGAAGGCGCACGCCGCCCGCTCGGGCCGCGTCGCCGAGCAGGGGATCGTGCTGCTGAAGAACGACGGGATGCTCCCGCTCAAGCGCAAGAGGGTGCATTCGATCGCGGTGATCGGCCCCGGCGCCGACGCCTATCTGACCGGCGGCGGCTCCTCCGAGATCAATCCGTTCAGCTTCACCTCGCCGTTCGACGGGATCAGGAAGCTGGCCGGCAAGAAGGTCGACGTCCGAACCGACGACGGCAGCGACCCCGCCCAGGCGGCGCAGCTCGCCAGGAGCTCGGACGTCGCGGTCGTCGTCCCGGTCTCCTACTCGACCGAGGGCGTCGACCGGACCTGCCTCACGTTCGAGTGCCCGCCCGCCTTCGGCGACCAGGACGCGCTGATCAAGCGGATCGCCGCCGCCAACCCGCGCACCGCCGTGGTCGTCGAGAGCGGCGGTCCGGTGCTGACGCCCTGGAGCCGGAGCGTCGGCGCGGTCGCCGAGGCCTGGTATCCGGGCTCCGACGGCGGCGACGCGATCGCGCGCGTGCTCTTCGGCAAGGTCGACGCCTCGGGCCGGCTGCCGGTCACCTTCCCGAAGAGCGAGAAGCAACTTCCCACCGCCGGCAGCGCGAAGCAGTACCCGGGGGTGAGCGACGTGGTCGACTACAGCGAGAAGCTGCTCGTCGGCTACCGCCACTACGACGCGGACCACATCAAGCCGGCCTATCCCTTCGGCTACGGCCTCTCGTACACGAAGTTCCGCTTCTCGAAGCTGCGGGTCAAGTCGCCGGCCAGAGCGGCGAAGCGCAAGCGGCGCGGCGCCCCGACCGTCAGCGTCAAGGTCGAGAACACCGGCAGGCGGCGCGGCGTCGCGGTTCCGCAGCTCTACCTGGCGCTGCCGTCGTCACGTGCCGTTCCCGAGCCGCCGAAGGCGCTCGAGGGCTTCAAGCGGATCCAGCTCGCTCCAGGGAAGGCGAAGCGGGTGCGGTTCCACCTCAACCGCCGCGCCTTCTCCTACTGGGACTCGAAGCGGGACCGCTGGCGGATCGACCGCGGCTGCGCCAAGGTGCTCGTCGGCAGCTCCTCGCGGCACACGCCGCTGCGGGCGAAGATCGACCGCGGCGGCGCCTGCTGACGCCCGGGTCTCACAAAGCCCGCGTCCCGCACCGGCCGGTAGCCGCGGGCCCGTGGCTTCGGCTCAGGGCTTGAAGCTGATCCTGCGGGCGTTGCGGTTGCCGAAGCCGTCGCGGGCCGCGCCCGCGGCAATCGTGACCCGGTCTCCTCGACCGGCCGGGATCTTGAAGCGCCCTCCGGCGCCGGCCGTGACCGTGTGTCGGTGGCCGTCGATGCTGAAGGTCAGCCGCCCGTCGCGGGCGTGGGCCGGCCGGTAGGTGAGGTCCGCGTGCCGATCCGGGGCGGGGTCGTTCGTGTCCTCGTGCGCCTGCGCTTTCGGGTAACGGAGCAACACCGCGAAGCGCCCGTCCCGGGGGACGATCGTCGGCTTCGGGACGAGCGCGGCCGATGGATACAAGCGGAACGCGTGCGATCTGACCCGGTACTTGCGGGCGGTGATCGAGAAACGGTAGGTGCCCCGGCGAGCGTCAAACGGCGGTTCCCACTCGGCTGTGTAAACGCCCTGGTCGTCGACGCGCCAGAGGATGTCCAGGCCCAGGTCGCTCTCGACGGCGCGCCAGTGGCCGCGCCCGTTGCGGCGCTGCACGGTCACGAAGGCCCGGTCCAGCGGCCGGTCGTAGCCGCGGATTCCGCCCTTCCAGGAGAAGGTCGGATGCTGCAGCCGGCGCGCCGTTCGCGGCGGCTGGCTGACGACGGTGGCGCTGTCGGCTCCGCTCGGAAAGCGCGAGCCGTCGGGCGTGATCCCGTTCGTCAGGTCGTAGTCGTAGGGCGGGGGTGGGGCGGCGCCGTCGACCAGGCTCCGCGCCAGCGTGTCGATCCCGTCCTGCAGCGCCAGCGAGGAGACGCGCCCGTAGACGGTCGAGCCGCCCTCGTAGTGCTGGGCGTCGTACTCCTCCGGCGTCGTGAAGTAGTCGAGGTACTCGTTCGCGAGCCCGGAGATCACGACCCGGTGGATGCCGTGCTTGCGCGTCGCGTGCAGGACCGAGGCACGGAGCCTGCGTCCCATCTCCTCGGTCATCTCGCCGGGCACCGTGACGATCATCCGATCGCCGATCCGGACGGCCGCCAGCGGCGTCGCCTTCGCGACCCCGACCTCGAGCGTGACGATCTTGTGGTCCTGCTCGTCGCCGAGGTCGGGCTGTCTGCGGCCCTCGAAGGAGACGTGGGTGATGTCGAAGAGCGGGCCGCGGCCTTCCTCGGAGCCGGTCAGTTGCGGGAGCCCGAACTTCGCGGTGTCGTCGACGGGGCCCTGGGAGGTCTTCTGCCCGCAGAAGCACATCTGCGTCCACGAGTGCATGAGGTCGGTCTTGCCCGCCAGGCGCTTGCCGGCCTGCCGCCAGGCCTTCATGAAGGCGCGCGATTCGACCGTGCCGACGTGCTCCGCGTAGGCGGGACCGCGCCGGTGCAGGCCCGCTGACTGATCGCCCTCGTCGGAGTTGCCGTAGACCGCGACCACCGGCTGGGAGCGGGGGACGTGGCCGCGCCTGCGGATCGCCTCCTGAGTGAGCAGCGTCGCCGCTCCGTGGTGGTCCTCGTTGTAGTAGGTGAACTGAAAGCCGTTGACGGTCCCGTGGTTGGCGAACGTCGCCCAGATCCCGACCGGCACATCGCGTCCGGCGATCGTCTTGTCGAGGCGCAGGACGTTGACGTTGGGGTCGATCGTGTGGACCCGGCCCTTGGGATCCTGGGCGACGCTGCCGGCCCCCGGCTGCTCGTGGATGCCGTGGTCGGCGAGGTGGGCCTCCAGGGAGCGGTTCTCGGTCAGGTTCGTGATCCGAGTCGCTCCCCAGCCGACCTTGCCCGGCCCGAGGTTCTTGTCGGCGCGCCGGATCGACTTCGCCAGCTGCTTGACCATGAACTGGTACAGCGTCGGGTCGAAGCCGCCGGTGAGCTGGAACTGCGTCGGCGTGGTGATCGTCATGAACACCGTGTTGAACGTGTCGAAGTTGTAGAAGCCCGTCGGCGCCGCGTGCGTGTGCGAGGCCGAGACGACGATGTTCCGCGGGCTGAACCCCCGCCTCTTCAGGAGCTTCGCGGCGTCGACGACCATCCCGCCGGGGATTCCGTTCAGGTCCTCGGAGACGAGCGCGACCTTCTTGTGGCCCTGCTTGATCACCGCCGTCCGCGCCCACAGCCGCGTGTGCTGGCCGGCGATCTTCCCGTCCGAGCGGACCCAGCCCATCATGTAGTAGCCGGTGGGCGGGGTGATGTCGGCCTGCCCGACGCCGACCTTGAGCTTGGCCGCCGCCCCCGCCGGTGCCGCAAGTCCGGCGGCGGCCATGATCGCGACGGCAGCGAGGAGGACGGCGAGCATGCGCTTTCCGGCCGGCCTGGGCATCTGCTCAGGGTAGTGCGGGAGCCGCCTTCCAGGCTCCACTTCCGCTCCCCGGGAGCGAGGCCGCTCAGAAGAGGCCGAGAAGGCCGTGGGCGATCAGCACGAGCCCGCCGACGCCGCTCAGCCAGACGCCGATCTCGTGCTTGTGGCCGCGCGTCCAGGCGTCGGCGCGGGCCACGCCGGCCGCCGCCTGCTCCGGCTTCAGCAGATAGAGGGCGAGCGGTACCTCGATCAGGGCGAACATGATCAGGTTGAAGCCGATGAGCAGCCCGGCCTTGGCCGGGGTCGAGTAGTGGCCCGCGTCGATCTCCTTCAGCGCGCTGAGGTACCACAGGCTCGGCAGGCTCAGGGCGGCTCCGATCACGATCGCGAGCAGCGGCGAATCCCGCGCGATCAACCTCGTCGCCACCGACTCCTTCGGTTCCTTGCCGGCTTCTTTGGTGGCTTGCTTCTCGGCCGCCCTCTCCTTGCGCCGTCGCCGTCGCTGTGCGCCCGGCAGGTCCCGTCCTGCGGCGAGCTGACGCCAGATCGCGAGCAGCACGAGGCCGAGGAAGATGCTGATCCACGGGTCCGGGCTCGAGCTCGAGTTGGAGTCGAGGTTGGACGTGTCGGCGAAGGCAAGGATCAGCAGGCCGACGGTCAAGCTCATCGCCATGCCGCCGATCAGATAGCCCGCGAACAGCCTCGTCGGGTGCGGGCGGGTCAGGATCAGGATCACGATTGCGAGCAGCGTCGGGTAGACGGCGGCGGCCAGCGCGAGCACGAGAACCCTTCCCATCGGCCTCAGTATCTCCTGAATATGGGGCTCGGATGCGAATGTCGAACCGGGCGGGGCTATAAGCTGCGCGGCCGTCACCCAGTTTTCCGTTCCCTCTCCCGCACCTCCTCTGCAGCCTCCAGCCCACAGCCAGTTCGCGATCGGATTCGATCCGCGGGACATCGATCGCCTCCATGCCTGCTGGGATGAGGTGATCGCCTCCCAGCAATGGTCCGAGGGCGCGATGACGCGGGCCTTCGAGGAGCGGTGGGCCGACTGGAACGGTCTCGGCGCAGTGGCGACCGGCGGCTGGACCGGCGGCGCGCTGGCCGCCCTCGAGTTCGCCGGTGTGGAGGGCGAGCCGGTGCTGTGCCCCTCGAACACCTTCATGGCGACGGTGCGGGCGATCGAGCACGCAGGCGGACGCCCCGTGTTCGTCGACGCCCGGCGCGACGACCTCTGCGCCTCCTACGACGACTTCGTGGCGAAGGCCGAGGCCCACCGCCCGAAGGCCGCCTTCCTGGTCCACATCGGCGGCCACATCGCCTTCGACGTCGAGCGGATCGCGGCCTACTGCCGGGAGCAGGGGATCTTCCTGCTCGAGGACTGCGCCCACGCGCACGGCGCCGACTGGAACGGGCGCCGGCCGGGCTCCTGGGGCGATGCCGGCGTCTACTCCTTCTACGCGACCAAGACGATCTCGACGGGCGAGGGCGGCATGCTCGTCTCCGCAAACGAGGATCTCCTCGAGTACGCGCGGGCGTTCCGCAATTACGGCAAGCCCGACTACGCGGTCAGCGGACTCAACTTCAGGATCAACGAGTTCACGGCGGCGCTCGGCATGGTCCAGACCGAGCGGTTGCCGGAGATCGTCGAGCGCAAGAACGAGATCGCTCGCGACCTGCTCGATCCCGAGCACCCGAACCGGCTCCGGCTGCCGGACGGAATGACCTCTGGCCTTTACAAGTACATCGTCTTTGACGAGATCGAGCGCTCGACCGGAAAGGTCTACGAGGAGCCCTGCCACCGGATCCTCGGAACCGGCGACGATCTGCCCAACAGCGACTGGATCGGCGCCAACCACTGGTGCGTTCCGCTCTATTACACCCCGGCGGCGGAGCCGGCGGGGACCGCGAAGGAGGTTGCATGAAGCGTGCGCTCGTAACCGGCGGATCGGGCTTCATCGGCTCGCACGTCGTCGACAAGCTCGCCGAGGCCGGCATCGAGCCGGTGATCTACGACCTGAGGCCCTCGCCTCACCATGCCCCGGGGAGCGTCGAGACGGTGATCGGCGATCTGTGCGACACCGAGACGCTCTGCAATGCGCTCCAGGGCTGCGACGCGGTCATCCATCTGGCTGCCGCCGCCGACGTGGGCATCGTCGCCGACGAGCCGGTCGCGGCCGAGGAGGCCAACTCGCGGGGTACGCTCTCCGTCCTCGAGGCGGCCCGCACGGTCGGCGTCGAACGCGTCGTCTACGGCAGCACGATCTGGGTCTACGGCGAATCCGAGGAAGGGACGATCGACGAGGACTCCGCGATCGGCCTGCCCAAGCACCTCTACACCGCGACGAAGCTCGCCGGCGAGATGTACTGCACCTCCTACGAGGAGCTCTACGACGTGCCCTGCACGATCCTCCGCTTCGGCATTCCCTACGGCCCGCGCTCGAGGCCGGCGGCGGTGATTCCGATCTTCGTCGGCAAGGCGCTGGCGGGAGAGCCGCTGACGATCGCCGGCGACGGCCTGCAGACGCGCCGCTTCGTCTACGTCGAGGACCTCGCCGAGGGCATCGTGCGCGGCTTGCGGCCCGAGGCCGCCGGTCGGGTCTTCAACCTCGCTTCGAACGAGACAGTGACGATCCGCGAGCTCGCCGACGTGGTCAGCGAGGTCGTCGGGTCGACGGAGATCGTCCACACGCCCGGACGCAACGGGGACTTCGGCGGCGCCGAGATCTCGAACGAGCGGGCCCTCGCGGAGTTGGGCTGGTGCGCCGACACGCCGCTCCAGGTGGGCATCACGCGCTACCTCGATTGGCTCCGGGACGCCCCCGCCGCCGCGCCCGCGCCGGCGGCCCCCGCTCCCGCCGAGCCCACGCCGGTCCCCGAGCCCGAGCCCGCGCTGGCCGCGCCCGTCGCCGAGCCCGCGCCGCTCGGCACTGCGACCGATGACTTCGGGGCCGTCTGGCATGAGCCCCGCCCAGCCGCTGGCAAGCGGTTCCCGATCGTCTCCTGGGCGGTGGCGGTCGCGATCGGCACGTGCCTGGCCCTGTCGCTGTCGCTCGGCACCGACGATTTCGGCACCGGCCAGACGGTCACGGTCGGCTTCCTCACGATGGCGGCGATCTTCGCCGCCCTCTCGTCCTGGCGCCCGTGGTCCGGAGCCGCCGGGTGGGGTCTGATCGCGCTCTACGTGGTCCTGCTGATCCTGCCGACGACGCATCACGCCCTGGGCCTGGCGGTACCGCATGCAGGCACGTTCGCGCTCGCCGCTCTCGGCACCACTCTCGCCCTCGCCATCGTGGCGGCATCCGATCGGATCCCGGCCCCGGAGGCCGTCACCGAGTCGCGCCCCTGAGCCGCGGAGGCAGGGTCCTCAGAGCGGGATGGTCCCCAGCCCGGCGGCCTCGATCGCATCGAGCACGCGCGGCAGGGACTCGGCGGTCGCCCGCCACGATCCGGAGGCGCTGTAGTGATCGGCGTCATGGAGCAGCAGGACGTCGCCGGCGCCCACGTCCTCGGTCACCTCGCGCGCGATCGAGGCCGCGGTCGCCCGCCGGCGCCAGTCATGGCCCCACTTCGACCACAGCAGCGGCGCGAGGCCGCGAGCGCGGACCGTGCGGAGCCCGGGTGGGGTGAAGATCCCGTACGGGGGCCGGTAGATGCGCGGCGCTGTGCCGGTCGCCTCGGCGATCGTGCCCAAGCCCCGTTCGAGGTCCGCGGCGAAGCCGGCCGGAGTGAGGCGCTGCATGTTCCGATGCCGGTAGCCGTGAACGCCGACCGTATGGCCGGCGGCGACGATCTCCGCCGCGAGCGCGCCGTCGCGGTCGACCTGCTCGCCGACGAGCAGGAACGTCGCGGATGCGCCACGGGCGGCCAGCGCCTCGAGGACCGCCGGGGTGCCGGCCGGGTCGGGCCCGTCGTCGAAGGTGATGGCGACGGCCCCAGGGGCGGCGAGCCGGCGGGGGACCCGCAGCGCCCGTGCGACGCTGGGCACGAGAGGTGCCAGGCCGGGCCCCGTCCACGCGGCCGCGGCTCCGGCGATCGCGATCGCGGCACAGGCCGACGCCCGCGCGGGTGAAGATGTGCTCGCCATGATCGGATCCTCGCACTAGTGGACCCGTCCGCAAATACGATCAGCCCCGGCGGCGTCCGGACCCGCCCGAGCGCCCCCGTCGTCCGCCCACATGCCAACCGGCATGCGGGCGGCCGCCGTGCACCCGCAGCCGTGCCCGGCCACTCGCCGGCATCTGACCGAACTCACGGACGCGTCCACTAATGGACGCCACGCTCTGGCTTGGCTTCGCGTTCGCGCTGGCGGCCGCCTGCTGCTACGAGGTCGGCTACGCGATCCAGGCGCTCGAGGCGCGGCGTGCCCCGGCCAGCCGCGCGCTGCGGCCCTCGCTGCTCGGCCATCTGCTCGGCCGGCCGATCTGGCTGGCCGCGACGGCCCTCTCGCTGGTCGGCTGGCCGCTGCAGATCCTCGCTCTCTCGCAGGCGCCGCTGACGCTGGTGCAGCCAACCCTCGCCCTCGGCTTGCTCCTGCTGCTGGCGCTCGGGGTGCGGGTGCTGGGCGAGCCGGTGGGGCGGAGGGAGATCGTCGGCGTCGTGGTCATCATCGCCGCCGTGGCCGTGATCGCCTGGGCCGGCCCGCGTGAGGTCGGCGAGGTGCCGCGGACCCTGGCGCCGGCCATTGTCCTGGGCGCCCTGGCGGCGGTCGCCGTCGCCCCGTTCGTCGCGTCGATGGCGGGCTCGGGGCGGAGCCCGGTCGCGCTGCTGATCGTCGGCGCCGGCGCCGCTGACGCGGTGGCGGCCTTCGTCGCCAAGCTCGTCGCCGAGGACGCCTCCTCGGGCGCCTGGGCGAGCCTGATCCTCTGGGTCGCGATCGTGGCCTCGGTCGTCCTGCTCGGGGTGATCTCGGAGACGACGGCCCTGCAGCGCTCGGCGGCGACCCGGGTGGCGCCGGCAGTGCTCGTCATCCAGATCGCCGTGCCGGTGGTGCTGGCGCCGCTCGTCGGCGGCGAGAGCTGGGGTGGCACGCCGCTCGGCGGCGCGGTGCTGGTCGCGGCGGTGGCGGCACTGGCGCTCGGGGTCGCGCTGCTGGGAAGCTCGCCCGCTGTGGCGGATGTGATCGCCGAGACGCCGGCGGAAGGGGAAGGGGGCGAGGGGACGGAAGCGGCCCCGCGCGTTATCGGGGGAGCAGACTGAGCACAGCTGAGGCGGCAGTGGGCAGCTCCGCAAACGAGGCATCCGGGCTGCGCGGGAGCGCGAGGCCGCGGCGGAGGGCTACCCGCAGCTCGGCCCGGTCGGCGGCGACCTCCGCGAGCCCCTGGCGGACGTAGGCCTCGTTGTTGGCTCGGATGTGCGCGCGTCCCCACCCGTAGGAGACGACGCGGCAGCCGAGCATCAGCGCCTCGAGCACGGTCAGGCCCGCGGTCGAGTGGACGAGCACGTCCGAGGCCGCGAGCAGGTCCGGCATCTGCTCGGTGAAGCCGAGGACGATGACCCTGGATTGCGCGTCGAAGCGGCGCTCGAGCGCCGCGCGGGCCTCCGCGTTGCGACCGCTGAGGCAGACGACGTGGGTATCGGGCAGCGCCAGGGCCTCCTCGACCGCGCCGCCGAGATCGCCGACGGCCCAGCCGCCGCCGGAGACTGTCACTACGTGGCCGGCCGCGGGCAAGCCGAGGACGCGGCGCGCCTCGGCCCCGTCGCGGGGCTCGTAGAAGGCGGGATCGGTGAGCCCGCGGACGCATTCGACGCGACTGCCCGGCGCGAGCCGGTTGACCTCGGGGACGGACTCGGGATGGGTGATCAGGTGCAGATCGATGCCCGGGTGGGCCCAGTACCAGAGCGAGGCGAGGTCGGTGATGACCGAGACCGCCGGCATCGCGATCCGGCCCCTTGCCCGCAGGCGCCCGAGTACCTCGGTCGAGCCCGGATACGTCGAGACGACCACGTCCGGCGACATCGCCGCCAGGGCTCGCCGCGTGGGCCGGCCCCCGAGGCCGCCGGTGATCGCACCGGCGAGCCGCCGGGTGGGCCCGAGCTCCGCGATCAGCCGGTACTCGAGGTCGAAGAGGCGGTTTCCCCAGTCCGAGTCGAACTGCGAGCCGTCGATCACCAACCGGCGGGCGAACTTGCTGACGACCTCGAGGAAGTCGACGACGTCGACCTGCGCGTCCGGGCGCTCGTCTCGGATCCCCGCCGCCAGGACCCGGGCCGGCAGGTCGTGCCCCTCGCCGATCGAGGCGGTGAGGATCAGTATTCGCGGCGCCGGCATCGACCGCGCAGAATATGCGGGCCGCCGTTCGGGCCGGCAGGCGGCTCATGAAGCTCAGCCGGCGGCTGCTGCCAGGGCGACTCGACGGGCGACTTGCGCCCGCGCAGGCCCCGTGAGCCTTGCCGGGGCCTGACCGGCGCCTTGCCTGCGGCTAACCCGCTCGCGGATACGGTCGCGCGCGTTCACGAAAACCGGATCGAGGGGTTGAATCGATGAAGAGGATCATCACGCTGGCGTGCTGTCTGGCTGTGGCTACGCCGTTTCTCGGCGGCACCGCCCTGGGAGCGAAGGCCTCCAGCACGAAACTGACGATCAAGTACTCGCGCGGATCGAGCCGGTTCGCGGGCAAGGTCAAATCGCACAACCACGCATGCGTGGCCGGCCGCGCTGTGACCGTCTACCGGAAGAAGGCGGGACGGGATCCTGCGGTCGGCTCGGCCAAGAGCGGCGGCACCGGGCGCTGGCGCGTCAGCCCGGGTCAGGTCACGGCCGGGGACTACTACGCCGCGGCGCCCTCGATGCAGCTGGGATCGGGCGCGGGCAAGTGCGCCGCGGCACGGACGGCCGTCACGCACGTGTCATAGCCGCGGGCTGTCGGGTTCCGGACCCTTCCGGCCGCCGGGCGCGGATAGGGTGGCCCGATGCCCCCGTACAAGCTGACGCCCCGGGATCGTGCCGAGCGGGCGGGCGCGCGCCTTCTCGCACGCCTCTCGTCGCGGACTGCCCGCCGCCTCGCGGGATCGCCGATCGTCCTGGACGGACAGACTCTCGACCCTCACGTCCAGATCGTCATCAAGGCGTTGGAGCGCACGGGGCAAGGAGTCTGGAGCCGGCGCGGGGCGGAGGTCGCTCGCCGCGAGTCCCGGCACGTTGCGCTCCTCAACGCGTCGCCGCTTCCGCGTGTCGATGACGTCTCGGATCTGTCGATCCCCGGCCCCGCCGGCGCCCTGCCGGCGCGCGTTTATCGCGCCCCGGGTCACCTCGAGGCGGGGCCGCAGCCGGCGCTCGTCTTCTTCCACGGCGGCGGCTTCGTGATCGGAGATCTCGATACGCACGACGAGCTCTGCCGGATGCTCTGCTGGCACGCGCGGGTGACGGTGGTCGCGGTCGACTACCGGCTCGCGCCGGAGGACCCCTTCCCCGCGGCGGTCGACGACGCCGTCGCCGCGTTCGGCTGGGTGCGGGAGAACGCGGCCGATCTCGGCATCGACCCCGACCGCATCGCGGTCGGAGGCGACAGCGCCGGCGGCAACCTGTCCGCCGTCGTCTGCACCCAGACGAACGAGGCGGGCGGCGAGCCGCCCGCATTCCAGCTGCTCATCTACCCGAAGACCGACCATGAGCCGACCCCCTCACTCGAGCTCTTCGCCGAGGGGTTCTTCCTCGTCCAGGAGGACATGGACTGGTTCCTCGCCTCCTACGCGCCCGCCGTTGGGGACCCGCGCGCCTATCCGATGCGGACGGCCGATCTCTCGGGTCTGCCGCCCGCCTACGTCGTGACCGCCGGCTTCGACCCGCTGCGCGACGAGGGCGAGGCCTACGCGGCCGCGCTTCGGCAAGCCGGAGTACCGACGGCGCTGCGTCGCCACGAGAGCCTCATCCACGGCTTCGCGAGCATGACCGCCGTCTCACCGACCGCGCACGACGCGGTCGTCGAGATGGCCGGGGCGCTGCAGGTCGGGCTCGCGCCGAAGCCGGCCGCCTGACTAACCTGAGCGCGGAACGGCTTTGCACCGGCATCGCCATACCGGCGCGAGCGAGATCGCGCAATGATCGACGGGATCAGCTGTCCGGCCTGCGGCGAGAGCGATCGCGCGAACATGACCCCGCAGCGGGAGGGCGGGGTCCTGCACATCCGCTGCAACTCGTGCGAGCACCGCTGGGATCACTACATCGACAGTTGCCCTGAGTGCGGAGATCGCACCCTGGTGCCGGCCCGGATGCCGGTGCTGCAGAAGGCGCGCGGGACCCAGCAGTCGATCATCGGCTACTGGATCGCCCAGCGCTGCACGGCCTGCGGCTGGAGCAACGCGGGCCCGCCGCAGACCTCCGCCACCTGACTCCTCGCTCAGATCTCGACGACCACCGGCAGGATCATCGGCCGGCGCCGTAGGCGGCCGTGAACGAACTCGGCAACGCGGTCGTGCACCGCCTTCTCGATCAGGTCGATCTCGTGGTTGTCGTGATCGAGGGCGTCGTCGAGCGCGTCCTCGATCACGGTCCGCATCTTCTCCAGCAGCCGCTCCTCATCCTCGGCCACGGGGACGCCACGGAGGATGACCTCGTGGTCGGCGAGCGTGTCGCCCTGCTTGGCCGAGATCGTCGCGACGACGAAGATGATCCCGTCCGAGGAGAGGGCGCTGCGATCGCGCAGCGCGGACTCGGTCAGCTCGCCGACCTCGACACCGTCGACATAGGTGACCCCCGAGTCCTGCGGTTGACCGAGCGCCGCCCCCGACGCGGTGATGTCGAGCGGAATGCCGATGTCGGCGCGGAAGATGTTGCGCTTCTCGATCCCGACGCTCGCGCCGAGCTCGGCGTGCAGGCGGATCCGCTTGTGATCGCCGTGGACGGGGAGCAGGTACCGGGGCCGGGTCAGGTTGAGCATCAGCTTCAGCTCCTCCCGATGGCCGTGACCGGAGGTGTGGATCGGCGCGTCCTTGGCGGTGATCACGTCGCAGCCGAGCTGGAAGAGCCGATCGACGGTCTCGTTGATGGCCCGCTCGTTGCCGGGGATCGGCGTCGCCGAGAAGACGACCGTGTCGCCCTCGCGGAGGCTGACCTGCTTGTGCTCGCCGTAGGCCATCCGGCGCAGGGCGGCAAGCGGCTCGCCCTGAGATCCGGTCGTGATGATCACGAGCTCGGAGTCTTCGACGCCGCCGATCTCCCGCGCCTCGACGAGCGGCAACTCGGGACTCCGGACGTGTCCGAGCTCCTTCGCGATGTTGAAGTTCTTGACCATCGAGCGGCCGAGCAGCGCGACCCTCCTGCCGAGCGCGTCGGCGGCGTCGATGACCTGCTGGACCCGGTGCACGTTGGAGGCGAAGCTCGTGACGACGATGCGGCCCTCGCAGCGTCCGAAGACCTCCTGCAGCTTCGGGCCGACATCGGACTCCGACGGCGCGAAGCCCCCGCGGTCCGCGTTCGTCGAGTCGCCGCAGAGCAGCAGCAGACCGTCCTCTCCGAGCTTCGTCAGCCGGGCGGTGTCAGCCGGCTTGCCATCGACGGGGGTCTGATCGAAGCGATAGTCGCCCGTGAAGAGCACCGTGCCGAGGTCCGTCGTCAGCGCCACGGCGGCAGCGTCGGGAATCGAGTGCGTCATGTGGATCAGCTCGACCTCGAAGGGGCCGAGCCGCTTCCGCTGACCCGGCTCGAGCTGCTCCACGGGCGTCTTCAGCTTGTGCTCGTCGAGCTTCGAGCGGGCCATCGCCACCGTCAGGCGCCTCCCGTAGACGGCCGGCACGGCATCATCGCCGAGCTGTCGCAGCGTCCACGGCAGCGCTCCCACGTGGTCCTCGTGGCCGTGGGTGAGGATGATCGCCTCAATCTGCTCCCGGCGCTCGAGGAGGTAGCTGATGTCGGGGATCACGAGGTCGATGCCGTGCATCTCGGGGGTCGGGAAGCGGACGCCGGCGTCGATCACGACCAGGCGGTCCTCGTACTCGACCACGGCCATGTTCTTGCCGATCTCTCCGAGACCCCCGAGGGGCAGGATGCGAAGTCTTGGTTGCATGGGAAGCCTGGGTACCTTTCGTTTCAGTGCGTGAGGAAGGGGTCGAGGGCAACGTCCGGGTGCTCGCGGGCGAACCCGGCCAGCGCATACTCGTCCTTGAATGCAGCCAGCGTCAGTCCGCTCGCCGAGTCGAGGACCTGCGCCCTGCTCCAGCCGTGCGCGGCGTCGGCTCCGGCCGCGTCGACGACGCGGGAGACTTTCCAGCCGGCCGGCTCGATGACGACGTCGGCGCCGAATTCATACTCGAAGCGGTGTCGCGCCACCTCGAACTGCATTGGCCCTGCGCCGGCGAGCACCGGGGCTTGCGTGCCCAGCGAGCGCTCGTGGAAGACGTGGACGACGCCTTCTTCACCCAGTTGCTCGAGGCCGCGCCGGAACTGCTTGTAGCGGCTCGTGGCGCGGGCGCGGACGCGGGCGAAGTGGTCGGGGGCAAGCGTCGGGATCGGCGGGTAGGCCACCTCCTCGCCCACGTAAAGCGTGTCGCCGACCCGCAGGTCGCCCGCGTTGACGAGGCCGACGACGTCGCCGGGGTAGGCGAGCTCCATCGTGTCGCGTTGCTGGCCGAACAGCTCGTGCGCATAGCTCAGGGTGATCGGGCGCCCCGTACGGGCCACGGTCGCCTTCATCCCGCGCTCGAAGCGGCCTGAGCAGACGCGGACGAACGCGAGCCGGTCCCGATGGCGCGGGTCGAGGTTGGACTGGACCTTGAAGACGAGAGCGGAGAACGGCGATTCCGCGGGGCGGGACGCCCCGCCCGCGGCGGGCCGCGGCCCAGGCGGCGGTGCGGCATCGATGAGCGCGTCGAGGAGCAGTCGCACGCCGAAGTTGGAGAGCGCCGAACCGAAGAAGAGCGGGGTTGACTCGCCCGCGAGATAGCTGGGCAGGTCGAAGTCGGCGCCGACCGCCTCGAGCAGGGCGAGCTCCTCCTGGGCGGCCTCCCATCCTTCGCCGCCGGCGGCCTCCGCCTCGCCTCGGCTGAGCCGCTGCTCGGCGCCGACGGTGGAGCCGCCGCTCGTCCGCTCGAAGCGATGGAAGCTGTCGTCGCGCCGATCGACGACGCCCTCGAACTCGCCCGCCGGCCCGACGGGCCATGTGACCGGGGTCGGGCGCAGGCCCAGGGTCGACTCGATCTCGTCCATCAGCGCCAGGGGCTCGAGCCCGGGCCGATCGAACTTGTTGATGAAGGTGATCAGCGGGATATGCCGCTCGCGAGCGACCTCGAACAGCTTCAGGGTGCGCTCCTCGATGCCCTTGGCGGCGTCGAGCAGGATCACGGCCGAGTCCGCGGCGCCGAGGACGCGAAGGGTGTCCTCGGAGAAGTCGCGGTGGCCGGGTGTGTCGAGGAGGTTGATCGCGGCGCCGCCGAACTCGAAGCGCATCACGGTCGAGGTCACGGAGATTCCGCGCTGGCGCTCGATCTCCATCCAGTCGGAGACGACCTCGCGCCGGTTCGCGCGAGCTTTCACCGACCCCGCTTCGCTGACCGCGCCCCCGTACAGCAAGAGCTTCTCGCTCAGGGTCGTCTTGCCCGCATCGGGGTGCGAGATGATCGCGAAGGTTCGCCGGCGCGCGGCCTCCCGCGCGATCTCCTCATCCGCGTAGAGGCAGATGCCGCCGTCGGTGTGACGGGAGGGGGGCATCAGCCCTACCTCCTCGGAGGAGCGCGACGGATACGTCACGGCACGCCGCGGTAGGTCCCGAACGTCCAGAGGTTGCGTTCGGGGTCCTCTGCCGTGAACGCCCGGGTCCTCACCCCGGAGCCAAACGTGGTGTCGCTCGGCGGCTCGACGATCGTCGCGCCGCCGCGCACCGCTCGCGCGTGGACAGCGTCGACGTCAGCGGTGACCACGTAGGCCGCACCGGTTCCCGGCCGCATCGCGCCGTGCACGCCGTCGGTGTGCCTGGTCGAGCCGAACACGATCGCCCCGCCCTCCGGCCACCGCATCTCCGCGTGGATGATGCCCCCGTCGTCGCCGCGGACGGCGATCGCCTCGCGAAACCCGAACGCGGAGACCAAGAACTCACGCGCGCGGGAGGTGTCCTCGTAATGGAGTACGGGCCAGACGGTGGGGAGGGGATCGGACGCCACGCCGCCACGGTAGCTGCCGGCGCCCCTGCGGCGAGCGCCGCCGCCGTCAGCGTCCATCAGGAAGTAGTCCTTGAAGAACCTTGCCGGGGGCGCGGTCGGCGATGATCCGCTGAGCGGGTCGAGCATCGTCTCCTGGTCGGTCTGGAACTCCGTGGTCTCGAACAGCAGGGGCCGGTCTTCGAGTGCATGCTTGCCGAAGAACCGGGCTATCGCGATGAACGTGATGTGGTGCGAACGAGGCGCCTATGCGCCGGTATGTCGGCCCGGTCAGGCTAGGAGCAGCCGCACCAGCGACTCGTGCCACCAGCGCTCGACCTGTTCGGCTCCCCATCCTCGCTCGCCGGTCAGAACCCTGAAGACGTCGATGTTGCAGATCGCCATCGATGAGTCGACGGCCAGCGCAGCGCTCATGCCATCGCGGAAGGCGTGTGCCGGCCACGCGGAGAAGACTCGCTTGCGCACGCGAACCCCGCGAGCGCGCCCCTCGCGATAGCCGGCGGCCAACTCCGGCACAGACCGGCCCGCTTCGCGCATGAGCATGATCAGATCGCCGTCATTCTCGAAGAGGCGCCGATCGAAGGCGGCGAGCGCCGCGAGCTGGGCGGAGGGATCGCCAACGGCCTCCGCGAGCGCGGCCATCATCTGCTCTGCGCCGGCAGAGATGTCGACCGAGTCGACGAGCGCCGTCGCCAGGCCCGCCTTGCTCTCGTACGCCGCGTACACGGTGGGCTCCGAAACGCCCGCAGCAGAAGCGACATCG
The DNA here is from genome assembly GCA_963764275.1 of uncultured Solirubrobacterales bacterium. GTDB lineage: Bacteria > Actinomycetota > Thermoleophilia > Solirubrobacterales > 70-9 > CAXMST01. The sequence goes on from CAVXRV010000001.1 coordinate 869,683, forward strand.
CCAACCCGCGTGTGATCCCATCCCTTCTCGGTGAAGAGCCTGCGCGCCTCGAGTGCAATCCGCTGCCGGGTCTCGCGCGCCTGTTCAGCTCGCCGCTGCGAGTGGTAGGGCCTACGTTCTGGCGTGCCGTCCATTCGGTGGATTGATAGTCGGTATATTGACTTTAGAGAGGCTAAAGCGATAGGAGGGAATGGCATGAGCGACCAGGACCGGAACGTGGAGGTCTGCGTGCGCGCAAACCAGGAGCTGTTCGGTGGCGGCCGGCTTGAGTTGGCCGAGCAGCTGTTTGCGCCGGGCTTCGTCGATCACGGTGCCCCGGATGGGGCACCCGCTGGCCCGGCCGGGCCGAAAGCGACGGTCGGGATGATCCACGCTGGCGTCGAGGATCTCTCGTATGAGATCGAGGACGCCTTCGGGGCCGGCGACCGGGTTGCGCTGCGAGTGACGATGCGCGGGGTGCACGCGGGCGAGTTCTTTGGCATTCCGGCCACCGGCCGCCGGTTCTCGCTCAAGCAGATCCACATCTTCCGGGTCGCCGACGGCAAGATCGCCGAGCACTGGCCAGTGCGCGACGATCTCGGCATGATGCGCCAGCTGGGCGTCATCGAGTAGACCGGCGCTGGCAGGTCCTGCGGCCGAAGCGATGAGCCGCCGGGGACGACGCGGAACCGAGGAAGGGGGGATCGGGCGGGACGTGACCATTCCGGCGAGCGCCCCGAAGCTCGCTGTAGGGTGCGGAAGGGAGAAGGTGGTGCCCATGAGTTCCGCACTCCGTACTCCCCATATCGTTCTCGACTCGCTGCGCGCTGAGAGGGGCGACAGCACCGGCATCGAGGACCGCCAGGAGCGCCGACTCCGGGATCTCGTCACCTTCGCGAGAACCGCGTCCCCCTACTTCCGGCGGCAGTACGCGGGATTGCCGACCGGTGTTGCTGAGCCCGACCGGTTGCCGCCTGTCACCAAGCCCGACCTCATGGCGCACTTCGACGAGTGGGTGACCGATCCCGCCGTGACTCTGGATGCCCTGTCGGGGCTTCCGGGTTGCGGCGTTGTTCGCCGGGGGCGGGCACTTCGGCGCCAACGTGCTCGTGGAAAGCGCGCGGCGAACCGCCCCAGCCCTCGCCCGCCGCATCCGAATGTTCTCCGTGCAGCGACCTCTGGCGGACCTCGTCGCCGAGCTCAACGACTTCCAGCCCACGATGCTGAACGGCTACCCGAGCGCAGCCGCCCTGCTCGCAGGGGAGCAGGACGAAGGGCGGCTTCGCATCAGCCCGGTCCTGGTGCAAGTGTCCGGTGAGCATCTCACGCCGGCGATGCGCAGCCTGATCGAGAAGGTCTGGCCGTGTCGCGTGATCCCCAGTTACGCAGCCTCGGAGGTGCCCGGGCTTGCATTCCCCTGCAAGATGGGAGTTCTGCACGTCAATGCCGACTGGTACATCATCGAACCGATCGATGAGCTTGGCCGCCCCGTGCCACCGGGCACGATCTCCCACTCGGCGCTCGTGACAAACCTGGCCAACCGAGTGCAGCCGGTGATCCGGTACGACCTTGGCGACCGGATCCGGATCGGCGCTGAAGGGTGCCCCTGCGGCAGCCCGCTGCCGACGGTAACGGTGGAGGGACGGACCGACGACGTACTCACCTTTGAATCCGGTACCGGGGCGCCAGTGACCGTGCTGCCCTTGGCGATCGCAACCCTCGTGGAGGAAATCCCGGGGGTCCACCGGTTCCAGGTGATCCAGACCGGTCGCACCGAACTCACCGTACGGCTCGAACCGGAGCCGGGTGCTGAGCAGGCCGTGGTCGGCGCCGCCATCGACGAGCGCGTGCAGCAGTTCCTGTCGGGGCAGGGGGCCGCCGATATCCAGATCGTCCACGATGCCGGGCCGCCCGAGCAGCAGCCTCACAGCGGCAAGCTTCGGCACGTGTATCGCGAATGGCGTTGACGGCGGCGCAGGCCGCCGCACGAGCGTCGGGTTCTGCTCAAGACAAGGGCTCCCCGGCCAACAGCACAGAGCACCACCGGATCAAGCTGAAGCGCTAGCGACAGGCTCCCTCGGGTGACGGGCACCGAAGCGCGGCGCCAAGGTACCCGAGAGCCCCGGGCCGCCGTACCGGCGCTTCCGCCGACTGCGGCCGTTACCGTCCGCGGCCGTTCGGGGACCGACGAGGAGGAGATCTTGCGGGTGAAGCGGTTGATGTTCGGCGTCGCTGCGGCGGCGCTCGCCCTGGCGCTGACTGCCGCCCTGGCGACGGGTGCGCAGGCGCGGGGCGGCAAGCACCGGCATGGCGGCAAGCACAGGCTCTCGATCAAGACGCTCTCGGACCGCGCCGATCTGATCAGCGGCGGTGACGCGCTCGTCGCGATCGGCGGCGTCCACTCCACGCGGGGGCTCAAGGTCAGGGCCGCCCACAGGAACCAGACGAAGAGGTTCAAGGCCGTGGACGGCCGGGTGCTCGGCGTCGTCAGGAAGCTGGCGCTCGGCAAGAGCAGGATCGTCGCCCGCAAGGGGCGGCGGAAGGCGTGGCTGCCGGTCACCAACCACCCGATCGGCGGGCCCGTGATCTCGGGGCCCCAGCTCAAGCCGTGGAAGTGCCCGCCGGGCTCCGAGGACGCTCAGTGCGATCGCAAGCCGAAGATCGACTACCTCTACAAGTCGTCCCTCGGCGGCGGCCTGCAAGTCCTACGACCCCGACAACCCGCCGAGCGACGTGGCGACGACGACGACGGACGAGGGGGTGAAGGTGCCCTTCATCGTCCGCAGGGAGACCGGCTACATCGATCGCGACCAGTACAAGATCGCGGCGCTGTGGCAGCCCGGCAAGCCGTACTCGGCGACCAACCCGCAGAAGCAGTTCAACGGGAAGGTCCTGATCACGCACGGCGCCGCCTGCGGGGTCGACTACCAGACCGGCAGCGCCCCGAGCGTGACCAGCGGCGTGGCCGAGACGGCGCTCGGGCGTGGCTTCGCGACGATGTCGAACGCCCTCGACAACAGCGGCCACAACTGCAACATCGCCGTGCAGGCCGAGTCGCTGCTGATGACCAAGGAGCACCTGATCGACGAGCTCGGGCCCGTCCGCTACACGATCGGCGACGGCTGCTCCGGTGGCTCGCTCGCCGCGCAGTGGATCTCGAACGCCTACCCAGGCATCTACCAGGGCATCGTCGTGAGCTGCTCGTTCCCGGATGCCTGGTCGACGGCGACGCAGTTCCTCGACTACCACCTGACCCTCGCCTACTTCCTCGACCCCTCGAAGTGGGGCTCCGGAGTCGTCTGGACGCCGAGCCAGATGGCGGACGTGCAGGGCCACATCTCGATCGTCAACTCGGAGGTCAGCGACAACGCCCAGTTCAGCGTCGTCGTGCCGACGCACGCCTGCGCCGGCGTCTCCGACGCCGAGCGCTACGACCCGAAGACGAACCCCGGCGGCGTCCGCTGCTCGATCCTCGATGCGGCGATCAACGTCTTCGGCCCGCGCAAGAAGAAGCACTGGACGCCGGAGGAGCAGGAGGTCGGCCACGGCTTCGCCGGCATCCCGATCGACAACGTCGGCGTGCAGTACGGGCTCGAGGCTCTGCAGAACGGGAAGATCTCCCCGGCCCAGTTCGTCGATCTGAACGTGAAGATCGGCGGCCTCGACAAGGCCAACATCACGCCGACGAAGGGCCGGATCGCGGCCGACAAGCCCGCCCTCGCCAACGCCTACCGCAGCGGCATGATCAACGAGGCGAACAACCTCAACCGCACCGCGATCATCGACTGCCGCGGTCCCGACCCGGGCGCCTTCCACGACGCCTACCGCGCCTTCGCCATGCGGGCGCGGCTCGACCGCGAGCACGGCGGCCACGGCAACCAGCTGATCTGGGAGGGACCCGCGCCGATCATCGGCGACTCGCAGTGCGACGCCAACGGCTTCGACGCGATGGACGAGTGGCTCGCCAGCATCGAGAAGGACCACGAGAGGGGCTCGATCGCCCACAAGATCGTCCGCGACAAGCCCGCCGACCTGAGCGACCGCTGCTACGACGGCGCCGGCCAGAAGCTCACCGACAAGCTCTGCGGCCAGACCATCGTCCCGACCTACCGCACTCCCCGCGTGGTCGCGGGCGATGCGATCACCACCGACACCAACAAGTGCCGCCTGAAGCCGCTGGACCGGAACGACCCCGCCTACGGCTCCGCGTCATTCACCGACGCCGAGTGGTCGCAGCTCCAGGCCGTCTTCCCGAAGGGCGTCTGCGACTTCTCGAAGCCGGGCATCGACCAGCAAGGGACGGCGGCGTGGCAGACGTATCAGCGGCGCAACGGCAAGGTGATCTACGGCGGGAAGAAGCTGGGGCCGGCGCCGCGGAGCAAGACGAAGCCGGTCGGGAGGGGCAGCTAGCGACCGAGTTGGACGACGGCTCGGACGACACGCGCTGGCGCGTGTCAAGCGAAGCCGGCCGGCGGTAGTCGGCGAGCGCCGAGGTTGCCTGAATCGTCAGGCCGGTTGCGCACCAGCCTCAACTCCATCGCCGGGCCGGCCATCGCCGTTCAAGCTGAAAGGCACGCTGGCGGGTCCGACGGGAAGGCGACTGGACGGGTGGCCGCGAGGTAGCCGTTCAGCTAAGGAGTGCGCAGGGTCCATAACTGGACGCTCAGCAAGATTCCGGCTCTCGAATGGAGTCTGCCTGCGCGCGCGACAGCACCACAGGGGGCGGTTCCGGTCCCGCGGAACCTCCTCCCAGCGGGTGAGGTATGTCGCGGAAGTGTCATGCCGAGTATCGGAAGTCGCGCATTGCGGAAGCGCGCGACATGACCTGATGGCGCCGATTCAGGCTGCTTCGATCGTGCTGGTGGTGGCGGCCGGCTCCGGCAGCGACCTGCCCATCTCGGCCATCTCGGCGACGTAGGCATCGACGGCCTCGTGGATGCGATCGGCTGCCTCCTGCCGCGTGGTTCCGAGCGCGACGACCCCCGGGAGGTCGGGCAGATAGGCGCCCCAGCCCCCCTCCTCGGCTTGTTCGAAGACGACTACGTACTCACTCATCGCAGGTGCTCCAATCCGCTTGCCCTACGAATGCTAGAGAGCGTGCCGACGGGAACGGTGTCGCTGCCCTTTCCGGCCACGACGATGCGGGCCGCCTCCCCGGGCTTGCCCCAAACCTCGTGCGAGCCGCGCTGTCGCAGCACCTCCCAGCCGGCCTCCCTTAGCGCCGATCGGACCTCGCGGTACTTCTTCGCCATCGAGCGCCCAAGCTACGTCGAGCCGCGGACGGTGCCGGTCGGCAGCGAGCCCGCCAAACGCTCCAGCCACCGCTTGCTCCTACGCGACTCGGACTCGTAGTAGTTCGCCAGAGCAGACGGGCATATGCTCCGCTCGTGCGAGGATTCGTCGCCCCTACGGATCATGGCTGGTACCAGTTCCTGCGCGCCCGCCCCGAGCTCCGTGAGGTCAACTTCTGGCGGCCGAGCCAGAAGCGTTTCGGGGCGTTGCAGCCCGGCGAGCTCTTCTTCTTCAAGCTCAAGGCGCCCCACCACGCAGTCGGCGGCTTCGGCATCTTCACGCGCGGCGAGGTGCTCCCCGTCTGGCAGGCGTGGGACGCCTTCGGCCTGGCCAACGGGGTCGAGGACGTCGCAGCCCTAGTGAGCCGTCTCGGATCGCTGTCCGGCGGCTCCGCGCACGTCGGCGTGGACGATTGGATCGGCTGCCTTGCGGTGAACGAGCCTGTGTTCTTTCCGCCGGACGAGTGGGTGCCAGCACCGGCCGACTGGCGCCCCGAGATCGTCTCTGGCAAGAGCTATGACCTGACCGCCGGCGAGGGCAGGCTCCTGTACGAGCGCTGCATGGCCAAGGCGACAGAGCTCGCGGCGACAGGGAATGCTCCGCCGGCCGAGCGCTACGGCCCCGAGCAGCTGGTCAAGCCGCGACTCGGGCAGTCCAGCTTCCGGCTCGCGGTCCTGGCCGCCTACGACAGACGCTGCGCTGTGACCGGCGAGCGATCGCTTCCGGTGATCGAGGCCTCACACATCCGCCCGTACTCGGCCGGCGGCGGACACGAGGTGCGAAACGGGCTGCCCTTGCGGCGTGACATCCACCGCCTCTTCGACCTCGGCTTTGTCGGCGTGCGCCCGGATCTGAGGTTCGTTGTCAGCCCGGCGCTGCGCGATGACTACCGAAACGGCCGCGTCTATTACGAGCTCGACGGCCGCTCGATCGCCGAGCCCGCCAACGCGGACGACCGCCCCTCGCAGGAGTACCTCGCCTGGCACCGCGACGAGGTCTTTCGCTCGTAGGTCGCCGGGCCTTGGCCCAACGTCAGCAGGCGCGCCCACGCGAGCCTGGGGCGGCGAAGCGGCGGATCCTTGCTTGTGATGCGGCCCCAGCCCGGGACCGCCCCACCAAGGAGGGCCCCATGGCCGTCACGATCGAAGTCCCGCGTCCGCTCGATGCCGCAGGGCGCCGGCGCTCACCCGCTGCGATGCCCGGCTACCACACCGGGCGCCCACCCCGAAACAAGGGCATGCGCTACCCGGCTGATCCGCCCAGGGTCGAGGAGATCGTCGCGGTCATGCGTGAGGCGGGCACCGGGGTCCACGGAGCTCGCGTCCGCGGGCTGATCATCGTTCTGTGGCGAGGCGGATTGCGGATCGCCGAGGCTCTCAGCCTCGCCGAGCGCGACCTCGACCCCGAGCGCGGCTCGCTGCTCGTCCGCCGCGGGAAGGGCGGCCGCAGGCGCGAGGTCGGAATGGACGAGTGGGGCTGGGAGCAGCTGCGGGGCTGGCTCGAGCATCGCGAGCGGATGCCGATCGGCCCACTGTTCTGCATCGTCTGCGGCCCCACGCGCGGACGGCGGTGGGCGGCGACCGCCGCGCGCGCTCAGCTTCGACGCCTTGCTGCCAATGCCGGTGTTCGCAGGCGCTTCGCTCCGCATCAGCTCCGCCACGCACACGCGGTTGAGATGGCGCGTGAGGGGGTGCCACTGAACGTGATCCAGCGCCAGCTCGGCCATGCCGACCTTGGCATCACCTCGGTCTATCTGCAGGGGATCGACAACACCGAGGTGATCGCCGCGGTTCGCGGGCGGCCGGCGCCAACGATGCCGGCGACCGCTGGGTTGGCCATGCACCTGTGAGGGGCGACCGGGCTTC
>CAVXRV010000002.1:0-435000 GCA_963764275.1 uncultured Solirubrobacterales bacterium
ATTCAAGCGGTTGTCTCTGATGATCGGACAACGCAAGGATTAATTCGTCAAATGCAGAAAGATTAATTTAAAGGGAAAAAAGATAATGATACAGCTGCATAAAAAAGCTCCTTCATTAATTGAGTTTTTAGAGGGGAAAGGGCAAGAATTTCCTTCATGTACCATACCAGCATATTGCGCCAGAAATTGAAACACTGGAAATCTTGTGTCATGATGTTAAATGAAGAAGTGAGATGCCTTACTTCACAAGACAGGCGATTCAAGTTCATTGGTTGTTTCATTATGTAAACGAGCAAAATTTTGGGGAGAAAGTAATATCAGCCTTTAATAATGGAAAGATACGGAGACAGACAGCGATCAGTGAAAGTAACAGCTGAAGCGTTAAAGGAAGAAGGAATAAGTAAAATCATTTTATCCTAAGCATGAAAGAATGGGTGCCATGATTGTTGAATTAGCTCAATATTATGAAACAAACTGATTGTTTCATTTAGCATATTAAATTTTTGTGAATTAATGAAAATAATAGTCTGTTATTGATGGTTTTATTAATGATAATGATAAGGAGATGAATGTTATGGCTGAAATGGATCATCTGATGCAAAATGGTGAAAAAATCAGTCGAACTCTATCCAAATGAAGCACCAGCTACTGTCGAACTTTTGAGAAACTTGCAAATGAAGGGTTTTACAATGGAGTCGTATTCCATCGTGTTATTCCTGGATTTGTGCGAGGTGAAATGCAACCGGAACTGGAATGGGCGGACCTGGATATACAATCAAATGTGAACGGAAGGAAACCCTCATACACATCAAGCAGGTTCTTTCTCAATGGCACATGTGAAAAGAACGGTGAATCAAATTTTCATCGTCATGAACCACAACCACATTTAAACGGAGTACATACTGTTTTTGGTAAAGTGACATCTGGAATGGATACCGTTCTAGCTATGAAAAATGGCGATGTTATGGAGAAAGTAGAAGTATTCGAAGCTTAATTTTTAAAAAACAACTAAGTATAAATGCTTAGTTGTTTTTTTGGTTATAAACTTATAATTATAAGTATTAATTAAAATATTGACATTTAATAATCTAGGTATGATAAAATCAATTAAAGTTAATCGTGTAAAGGTGATGGAAATAATGATTGAAATCAGAAGGGCGAAAATTAAGGATCTGATAGTCTTTATGAATTAATTAATATTTATTCAAACAAAGGAATTGTTTTGCAAGAAACAAAAATTCGTTAATCCAAAATATATTTTCAATTTTTGTTGCAGTCGTTGATGATGAAGTCATTCATATGCAAGTATAATATTTTAGATAAAGATTTATCCGAGATTCGCTCACTCGTTGTAGATGATTCAATAGAAAAGGCCGGAATCGGTAAATTGTTAGTCGATCAAATAAAAGTAAAAATTGAACGTATTAACGACAATAGATAAACTGATTTCTTTAACATATAGAGTGGAGTTTTTTCTAAAAAATGTGGTTTTGAGGTTACTGTAAAGGATACGATGCAGAAGACATGGAAAGACTATAAAATTGTCCTAAGTTACACAATTGTGATGAAATTGCTATGGTATATTATGTGAATAGTAAGATCTCGAGGAGTGTGTTAATAGTTGCCACGAGAAAAAGAGGACTCTGTGATTGATCTCTATGAAGTCCCTTTTTGTCATTAAAGTGATACTTGTGTCTGTTTAAAACTTCGAACAATTTGTTTCTTTTACGAGAAACAACGCCTTTTAATGTAGCCGTGTGATTATCAAGACCCACATTAAATGCTTTTTCAACTGCATTTGACATCTTCCAAGTGCAATTCCAATCGAATGGTTTCCTTGATCTGTTTACTACAAATATGACGATGTCGAAGCTGCCGAGCAGCTCCGGGTCGAGCTCGTAGATGCAGAGCTCGTGACGCTCGACCCAGGAGCCGAGCGCGGCTTGGCGAGCTCGAAGCCTTCGCCCCGGCCCTTGCGCGTGCCCGCGGCCTCGGTCGCAGCGCGTCGGCGGCCGCCGGCCAGTCCCAACTGTGCGGATCGAGCACGTCGACCGCGACGACCTCCGCGACTCGCGCTCTCCATGGGAAGGCCCAGAAGCCATCGAAGGTGCCGATGTCGAGGCAGCGCTTGCCCTCAGGCGGCCGGGAGCGACCAGGTCGGCGTGTTCGCGAAGGTCAAACCATGCCGGCGTCAGACTCCCGGGCGCCACTCGATCGTGTGGTACCACTGCCGAGAGTGACTCCCGCCGATCTCGCGCTCGGGGCTTGACGGTGCCGGCGCCTCGTCCACGGGCGCCAACGTACCGGGGTCACCGAGACCGGAGCCGCCTCGGTCCGCCGCGGTTATTCTCGGCTCGTGCCGAAGGCCGCGATGCTCCACGAACCCGCGCGCGAGGAAGCGGAGCTCCGCGAGTACCTCGGCGACACCTTCGACCTCGTCGCGCTGCGCCAGTCCGACAAGCGTCTGCAGGAGGAGTTCGCCGCTGCCGAAGACGAGGAGTCGTTCTACCGCGAGTCGGAGACCTACCTCTACAACCTGACGGCGTTCGCGATGACGCCGACGAAGCTCCCGTATCTCCGCGAGCTCACCGGGCGGCTCGAGCCGGGCGCCCGCATCCTCGACTACGGATGCGGGATCGGCTCGGACGGGCTGATGCTGCTGGAGGCCGGCTACCGGGTCGAGTTCGCCGACTTCGCCAACCCGAGCACCGAGTATCTGCGCTGGAGGCTGGCGGCGCGCGGTCTCGAGGCGCCGGTCCACGACCTCGAGCGGGAGGTCCCGGGAGGCTTCGACGCCGCCTACTCGTTCGACGTGATCGAACACGTCGGGGACCCGCTGGCCTTCCTCGGCGAGCTCGAGTCGCGCGCCGACCTCGTCGCGGTCAACCTGCTCGAACCAGCGGCAGACGACCTCGACCTCCACTACGAGCTGCCGATCGCGGAGCTGCGCTCGCATGCGGCAGCGGTCGGGCGCCTGCGCAGCTGTCGCGTCTACTGGCAGCGCTCGCACCTGCTCGTCTACGAGCCCGGGCGCCGCGGCGTCGCGACGCGTGCCGCGAACAGCGTTCAGCTCGCCGGCGCGGCGCTGCGGCGGCGCGGGGAACGGCTCAGAGCATCGGCACGCGGTGGCGGACCGACCCCCGCGCCGCGGTCGTGAGGTCGACCACGTCGTAGAGCACCAGGTAGGGGGCGAGCAACGCCGCGGAGGCGTCGCGCTCCCGCGCCCGACCGCGCAGGCCCTTGAGGTAGGGGAGCGCCACCAGCAGCGCGATCCAGCGGCGCCGGGCGAGCGCGACGGCGACGCCGCACGCGGCGAGCAGCAGCCGAGCGTGTGCCCGCTTCCAGAAGATCCCGGCATAGGCGGTGCGAGCGGCGGAGCTCCGGATGGCGCCTGAACATGAGCGCCGAGTCGGCGCCGCGGCGGGCGAGTCGCAGATACCCGAGCGGTCCGAGGTCATCGACCGCGTGCAGCACCTCCGCCTCCGGCTCCCAGCCGAACGCCGTGTCGCGACGACGGGCGCGCCAGCCGAGGTCGGCATCCTCGCCGGCGGCCTCGGTGAAGCGCTCGTCGAAGCCGCCCAGCCGCTCGAGCAAGTCGCGCGGATAGGTGATGTTGCAGGTCTGGTACCAGTCGCTCGGCCCCTCGATCCGCTGCGTGCGCACGAACGCCCCCCGCTCGGGGCCGTCGGCGGGGTTCGGCCGCGTCGGACCCTGGATCACGGATCCCGGCGCCGTGCGCTCGGCGGCGAGCACAGCCTCCAGCCAGCCCGGCTGCGCCTCGCAGTCGTCGTCGGTGAACGCGACGAGGCGCCCCGCCCCCGCGCGCCACGCCGCGTTGCGGGCGGTCGCGGGGCCCAGCGAGCGAGCGAGCGGCACCGCCCGCAGCCGGAGCGTGGAGCGCTCCCCGCGCTCGGCCAGCAGCGCCTCCGTCTCCGGGTCGGGCCCGTCGACGGCGACGACGCACCTCGAAGGCTCCGGCGCCAGCGTCTGACGCTCCAGCGAGTCGAGCAGGCGCCCGAGCCGCTCGGCCCGGGCCCGGGTCGCGACCGCCACGGTGATCTCGCAGGCGGCGGACGACATCGGGCCGGATGCTACAAACGGTCGCGCACGTGGACCCCGATGTCTCAGTCGTAGTCCCTACCTACAAGCGGGACACGCGGCTCGCCTTCACGCTCGACGCGCTCGCCGCGCAGACGCTCGAGCCATCCCGCTTCGAGGTGCTCGTCGTCCGCGACGCGGACGGTCCGACCCCTGGGCGATCCCCGAGCATCTCGACGTCCGCTTCATCACCCAGCCCGCGCCCGGCCCCGCGATGCGCCGCAACCGTGGCTGGCAGGAGGCCCGCGGGGCGCTCATCGCCTTCACCGACGACGACTGCAGGCCCGCGCCGGGCTGGCTCGCGCGCTCGCTCGACGCGCACGCGCAGGTGCCCGGCGCGGCCGTCGTGCTCGAGGGCCGGACCGAGCCCGACCCTGACGAGGCGCATCTGTTCGGGGGCCTCGCCCGCTCGATGGAGGTGTACGGGCCCAACCGCTGGTACCCGACCTGCAACCTGGCGCTGCCCCGGGATCTGATCGAGCGGCCTCGACGGCTTCGACGAGGCGCTCGCCTTCTGGGGTGAGGACACCGATCTCGGCCTACGTGCGGAGGGGGTCGGCGCCCGGCTCGTCTACGTCGACGAGGCGGTCGTCTGGCATGCCGTCCACGTGCGCTCGCTGCGGGCGGCGTTGCGCGACGCGACCCAGCGCCACGCCGAGGCCGAGGTCCTGGCCCGCCACCCGGAACATCGCGACGAGCTCTACATGGGCGCTGTTCATCGGCGAGGAGCACGCGCGCGTGACGCTCGCGGCGGCCGGCCTGCTGGCCGGCGCCGTCACCCGGCGGCCCGCGCTCGCCGCGCTCGGCGCCTACCCGTACGTGATCCACAAGGTCGCGAAGCGGCCGCTGCAGCCGGGCTTTGCCACGCCCGATCGGCCTCGCGCGGCTCGGCGTCGACATCGTCAGCGGCGCCCTCGTCGACGGCACCGAGGTCGCGATGCGCCTGCGCACGAGCCTGCGCAAGCGGAAGCTGGTCCTGTGAGGAGGGCGCCGGGCCGGCTCGGCCTCGCGTGCGCGCGGCCTGCTCGCTGCGTTTGGACGCTCGCGGTCCCGGCGCCGCGCCCGCCGGGGCCGACGCGCGTGGAGACGACTCGCTCTTCGGCTTCTCCGACGGCAGCCCGATCTTTCCCTACGAGGGGTCGCGCCGATGCCGCCGAGCTCGCGCGGCTCGAGCGGCGGCGCCGGCGCCGAGGTCGGGCGCTTCACGCTGCGCTGGGAGGAGGTGGAGCCGCAGCGAGCCGCCGCCGGTCGGTCCGCCCCGCTACGACTGGAGCGCCGTGCGACGAGCTCGTCGGCGCGCTGCGCGCGCAGGGGATCGCGCCTCTGCCGATGCTGCTCGGGGCCCCGGCCTGGGCCCGGAGCGAGGGCTGCAGCGGGATCTGCCCGCCGGCGGCCGAGCACCTCGCCGACTCGGCCCGTTCGTGCCGCGCCGTCGCGGCCCGCTACCGCGACGCGGCTGCGATCGAGATCTGGAACGAGCCGAACCTGGCGACAACTGGGCCGGCGGTCGCCGGACGCGAGGCCTACGCGCGCCTGTACGCGCCGCGCGCTGCGGAGCACCGCCGGGTCGCTGCCGCGCGACCCCGATCCTGTCGGCGGCCAGGCGCTCGCGCTCGAGCAGGCGCAGAAGGCGCGGAAGCGAGGCGATCACCGAATGGCTCGGCGCGCTTCTCGCGGCGGCGCGCGACGCCGGGATCGCTCTCCGCGATCCGCGCGTGGCGATCGCCGTGCATCCCTACCGCGGGCCTCAACGAGCTCGCCGGGCTACCGATCCCGGACGGCCGCTTCGACGAGACGCTCGCCTCCGCGCGCACGACGATCGCGGCCGGGGACCCGGCGCTGTCCGGCCTGCCGCATGTGGGTTACCGAGACCGGGGTCTCGACAACGGCCGTCAACGGCCGGACGGCGTGACCACCTCCGAGCACCTTCAGGCGAAGGCGCTGGTCCGCACGATCCACGAGCTGCAGCCACACCCCCGATGTGGCCGCGATCCTCGATCTACACGCTCGTCGACCGCCCGCCCTCGGGTTCGAGTCCGGCCCGAGGAGGGCTTCGGGATCGTCGGCCGTGGGCCGGACTTCACGCCGAAGCCGGCCTACTGCGAGCTGGCCGGGCGCTGCCGGGCACCCGCACGCGGACGGCTGCACAACCGGCTGAATCTCGTCGCGCGGGCGACTACCCTGGCGCGAAGGAGATGTCCGACGCACCGCTCGTATCCGTCGTGATCCCGACCCACCGGCGGGAGACGAGGCTGTCGTTCGCGCTCGACGCGCTCGCCGCGCAGACGCTGCCGCTCGATCGGTTCGAGGTGGTCGCGGTGCGCTCGCCGGACGCGGGGCCGCGCACGACCCCGCCCGGCGGCCTGCGGCGTCAGCTTCCTCGACAGCCCGGAGGCGAACATCTCCGTGCAGCGCAACATCGGCTGGCGTGCGGCCGAGGCGCCGCTCGTCGCGTTCACCGACGACGACTGCCGGCCGGCGCCCGACTGGCTCGAGCGCATGCTCGACGCCGCGGAGGGCCATGCGCGGCACGCCGCGCGGCGACCGCTTCGTCTTCGGCCGCACCGAGCCCGATCCCGACGAGGGCCACCTCACTACGGGATCGCCCGCACGATCCACGTGATCGGCCCCGACCGCTGGTTCCGCACCTGCAACATCGCCTACCCGCGCGCGCTGCTCGAGCGGCTCGGCGGCTTCGACGAGGCGCTCGCCTTCCACTGCGAGGACACCGACCTCGGCCTGCGCGCGCTCGCCGCCGGGGCGGAGGGGGTGTTCGTCGACGAGGCGGTCGTCTGGCACGCCGTCCACGTGCGCTCCTTCGGGCAGGCGGTCGAGGACGCCGCCCGGCCTGTCGGGCGAGCCGGCGCTGCTCGCCCGCTGGCCCGTCGCAGCGCGACGAGCTCTACCTGCGCACGTTCGTCTCCGAGGAGCACGCCAAGGTCGTGCTCGCCCTCGCCGGGGCGCTGCTGTGGCGACGCAGCCGCGCTGCTGGCCGCGCTCGCCGCCTACCCCTACGTGATGGGCCGGGTCGCCAAGCGCCTGCGCAACCCGAACCCGCTCAGCCCGATCGGGGCCTTCCGGCTCGCTGCGGACATCGCCGTCGAGGGCACGCTCGACTCGGTCGAGGTCGCCGCCCGCGGCTGCGCTCGAGCGCCGCCAGCAGGGAGCTCGTCCTTTGAGCATCGCCTCGAGCCCACTGCGCGGGCGGGTGATCTTCGTCGAGGGGGCGCCGCGCAGCGGCACGACCCTGCTCGTCTCGATGCTCGCCACGCATCCCGAGATCGCCGGCACGGTCGCCGAGTCGCACCTGTTCGACCGGGGGGTCGGGGCGCTCTTCGACAACCACGCGCGCGAGCGACCGTACGAGGGCTTTCTCTCCAACTACGTCGACGCCGAGCCGAGCTCGACAGACCTCGTGCGCGAGCTCTGCGACGGGGTGCTCGACGACGATGCGGGAACGGGTCAAGCCCGGAGCGTCCGCGGGTGGTCGAGAAGACGCCGCTGCCACGCTTCGGGCCGCGGGAGGTGATGGAGGCGCAAGCTCGCCGATCTATCCCGACGCCGACCTACGTCCACGTCGTCCGCGAGCGCGACGCCGTCGTCCGCTCGCTGCTGCGGGCGCCGTGGACCGACTGCGACGAGGCCGAGCGCCGCGGAGTGGTGGCGGCAGGCGGTCGACGCCGTCCGGGCGACGGCGGGCGCGGTCGTCGCCGCCGGGCGCCTACGTCGAGCTCACCTACGAGGAGCTCGCCGCCGATCCCGTCGGGGTCGTTGCCGGCCTGCTCGCCGGGCTCGGCCTCGAGGTCGACGCGGAGGCGCGGAAGCGGCTCGAGGCGGCCTCGCGGGAGCGGATCAGCAGCTTCGGCAAGCCCGCGACGCCCGGCTCCGGCACCCCGGCCGTCCAGGCCGTCGGCGGCGGCCGCGGGCGGGAGCCCGAGCAGCCGGCGGCGGGCGCCGCTCGGGGCGCTCGGCCGCCGGGCGCGCGAGCTCGGGCGCCGGCTCGAAGGGCGACGCGGGGGCGAGGAGGAGCTCGCCCAGACGCTTGGTCGTGGCCGCCCGGCGCGGCGACGCCGGGGAGGTGGCGCGGCTGACGCATCCCAACTTCCGGCTCGAGCTGCGCACCGGCGCCGGCGATCTCGTCGCCGAGGGCGAGAGGGCCCGGGCGGCGCTCGTCGAGCTCGCCGCGCGGGTGTTCCGGGCGCAGGCCGTCAGCGAAGGCTGGAGCGGGATCTCCCAGGACGGGATCACCTCGAGCTCGCTCGCGATCGTCTACGGCGACGGCACCCGCACCGACCTCGCCCTGACCGCGCTCGTCCGCGGCGGGCTCGTCGAGCGGCTGCACGTGCTCGCCGCCGGCGATCCGGCAGGCCGCGAGCCGCGCGAGCTCGACCCGCGGCGAAGGAGGCCGAGGCGCGATGACCGAGGAGGTCGGTGCGGTCGCCGACGAGATCGCCGAGGAGACCATCCATCCCGAGGGCGGGCTGCGGGTCCGCACCGCCCAGGGCGTGCTCGTCAACACCGCCTTCCGGATCGGGCTCGCGGTGATCGGGCTCGCCCGCAACGTCGCCTTCGCGGCCTTCCTGACGACCGAGCAGTACGGCCTGTGGGGGCTCGTGCTGACGACCCTGATCACGATCGCGTTCCTGAAGCAGATCGGGATCTCGGACAAGTTCGTCCAGCAGCGGGAGCCCGACCAGGAGGCCGCCTTCCAGAAGGCCTTCACGCTCGAGCTCGCCTACTCGGGGATCTTCTACGTGATCGCGGTCGTCGCGATCCCGATCTACGCGTACGTCATCTACGGGCAGCCGGACGCGCTGCTGCCCGCGCTGGCGCTGTCGCTGTCGCTGCTCGTCTCCGCCTTCCAGTCCCCGATCTGGGTCTTCTACAGGCGCATGGAGTACGCCCGGCAGCGGTCCCTGGAGGCGATCGACCCGGTCGTGACCACCGTCGCCACGCTCGCCCTGCTCGTCGCGGGGGGCGGCATCTGGGCGCTCGTGATCGGGTCGCTGATCGGCTCCGCCTCCTCCGCCGTGGTGGCGATCGCGGTCAGCCCCTACCGCCTGCGCTGGCGCTTCGAGCGGGCGACGCTCTCCGAGTACGTGTCGTTCTCGTGGCCGCTTCTGATCAACGGCATCGGCAGCCTCGCGATCGTGCAGGGAGCGCTGATCATCGGCAACGCCGCGATCGGGATCGCCGCGGTCGGCGTGATCGGACTCGCCGGCAACGTCGCCGCCTTCGGCACGCGGATCGAGACGCTGCTCAACAACACGCTCTACCCGGCCGTCGCCGCGCGCCGCGAGAACCTCGACCTGTTGCGCGAGACGTTCGAGAAGGCGAACCGGATCAGCCTCATGTGGGCGCTGCCGTTCGGCTTCGCGCTGACGCTGTTCGCCGGCGACTTCGTCCACCTGGCGCTCGGCTCGGAGTGGGAGCCCGCGGTGCCGCTGCTGCGCGTCTTCGGCCTCATCTTCGGCTTTGCGACGGTCGCCGCGGCCTGGAGCACGATGTACCAGGCGCGGGGCAACACGAAGCCGCTGGCGACGATGACCGTCGTCACCACCGCCGTCTTCTTCGTCGTCACGGCACCGCTCATGGTCACGGTCGGCACGATGGGCTACGCCTATGGAATGGCCGCGGCAACCGTCGCGCAGCTGATCACGCGCGACTACTACCTGCGCAGGCTCTTCCCGGGATTTCACCTCGTCCGCCACACGATCCGCTCGCTGCTGCCCTCCGTGCTGCCGATCGCCGGCGTCCTCGCGCTGCGCCTCGCCGGCCCCGATGGCTACAGCACCGTGCGGTTCGCGGTCGAGCTGGCGCTCTACGTCGTCCTCACGATCGCCGCGACGGCGTTCTTCGAGCGCACCCTCCTCCGCGAGGCGCTCGGCTATCTGCGCGCCGCGACCCGGCGCGCCCCGCAACCGGGACAACCGCGGGTCGGGGCCGCCACCTGAGGTACTTTGCGCCGTCCATGACCCGCATCGCCTTCCTGCACCCGACCTATTGGCCCGAGGTCCGCCGCGGCTCCGAGCGGCTGATCCACGACCTCGCCGCCGGTCTCGCCGCCCGCGGGCACGAGCTCACCCTGATCACCAGCCACCCGGGCAGCCCGTCGAGCGCCGAGGAGGACGGCTTCCGGGTGGTCCGCAACTGGCGCCCGCCGTACATGCGGCCGCTGCGCTGGTACGAGGACCACATCGCCGAGGTCCCTTCGACCGCCTACAGGCTGTGGCGCGGCGACTACGAGATCGCCCACGCCTTCTTTCCGACCGATGCCTGGTCCGCCTCGCTCGCGCGCAAGCGGCTCGGCGGGCCGCCGTTCGTGTTCACGATCCACGGGATCCCCGTGCGCCAGTACCTGGTCGAGCGCCGCTACCGGCTCGAGATGCAGCTCGGCCTCGTGCAGGAGGCGGCGGCGACCACCGTGCTGAGCGAAGCGGCCGCCGAGGGCGTGCGCCGCTATCTGCTCGCCGAGCCCGAGGTCGTGCCCGGCGGCGTCGTCTGCGACGACTTCGAGGTCTCCCCGCCCCCGCGCGAGGAGGGGGAGGGACCCGTGATCGTCTGCGCCGCGAGCCTCAAGGACCCGCGCAAGCGGGCGGATCTGCTGTTCGAGGCGTTCGCGAAGCTGCGCGAGCAGCATCCCGGCGCCGAGCTGCGCATCGTGCGCCCGCGCGACCCGCTCATCTTCAGTTGGGAGGCGCCCGAGCGACCCGAGGGCGTGAGCTGGGTCGAGGCGTCGGAGACCGCGGAGCTGGCCCGCGTCTACGCGGGTGCCGACATCAGCGTCCTGCCTTCCGTCGACGAGGCCTTCGGTCTGGTGCTGGTCGAGTCGCTGGCCGCTGGAACGCCCGTCGTCGCCGCCCGCTCGGGGGCGTGTCCGGAGATCGTCACCGACGAGGCGATCGGGCGGCTGTTCGAACCCGACGACGCCGACGACCTCGCCCGCGCGATGGCCGAGGCGATCGACCTCCGCGACGCCGACGGCACCCGTGAGGCGTGCCGCGCCCGCGCCCGCGACTTCGACATCTCGAAGGCGCTCGACGCCTTCGAGGCGATCTACTCCCAGGCGCTGAGCTGAGCCCACGCGACCCGGGTTGGAGCGCTGGTCGCGGGTCGGCCCGCTCCGGGGCACGGCACCACCCTCCGGCTGACCCGGCCCGGCCCGCTCTATGCCTCGGCCGTTGACCGAGGCGTCGCGGCGGAAAGGCCCTGCTCGCTGGGCGCTCGGGGCGCCGTCTCCTTGCGGGCCGCGCTTGAGGCCCACTGGCGCCGCAGGCGCAGGAAGGGGCTCTCGATCAGCCGGTAGCTGACAAAGGCGGCGGCGACCGCGAGGGGAGCCGCGATCAGGACCGCCCCACGGAAACTGCCGACACCGAGGCTGTCGCGGACGAACATGATCAACGGCACGTGCCATATGTAGAGGCTGTAGGAGGCGATCCCCAGCGCGGCGAGCGGCCTCCACCGCAGCGAGGCGGTCAGGCGGCCGCGCCGCAGCGGCAGCACACAGCCGCCAACGGCGAAGAAGCAGGCGAACGGCACCGCGAGCGCCTCCACCTGTGGTCGCAAGATGCTGAGCGCGGTCAGGCCGAGAGCACAGAGCAGCCAAGCGTCGGACGCGCCCAGCGTTGTTCGCGTCCACGCGGGGTCGCGGTCCTGCAGTCGCAGGCGCAGCGCCGCGAGCAGTAGACCGGGTGTGAAGAACACGAACGTGCCCGGCAGGTTGAGCCGCCAGATGCCGTAGGGGTCCGCGTCGCCGACGACGAGGAAGGAGCGAGCGAGGTGGGCGAGCACGGCGAGCCCGACGATCGCAACGATGGCGCGAGCGAGCCGCCCGCCGGCCACCGTCGCGATCAGCAGGGCGAGCAGCGGCAGCAACGCGTAGAAGTGCATCTCGACGACCACCGACCAGATCGGCGGGTCAACCGCGGAGGCGGTGAGGTGCGAGAAGTTCTGCGTCAGGGTCAGGTCGTGCAGCCACAGGCTGAGGGTGCCGCCGTGGTTCGCCAGCACCGTGACGACGACGATCGCGACCAGATACAGCGGGACGATCCGCAGGCGCGGTTGAGCGCGTAGGGGCCCAGCGCGATCGGGTCCCCATCCCCGAAGTAGTGCCTGGCGAAGGGCCAGAACAGCAGGTAGCCCGTGAGCGCGAAGAACAGAAAGACGCCGGCGTGGCCGATGGTCACGAGCCTTACCAGCAGATCGCCCTGCGCTGCCGCCGCACCGATGGCGCCGGGGTGAGTGAAGCTGTAGCAGTGCGCGATCAGCACCGCGACCGCCGCGACCGCCCGCAGCGATTCGATCTGCGCCGAGCGCCGCTCCCCCGCCTGCACGATCTGCTCGCGCTCGGCCGCCGCAGAGCCGCTTCCTCCGCCGGTCGGTGACGACCACCCTCGCATGTGCCGATCGTGACGAGTGCTCGCGCCTCATGCGCCGCTTCGCGGTGCTCGGTTGACGGGCGCTCGGCCCCACAAGTCAGGATCGCTCGGGGCTCGCCACTTCTCGCGACGTCTCCGTCCCCTGGCCTGCACCCGCGACGCCGCGGGGCCGCCTACGGCACGAGCCCCTCCACGAACGGCACCTCGAAGACCTTCTCGTGCATCACCGGACCGTGGCCGAAGTAACGCTCCTCGCCGAACAGCTCGCCGTGGTCGGAGGTGACGATGACCCACGTGTTGGAGGGCAGGCTGTCGAAGAGCCGGGCGAAGAGGCCGTCGAGGTAGGAGACGGCCCGGATCTGGCGGTCCTGCAGCTCGCGCATCTTCGACGTGTCGAAGAACTCGCGCGCGTCGCCGCCGCCGGGGGCATCGTCGAGCCGCTTGAAGACGCCGTGTACGCCTGAGATCCGCGGCCACTCGCTCGGGTCCTCGTCCGGGAGCGCGTAGGGGTAGTGCGTCTCGCCGACGTTCAGCAGATAGAAGCTCGGGCGCTCGTCGCTGAAGCTCAGCTTCGGCAGCATCGCCGCCATGTCGTTGTGCGCCGGCATCAGCTCGTAGCTGTCGAAGTCGCGGTTCACGCACGTGTGCGGGTTGAGGACGGGCATCGAGACCATCGCCTCGGTCCGGTAGCCGAGCGTGTTGCGCAGATAGGTCGGGATGTACAGGGCCGGCAGCATCTTGCGGAACTCGATTCCCTCGACCCCGAGCCGCTCCGAGTAGCGGAGGAAGTCCTCCTTGTAGTACTCGGAGGCGTAGACGGCCTGCGGGCTCGTGTGCGGGAGCAGGCCCATGAGCAGGTTGTAGTGGGAGGGAGCGGTCCAGCTCGCGTAGCTCCAACGCCGCTCGACCGGCCCGAGCGCGGCGAGGCTCGCGGGCGCCGCCTCGACCCAGGAGTCGTAGCGGAGGCTGTCGAGCACGACGACGACGAGGTTGCGTGCGCCCGCCGGCGGCGCCGGCAGCCCCGAAGCGGCCCCCGTCGGGTCCGGCTCGTTCATTCCTCGATCTCCCCGGGCCGCGCCAGCAGTGCGGCGTGCGGCACCCCGTGCCCGCCAGTGACGACGCGCCCGGGCAGCTGCCGCAGCCGCTCGCGTAGCCGTGGACGGGCGCCGGCGCTGCGGTGGCCGGGTCCGAGCGGGATCGCGTACGGCTTCGTCGTGCGCTCGATCTCGAAGCCCGCTGCGGCGACCATCGTCCGGTGCGCGGCGGCGTTGGGGATCCACCACTGACAGTTGCGGCCGCCCGTCTGGGCGGCGGACGGACGGCCGCGCATCACGGCCGTCAGCAGCGGATCGATCTGCTCGGCGGAGAGGAAGTGGCCGGTGCAGACGCTGCGGATCCGCTCGAGCGCGCCGAGCGGATTCTTCAGGTGCAGCATCAGGCTGCCGCAGACGACGACGTCGAAGCTGCCGACGGTCTCCGGCGCGAGGTCGTAGACGCTCAGCGGACGCCGCTCGACCTTCGAGCCGAGCACCTCTCGCGCGATCTCGAAGCCGCGGCCGGTGCGGGTCTCGCCGTCGCTGGAGATCGCGAGCGGGCCCGAGCGCCGCTCCCACAGCGACCAGTCCCACTCGGCGGCATCGCCGATGTCCACCGCGAGCACCTCGGCGGCGCCGCGGCGCTCGAGCTCGAAGGAGAGGTAGCCGTCGTAGGGGCCGACGTCGAGGCAGCGCTTGCCGACGACGTCGGGCCACGGCATCAGCTCCACGACCGGCCGCAGGTCGAACCATCCCGGGGTCAGCAGGCCGGGGCCGAGCTCGAGCACGTGGTACCAGGCGGGGTTCGAGGCGATCAGCTCCCGGGCGTCGGCGGCTGCCGGGCCCGGCGTGGCGGCGCCGCTCTGCTGTCCGTCCATGGCGTGCGTTTGTACCCGATGCGGCGCCGTCGGGCACCCACACGACTACGATCGCCGGCGGATGGCGCAGCGGCCGAACATCCTGGTGATCGTCTTCGACACCGCCCGCGCCGATGCGTTCGAGCCCTACGGGGCCGCGCCCGGGAGCTCGCCCGCGTTCGCGGATCTAGCCGCCCGCGGCTGGGCCCATCCGCGGGCCCACGCGAACGCCTCCTGGACGGTGCCCTCTCACGCCGCCCTGTTCACGGGGCTGCTGCCCGCGGACGTCGGGCTCCTGCAGGCGCCGGGCAGCCGCCCCGACGGCTGCCGGCCCGAGCTCGAGAGCCGCGCCGACCGGCTGCTGCAGTCGGTGCTCGGCGCCGCCGGCTATCGGACCGGCGCCGTCAGCTCGAACCTGTGGATCGGACCGCACACGGGATTCGAGACCGGCTTCGAGAGCTTCGCGGCGATCGACACCCGTCGCCAGGCGGAGATGAGCGAGGGCGGGCTGCGCTCACGGCTGCGCTGGCTCGCCGAGGGCGTCCGCGCCCGGGTCGACGACGGTGCCGCCGAGGCCGCGGCGGCGCTCTCCGGGTTCCTCGACGAAGGCGCCGGCGACGACCGGCCCTTCTACGCCTTCGTCAACCTCGTCGAGGCGCACTCGCCGTACCTTCCGCCCCGCCCCTACAACCCGCTCGGCCCCCTCGACCGCGCGCGCTCGGCGGCGGAGGCGCGCCGCCATCTGACGATGGGGGAGGTGTGGCGGGCGTGCGCGGGCGGCTTCGACGTCCCGGCCGCGGCGCTGGAGCGGATGCGCACGCTCTACGCCGCCGCGATCCGGCTGCTCGACGACTGGCTCGCCCGGGTGCTCGACGACCTCGACCGCCGCGGCGTGCTGGAGGAGACGATCGTGATCGTCACCTCCGATCACGGTGAGAACTTCGGCGAGGGGGGCCTGATGGGTCACGCCTATTCGCTCGACCGGCGCCTGATCCGGCTCCCGTTCGCGGCCGCCGGCCCCTTCGACGCTCCCGAAGGCGCCTTCACGCTCGCCTCGCTGCCGGCGCTGCTCTGCGAGGCCGCGGGCGTCTCCGGGCACCCCTACGAGCGCGCGCCGGGGGAGCCCGGGATCGCCGTCGCCCAGTTCGACCCGCCCGCCGGTCCGGGCGACCCCCGCGTCGGCAAGGCGCTCGAGCTCTGGGGGCTGCCGGAGGAGGCGGGGGAGAGGATCACGGCGCGGCTGCGAAGCGCCACCGACGCCGAGGGCCGCTGGAAGCTCCTCGACCGGGACGGAGCCGAGCAGCTCCTCGACCTCGAAGACGATCCGCTCGAGCTCGAGCCGCGCGATCCGGCGGCGACCGATGCCGCGGTGCCGGCCGACGTCCTCGGCCGGCTGCGCTCCGCGCTGGCCGCCGCCGAGGGCCCGGCGGAGGGGGAGGGCCCGCCCGCCCCCGCCCCCGCCGACGCGGTACCGCCGCCCTCGGGCGAGATCAGCGACGAGGAGCGGGCGAAGCTCGAGGAGCGGATGAAGCTGTTGGGCTACCTGTAGCCCGTCGGGGGGCGCCGGCGGCTCAGCCGCGCTTGCGGGTCAAAACGAGGCAGAACTGGGTCCCCTCGCCGCTGGTCCGCTCGATGTCCATGCCGCCGGCGTCGGCGGCCTCCCGCACCTGCTCGACGCTGACGGCGGAACCGAGCCAGGCGTCGTGCTTCTGGCCGCGGGGCGCGCGGCCGAAGACGACGCGCAGCCGCTGCCGCAGGCCGCGCTGTTCACGCGGGCGGTGCACGTCGGGGTCGTTGGAGACCTGGAAGGCGGCCCAGCCGCCGGGGCGCAGGATCCGCCCCATCTCGCGGATGTAGCCGAGGGTGACGTCGGGGTCGGGGATGTGCTGCAGGACCACGTAGGAGAGGCAGGCATCGGCGCTGGCGTCGTCGATCCCGCTCAGGGTCGTGCCGTCGCCCTGGATCCACTCGACGTTGTCGAGCGCCGGGTTTTCGAGGCGGGCCTGGGCGAGCATCTCGGCGGAGACGTCGAGGGCGCGGACGTTGTGCCCGCGGGCCGCCATCGGCCGGGTCATGCGACCGATCCCGCAGCCGATCTCGACGACCTCGTCATCGGGGGCGATCTCGACGCCGAGCGCACCCAGCACCGCATCGACGTCGTGCGGGCCGCTCGCCCAGAACGCCTCGGGGTCGGTCTCCCGGTAGCTGAGCGAGTTGTTGATGAAGAAGAGCGAGTTCTCGCGCGCGCGCTCGTCCCAGTAGCTCCCCATCTGCTCGCGCCCGTCGGCCATGAGCGAGCGAAAGTACCACCGGCGGCGGGAACCGGCCTCACCTCCCCCCGGCTGCGGATACGCTCCCGGGGTGACCGCCGCAACGCCTTCCTCTCCGTCCGGGGGCAAGCGCCCGCCCGAGGGCGACCCCGAGCTCGCGCGCGAGGCGCTCGAGCTCAACCCGAACCTCTGGTACCACACGCTCGAGCTCGCGCCCGGCGTCGTCACGCCCGGCTACATCGACATGCGCAAGGCCGCCGACAAGGTCCTGCCCGCTGACATGCGCGGGATGAAGGTGCTCGACATCGGCACCTTCGACGGCTTCTGGGCGTTCGCCATGGAGGCGCGCGGGGCCGAGGTGACGACCGCCGATCTGGAGACGATCACCGACGCCGACTGGCCGCCGGTGCACCGCCCGCGGCTCGAGGCCCAGGCGGCGCAGGACGGGCTCGTGCTCGGCGAGGGCTTCCGCCTCGCGAAGCGGGCGCTCGGCTCGAGCGTCGAGCGCGTCGTCTGCGACATCTACGAGCTCGCGCCCGAGCGCGTCGGCGGCCCCTTCGACATGGTCTACGTGGGCGCGATCCTGACCCACCTGCGGAACCCGATCGACGCCCTCCTCAACGTCCGCTCGGCGCTCAAGCCGGGGGGCGAGTTCCGGACCTTCGAGCCGATCAGCGCGTACCTGAGCCTGCGTTCGCGACGCCGCGCCGTCGCCGAGTTCAAAGCGACCAAGACCGACTACACGTGGTGGCTCCCGAACATCCGCACCCTGGTCGAGTGGCTCACCGCTGCCGGCTTCGCCGACGTTCGCCGCTACGCGCTCGACCGCCCGCCCTGCGCCGAGCGCACCTGGTACGCGGCGGTCCGCGGGATCCGCCCCGTCACCGATTGAGCCCCCGTTCCCGGGCCCGCCCGGGTGTCTGCCGACGGCGGCGCATGGAGGCCGCCGCGTGGGGAATAAGGCTGCGAGGCACCCGAAAAGGCGCCGCGTTTTTCGGACGATCCGGCGGAATCCGGCATTGCAAGCGGGTTTCGTCCACCGCCGTTGTTAGATTGGCGCGGCTTACGACCCACGAGGAGGCAAACAGTGACCAAGTCTGAGTTCATCGACGCCGTTGCCGAGGACGAGCGGATTGGCAGCAAGAAGGACGCTTCGGACGCCGTTGAGGCGGTGCTCGACACGATCGTCAACACGCTCAAGTCCGGCGGTGAGGTCAACTTCACCGGATTCGGCAAGTTCAGCGTCAACGAGCGCGGTCCGCGCCAAGGCGTGAACCCGCGCACCGGCGAGCGGATCACGATCCCCGGCGGCAAGGTGCCGAAGTTCAGCGCGGGCGCGGGGCTGAAGAACGCCGTCAAGTAGCCCCGACACCGTTCGCAGACCGGCTTGCGGCGCTCGTCGAAGAGCGCCGCAGCCAGGTCTGCATCGGGTTCGACCCGGCGTTCGATGCCGAGCCCTGGCGCTCGGCATCGGCGCGCCCGGGGACCGAATCCGACCCCGCGGCCGCCGCCGCCTCGGCCGCCGCTGCAACCTGCCTGCGCCTGATCGACGCAGGCGGGGCCGGCCTGCGTCGCGGTGAAGCCGCAGCTCGCCCGCTTCGAGGCGCTCGGCGCCCCCGGCTGGGCCGCCCTCGAGGAGGTCTGCGCCGCGGCCCGCGCGGCGGGGCTGCTGGTGATCGCCGACGGCAAGCGCGGCGACGTGCCGGTCTCAGCCCGCGCCTACGCGGACGCGCTGCTGGGCTCGACGCCGACGCCGTGGGGCGAGGTCGCCGGGCTCGGCGCCGACGCCGTCACCCTCAATCCGCTGCTCGGCGGCGACTCCCTCGAGCCCCTGGTCGCGGCGGCAGCCGACGCCGGCGCGGGGGTCTTCGCGCTCGTCCGCACGTCGAACCCCGGCGCCGCCGATGTCCTCGACCTCGAGCTCGCCGGCGGCGAACCCCTGCACGAGCGCCTCGCCGAGGTCGTCGCGGGCTTTGCCGACCGGCTCGCCGGCGCCGGCGGGCTGAGCGGTGCCGGCGCGGTGGTGGGCGCGACCGAGCCGCGCTTCATCGCCCGCCTGCGGGAGCTGATGCCGCGGGCCGTCTTCCTGCTCCCGGGGGTGGGCGCCCAGGGGGGTGAGCCGGCCGCGCTGGGCCCCGCCTTCGCCCCCGGCCCCGCCTCGGCACTGGTCACCGCCTCCCGCAGCGTCTGCGGAGCAGACGATCCCGCCGGCGCCGCGGAGGAGCTGCGCGAGCTCGTCTGGAGCGCGAGCGGGTAGCAGCCGCGGCCGCGTCCGTCCGGATCAGGTGCGCGCATGTACCTCCACGGGGCACGCGGCGGGTTGTATCTAGAGTCCCGCCGATGAGCGATCCGATCGGAGCGTTGGACGAAGCCGTGCGCGCGGCGGCGGCCGAGGTCGTCCCCGGGGCGACGATCGAGCCCACGCTCGAGCGGCCCCCCAAGCCCGAGTTCGGCGACTTCTCCACGAACGCCGCGATGCTGCTTGCGCCGCTCGCCTCGACGCAGCCGCGGGCGGCGGCCGAGCCGCTTGCGGCCGCCCTGCGCGAGCGCCTGGGACCCGCCCTGCGCGACGTTGCGATCGCCGGCCCCGGCTTCGTCAACATCTTTCTCGCCGACGACTGGTTCACCGGTGCCGCCCGTCTCATCGCCGAGCGCGGCTCGAGCTGGGGTGGAGGCGTGGCAGCCGGCCGCGAGCGGCGCACGCTGGTCGAGTTCGTCAGCGCCAACCCGACCGGCCCGATCACCGTCGCCAGCGCCCGCCACGCGGCCTACGGCGACTCGCTCGCCCGCATCCTCGAGTTCGCCGGCCATCCGGTGGAGCGCGAGTACTACGTCAACGATGCCGGCGGGCAGATCCGCCTGCTGGGCGCCTCGATCGCGGCCCGGATCGCCGGCACGGAGGTCCCCGAGGGCGGCTATCAGGGCGACTACCTGATCCCGATCGCCGAACAGCTCGCCGAGGAGGGGCTCGGCGCCGACGCGCCGGAGGAGCTCGCCCGGCGCGGGGTCGAGCTGATGCGGGCCTCGATCGAGGCCTCGCTCGAGCGCTTCCGTGTCCGCTTCGATCGCTTCGCCTCCGAGCGCGCGCTGCACGACGAGGGCAAGCTCCAGCAGGCGATCGAGCTCGTCTCCTCCTCCGAGCGCAGCTACCGGAGCGAGGGCGCCCTGTGGATGCGCACCGCCGATCTCGGCGATGACAAGGACCGGGTGATCGTCCGCGCCGGCGGCGATCCGACCTATTTCGCCTCGGACATCGCCTACCACCGCGACAAGCTCGAGCGTGGATACGAGCTGCTGATCAACGTCCTCGGCGCCGACCACCACGGATACGTCGCGCGCCTGCAGGCGATGATGACCATGCTCGGAGCGGAGCCGGGCACGCTCGAGATCGAGATCATGCAGCTCGTGAACCTGCTCGAGGGCGGAGAGCGCGCGCAGATGTCGAAGCGGCGCGGGGAGTTCGCGACCCTGGACGAACTCGTCGATGACATCGGCGTCGACGCCGCCCGCTTCTTCCTCGTCCAGCGCTCGCACGACACGGCGCTCGACATCGACCTCGACGTGGCCCGCAAGCGCTCGAACGAGAACCCCGTCTTCTACGTCCAGTACGCGCACGCCCGGATCGCCAACATCTTCCGCCGTGCCGCCGAGCCCGACGCCGCCGGGCCGGAGGGGGCGGAGCAGGCGGGCGAGATGGACGGCCTGCACCCGAGCGAGAAGGCGATGGTGATGCGACTGCTGGAGCTCCCCGCGCAGGTCGAGCGGGCGGAGTTGCGGCGCGAGCCGCACTCGCTCGGGGCCTGGTCGCGCGAGCTCGCCGCCGACTTCCACGCCTTCTACCGCGACTGCCCGGTCGTCGGTGCGCCGGAGCGGGTTCGCGAGCGCCGGCTCGAGCTCTGCGCTGCGACGCAGGCGGTGCTGGCAACGAGCCTCAGCCTGCTCGGCGTGGCCGCGCCGGAGGAGATGTGACGGCTCTCGCGGGGCTGGCGGCCGCGCTGCGCGCGTGGCTGCGGCCGATCATCGCCTGCGCCCTGATCGGGGCCGTCTGCGGCCTCGCCTGGGGGCTGGCCGACGAGCCGCGCTACGCGGCGACGGCGACGGTGATCGTGGTCGATCGGGGCAAGGCGGCGGACGCGCTCGGCGAGGGCGTGGTCGGCGGCAGTGACCGCGCCGCAACGGACCGACTCCTCGAGCTGGCCCGCTCCGAGCAGGTCGCGAACCTCGCGGCCACCAGCCTCGGCGGCGACGTTGCGGGCGCCGACCTGCTGGCGCTGACCGATTTCCGCACCAGCGACCGGGGCGGCGCGCTCGTGGTCCGCTCGACAGCGGGTTTCCCCGCCTATGCCGCCGCCGCGGCGAACGCGTATGCGGGCGCCGTCGTCGAGTACGCGTCCTCGATCGAGAAGCGGCGCCTGAAGCGCGCCGCGAAGCGGCTGGAGGAGAACATCGCCGCCGCCGACCCGCTCTCCGAGGACGCCGCCCGGTACCAGGCGAAGCTCGACGACGTGAACACGCTGCTCGCCGCCGGCGATCCGCTCCGCGCGGGCCGCGAGGCGGAGATGCCCACGGCGCCCGAGAGCGACCGCTCGGCGCCGCTATGGGCCCTGATCGGCCTTCTCGCCGGTGGCGCCCTGGCGATCTTGGCGCTCGGGGCCGTGGAGCTGCGCCGCCGGCCCGTGCGCACCCCGGGCCAGGTCGCGGCCCTGGCAGGTGCCGAGCCGCTCTCGCTCCTCGGCCGCCGCGATGCGGTCACCGATGCCCCGGAGCAACCCGGCAGCTTCGCGCTCGAGCCCCTGCTGGCCGATCGCAGCACGGTGCTCGCGGCGCGCCTCGGGCTCGATCGCGGCTCCGAGTCGATCACGGTCGCGGTCACGAGCCCGATGCCGGCCGAGGGGCGCACGACCGTCGCGCTCGGGCTCGCCGCGACAGCGGCCGGTCTCGGCCGCAGCGTGCTGCTGATGGAGGCCGACATGCGCCGCCCGGCGCTCGCCCGGCTGCTCGGGATCGAGTCCGGACCGGGCCTCGCCGACTACCTCGCGGGGGAGTCAAGCCCGCGCGAGGTGATCAACGCGATCCCCGTCGTGGGCCGCGCCGGCGCCGACGGCCACGGCTCGGCCCCGACGTTCGTATGCGTGACGGCCGGCGAGACCTCGGGCGGGGAGGCGCAACTGCTGTCGGGCTCCCGCTTCGAGGCCCTGGTCGGGCAGCTGCGGCGCGTCTACGATCTCGTCATCTTCGACGGCCCGGCGTTGTTGCCGGCGCCCGAGGGAACGGTGCTCAGCGAGGCGACGGACGAGACCCTGCTCGTGATCCGCTCGGGCAGAACCCGCCGCAGCGAGCTTCGGGCCGCCCTCGGAGAGCTCTCGGATCTCCCGTTGGCGGGCACCGTGCTGACGGGCGCCGGCCGCGCGGGCCCCGGCGTAAGGCGTCTGCGCGCCCGCGGCGGAAGCGGCTTTGCAGCGCGGGACAAGGCGCGCTGACCGCGGCTCACACCCCCTACCATCGAAGGGGATGGAGACGGATGCCAGCTACCTTCCCGACCCGCCGAGGCGCTCGCTGATCGCGAGGGTGATCGCGCTGATCGCGCTCTTCGGCGCGATCGTGGTCGTGATCGTGGTCGTTACCGGCTCGCTCTCGGTCGACAACAGCGCGTCCGGCACGGGGGCGACGACCACGCAGCAGGTTCCGAAGAACCACGGCGAGATCCCGAAGAAGTACACGGTCGAGGCCGGCGACTCGATCAGTTCGATCGCTGCCAAGTACCAGATCAGCGTCAAACGGATCGAGCGTCTCAACCCCGGCATCGATCCGCAGACCCTCGCGACCGGCCAGGTCCTCAAGCTCCACTGATCGTGGAGCGCCGACGACGCACTGCGCGGCTCGCCGCGGCCGTATCCGTACTCTGCCTGCTGCTCGGCTGCGCGCTCGTCGCTACGGCCGCCCCGGCCGCGGGCGCGAGCGGCAAGGGCGGCGCCGGGGCTGCGCCGCACCCCGACGCTGCCGCCTGGATCGTCATCGATGCCCGCGACGGCCACGTGATCACGGGCCACGACGTCAACGAGACGCTGCCGATCGCCAGCACGACGAAGCTGATGACCGCCTACGTGACGCTGCACAGCCTGCCGCTCTCAAAGATCGTGAGGGCCCCGGGCTACGACGCGACGCCCGGCGAGTCGGTGCTCGGGCTCGACGCGGGCGAGCGGCTCTCGGTCCGCGACCTGATGACGGCGATGATGCTGCCGAGCGCCAACGACGCCGCCTACGCATTGGCCGAGGACGTCTCCGGCTCGGTGCCGCGCTTCGTCGCGCGGATGAACGCGGCCGCGAAGAAGCTCGGGCTCGACGATACCAGCTACAGCACGCCCGATCGGGCTCGACGATCCCGCCAACGGCTCGAGCGCGCGCGATCTCGTCTCGCTGGCGCGGACGCTGATGCGTGACCGGCGCTTCCGCCGGATCGTCGCCCAACCGCAGGCGACGCTCGAGACCGGGGAGAAGCCGCGCACGATCGAGACCCGCAACACGCTGATGCTCAGCGACCCGAGCGTCGACGGGATCAAGACCGGGCACACGCTCGACGCGGGCTACGTGCTCGTCGCCTCGGCCAAGCGCAAGGGCGTGCCGCTGATCTCGGCCGTCCTGCACGCTCCCTCGGAGGAAGCTCGCGACGCCGACTCCGAGGAGCTCCTCGACTACGGCTTCTCGCTGTACCGCAAGCGCGAGGCGGTACGGCGGGGGGAGGACGTGGGCAGCGTTCCGGTCGCCGAGGGCGAGCCCGCGACGTTGCCGCTCGAGGCGGGCCGGTCGCTGCGGGCCACGGCGCGGAGCGGGCAGAGCTTCGACGTCCAGCTCGCGGCCCCCGACTCCGTCTCGGGGCCGATCGCGGAGGGAAGCGGGTCGGCACGGCCCGGGTGAGCCTGGAGGGCAGGCGCGTCGGCACCGTGCCCGCGCTCGCCGCCGCCGCGGTCACCAAGAAGAGCCTGCTCGAGAAGGTGGGCGGCGTCACGGCTGTGCTCCTGATCGCTCTGGGTTCTATTCTCCTCGTGATCGCTCTCGTCGTCGCCCTGCGCAGGAAAGGCGCCGCCGCTTGATTCTCACAGTGACCCTGAACGTGGCCCTCGACCGCACGGTCGCGGTGCCGCGCTTCCGGCTTGGCAATCGCCACCGCGTCGTCGAGTCCTCGCGGGCGCCCGGCGGCAAGGGCGTCAACGTCGCCCGGGCGCTGAAGGCGCTCGGCGAGCCGGTGATCGCGACGGGCCTCGCCGGCGGCCCGACCGGGTTCGCGGATCCGCGAGCTGCTCTCGGCCGAGGAGGTCCTCCACGACTTCGTCGAGGTCGCGGGCGACTCGCGCACCAACTACTCGGTCGTCGACCCGACCACCGGCGAGCAGACCGAGATCAACCAGCGCGGGCCGGAGGTCACCGCGGCCGAGATCGAGCGGTTCATCGATCGGCTCATCTACCTCGCCCGCGGCTGCACGCATCTGCGTGCTCGCCGGCTCGCTGCCGCCCGGTGCGCCGGCCGACATCTACGCGCGGCTGATCTCCGAGCTGCGCGAGCGCCGGCGTGCCCGTCGTGCTCGACAGCGACGGCGAGCCGATGCGTGCGGGCCTGCGCGCGCAGCCGGCGGTGGTCGCCCCCAACATGGCCGAGGCCGAGGAGGCCGTCGGCTACGAGTTCGGCGAGCCCGGGCGATCTGGCGGAGGGCCTGCGGGGCCTGGTCGAGATGGGCGCGGAGGAGGCGTTCGTCACGAGCGGTCAGGGCTGCATGGCGATCGCCCCGGAGGCCCGCCGGAACGGCGCGGCGCCGCTACGAGGCGACGATCGAGCCGCTCGAGCCGGTCGCCGCAGCGGGCTCCGGCGACGCCTTCCTCGCCGGCCTGGTCTCGGCCAAGCGGGCGAAGGCCGCGTCGAGGAGAGCCTCGCTTTCGCCGTCGCCTGCGGCGCCGAGTCGACCCAGCATCTCGGCGCCGGCGCGCTCGACCCGGCGAGGCGTCGCGCGGCTCGTCGACCGGGTCACGGTGCGGCGGCTCGAGCGCCGCGTCGGCGTCGGCTGAGCCGACCCGGAGGGAGTCGGCCCCCCGGGCCGCTCCTTATCCCGCAAATAGCGCACGCGGCGCTCGCCGGG
Organism: uncultured Solirubrobacterales bacterium; assembly: GCA_963764275.1. Classification (GTDB taxonomy): domain Bacteria; phylum Actinomycetota; class Thermoleophilia; order Solirubrobacterales; family 70-9; genus CAXMST01. The sequence goes on from CAVXRV010000002.1 coordinate 24,767, forward strand.
CCCGCCGGGGCGGCTGCCTACAATCAATCCTTCATCGAAGTCCGTCGCAGAGCAGCAGAGGGAGATCACTCAGTTGGAAGTCGAGATCGGACGGGGCAAGAAGGGTCGTCGCGCCTACGGGTTCGACGACATCGCGATCGTGCCGTCGAGGCGCACGCGGGACCCCGACGACATCGACATCACCTGGAACCTCGGCCCCTACCGCTTCGAGCTGCCGCTGCTCGCCTCGGCGATGGACGGGGTCGTCAGCCCGAAGACCGCGGCCGCGATCGGCCGGCTCGGCGGCCTCGGCGTGCTCAACCTCGAGGGCATCTGGTCCCGCTACGAGGACGCGGACGAGCAGCTCGAGCGGATCGCGAAGGCGCCGCCCGAGCTCGCCACCCGGCTCATGCAGGAGATCTACGCCGAGCCCGTCAAGCCGGAGCTGATCGCCCAGCGGATCGAGGAGATCAAGGCCGACGGGCGCGGTCGCCTGCGGCTCGCTGACCCCGCAGAAGGTCATGGACTACCACGAGGTCGCGCTCGAGGCCGGGCTCGACATCCTCGTCGTCCAGGGCACGGTGATCTCGGCCGAGCACGTCAGCCAGACGAGCGAGCCGCTCAACCTGAAGGAGTTCATCGCCTCGGCGCCGGTGCCGTGCATCGTCGGCGGCTGCGCCTCCTACTCGACCGGCCTGCACCTGATGCGGACCGGCGCGGTCGGCGTGCTCGTCGGCGTCGGCCCCGGCGCCGCCTGCACGACCCGCGGCGTGCTCGGGATCGGCGTCCCGCAGGCGACCGCGATCGCCGACGTCGCCGCGGCGCGCTCGCAGCACATGCTCGAGACCGGGCCAGTACTGCAACGTGATCGCCGACGGCGGCATGCGCACCGGCGGCGACGTCTCCAAGGCGATCGCCTGCGGCGCCGACGCGGTGATGATCGGCTCGCCGCTGGCCCGCGCCAAGGAGGCGCCCGGCCGCGGCTTCCACTGGGGCATGGCGACGTTCCATCCCTCGCTGCCGCGCGGGACCCGGGTCGACGACCCACCAGGACGGCACGCTCGAGCAGATCCTGCTCGGGCCCGCGAACGAGAACGACGGCACCTTCAACCTGATGGGCGCGCTGCGGACCTCGATGGCGACGACCGGCTACGAGGACATCCCCTCCTTCCACCGGGCCGAGGTGATGGTCGCCCCGTCGCTGCAGACCGAGGGCAAGCAGCTGCAGCGTCAGCAGTCGGTCGGGATGGGCTCGAACGGCCGCTCGGCGGTCGCCAACGGCGTCGGGGTCGCCGACGACTGATGACGGCCGAGGCCGGAGCCAGCGCCGAGACCGCGGAGGCGGTCGAGCCGACCGAGCCGGCGCTGATCGAGGGTGAGCGCCCGGGCCGACCGGCGCAGCGCGGCCGGCCTCGCCGGCGAGCTGCCGACCGATCGCGAGGAGGTGCTGGTCCTCGACTTCGGCGGCCAGTACTCGCAGCTGATCGCGCGGCGGATCCGCGAGTGCGGCGTCTTCGCCGAGCTGCTTCCGCACGGCACTCGACATCGAGCGGATCAAGCAGCGCAAGCCGCGGGCGCTGGTGCTCTCGGGCGGTCCCGCCTCGGTCTACGAGAAGGGCGCGCCGGAGCTGCGCGCGCGAGCTGCTCGAGCTCGGGATCCCGGTGCTCGGCATCTGTTACGGCATGCAGGCGATGGTCCGCACGCTCGGCGGCCAGCGTCGAGGGCGCCGAGAAGGGCGAGTTCGGCCGCACGACGCTGACGCTCGCAGAGGTCGACGGCGGCAAGCTGCTGGCCGGGCCTGCCGGATGAGCAGCAGTGCTGGATGAGCCACCGCGACTCGGTCTTCGAGCCGCCGCCCGGGCTTCACCGCGCTGGCCGCCAGCCCCGGCTCGCCCGTCGCCGCCTGCGAGAACATCGAGCGCGGTCTCTACGGGATCCAGTTCCACCCCGAGGTCGTCCACACCCCGCACGGCCAGGAGATCCTCGAGCGCTTCCTCCGCGACGTCGCCGGCTGCGAGCGAGCGCTGGACGATGGCCTCGGTGATCGACGAGCAGATCGGCAAGATCCGCGCCCAGGTCGGGGAGGGCGGCGTGATCTGCGGCCTCTCCGGCGGCGTCGACTCGGCCACCGCCGCGGCGCTCGTCCACGAGGCGATCGGCGACCAGCTGACCTGCGTCCTCGTCGACCACGGGCTGCTCCGCAAGGGCGAGGCCGAGCAGGTCGTGGCCAACTTCCGCGAGGGGCTCGGGATCAAGCTGATCCACGTCGACGCCGAGGAGCGCTTCCTGGCGCGGCTCGCCGGCGTGGACGACCCCGAGACGCAAGCGCAAGATCATCGGCGAGGAGTTCATCCGCGTCTTCGAGGAGGAGGCGCGGAAGCTCACCGACGCGAAGTTCCTCGTCCAGGGCACGCTGTACTCGGACGTGATCGAGTCCGGCGGGGGCGAGGGGGCGGCGACGATCAAGTCCCACCACAACGTCGGCGGGCTGCCCGACGATCTCGACTTCGATCTCGTCGAGCCGCTGCGGATGCTGTTCAAGGACGAGGTCCGGGCGGTCGCCTCCGAGCTCGGCCTCAGCGACCGGATGGTCTGGCGCCAGCCGTTCCCCGGGCCCGGGCTGGCGATCCGGATCGTCGGCGGCGAGGTCAACAAGGAGCGTCTCGACATCCTCCGCGAGGCCGACGCGATCCTGCAGGAGGAGGTCCGCGCCGCGAACCTCTACCGCGACCTCTGGCAGTCGTTCTGCGTGCTGCCGGTCGTCCGCTCGGTCGGCGTCCAGGGCGACGGCCGCACCTACGCCTACCCGATCGTGATCCGCGCGGTGACCTCCGACGACGCGATGACGGCCGACTGGGCCCGTCTGCCCTACGACCTGCTCGAGCGCGCCTCGAACCGGATCATCAACGAGGTGCCGCAGGTCAACCGCGTCGCTCTCGACATCACCTCCAAGCCCCCCGCCACGATCGAGTGGGAATAGTTGGCGGCGGGCTGGGAGCGCCGATGGCGGCCGTTGGGGTCGCTCACGCGCGAAGCACGCTCGCTCCCGCTAACGACCGCCCTCGACGCTCCCAGCCTCGCCGTGGGAGGTTGACGCCGGGGGGCGGCCGATTCGTCTTGCGGGCCCTCTCCGCGCGCGTAAGTGGCTATGATCGTCGACCCGCGTTGCCGGCGACGTATGCCGGTGCGCGTATTTTTACGTACGGAAGATGAAGACCTACGCAGCCACAGCAGCCGATCGCCAGCGCGACTGGTACGTCGTCGACGCCGAGGGCCAGACCCTGGGCCGCCTCGCGACGCAGATCGCCGACACGCTGCGGGGCAAGCGCAAGCCCGAGTACACGCCGCACACGGACGTCGGCGACTTCGTCGTCGTCGTGAACGCCGAGAAGATCGGCGTCACGGGTCAGAAGCGCACCCAGAAGCGCTACTGGCGGCACAGCGGCTATCCCGGCGGAATCCGCTCCCGCACGCTCGACGAGATGCTCGAGCGCCAGCCGGAGGATGTGATCCGCCTCGCGGTCAAGGGCATGCTCCCCCGCAACAAGATGGCCCGTAAGCAGCTGCTCAAGCTCAAGGTCTATGCCGGGCCCGAGCATCCCCACGCCGCCCAGCAGCCGAAGCCCCTGGAGGTGAGAGCTTGATGACCGACGAGGTACCCGACTCGGAGAGCCCCGAGACCGCCGAGCCCGAGCAGACGCCGGCCGCGGAGGAGTCCGCACCCGAGCCCGCTGCTGAGGCTGAGCCCGAGCCCGCCGCCGAGACCGCGCCCGCGCCGGAGGCCGAGTCCACTCCGGAGGCCGAGTCCACTCCGGAGGCCGAGTCCACTCCGGAGGCCGAGTCCACTCCGGAGGCCGAGTCCACTCCGGAGGCCGAGTCCACTCCGGAGGCCCCGGCTGAGGCCGCGCCGGAGCCCGAGGCGGAGGCCGCGCCCGAGGCCGGGGGCGATGAGGCGGAGCCCGCCGCCGAGGCCGAGGCCGAACAGCCTGCCAAGGAGCCTTCCCCTCGCCCCACGCGGAGCGAGGGCGGCGACAAGGACGTCGTCCCGGGTGCCAACCTGGAGCCGATCGCCATCACCGAGGAGCGCGAGCTGACCGCCGAGGAGCGGGCGGCGCGTGAGGCCGAGGAGGAGGAGCGCGCCAGCCGCGAGGCCGCGGCGGAGGCCGACGACGACGAGCTGCCGCGCCGGGCCGTGGTCTCGATCCCCGTCGATGCCGCGATCCAGGCGACCGGCAAGCGCAAGAGCTCCGTCGCCCGGGTCCTCCTTCGAGCCGGCGACGGCACGATCGAGGTCAACGGCCGCGCCTTCGACGATTACTTCCCGCGCCCCCATCATCAGACCATCGCCCGCCAGCCGCTGCTCACCGCCGGCTACGAGGGCAACGTCAACGTCAAGGTGCGCGTCCACGGCGGCGGCATCTCCGGCCAGGCCGGTGCGGTCCGTCACGGCATCGCCCGGGCGCTGACCGAGCTCGACCCCGAGCTTCGCGGCGACCTCAAGCGGCGCGGCATGCTGACGCGCGACGCACGCGCCAAGGAGCGCCGCAAGGCGGGCCTGAAGAAGGCGCGCAAGCGGCCGCAGTTCAGCAAGCGCTAACGCGGCGCGGGCCGCCGTCCGGCGCCAGTTTCGAACTAGGATCGGCCCGATGGGTGCGGGCGAGGCACGGAAGCTGTTCGGAACCGACGGGGTGCGCGGCCCCGTCGGCGAGAAGCTGACCCCGGAGCTGGCGTTGGCTCTGGGCCGCGCGGCCGCTGCCGAGGTGGAGGCGCAGCGACCCCAGGTCCTGATCATCCGCGACACGCGCGAGAGCGGCCACATGCTCGAGTCCGCGCTCGCGGCGGGAATGGCTGCCTCGGGGGCCGACGTCTTCCTCGGCGGCGTGCTGCCGACCCCGGCGGCCGCGATCCTCGTCCGCCGTCACGGGCTCGATCTTGCCGCGGTCGTCTCCGCCTCCCACAATCCCTGGCGGGACAACGGCATCAAGTTCTTCGACGCCTCGGGCACGAAGCTCGACGACGAGGCCGAGCGCCGCGTCGAGGCCCGGGTCGCCGCGGGGCCTGTGCAGTCGGCCGAGGGCGGCCGGATCCGCAAGCTGCACGGTGCCCGCGACGACTACCTGCGCGAGCTCGACCGAGCCTTCGCCGGCGGGCTCGACGGGCGCAAGGTCGTCCTCGACTGCGCCAACGGCGCCACTCACCGGGTCGCGCCCGCCGCCTTCGAGCGCCGCGGCGCCGAGGTGATCGCGATCGCCACGGAGCCGGACGGGCGCAACATCAACGAAGGGTGCGGGTCGACGCATCTCGGGAACGTCGCCGCGGAGGTCCGCCGGACCGGCGCCGAGATCGGCTTCGCCTACGACGGCGACGGTGACCGTGTGCTCGCGGTCGACTCCGAGGGTCGCGAGATCGACGGCGACGAGATCGTCGCGATCGCGGCGCTGTACCTGCGGGAGATCGGCGAGCTTCCCGGTGGCGCGGCGGTGACCGTGATGTCGAACTACGGTTTCCACAAGGCGATGCGGGAGGCCGGGATCGAGGTGGCGACGACCAAGGTCGGCGACCGCTACGTGATCGAGGAGCTGCTGCGGCGCGGGTGGACGATCGGCGGCGAGCAGTCTGGCCACATCATCTGGACCGACTTCGCTGCGACGGGCGATGGGCTTGCGGCGTCGCTGCTAGTGATGCGCGCGCTCGCCGGCAGCTCGCTCGACGGCCTGCATCCGATCCACAAGCTTCCTCAGTACCTGGAGAACGTCCCGATCCCCTCCCACGAGGCGCTTGGCGGTGCCACTGGACTGTGGGAGGCGGTCGGCCGCGAGGACGCCGGGCTCGAGGGCAGGGGCAGGGTGCTGGTGCGCCCGTCGGGCACCGAGCCGCTGATCCGGGTCATGGTCGAGGGGCCGGACGAGGAGGAGTGCCAGGCGGTGCTCGGGCGCCTCGTCGAGGCGGCCCGCAGGGCGCTCGGCTGAGGCCGAAACCCGCCCGGGGCGGAGTGGCGGGGGCAGGAAGTCTTGCCTCCATCTCTAACCTTCCGATACCGCGTAAGCGGGCCCGGACGATCGACCCGAACCTGGAGGCGTGCGCCGGATGTGCGGCATCGTCGGATATGTGGGCAACAGGCCCTGCCGCGACCTCTTGATCGCGGGCCTGGAGAAGCTCGAATACCGCGGCTACGACTCCGCCGGCGTCTCCCTGCTCGACTCGGGCCAGATCGAGACCGTGCGCGCGGTCGGCAACCTCTCGAACCTGCGCAAGGCCGTCGCCGACGCGGAGCGCAACGGTGGCGCCGTCGCGGTCGCCGAGGCCGAGGCGACCATCGGCCTCGGCCACACACGCTGGGCGACGCACGGCCGCGTCACCGAGGAGAACGCACACCCGCACGGCGACTGCAGCAACGACATCCGCATCGTCCTCAACGGGATCGTCGAGAACCACTCCGAGCTTCGCAACGAGCTTCGTGCCGACGGTCACGTCTTCAGCTCCGAGACCGACGCCGAGATCGTCGCGCACCTGATCGAGCGCCACTACGAGGGCGATCTGGCGGCCGCGGTCCGGGGCGCCTTCGCCGCGCTCCGCGGCCACTACGCCTTCGTCGCCATGCACGCCGACCATCCGGACCTGCTCGTCGGTGCCCGCCAGGAATGCCCGCTGATCGTCGGGGTGGGCGAGGAGGAGTCGTTCCTGGCATCCGCGATCCCGGCCTTTCTGAAGGAGACGCGGACCGTGGTGCAGATCGAGAACGGCGACATCGTCGTGATCACGCCCGGCGGCGTCGAGATCACCGATGCCGCCGGCGGCGCGATCGAGCGCGAGATCGAGGAGGTGACCTGGGACGAGGACGCGGCCGAGCGCGGCGGCTTCCCGACCTTCATGTTGAAGGAGATCTACGAGCAGCCCGACGCCGTCGCCGAGACGATCGTCGACCGGCTCCCCAACGTCGACAGCGTCGACCTCGCGGAGATCGACTTCCCGGCCGAGAGCGCGGCGGGGCTGCGCCGCGTGATCATCGTCGCCTGCGGCACCTCCTACCACGCGGGACTCGTCGGCCGTTACGCGATCGAGCACTGGGCGCGGGTTCCGGTGGAGATGGACGTCGCCTCCGAATTTCGCTACCGGGACCCGGTGATCGGGTCCGACGACCTCGTGATCGGGATCACCCAGTCGGGCGAGACGGCCGACACGCTCGCGGCGATGCGGCTCGCGCGCGAGCGTGGCGCCCACGTCGTCGCGCTCACCAACGTCCAGGGCAGCCAGGCGACCCGCGACGCCGACTCCGTCCTGTTCACTCGCGCCGGGCTCGAGATCGGGGTCGCGGCGACCAAGACCTTCACGAGTCAGGTCGCGGCGATGTACCTGCTCGGCCTGTGGCTCGCGCAGGCGCGCGGGAAGCTGCCGCGGGAGCGGGTCGCCGAGTTGATCGCCGAGATGAAGGCCCTCCCGCACAAGATCGAAGAGACGCTCGCCTCGACGGGCGAGCAGATAAGGGCCGTCGCCCGCAGCCACTACGAGGGCCGCTTCTTCCTCTACCTGGGGCGCCACATCGGGCTTCCGGTTTGCCTCGAGGGCGCCCTGAAGATGAAGGAGATCTCCTACATCCCTTCCGACGCCTACGCCGCGGGGGAGATGAAGCACGGGCCGATCGCATTGCTCGACGAGTCGACGCCGGTCGTCTGCGTGGCGACCAACAGCCCCATCCTCGACAAGGTGCTGTCGAACATGGCCGAGGTCCGGGCGCGCGGCGCCGACGTGATCGCGATCGCCACCGAGGGCTCGGAGATCGTGGCCGAGAGCGCCGACCAGACCATCTTCATTCCCCGCACCGACTGGATCCTGCAGCCGATCCTCGCGGTCCTGCCGATGCAGCTGCTCGCCTACGACACCGCGCGCATGCTCGGGCTCAACGTCGATCAGCCGCGGAACCTGGCCAAGACCGTGACGGTCGAGTAGTCCGGACTCTCGCCGTATCCGCGTCGGGGCGTTAGCATTGCGCGCCGGCATGGAGAACTTCACACGTATTTCAGTTCGTACTTTCCTTCTGCTCGCGGGCGCCGTCGCAGCGCTCGCTCTCGCCGCTTGCGGGGGCGGCAGCAGCGACAGCTCCTCGAGCAGCGGGCCGGACCCGGCGACGGTCACGCCGGCCGACGCCTTCCTCTACGGGCAGGCGACGATCAAGCCCGACGGCAGCCAGAAGGACGACCTCGACTCCGCCTTGCAGAAGCTGACCGGCTCGAGTGACATCGGCGGCACGATCAGCTCGCAGCTCGACCAGAGCTTCTCCGACAAGAACGTCTCCTTCAGCAACGACATCGACCCGATTCTGGGCTCCACCATGGGCGGCTTCGTCGACGGCGTCAGCGGCAACAGCGGCGACGGGGCGGTCGCCTTCTCGGTCACCGACACGGGCGCCGCCCAGGACCTCTTCGACAAGCTCGGCCAGGGCGAGAGCAAGGACGCCAGCTATAGCGGCGTCGACTACAAGGTCTCGACCAAGAAGGGCGACGACTCCGCCTACGGCGTGATCGGCGACTTCGCGGTGATCGGCACCGAGCAGGCCTTCAAGGATGCCGTCGACGCCTCGAACGGCAACTCGCTCGCCGACGACAGCACGGCGACCGACGCGCTCGGCTCCGTACCCGACGAGACGCTCGCCTCCGCGTACATCGACCCGAAGGCGGCGGTCGATGCCGCCGTCTCGAGCGGCGCGATCACGCAGAAGCAGCTCGACCAGAGCGGCATCTCCGATCAGATCGACCAGCTCGGCGACACGCCGGTGATCCTCGCCGCCGGGGCCACCTCGGGCTCGCTCTCGCTCCAGGCCTCGGGGCCGGCGAACGGCAGCTCGGGCGGCAGCGACATCGTCAGCACGCTGCCTGCGGGCGCGTGGCTCGCCTTCGGCGCTTCCGATGTCGGGCAGACGATCACGAAGAGCTACGAGCAGTTCCTCCAGGGCTTCCAGCTCGGCTTCCAGTCGGGTATCGACAACCTCAACAAGCAGATCGGCGGCGGCGCCTCGGTGCAGCCGCAGCAGCTCCCCGACGTCAGCGCGACGATCAAGAAGGCGACCGGCCTCGACATCAGCAAGGACTTCGGCTGGGTCGGAGACGTCGGCGGCTTCCTGCAGGGGAGCTCGCCGCTCGACATCGGCGGCGGTCTGGTGATCCAGACCGACAACGCGGCTCAGGCCACGGCGACCCTGGCGAAGCTGCGCAAGGCCCTCGGGCGCGAGCGCAGCCTCAAGATCACGCCCGGCAGCGACGGCGGCTTCAACATCCAGCCCGTTGGCACTCCCATCGGCGCCGAGGTCGCGATCCGCAACGACAAGGTCGTCTTCGCCTTCGCCGGCGCCACGATCGACGATGTGCTGCAGCCGTCGCAGACCCTCGGCGATGCGGACAACTTCAAGTCCGCGGCAGACGCGCTCGGAGACGGGGTCAACCCGACCTTCTACCTGGACGCGACGACGCTTCTCTCCCTGCTCCAGAACTCGGGCAGTACGAGCGACCCGAGCTTCCAGCAGGCGTTGCCGTATCTGTCCGCGATCGACTACCTCGTGGTGGGCAGCGGCGTCAGCGGCGATCGGATGACGGGCCGGATCGTGCTGGGTCTCAAGCAGTCCGACGGCGGCTCCGACACGACGGCGGCGGCGATCCAGCCGTGACCGCGTCCGGGCCTCGCCCCGGCATCGACCTGATCGAGATCGAGCGCTTCGAGCGGGTGCTGGCGCGGCGCCCGGCGCTGGCGGACCGGCTGTTCACCGACGACGAGATCGCCTACGCGACCTCGCGCCGCCGCCCCGGGCGGCACCTCGCGGCCCGCTTCGCGGCCAAGGAGGCGGCGATCAAGGCGCTCGGCGAACCGCTGCAGCCGCGCGAGATCGAGGTCGTCCGCGGTGACGACGGCCCGCCCGAGCTGCGGCTGCACGGAGGGGCGGCGGAGAGCGCCGAGCGCGCCGACGTCGAGCTCAGCGTCTCGCTCACGCACTCGCGCGAGACCGCCGCGGCGGTCGTGATCGCGACGCCGCGGGGTGCCTGAGGAGCGTTGAGGAGCCGGGCGCGAGGCTCCGGCAGCAAGGCTCTAGGCTGCCACCGATGAGCGCGAAGCCGGCCCATGCGAGCGAGTTCCCCGCCTGGCTACGGCCGCTGCTCGACGCGGAAGCGATGCGGGCTGCGGACTCGTGGGCGATCGATGAGCGGGGGATCCCCTCGCTCGAGCTGATGGAGACCGCCGGCGGCGCCCTCGCCGACGCAGTCGCCGAGCTGCTCCCAGACGGGCCGGTGCGGGTCGTCTGCGGCAAGGGCAACAACGGCGGCGACGGCCTCGTCGCTGCTCGCCGGCTCGCCGAGCTCGGGCTCGATGCCGAGGTGCTGCTCCTGTGGCCGGGGGACGAGCTCAGCGACGACGCGCGGGCGAACCTCGCGCGGCTGCCCGGCGCGGCGGTGAGCGAGATCCCCGAGGGCGGGGCCGCAGGCGCGCTGGAGGGCTCGGGCGCGATCGTCGACGCGATCTTCGGCACCGGGTTCGACTCAGCGCCGCGCGAGCCCGCGGCGTCGGCGATCGCGGCGATCAACGCCGTCGGCGCCCCCGTCCTCGCCTGTGACATCGCCTCCGGGATCAGCGCCAGCGACGGCAGCGCCGCCGGGGCCGCCGTCGAGGCGGATGTCACCGTGACCTTCCACGCCGCCAAGGTCGGCCACCGGATCGCCCCCGGGGCCCGCCACACCGGCGAGCTGCGGGTCGTCGACATCGGCATCCCGGCCGAAGCGCCGGCGCGGCCGGCGGCCGGCGTGATCGCCGAGGCCGTCCTCGACTCCCTGCCGCGCCGGGGCGCCGCCTCGACCAAGTTCAGCTCCGGCAACGTGCTCGTCGTCGGGGCCTCCCGCGGGCTCACGGGAGCGGTGGCGATGTCCTCGTCCGCCGCGACGCGGGCCGGCGCCGGCTACGCCGCCGCCGCCGTGCCCGGCTCGCTCGAGCCCATCCTGGAGATGAAGCTGACGGAGGTGATGACGCTGGGCGTGGCCGAGGCGGACGGCGGACTGGCGCCCGCCGCGGCCGAGGCGATCTCGGCGCGGGCCGCGAGCGCCGACTGCGTCGTCCTCGGCCCGGGAGCCGGGCGCAGCAACGCCACCAGGGAGCTGCTCCGAGGCCTCGCGTCCGAACTCGAGCAGCCGCTGCTGATCGATGCCGACGGGCTCAACGCGCTCGGCACCGATCTCGAGCTGCTCCGCGGGCCCGACCGGCCCGTGGTCCTGACGCCGCACGCCGGCGAGCTCGGCCGTCTGCTGGGCTGTGACTCGAAGGAGGTCGAGGCGGCACGCCTGCAGAGCGCGCGCCGGGCGGCGCGCGAGGCCGGGGCGATCGTCGTCCTCAAGGGGGCCGATTCGATCGTCACCGACGGCGAGCGCGTCGCCGTCAACGCGCTCAGCTCGCCGGCGCTGGCTACGGCGGGCACGGGCGATGTGCTCTCGGGCACGATCGCGGCGCTGGTCGCCCGGGGCGTCGATCCCTTTCGCGCCGCTTGCGCGGGCGTCTACGGACACGCCCGGGCCGGCGTCGCCGCCGCCGCGCGGGTCGGGCTGGTCGAGTCGGTGGTGGCCACCGATGTGATCGCGGCGCTCCCGGCTGGGCTCGCACCCGCGGACGCCCCCGAGGCGGGCTAGCAGGGTGGACGCTTTCCAGCGAGCGACCGCCTGGGTGGACGCCGGCGCGATCGAGCGCAACTGCCGGCGTCTGCGGGGGGAGCTCGAGCCGGGCGCGCGGCTCTGCGCGGTCGTGAAAGCGAACGGCTACGGCCACGGAGCGCTCGAGGCGGCGCGCTCGGCGATCGCCGGCGGTGCCTCGATGCTCGCCGTCGCCGCCGCGAGCGAGGCCTTCGAGCTCCGTGAGGAGCTGGATGAGGTGCCGATCCTGACGATGGGCGCGCTCACCGACCCCGAGCTCGACGTCGCGCTGGCCGCGCGCTCGGAGATCGCGGTGTGGCGCGAGGGTTTCCTCGATGCGATCGCGGAGCGCGGCACGATGATGGGCGGCCGGCCCCGGCTGCACGTCAAGTACGACACCGGCATGGGCAGGCTCGGCGAGCGTGAGCCCGCCAATGTCGAGCGCCTGCTCGAGCGGGTCGCCCACGATGAACGGCTGGAGCTCGCGGGGCTGTGGACGCACTTCGCGACCGCCGACGAGCTCGACAACGACTTCTTCCAGCGCCAGCTCGATCGCTTCACCGGCTTCGCCGAGCGCGCGCGCGAGCGCTACGGCCCCGAGCTCGTGCTGCATGCGGCGAACAGCGCCGCGACGCTGCGCGAGCGCTCATCCCACTTCGACATGGTTCGCTGCGGCGTTGCCATCTACGGGCTCGATCCCTTCGGGAAGGACGCCGCCTCCAGGGGGCTCGAGCCGGCGATGGGCCTGAGCAGCTACGTCGCCGACCTGAAGCGTTTCGAGGCGGGCGACAGCGCCGGCTACGGGCGCACCTGGCGGGCCGGGCGCGAGACCTTCGTCGCCGTCGTCCCGATCGGCTACGGGGACGGCGTCCGGCGCGCGCTCTCGAACAATGCCGAGGTCCTGATCGGCGGTCGGCGCTATCCGGTCGTCGGCACGATCTCGATGGACAACCTGACGGTTGACGCAGGCCCGGCTCCGGAGATCGGGCCCGGCGACGAGGTCGTGCTGCTCGGGTCCGCCGGCGCCGAGCAGGTCCGCGCCGAGGAGTGGGCGGAGCGGCTGGCGACGATCAACTACGAGGTCACCTGCGGGATTTCACCGCGGGTGCCGAGGATCGTGCGCCGGTGAGCGGAGCCGAGGGGGCCACGCTGGCCGACCGGCTCGCGGAGGCACCGTTGCTGCAGGGCGTCCGCGAGGTGCTCGCGGACCGGGAATCGAGCGCGGCCGAAGGTCCCTGGCTCGTCGGCGGCTCCGTCCGCGACGCGCTCGCGGGCCGGCCGATCGGGGACGTCGACATCGCCGTCGCCGGCGGCGCCGAACGTGCCGCCCGACTCCTCGCGGAGAAGCTCGGCGGACGTCCCTTCGAGCTCTCCGACGAGTACGAGACGTGGCGCGTCGGTGGTCCGGGCGGCGCCTGGACGGTGGATATCGCCGCCCTCCGGGCCCCCGATCTCGAGGCGGATCTGAGGCTGCGGGACTTCACCGTCAACGCCGTCGCCGTGCCGCTCGCCGGCGGCGCGCCGATCGATCCCCTCGGGGGCGCCCACGACCTCGCCGAGGGTGTGCTCCGTATCGCCTATCCCGGGACCTTCGACGACGATCCGCTGCGGCTCATGCGGCTCGCCCGGATCGGGGCCGAGTTCGGTCTCGAGCCGGAGCCGGGGACGCTGGCGCTGGCGCGCGAGCGCGCCGCCCGCGCGGACGAGCCCGCCGGTGAGCGGCGCTGGGCCGAGCTGCGGGGGATGCTGGCGGGCTCCGACCCGTTGCGGGCCCTGGCGCTGATGAACGCCGCGGAGGTGATGGCGGTCGTGCTGCCCGAGGTCGCGGCGCTGCGCGGCGTCTCGCAGAGCGCGAACCACCACCTCGACGTCTACGACCACACGATCGAGGTGCTGCGACGCTGGCTGGAGATCGAGGCCGACATCCCCACCTACGCCGGCACCTCCGCCGAGGCGGTGACGGCGGCGCTGGCCGAGCCCCTCAGCGACGACCTCGACCGCCGCGAGGGGATCCGCTTCGCGGCGATCCTGCATGACATCGGCAAGCCCGCGACCCGGACAGAGCGCGACGGTTTCGTGGGCTTCCGCGGGCATGACGCGGTTGGAGCGGAGATGATCGGGGGCCTCTGCGAGCGACTGCGCACGAGCCGGCGCTTCGCCCGCTACGAGGCCGCGATCGCCGCGCACCACCTCGTGCTCGGGTTCATGACGCACGAGCGGCCGCTCTCGCGGCGGCGCATCTGGGACTACCTGAGCCTGTGCGGGGCGGAGGCGCTCGACGTGACGATGCTGACGGTCGCCGACCGGCTCTCGGCGCGCGGTTCGGGAGTGCCGGAGAGCGCGATCGAGGCGCACCTCGAGCTCGTGCGGGAGATGCTTGTCGAGATCGTCGCGATCGAGCGCGAGGGGCCGCCGACGCCGCTGCTCGGCGGCGAGCGGATCGCCGAGATCCTCGGCGGGCCCGGGCCGCTGGTCGGCGAGGCCGTGGCTGAGCTCGCCGCCGCGCAGTTCGCCGGCGAGGTTGGCGATGCGGAGGCCGCCGAGGGCCACCTCCGCGTCTGGGCGGCAGACCGCGCGTAGGCGGGCCGCCGCCGCTACTCGGTGCCGACCGCCTTCGCGATCAGGTTCGCGTAGATCTTCGCCCCGGCGGGGGTGGGGTGGATGCCGTCGTATGTGTCGGCGGAGAGATCCTGGATCGCGCCCTGCCAGTCGATCTCGTGTGCCGCCGGCCACTGATCGACCTGGAAGGCGAGCTCGTCGTTGACCTGGCTCTCCCACGAGCGCGGGACCTCGACGTTGACGAAGTAGACGTTGTCGACCCCCTCCAGCGACTTCTTGATCGCGTCGAAGTCGGAGGAGTAGACGGGGCCGTTGTTGCCGACCTGGACGATCACGGTGTCGGGGAGCTGGCCCGACTGCCGGTAGGCGTCGATCAGCGGGGGATAGGCCTGCGGCTGGCGCGACTCCTCGGCGTCGATGACCGCGTGCTTGCCGAGCTTGCGCTGCAGCTGCGGCTCCGCCCCGAGCATGACCGAGTCGCCGATCGCCAGGATGTCGCCGGAGCGGATCTTGTGCCCGGCGGCGGGCCCCTCGGGCCCGGGGCTCGGGTTGGCCTTCGCCGCCGCCTTGGCGGCGGCCTGCGCGGCGGCGTCGGCTCCCGATCCGGGCGCGTCGAAGCCGCCCCAGCCGATCAGGATCACGGTCAAGAGCACGCCGGCGCCGAGCGCGATCCGGCCCGACGCCAGCCACGAGGGGGCGCCCTCCTGGCCGCGCTTGCGGCGGAAGGGCTGCTCCACGTACTCGTAGGAGAGGTGGGCGAGCAGGAGCGTCACGGCGAGCTGTAGCGGGATCAGGATCCCGCGCGGCAATGAGACGTCGAGCTCGGGCCTGGTCAGGGTCACGACCGGCCAGTGCCACAGGTAGAAGCTGTAGCTCCGGAGCCCGAGCCACAGCAGGGGCGCGAACCCGAGCCAGCGGTTGAGCATCGTCGCCGGGTGCGCGCACGCTCCGATCGCGATCCCCGCCCAGATCGAGAAGCCGAGCAGCCCGCCCTCGTAGCTGGAGGAATCGAAGTCGTTGAAGGTGGCGAAGTCGCGGATCACCATGAAGATCGCGACCGCGCCGGCGACATCGAGCAGGCGCCCGAGCCTGCGGTTCGTCGGTTCCGGCAGCTCGCCCGGCTGCCAGACGAGGGCGAGAGCGACGCCGATCAGCAGCGCCGCGGCGCGCGTATCGGTCCCGTAGAAGGCGTGGTCGATCCCGTTCGGCGGGTTGTAGAAGATGATCATCAGCAGCGTCGAGAGGGCGATTCCGCCGAGCACGATCCCGAGCAGCTTCCGCTTCGACAGCCGCGTCAGCCCGGCCGCGAAGACGAGCGGCCAGATCAGATAGAACTGCTCCTCGACCGAGAGCGACCACAGGTGCCGGAGCAGCGAGGGGCGGCCGAAGCTCTCGAAGTAGGACTGGTGGGTGAAGATCAGGTGCCAGTTCTGGACGTAGAAGAGGGAGGCGACGGCATCGCCCCGCAGCGAGTCGATGTCCGCGGGCGCGAAGATCGCCGCGAGGACCATCACCGAGGCGATCAGGACCGCGACCGCCGGCAGCAGCCGCCGCGCGCGCCGGAGCCAGAACTGCACGACCTTGATGTGGCGGTTGCGCTCGTACTCCTGCAGGAGCAGCGAGGTGATCAGATAGCCGCTGATGACGAAGAACAGGTCGACGCCCATCCAGCCGCCGGGCATCCACCCGACGCCCACGTGGTAGAAGAACACGGCCAGCACGGCGACGGCCCGCAGGCCGTCGATCCCCGGCATGTATGGCAGCCGCGACTCTCGCTTCAGCGGACTTTGCGGCAAGCTCGTCGGTGCCTCATCTCAGGTTCCTGTGCAATGGCCGTCGGGCCGGCCCGAGCTCCCCTACCCGACGAGGAGCCGCCCCGGTCCATCGGGTGCGGATCCGCCGCCGCCGGCGACGAAAATCCCCGCTCAGGCTAGCGACGCCGGGGGACGGCCCATATGGCCTCGGGCGGCGGCAGGGGGCCGGCGGGCGAGCCACGGTCGTCCAATAGTGTGCGCGCCGTGAGTGCGGAGCCCGAGTCCAAGCCCGACTGCATCTTCTGCGCGATCGTCGCGGACGAGGGCCCGGCCGAGATCGTCGACTCGGACGAGCACACGGTCGCCTTCATGGACATCAACCCGGCGACGCGCGGGCACGCGCTCGTCGTCCCCCGGCGCCACTCCGACAGCCTCGTCGAGATCGACGATGAGGACCTCGGCCGCTGCTCCGCCGCCGCGCGCCGGCTCGCGCTGCGGATGCGCGAGACCCTGGACCCGGCGCCGGGCGGCTTCAACCTGATCAACGCCTGCGGCGCGCTCGCCTGGCAGACCGTCTTCCACTTCCACGTCCACGTCATCCCCCGTTACGCCGACGACCCGTTGCAGCTGCCGTGGATCCCCCGCGGCGCCGACATGGACGAGGTCGCGAGGACCGCGGCGCAGATCCGCGGCGAAAGCCGAGGAGGCTGAGCCATGAGCGAAGAGAGCCGAGACCCGATCCGCATCGAGCGCGACGGCAACGTCTACGTCGCGACGCTCGATGACCCGCCGCTGGGTCTGTTCCGGCGCCGCACCTTCGAGCAGATCGCCGAGATCCGCGACGAGGTCAACGCCTCCGACGCCCGCGCCTTCGTTTGGCGTGGGGCGGGGGGCAAGGTCTTCAGCGGCGGTGTCGACGTCGAGAACTTCGCCCGGATCCCGGACGGGGAGGCGGGCACGAAGGCCGCGAGCGAGGGGGTGCGCCAACTCTCCGCATTCGAGCGGATCGAGATCCCGACCTTCGCGCTCGTCGACGGCTTGTGCCTGACGGCGGCGCTCGAGGCCGCCCTCGCCTGCGACATGATCTTTGCCTCCGAGACCGCGAAGTTCGGCCTCGTCGAGCGGGTCGTGGCGCTCACGCCGTTCGGCGGCGGCGTACAGCGCATGGCCGAGCGTGCGGGCCCGGCGCGGGCCCGCGAGTTCGTCTACTCCGGCGACGTCTACGACGCGGCGACGATGCACGAGTGGGGGGTCGTCAACCGGCTCTACGCGCCGGACGACCTCCTCACGAAGGGGATGGAGTTCGTCCACCACGTCGCGGACGGGCCGACGCAGGCGAACAAGGCGACGAAGCGGATCGTGCGCAAGGTGCTCGACGAGGGGGTCGAGGCCGCCGACGCGGCGACCGGGGAGATCGCGGGGCCGCTGTTCGACACCGCCGACCTCAAGAACGCGGTCCAGAGCTTCCTCACAGAGGGGCCCGGCAAGGCCACCTACGAGGGCCGCTGAGCCCTTCGGGGGACCCGCGCCCGCCCGGTCGGCCGCACCCATCCGGCCATAGAGCGACCGCCCGGGGCGCCCGAGCGGCTACCCTTCGCCGCCGCATGGCGAAAGAAGAGAAGATCGAGATGGAGGGCGAGGTCGTCGAGGCCCTCCCGAACACCATGTTCAAGGTGATGCTCGACAACGACCACGAGGTCCTTGGACACATCAGCGGCAAGATGCGCCGCCACTACATCCGCATCCTCCCCGGCGACAGGGTCAAGATCGAGCTCTCGCCGTACGACCTGGATCGCGGCCGCATCACCTACCGCTACAAGTAGGCGGCGGGCCGGGAGCCCGCTGCTCCGCGTCCCGCTTCGCTCACGTGCGGAGAAGTCGGCGGCGGGCCGGGAGCCCGCTGCTCGGCGTCCCGCTTCGCTCACGTGCGGAGCACGCTCGCTCAGCGCTCCTTGATCAGCGGCCTCCCGGCCTCGCCGTGAGGGGTTGACGCCCGGCGGCGGCGAGCCGCGGTGTTGACGCCCGGGCGGGTCTCGGGCTTGGTCTCGGCCGGGTCCGGTCCCCTGGGGGAAAGAAGGTGGCGCCCGACGCCGGCGGGGGACGTCCGCTACGGCGTTGGCTTCTCTCCGGCTGAGGTTGACCGCCTTTTGGGCACCGAGGGAGGGAGGTGGAAGGGGAGGGGAGGGCCGTGTGCGCGGGCTGGGAACGCAAAAACGTCGGGGACGTCCGCTTGGGCCGGTGGGGTCACCGACGTTTATGCGTCCAGGCGGTAGAAACGTCGGAGACGTCGGCCGGGAGTAGACGTCACCGACGTTCTTCGCCCACATCTGGTGTCCGGGCCCCGTCAGGGGCCGGGGATCCCCCACCTGCCCACCTCCCTCACTGCCCTCGCACCGCCACGTCCACTCGCCGGCGGCGCGGCGGGGGCGGCGTCAACGCAAAAACGTCGGGGACGTCCGCTTGGGCGCGGGAGGTGCACCGACGTTTATGCGTCCAGGCGGTAGAAACGTCGGAGACGTCGGCCGGGAGTAGACGTCCCCGACGTTCTTCGCCCACATCTGGTGTCCCGGGCCCCGTCAGGGGCCGGGGATCCCCCACCTGCCCACCTCCCTCACTGCCCTCGCACCGCCACGCCCACTCGCCGGCGGCGCGGCGGGCGCGGCGTCAACGCAAAAACGTCGGGGACGTCCGCTTGGGTGGGGAGGTGTCCGACGTTTATGCGTCCAGGCGGTAGAAACGTCGGAGACGTCGGCCGGCCGTAGACGTCCCCGACGTTCTTCGCCCACATCTGGTGTCTCGGGCCCCGTCAGGGGCCGGGGATCCCCCACCTGCCCACCTCCCTCACTGCCCTCGCACCGCCACGCCCACTCGCCGGCGGCGCCGGTGGCGCGGCGTGACCCCTCGCACCGCCACGCCCCTCCGCCGGCGGCGCGGCACGCGGGGCGAGGACCCCGCGGCGCCCTCAGTACGCCGTCCGGCGCATCCCGCGCAGCGCGAGCGCTCCGAGGAGAGCGATGAGGCCGATCAGGACGGCGATGCCGGGCCAGGTGCCGGACCAGCTGACCCCGCCCACGAAGCCCTGGCGGGTCGTGTCGACGACCTGGGTCACCGGGTTGTACTCGGCGACGGTGGCAATCCAGCCGGTGAGCAGGTCCTGGGGGGCGTACGCGGTGGTCATCAGGATCGCGGCGAGCATCCCGGCCTGCATCAGGGGCGCCGCGGACTGGGTCTTGAACTTGAGCGCGATCGCGCAGCCCCAGCAGGCGGCAACGATGCCCATCCCCATCACGCAGACGATCGCGACGATCAGACCGAGCACCCCCGGGAAGTGGGCGCCGACGATCATCGCGACGACGAACAGGAACGTGCCCGGCACCAGCGCCCGCACCGCGGCCGAGCCGACGAGGCCGGCGAGCAGTACCCAGCGCGGCGCCGGGGAGGCGAGGAAGCGATCGAAGAGACCGTTCTCGATGTCGCGCGCCAGGTTGACGCCGGTCGCGGCGCCGGTGAAGCCGGCGCCCTGCAGGAGGCTCACGGGGATCAGAAAGCTCGAGTAGCTCGAGGTCTCGAAGCCCGGCAGCAGCGTCAAGGAGCCGAAGACCGCGGTCAGACCGAGGAAGAAGATCGTCGGCGCCAGCACGCCCGGGATCGCCGCTCCCGGCACGCGGATCAGCTCGTTGCGGGAGCGGCGCAGCATCGCGCTGATCGTGCGCAGCTCGACTCCCAGCGTCGTGGCACTCATCAGCCGACCTCCAGCCGGTGGCGCAGGGCGCGCGCCGCGAATGTGAAGCCGAACGCGGCGACGATCGCGACGCCGAGGAGCCCGAGCAACATGTCCGAGGTCGAGAACGTCGAGATCACCGGGTCCCGGATCGCGTCGACGATGAAGCTCGCGGGGTTGATCTTGGCGATCGTCTTCGCCGGCTCCTGCAGCAGGTCCTCGGGGAAGAAGGCCGTCGAGAGGAAGAGGACGACGAAGACGAGCGGGAACATCCCCTGCACGACGGAGGCGCTGCCCGTGCGCAGCGCGATCGCCGCCCCGATCGAGCCGAAGGCGATCGCCGAGGCGACCACGAAGAGGATCATCACCAGGATCCCGACGACGCCCTCCTCGACGCGGACGCCGAAGATGTAGCCGATCACGAGGAACCAGATCGCCGTGAACAGGCCCAGCGCCGCCGTGCCCGCGAGCCGGCCGAGCACGATCGCGAAGCGGGGGATAGGCGCCACCAGCAGCCGGTCCGTGAAGCCCATCTCGATGTCGACCGCGAGCGCGATCCCACCGCTGTTGCCGGCGAGCAGCGTCGACTGGATCATCGCGCCGGCGAGCATGAAGGCGAGGAAGCTCTGCACGGGCGGGAAGCCCGGCAGATCGACGGCGCGGCCGGCGCCGCCCGTCTGGATCGCCAGCAGCAGCGTCGGGAAGATGATCAGCGGCGCCATCAGCTGCGGGCGCCGGAACGTCTGCATGACCGAGCGTCGGCCGAGCGCGACGATCACCCGCCAGGCGTGGGGCTCGATCACGCTGCCGTACCTTCCGCGTCGTCCTCGAGGTGCTCGCCCGTCTTCGCCACGAAGACGTCGTCGAGGGTCGGCTCGACGACCTCCAACGACTCGACGAGGATCCCGGCCTCATCGAGAGCCCGCACGATCGGCGCGATTAAGAGGCGCCACCGCCACTTGGGAGCTCGAGCAGCAGGGTCCCGTCGCGGGCGGGAAGGCAACGGCCGAAGCGGCCCAGCACCTCCTCGCAGGCCGAGGGCGAGCCTTCCGCCAGCGTCAGCTCGAGCCGCGCGTTGCCGATCTCCTGCTTGAGCGAGGTTGGAGTCCCCTTGGCGACGATCCGCCCGCGGGCGATGATCGCGACGCGATCGGCGAGCTGATCCGCCTCCTCGAGGTACTGCGTCGTCAGAAACACGGTCGTCCCCTCGGAGTTGAGCTTCTTGACTTCCTCCCAGATCGTCTTGCGGCTGACTGGGTCGAGCCCGGTCGTGGGCTCGTCGAGGAAGAGCACACGGGGCTCATGCACCAGTGCCGAGGCGAGATCGAGTCGTCGCTGCATGCCGCCCGAGTAGGTGCCGATGCGGCGGTCCGCGGCCTCGGTCAGCTCGACCCGCTCGAGCAGCCGCTGGCGAGCGCTCGTCGATCACCGAACTGGGAAGGCCGTGCAGCGTCGCCTGCAGCTGCAACAGCTCGCGTCCGGTCATCAGCGGGTCCAGCGCCGCCTCCTGCAGGGCGACGCCGATCGCGTGCCTGACGGCGGCCGCCTCGTCGACGACGTCGTGGCCGGCCACGCGGGCGGAGCCGCCGGTTGGCCGCAGCAGCGTCGTCAGCATCCTCACCGTCGTCGTCTTGCCCGCCCCGTTCGGGCCGAGGAAGGAGAAGATCTCGCCTTCGGCGACCTCGAGGTCGACACCGGCCACAGCCGTGACGCCGCCCTCGAAGCGCCGCTGCAGGTTCTCTACTTCGATCGCGGCCATCGGCGTGGCCAGTGTATTTGTCCCATTGCATCGCGCTTCCCGCCCGGCTGGGAGATCGCCTGCGGAGACCCCGGAACCCCCGCTACGGCACCCTCGCGCCCCTACACTGGCCTGCTCGAGCCCGGAGTTTACGAGGCCGCCCCGCAACGATGCAGGCCCGACGGTGTTCGACCTTCCTGATGCCATCAGCCTTTCGAACAAGCATCCCGCGACTGCTGGCGCCGGCGCTGGCCATTGTCCTTGCGATCAGCGGCGTCGCGGCGCTCACCTCCGAGGCGAAGACCCAGAACTCGACCGTTCTCGGGGTGACGAAGGACACCCCGAAGCCGCTCTGTCCCAAGGACTGCTCGGTGACCGGGACGGTGACCGGATTCGGGGCGCTCGCCGACGGCCAGAAGGGCCTCTACCGGATCCCCCAGGACGGCCACATCGTCGCCTGGTCCGTGGACCTCTCGAAGCCGACCGAGCAGCAGCAGGCGGACCTGGGACAGAAGCTCGAGGACAAGAAGTACGGGACGGACTCCGTCGGCAGGCTCGCGATTCTGAAGAAGACGAAGAAGAGCGCTCACTACAAGCTGACCAAGCAGACCCCGGTCGCGCAGTGGCAGGACGACCTCGGCCGGAAGCCGATCTACACGCTGAAGAAGCCGCTGAAGGTGCACAAGGGCCAGATCGCGGCACTGACGATGCCCACCTGGGCCCCGCTTTGGACGAATCAGGTGAGCGGCAAGGCGAACGCCTGGAAGGCGAGCCGCAAGCCGGACGCCTGCTCGGCGGACGAGGTCCTGAACGCCAAGCCGCAGCGCAAGGGGACGACGCGCGAGTACGGATGCCTGCTCAGCCACGAACGCATCCTGTATTGGGCGTATTTCGTGCCATCGGAGGGCAAGAGCGGGGGAGGCAAGCACCATGGAGGTGGAAAGTCCGGCAAGGACCGGCGCGCGATCCGCGCTGCGGCTGTCTCGCAGCCGAGCTCGGGCGCGGTGGTCCCGGTCGGCTGACCAGGACGAGAACGGCTTGATGCGAGTCAAGGGCGGACGGCACCCGCAACGATGCCGCCCAGCTCGTGTTCGAACACCTAATGGCTAATCGAAACGCACCCAAAGCACGAACCTTGCAGGCAGTTGCCGCCGGCATTCTCGTGGCCCTGGCCGGCACGCTGGTCTTCGCGGTCGGACACGCGGCGAGCAAGAACTCCTCGGTGATCGGGCCCGTCAGGGACGTCGCCAAGCCGACCTGCCCGACGCCGAGCGGTTCCAACGTCCCGTCCTATAAGCAGTGCAACGCCTTCGGCCACGTGACGGGCTTCCAGCTCCGCACCTCCGACCAGCGCGCTGTGCACAAGATCCGGAAGAACGGCCACATCGTCGCCTGGAGCCTCGATCTCGGCAAGCCGGGCAAGAACTCGGACGAGCAGAAGTTCTTCGAGGACGTGCTCCGCGACCAGACCTTCCACAAGTACGGGTCGAAGCCCGTCGCCAACATCGGCATCCTGAAGAAGAAGACGAGGACGAAGAACGGCAAGAAGCCGAAGAAGGGGCGCTTCAAGCTCGCCAAGCAGAGCCCGATCGTCAACTTCTCGAAGGACCTGGGCAACAAGCCGATCGTCACGCTGAAGAAGCCCCTGAAGGTGAAGAAGGGTGAGATCGTGGCGCTGACGACACCCACGTGGGTGACGAACTTCGCCCTGCAGGCGCCCGGCAAGCACCACATCCTCTCCAAGAAGAACAAGTGGCGTGCGAGCCGCAAGTCCACCCGCTGCAACGCCGTCGACAAGAACGGTGACGGCGACTACCAGGATCCGGGCGAGATCGACAACCTCACCAAGAAGAGCCACCCCCAGTACAAGAAGGGCTCGACCCGCACCTACGGCTGCATCTACACGCAGGCGCAGATCCTCTACTGGGCCTACTTCGTCCCGAGCGGCAAGGGCGGCGGCGGCAAGGGCGGCAAGGGCGGCAAGAACCGCCACGCCCGCCGTTCGAGCCACCACGTGCGCAAGGCCGCGATCGCGTCGGCGGCCGGCAACCAGCCGGCGACCGGCGGCGTGGTCCCGGTCGCTCCCTAGCTGTAGTCCCTAGCGACGACGAGCGGCCGCGCATCGCGCGGCCGCTGTCGGCGAGCTGAGGGACGCCCGGCCGGCCGGGCATCTCGCGTTACGGCGTCGTCGTGTCGGCGGTGAAGCCGCCGCTGCCGTTCGTGTTCGTCTTCGTCGACGTGGTCGTCGTCGAGGACGTGGTGCTCGTCGTCGAGCTGCTGGTGGTAGTCGGCGACGTCGTGGTCGGGCTCGTGGTCGTCGGCGTCGGGGCCGGCGTCGGAGCCGCGGTCACGGTCGTCGTCGTCCCGCCACCGCCGCACGCGGTCAGCCCCGCGGCGATCGCGGCGCCGGTAACGATGATCAGGGCGCGTCGCTTCATGCTTCGTCTCCGTTCGTTGCTTCCTGCCTGAGCCCGCAGTGCGGGCAGTCGCTGAGGTCGATGCCGATCAGCTGCCGGCAGCGGCGGCACTCGCGCAGATTCTCTGGGCTGCGCAGAAGGCCGGACGCCGACGGCGCGAGCGGCAGCGCCCGGGTCACGGGCTGCAGCTCCTCGCCGGTCTCGCGGTCGACGTAGACCCCGTCCGGCTTCGCCGGGACGAGGGCCTCGCGGCCGGAGGCAGGGGCGCGGAACCTGTAGATCTGCTCGCTCACGGGCGCGAACCTTATCCGGTGGGCAGGCGATGATGCACCGATGCGCGTCCTCGTCTTCCACGGGTACCTGCTTCGCGGGACGGGCAGCAACGTCTACAACGCCAGCCTGGCGCGGGCGCTGGCCTCCCTCGGCCACGACGTGCACCTGCTCTGCCAGGACCGGGAGGCCGGCTCCCTGGGCTGGATCGATCGCGTCGGGACGTGGGACGGCGGCGGCTTCGAGGTCACTGGTACGGGGGGCGTCAGTCCCGGTTCCGGCTCGATCACCGCCTACAGGCCGGACATCGACGGGCTGCTGCCGGTCTACGTCGCGGACCGCTACGAGGGCTTCGAGGTCAAGACCTTCGCCGAGCTCACCGACGGCGAGCTCGACCGCTATGTCGGAGCGAACGTCGCCGCCGTGCAGGCGGTGGTCGCGGCCACCGGCGGCGTCGACGCGGCGCTCTCCAACCACCTCGTAATGGGGCCGCTGATCCTCGCCCGCGCCGGCCTCAGCTTCGCCGCCAAGGTTCACGGCAGCGCCCTCAGCTACACCGTGCGCCGGGACCCCCGCTTCCTCCCGCACGCACGCGAGGGGATGGCCGCCGCCGCAGGCGTGCTCGTCGGCTCCCGGCACACGGCCGAGTCGCTGTGGGAGACGGTGGCCCTGCCGGGACTCGAGGAGAAGACGCGTCTCGGCCCGCCGGGCGTCGACATCGCCGCCTTCGCGCGCGAGGAGGCGGTGGCCGACCCCTCGTCCCGGATCCGCGCGCTCGCCGGCGAGCTGCGCGCCACGGCCGCCGAGACCGGGGTGGAGGAGGGGGACTCCTTCGCCCGCGACGTCACCGCGGCGGCCGGTGCGCTCGAGCGCTTCGCCGCGGCCGAGGGGCCGCGGGTCGTCTTCGTCGGCAAGCTGATCGTCTCCAAGGGCTGCGATCTGCTGTTGGCCGCCTGGCCGCTCGTCGCCGCCGCGCATCCCGGCGCCCGGCTGCTGATGGTCGGCTTCGGCGCCTACCGGGAGACGCTCGAGCGCCTGTGGGCCGCGCTCGCGGCCGGCGACCGCACGACCGTCGACGCCATCGCCGCCGCGGGCTGGGCGCCGGAGGGCGGTGAGGAGCGGCCGCTGCCGATCCTCACCGACTTCCTCGCGACCCCGCCGGACGGCTGGGAGGAGGCATGCCGCCTGGCTGCCGGCAGCGTCGACTTCGCCGGGCGGCTCGAGCACGCCGAGGTCGCGCGCCTGCTCGGAGCCTGCGAGGCGATGGTCGTGCCGAGCACCTTCCCGGAAGCGTTCGGGATGGTCGCCGCGGAAGCCGCGGCGGCCGGGGCGCTGCCGGTCTGCGCCGACCACTCCGGGCTCGCCGAGGTCGCGCGCGATCTCGACGCCGAGCTCCCCGCGCCCGCCCGCGGGCTCGCGTCGTTCGCGCTCGCCCCCGGCGCGGTCGAGACGATCGCCGACCGTCTCAACCGCTGGCTCGCGCTGCCCGCCGACGAGCGCGAGCGCGCACGCCGGGCGCTCGCGGCGACCGTCGCCCGGCTGTGGAGCTGGGAGGGTGTGGCGCGCGGCGTACTCGCCGCGTCGGCCGGGGAGCTGGAGGGGCTGCCGGCGGTCCCCGGAGACCCGGCGGACGAATGAGCGCATCGTCACTAGCCAAAAGAGCGGATCGTCACGAGCTCGATGGGCGCAGCTCCCGCCGCCGCCCGGTCAATAGAATGCCTCGCGGCCTATGAAGGACATGACCCGAGCAACCTTCCTCCGCCTGGCGGGAACCGTGGTCATCTTGACCGTCGTGATCTCGGTCGTGATGCTGATTCCGCACTGGGACGGCCCCCAGGATTCGGCGGAGGCGTCGACCATCGACACCCTGCTCAGCGTCATGATCGTGCTCAGCTCGTTCGTCTTCAGCGTCGTCATGACGATGATGGGCTACGCGATCTGGAAGTACCGGGCCAAGCCGGGCGACGAGTCCGACGGCGAGCCGATCCACGGCAACACGAGGGTCGAGATCATCTGGACCGCGATCCCGACGATCATCGTGCTCTTCGCCGGGATCTACTCGGCGGTAGTGCTCGGCGACATCGAGGCGAAGGCCTCGAA
Source organism: uncultured Solirubrobacterales bacterium (assembly GCA_963764275.1). Lineage (GTDB taxonomy): Bacteria > Actinomycetota > Thermoleophilia > Solirubrobacterales > 70-9 > CAXMST01. Next base: position 50,963 of record CAVXRV010000002.1, read on the forward strand.
CTCGATGCGCGTCAACGTCTACGCGCAGCAGTTCGCGTGGCGCTTCGACTACCCCGAGTACAACCGGACCTCGACAGAGCTGCATGTGCCCTCCGGCACCCAGCTCGAGTTGCATCTGACCTCGCTCGACGTGATCCACAGCTTCTGGGTCCCCGAGTGGCGGATCAAGCGCGACGTCGTGCCCGGGGCGAACATCAACAACGACGACAACATCGACAACGTCGTCCGCGTCACGCCCGACGTGCCGGGCACGTACTCGGTGATCTGCACGGAGCTGTGCGGCATCGGCCATGCGACGATGCGGGCGACGGCAGTGACCGAGGACAACCAGGCCGACTTCGACAAATGGGTCAAGACGCAGCCGAAGATCCCCAAGGGGAACACCGCGGTCGGCGCCGCCGGGGGCAACGGGGCGGGCAGCCTCGCAGCCGGGTAATTTGAGTAGGAGGTAGCTACGTGATTGCAGCACTGAAGAGACCAGGCTGGTACCGCGCGATGTTCGGTGCCCTGCTGGGCGCGGCCTTCGGGTTCGGGCTCGTCGTCGGCCTGCGCGCTCTCAGTGGCCTGCCGATCTTCCAGACGGAGTCGAACGGCTACCCGCACATCATCGTCCCGGCGATCACCACCCCGCTCGGATGGCTGGCAGGCTTCGGCGCCTTCGACTACTGGCTGCGCTGGGCCGTCGGCAAGCCGACGATCCCCGAGGACCACTCCAACCACGGCGCCTACAGCTGGAAGGACTACTTCAAGTTCAACACCGATCACAAGGTGATCGGCATCCAGTACATCTGCGTCACCTTCGTCTTCTTCTTCATCGGCGGCCTGTTCGCGATGATCATGCGGGCCGAGCTCGCGCAGCCCGGCACCCAGCTCGTCGACTCGAGCACCTTCAACGGGCTCTTCTCGACGCACGCCGCGTTCATGATCTTCCTCTTCATCATCCCCGTCTTCGCGGGGATCGCCAACTACGTGCTGCCGCTGATGATCGGCGCCCCGGACATGGCCTTCCCGCGCCTGAACGCGCTCTCGTTCTGGATGCTGCCGGCCGCGGGCCTGCTCTTCCTCGCCTCCTACCTGTGCCCGGGTGGCGCCTTCGACGCCGGCTGGACCGGCTACGCGCCGCTCTCTACCGGCGCGCCGCTGGGGCAGTCGTTCTTCAACCTCGGCGTCCAGTTTGCGGGCGCCTCATCGATCGCCACAGCATTGAACTTCCTGGTCACGATCGTGACCATGCGTGCGCCCGGAATGAGCTTCTGGCGCCTGCCGTTGCTGGTCTGGGCCAACCTGTCGACCTCGCTGCTGGTCGTCGGCGCGACCCCGTTCGTCGCCGGGGCCCAGTTCATGGTCCTCTTCGACCGCGTCCTCGGCACCAACTTCTTCCAGGCTGCCGCAGGCGGCGACGTGATCAGCTACCAGCACATCTTCTGGTTCTACTCGCACCCAGCCGTCTACATCATGATGTTGCCCGGCTTCGGGATAGTCAGCGAGGTCATATCGACGCACGCCCGGAAGACCATCTTCGGCTATCGATTGATGGCGCTGGCGCTGCTCGGCATCGTCGTGCTCGCGTTCGCGGTCTGGGCGCACCACATGTTCGTCGCCGGCATGTTCGCGTGGCTGCGCGTGCCGATGATGATCACAACGCTGCTGATCGCGGTCCCGACCGGAATCAAGATCTTCTCCTGGCTCGGGACCCTGTTCGACTCGAAGCTGCACATCGAGAACACCTCGATGCTGTTCGCGCTCGGGTTCATCGTCACGTTCACGATCGGCGGCATCTCCGGCGTGATGCTGGGCATGATCCCGATCGACATCCACGTCTCCGACACCTACTTCGTCGTCGCGCACCTGCACTTCGTGCTCTTCGGCGGCTCGGTGTTCACGATCTTCGCCGGCATCTACCACTGGTTCCCGAAGATGACGGGTCGGATGTACGACGAGCGGCTCGGCCGCTGGCACTTCTACCTGACGCTGGTCGGTATGCTCGGCACGTTCGGGCCGATGCACTGGATCGGCATGGACGGGATGCCGCGGCGCGTCGCGGACTACGCGGCCCAGTTCGGCGACTGGAACCTCGTGATCAGCATCTTCAGCTTCGTCCTCGGAGCCGCGCAGTTGATCTTCCTCTACAACATGATCGTCTCCTGGCGCTTCGGCCCGAAGGCTCCGGCCAACCCGTGGCGCGCGAAGACGATCGAGTGGCTGGTCTCCTCGCCGCCCCCCGTCTTCAACTTCGACCAGATCCCGCGCGTCGTCGGCGGCCCCTACGAGTTCGGGGTGCCCGGCGCGAAGCACGCGATCATGGGCGACGAGGACGAGGGCGCACAGGTCGGCGAGCCGGAACCGGCGGTGGCCGGAGCGGCCTCCGGAGGGGGAACCTAGGTGGCGGACGTGACCCCTGTGAGCGAGGGCGGCACCGTCCTCGCCTTCCTGAACGAGGTCGCCGGCGGCCGCAAGCTGCTGACGGCGCTGCGCGAGCGCGTCGAGGCCGGAGCGGGCCACGTCGCCCTCGCCGCCCCGCAGAACCAGCCCGTCGCCGGTCAGATCGTCGACGCCGACGAGATCTACGAGGCGGCCCTGAGCCGCGTCGAGGTCACCCAGGCGGTGCTCGAGGCCTTCGGCGTCGAGTCCACGGCCACGGTCCTCGACCCCGACCCGCCGCTCGCCCTCGATGACGCCGTGCGGGCCTTCAAGCCCGCGGAGCTGCTGATCTCGTGCCTGCCGGAGACGCGCTTCGGCTTCGCCCGCAAGGACCTGATCGAGTGGGCCCGCGCCCGCTACGACATCCCGGTCGAGCACATCCCGGTGCGGATCGAGGACGACGCGATCCGCTGGGACGTCACCCACACGCTCGTCGTCGCGACGCAGACCGTGAACGCGCCCGACGTGGTCTCGCGCCTGATCGAGCGGAACAACGAGAAGCCGCACCGCTACACGTTCGTCTGCCCGTCCTCCGGTGACGCCCCGCGCGAGGAGGTCTGCGAGCGACTCGCCGCGGCGCTGGCCGCCGTCTACGCGGAGGACATCGACGCGACGGGCCAGCCGATGAGCCCGGAGCCCTTCGCCGCGGTCGAGAACGCGATCGCCCACTACCGCGTCGACGACATCCTCATCTCGACCTTCGCCGGCCGCAGCTCGAAGTGGCTCGAGGAGGGTCTCATCGACCGCGTCAAGGAGATCACCGACAAGCCGGTCGAGCACATCGAGTCGAGCGGTGGCGCCGTCGAGCAGGCGTCCGCGCCGCCGGCCCCCGCCGCGCAGGAGGTGAGCGCCTGATGGAGTCCGCATCGGTAGCCCTGGGCGCCCACGCCCACGACGAGCACCACGGTCCGCCGGAGGCACACTCCTCCTCGAAGATCGACCGGCAGACGCTCGGGATTCTGCTCTTCATCGTCAGCGAGGCGATGCTGTTCGGGGCGTTCTTCGCCTCCTACTTCTTCATCCGCGCCGTTGCCAACGATGGCGGGCCCTGGCCGCCGGACGGCTTCTCGTTACCGGTCGCCGTGGCCGGCGTCAACACCGCGATCCTGATCTCGTCCTCGTTCACCGTCCACTGGGCGCTCGAGGGCGTCCGGCGCGGCAACCGCTTCGCGCTCAAGGCCGGACTCGGCATGACCTGGCTGCTCGGCCTGACGTTCCTCTTCATCCAGATGAACGAGTACGTCCACATCGGGTTCAGCGCCCGTGACGACGCGTTCGCCTCGATCTTCTACGGGCTCACGGGCCTGCACGGCGCCCACGTCTTCGTCGGGCTGATGTTGCTCACGTTCGCGAACATCCGCGCCTGGCGCGGTCACTTCGGGCCCGAGCCCAAGGACCACCTCGGCGTCGAGGTACCGGGCATTTACTGGCACTTCGTCGACGTCATGTGGATCATCGTCTACTCGACGGTCTACCTCCTGTAGCTGCGCGACTCACCGCTTCAGAAACTGCGAAGCCCGCCCCGGAGTTGCTCCGGGGCGGGCTTCTTCTTCTCCAAGGCCGGCTGGGGGAACGGCCCGGGAGAGCTTTGGGGGATTGGGTCAGGCGGGGACGCGCTGAGGCTCGTCGCCGCCCGGCTCACGCGCGAGCTCGAGCTCGTCGGCGTCGCTCAGCGCCCAGCCGATCCGCTCGACGAGCAGCCGTCCGGCCGTGTCCGTCTCGACGTCCGCTGCGTTGATGCGCTCGCGGTGAACCTCGGTGCCGGCGGCTTCGCCGGGTCCCTCCGTGGTGATGATGATCTGCGGCATTGCCTCTCTCTCCTTCCGTCGCTTGCCCATCCCATGATTAGCACAGAGGCTTAGCAATTGCTAACGAAGCGCTAAAAGATTGTGAATTGCCTGGTTACGGGCTCGGAGGGGGGCCGAGGAGGACTGCATGGGAGAATGAAGTCGTGCCGAACGGCGAGTCCGAGCCCACCTTCCGCAACCCCTTCCGCAACGAGGCGGATGCCTTTCGCCTGCTCGTCATCATCGGCCTCGCCGTGGCCCTGATCGTCGTGGCGGCGGCTCTCGGCGGCGCCTGGGTGGGCGTCCCCGTGGCCGTGATCGTGATCGGGGCCGGGATCCGCGCCACGTGGCGGTGGATGCGGATCGCGCTCTCCGAGCGCGAGCTCTAGAGCGCTCAGAGGCCGCCGGGGCGGCCTGGTGGGGCTACCCGCTTAGGAGCCGCCGCCGGAAGAGCCGCTCGAGCCGCCCTTGGTCTCGCCGCAGCCCATCTTCTTGCCGGCGCAGTCGGACAGGAACTGGACGAGCAGCTTCAGGTCCTTGGGATCGATCGTGTCCCCGAAGTTCTGCGGCATGACGCCGTCCTGGTAGCCCTTCGCGATCTTGGCCGAGGGGTCCACGATGGACTGGGTGATCATCGCGGTGCTCTGGCCGGGAAGCACCTCATCGAGGTTGGGGCCGACCTGGCCGCTGGAGCCGGCGGCGGCGAGGGCGTGACAGCTGCCGCAACCGTTGTTGGCGAAGACCTGGCCGCCGGGGCCACCGGGCGCGGTCGGCGGCTTGATCCCGGGCACGCCGGCGACCGAGGCAACGTAGCTGGCGACGTCCTCGGCATCCTGACCCTTGACGAGCCCCGGCGGCATGTAGGTGGGGCTGCTGGTATCGACGGCGCGCGGGTTCTCGATCTGGGCGTGGACGACGCCCTTGATCGTGTCGTCGTCCATGCCGGCGTGGCGGGCAGCGGCGAAAGCCGCGTCGAGGTCGGGCCCGACCTGGGCGGTGGTGGCCGCCTGGGCCAGCGTGTGACAGGTTCCACACTTGGAGATGAAGAGGTCGCGGCCGTTCGCAAGGTCCACGTTCTGGGTCGCGTTGCCGGTACAGCCAGCCAACACGACGACCGCGGCAGTCGCCGCGGTCAGGGGGAGGAGCTTGCGGAGAGCGCTCTTCACGTGCCGCGAATCCTATAGGTCGGCGAGGTCGAGCGAGGCGCTCGGAGCGGCCCGTCGCGGGCATCGGTTAGGGTTGAATCAATACGCACAAACAGCGCCGCAAAGGTGCGCGGAGAGGGAGACGACAAGAGACCATGGAAGTCCGTGAGGGGATGTCCGAAATCGTGCTCACCGTCGGCTCGGGGCACACGCTCCGCGAGGCGGCCCGGATGATGACCGAGCGCGGCGTCGGCGCAGCCGTCGTCGTCGATGAGGAGGCACCCGTGCCGCGCGTGATCTCCGAGCGCGACATCCTGATCTCTATCGGCCGCGGCGACGATCCCGACGCCGAACGCGTGGCCAACCACATGTCCGACGACGTAATCACCGCGGCGCCCGACTGGTCGCTCGAGCGGGCGGCGAGCGAGATGGCGAAGCGGGGTATCCGCCACCTCGTGATCGCCGAGCGCGGGGAGCTCGTCGGGATGCTCTCGATGCGCGACATCATGCGCGTCTGGACGTCCGACGGCGCGACGTCGGCAATGACGCCCGGCTGAACGGCCCCAGAGGCGCTGAGAGCGCCTCTCAGTCGTGCATACGGCGGATCGGCTCCGCCGGGATGACCGCGGTGCTGAGCTCCTGCTCGCGGCGCATACGGGCGATCTCATCGCCGCTGCGGCGCCACCAGGAGACGAGGCCGGAGAGCACGAGGATGGCGCCGACGACGGCCCACCACCAGTGACTCCAGACGGCGAGGACCATCACCGCGGCGCCGACGCCGATCAGGGCCGGGGCCCAGGAATCGCTCGGCGTGTAGATCAGCTCGGTTGGCTGCGGGACCTTCTCGCTCACGGGCTCGATCCGCCTCTCTCAGCCGATGTACTCGACGGCGAAGTAGAAGGTGAGCGCGAACATCAGGATCGCGAAGACGCCGAGCCAGAGGCCGGAGCGGATGTTCGCGTTGGTACGGAGGCGGTCCATGCGGGGGCGATCATATAGCGGCGAGCCGATCGACCGCCATGGCGGCGAACAGCAGCGCCAGGTAGGCGAGCGAGCTCAGGTACAGGTGCAGAGCTGCCCGGCGCGAGGGCTGCTCGAGCAGGCGCACGGCGAGGCCGATGAAGCCGGCGCCGAGCACGAGGGCGGTGGCGAGGTAGATGGCACCGAGCATGCCCGTGACGACGGGCATGAGCGTGAAGGCCACGAGCACCGCCGCGTACAGCACGATCGAGCGGCGCGTCGCGGCCTCACCCTTGACGACCGGGAGCATCGGCACCCCGGTGCGCTCGTAGTCGTCGCGGATGAGCAGCGACAGCGCCCAGAAGTGGGGCGGGGTCCAGAGGAAGATGATCAGGAAGGGGTAGAGCGCGTCGAGCGTCAGCCCGCCGGTGGCGGCGGCCCAGCCGACGAGGGGCGGCATCGCCCCGGCGGCGCCTCCGATGACGATGTTCTGCGGGGTCCGCGGCTTGAGCCAGGCGGTGTAGATGAAGACGTAGCCGAGCAGGCCGGCGATCGCCAGCACGGCAGCGAGCAGGTTCACGGTCACCGCCAGCTGCACGAAGGCGATGACGCCGAGCGCGATTCCGAAGATGAGGCCGTGCACGGGCTCGATCCGACCCGCGACGAGCGGACGGCGCGCTGTGCGCGCCATGCGGGCGTCGATCTTGCGGTCGATGAAGTGGTTGATGGCGCCGGCGCCGCCGGCGGCGAGATAACCGCCGAGACAGGTCCACAGCACCGTCGAGAGCGCCAGCCCCTGCGGCTTGGCGGCGATCATCGTCATCACCGTCGTCCACAGCAGCAGCGAGATGATGCGCGGTTTCGTCAGGGCCAGGTAGTCGCGCGCGGTGCGAATCAGGCCGCGCTCGACGGTGGCGGCCTGCGCCTCGCGCTCCGCCTGGGCCTGGGGCCGACGGACGCGCTCGCCGCCGACCGGGGCGCCGACGGGCGGGGTGGACCTCTGTGCGATGCCTGCGGATTCCATGGAAGTCACTGCGGCGGCGTGGGCTCCGATGCGATCCGGGCTCGGGCTCGGCGGCCGTGAGCGCCGGCGTTCTCGCCACGGGGGCTCACGGCCGGTCCGTTCAGGCTAGCGGGCCTTCGCCCTCGCCCGGCGCGCCACCCTCGGCGGCGTCGTCGGTGCCGGCGGCGGATTCGTCGTCGGCGCTCGGCTCCGGCGGCTCCTGGGCCGGGGTCGCCGGAGCGGCGCCGGTGCTTTCCGAAGCGGTCTCCGAGACTCCGGCGCCGACCGCCACGGGCTCGGGCTCAGCCATACGGGCGTCCGGCAGGACGAGCTCCGTCCGGTGCCGGCGGACGGCCTCGCGGATGTCGCGTAGGGGCTCGTTCGAGCGCACGTCGGGGACGAGGTCGAAGTTGTGCAGCGGCGGGGGCGAGGGCGCGAACCACTCGAGCGTCGAGCCGATCCAGGCGTCGGGACCGGCCGGGGTGCCTCGGTTGTAGCTGGAGACGACGTTGACGAGCGAGAGGATGACCCCGAGGCCGAGCGCGAAGCTGCCCAGCGAAGCGATCAGGTTCTCGACCGACATGCCGGTGTCGGAGTAGTACTTGTAGACGTCGACGGGCATCCCCTGAAGCCCTGCGAGCTGGACCGGGATCACCATCACGATCGCGCCGACGACCATGAGGCCGAGCGAGGCCCGGCCGAGCGTCTCGCCCAGGTAGCGGCCGCGGATCTTCGGGAACCAGTAGTAGAGGCCCGCGAAGCCGCCGAGCAGTCCCGCGCCGAGCAGCGCGAAGTGGGTGTCGCCCCACGCGACGCCGGTGTTCGAAACCTGCCAGCTGACCGGGATCACCGACTGCGCCCACTCGCCGGCGAGGCCGAGGATCATCAGCACCGCAGCGCCGAGCGCGAAGCCGAACGGCAGCTTCGACTCGACGTCGCCGCCGCGCAGCGTCCCGATCCAGTTGAAGACGATCAGGCCGATCGGGATCGCCGCGAGCGACCGCGAACAGCATCGCCGCGTAGAGGAAGCCGTCGCGGATCGGATCGGAGTACATGTTCTGCATCCAGGCGAGGACGCCGAGCACGCTGAAGGCGACCATCGAGCCGGCGATCGTGCGCTGGCCGAAGACCGGCTGGCGCGAGAAGGTCGAGAAGATCTCCGAGATCGTGCCCACGGCGCCGACCACGAGCATCACATACACGCCCGTGAAGAAGATCCAGGCGAGGTGCTCGTACAGCAGCGGCGCGCCCTGTTCGACCCGAGTCGAAGAAGACGCCGCTGAAGTTGCGGTCGATGAGCAGCATCGTCACCGCCGCGGCCATGATCGGGCCGATGACGAGCATCGTCCAGGAGACGACCGTGGCGCCGAAGCTGAACAGGGGCACGCGGCGCCAGACCATGCCCGGCGCCCGGTCGCGGCGCACCGTGGTGACCATGTTCACCGCGAAGGCGATCATCGACAGGCACAGCAGCGCGACGCCGCCGGCCCAGGCGTTGACGCCGTTGTTGGGCGCGGAGATCACCGACAGCGGCGGCAGCGCGAGCGTGCCGCCCTCGCCGGGGCTCCACAGGAAGCTCGCGTAGAGCATCGCGCCGCCGCCCACATAGAGCCAGAAGGAGAGCGCGCCGAGCCGCGGCAGCGCGACGCCGCGGGCGCCGATCTGCAGCGGCACGATGTAGGAGATCAGCCCCATCAGCAGGGGCATCGCGAAGAGCAGGACGGCGCTCACCCCGTAGGCGCTGAGCATGCGGTCGAAGATCTGCGGCCGCATGAAGTCGTTGTCCGGGATGATGAGCTGGATCCGCATCATCACGAGCAGCGTCAGCGTGCTCGCGAGGAAGATCAGGGCGGCGCCGATGAACATCCGGCCGACGGTCTTGTGGTCGCCGGAGGTCGCCTGCGCGACCCAACTGGGGCGCCGGATCGGCAGCGACTCGGTGACGATCTCGGGGCGGGCCCCGGCGGCGGTGTAGGTAGGTGGTGTCATTTCGTTCCGTATCCGGGTGCGGTGCCCTTGAGGACGAGGCTATGGACGGCCTTCTGCGCCGCCGCGATGTCCGCTCCCTGCTGGTCGAGCCAGGCCTGGTACTCCTCCGGCGTGACGACTTTGACGCTGGCGCGCATCTGCGCGTACGACGGGCCCGAGAACTCGGTCGACCGACCCTCGTAGGTGCCGACCTTGTCGGCCTTGAACCAGGCGAAGTTGTCCTGCCCGGGGACCGCGTCGATCATCGGGCCCAGCGCCGGAACCCACCAGCGGTGCAGCACGTCGGTCGACTTGATGTCGAGCAGCACCTCGGTGTCCACGGGGACGACCATCTGGTAGTAGCTGAAGGTCCCGTCCGGGTACTCGTAGCGCCACAACCACTGCTGGCCGGAGACGGTGATCTCGAGCGGCTTGCTGGCGCCGGTCGGGAGATCGAGGTTCTTCTGGGCCGTGGTCAGCCCGCTCGAGCCGGTCGCCTCGACGTTGCGGGCCGAGTCGGCCGTGACGATCCCGAAGACGAAGACGGCCAGCGCCAGCGCCCCGAGGGCGATGCCCACGCGCGTCTGAATCCCCGTCGTGCCGCGGGTGCGGCGGGTCTCGCCGCTCTCCCGCTTGCGACCGCGGCCGCGGGCCGCAGCGAGCAGACCGCCGATCATCGCCAGGGCCAGGACCGTGGCCAGCACGACCATCACCCAGTAGGCGAGCTGCGTGTCGCTCGCGTTCGGGGAGGCCGGGCTGTCGGGCGCGAGGGTGCTCGCGAGCGCGCTCGCGGGGCTCGCCGCGAGCACGAGGCTCGCCGCGGCGGCGCTTCCGATCAGCAGCTTTCGGCAGGGGCCCTGCAAAGCGGGCGCCATTCTATGCGCCCGCTCCGGTCGATGTTCCGACGCCCGGATTCCGGCGGTCGGCAGGCGTCGATCTATACTCGCCGCGCCTTGCGAGGAGCCCGCCGCCAGCGCCAACGAAGCCGCGCCGGTCTCCGGCTCGGACTACGGACCGTGGCGGCGGGTGCGATCGCCGCCTCGGTCGCGGTGCCGCTGTTGCGCAAGCGTCTCCGGATCCCCACCGGCGTGACCGTCGCGGCGACCGTCGCCGGGCCGCTCGGCACGGCGGCGCTGACGCGACGCACGAAGCTGCGAGACGCGGTGCTGTTCGCGCAGCAGATGTGGGCCTTCACCGTCGTCCACGAACTCCCTTACGACGATCCCGAGGCCCTCCGACGGCGGCTGCGGGTCCGGTATCCGATCGTCTCCGACCGGGTGATCGGCTTCGGGAGGCTGCCCAACTGGCGCCTGCAGCGACGGTTCGCCGACCCGGAGCGGGCGACGCTGCTCGACCGGGTGCTCGCCTTCGCCCACTGGGCCTGGTTCCTGGAGCCGCATGCGTCGCTGCTCTTCATCCTCCTCCGCGACAACGAGCGCTTCGCGCGGGCCGCACGGCAGATGGCGGCCGCCTACGACCTGGGCTGCGTGACGTACTTCGCGGTCCCTACGGCCCCGCCCTGGTGGGCATCCGAGAACGGCTACACCGGTGAGGAGAAGGTGCGACGGCTGATGATCCCGGTCGGAGAGCAGGTCTGGGGGAAGGCCTGGCCGCGCCTCTATGAGTCGCTGGGCGGCAACCCCTGGGCGGCGATGCCGTCGCTGCACTTCGGCGCCTCGGTCCTCGCCGCGATGCTGCTCTGGGAATCGAGCCGGCCTGCCGGCATCGTCGGGGGCGCCTACGCGGGGGTGCTGGGCCTTGCCCTCGTGCACCTCGGCGAGCACTACGTGACCGATCTGCTCGCCGGCCTGCTGCTGGTCGCCATCGTCCGCCGCGGCGAGCCCGTGGCCGAGCCCTGGGCGCTGGCACTGAGCGACACCGTCCAGCGCCTCGAGCGCCTCGCCGGCGCCTGAGCGGGGCGCGGGGTCGGTGCGCGGTGGCAGCGGGGGGCGGCGCCGCTACGCTGCGCCTGCGATGCGGATCAGGGCTTCTGCGTCAGAGGAGGTGAGATGACGCGCCCCGCTGCCCCAGACGAGGAGGAGACGCCCGGCGAGGGCGAGCGGCGCAAGCACCTCGCGCTGGTCGGCGAGGCCGGGGGACAGCCGCCCGTCCTGGCGGACGTCGACGAGCTCGAGGACGAGGCCGATGAGGCTGAGCCCTCGTTCCTCGAGGACCCGGCCCAGGTCTTGAAGACGCTCGTGATCGTCGTCGTCCTCGTCGCCGCGATCTACGTCGCCGTGCCGAAGATCGCCGGGCTGCAGGACGCGATCGCCGAGCTTGGCGAGGCGAGTCGCTGGTGGATCGGGGTGGCCATCGGCGCCACCGTGCTCGCCTTCGCTGCCGACATCGCGCTCTTCCGCGGCGTCGTCGGCTCGGAGACGGTTGAGCTCAACTGGAGCGAGAGCTACCAGATCAACATGGCGGGTCTGGCGGCGACGAGGCTGTTCAGCGCCGGGGGCGCGGGCGGCATCGTCCTCACGTACTGGGCGCTGCGCAAGGCGGGCATGCGTCGGACCGAGTCAGTGCGGCGGATGACCGCCTACCTCGTGCTCGAGTACGGCATCTACATCGCTGCCGTGATCATCTTCGGGACGCTGCTGCGGATCGGGGTGTTGCCGGGGGAGGCGCCGATCTCGATCACGATCATTCCGGCCGGCATCGCCGGGGCCGTGGCGGTGATCGGGATCGGCCTCTCGTGGATCCCCCCGGACCTGCAGCGCCGGCTCGACCGCCGCACCGGGGAGGGGCGCATGGCGAAGGTGATGACGAAGCTGGCCGCGTTGCCGGCGACCCTCGGCGCGGGCGCCCGGCTCGCCTGGCAGTTCGTGCGCCACCCGAGCCGCGGCGGCCTCGCGGTTGCGGGTGCCGCGGGCTTCTGGGCAGCGAACGTGATGATCCTCTGGGCGAGCTTCCGCTCGCTCGGCGTCTCGGTGCCGCTGGGCGAGATCGTCGTCGGCTTCTTCGTCGGCATGGCCGCGAACCTGGCCCCGGCGCCGGCGGGGGTCGGGGCCGTCGACGGCGGTCTGATCGGTGTCTTCGCGATCCTCGACTACCCGCTGCAGACGGTGATCGCCGCCGTCCTCATCTACCGGCTGATCGCCTTCTATCTGCCCGTGCCGCCGGGTATCGTCGCCTTCTTCCAGCTCCGGGCCACGGTCGCCCGCTGGGGGGCGGAGCGGTCGGGCGAGGCGCCCGGCATCCCCCCGGAGCGGCGTGCCGCCGGAGCGGCGCCGCCCGGCCCGTGATGCAGGCGGGGCTGGACGAACCGCACTTCATAAAGTAAAGTATTAGATTAGGTCACGCCCCGAGGGGTAGCCGAAACGATCGAAGAGAGACGAAGGACGAGATGAGCGACGAGAGCACCACCGCAGCAAAGGTCGAGAACCTGATCATCGTCGGCGGCGCCTGCGCCGGCTACACCGCGGCCACCTACGCGGCGCGCGCGGACCTCGAGCCGCTCGTGATCGAGGGCTTCCAGTGGGGCGGGCAGCTGCAGAACACCACCGACGTCGAGAACTACCCCGGCTTCCCCGAGGGGATCATGGGCCCCGAGCTGATGGCCAAGTTCCGCGCCCAGGCCGAGCGGTTCGGGACCCGCTTCATCACCGACGACGCGACCCGGATCGAGCTCAGCGACGGCGGCATCCAGCGCGTCTGGGTCGGCGATGAGGAGTACCGGGCCAAGGCCGTGATCCTCGCCATGGGCGCGCAGCCGAAGCGCCTCGGCCTGCCGGGCGAGATCGAGCTCGGCGGTCGCGGGGTCTCCACCTGCGGTGTCTGCGACGGCGCCTTCTTCAAGGGCGAGGACGTGATCGTCGTCGGCGGCGGCGACTCGGCGATGGAGGACGCGATGTTCGTCGCCAAGTACGCGAACAAGCTCACGGTCGTACACCGTCGCGACGAGTTCCGCGCCTCGATGATCATGCTCGACCGCGCGCGCGAAGTCCCGAACATCGAGCTGCTGACGCCTTTCGCCCCCGAGGAGTTCATCGCCGGCGAGTCCGGCAAGCTCGAGCGGGTGCGGCTTCGCAACACCGAGACCGGCGAGCAGCAGGAGCTGGCGGTCGGCGGCGCCTTCGTGGCGATCGGCCACACGCCGGGTTCGGAGCTCGTCGCCGGTCAGGTGGCTCTGCACGACAACGACTACGTGCGCACCGACGAGCCCTCCACGCGGACGAACCTGGCGGGTGTGTTCGCGGTCGGCGATCTCGTCGACTTCACCTACCGGCAGGCGATCACGGCGGCCGGCTCCGGCTGCCGCGGGGCCCTCGACGCCGAGTGGTACCTGCGCGACACGCCGCCTACCGAGGAGCAGGCCGAGGCGATGGCCGAGGCCGCGGCCGAGGCCTGAGCACGGGCGTCTCTCCCGCGGGCGGGCGGGTGAGCCCGCGGCGATCCGGTGAACGTCCCGGGGCGGCGGCATGAGCCGCCGCGACTGGGCGCTGTTGCTGGCGCTCAGCGCGATCTGGGGCTCGAGCTACCTGTTCATCAAGATCGGCCTGCGGGAACTGTCGCCGGCCTGCGTGGTCTTCGGCCGCGTGCTGGCGGGGGCCGCCGTGCTGGTCCCGATCGCCGCGCGCCGTCGCGCCCTCCGGGGCCTCGGCGCCGAATGGCGGGTGTTGGTCGGGGTTGCGCTCGTCCAGGTCGTAGCCCCGTTCGGGCTGATCGCTGCCGGCGAGCAGGAGATCTCCTCCTCGCTGGCAGGCATCCTCGTCGCCTCGGCGCCGATCTTCGCCGCGATCCTGGCGCTGCTCTATGACCCCGAGGACCGTTCGGACGGGCTCCGCGGCGCCGGCGTGGCCGTCGGCATCGTCGGCGTGGTCATCCTCCTGGGGCTCGACCTCTCCGGCTCCGGCTCCGAGCTGCTCGGAGGGCTCGCCGTCGTCCTCGCGAGCCTCGGCTACGCCGTCGGCGGGCTGATCCTGAAGAAGCGGCTCGCCGGCCGCGAACCGATCGGGATCGCGGCGGCCGTGATGGCGATCGCGGCCGTCGTGACGGCGCCCGCCGCGGTGCTCGGCGCTCCCTCGACCGCTCCCGGGGCGGGGCCGCTTCTGGCGGTCGCGACGCTCGGCGTGCTCGGGACCGGCTGCGCGTTCGCGATCTTCTACACGCTGATCGCCCGCGTCGGTCCTTCCCGGACCTTCGTCGTCTCCTACCTGGCGCCGGCGTTCGCCGTCGTCTACGGGGCGGCGCTGCTTTCGGAGTCGCTCACCGTCGCCACGTTCGTAGGGCTCGGGCTGATTCTCGGCGGCTCCTTCCTCGCCGCGGAGGGGCGCATGCCCTGGCAGCCACCCCCTGATCCAGAGCCTGCCTGAAGGGCCGCCTCTGGAGGCCGTCTCCTACAGCCACTGCCGTAGGCGGCCGATCGCGGTGCCGCCGCCGATGACCCGGACGTTGCCGGTGGCGTCGGCGACGGCGGTGCAGTCCCGCCCGGCGCGCTTCGCTTCGTACAGGGCCCGGTCGGCGTTGCGGAACAGGGTCTCCGGATCGTCGTCGGCGCCGCTGAGACAGGCGACCCCGCAGGAGACCGTCTGATCGAAGGGGTCGGAGGCGAACTCGGCGCTGACCCGGCGGCGCACGCGCTCCGCGGCCACGGCCGCCTGCTCCTCGGCGGCGCCGGGAAGGATCAGGCCGAACTCCTCGCCGCCGATCCGCGCCGCGAGGTCGACGGCCCGGGTCGCCTGCGTGATCGCATTCGCCGCCCGGCACAGGACCTCGTCGCCGACCTCGTGGCCGCGCTCGTCGTTGACCCGCTTGAAGTGATCGAGGTCGCACAGCACGAGCGAGACCGGGCCTTGATCGCGCGCGCTCCGCGCCCGCTCGAGCTCGTAGCGAGCGTCGAAGCTGCGCCGGTTCGGGATCCCCGTCAGGGGATCCATGTACGCGTCGGCTGAGAGATCGACTGCGATCGCCTGGGTGCGCGTGCGCACGATGCCGATGAGCATGCCGATCAGAACGAGCATCGCCGCTGAGCTGACGAGAAGGTAGGCCGCATAGGGCGTATCGCGACCGAACAGCAGCCACCCGTAGGCGCCGAGCGCGAGCGCGCCCTCGGCAACCGCCCAGCGCGATGTCATGAACAGCGCGCCGAGGGTGAAGATCACGGCGTAGGCCGGCGCGACGACGGCCTCCGAGCCACGCTCGCAGGCGATCGCGGCGACCGACGCGAGCCCAATCCCCGCTGCGGCGGCAGCGGGGAAGAAGAGCCGCGGCAGGCGCCGGTAGCCGACCAGGCAGACGAGGCCGAGGAGCCCGAAACCGGCCGCCGCGACCGCGAACAGCGCCGGGCGCTCGACGAGCGGGTCGAGCGGAGTCGTCAGCAGCCCCGCGATGCCCCCGACCGAGAAGACGAGCCCGAAGGCGCTGGCGGTGACCGCGAGATCGCCGAAGTCGCGCGCTTCCGGTTTCAGCAGCCCCTGCCAGACGAGCCGGTCGCTGATCGGCGGATCGGCGACCAGCTCCCGCAGGCGCGCCAAACGGTCAGCCGCCTTCGGCCGGCATCGTCGGCAGGATCGCGTCGACGCCGGTGGCGGCGCGCCCGATGATCAGCTTCTGGATCTGGGAGGTGCCCTCGTACAGGCGGGTGACCCTGGCGTCGCGCAGGTAGCGCTCGACGACGTGATCGTCGACGTAGCCCGCGCCGCCGTGGACCTGGATCGCTGCGTCGGCACACTCGCTCGCCGATTCGGTCGCATACAGCTTCGCGATCGACGTCTCCGTGGTGTTCGGCTTGCCCGCGTCCTTGAGCAGCCCGGCGCGGAAGACGAGCATCCGAGCCGCGTCGCGCTTGACGATCATCTCGGCGATCAGCGCCTGGACGAGCTGGAAGCGCGCGATCGGGACGCCGAACTGCCGGCGCTCGGTCGCGTACGCGACCGAGGCGTCGACACAGCCGGTGCAGATCCCGACGCAACCCGCGGCGACCGAGTAGCGGCCGTTGTCGAGCGCCGACATCGCGATCGCAAAGCCGTCGCCCTCGGCTCCGAGCAACGCCTCGGCGGGAAGCTCGACGCCGTCGAGCGCGAGCGACGCGGTGTCGGAGGATCGTAGGCCGAGTTTGCCGCCGACCTTCTGGGCGGAGAAGCCCGGGGTGTCGGTGGGGACGAGGAAGCAGGCGAGGCCGCGGTGCTTGGCGTCTGGATCGACCTGGGCGAAGACCAGGGCGATGTCGGCGACGTTGCCCTGCGAGATCCACATCTTCTGCCCGTCCAGCCGCCACCCGGAATCGGTGCGGACGGCGCGGGTTCGGAGGTTGGCGGCGTCGGAGCCGGTGTCGGGCTCGGTCAGGCCGAAGCAGCCGAAGGCCTCGCCGCTGCACAGGCCCGGCAGCCACCGGTGCTTCTGCTCGTCGCTCCCCCAGCGCTCGATCGATCCCGCCACGAGCGAGGTCTGCACGGAGACGACCGTGCGCGCGGCGCTCGAGGCCCGTTCGACCTGTTCGAGGATCAGCGCATAGGAGACGTAGTCGAGGCCGCGCCCTCCGTAATCCTCGGAGACGGTCGCGCCGAGGTAGCCCATCTCGCCCAGCTTGCGTGCGAGCTCGGCGTCGAAGCGGCCCTCGCGATCGAACTCGCGCACGCGGGGCGCGATCCACTCGTCGGCGAACTCGCGCGCGGTCTCCGAGATCAGCCGCTGGGTGTCGCTGAGCTCGAGGTCCACGCTGCGCTCCGTTCCGCGGTTCAGGCTCCGGCGGCGCGCTCGAGCTCGACGGCGAGCCGCAGCGCGTCGGCGGCGGCGATCGCGTGGGCGCCGCCCTCGGGCTGGGGCAGCTCGGCGCCGTCGATCGCCGAGATCGGCTGGATCTCGCGCGTGGTCGAGGCGAGGAAGGCCTCGCGGGCGCCGCGCAGCTCGCCGGCCTCGTAACGGCCCTCCTCGGGGCCGAGCGCCTCGACGACGACGCGGCGGGTGATCGAGTCGAGGATGCCCGTCTCGAGCTCCGGCGTGCGCAGGACACCGTCCTCGCCGGCCCAGAAGACGGAGGAGGTGGGCGCCTCGAGGACGATTCCGTCGCGGTCGACGTAGACGGCCTCGTCGGCGCCGCGCTCTGCGGCGATCCGGGTCGCGTGCATGTTCGCCGCATAGGAGGTCGACTTGACCCCGGCGAGGATCTCGCTCGGCGTCAGCTGCACGAGCGCCACGGCGACGCTCGGGGGCCACTCGGGGAGCCGTTCGGCGAGCACGATCCGGCGGCCGCCGCGGGTGACGACGATCCTCAGCATCGACTCGCCCTCGGGTTCGAGCTCGGCGAGCAGCGCGTCGATCTCGCCGCGCAGGGCCGCGGCGTCGTAGTCGAGCGCGATCGCCTCCGCGGAGCGGGCGAGACGCTCGAGGTGCTCGCCGAGTCGAAACGCGTGGCTGCCGTAGAGCTTGATCGCTTCGAAGGCGCCGTCGCCGCGCAGCAGGCCGTCGTCGAGCACCGAGATCGTCGCCTCATGGGGGTCGGTCAGCTCGCCGTCGATGCCTATCTTGATTGCCTCCGCCACGGTCGGTGACGCTACCGGACCGTCACCGTCCCGGCGGGGCCGGCGATTACCGGCAGCGGACGGGCGGAAGCAGCCGCGCCTCGAAGGTACGGGCCATGCGCGCGTAGCCACGATCGTTGGGGTGGACGCTGTCGGCGTCCCAGCGCGGCCGGATCGTCGTATGGTCGGAGTGGCCGCGCAGCGTGCGGTCCCAGTCGACCACGGGCGCCAGGTGCTGAGAGCGGATCCACCGGTTCACCTTCTGCCGCCGTCGCTCCCCGCCCTCGACCCTGGCGTCGAGCAGCGGCGTGGGCAGGAGCGTTGCGATCTGCGCCTCTACGTGGGCGTCGCGGGCGCGGCGCAAGAGCTGCTTGAGCGCCCCGATCACCTCGTCGGCGCTGCGCCCGAACATGAGGTCGTTGATGCCCTCGAGGATGATCACGTCGCGAGGATGCAGGCTCAGCACGTCGGCCTTGAAGCGGCGGACCGCGTTCGGCCCGGTCCGGCTCCTGGGCGAGCGGCCGATCAGCAGATTGCCGTTGATGCCGGCGTTGTCGACGGTCCACTCGAGGCCGCGGTGGCGGAGCCGGCGTCCGAGGCGCTCGGGCCAGTCGCTGCCGAGGTTCGGCGTCGCTCCGTTACCGTCGGTGATCGAGTCCCCGAGGGCGACGATCTCGCCCCAGGAGCGGGCGGCACGCACCTGCAGGCGGTCGATCACCGTGACCGAGTCGGTGGTCAGGGTGTAGCCGGAGCCGTCCATCGAGTCGGTCAGGTTCGGCGCCGACTCGGTGCTCAGAAACGAGGTCCGGCCCGCCCACGGATGGACCGCCTCGGGGCTGCTGTGGCGCGTGTAGTAGGAGACGGCGAGCCGGTGGCGGGCGGCGACGTGCATGCGGATCGGATCCGACCAGCGTGTCTTCCCCGGCGGCAGCAGCAGGCGGTGGCGGCCGTGCCAGCGGATCGTCCGCACATGTCCCTCGAGACCGGCGCCGAAGGCGGCGTCGGCGACGGTCGCGCCGGCGATCTGCAGCGGCTCCTGGGAGAAGCGGTTCGAGAACCGGATCCGCACGACCGAGCCGCCGCGTTGCGGCGAGACGATCATCCGGTGGCTCTGGCTGCCGCCCGCGCCCGCCGGCCGCTGCGCGGTCGCGTCGGAGACGCTCCAGACGGTGAGCCACCGGTGCCGCTTGCAGGCGTGGCCGCGCTCGCCGCGCTGCCCGATGGCGCCCGGGGCGGCGAGCAGGAGGCCGGCACATGCGAGCGCGACGGCGGCGAGCGTCGCGCGGCCCGCACGCTCCCCGGCGGCGCGCGCGATCCGAACTTTCCTGCGTGCGGTCAACATCCTCACCCAGCTGACCCAGGCCCGAGCGGGCGCGGGGTCGCCTAAGGGTATTCGTAGCGCCGGGCCGGGGCCCTTCGCCCCAGGGTCTAGCCTGCAGGCCATGGACTTCGTCCTGATCACGCTCGGGATGGTCGTCTTCATCATCCTCGTCCTCGTTCTGCTCGCGCGCTCCTATCCGGGCAGCGGAGCGGATCTGCTCGATTGGAAGCCGACCCGGGACTACGAGACCGAGGTGCAGCTCGAGCAGGACGACATCTCGCAGATGCTGGCGGCGCAGAACGAGTATCGGCGGCGGCGCGGTGCGCGCGAGCTGACCGAGCTCGACGCCGAGCGCATGGCGGCCGAGGACAACCAGGTCCGCAGCCGCGCCCGCGGCATGGATCAGGGCTCGCTGAGCGAGCTCGAGCGGGAGCTGCGCGAGCGCGACGAGCCGGACGAGAAGGAAGGCTGAAGGCGGCGGGTGGCCAGGGCGATGCTGGTCGGCTGCGGCTGCTGCGCGCGTGGCGCCGGTGAGCTGCTGGTGAAGCGCGGCTGGGGCGTGCGCGGTACGAGCCGCAGCGAGGAAGGCCGTGCTGCGATCGCAGCCGCCGGCCTCGAGGCCGCGACCGCCGACCCCGATGCGGTCGGCTCCGTCGTCGAGCTCTGCGCCGACGTCACCGTGCTCGCCTGGCTGCTCGGCGAAGCGACGGGAGCGGCCGGCACCGCGCTCAACACCGAGCGGCTGGAGAGCCTGCTCGCGAAGCTCGTCGACACACCGGTGCGCGGCTTGGTCTTCGAGGCGCCCGAGAGGGGGGAGGGGGTCGACCTCGTCGAGGACGCGGTCGCCCGCTGGCGAATGCCGGCCGAGATCGTGCGCGCGCCCCGCGGGAATCCGAGTGCGTGGGCCGACGCCGTCGCCGACGCCGTCGAGCGCTCGGTCGGGCTCGCCTGAGCGGCCCGGGGCAGCTCAGCCGCCCGACTGCTTGTCGGAGCGGCTCGCGGGGACCGCGGTCCCGATCTGGTTCTGGGGGATCGTGTCCTGGGGGCCGTTGCGCGGGAAGTCGATGTCCCGTGGCTGCGTCTGCTTCGCCGAGGCCTCGGTCCACGGAGCTGTGTCCTTGAGCGGGATGTCGCGGTTGTCGATGTTGTTGACGACGGTGAGGAAGATGAGCACGAGACCGACGATCACGGCGACGAAGATCCCGTAGACCGTGATCTGCTTGCGCAGCGTCGCGCCGTACTGCTGGCCGACGACCTGACGGCGCTTGTCCTGGCCCATCGCGTCGCGATCGCCCGGGACCTCGTCGGTCGTCCTGTCCTCGCCCTCTGCGGAAGACTCCTCCATCCCCGTCAACACTAGCGCCGGCCGGGGCGCAGATCCAGCGGCAACCGCCGTCGCGGTGGACGCCGCTCAGGTATCGGAGGGGGCGTCGAGGCGCTCGAAGAAGACCTGCAGCATGCGCGCCGTCGCGCCCCAGATCAGGTCTTCGCCGACCACGAAGGTCGGGGTCCTGAAGGGCACGCCACGGCGGATCAGGCGGCGCATCGCGTAGCCCTCGCGCAGCTCGCTCAGGCGCAGCTCGATCACACGCTCGACCTCGGCCGGCTGCAGCCGGTGTTCGAGCGCGGGCGGGATCAGGCCGACGATCGGCAGCACCCGGTAGCCCGTGACCACGGTCGAGATCGGCTGCAGGGCCCCGATCACCTCGACGGCGGCGCGATCGAGCCCGATCTCCTCCTCGGCCTCGCGCAGCGCAGTCTCGGTCAGCTCCTCGCCCTGCTCGGCGCGGCCGCCGGGGAACGAGATCTCGCCCGCGTGGCGGCGCAGGTCGGCGCGACGCTCGGTGAGGACGAGGCCGGGGTCGTGGGGCCAGTCGTAGAGGGGCAGCAGCACCGCGGCCTCCTTGCTGCCGTGTGTGTCGATCGCGAGCGCCTCGGCCGGATCGAGCAGGCGGGCGCGGAGCTCGGCTGCGGCTGCGTTTCCGCTCAGACGATCACCTGGACCGTGCCGCCGTCGACGCTCCACGCTGCGCCGCTCACGTACGAGGCGGCGGGCGAGCAGAGGAAGGCGATCACCTCGGCGATCTCGCCGACCTCGGCGAGCCGCCCGATCGGGCGCCCCGAGCCGACAGCGGCGAGCGCGTGATCGCGGCTCGGATGGTCGCCCGCGTCGACGGTCTGGTCGAGCAGGCCGCCTTCGGCCATCCACATCTCGCTGGTGACCGGGCCGGGGCAGACGGCGTTGATCGCGACGCCTTCGGGCGCCCAGCGGTCCGCGTACAGGCGCGAGAGCGACAGCTCGGCCGCCTTTGCCACCGAGTACTCGGGCATCGTCGCCGAGGGCCGCTTGCCGGCGCGTCGAGGCGACGTTGACGACGCGGCCCCAGCCGCGCTCGGCCATCGCCCGGGACCGTCGCGTCCATGAGCCGCTTCGGCGCCATCACGTTGAGCTCGAAGGCCTCGCGCCAGTCCTCCTCCGGGACGTCCTCGATGGCTCGCGATCCGGGCCGCGCCGGCGTTGTTGACGATCACGTCGGCGCCGGCGTCGGGGGCGCTGCCGAGGCCGCCCGCGGCAATCGCGATCCGCTCGCGGCGCCGCCGCGGACGTTGACGTCGAGCGGCCAGCGTGCCGATCGGCGCCGAGGTGGCGCGCCCGGCACGCGCTCGGCCGCGTCCGCGAGCGCCTCGGCGCCGCGGGCGACGAGCAGCACGGCGGCGCCGCGCTCGGCGAGCAGCAGCGCGCGGTCGCGCGCCCGATCCCGCGGCTCGCGCCGGTGACGACGCGCGACCCGGCCGGCGAGCTCGCCGGTCCGGTCGCTCAAGCGACGCTCCCGGCGCCGTGATCGAGATCGGCGCTCGCCGGCAAGCGCCTTGTGGACCGGGCACTTGGCGGCGATCTTGCAGCAGGCGGTCGCGCTGCTCTTCGTCGAGACCCTCGGGGAGATGCGACGGCGACCTCGTAGGCAGCGTCGCCCTTGATCAGGCTCGCCGTCGGTCTCGACGTCGACCTCGAGTCCGTCGACGTCCCAGCCCTTGCGGTCCGCGTACATCTCCATCGTGATCGCGGTGCAGGCGGCGAGCGACGCCGGCGAGCGAGCCTGCCCGGGGCGGGGCCGCGCATCGTTGCCACCCTTCTCGGCGGGCTCGTCGACGATGAGCGCGTGGCCCGTCGATCTCGAGCTCGTGCTCGATAGCCGTCGCGGCGCCGCGGCGACGATGCGGTCTGAGTCGCTCAGCCGCGCCCCTCGAACAGCTCGGGCTCGGGGACGTCGGTGAAGCGGGCCATCGCGTAGATCAGGTCGGCGGCCCGGTTGAGGTAGCCGGTCAGCTCGAGCCGCAGGCGGGCTCGCCGGCCGCGGCGAGCGCCGGCGACGCGACGCTCGGCCCGGCGCAGGGTCGCGCGCGCGAGGTCGAGCTGGCCGGAGAGCTGGGTGCCGCCGGGGATCACGAACTTCGGCGGCAGCTCGACCCGGTCCATGTAGCGGTCGATCGCCTCCTCCATCCAGCTCGACCATCGTCGGCGGTGATCCGGCTGACGCCGTCCTCGAGCCGGTCGGAGGCCTCGGGCGCGGTCGCGAGCTCGGCGCCGGCGACGAAGAGCTCGTTCTGCAGCCGCAGCAGGTCGGCGCCGACCTCGAGCTCGCCCTCGCCGGTCCCGCAGAGCGCGCGGGCGACGCCGAGCGCCGAGCCCGCCTCGTCGATCGCGCCGTAGGCCTCGATCCGGACGTCCGACTTCGAGCGGCGGCCCCCGTACCAGAGGCCGGTCGTGCCGTCGTCGCCCTTGCGCGTGTAGATCTTCATCGCCCCCATCCTAAGAGGCGGGCCCGCCTTTGAAGGCGTCGGCGCGCGGGGGGCTCAGGCCAGAGGGTTGAAGACGAGGCCGGTGAGCAGCTTCGGGAAGAAGTAGGTGCGACTTCGGCGGCATCGTCTCGCCGGCGGCGGCGACGTCGCGGACCTGCTGGACGGGCGTCGGGCGCAGCAGGAAGCCGGCGTCGGCCTCGCCGTCGCTGATCCGCCGCACGGCTTCGGCCGGTGTCGGAGCAGTAGGAGAGGCCGCGCTTGGCGGCGATGTCGTCGGCGCTCATGCCGAGCGCGCGGCGCAGGATCAGGGCCTCCAGCGCGGCGGCGTCGAGCCGGCGGTAGGCCTCGCTGAAGCCGTCGAGCTCGGCGTCGAGGGCCGCCGTGTCGCTTGAGGATCAGGTGGTAGGGCGACTTGTGGTGGGCAGTCCATGTAGCCGAAGGCGACGGCGCCCGCGTCGGCGCCGGGGACGATCTCCTCCGGCCCGGGGCCCGGGGCCGGGGCGAGCTCGAAGAGCTCGTTGAGCGTGTCGCGGATCGCCTCCTGCTTGGCCTGGTCGAGGTCGTGGAGCAGGCGGTGGGTGGCAAAGACGCTGAGGCCGGGATCCTCGAGCGAGACCAGGCAGGCGAGCGTGTAGCGGTGCGGTCCCTCGCCACCGATCTCCTCGGCGTAGGTGCGGGCGGTCTCGTAGCGGTGGTGGCCGTCGGCGATCAGCAGCTCCGAGGGCTCGAGCAGATCGGCGAGCCGGCGTCGTGGACGGCGGGGTCGGCGATCGGCCAGGCGCGGTGGACGGTGCCGTCGGCGTCGCGTTGTCTCGGCCCAGCGGCTCGGCGCCGAGCGCGCCGGCGATCAGCGACCAGGCGTCGCCCTGCGTGGAGGACGAAGATCGGCGACATGCTGTGCGGGTCGCGCGGGTCAGGCGCAGGCGGTCCTCCTTCGGCCCCGGCTGGGTGCGCTCGTGCGGGCGCACGAGCCCGGGCCCGTAGTCGGTGACGCGGATCCGGGCGAGGAAGCCCGCGCCGCGTCCGCTCGGTCGCCGTCGGGGCCGGTGTAGTCCTGCTCGTAGGCCCAGATCGTCGGCTCGGGGTCGCGGACGAGGACGCCGTCCTCCTCCCAGACCTGCATCGTGCGCGGCGGCGTGCTCGTAGGGGTCGCTGCCGTCGCCCGTCTGCGGCAGGTCGAGCTCGACCACGTTGTGGGCGGAGCGCTGCGAGCAGCTCGGTCCGGCCGGCGGCGTCGATCACGTCGTAGGGGGGCGCCACGACATCGCCGATCGCGACCCGCGCGGGGTCGTAGTGCACGGCGGTCGAGGGGCTGGACCTCGGCCATGGGGCGAGGAGGCTATCGATCGGCGGTGGCGACGGCCGGTGGCGACTTTCGCGGGCGCGGTCGGGTCGTCTTTCCCGGCCGTTTCGTTCTCTGTCGAGTTGTGCACCTATACGACGCAAAACTCCACACGGTTCGGCGAACGGAGCACTGTCAGCCCCTGGCCGGGCGAGGTTCGAAGCCACGGAGCCAACTGGGTCACGGGCTAGACTCGCCCCCATCGGGGCGTGGCGCAGCCTGGTAGCGCACCTCGTTTGGGACGAGGGGGTCGCTGGTTCAAATCCAGTCGCCCCGACTGGAGCGAAGACGACCGAGAAGCTTGGTCTCGAACCTGCGGAGGAGCGACCCGGAGCGCTCCGGTATGTCTGTGGGGATCGCGACTTCGCGCTCTTTCAGACTGCGGGGTCGATCGACGGCAGCCACACGGACTGCCGAGATCGCGGGGCAGTACCCGAGCACGGGCAGCGGTGAACGCGCCGCATGGTTCCACGACTCCGAAGGCAACCTTCTCGGCATCGGCGAGATCATCCCGTGACGCGAACGTAGACTCGGCCCGGTGACCGTAGGGGAGCCTGAGCACCCGCTGGCGCCGGAGAAAGCCGCAATCGACCTCTACTGGCTGCCGCTGGGGGCGGGCGGTCACTCGGTGAAGTGGAACGGGCGCGCGTGGGAGGCGCTGCAGGCGCGCCGTGAGCGCCGCCTGCCGCTCGCCCTCTACCACGCGGCCCTCGAGATCCGCCTCGATGGGGAGCGCTGGACGGTCGAGCAGGCGCCGGCGACGAAGGGGCCGCCGGATGTCCACGGGGTCGTCGCCCAGGGTCCCGTCGGGGCGCGTTGGGCCGGGCGCCTGCGGATCTTCCGCTACGAGGTGCGCCTCTGGCGCGACGGCGAGATCCCGGACGTGGCGGAGGCGGTCGCGAGCCCGCGTCGGCTCAGCGACGACCCTGGCATCGCAGGGCGCGTGCTGAAGGCGGTACCACGCGTCCCGCGGTTGGTCTGGGGCCGGGATGAGATCGGGGCGGGGGAGATGTGGAACTCGAACGCCGTCATCGCCTGGTCGCTTGGCGCGGCCGGGCTCGACGCCGGGGCGGTGGCGCCGCCGGACGGCGGCCGGGCTCCGGGCTGGCGCGCCGGAGCCCAGCTCGCCGAGCGTCAGGGATAGACGACCTCGCCCGTGCGCTCATCCGTGAGCGTGATGGCCAGGGCCGGGCAGGCCTCGGCCGCAGCGAGCAGCAGGTCGTCGGGTCCGGTGCCGATCACCTCCGCGGTCTCGCCGAGGGCGAAGACCTCGGGGGCGATGTCGACGCAGTCGCCGTGGGCGCTGCAGGCGCCTCGGTCGATCGTCACCTGGTAGCTCATGCTGTCTCCTTTTCTCTCGTTCGTTGGTCGGTTGATGGAGCTGTGGCGACCTCGATCTCGCGCCGGATGCGGGCGAGCTCCCGGGGCCGGTCGACCGCGATCGCGGCGACGGGGCGCCCCTCGCACAGATAGGTCGCGTGGAACGACGGATCGTCGGCATCGGCCTCGATCCGGCATTCGTCCGCGCCTCCGGCGTGGCCGACGAAGCGGATGCGGGAGCCGTGCTGATCGCTCCAGAAGGTCGGGAGCGCCCCGGGCGCCGGCTCGAGGCCGAGGATCGCCCGGGCGACGCCCGCTCCCTGCCGCGTCGCGGAGTCCCAGTGCTCGGTGCGGGCGTGCCCGCCGACGCGCTCGTCGTAGGTGAGAGCGACGTCGCCTGCGGCGTAGACGCCCTCGAGCTCGGTCCGGCCCGCGGAGTCGGCGGGGATGCCGGCGCTCCAGTCGCGGCCCGGCCCGTCGGCCCAGCCCGAGGCGGGGGCGGCGCCGATCCCGACGAGGACGACATCGCATTCGATGCGCTCGCCGTCGCCGAGCTCGAGCTCCTCGACGGAGCCATTGCCGCGGGCCGCCTCGAGCCGGGCGCCGAGTCGGAAGTCGACACCGGACTGCTGGTGCATGTCGGTCAGCCGGCGCCCGACGTCGGCGCCGAGGATGTGAGCGAGGGGCTGGGGGAGCGCCTCGATCACGGTCACGTCGAGACCGAGGCCCCGCGCCGTGGCCGCTGCCTCGAGCCCGATGAAGCCCGCCCCGATAACCGTCAGGTGGGCGCCTGGCTGGAGCGCGTCTCCGAGGCGTCGCGCGTCGGCGACCGTCCGCAGCAGGTGGCTGTTGTCGAAGCCCTCGAGGAGCGGCAGTCGCCGCGCCGCTGAGCCGGTGGCGATCACGAGCGCGTCCCACTCGAGCGTCTCGTCGCCCTCCAGCAGCAGGCGCCGCTCGCGGTGGTCGATGCCCGTGGCCCGCGTGTCGAGGAGGAGCTCGATCGAGTTCTCCTCGTACCACTCGTCGGGCTGCAGGGCGAGCGCCTCCTCGTCCCGCTCGCCCGCCAGGTACTCCTTCGAGAGCGGCGGCCGGTCGTAGGGCGGTTCGGGCTCGGCGCAGACCATCGTCACCGCGCCGTCGTATCCCTCGCGGCGGAGGGTCGCCGCGCATCTCTGCGCGGCGAGCCCTCCTCCAACGATCACGATTCTCTTCCTCATGACGTTTCCTCCAGGGGCTCGGGGCGCCGTGGGGCGCCGTGGGGTAGTGACCGGACCGCGGGCCGCGGCGCCGGTCGGGACTTCGGCCGGCTCTTGCCGACGCCGAGCATCCGGGCGCCCAGCAGGATCACGACGATCGGGACGGTCACCGCGAACCACCAGCGCAGGGCCGGGCTCGAGGCGTCGGTGCCGGCGCCGAGCGTGTGGGCGACGGCGAGTCCGTAGACGACGATCGTCGCCCGGTGCGCCTTGCGCCACAGCTTCGGTCCGATCGAGCGGCGCACGTAGAAGCTGAGGCCGAGCGCTGCCGCCAGGTAGCCGCCGATGATCCCGAGGCCTGTCCACAGCGGCTTGTAAGCCATCGCGAACGGGACACTGATCCCGATCGGCCCGGGGGCGAGCCAGGCGTCCCCAAGGAGGGTCAAGCCGTGGACCGCGATCGCGATCAGCCCGGCCAGCGCCGTCTGCTCGTGCAGGGCGCTGAGCTTGGCGGGCAGTCCCGGCTTGCGCGTGATCCGGCCCGCGAGGCTGAGCCCGATGATCACCGAGATCGTGATCAGGCCGAGCGCGACCAGGCCCGAGGCCCGGCTCGCGAGCCACCACCAGTGTCCGGCGAGCGCCTGCGAGTTCATCGGAGCGCTCCCGCGGGCGAGGTCTCATCCGTGGCGCGACCGGTCTGCAGGGGCGGCAGCGTGATCCGCGGCCGCCCGGCGAGCCGGCCGACGCGCTCGACGCGACCGTTCTCGTGCACGATCAGACCGCCGTAGCGGCGCATCTGCAGGCGGGCCCCATCGGGACCGGAGAGCAGCGCCGCCTTCGAGATCGTCTCCGCCTCGAGCGTGGTCGGCGCGAGCGCCGTCGCCCCGATCAGCCCCGTCCAGGCGGGCTCGCCGCTGGAGGGGTCGATCAGGTGGTGGCCGAAGGTGCCGTCGCCGCGCTCCCAGATCCTCACATTGAGGCCCGAGGTCGCGACGCCGCCGGTGGCGAGTCGCAGGTGGAAGCTGCGAGCGCCGCTGATCGGGTGCTCGACCTCGATCTCGAACGGGTTCGCCGCCGACGCCGCCGAGCCGCCGAGGCGGATGTCGCCGCCGCAGTCGACGATGAAGTGCGAGTAGCCGCCGAGCTGCTCCGCGAGCATGTCGGCCGCCAGGCCCTTGCCGGTGCCACCCGTGTCGAGCACGACTCCCGGCGGGCGCCGGATGACGCCGCGCGCGTCGTCCACCTCGACACGCTCCCAGCGCCGGGCGTCACTCGCCCGGGCTGCGTGCCTGGGTGGGGCCGCCGCCAGCGCGTCCCGCAGCGAGGCCGGGCGCTGGCCCGCACGGGAGGTCGCGTAACCGGCCCGCTCGAGCTCGGGGACGAGCGTGGGATCGACGAGGCCGTCGGTCTCGCCCGCTGCCCAGAGCCCCGCCCGGACGGCGCGGCGGAGCAGATCGGATCCGGGAGCCTCCTCGTTCGGGTCCTCGTTCAGGAGCGTGAGCTCGCTGTCCGCGCGGAACCGGGAGAGGCGGTGGTCGAAGTCCTCGATGAACTCGCGACACATCTCCGCCCGGATCCCCGGGGCCGGCTCACCCGGCCCCGCGTCCCCGATCACGACGCGGATAGCGCAGCCCATTGCCTCGAATGTCGAGTCGCAGAACGCCATGTCAGGAGGTGCTCGTGACCGCCGTCGCAGGCGCCGGCGCGGGGGCCGGGGCCGCGGCGGGAGCCGGGGCGGGGGCAGGGGCAGGGGCCGAGGACGGCGCCGGTGCCGCCGGCGCGGAGCCGGAGCTCACGGGCGCGGAGGTCGAGGCGGTCGCCGTCGGGGTGCTGCTGGCCGTGGGCTGAGCGGGAACGACGTCGGTGACGACGCGCGTTACCACCACGCGCTTGTTCGGAGCCGGCTTGGTCGCAACGGCCTGCGCGGCCGAGCCGCTGACGGCCGGATCGTGTCCGGACGCGAGCTGGAAGGCGAGCAGCTCGAAGATGACGCCGAAGAGCGCAATCGCGGCCAGGAAGGTCGGCAGCGCCCGCGGCCGGCGGCGTGCCGGCGGCGTCGCCGCCGGCCTTGCCGGTGTCACCGGCTGCGCCTCTCCGTTGATGGGCTCGGGCAGATCAGTCATCGCCGCCCTCGCCTCCTTCGGACTCGCCGTGGCTCTCGCTCTCGGACTCGCTGCCGCCTGCGCCGCCGCCACCGCTCGTGCGGGTGCTTGCGGAGGGCGGAGGTGCCGATGAGGAGCCGCTCGAGCCCGTGCTGACAGGCTCCGTGGTGGCCGGCGGGGCGGCCGCGACGGTCGTCGTGGGTGCCGGTGCAGGCGCCGATGCGGGGGGCGGCGTGGATGCGGCCGCGGGCGTCGGCGCCGGGGTCGGATTCGGCGGCGAAGCGGCCGCGGGAGTGCTTGGCTGCTTCGGATGCACGTGGCGCGTCCGGTGAATCGTCCGGTGGACGACCGTGGTCTTCGGCTTCACGCTCTGCGCCTCGGCAGCGGGGGCCGCTGCCGGCTTCGCGTTCGAGCTCAGGGCGTAGCCGCCGAGCACGCCGAGGCCCAGCATCGTCGCCAGGGCGGCGATCTTGATGCGGACGTCCTGCGTTCCACCGAGCTTGCTTGTGATCCTGTTCATTCGGGTCGCTCCTTGGTCGGGTGCGCCGCATTGTTCGAAGTCGCCGGCAAGCGACGGCCAAGGCCAGGGTTAGGAGCAGGGAAAGAAATTCACCGGCGACCCTGAAAAGCGTCCGCGCGCCGGTACATTCCGGCTATGGAAGCTGTGGGCTCCAACGGAACCGTGCTGTTCGTCGAAGACGAGGCTGCGATCTACGAGCCCTTCTCGAAGGCGCTGGAGCGCAATGGCTATCGGCCCGTGATCGCGCGCACGGCGGCGGAGGCGTTGGAGCTTGCCGAGAGCGCCGAGCCCGATCTCGTGCTCCTCGATCTGACGCTCCCCGACGGCGATGGCCGAGACGTATGCCGGGCGCTGCGACGCGACTCCGATGTTCCGATCCTGATGCTGACCGCCCGGGGCACCGAGATGGACAAGGTGCTCGGGCTCGAACTCGGGGCCGACGACTACGTCGTCAAGCCCTTCAGCTCGCGCGAGGTGATCTCGCGGATCCGGGCACTGCTACGCCGGGTCGTCGCCCGCGAGAGCTCAGCCCCGGACGTGAGCCGGGTCGACGGGCTCGAGGTCGATCGCGGGGCGCGCACGGCTCGGCTTCGCGGCGACGAGCTGACGCTGACCCGCAAGGAGTTCGACCTGCTGGCCGAGCTCGCCGCCCATGCCGGCGAGGTGGTCACCCGGGAGGATCTGATGGCGCGCGTCTGGGACGTGAACTGGTTCGGCTCGACGAAGACCCTGGACGTCCACATCAGGGCACTGCGCCGCAAGCTCGGCGACGACGCGACCGAGCCGCACTGGATCGAGACCGTCCGCGGCGTCGGATTCCGCTTCGCAGCCGCGGAGGATGATGCCCCGTAAGCCTCCGAGCCCGACTGATCCTGGTAGTCGCCTACCTGCTGCTGCTGTCGCTGCTTGCGATGGGCATCCCGCTGGCGCTGAGCCTGCGCGGCCGCGTCGACGCGGAGGTCCGCAGCCAGTCGAAGAGCCAGGCGCAGCTGGTCGCCGCGAGCGCCGCCGAGGCGCTCGAACCCGGCAAGGGAGGTCGGAACCAGGCGGCGGCCCTGCAGCATCTGGTCCTCGTATCGGCCGAGAAGGTGCGCGGACGGATCATCGTCGTCGATCGCACCGGGACGGTGGTCGCCGACAGCGCCGGCCGCACCGAGATCGGCCAAGACTACAGCTCTCGCCCCGAGATCGCGACCGCGCTCGGCGGCTCGACCTTCCAGGCGACCCGTGAGAGCGCGACGCTCGGCACCCAGTTGCTCGCGACCGCGGTTCCCATCCTCCACGGCGGGCGGACGACGGGCGCGGTCCGCGTCACCCAGAGCGTCGACGCGGTCAACTCAGCAGTGCGCCGCTCCGTCGTCGGGGTCGTCCTGCTCGGTGGCGTCGTGCTCCTGCTCGGGCTCGGGGGCGGATTCGTGATGGCCTCGGAGATCGCGCGGCCGATCCGGCGCCTCGACGACGCGGCGGAGGCGGTCTCCGCGGGGGATCTCGCAACCCGTGCGCGCGTCGAGGGCTCGAGCGAGCAGCGCTCGCTGGCGCTCTCCTTCAACCGGATGACGGAGCGGCTCGCGGAGATGATCCGCAGCCAGCAGGACTTCGTAGCCGACGCCTCGCACCAGCTCCGAACCCCGCTCGCAGGGCTGCGACTACGGCTCGAGGAACTGCGCGAGACGACGACCGACGCCGAGGAGGCGACGCAGCTCGACGCCGGCATGCACGAGGTCGACCGCCTCTCCCACATCGTCGACGAGCTGCTGATCCTGAGCCCGGGCGGGGAGCACGGGCTCCCGCCGGAGCGGATCGAGCCGGCGAGTGCGATCGAGTGGGCCGCGGAGCGCTGGACCGCCCACGCGGAGGAGAACGGAATCGAGCTGGCCGTTTCGACCGGTGTCGGCGGTCGCGCGCTCTGGTGCGCCCGCGCCGATCTCGACCGGGCCCTCGACCCGCTCATCGAGAACGCGATCGCCTACTCACCCGCCGGTTCGGTGGTCGAGCTCGCAGCCGTGGACGGTGCGATCGAGGTTCGCGATCGCGGAGCCGGCGTTGGCGAGCAGGAAAGCGAGCAGGTCTTCCGGCGCTTCTTTCGCGGCAGCGCCGGCCGACGCGTGAGCGGCGGCACCGGCCTCGGCCTGCCGATCGCGCGCCAGCTGACCGAGACCTGGGGCGGGTCGGTGACCCTACGGCCACGACCGGGCGGCGGGACGGTTGCGCGGCTCGAGATGCCGGCCGCACCCACCGCCGTCGGACCAGAGGGGCGGCGGACATGAGCGCGACGATGCGCATCGTCGTCCTCGCGCTCGTCGCGCTGCTCGTGACAGCGGGGGTGACCTGGGCGGCGACCCGGCTCGTCTCGGAGCGGATCGGGCTCAGCGCCGAGCCGCTGTCCGCCGGTCGCGCCCTCGCGCCGCCGGGGGAGAGCCGCGGGGACCATCGATCCGGCGCCGGCGACGGCAGTCATCACGGGGGCCATTCCGGCGGCGGAACGACGACGCAGGCGCCGCCGACGACCACGACTTCACCCCCGACGACCACGACGACCTCACCGCCCACGACCACCTCACCCACGACGAGCGGCGCGACCACGAGCACCGGCGAGTCGGGGGACGACGGGGGCGGCTCGAGCGGTCACTCCGGCGGGGCGGACGACTGACGCTCGTCCCCACGGCGCTCACCGGCGTTCGGCAAGAGGCGTGCGAGACTGGGCTCGCCCCCTCGATGAGACTGCGGAGCCGGAACAAGCAGCTGTACGCGGACCCCCGCCGGGTGTCCTCCCTCGAGGACTGCCGCTTCCATCACTCGATGGACCTGCCCGGCTACGGCGAGGTCGCGGGCGACTGGGATCTGCGCCCGACGTTCGACGCGTACGTCGGCGGCGTCGAGCTCGACGGCAGGCGCGCGCTCGATGTCGGCGCCGCGAGCGGCTTTCTCAGCTTGGAGATGGAGCGACGCGGGGCCGCGGTCGTCTCCTTCGACATCGGGCCGGAGCAGCGGCGGGACGTCGTCCCGCGCGCGGGCGAGGGGGCCGAGCCGGAGGCGCAGGAGCCGGGTGAGGCGCGCGAGCGCCTCGTGAACAGCTACTGGCTCGCGCACGCCGCCTACGGCTCGGAGGCGCGGGTCCACTACGGAGATGTCTACGCGCTGCCATCCGAGCTCGGGGAGTTCGACGTCGTCGTCCTCGGCTCACTGCTCACGCATCTGCGCGATCCGCTGCTCGCGCTCGAGTCGGCCGGCAAGCTCGTCACCCTCGGCGGGCGGATCGTTGTCGTCGACGACCTGATCGACACCGACACGCCGCTGCAGAGGCTGATCCCCACGCGCGAGAACGGCGTCCGCCACGCCTGGTGGCGCTCCTCGAAGGGGATGCTGCGGCAGATGCTGTCGCTGCTCGGGTTCGGCGAGCCGGAGATGAGCGAGGCCGAACACGCCCAGCTCGCCGACCGCCGCCGGCGGCAGCCGAAGAAGCTGACGACGTGCGTGGCCATGCGGGAGGTCGCCTCTGGGGGGGCCGAGTAGCGGCGCGCGCCCCCGGGCTTCCGCTCCGCTGGCGCATCCAAGAGAATGGGTCTCGCCGGCGGCGGTGTCCAAACTGGCAAAGGAGGCGCCCTCAAAAGGCGCTGCTCTAAAGAGCTTGTGGGTTCGAGTCCCACCGCCGCATCATCGGCCATGTGCGGCCGCTACACACTCACCAACCCCGACCCGAAGCGCCTGAAGCTTCGCTTCGGGATCGACGAGCCGTTCGAGTTCGACGAGCGGCCCCGCTTCAACATCGCGCCGACCGACTCCGTGCTCGCGGTGCGGCGAGCGGGAGCGGGGGCAGGGAGCTCGGGCGCCTGCGCTGGGGCTTGATGCCTGGGCGCTGGGCGGAGAAGGGCGGTCGGCCGCTGATCAATGCCCGGGCCGAGACGGTTGCGACGCAGCCCGCCTACCGGGAGTCGTTCCGGCAGCGGCGCTGCCTGGTCTGCGCGGACGGCTTCTATGAGTGGAAGAAGCTGCCGACCGGCAAGCAGCCGATCTGGATCGCGCGGCCGGATCGGGAGCTGTTCGCGTTCGCCGGGGTCTGGGCACAGCTCAAGCGCAGCGACGGCGAGACCGTCCACAGCTGCTCGATCATCACCTGCGAGCCGAACGCGATGATGCGGGAGATCCACGACCGGATGCCGGTCGTGCTCGATCCGGCCGACGAGGGCGCCTGGCTCGACCCCGAGGGCGATGAGGACGAGCTGGTGGAGCTGCTGCGCCCGGCGCCCGAGGACGCGCTCGTCCCGCACGAGGTCGGCGATGCGGTCAACGACGTCCGCCGGGACGGCCCCGAGCTGCTCGAACCGCCGTTGAAGCTGTTCTAGGAAGGCGCCTCGCGGCCTCGCGGCCTCGCGGCCTCGGGCGGCTAGGGGGTGCTGGGATCGGGGCCGGCGCTGCCCCAGCGGCGGCCGCCGGGAGCCTCGGAGGGGTCGACCTCGTCCGGCGCGGGCTCGATCTCCTCGGGGGTGCCGGTGTTGTCGGCCTGCTCGGCGACCTGGCTCGGCTCGCCCTCGTCCCAGTCGCCGCCGTCATCGGCGGGCCCACCGGGGATCGGGCGCTCCTCCTCGACGTGCCAGTCCTGGTTGAAGCCGAGCATCGCAAGCGCAACGAGCAGGAGCTGCACGGGGATCACGATCACCGTCAGCAGGCCGAGCAGGTCCTCGGGCAGCGCCGGCGAGGTGAGCCCGTCCTTGGCGCGATCGAACCAGCCCGGGGCGGCGACCGCGGCGAAGATCGCCATGATCACCGCGAGCGCGGCCGAGACCGGCAGCACGCCGCGGTTCCAGCGCATGACGAGGAAGGCGAAGAGCACGTAGAGGCCGGCCCAGATCAGCGTCAGGACGCCGACGCCGGTGCTCTGCAGCCGCTCCCACCCGCCAAGGGTGATGATCGCGAGCAAGGCCGCGGAGACGAGCAGTACGAAGGCGACGATCGAACTTCGTCGTCTTCGCGTCGGCCTTCTCCCTGTTGGGCCGCCAGAGCTCGTAGCCGGGGCGCGCCTCTCCGATCGCAGCCATCGCCCTTGAATATATGGTCTACGACCGGCACCGCGCTACCGTTGACCGCCGGCGCCCGCGGACGTGGCGGAATTGGAAGACGCGCCAGGTTTAGGTCCTGGTGGGCTTTGCCCGTGGAGGTTCGAGTCCTCTCGTCCGCATTCTGAGGGCGGGCGGGAGGGCCGGAGCGGACTTTTCGGACCCGAGAGCGGGATCGAGTGACGGACGAGGGGGAACGGGGCACCCAGGACTCGAACCTGGAACCGCCGGTTTTGGAGACCGGAATTCTAGCCAATTGAACTAGTGCCCCTCGTGAGAAGCGTATAGGGCGCGCCAGACGGAACGCGTTGCGGGGAACAGGCTCGCGGTTCCCGCGGCGCCGTCCCATCCGGTGCAAGCTCGAACATACGTTCGTGTACACGACAGCAATGTTCGGGCGGGTGAAATCCATGATGGCGGAGGGTCTGAGCGACTACGAGATCGGGCGTCGATTGGACGTCAGCCGTAGCACGATTCAGAACTGGCGCCATCGCGATACGCCGCCTCGCGGGTGTGAGCCAGAGCCCCACACGTATCGCCCCGAGCATCGGGCCACGTACGCGTATCTGCTCGGCAGCTACCTGGGCGACGGGGTCATCTGGCGGTCCGGGAACCGCTCGTGGCGTCTTTCGATTACGTGCGACGCGCTCTATCCGAAGATCGTCGAGGAGGTGGCCGCGGCTGTGGGACGGTGCTTCCCGCGCTCAAACGTGTGCGTCAACGAGAAGTCAGGTGCCGGCGCGTATGTGGTGTGCGCCAGCAGCGGACTGCTCGAGCTCGCATTCCCGCAGCACGGCCCTGGCCGCAAGCATCGGCGCACGATCAGGCTTGCTCCCTGGCAGGCGGAGATCACTCGCGAACACCCCGAGATGCTGCTCCGCGGGTTGATCCATTCCGACGGCTCCCGGTCGATCAACCGTTTCAAGACGGAGCTGCCGAGCGGCCGGGTCGCAGAGTACGCATATCCGCGCTACTTCTTCACCAACCACTCCGCCGACATACGGCGGATCTTCTGCGAGCACTGCGACCTGATCGGGGTGCGGTGGACGCAGTCGAACCCGCGCAACATCTCGATCTCGCACCGCGACAGCGTCGCTTTGCTCGATTCCTTCATCGGGCCGAAGGCCTGAGCCTCCCGTTGCGCGGGCCGCGGGGCGCCGACCGTCGGCGGGCGGCTGCGGCTGTAGCTTGGACGGATGCCGGAAGAGGGGCATGGCCAAGCCGGATCGAGGGGCATTGGGGGCGTTGCCCTCCACGTCCTCGATCGCCTGTGGAAGGTGGTCAGCAACGCCGCGGGCCTGCTCTCGGAGCACCGCGGCACCCAGCTGGCGGCCTCGATGGCCTACTACGCGCTGCTCTCGGTCTTCCCGGCGGCGATCGTGCTCGCGGCGGTCGCCGGTGCCGTCATCGACGACCACGGCACCAAGCAGCAGGTGATCGACTACCTGCTCCGGAACCTGCCGCTGAGCGAGAGCTCGGGACGGAACGACATCGCGACCCTTCTCGACGGCGTCACGGCAACGCCAGCGACGCTCGGGGTGATCGGGGTTGTGGCGCTGCTGATCTCGGCCAGCGCGTTGGTCAGCGCCGCCCGCAACTCGCTCAACCTGATCTTCGGCGAGGACGTGCGCGCGGGGCTTCTCCGTGGCAAGGCGCTCGACGTGCTGCTCGTGGTCAGGCTCGGCGCGCTGTTCGTGATCTCGTTCGTGGCCTCGATCGCCGGGCGCTTCCAGGTCGAGCTCAACGGGTGGCTGGGGGACATCATCGACCACCTCGATCGACATCGCGAGGCAACTCGCTCGTGCCGGTGCTCGTCGCCGGGCTGCTCTTCACGATCGCCTTCAAGGTGCTGCCCGCGGAGCGGCGGCCGGTCCGCGACCTCTGGCCGGGCATCCTCTTCGCCACGCTCGGCTACGAGATCGTCAGGCGCGGGCTTCGGGATCTACCTCGATGGGTTCTCCCACTATTCCGCTGTCTACGGGTCGCTCGGAGCCGTCGTCGCCTTCATGTTCTTCGTCTACCTGGCGGCGCTCGTGTTCCTGCTCGGGGCCGAGATGGCGGCCGTGCTGGCCCGACGTCCGCGCCGGGGTCTACGACGGCGACCCGGACGAGGAGGGGGAGTCGGTGGGCGAAGCGATCGGGGGCTGGCTCAAGAGCCTCGTCTCGCGCAATCCGGTCGATCGTTGACGGTACCGTCAACGGCCCGGACCCCTGGGCGCGTGCCGCTCTAACGTGGCGGCCGCCATGAACACTCCGGGCACCCTGCGCAGCCAGCTTGGACCGACACGGCGTCGCGCGGTGCTCGCGGTCGCGATCGCCGCCGTCGCCCTCGATTCGGCGCTCCTCGGCCTGATCGCACCGCTGCTGCCGGAGATCGAGCACCGGATCGGCGTCTCCGACGCCGGCCTCGGGCTCGCCCTCGGCGCCTATGCGCTGCCGGTCCTGTTCGTCTCGCTGCCGCTCGGGCGCCTCTCCGATCGCATCGGCCGCCGGCCGCTGCTCCTCACCGGCATGCTGCTCACCGTTGCCGGCTCGCTGTTGATCGCGGCGGCCGGCTCGCTGGGAGTGCTCGTCGCGGCCCGCGCGGTGCAGGGGGTGGGCTCCGCCGCGAGCTGGATCGCGGCGCTCGCGATCGTCTCCGAGCTCGCGCCCCCCGGGCGCAAAGGGGAGGCGATCGGTTTCGCGCTCGCAGCCAACAGCGTCGGCGCGATCGCGGGCCCGGCGGTCGGCGGCATCCTCGGCGACGCGCTCGGCTTCGATTTCCCCTTCTTCGTGGTCGCCGGGTTCGGGCTGATCGTTGCCGCCGGCGGCTTCGCCGTGCTTCCACACGACGGCGGCCGCGAGCCCGGCGAGGCGAGCTCCGTCCGGGCCCTGGTCCGCCTCGCCGCCTCAGTGCCGGTCCTGCCCGCGACCGCGATGATCACCGTCGGTGCCGCCGCCATCGGCCTCGTCGAGGTCGTCGCTCCGCTCGACGCCAGCAGCCGCCTCGGCCTGTCCGCGGCCGCGATCGGCACGGCCTTCGCCGCGACGATTGCGCTCGACCTCGTCTTCTCGCCCGCCGGCGGGCGCGCCGGCGACCGCCGCGGTCGCCTCGCCGTGTCCGTCCTCGGCGTTCTCGTCGCTACGGGCGGGATCGTCCTGCTCGCCGTCCTCGGCGGCACGGCGGGCTTCGTCGCCGGCCTCGCCGTCTACAGCGCCGGCTCCAGCTTCCTGTTCTCCTCAGCCGTCCCCTGGGTCGACGACGCCTTCGCCGAGGTCGCGCGCGGCTTCGGCTACGGCTTCCTCAACCTGATCTACGCGCTCGGATACACGGTCGGGCCGATCGTCGCCGGCCTCGCGCTGGAGCTGTCGGGGCCGGACTTTGCCTATGGGCTGCAGGCGGCCGCGCTGCTCGCCTGCGTCGCGCTGGCGCTCTCGCGCCGGGCGCCGGCGCTCAGTGCCGCCACGCCCGCTGCCACATCCGCAGGTATGCCTCCGCCGAGCGGAACAGGGTCCGCATAGCGCGCTCCCCGCCCGGCGCCTTCTCGGTCGCCGCGAGCAGGTCGGGGAAGAGCCCGTAATGGGCGACGCCGTCGGCGTTGAAGTCGAAGGTCCGCGAGCCCGTCCGCTGGCGGTCGAACTCGACGCCGCTGCGGTAGCCCTCGAAGGGGTAGGTGACCCGCTCGGCGGCGGTCGGGCGCGCCGGGCAGCGACGAGAAGCCGCCGGTGTCGGTGCCGAGGCCGACGCCGAAGAAGTGCCGTCCCTGTAGGCGCGGAACGAGTCGATCTTCTTCGCGAGGTCGGGCGCCTGGCTGGGGTGGCCGACGCATAGCCGCCGATCCGGTAGAGCTTGCGCAGCTCCCCCGGCGTCCAGGCGCCGCCAGTGCCCGGTGTGGCTGGAGACGAGCGGGTAGTGGTGGTGGGCGGCGATCTTCAGGACCGGTCGCGGGCCGATCTCGCTCAAATGGTCGACCTCGATCAGCATGTGTTGGCGATCATCCGGCGGACCAGGTAGGCGCCGA
The DNA here is from genome assembly GCA_963764275.1 of uncultured Solirubrobacterales bacterium. Taxonomy (GTDB): domain Bacteria; phylum Actinomycetota; class Thermoleophilia; order Solirubrobacterales; family 70-9; genus CAXMST01. The sequence goes on from CAVXRV010000002.1 coordinate 89,366, forward strand.
GCTTCGTCAGGCCCTTGACGTTGCACTGCTTGCCGGCTGGATAGTCCGGGCATCGGCCGGCGAGGTCGGCGGTCGCCGGGAAGTACTGGCGAGAGGACGCTGAACTCGAGCGGGCTCAGGGTCTCGACCTCCTCGCCCTGCCCCGGGTGGGGGCACTGGCCGGTGTGGAAGTAATGGCCGGTCTCGACGGCGTTGAAGACGTTGATGAACGTTGCCCTTGTCGCCGCCCTCGAGCGCCGCGCCGCCGAACCCGTTGTCGACCCAGTGGGCAATGAACATCGTCGCGGACGCCGATCCGCTTCATCCGCCGATGCCGCGATCGACGTCGGCGCGCGTGCAGTGCGGCCGGCTCGCGAGCAGCCGAGCGCGTCCGAGGACTCGACCCCGATCAGGACCGCGAGCTTGCCGTGCTCGAGCGACCCGCCGCGCCTGGGCAGGGCTGTAGACGAGCCGGAAAAAGCCCTTGCCCGGGCCGCCGCTCTGCGCGTCGACGTAGCGCTCGAGCGCCTGCAGCGCGCGGATCTTCGGACGGCGATCGTCTTCGTCTCGTTGCAGGAGTGCGAGCGCTCGCGGCTCGATCCGGCACATCGGTTGCGTCCTCGACCGTCTGCGCGACGACGACCCGCTCGCCCGCCTTCCAGGCGCGCTGCAGCCAGCGGTAGTAGGTCTGCTGGTGGGTGTTGGTGTCGTGCACCGGCCAGCCCTTGAACGTGGGCCAGCCGTGCGTGTCGTGGGTCCCGAACGGCAGTCCGGTCCGCAGGAGGTTCCCGGTTACGTCCTCGCTGCCGTCCGGGCCGTGGTTGTGGGCGTCCCGGCCGAGGGCCCGCGGGATGCCGAAGCGGTCGAAGGGTTCGCCGTCGATCACGCGTCCGCCGGCGCGGAAGTTGGCGGTGATGTGCAGGTGCGAGTCGGCGAAGCCGAAGACTGTCCCGTTCGGGTTCAGCGGCGAGTGCGGCTTGCCGTGAGCCTGCAGAGGGGCCTCGGGGAAGCGCTTGCAGCCGTGGGCCGGGCGCAACCGGACGCTGGCGCGGTTGCCCTTGCGGAGGACGAGCGAGCCGTGTGCGGCGGTCCCGAGCGAACCTCCGCCGCGGGCGGACCGGATCCACGCGTCGCGGCTGTCGCGGTAGCGGTCGATCGCGAAGACCGAGCGGGCTCGTGGCTTTGGCTGACGGGTCACGCCATCCCCGTTCCCGGCGCTCATCACCTGGCCGTCCTGGTCCTGGAGCAGGAACCGGCCCAGTTGGGTCGGCTGCAAATAGAAGCGGGCCTTCGGGTCCCCGCGGCCGACCGTGTAGGTGTCCCCGAGGATGCCGACGGGGCCGTCCGAGGTTCTGATCGTCACGCAGCGGTGCGCGAGGTCGTAGGCGGGCCCCAGCGCGGGGCTGCCGAGTCCGGGCACGTCGGCGGTGGCGCCCCGGGCGGCGACAAGCGCCGCCACGGCAACCGCCGCGATGACGAAAACGCGCACGACCACGTACTGAAACGCGCCCACGACTCCCCGTTCCACCCGCACCCCCGAAACTATATGTGCACGCGCAAGTGCTCCCTAGGACGCGGGCCGCTCGTCGTCGGGGAGCGCCGTTCCCGGCAGCGCCAGGTCCAGCCTGGCGCCGCCCAGTTCCTCAGAGCGCGAGGCGGTGACGGTCCCGCCGTGCGTCGTCGCCACCTGCTTGACGATCGCCAGGCCGAGCCCCGAGCCGGGGGTGCCGCGGGCCGCCGGGGAGCGCCAGAAGCGGTCGAAGACGTGGGGGATGTCGTCGGGATCGATGCCGGGGCCGCTGTCGCTGACCCGGATGCCGTGGCGGTCGGCGCGGATCCCGATGCGCCCGCCCTCCGGCGTCCACTTGAGCGCGTTGTCGAGCAGGTTCCCGATCGCGCGGTCGAGGCGCTCGGGAGCGCCGCGGACGATCGCCGGCTCGAGGTGCGCCTCGATCGTGACCCCATCGTTCGCCCGCCGCCGCGCTCGTTTCACACAAGCAGCCGCGATCTCGTCCAGCCGCACGTCGACCGGCTCCGAGCCGACGCCGGTCTCGGCGCCCTCGCGTGCGAGGTCGACGATGTCGTCGACGAGGCGTCCAAGCTCCTGCAGCTCGGAGTCGAGCTCGGCCAGCAGCTGCTCGCGCTCGGCCTCGCTTTCGCCGCCGCCGCGCATCAGGGTCTCGATGTTCGTGCGCAGGCTCGTCAGCGGCGTGCGCAGCTCGTGCGAGGCGTCCGCGACGAGCCGGCGCTGAGCGCCGACGGACTGCTCGAGCGCGGCGAGCATGCTGTTGAAGGCGATCCCGAGGCGGGCGAGCTCGTCGTCGCCGCTGACGTCGATCCGGCGCGTCAGGTCTTCGGTCCGGGCGACGTCCTCCGCCGTTCCGGTCAGCTCGCGCACGGGAGCCAGCGCCGTGCGAGCGACGAGCAGGCCGAGTCCCGCCGCCACGGCGGTTCCGCCGATCGCGATCAGGACCAGGATCAGGGCCAGCTGCGAGAGCGAGTCGTCGACCTCGTTCAGGGGACGGGCGAGGACCACCGCGAGATCGTTGGTGACCCGGGCGCTCGCGATCCTGACGCTGGTGCCGTCGACCGTGGCGTCGCTGAAGCGGACCGAGCTGTCACCCGAGCTCAGGGCCGACATCGCGTCCGCCGTCGGCAGGGTGGCGCTCGAGCCGAGCGCGGGGCTCGCGCGCAGGACGTTTCCCTGGGCGTCGACCAGCTGCCCTACCGCGTTGCCCGTCTGCAGCCCGGGGCCGCCGAAGATCTCGGGCGGCAGGTTGGCCGGCGGGCCGGGCATGGGCCCGGCGTCGCCGCCGTTGCGATCGTGCGCCCGCTGCAGGGCGCGCAGCACGCTCGCGTCTGGGGTGGACCCGGCGGCGGGCCCGGGGGAGAGGGGAGCGCGTTGCCCTGCGGCGGCGCGTGCGCGGCGAACTGCTGGGCGGCCTGTGCCTGCTGACGCAGCGAGTCGTCGATCTCTCCGCGCAGCTCGCCGCGGACGATCAGCCACGCCGCAGCGGCGACGATCACGATCGCCGCCGCGACCGCCAGCGCCGTGAGCAGCGCGATCCTGCGGCCGAAGGTCACTTCGCCTCGCGCAGGGAATAACCGACGCCGCGCGCGGTGTGCAGCAGGCGCGGCTCGCCGTCGGCCTCCGTCTTGCGACGCAGGTAGCCGACGTAGACCTCGAGCGCGTTCGAGCGCGGCCCGAAGTCGTAGTCCCAGACGGCCTCGAAGATCTGCGTCCGGGTCAGCACCTGGCGGGGGTGGCGCATGAACAGGTGCAGGAGCTCGAACTCGGTCTTGGTCAATTCGATCTCGCGCTCGCCGCGGCGGACCTCGCGCGTGCGCGGGTCGAGGGTCAGGTCGGCGAAGGTCAGGACCTCGCCGAGCGCGTCGTCGGGGCCCGGCTCCGCCCGCCGGACGAGCGCCCGCAGCCGCGCCAGCAGCTCGGCGAGCGCGAAGGGCTTGACGAGGTAGTCGTCGGCGCCGGCGTCGAGCCCGTCGACGCGATCGGAGATGGCATCGCGCGCGGTCAACATCAAAACGGGTGTCCGGTCCCCGGCTGCACGCAGCCGGCGGCAGACCTCGAGCCCGTCGACCTCGGGCATCAGCACGTCGAGCACGATCGCATCCGGCGCCGCGATCGCGATCTCGCGCAGCGCCTTGGCGCCGTCGGGGGCCGAGTTGACCTCGTAGCCCTCCAGCTTCAGCGCCCGCTCCAGCGCGTGGCGGACCGCGGGCTCGTCGTCGACGACCATCACTCTCATGCCGTCAGTGTGCCGCTTGGAGATGAGGGAACGCTGAGAAACGCGAGGCTATGATTGCCCGCTCTGCGGGCGAGGTGTAACTGGTTGCACGCGACCCTTCCAAGGTTGAGGAAGCGGGTTCGAGTCCCGTCGCCCGCTCTCCCGCGACGATAGATGGCACATCAACCCCCCTATCGGTGGTCGATGTGCCACGTACGGGGGCGGGGGCAGAGTTCGCGGCTGCTCAGCACGGAACCTGGACTAGACTCACCCCCTCACGGGGCGTGGCGCAGCTTGGTAGCGCATTCGACTGGGGGTCGAAAGGTCGCTGGTTCAAATCCAGTCGCCCCGATCACCCGGGCAGGGGACGTCAGACGCAGACCGTGAGCCCGAGTTCGTTCGCGAGCTTCCTCGACTCTTGGGCGCCGGTGGTACTGAGTTCGGCGAAGAGGCTCTTCATCTCGGGCGTGGGTTTTGCGGACGTGGAGTCGGCCGCCGCCTGTGCGAGGCGGTCGGCGACGGCGGACTGGTTCTGCTTGAGCTTCAGGTAGCTGGCGAAGGTGCTCTGCAGGTCCGCAGGGGGACTCAGGTCGGCGAGCTGCGACTCGACCGACCCCAAGAGGTCAGCGACCCCCTGGAGGGGCTTGGCCTGTGACTCTCCGGACGCGGCCGCGGAGCCGGCCTGGCGCACCAGGGCCAGATAGTCCCCCTTCGCCTGCTTGCAGATCGCATCTGCCTGATCGACGAACTCGCCTGCGGTCAGAGCGGAAGTCGTCGGCTGGGTACTGGTCGCGGCCGCCCCGCCGGAGCCGGTGGACTCAGCCGAGCCCCCACAGGCGACGATCGTCAGACCGGAGCCCGCGGCGGCGAGGACGAGGAGAGCGCGACCGAACACCTGCCGAGCGTACCCAACGCCCACCTGGGGTGTCGGCCGACTCGATACGTGCGAATCGCGTATTACCGTTCTCTTTTCAGGCTGCCCCAGCGGGATCAGGACCAGGGCTCCGGATCAGCGTCAAGGGCTGCCGGGGCAAGAAGAAGCGCTAACAGGGCCCTCTCATGTGGACAAGAAGGGGGGTGCCACACCCACTGCAGCTGGCCCTGACCACGCAGGAATTCTCGGACGTGATCGTGTTTCGCAAGCCGCCGCAGGCGGAACAGCGCGTGGTCTTCGGCTCGCTCGCTCCGGTTGCCAGGCGCCTCGGCTACCGGGCCATCTATCCGAGTCTCTCCCGGACCGTGCTCTCCGCCGAGGCGACTTCAGCCGGAGAGTCGACCGGGTAGGCGCACCGGACCGGCCGGCCGCACCTCCGTGCGGCGGCTTTCTGAAAGGCTTGCGCCCTGATGCGCTTCGCCGCCGACCGGCCCATGCGACTCGCGCCGGCCACGGCGCGCGACTATCGCGAGCTCGCCCGCCGCCGCCTCCCGCGGCAGCTGTTCGACTACGTCGACGGCGGCGCCTACGAGGAAGCGACGATGGGCGCCAACGTCGCCGACCTCGAGCGGGTGCTGCTGCGACAGGTCGTGATGCGTGACGTCAGCGTGCGAGAGCAGGAGGTCGAGGTGCTCGGCGAGCGTCTGGCGATGCCGATCGTGCTCGCTCCCGTCGGCCTGGCCGGGATGCTCGCCCCCCGAGCGGAGGTCCAGGCAGCTCGAGCGGCGGAGTCGATGGGGATCCCGTTCGTCGAGTCCACCGTCTCGATCTGCCCCCTGGACGAGGTCGCCAAAGCCGTCCGCAAGCCGCCGTGGTTCCAGCTCTATGTGATGCGCGACCGCGGCTACGCCGAGGAGCTGATCGGCGCCGCGAAGGCCGCCGCGTCTCCGGTCCTCGTGCTCACCATCGACCTCGCCGTGGTCGGGGCGCGACACCGCGATACGAGGAACGCGGTGGTGGGCGACCCCGGCCCGTGGGGGAAGGCGCGACGCGCCGCCGACATCGCCTCGCACCCCGGCTGGATCCGGAGGGTGGCCCTCGGCGGCCGGCCGCTGACCTTCGGCAACCTCGAGAACGCGGTCCCCGGCGCCCGCAGCCCGGCGGCCTTCAGGGAGTGGGTGGACTCGCAGTTCGACCCGAGCGTCACCTGGGAGGACATCGCCTGGGTCCGCGAGCAGTGGCCGGGCCGGCTGGTCGTCAAGGGGGTGCTCGACCCCGATGACGCGCGGGGCGCCGTCGCGGCCGGCGTCGACGGGATCGTCGTCTCCAACCATGGTGGGCGCCAGCTCGATTCCGTCCCCTCGACGGCGCGAGCGCTTCCCGCTGTCGCCGAGGCGGTCGGCGACGAGGTGGAGGTGCTGGCCGACGGCGGCGTCCGCACCGGCCTCGACGTGGTCAAGATGCGAGCCCTCGGCGCTCGTGCGGTGCTCGTCGGCAGGCCGTGGGCATGGGCGGTCGCGGCTCGCGGGGAGGCCGGCGTCCGCCATATGCTCAGCGTGATGAGGGCCGATATCGACACGGCGCTGGGGCTGACGGGACAGACTTCGGTCGCGGATGTGGATCGCTCGGCCCTCTACGCGGCCGATCCGTCCACCCCGCGAGGCTGAGGGAGAAGCCGTGCCGACCGGTGCGGAAGCGCTGATCAGGACGCTCGCCGACGCCGGGGTGACGCGGTGCTTCACCAACCCCGGCACCTCGGAGATGCACTTCGTCGCCGCGCTCGACTCGGTGCCTGAGATGCGGGCGGTCCTGGCCCTGTTCGAGGGCGTGGCCACGGGCGCGGCCGACGGATACGCCCGCATGGCCGAGCGGCCGGCGGCGACCCTGCTCCACCTCGGGCCCGGCCTCGGCAACGGCCTGGCCAACCTCCACAACGCCCGCCGGGCCAAGGTTCCGATGGTCAACATCGTCGGCGATCACGCGACCTACCACGCCCAGTACGACGCGCAGCTTCAGTCCGACATCGAGACGGTCGCGCGCAATGTCTCCGGCTGGATTCGGACCTCGGCCAGCGCCACCTCCGTCGGGACCGACGCGGCGGAGGCCGTGGCCGCCGCCACCGGGCCACCGGGCCAGGTCGCCACGCTGATCCTCCCCGCCGACGTCTCCTGGTCCAGTGGGGGCGAGCCGGCGGAGCTGTCCGCCCCGCGGCCGGCGCCGGCGCCTTCAGAGGACGTCGTCGAGCACATCGCCAAGGCCCTGCGCGGCAGGGGCGAGTCGGCGCTGCTGCTCGGAGGCACGGCGCTGCGCGAGCCGGCGCTCGTGGCGGCGACGCGCGTGGCCGCGGCGACCGGCGCGAAGGTCTTCGCCGAGACCTTCCCGACCCGGATCGAACGCGGCGCCGGGCTGCCGCCCACCGAGCGGATCGCCTATCTCGCCGAGCTCGCCTCCGTCCAGCTGGCGGGGCTCCGCAACCTCGTCCTCGTCGATGCGAAGCCACCCGTCTCGTTCTTCGCCTACCCCGGTCGCGAGAGCTATCTGGTGCCCGAACGCTGCGAGGTGCACGAGCTCACCACGCCCGCGCAGGATGCGCTCGGTGGACTTGGCGCCCTCGCCGAGGCGGTGGGTGCCGCCGACGCACCGGTCGCGAGGGCGGAGCCGTCTCCGCCGCCGCCCGCCTCCGGCGAGCTCACGGCCGACTCGGCCTGCCAGACGATCGCCGCCCTGCTTCCGGAGGGAGCGATCGTCTCCGAGGAGGCCGTCACGTCGGGCCTGACCTTTGCCGCGCAATCGGCCGGCGCACCCCGCCACGACGTGCTCACCCTCACCGGCGGCGCGATCGGCCAGGGCCTGCCGGTGGCCGTCGGCGCAGCGATCGCATGCCCCGATCGGCCGGTCCTCGCCCTCGAGGGGGAGGGCTCGTCGATGTACACGATCCAGTCGCTGTGGACGATGGCGCGCGAGGAGCTCGACATCACCGTCGTGATCTTCAACAACAGCTCCTACGCGATCCTCAACATCGAGCTCGAGCGGGTCGGCGCGAAGGAGGGCGGGCCGAAGGCGAAGTCGCAGCTCGATCTCGCCGGCCCCGACCTCGATTTCGTGGCGCTCGCGAAGGGCCAGGGCGTCCCGGCCGTCCGCGTGGACACGGCCGAGGATCTCGCTGCCGCCCTGCGGCGCTCCTTCGCCGAGCCCGGCCCCAACCTGATCGAGGCGGTCGTGCCGAGCGTCTACAGCGGCTTCAGGCTCAAGGCGATGCCGTACGGGCTCCGCGCGCTGGGCCGGCTCCCACGGCCGCTGGCGCGGGCCGTCAAGAACCGCCTCTACCCGTGAGATTCCGGCGTCGCGGCCAGCAACTGGATCCCCTCGCGGGCTGCGTAGTAGACGATCACAAGCGCGGCGGCGGGGTCGGCCCACGACCACCCGAGCAACGCGTTGGCGAGCAGGCCGAGCAGGACGGCAGCGGCGAGCAGAGCGTCGAGCAACGTCACCCTCGCCTCCGCGACGAGAACGCGATTGCCGAGCTCGGCGCCCACCCAACGCTTGCCGTGGGCGAGCGCCAGCATCACCGCCACCGTCAAGCCGACCCAGGCGGTCCCGACGGCGGAGCTGGCGGCATCGTCAGCGCCGAGCAGGGCACTGAGAGAAGCGCTCAGAACGTAGGCGGCGAGGGCGACGAAGGCGATCGCGATCAGCCGCAAGGCCCGTCGCTCGCGCTGCTCCGGAACGCCGGTGAGATGCCAGATCACGACGGCGGAAGCAAAGATCTCGATGGCGCTGTCAAGTCCGAAGCCGACCAGGGCGACTGAATTCGCGGCACGAGCCGAGAGGATCAGCACCACGGCCCCCACGGCATTCCACCCGAGCGTCGCGTATTCGAGGCGAAGCCCGCGACGGATGAGCTGCCGATCCTCCACGCCGGGGGCCTAGGCCGCAGCCGCGCGTCCGGCGACGCGAAGGACGAGTCGCAATGAAGATTCAGGCCCCGGCCACGACGCTCGGATCTCCGCTTCCGGGTGCGTCGCCAGCAGCCAGCGCAGCGCGAGGCTGACGAGGATCGCATCGTCGAGAACCCCCACGACCGGGACGAAGTCGGGGATCAGATCGAAGGGGAGGGCCAAGTAGGCGAGGACGGCAAGCAGCGTGACGCGCTGGGCGGTGGTGGTCGAGGGGTGGGCCAGCAGGCGGCGTATCAGGCGCACGCAGTCGGGCACGAATCCCGCGAGCGCGCGGGCGTCGGTGCGACGGCCAAGAGCGATCAACGCCCCCACGACCACGCCGTAGGCGACGATCAGGATCAGCAGCAGGCCCCAGGGGAGGAGACCAAAGCCGAACACGACGCCTACATCTCCAGGTGCACGAGCTCAGAGGCCCATCGGCTCAGGCGCCTCATCCGTCTTCAGTCGGTCGCGCGGCGGCGGACGGTCGGGCGTGGGGGGCGAAGGCACAGGTTGTCGGTCATCGCTGCTTCTGCCTCGAAGGAAACACGGTTTGCCGGTGGGGGGTGGGCTGGTGCTCGGAGGCCGGACGGAGGCCGCTTCCACGAGCCGTGCTCGAAACCCCTCACTAGTGTTGGGCGGCGATGATCCGCACGCCCGCACACGACCCCTGGGGCCGCGACCTCGCAGGTGAGCTGCACGAGCTCACCTTCGAGAGCGAGGCGCTGGCCGGCAATCCGCTCGGCGACCCGGCCTCGCGGCCGCTGTACGTCTATACGCCCCCGGGCTGGCCCGACGAAGGCCCCTACCCGGCCGTCTGGTCGATCCAAGGCATGACCGGGCAGATCGACATGTGGCGCAACCGCTCGGCCTACAGCTCCACCTTCATCGAGGACCTCGACCGGCTCATCGTGGCCGGCGAGTGCCGGCCCGTCGTCGTGCCGATGCCCGACTGCTGGACCGCCTACGGCGGCTCGCAGTTCATCGACTCCGCCGGCACGGGGAACTACATGTCGTATCTGTGCGACGAGCTCGTGCCGTTCGTCGACGGCCGCTTCAACACGGTCCCAGAGCGCGCCTCACGCGCTGTCCAGGGCAAGTCGTCTGGTGGCTACGGGGCCCTGGTCCTGCCGATGCTGCGGCCCGATCTGTGGGGCGGTCTCGGCGCCGTCTCCGGCGACTCGGCCTTCGAGTACTCCTATCTGCCCGACTTTCCCCAGACCTGGGCGGTGCTGCGCGAGCACGGCGGTTCGATCGAGCGCTTCTGGGCCTCGATGCTCGAACAGTCCGATCCCTCGCCGGCGGTCTTCGCGGCTGTCAACACGATCGCGATGGCCGCCTGCTACTCGCCCGGGCCCGACGGCGAGCCGGAGTTGCCCTTCGCGATGGAGGACTGCTCGCTGCGGCCGGACGTGTGGGAGCGCTGGCTCGCCTGGGACCCGGTGCGGATGCTTCCCGACCATCTCGAGGAGTTGCGCACGATGCGCGCGATCTCGCTCGAGTGCGGCCTGCGGGACGAGTACAACCTCTACGGGGGGACGGCGATGCTGCACGCTCAGCTCGAGCGCGCCGGGATCGGGCACCGCTTCGAGCTCTTCGAGGGCAGGCACGGCCACCTGACCCCGCGCTACGCGCCGCTCGTCGCCTGGCTCGCCGAGCGCCTCGGCTAGCCGGGGAGGGCCGGAGGCGGACACCCGCCGGCTCCGCGCGCGCCGGCGTTTACCCCAAGGGCCCGATCGCCCGCCCCGCGCCGTGGTCATATTGGCGCTAGTTTTCCGGAAAGTGAGCACACCAGCGATCGTCGCGGTTGAGGAAGACGAGGGCCTGCGGTCCGCTCTCGAGCGCGAGCTCACCGACCGCTATTCGCGTAGCTACCGGGTCATCAGCGTCCCCTCGGCGGAGGAGGCGAGCTCGCAGCTTCGAGCTCTGACGTCGGCGGAGGAGGAGGTCGCGCTCATCCTGGTCTCGCATGGGCTGGTCGCCGAGACCGAGGGTGGGCTGCTCGCGGAGGTCCGAGGCCTGCACCCCCACGCGCAGCGCGGACTGATGATCGGCTGGCGGGGATGGGGGGACGGCGAGACGGGCCCGACGATTCTCGACGCCATGGTGCGCAGGCTGATCGACTTCTACGTGATCCGGCCGACCCGGACGCCGGACGAGCTCTTCCACCAGTCGGTCTCCACCTTCCTGCTCGAGTGGTCCCACGCACGCAGGTCGTCGGCCGAGACCGTGGAGATCATCAGCGAGTCCTGGACCGGCCGCGCCTACGAGCTGCGGGAGATCCTCGGTCGCTGCGCGATACCGCACTCGTTCCTGCTCTCGGACTCGCCCGACGGCCGTGCCCGCGTCGAGCAGTGCGGGGGTGCGGACGGCCTGCCGCTCGTGATCATGCCCGACGGCACCGTCCTCGCGGATCCGACCAACCTCGAGCTGGCCAGCGCCGCCGGCGCCACGATCGATCCCGAGGAGGGCGAATTCGACGTCGCCATCATCGGCGCCGGCCCGGCGGGCCTGTCGGCGGCCGTGAACGCGGCCTCGGAGGGTTTGCGGACCCTCGTGATCGACAACGGCGGGATCGGAGGCCAGGCCACCTCGAGCTCGTTGATCCGCAACTACCTCGGGTTTCCTCGCGGCGTCAGCGGCCGGCGGCTCGCGGAGAGCGCTTACGAGCAGGCGTGGATCTTCGGCAGCAGCTTCGCGCTGATGCAGGATGCAACCGGCCTCCGGCGCGTGGGCGACAGGCTCCACGTCGACCTCTCCGACGGCGGCGAGGTCGAAGCGCGGACCGTCGTGCTCGCGACCGGCGCCAGCTACCGCAGGCTCGGGGTGCCCGAGATCGAGGAGCTGCAGGGCGCAGGGGTGTACTACGGAGGGGCCGTGACGGAGGCGCCGGCAGTCTCCGACGGCGAGGCGTTCGTGGTCGGCGGCGCGAACTCCGCGGGGCAGGCGGCACTACATCTGAGCGAGCACGCGCGGCACGTCACGCTCGTGGTCCGGGCCGACTCGCTCGAGGCGAGCATGTCGCAGTATCTGATCGACGAGCTCGAGCGGGCCCCGAACGTGGCCGTGCGGGTGCGGACCGAGGTAGTCGGCGGCGGCGGCGACGGCCGCCTGGAGCGGCTCGTCCTCCGGTGCCGAGGCGACGATGCGACCGAGACGGTGGCCGCCGACGGGCTGTTCTTGATGATCGGCGCCGTCCCCAACACCGACTGGCTCCCGCCGGAGCTCGCACGGGATGAGGCCGGCTTCATACTCGCGGGCGCATCGGTCGAGGGCGACGCGAGCTGGCCCCTGGAGCGCCGCCCCCTCGCCCGCGAGACGAGCCTGCCGGGAGTGTTCGCGATCGGGGACGTGCGGCACGGCTCCCGTCGGCGCGTCGCCTCCGCAGTCGGCGAAGGCTCGGTCGCGGTCAGCCTCGTTCACGAGCTGCTGGCGTCCGAGCAGGCGCGGCATCTGGACGCGGTCGACTGACCCGGCGGCGACCGCCGGGCCGGTCGTCGCCGGCCGTCAAGGCTTCGTGTGGATCACCTTGCCGGAGGGCGAGAGCACGTACCAGAGCCCACCGTTGAGGTTGAGTGCCTGACCCGTCGCCTGGCCCGGCGAGCTGTCGGCGACGTAGGTGTAAAGCGGCCAGCCCGCGTACGTCACCACCTGTCCTCCGGCGGGGTTTGGATCGCTGTCGAGCAGCTTTGACTTGGCCGCTCCCGAGGCGACCGCCTTGCCGCCGTCGGGCAGCTCCAGGGGCGGCCAGACCGCGGCGCACTGGTCGGTGCAGGTGACCTGCTGGGCCTTGTCGGGAGCGAACATGTAGAGCGTCTGGCCCTTGGCGTTGACGAGGATCGTTCCGAGTCCGGCGACGTTCTTCGTCCCGACCTCGACGGTGGCCCCGCTCGAAGTGCTCGTCCCCGCTGCGGGCGACGTGCTCGAGGTGCTGCTCGCTCCGCTCGCCGATGTGCTCGAGGAGCTCGAGCCACCGCCGCAGCCGGCGACCAGGGCAACGATCGTGAGCGTCAGCAGGGCAACGGCGAGCCGCCGACGCGAGCGGCGCAAACCGGTGGAACGTGGGGTGGGCTGAAACATCTGCATGCCTATTCACAGTAGGACTCGCCGGGTCCCGGCGAGCGTCCGATCCCGAACACTCGTGCCCGGCGACCGGCCTGCGCGGGGATCAGTCGCGCACCATGCGCGTGGCGCGGCAGAAGGGAGCCGTGCCCTCGGGGTCGTGCTCGCAGCGGAAGTCGGTCAGCCGCCACAGCGGCTCCCAGCAGCCGTGCGCCTCGAGGACGCCGCGGACCGTCGCCGCTGCGACCTCGGGCAGCTCCCGGAACTGCTCCTGCAGCCGCCGCAGGCACCATGGCCGGTAGGCGCTCGTCGGGATCGCCCGGTAGACGACACCCGCGAGTGCGAGGTCGTGGTTCTGCACGCCGGCCGTGTGGGCGACCGCGTTCTGCGCCAGCGCCTCGAGGTGGGTGGCGCCGATCTCGCGCAGGATCGGGCTCCAGTCGTCGGGCACGCCCGGGAGGAGCTGCTCCTCCGCGAGCCGGCTCGCGCGCGCGTTCCAGCTGCGCGCCGCCCACTCGAAGGTGGCCGGGGCCCGCTCCTGCATCAGTCGCGCCGGCGTCGGGTCGTGGACGAAGTGGCGCCAGAACGGGCCCATGAGGCCGATGTCGGCGATCGTGGGCCGATCGCCAAGCATGAACGGCCGCCCGGAGAAGATGGGCTCCAGCCAATCCAGCAGATCCAGGTAGCCGGCCTCGACGGCTGGCCTCGTGGCCCCGGTGACGCCGTCTCCCCGTACGAAAAGCCGCTCCTGACGCCGCGCGGCCCAGTGCCGCCGCGCCGCGAGCGGGACGCCGGGCACGCGGATGATCTCCTCGGCCAGACGCGTGCCGGCCAGATGGCGATCGGGCGCGTACGACCACCGGTAGTGCATCGCCGGGCGCCACAGCCACTCGTCCGCGTAGTCCTCGACGAGCAGCGAGAGGTACCGCTGGACGGGGTCGGCGGGAATCACGTCGGGCCCGGGACGATCCCCCTCGAGCCAGGCGATCATCGGCGTGGTGTCGCTCATCCAGCGCCCGTCGTCGAGCACGACGCTCGGATACTGGGTAGCGCCGAGGTGCTTGGGGACCACCGAGCGGTACAGGCGGGCGTCGAGCGGCCGGTACTCGTAGGGGATCTCGCGGTACCGGAGGTAGGCCTCGAACTTGCCGGTGAAGTACGAGATCTTTGCGCCGTAGACGATCACCAGGTTCCTCCGAGGCTGGACCGTATCGGGGTCCCCGTTAGCCTCGGCCCATGGACCCGGACGACCGCACCTTCCTGATCACCGGCTCGACCGACGGCCACGGCCTCGCCCTTGCCCGCCGCCTCGCGGCGGAGGGCGGCCGGGTGCTGCTGCACGGGCGGGATCGCGAGCGGCTCGAGCGCGCGCGCTCAGAGGTTGCGACCGACGCGCAGATCGAGCCGCTTGCCTACAGGGCCGATCTCGCCTCGCTCGACGAGGTCCGCGAGCTCGCCGCCCGCGTGACGGCGGAGCACGACGCCCTCGACGTGCTCGTCAACAACGCCGGGATCGCCGAGACGCAACGCCGAGAGAGCGCCGACGGCCACGAGCTGGACTTCGCGGTCAACTACCTCTCGCACTACCTGCTCACGCTGGAGCTGCTGCCGCTGCTGGAAGCGGGCCGCGAGCCCCGGATCGTCAACGTCTCCTCGCTCGGTCAGCAGGCGCTCGACTTCGACGACGTGATGCTCGAGGACTCCTTCGATCCCTGGCGCGCGTACTCGCAGTCGAAGCTGGCGCAGATTATGTTCACGATCGAGCTCGCGGAGCGCTTCGACGGCAGGCCCCTCGTCAACTCCCTGCATCCGTCGACGTTCATGGACACCAAGCTCGTGCGCGGGATCGGCGCCGCCGCGCGAAACCCGATCGAGCGTGGGGTGGAGGCGACGATGCGCCTCGCCGTATCCGAGGAGCTCGACGGCGTCAGCGGCCGCTTCTTCGACGTCTTCGAGGAGTCGGCACCGGACCCGCAGGCTCTGGACCCGCGGTCGCGGGCGCGGCTGCTCGAGCTCAGCGAGCGGCTCACCGGCGCGGCGATTCCCGGCGCCTGAGCGGGCCTCCGGGCTCCGCTGAGCCTGTACCGGCGCCCTGCAAGCCCCGTTGCAGAACAAGGATTGTGTGAGCGAACGGCGAGTACGGCGCAAGCCGTTTGGCTAGCGTGGCGGCTCACGTATGGGTTCCGTCTCCCGTCAATCCGTGCGGCGCGCGAGCGGCCGTGCCCGGCTCGCAACGCCGGCGGCGCTGTTCGCCGCCACGCTGTCGATCCTCCTGCTCGGCTCGCAGCCGGCGGCCGCGCAGAGCGTCTCGGCCCTGCAGTCGAAGGTCGACGCCTCCCGTGCGAAGGCGCACGCGATGGCCTCGCAGATCGAGTCGGCCACGGCTCAGCTCGAGGCCAGCCGCGCCGACGCCGTGGCGGCCGCCAAGCGCGAGGCTGAGCTCAACGCGACGCTCGCGCAGGGCGAGGCGCGGGCGCAGCAGCTGAGCGACGCCGTCGCGCAATCGCGCGCCGATCTGCGGAAGGCCCGCGCGCGACTGCGGCGCTCGACCCGCGCGCTCTCCCAGCGCCTCGTCCAGATCTACAAGTACGGCGAGACCGATCCGGTCGCGGTCCTGCTCGACTCGGGCGGCTTCGACGATCTCGCCTCGCGGGCCGAATATCTGCAGCGGATCCACGACGCCGATTCGGCGCTCGTCGGTCGCACCCGCGAGCTGCGCGGGCAGGTCTCCGACGAGCTCGACCGCGTCTCCGCGGCGCGCGCCCAGCAGGTCGCGCACAACCAGGAGCTCGCCGCCGCCCGCGATCAGATCGCCTCCGTTCGCGCCCAGGCCGTCGCCCGCTCGACCGCGCTCGCGCAGCAGCGCAGTGCTCAGCAGGCCACCCTGGGCAAGCTGAACGACCAGGTTGCGGAGTGGAAGCGCCAGGTCCAGCGCGCGCAGCAGATCTCTGCTGAGCAGGCGCAGCAGCAGGTCGCCGGCCAGCTGACCGACTGGGCGATCCCGGCTTCGATCGTCCAGTGCGAGTCGGGCGGCAACTACAACGCCGTGAACCCGAGTTCGGGCGCCGGTGGCGCCTACCAGATCCTGCCCTCGACGTGGAAGCTGTACGGGGGCAAGGGTTTGCCGCAGGACGCCTCCCCGGCCGAGCAGGCGCGGATCGCGGCCCTCGTCTGGGCCGACTCGGGCGCCTCCGCCTGGGAGTGCGCGGGCTGAGAAGAAGCGGCTAGCGGACGCGTCCGCTAGGCGCCGCTGCGCTCGCGGCGCCGCCGCGTCACGGCGTCGATGATCACGGCGCCGAGCAGAACCGCGCCCGTGATCATGAACTTGACATCGGAGTCGAGCGCGAGCAGATCCATGCCGTTCGAGATCGAGCCGATGACGAGCGCGCCGAGCAGCGCCGACCAGACGTAACCGCGGCCGCCGAACAGGCTCGTGCCGGCGATCACCGGACCGGCGATCGCGAGCAGCAGCACGTCGCCGGTGCCCGACTGCTGGTTGACGGCCAGCAGCCGCGAGGCCGCGAGGACACCGCCGGCGGCAGCCAGCATCGAGGCGAGCGTGAAGACGCTTACCTTGATCCGCGTGACGCTGATGCCGGCGCGCCGAGCCGCCTCCGCGTTGCCGCCCACCGCGTAGATGTGGCGTCCGTAGCGGGTCCGCTCGGTGATGAACGTGAAGACGATCAGCAGGACGACGACGATCACGACCGCGAGTGGGACGCCGCGGTCGCTGTTGAGAATCGCGACGGCGACGAGGACGGCGGCGGCGACCAGCACGATCCGGGCGATGAGCCCCGCAACCGGCGCGAGCTCGAGGTCGGCGCTGGCCCGTTTGCGTCGCTCGTTGATCTGACTGCCTCCGTAGAGGACGATCGCGGCGACTCCGAGAGCCCACCCGATCGCCGGTGCGAAGAAGGTGCTCGTCAGGTCGGTGATGATGCTCGGCGGCAGGTTGACCGAGCCCGTGTCGCCGAGTACGCGCAGCAGAGCGCCCTGCCAGGCAAGCAGTCCGGCCAGCGTGACGACGAACGAGGGCACCCCGAACCGTGTGACCATGACCCCGTTGAAGAAGCCGATCGCGAGGCCGACTGCGAGTCCGGCGACGATCGCGAGTACGGGCGGCCAGCTGTGCTGAACGCTGAGGACGGCCATCACACCGGCGGCGAGGCCGCTGACGGCACCGACGGACAGGTCGATCTCGCCGAGTAGGAGAACGAGGACGACGCCAATCGAGATCGTCGCGATCGCCGCGATCTGCAACGCCAGGTTCGAGAGGTTGATCGCGCTCAGGAAGCGGTCGTTGGCGATCTGGAAGATCGTCCAGATCAGCGCGATGCCGATCAGGACGCGGACCGAGGCGAGATCGCCCCGGCCGAGCGCGCTCAGGGCCTTTCGGAGCGAAGGCCGATCAGCGCCCTCGGTAGGCGCGGCAGCGGCGGTCGCATCGTTGGCGCTCATGACTCAGCCTCCTCCTTCGGCGGTCAGTTCTCCCTCGGTGGCTATCGGCCGACCCTCCTGATCCGCGCCCGTCATCGAGGCCACGATCCGCTCGCGCGTCGTGTCCTTCTTGTCGAAGACTCCCGCCATCCGGCCGAGGCGCAGGACCGCGATCCGGTCGGCGACGTGGAAGACGTTCGCGAGGTTGTGGCTGATCACGATCACGCCGAGACCGCGGTCACGCAGGCGCTCGATCAGCTTCAGGATCTGGTCCGTCTGCACGATGCCAAGGGCGGCGGTCGGTTCGTCCAGGATCACGAGCTCGGGCTCGCCCAGCAGCGAGCGGGCGATGGCGACGGCTTGCCGCTGGCCGCCGGAGAGCATCGCGACCTCGGTCCGGACGCTGCGCAGGGTCGTGACCCCGAGCGAGCCCAGCAGCTCGACCGAGCGCTTCTCCATCGTCGTCTCGTCCAATATCGAGAGCCCGGCGAAGCCCATGGCTTCCTCCTGGCCCAGGAACAGATTGCCCACCACGTCCAGGTTCTCGGCCAGAGCCAGGTCCTGATAGACGGTCGCGATCCCGAGCGTGGTCGCGTCGTTCGGGTTGCGGATGCGGATCTTGCTTCCCTTCCACATCGCGGTGCCCTCGTCCGGGGGTTGCGCGCCGGACACCGCCTTGATCAGCGTCGACTTGCCGGCGCCGTTGTCGCCGACGAGGGCAACCACCTCGCCCGAGCGCACCTCGAAGTCGACGTCCTTGAGGGCCTCCACGGGCCCGAAGTTCTTCGTGAAGCCCTTCAGCGCGAGGAGGGGTTGCGATTGCGAGTCCGTCGCCGACGGTTCCATCGTGCTCTGGTTCTCGTTCATTCGCTTCCTCTCCTCGCGCCTCAGGCTAGTCGGGGCTACTTGATGCCGGCGTCCTTGCAGTCCTGCTCGTACTGCTTCGTGCAGATCTGCTTGGCGGTCCAGTAGCCGTCCTTGACGATGGTGTCCTCGACGTTGTCCTTGAACACGGGAATCGTGTCCGTGATCGCCGTGGGCACCTGCATCTGGCCGTTGTCCTCCTCGCCGTTGATGACGTCGGAATCGGCCGGGTTCTGACCGTTGACGACGGCGACGGCGAGCGTCGCGGCGTTGTCGGCGAGCGGCTGGATCGGCTTGTAGACCGTCATGTACTGCTCGCCGGCAATGATCCGCTGGATCGCTGCCAGCTCCGCGTCCTGGCCGGTGACCGGCATGGTGCTCGGACTCGGAGTGATGCCCGCCGCCTTGAGCGCCGCGATGGCGCCGCCGGCGGTGCCGTCGTTGGCCGCGAGGACGCCGTAGAAGCCGTCCTTGCCCAACGCGGTGATCGCCTGGTCCATTTCCTTCTGGGCGTTCTCAGGCAGCCAGTCGGTGGTGTCGTACTCCTTCGCCACCTTGATGCCCTTGTCCTGGAACACCTGGGTCGCACCCTCCTTGAACAACTTCGCGTTGTTGTCCTTCGGGTCGCCGTTGATCTGGACGATCGGACCCTTCGGGTGGCCGTTGTCCGCGAGCTGCTTGGCGAGGGCCTCGCCCTGCTGCTTGCCGACCGCGGGGCTGTTGAACTCCGCGTAGGCGGCGAGGTCAGCATTCAGGATCAACCGGTCATAGCTGATCACCGGAATGTTGGCCTGGTTCGCCCGCTGGACCATGCCGGCCGCCGAGCTCGAGTCGACGGGATCGAGCACGATCACGTCAACGCCCTGCGTGATCGCCGCTTCCACCTGCGACTGCTGCTTGCTCGGATCCTGGTCGGCGTTCTGGTACAGGATGTCGCAGTTCGGGCAGATCTCATTGACCTTCTGCTCGAACAACGGCTTGTCCTGGGTCTCGTAGCGCGCGGTCTGCGTCTCCGGCAGCAGGAACGCGATCTTGCCGCTCCCCGAGCCACCGGTCGTGCTGCTGCTACCGCTGCTGCCGCATGCGGCCAGCGCTACGGCGGCCGCAAGGCCTGCGATTGCGACGAGCAGAAAGCGCCCGTTCTTGATTCTCCTCATCGGGAGCTCCCTCCGCCTGTGTGTTGCCTTCTCATTTCCGCTCCTCTCTCTCCGGGGACGATCCCCGATCTCTTTCATCACAAGCTTTCACGCCGCGACCCCGATCTCCGCCCGGTCGAGAAGATCCGACTCCCGCATCACGACCGCCAGCGCGCCGAGCATCTCCGCCCGCTCGCCGAGGACCCCCGCGACGATCTCCAGATCCCCGACGGCGCTCGGGCACGGCACGGCGCCTGACCACATCCGCCATCGGCTCGAGCAGCGCCTCGCCCGCCTGCGCGAGGTCGCCCCCGATGATCACCGTCTGCGGATTGAGGATGTTGCACAGGCCCGCCACCGCGATTCCGATCGCACGGCCCGCGTCGGCGATCAGCCGATGGGCGGCGGTGTCTCCCGCCGCCGCGAGCTCGAGCATCTGCTTGGGCGTTACGGACTCGCGCCGGCTCGCCGAGAGCATCTCGGCCACCGCGCGCGAGGAGGCGACGGTCTCGAGACAGCCCCGGTTGCCACAGCGGCAGACGGTGCCGGCATCCGCGAGCGTCATGTGCCCGATCTCGCCGGCCGTGCCCGAGACGCCTCGCTGCAGCCGGCCACCGGAGATCAGGCCGGCCCCGATCCCCGATGCGACCTTGATGTAGACGACTTCCGAGCGCCCCTTACCCGCGCCCCACGTGTACTCGGCCAGCGCCCCGAGGTTGGCGTCATTTTCGACCTGCACCGGCAGCCCCAGGCGGCGGTTTGCCTCGAGCGCGGCGTCGACCCCGACCCAGCCGGGCAGGATCGAGGAGCCCTGGACGTAGCCGCTGAGCTTGTCGATCGGGGCGGGGAGGCCCATCCCGACGCCGACGACCTGGTCGCGGTCGGCGTCGGCGTCACGCAGCACTCGATCGACGAACTCCGCCGCGCGGTCGAGGCCCTGTTCGCTCGAATGGTCGACGTCCAGCTCACACCATGTCTCGGCAAGAACGGTGTGGGCGAGGTCGCAGATCGCGACGCGCAGATGCCGGTGGCCGAAGTCGATGCCGAGCGCAACACCCGCGGACCGATGCAGCGCGACCATCACGGGCGGTCGGCCCATGCTGGTCTCGCCGCCCGGCTCGCTGTCGCGCTCCTCGGCCAGGCCGCTCTCGAGGAGGTCGGCGACGATCGTCGAGACCGTCGAGCGCGAGAGCCCGGTGGCGCGGGCGATCTCGGCCCGGCTCGCGACGCCCAGCTCGCAGAGGGCATCGACCACACGCTTGCGGTTTCCCTCGCGGAGCGAGGCCAGCGGGCCACTCCCTCTCCTCACGAGGGGATCAATTTCACATGTCCCAACTTTTGTCAAGAATGCCGCGTAATTCTCCGCAAACGACTCCGTATAACGCCCATCTCAAACAAAGGACTTTCCGCAGCCCGCATGGATCAGCCGCGCACCTGTCGGACTCCCGCATTAGATGTCTCGATCAGCCGGACCTTCCGCTGCGCTCCCGTCCAACGTGCGCCGTGAGGGCCGGGTGCGAGTTTCGCGAGGCCACCGTCGAGCGGCGCCGGCACGCGCGATCGCCGCGGCCGCGGCGCCCGGCGGAGCGCGGTTACGATCGGCCCGTGGTCACCGTCATCTTCCGCTCCCGTCTGCGCGATCCCAACGACCCGGAATACGCCGAGATAGCGCCACGGATGCTCGAGCTCGCGCGCTCGATGCCGGGCTTCGTCTCCTTCGAGCAGTTCCGGTCGGAGGACGGGGAGCGACTGTCGCTGATCGCCTTCGAGACGCTCGCCGACGTCGACCGCTGGCGGGAGCATCCGGAGCATCGCGCGGCCCAGCGGCGCGGGCGCGAGAGCTTCTATGCCGAGTACTCGATCACCGTGGCGGAGCAGGTGCGCACGCGGCGCTTCGAGGCGGGGTCTCAGCCGTCGCCCGGCTCGTCCCCGCCCTGAGCCTCGAGCTCTCGGACGCGCGCGGAGAAGGTGCGCCAGCGACGCTCGTTGTCGTGCACGAGGACAGCCGACTCGGCGAGCAGGTCGGCGGCCCTGTCGAGCAATTCCGAGGCGGAGAGCAGGTAGCGGCACGCTTCCCGCGGGCCGGCCAGGTCGGCCCGCACGGCGGCCGGCGAGAAGTCGACGTGCTCGAGCAGCTCTTCGGCTCGCTCGAGCAGTCGGGCGCACAGCGCCTGCAGCGACGAGGACTGCCAGTCGTTGGCGACGATCCGATGTCGCTCGCCGAGGACGTCGGCCAGGCCGGGATACTCAGCGAGCGATCCGACGACCTGCCACGACGCCGTCATTGCGTCGCCGAGCCATTTGGCCGTCGCCTCCAGCTCCGTGGCCGCCGAGCTCAGGTCACGCCGCAACGCGACGATCTCGGCGGGCTCACCACCACCCTCCATGAAGAGGACCCCACGCTCGGCGACCAACCCCGGAGGGTTCAGGTCCTCGGCCCCGGCGAAAGGGCTTGCCGCTGCTTCGGTCTCGGGTTCGATCTCTGCCCAATGCAGAGCCAGGGCCTTCAGAACGCGCGAGTGCGCCTGGACGTCGACCGCGGAGTTGAGCGGGGCCTGCGAATAGAACTGCTCGTGCTGGCGGTGGAAGCGCGCCAGGTTGGCGATCGTGGCAAGCAGCTCCTGCGGAGGCCCCTCTTGCGGCATACGGGGGAGTCTGTCAGCCGACCGCGTCGGCGAGGCGCTCGGCGCGCCACAGGTCGCAGAGCCACTCGCGCTGCTCGACTGCCGCCGCGACTGGGGGCGCCCGATCGGGCTCAGTCCGAGAAGAGGGCGACGCTCTTCTGCAGGCGCAGCATCAGCAGCCAGCTCGCCGTCGCCGACGCCGGCCAGGTGCGGTACTCGCCCCAGATCGTGGTGCTGTTGCGGTCGGCGCCGATCGGCCCGACGTTGCCGCCGGAGATCGTGGCCGCGAGCGAGTCGACGGCGTCCGCGATGCGCGTGCGGGAGTCGCCGAGGCGGGTGAGCGCGAACTGCGATTCGATCGTGCCCTCGCTCCAGATCAGGTTGGGAGAGCCGGGGTCGAGGAAGGGGCGCAGCCCGCTCACCTTCCCGGGTGCCGCGGTCGTCGACCGGGACGGAATCCAGAAGCCGTCCTGCTCGATGTAGGAGCCGACCTGATCCGCGCGCGGGTCGGAGCGGACCTGCAGGTACATGGAGCCGAGCGCCTGCACGTCGATCGGGATCCGGTCGTCGCCCGCGCCCTCGCGGAAATGAATGCCGCCGCTGCTCGAGACCAGCTTCGCGTCGATCGCCGTTCCCAGCGCGTCCGCCGCATCGATGAGATCGGAGCGGCTGTAGGGGGCGAAGCTGTGGGAGTGCTTGGCCAGCGCGGCCATCTCGCGCAGGAGCTCGTAGGCGAGCAGGTTGTGCTGTGTGGACACCCAGGAAACGTCGGGACCGCCGCGGATCAGCCCTGCGCCGTTGCGGAGGTTGAGCAGGTAGGCGACCGCGTTCGCGGCCATCTCGTCGTAGGACTTGTCGCCGTACTTGTCCGCGAAGGCGGCGGCCGCGAGCCCGACCCAGGCCACGGCATTGGAGCGGACGACCTGCGCGCCGGCGCCGCTCTTGACGTCGAAGGCGAAGTCGAAAGACCCATTCCTGTTCTGCAGCGCCGCGAGCTGGTCGAGGAGCTGACGTGCCTGGCTGCGGTCCTTGTCGGCGACGAAGGCGATCGTCGCGAGCGCGTTGTCGTAGGTCCAGGAGAAGTTGACGAGGTCGGCGTACTGCGGGTCGTCCGTGGGGATATCGAACGAGCGGACCAGGAGCAGGTCACCGCTGCCAGGGCCGGCGACCGTGGCGAGACCCGGCGACTGCGCGGCCCGAGCGTTCACGAGCGGTGGAGCCGAGGCAGCGGAGCTGTTGTGCCGCTTCTTTCCGCGCTTGACAGGTCCGACCTGACGAGCGAGGCGGCGGGCGAGCCGCCGGTGCGGCTTACGGCCGTTGCGCTTCTGCGGCCAGGCCTTGTGGATCTTGGGCTTGTGCTTGTGGCCGTGGTGCTTGTGCCGGTGACACTTGTGGCGCTTGCGCTTGTGCCGGTGACACTTGTGGCGCTTGTGGCCGTGGTGCTTGTGTCGCGCCGGGACCGTCGCTGGGCGCGAACCGGCCTCCGCCGCACCGGCGAACAGCAGCGTCAGCGCGAGCGCCGCGGCGAGCAGTGCCACGGCGAATCGCGAGACCGAAAGAGTCACCCCCGCGCGGTGAGAAGATCGGAGTCCGTTCCGCATCGGCCGCAGGGTACCGGCTCCGCGGCCCCCGATCCAGCGGCCGGGCCGCAGGGACTTGCGGCTTTCTACTCAGGCGCCAATCTCGAGCCGGCGGGCGACGGCGGCGGCGATCATCGACGCGATCGGGCCGGCCGGGTAGCCGGCGATCCGACCCGCGCCGGAGGCGACGATGAGCCGCCCATCCTCGCTTTCGAGCTCGACCTCAACGGTGACCGCGATCGCCCGTTCGCCGACTGAGGCGGGCGTGCGGCCGGCGACCACTCCGAGCAGCGGCGCCGCGAGTCCGCCCAGCCGCTCGCCGCCGAAGCTGGCCAGGGCCGCGCCGCTGGTCGTGGCCTGCGAGCGCATCAGGTAGCGGCCCTGGCCCCTGCTCGTGAGCTCGAAGTCGCTGACCGCGAAGGGTCCGGTGACGAACTCGCGCAGGATGATGTCAACCTCGCGGAAGCCGTCGAGCGCCGTCAACCCGCCGCCGCTTCCCCCTCCGCCTTCGCCCGCGAGGCCGATCTCGAGCGCTCGCCCCCGGACCATGAGCCGGTCGCCGGAGCGGCTGAGCAGCCGCACAGCCGGCATTGCCTCGATCACGACGAAGGCCTCGCCACCGCTCTCGACCAGACGGCGCGCGATGCGACGCTCGCCGATCCGGGGCAGGACGACCTGCAGGACCAGCGCCACGAGGAGCAGCAGCAGCGCGACGATCAGCGCGGTGGCCATTGGCGATAGCTTGCCACCGTCGTGACCGAGACAATCGGAGTCGATGTCGGGGGAACCAAGGTGTCGGTGGCGGCGCTACGGGAGGGGACGCTGTCGGAGCCGCACGTGCGCCCCACCGAGCGGGCCGGCGCCGAGGAGCTGATCTCCGAGATCGTCAGGGCGGTCGAGCACGTGCGCGGCCCTGCAACCGCCGGCGTCGGAGTCGGCGTTCCCTCGGTCGTCGACTTCGCGAGCGGGCGGCTGCGCACCAGCGTCAACGTCCCCTTCGCCGATCTGCCCCTCCGGGACTTGCTGGTCGAGCGATTGGGGATGCCCGTCTTCATCGACAACGACGCGACCGTGGCTGCGCTCGCCGAGGCCTCGGCGGGGGGCCGGATCGTGATCGCCAACCTGGTCATGTTCACCGTCGGCACCGGCGTCGGCGGCGGCCTCGTGCTCGGCGGCCGCGTCTTCCGCGGCGCCACGGGCGCCGCGGGCGAGGTCGGCCACACGCTGATCGGTCTCGATCTCAGCGGCCGGGCGCCCGATGCCTCCGCGTTTCCGCAACCGGGATCGCTCGAGTCGGTCGCCGCCGGTACGCGGCTCGACGAGCTTGCCCTGACCGCGGCCGACGATCACCCCGAATCGGTCCTCGCCGAGCGCGTGCCGCGGCGGCGAGCGGATCACCGGTCGCGATGTCGTCGAATGCGCGCGGGCGGGTGACGAGGCCTCCTTGGAGGCGCTGCGGACGCTCGGCTCCTGCCTCGGGATCGGGATCGCGAACGCGATCAACCTCCTGGACCCCGACGTCGTCGCGATCGGCGGCGGCGTCAGCCTCGCCGGCGAGCTGCTGCTCGAGCCGGCGCGCCGAACGGCGCTCGGCTACGTGCTCCCCGGGGTCGGCACGAGGACGGAGATCCGGCTGGCGCGCCGGGGGCCGGAAGCCGGCGTGCTCGGAGCCGCCCTGCTCGCCGCCGGCGAGCTCGAGCACGGCATCTGAGGGGCCGGCCCGAGCTCGCGGGCCCGCGCACGCCCCCCGCTACGCTCCCTCGGATGTCACGAAGGCGCCTTGCGATCGGCGGGGCGGTCGTCATCGCGGCGCTTGCTGTGATCTACGGCTATCTCCTGCTGACGGCCCCCAGCGACCCGACGGACGTGCGACGTCACGGCTGAAGAGGTGGCTGCGTTGGAGAACGCGCAGCTGCCCGCCCCGCTACGAGGTCCTGCGCGCCGGTCAGTTACTCGCGCGCGCAGGTTGCGCCGGGCCGAGCGTGGCCGCTTCGTGATCAACGGCAAGACGGTGACCCTGCAGCCGCCGGTCGACTGGACGATGAACCCTCAGCATGCGCGCTCGTTCGCGCACAACCTCTTCAAGTTCCAGTGGATCGACCCGCTGATCTACGCCTACCGGACCGATGGCGACGTCGAGGCGCTGCAGCAGGCGACCGACCTCGTCCTCGACTTCGCTCGCGCGAACCCGCCGGACGGCGATCCGGTCGACCCCGACATCTGGGACGACAAGCGCACCGGCGACCGCGGCCCCTACCTCGCCTACATCATGCGCGCCGCCCAGTGCGAGGGCCTGCTCGACTCGAGCGAGCGGAGCCTGCTGCTGGCGCTGATGCAGCGCCACGTCAACGTGCTCACCTACCCCGCGACCGTACAAGCCGACCAACCACGGCCTGTTCGTCGACCTCGGCCTGACGCTGCTCGCCCGCCAGCTCGACTCGCAGCCCGACTCCGAGGAGTGGGGCGACCTCGGCCGCGAGCGCTTCGCGGAGACCCTCGACGACAACGATCGTCGCCGACGAGGGGTTCTGGCTCGAGCACTCGGCCGGCTACCAGATCCTCGTCGGCGCGCACGCTGCAGCGGTTCCTGCAGGTGCCCGGCAACGAGTCACCCGAGCTCGCCGCGATCCTGAGGCGAATGCAGGACGTCGTCGGCTGGCTGCGGGAGCCCGACGGCAAGATCCCGCAATGGGGCGACTCGGACCTGAAGACGGTGCCGACGTTCGGCGTCAAGCGCTGCCCGCGACGACAGCGGGATCCTCGACCTGGGCGATTCCGGCGTCGCGATCGTCAAGGAGCCCGGCGCTTGGTTCGGGGCGATCGCCAGCTACTTCTCGGACGCGCACAAGCATGCCGACGCGCTCACCTTCGACCTCTTCGACGAGGGCCGGCGGCTGATCACCGACACCGGCCTCTACGCCAAGGACAAGGACGAGAACTTCGCCTTCGCGCATGCGACGCGAGCGCACTCGGTGCTGACCGTCGACGGCGAGGAGTTCCCGCGCGACGGCAGCGGCACCTACGGCTCCGGGATCGAGGCAGACCGGCAAGGGGCACGGGGTCTACGCCGTGCTCGGCACGAACCCCGCGACCCTGAAGCAGGGCGTCGAGCACCATCGCCTGTTCGTCTACGAGCCGCACCGCTTCCTGATCGATCGTCGACCACCTGCAGGCGGATGCCAAGCATCGCTACGCGCGCTTCTTGCAGTTCGCGCCCGGCGTCGACGTGCGCAAGGACGACGGGGGGCAGGGGCTGGCCTCTGAGCGCGCCCGGGTTCCGGGGCTTCGTCCGCACCAGCGGCGCCGACGGTCAGCGGGTCGAGATCGACAAGGGCGAGCACGATCCGCTCCGCGGGCTGACGTCGCCCTCGTTCCGCAAATGGGTCCCGCGGTGGACGGCACGCCTGCGCACCAAGGCGGCCGACGAGAATCCGATCACGACGATGACGCTGCAGGGCAAGCCGATCGTCGCAAAGCTGCGTTCCTGGAAGCCGGACGGGTTGGACGGGATCCGGCTCGAGCTACGGCGCGGAGGCAAGCCCTACGAGGCGTTGCGCGTGCGCGACGTCGACGGCAAGCTGACCGTCGACGTCGACCGCGCCCCCGGACACTGAGCCTCCTTCCGGCATAGACTGAGCCCATGGCCGAGGGAGCCCGGGGGATCGGAAGGTTGCGGTCGCTGCGACTGCGCCTGGCCCTCGCCGCGCTCGCGCCGGTGGCGCTCGCGGCGCTGCCCGCCGCCGCCCAGGCCGGTCTGCCCTACATCCACGCCCATCGCGGGGGCACGTTCGAGACGATCCAAGGCAAGCAGGTCCCAAAGCGTCCGGAGGAGACGCTCGCAACGTTCCGGCACGCCGCCCGCAAGGGATTCGTGCTTGAGCTCGACGTGAAGCTGACCGCCGACGGGGTGCCGGTCACGATTCATGACGCGACCCTCGACCGGACGACCGATTGCGAAGGGGAGGTCGCCGCGCTCACCTACGCGCAGCTGCGCCGTCGCTGCCAGGTCGACCTCCTCGGCAGCGAGGGCAATGAGAAGCCGATGGGGCGGCACGACAGCCGCAGGGCGCCGGTGCCGAAGCTCACCCAGGTCCTGAAGATGGCCAAGCGCCGGGGCGCGCGGGTCAACCTCGAGATCAAGAACATCCCCGACGGATCCGGACTTCGACCCGGCGCGATGCCGCGCTTACGCAAAGCGGATCGCCTCGGTGATCAAGCGCTCGGGCTTCCCGCCCGGCTGGCTGATCGTGCAGAGCTTCTGGCCCGCGAACCTCGACGTGATCGAGGCCGATCCCTACTTCGCTGATACCGCGACCTCGTTCCTGACGCTGGGCGCGACGAACGATTCCGGGCCCGCCTTCGCCGCCGCGCAGGGTTATGAGTGGGTCTCGCCGCAGTGGCCGGTCGACGGCGCGTACGTCGAGCACGCCCACGCTCTCGGGCTGCAGGTCGTTCCCTACACGGTCGACACGAAGAAGGACCTGCGCAGGGCGGCCCGCGAGGGCGTGGACGCGGTGATCACCAACGATCCCGACCTCGCCCGCCGGGTCGAGGATGCGGTCGAGCCCGCGGCGCCGAAGCTGCCGCCGCCCCCGGCCCCTGCCACGTGCCGGCGGCTGCTGGCGCCGAACCAGAAGCCTGCCGTCGAGTCGTTCCACCCCGACCCGAAGGGCTCAGGCCCGCGCGTATTCGCACTCCAGTTCGAGCAGCAGGTGCGCAACGTCACCACCTACGACGCGTTCCGCAAGAAGGTCGAGTGCATGATCCGCGAGTACGTGATGCCGAGGCGGGCGCACGACCGGCCGAACGTCGTCGCGCTCAACGAGGACGCCGGTCTGATGACGCTCGCGACCGGGAGCCGGGGCGGCGCCGCTCGCGCGATCGTCAACGATCCGAACGCACCCTCGTGCGAGGGGGCGGCGGTCCCGTGCGGCGTCGCCGCGGTGATCGGTGCCGTGCAGGCCGGCTATGCCGACCAGATCGCCGCCTACAAGGCCCGCTTTCCGGGGATGGCGCCGCTCGCCGCGACCTTCGTCGGCGGCACCGACACCTTCGCGCGCGGCTGGATGCAGACCTTCAGCCTCCTCGCGAAGCGCTACGGCGTGTAC
This sequence comes from uncultured Solirubrobacterales bacterium, assembly GCA_963764275.1. Classification (GTDB taxonomy): domain Bacteria; phylum Actinomycetota; class Thermoleophilia; order Solirubrobacterales; family 70-9; genus CAXMST01. The sequence goes on from CAVXRV010000002.1 coordinate 117,714, forward strand.
ATCCTCGGATCCTCCGACCAGCCGCCGTTCCGCGAGAGCGTCGACCCGAAGGAGGTGGCGGAGTTCGCCGACCCAGACGTCAAGCACGCGAAGACGGCCTTCGTCGCGACCTCGGGCAACGCCTACAACGAGGCCTTCATGTGGGGCCCGAAGGACGTCGCCGACGAGGGCCCGCGGCCGCTGCGCAATGTCGTCGCCTCGAACCGCAAGGTGCCGCTGACGCCGATCGAGCAGACGATCCAGCTCACGGCCGGCCCGAAGTCGGGCCCGGACGCGATCGAGAACCTGCGGCCCTACCGGATCCCGGGGACGAAGGCGAGGATGACCTTCGCGACGAGCCTGCCCGCGTTCGTCTACGACGGCGGGGACGTGACGCCGTTCGGCCAGGCCCCCGGCGCCGGCATCGATCCCTGCTCGGACACCTCGAAGTACTACATGTACTGCCTCGACGAGCTCGGGGCGAACCTGATCATGCAGGACGAGGCGAACCCGGGCCGGTGGGCGACGAAGCCGGGCGAGACGTGGCAGCCGCTCGAGTGGATGTCGTCGACGTGGCGCGCGGTTGCGGATCCCACCGTCCACTTCGACTACAACGTCACCGCGCACATGGTCGGCAACCTCGCCGACCTTCCGTTCGACGGGCAGACGGCGATCACCGAGCGCGGCCTCGGCCGGCGCGCGCCCGATGGCTCCGGCTGCAACTACGTCGGCAACTCGAAGTTCCTTCCGGGTCAGGACGAGTCCGAGTACAAGGTCTACGCGGGCCCGAAGACCGAGTTCCTCGGGCTCGCTCCCTGGGTCCGCGGCGACGGTCCGCGGGCGAAGCTGCGCGCGGTCGGCAGCGCCCTCGCTCCCGCCTCCTCGGATCCGCTCGCGAACCGCTACGTCGAAACGGCGGTCGTCGCCGACCTGACCTTCCCGCCGGACCGCTCCCGACCCTTCTGCAACCACGGCAGCGTCGAGGTCAGGGGCCCGTGCGCGAACCTGCACGTGGGCACCAGCTTCGGCGACCATCTCTACGGCCGCCGCCGCGGGGACAGGCTCAAGGGGCTGCCCGGCAACGACCGCCTCGGCGGCCGCGCCGGCGCGCGACTGCCTCGGGGGCGCGGGGGGCAGCGATCGCCTCAACGGCGGTCGCGGGCGCGACCGGCTCACCGGCGGCGCTGGGAAGGACCGGATCGTCGGTGGTCCCGGGAATGACTCGATTCGCGCCCGCGACGGCACCCGCGACATCGTCCGCTGCGGCCGCGGGCACGACCGCGCCGTGGTCGACCGGGCCGACTCGGTCGCGGGCTGCGAACGCGTTCGCGCGGCTGCCTAGGCACGGCGCAGGGCCGCGGGCGGGGGTCAGCGCGTAGACACTGTCGGGGGCCGTCCGGGTCTACTCTGATTGTGTGTCCCCCGATCCGAGCGAACCCCTGCGCGACGCCCACGGTCGCCTGATCAGCGACCTTCGCGTCTCGGTCACCGACCGCTGCAACTTCCGCTGCCAGTACTGCATGCCCGCCGACGGGCTGCCCTGGCTCGAGCGCGAGGAGATCCTCAGCTTCGAGGAGATCGAGCGGCTCGTGCGCCTGTTCGCCGGGCTCGGCATGCGCGACGTCCGGCTGACCGGCGGCGAGCCGCTCGTCCGGCGCGACTTCCCCCGCCTCGTGCGCGATGCTGGCGGCGATCGACGGGCTCGACGACCTCTCGCTGACGACCAACGCGCTATCTGCTCGAGCGCGACGCCGCCGCGCTGGTCGAGGCCGGCATCGACCGCGTGAACGTCTCGATCGACTCGCTCGCGCGCGACCGCTTCTTCCAGATCACCCGCCGCGACGCCCTGCCGCAGGTGCTGCGCGGCCTCGAGGCGATCGCCGCCTATCCCGAGGTGCGGCCGATCAAGGTCAACGCGGTCGCGATCCGCGACTTCACCGAGCACGAGGTGCTCGCGTTCGCCGAGCTGGCCCGGACGACCGACTACCAGGTGCGCTTCATCGAGTTCATGCCGCTCGACGCCGACCAGCGCGTGGGAGCCGGACGCGGTGCTCACCGGCGCCGAGATCCGGGCGCTGATCGAGGCGCGCTATCCGCTCGTCGAGCGCGAGCGCGAGCCCTCGGCGACCGCGCGCGTCTTCCGCTTCGCCGACGGCGCGGGGGAGATCGGCTTCATCAATCCGGTCTCGGAGCCGTTCTGCGCCGACTGCAACCGGATCCGGCTGACCGCCGAGGGCAAGCTCCGCACCTGCCTGTTCTCGGTGCGCGAGACGGACCTGCGCGAGCCGCTGCGCGCCGGCGCCGGCGACGATGAGCTCGAGCGGATCGTATCCGCGACGCGGTCTGGCGCAAGGAGCTCAAGCACCACGTCGGCGAGCCCGGCTTCGTACCGCCGCCGCGGTCGATGAGCGCGATCGGCGGCTGACACAGGCGCCCGGCGCAATCTGACGGCTTTCCAGTTCTGCCTATGCAATGCTTAGGTAGATGCCGGATCGCGAGCCGACCGATCTGAGCCTCGGCGAGGCCGCGAAGCAGCTTGGCGTGAGCGTCGACACGCTGCGGCGCTGGGACGCCGCGGGCAAGGTGGAGACCATCCGCGACGAGCGGAACCGCCGCCGCGTGCCGGTCGCCGAGGTCGAGCGCCTGCGGCCGGCGCCGGAGCGCCACCAGACCGGCACGAGCGCCTCGCCGCGCAACCGCTTCTCCGGCGTCGTCACCTCGGTCGAGACCGACGGCGTCATGGCTCTGGTCGAGATCGAGGCCGGCCCGCACCGGATCACCGCCGCGATCACCCGCGATTCGGTCGAGGAGCTCGGCCTCGCCGAGGGCGTCGAGGCGACGGCGTTCGTCAAGGCGACGTCGGTGATGGTGGAGCGCAGCTCGTGAGCCGCCGCGTCCACTCCGCGCTCATCGTGACCGTCGCCACCCTCGCCCTGCTCGCCGCCGGCTGCGGCTCGGCGGGCGGCGGGGCGGCCTCGGGCTCGAAGGCGGGCAAGCCCGATCGTGCGTCTTCGCGGCCTGCTTCGCTGCAGCCGGCCTTCGAGGCCTACGCGAAGCGCTTCGCCGACGCCCACGTCGACTACTCGTTCGCCGGCTCGGACACGCTCGCGGCCCAGATCCGCCAGGGCGTCGAAGCCGGACGTCTACGCGGCCGCCAACACCGCGTACCCGGACGCGCTCCACAAGGAGGGGCTGCTCGGCAAGCCGCGGCGTCTTCGCGACCAACAAGCTCGTACTCGCAGTTCCCGCCGACTCCGCGATCGACTCGGTCGACGGCGCTCGCGCACGTCGGGCGTCACCGTGGCGATCGGCGAGAAGGGCGTGCCGGTCGGCGACTACACGCGCGAGGTGCTCGGCGCGCTGCCGGGCGCAGGAGAGCGGCGCGCATCCTCGCCAACGTCGCCTCCGAGGAGCCCGACGTCGCCGGAATCGTCGGCAAGCTCACCCAGGGCGCCGTCGACGCGGGGTTCGTCTACCGGAGCGACGTGGCCGCGGCGGCCGGCGGCGCCCTGCGCGCGATCGAGCTGCCGGCGAGCGGTCTCGCCCGACATCGCCTACGGCGTCGGGGTCGGCAGCCAGGCGAAGAGCCCGGAGCTCGCGCGGGAGTTCATCGACGAGTCTGCTGCACGGCGCCGGCGCGGACGCCCTCGCCGCGAACGGTTCGGGCCGCCGCCGCCGGCAGGGCGGCGCGGGTGACGGAGGCTGAGCGATGGGCAGCGCGGCGAGCACGGGCGGCCGCGGGCGGCGCCGCGTCAACCGGACGCCCTCCGCGTTCCGGATCGCGAGCACCGTCGCACTGGCGCTCGTGCTCGTCTTCCTCGCGGTGCCGCTTGCGTCGATCTTCGTCGAGGCCGGCCCGGCGGCGCTGTGGAGCGCGCTCGGCAGAGCCGACGGCGCGTCGACGCCCTGCTGCTGAGCCTGCGACGACGCTGATCGCGCTCGCGATGATCATCGTCGTCGGCACACCGGCCGCCTACCTGCTCGCCCGCGCCCGCTTCCGCGGCCGCGCGCTTGCGATCACGCTGATCGAGCTGCCGCTCGTGCTGCCGCCCGCCGCCGCGGGGATCGCCCTGCTCGCGGCCTTCGGGCCCGAACGGCCTGCTCGGCGGGACGATCGAGGACGCGGGGATCGGGCTCGTCCTGCAGACGGCCGGCGTGGTCGTCGCGCTCGTCTTCGTCGCGGCGCCGTTCTTCCTGCGCCAGGCGATCGCCGCGTTCGAGGCGGTCGACGCCGACCTGCTCGACGCCTCGCGGACGCTCGGGGCCGGCGAGCGCCGGACCTTCGCCCGCGTCGCCGTGCCCGCCGCGGGCGCCGGGCTCTCCTCCGGCGCTGCGCTGGCCTGGGGCCGGGCGCTCGGCGAGTTCGGGGCGACGCTCATGTTCGCGGGCTCACTCCAGGGTCGGACGCAGACGGCGCCGCTCGCGATCTACAGCCTGCTCGCCCGCGACTTCGACGCCTCGCTCGCGCTCTCGGCGGTGCTCGTCGCGCGTCTCGGCGGCAATCCTGCTCTCGGTCAAGCTGATCGGCCCGCGGGACGGCGGGGCGGAGGCCTTCGATGCTGGCGTTTGAGGTCTCGCCGACGGACGGTCGCGGACCGTCGCTCGAGCTCGCCGCGGACGTCGACGGCGAGCGGACCCTCGCCGCTGATGGGGCCTTCGGGCGCCGGCAAGAGCCGCGCTGCTGCGGGCGCTCGCCGGGTTGCTGCGGCCCGCGGCGGGGCCGGATCGCCCTCGGCGGCGAGCGTCTGGCTCGACACCGACGCGGCGTCGACCTGCCGCCGGAGCGACGCGGTATCGGCTTCGTCTTCCAGGACTACGCGCTGTTTCCGCGTATGTCCGCGCTCGAGAACGTCGCCTTCGGCGCCGGGCGCGGGCTCCGCGCGCGCAACGCCGCGGGCGCGGCCCGCGAGCTGCTCGAGCGGCTCGGGCTCGCGGCCCGAGCGGAGGCCCGTCCGGCGAACCTCTCCGGCGGCGAGCGCCAGCGCGTCGCCCTCGCCCGGGCCCTGGCGAGCCGCGCCGCGGCTGCTGCTCCTGGACGAGCCGCTCTCGGCGCTCGACCCGCAGAACGCGCACCGCGGCCGCGGCGCGAGCTCGCCACGGTGCTCGCCGAGGCGCGGGTGCCCGCCGTGCTCGTCACTCACTCCTTCGACGAGGCGGCGATCCTCGGCGACGAGATCGCGGTCGTCGACGGCGGTCGCCTGATCCAGCGCGGCACCGCCGCGGAGCTGGCGGCGCGCCCGGCGAGCGGCCTCGTCGGCGACCTGGCCGGCGCCTCGGTCCTGCGCGGGGAGGCGGTCGGCAGTCGCGACGGGCTCACCGTCGTCAGGCTCGACGGGGGGCAGGCGGAGCTGCTCGCAACCGATCCGGGCGCTGGGCCTGTCGACGGTCAGCGTCTTCCCCTGGGAGGTGACGCTGGCGCGGCCGGCGCCCCGGCCCCGGCCGACTCGGCGCTGAACCACCTCGCCGGCGAGATCATCTCGGTGACCGAGTTCGGCAACCGGGCGCGCGTTGCGCTGGCGACGCCGCAGCCGTTCGTGGCCGAGCTCACGGCCGCTTCGGTCGCGCGGCTCGGCCTGCGGCCGGGCGAGCGGGCGACGGCGACGTTGAAGGCGACGGCGACGCGGCTGTCGCCGCGGGGTCGCGGTTGAGTCCCGCCGGCGCGATAGGTTGAGCCCATGGATCCGCACGAGTGGATCGCAGCGTTCGCGGCCGAGCTCGGCGTCGAGTCCCCCAGCCGCGAGCAGATCGACCAGATGCTGAAGCTGGCCTCGGTCGCGGCGCACAGCTCCGAGCGGATCGCGGCTCCGGTCGCCTGCTGGATCGCCGCCACCGCGGGTGCCGATCTCGGGGCAGCCCGCGAGATCGCAGAGGGCATCGCGCCCGAAGAAGACCCTGATTGAGCGTGGAGGCCTCGGGGTCCAAGGGGGCGGTCGGGGCGCTCGAGGTCCACGCTCTGCTGCTGCTCACGTTCACCGCGGGCGTCTTCGACGCGATCAGCTTCGTCGGCCTCGATCAGGTCTTCGTCGCGCTGATCACCGGCAACATCCTGCTGATCGGCTTCGCGCTCTCGGAGCCGGGCCTGACGATCGGGGGGCCGCTGGTCGCCATCGCCGCCTTCTTCATCGGCGCCGCCGTCACGGGAAGGGTCGACCTCAGCGCTCGCAGCCGGGACGAGCTGCTGCTGCGGACCGTGGCGGCGGAGGGGCTGCTGCTCGTCCCGGCCTTCCTGATCGCGCTCGGCTACCACGACCAGGAACTGCGGCGGCTGCTGCTGCTCGCTCTGCTCGGGGCGGCGATGGGGGTTCGCAACGAGACCGTCCGCGAGATCGCGGTACCGCAGCTGCGCACGACCCTGCAGACGCTGGCCCTCTCGGCCGTCGCTACCGAGCTCGCCCGTCGGGACCGCCTCAGCCCGCCGTGGTTCGAGCGGGTCGGCGGCATCCTCGTTCAGTTCGCGGGCGCCGCGATCGGCGGTCTGCTCGCCTACAAGACCGACCTCGTGTGGCCGTTGCTGCTGTTGCTCACGATCAACGCAACCGCCTTCGTGGCGCTGCGGATGCGGATCGCGTCCGCTCCGGCGACCGGCGGCCCGGAGCCGTAGGGTCGGCCGATGCTCGATCTGGGTGTGCAGCTGCTGACCCTGGCCGCGGCCGTGGCGGTGATGTCGGGCGCCTGGCTCGTCAGCCTGCCGCTGCGCGACGCCTCCGTCGCGGACATCGCCTGGGGGCTGGCCTTCATCGCGATCGCCTGGGTGGCGGCCGGGACCGGCGACGGCTACGGCCCGCGCTCGACGCTGATCGCGGTGCTGGTCTCGATCTGGGGCCTGCGCCTCTCCGGGTACATCGCCTGGCGCCACGACGGCGAGGACCGCCGCTACGCGGCGATGCGTAAGCGGCAGGGCTCGGCCTTCGCCGTGCGCAGCCTGCTGACCGTGTTCCTGCTGCAGAGCCTGATCGCCTGGGTCGTCGCGGCCCCGGTGCAGGTTGCCGCAGCCGACCCGACGCCGGCCAAGATCGGCGTCCTCGGCCTCATCGGGGCCGCGGTGACGCTGTTCGGCATCGCGTTCGAGGCCATCGCCGACGTGCAGCTCGCCCGTTTTCTGGCCGCCAAGGAAGAGGGGCGCGAGAGCGGTGTCATGGACCGTGGCCTGTGGCGCTACTCGCGACACCCGAACTACTTCGGCAACGCGACCCTGTGGTTCGGGGTCTGGTTGATCGCGCTCGAGACGGGGTCGGCGTGGTGGACGGTGATCGGCCCGATCTTGATGACGGTCTTCCTGCTCCGCGTCTCGGGGGTCGCCCTGACCGAGAAGACGATCGCCCGCCGCAGGCCCGGCTACGCCGAGTACGCCGACCGCACGAGCGCCTTCGTCCCGCTGCCTCCGCGCCGCCAACAGACGCGACGGAACACAAGTAACGAGAAACGCCCTTAGGGCCGCTGGGGCGTATTGTTGGGCCGGGCGGGCAGCGGCGCCAAAGGAGACGGATATGGACGAGACGATCGCAAACGAGCTCAAGGAGCGCGCCCATAAGACCTGGGCGGCCGGCAGCTTCGACGACATTGCGAAGCTGATCTGGTCCGTCGGCTCCGAGCTCGTCGACGCCGTCGGCGTCGGCCCGGGGGAGAAGGTCCTCGACGTCGCTGCCGGGACCGGCAACGCGGCGATCGCGGCGGCCGAGCGCGGCGCCGAGGTCACGGCGTCCGACCTGACGCCGGAGCTGTTCGTCGCCGGGCGCGCCAACGCCGCCGCCGCCGGGGTCGAGCTCGAGTGGCTCGAGGCGGATGCCGAGGCGTTGCCCTTCGAGGACGAGAGCTTCGACGTCGTCCTGTCGACCTTCGGGATCATGTTCGCTCCGCGGCAGGAGGTCGCGGCTGCCGAGGCCGTCCGCGTCCTGCGTCCCGGCGGCCGCTTCGGCTTCTGCTGCTGGCGACCCGAGGGCAAGATCGGCGCGTTCTTCATGACGGTGGCCAGGCACATGCCGCCGCAGCCCGAGGGCTTCGTCCCCCCCGCCGCGTGGGGCAACCGCGAGCACTGCACGTCGCTTTTCGAGGGCACCGGGATCGAGCTCGAGTTCGAGGACGCCACCGTGGACCAGGTCTTCGCCTCGCCGGAGGCGGCGCTCGAGCTCTTCTCCGAGCGCTTCGGGCCGATCGTGATGGCGAAGGCCGCGCTCGAGCCCCAGGGCAAGTGGGAGGCGCTGCGCGCCGATCTGCTCGACATGTGGACCGCGCAATCGGAGCCCGTCGACGGCGGCGTCGCCTTCACGACGGAGTATCTGAGGATCATCGGGACGAAGCCCGCCTGAGCCACGTTCACCTCCCGGTCTCACACGGGCGCGCCCGTGTGAGAAGCTCACCCTCACAGGTCCCCTAACGAGGAGGAGAAGGCAGTGCAGCTCGGGATGATCGGTCTGGGCCGGATGGGAGCGAACATGGTTCGCCGGCTGATGCGGGACGGGCACGACTGCGTCGTCTACGACGTCAGCGCCGGACGCGGTCTCCGAGCTCGCGGGAGAGGGGGCGACCGCCGCGGACTCGCTCGCCGAGCTCGTGGCGAAGCTCGAGCCGCCGCGGCACGCCTGGATCATGGTCCCGGCCGGCTACGTGCAGGCGACCCTCGACGAGCTCGCCGGGCTGATGGACGACAGGCGACGCGATCATCGACGGCGGCAACTCCTACTACCGCGACGACGTCGACCGCGCCAAGGCGCTGGAGCCGAAGGGCATCCACTACGTCGACGTCGGCACCAGCGGCGGCGTCTTCGGGTCTCGAGCGCGGCTACTGCCTGATGATCGGCGGTCCGGACGAGGCCGTCGAGCGCCTCGATCCGATCTTCGCCACGATCGCTCCCGGCGTCGACGGCGCCGCCGAGCGGACGCCGGGCCGCAGCGGCGATCCGACGCCGTCGGAGAACGGCTACCTGCACTGCGGGCCGCCTCGGGCGCGGGCCACTTCGTGAAGATGGTCCACAACGGGATCGAGTACGGGGTGATGGCCGCCTACGCGGAGGGCCTGAACGTCATCGAGAACGCCGAACGCGGGCAAGCGCGAAGGGCGAGGTCGACGCCGAGACGGCGCCGCTGCGCGACCCGCAGTACTACCAGTACGACATCGAGATCGCCGAGGTCGCCGAGGTCTGGCGGCGCGGCTCGGTGATCGCCTCCTGGCTGCTCGATCTGACCGCCGCGGCGCTGCTCGAATCGCCGGAGCTCGAGGGGTTCGGCGGTCGCGTCTCCGACTCCGGCGAGGGTCGCTGGACGCTGCACGCGGCGATCGACGAGGGCGTGCCCGTCGCCGGTGCTCAGTCCAGCGCGCTGTTCGAGCGCTTCGCCTCGCGCGACGAGGACGAGTTCGCGGACAAGCTGCTCTCGGCGATGCGCAAGCAGTTCGGCGGCCACGACGAGAAGCCGGCGGGGGGTGATCGTGGCAGCGGAGCGGACCGAGGCACACGTCGCGGAGACGACCCTGCCGAAGGCGGGTGAGGGCGGCCTCGGGGGCGCGGGGCGCCCCGACCCGCACGTGATCGTCCTCTTCGGCGCCGGCGGCGACCTCGCCGCCCGCAAGCTGATCCCCGGCTTCTTCCACCTCAGGCCGCGGGCCTTCTGCCGCACGAGTGGCGGCTCGTCGGCACCGCCGATCAGGACTTCGACGACGACGGCTTCCGGGAGCACGCGCGGCAGGCGATCGAGCAGTTCGACAGCCGCGGCCTCGAGGAGGGCGACTTCGAGGGCTTCCACCGGCGGCTCAGCTACGTGCCGGTCTGCGGCCGGCGCCAAGGCGCTGCACACGAAGGTCGAGCGAGGCGCGGGCGGCGATCGGCGCCGACTGCCGCCTGCTCCACTACCTCGCGGTGCCGCCGGCGGCGTTCGGCTCGATCACCGAGACCCTCGAGGAGATCGGCCTCACCGGTCCCGAGGCGCGGGTGATCATGGAAAAGCCGTTCGGCCACGACTTCGAGTCGGCCGTGCGAGCTCAACGAGACTGCTGCACGCAAGCTTCGACGAGCACGCAGATCTTCCGGATCGACCACTTCCTCGGCAAGGAGGCGGTCCAGAACGTCCTCGCGCTGCGCTTCGCCAACGGGCTCTTCGAGCCGCTCTGGAACCGCAACAACATCGAGTTCGTGCAGATCGACGTGCCGGAGACGCTCTCGATCGGCACCCGCGCCGGCTTCTACGAGGGGACGGGCGCCTACCGGGACATGGTCGTCACCCACCTGCTGCAGCTGCTCAGCTTCATCGCGATGGAGCCGCCGGCGACGCTCACCGCCTCGCACCTGCGGGACGAGAAGGAGAAGGTCTTCGACGCGATCAAGCCGATCGAGCCCGACGACGTCGTCCGGGGCCAGTACGAGGGCTACCGGGACGACCGACGGCGTCGCCCCCGAGTCGGACACCGAGACCTTCGTCGCGGTCAAGGTCGAGATCGACAACTGGCGCTGGGCCGGGGTGCCCTTCTTCCTGCGGACCGGCAAGTGCCTGGCCGAGTCGCGCCACATCGTCGCGCTCGACTTCCGCGAGCCGCCGATGAAGATGTTCCCCGGCGAGGTCCAGCACCAGGGCGCCAACCAGCTCGTCTTCGAGTTCTCCGAGCCGGGCTCGATCACCGCCGACTTCCAGGCCAAGGTGCCGGGCCCGACGATGGAGCTCGGGCCGGCCCGGATGACCTTCCGCTACGAGGAGAGCTTCGCCGCCGAATTCCAGCTCGAGGCCTACGAGCGCCTGATCCACGACGCGATGCTCGGCGACGGAACGCTGTTCACGCGCGCCGAGGGGATCGAGCGCCTGTGGGAGGTGAGCGCCGCCGGCGCTCGAGAACCCGAACCCCGTGCATCTCCTACGAGCAGGGCTCCTGGGGGCCGCAGGAGGCCGCCGACCTGATCGCGCCGTGCGTCTGGCGGCTGCCCGAGCGATGAGCCGCGGCGAGCGCGAGAATCGAAACGAACGAGCGGGGCGGCTGAGGCCGTTCCCAAAAGGAGGATTGAGACGATGGCTGCACCGAAGGAGCTCCACGACGCGGGCCAGAGCCTCTGGCTCGACTACATCACCCGCGACGCGTCAACGACGGCACGATCAAGCGCTACATCGACGAGCTCTCGCTGACCGGGCTGACCTCGAACCCGACGATCTTCGACAAGGCGCTGAGCGGGGGCGACGCCTACGACGAGCAGACCGCGGAGCTGCTCGCTGCCGGCAAGGCCGGCGAGGAGCTGTTCTTCGAGCTCGCGATCCGCGACCTGCAGGGCGCGTGCGACCTGTTCGCCGAGGTCCACGCCGCACCGACGGCGTCGATGGCTGGGCCTCGCTCGAGGTCTCGCCGCTGCTCGCCCGCGACACGGCGGCGACCGGCAAAGGGGCCGCGCAGCTGCACCAGGAGGCTGCGCGCGACAACCTGTTCATCAAGATCCCGGGCACGCCCGAGGGCTTGCAGGCGATCGAGGACACGATCGCCTCCGGTACGCCCGGTCAACGTGACCCTGCTCTTCGACGCGGATCAGTACGTGGCTCAGGCCGAGGCCTACATGCGCGGCATCGAGCGGCGCATCGAGCAGGGGCTCGACCCGAACGTCGGCTCGGTCGCCTCGCTCTTCGTGAGCCGCTGGGACGTCGCCGTCGCGGGCGAGGTGCCGGACGAGCTCGCCAACCGGCTCGGCGTGGCGGCTGCCAGGAAGGGCTACGTCGCCTACCGGGAGCTGATCGAGAGCGACCGCTGGCTGCGGCTCGAGAACCAGGGCGCCCGCCCGCAGCGCTTCCTGTTCGCTTCGACGGGGACCAAGGATCCGTCGCTGCCGAAGACGAAGTACGTGGACGAGCTCGCTGCGCCGCTGAGCATCAACACGATGCCCGAGGAGACCCTGCTGGCTCTCGCCGAGAACGAGCACACCGGCGCCCTGCTTCCCGGCGACGGCGGCGACAACGACGCGCTGCTGGCCGAGTTCGAGGGGGCGGGAGTGGATCTCGCAGCGCTGGCGCGCCGGCTGCAGGACGAGGGGGCGGAGAAGTTCGTCGACAGCTGGAAGGACCTGCTCGAGCGGATCGACGAGAAGAGCAAGGCGGTCGCCGCCGGCTGACGGCGACGGGCGAGGGAGGCGAGCGGATGAGCGACCAGGGACACCCGGCTACCAGCAGCTGCCCGCCTACGGGCATCTCGCCGACCTGCACGAGGCGTCGGCCTCGCGGCATCTGCGGGAGCTGTTCGCGGCCGACGAGCGCCGCGGCGAGCGCCTCGTGGCCGAGGCGGAGGGCCTGCGCCTCGACTACTCGAAGAACCGCGTCGACGACGAGATCATCTCCCGTCTCGTCGAGCTCGCTGACGAGGCGGGCGTCGCGACGCGTCGCGACGCGATGTTCGCCGGCGAGCACATCAACTCGACCGAGGACCGCGCGGTGCTGCACGTGGCGCTGCGGATGCCGCGCGAGCGGTCGCTGATCGTCGACGGCGTCGACGTCGTCGCCGAGGTGCACGAGACGCTCGACCGGATGGCCTCGTTCGCGAACAAGATCCGCGCCCGCGAGTGGCTCGGCCACACGGGCAAGCCGATCGACTCCATCGTCAACATCGGCATCGGCGGCTCCGACCTCGGGCCGGTGATGGCCGACAGGGCCCTGCGCCACTACGCCGACCGCGGGCTCACGATCCGCTTCGTCTCCAACGTCGACGGCACCGACTTCGCCGAGAAGACGCACGACCTCGATCCCGAGACGACGATGTTCGTCGTCGCCTCGAAGACGTTCACGACGCTGGAGACGATGACGAACGCCCACACGGCCCGCGAGTGGTGCCTCGCCGGGCTCGGCGGCGAGAGGCCGCGGTCGCCAAGCACTTCGCGGCGCTCTCGACGAACGCCGAGGAGGTCTCGGAGTTCGGGATCGACACCGACAACATGTTCGGCTTCTGGGACTGGGTCGGCGGCCGCTACTCGATGGACTCGGCGATCGGGCTGTCGACGATGATCGCGATCGGGCCCGAGCGCTTCGCCGAGATGCTGGCCGGCTTCCACGCGATCGACGAGCACTTCCGGACGGCGCCGTTCGAGCGAGAACCTGCCCGTCCTGATGGGCCTGCTCAGCTTCTGGTACGCCGAGTTCTACGAGGCGGAGACGGTCGCGGTGCTGCCCTACGACCAGTACCTGAGCGCTTTCCCGCCTACCTGCAGCAGCTGACGATGGAGTCGAACGGCAAGCACGTGCGGCTCGACGGCACCCGCGTGGTCGGCCCGACCGGGCCGATCTTCTGGGGCGAGCCGGGGACGAACGGACAGCACAGCTTCTACCAGCTGATCCACCAGGGAACGCACCTGATCCCGTGCGACTTCATCGCCTTCGCGCGAGAGCCTCAACAGCGAGCTGCCGGGGGACCACCAGGACAAGCTGGTCGCCAACGTCTTCGCCCAGGCGGAGGCGCTCGCCTTCGGCAAGACCGAGGACGAGGTCCGCGCCGAGGGTGTTCCCGAGCGGCTCGTCCCGCACAAGGAGTTCGACGGCAACCGGCCCACGAACGTGATCTGCGCGCAGCGACTCGACCCGGCGACGCTGGGCAAGCTCGTGGCGCTGTACGAGCACTCGGTCTTCACCCAGGGAGCGATCTGGGGGATCAACTCCTTCGACCAGTGGGGGGTCGAGCTCGGCAAGGTCCTGGCGAAGCGGATCGTCCCCGAGCTCGAGGGCTCCGGCGAGCTCGACCACGACAGCTCCACGAACGCGCTGATCTCCTGGTACCGGGCGCACCGCTCGGGCTGACGCCGTGAGCGCGCCGGTGATCACGCTCCACCGCGGCGACATCACCGCCGACGCCGAGGCCGACGCGATCGTCAACGCGGCGAACTCCTCCCTGCTCGGGGGCGGTGGCGTGGACGGCGCCATCCACCGTGCGGCCGGCCCCGCGCTGCTCGAGGAGTGCCGCCGGCTCGGCGGTTGCGCGACGGGCGAGGCGAAGCTCACGGGCGCCGGCGAGCTGCCCGTCCGGCACGTGATCCACGCCGTCGGGCCGGTCTGGCGGGGCGGGGGAGAGGGCGAGGCAGAGCTGCTCGCCTCCTGCTACCGGCGGGCGATCGAGCTCGCCGCCGAGGCCGGCTGCGCCCGCGTCGCCTTCCCGGCGATCTCGACCGGCGTCTATGGCTACCCGCTCGAACCGGCGGCCGAGGTCGCTGTCGCATCCACCCTGCAGGCGATGGCGTCCCAGGACGTCGTCGCCGAGGCCCGCTTCTGGCTCTTCGGCGAGGAGGCGTACAGCGCCTTCGAGCGGGCGCTGGCCAGGGGTGCGACGGGCTAGCCAGGGTGCGCCGCTCCGCTTACCGACCGCTCACCGCTCCGAGGCCCGGGGCGGCCCGGAGGCGGCGACGCGGGCGGCCGGCGCCTGTACCGTTGTCGGTATGAGGAGAACGCTCGTCGCTGCGGCGGTCGCCGTGCTCGCGACGCTGATCTGGGGTGTTGGAGATGCCGCCGCGCGGACGGCGACGGTCACTTCGTTCGACGGGACGAAGATCCACGTCAACTTCTTTCCCACCGACAAGCCGATGCATGGCAAGCGCTCGCCGACCGTGCTCTTCGGTCCCGGCTGGAGCTCCCCCGGCGACACGAACCCGGACGGCGAGTCGGATCCGACCGTGGGTGCGGTCGGGGTCGGGCCCCTGCGCGATGCCGGCTACAACGTCGTCACCTGGGATCCCCGCGGCTTCGGGTCCTCCGGCGGCACGGTCGAGGTCGACAGCCCCGACTACGAGGCGCGCGACGTCAAGCGGATCATCTCCTGGCTTGCCAAGCAGCCCGAGGCGCAGCTCGACGGCAAGCGCGATCCCCGGGTCGGCATGACCGGCGCCTCCTACGGCGGCGGCATCCAGCTCTCGGTCGCCGCGCTGGATCGGCGCGTCGATGCGATCGTCCCGGACATCGCCTGGCACTCGTTGACCACGAGCCTCTACAAGGACTCGACTTTCAAGGCGGGCTGGGGGTCGATTCTCTACACGCTCGGCAAGGCCTCCGGCAGGTTGGACCCCCATATCGACAGCGCCTTCGACTCGGGCACGGCAACGGGCCACATCTCGAAGGCGGACGAGGAGTGGTTCCGCAGCCGCGGGCCCGGCGATCTCGTCAAGCGGATTCGCGTCCCGACGATGCTGGTGCAGGGCACGGTCGACACCCTCTTCACGCTCCGGGAGGCGGTCACCAACTACCGGATCCTCCACCACCACGGCGTCCCGGTGAAGATGCTCTGGTTCTGCGGCGGTCACGGCAGCTGCCTCACCGATCCCGGTGACGGCAGCCGGATCGAGACGGAGTCGATCGCCTGGCTCGACCGCTGGCTCGCGCGCGAGCACGGCGTCAAGACGGGTCCCGGTTTCGAGTGGGTCAACCAGGACGGCCGCCGCTTCGGCGCCAAGCGCTGGCCCCGCAAGCACCGCACCGTGAGAGCGAGCGGGAGCGGTGAGCTGCCGATCACCGAGGCCGGCGGCTCGGGGCCGTCGAAGCCCGGCCCGGGCGCGGTCGGCGCGATCGCCGGGATCACGAACGGGACCAAGGCCGCCAACGCCGTCAACGTGAAGGTCCCGGGCCGCCGCCACGCCAAGCAGATCGTCGGTGCCCCGAAGCTGAAGCTGACCTACTCGGCGACGGGTACGGGCGGCCGGACCCGCCTCTTCGCGCAGCTCGTCGACAACGACACCGACGTCGTGCTCGGCAACCAGGTGACGCCGATCCCGATCAGGCTCGACGGCAACCGCCACACGATCAAGCGGCCGCTGGAGATGGTCGCCCACACGCTGCGGCCCGGTTCGAGCGTGACCTTGCAGATCACCGCCAGCGCCACCAACTACGGCCAGCAGCGCTCCGTCGGCCTCGCGGACCTGAAGGCCGTCGCTTTGAAGCTGCCGGTCATCAAGGCCGCGAAGCGAACGCCCCGCCACTGAGTCGCAGCCTCAGTCGAGGTCGCGCAGCACGACGCGTGACGGGGCGCCGTCGCAGCCGTCGTGGAGCTTGATCGGCAGGCAGACGAGCTCGTAGGGGCCGGGCTCGATCGCGCGCAGGTCGAGGCCCTCGAGGGCGACGATCGGCTTGCCGAGCAGCGCCAGGTGGGCGTCGCCGTCGCCGATCGAGAGGTAGTCGATGCCGATCAGCCGGATGCCACGGTCGAGGACCCAGTCGGCGCCGCTCTTGTCCAGGCGGAGGAAGTCGTGCGTGAACTCATCCTGCTCCCAGAGCTTCGAGTTCGTCGTCTTCAGCAACAGGCGCTCGGTGCCTTCCGGCACCCCGGCGGCCTCCAGTGCCTCCGCGTCGATCGGGTCGAGCCCGCGCGGCGGGATCTCGGCGACCACGCAGGGACCGAGCATCGCCTCGAGGTCGAGCACCTCCGGGCCGTCGCCGCCGTCGTAGAAGTGGGAGGGGCCGTCCACGTGGGTGCCGGTGTGGGCGCCCATGTCGAGCTCGGAGACGTTGGCCGTGGCGCCATCGGCGATCGCCTGGTAGAGGCTTCGCGAGTAGCCCGGGTTGCCCCGGTAGATCGGCATGCCGGGCCGGATCGGAACGGAGACGTCGTGGATCGCCATCGTCACGCCTCCTCTCAGCGCTTCGCGAGCAGCGCCGCGCCGATCGCGCCGCCGAGGTCGCCGAGGCCGGCGACCGCGAACGCCGGCGGGTTGACGTGGTCGAAGAGGCTCTCGTGCATGCGCGTCTCGATGCTCGGACCGAGCCTGTCCCCGAAGCGGATCCCGAGGCCGCCGCCGAGGATCACGGCCTCGATGTCGAGCAGGTTGACCGCGGATGCGATGCCGGCGCCGAGCGCATCGACGGCGCGCTCGAGCAGCTCGGTCGCGAGCTTGTCGTTCTCCTCGAGCGCCTTGCCCCAGACCGAGCTCGTGAGCCGGTCCTTCTCCTTGTGGGCCATGATCTTGAACAGCTTCGTCTTCTCGCCCTTCTTGTGGCGGTGTCGCGCCTCGGCCTCCATGGCCGCCCGGCCCGCGTAAGCCTCCATGCAGCCCTTGTTCCCGCATGGGCACTCGGCGCCACCCTTCTTGACGACCATGTGCCCGATCTCGCCCGCGGCGCCGCGGCCGAGCCAATCCTTGCCCTCGAGCACGATCCCGCCGCCGACGCCGGTTCCCCAGAAGACGCCGAGAACGCTCTTGAACGGCTTGGCCGCCCCGAGCTGGAACTCGCCCGTGGTCGCGACCTGGACGTCGTTGCCGATGAAGACCGGCGCGCCGAGCGTCGCCTTGAGCTCGGCGGCGAGGGGGTAGGGCTTCTCCCAGTCGCTCAGGTTGCGGGCGCCCGCGACGGTGCCCTTGCGCTCGTCGACCTCGCCCGGCGAGCCGACGCCGATGCCGACCAGCGCCGAGGTCTCGTAGCCGGCGTCCTCGGCCGCGTCCTCGAGGCAGCCCGCCATCGCCGCCGCGATCGCCGATGGGCCGCCCTGCTGCGGGGTCTCGGTCCGGGCCTGCCCGAGCACGTTGCTGCGGGCGTCGACGATCACC
Organism: uncultured Solirubrobacterales bacterium; assembly: GCA_963764275.1. Classification (GTDB taxonomy): domain Bacteria; phylum Actinomycetota; class Thermoleophilia; order Solirubrobacterales; family 70-9; genus CAXMST01. The sequence goes on from CAVXRV010000002.1 coordinate 135,158, forward strand.
GTCTGGATCTTGGTGCCGCCGAGGTCGATCCCTCCGCGCGCCTTCGCTCTCGGGCTCATCCGCAGCTCCGCTCAGCTCGTGCCGACATCGTCGGCGAGAGTATCGCCCCGCGCGTGACATAGAGTCCGCGGGCAACCCCGGAACCGTCCTTGAAGGAGCCGCAGTGGCAGAGGAGACCCTCGACGAGCTCGCCGTAAACACGATCCGGACGCTGGCGATGGACGCCGTCGAGAAGGCGAACTCGGGCCATCCCGGAACGCCGATGGGCCTGGCGCCGCTCGGCTACGTCCTGTACTCGCGGATCATGCGCCACAACCCGGCGAACCCGGGCTGGCTCAACCGCGACCGCTTCGTGCTCAGCGGCGGCCACGCCTGCATGCTGCAGTACGCGCTGCTGCACCTCTGCGGCTACGACGTCACGCTCGACGACATCAAGAGCTTTCGCCAGGTCGGCAGCCGCTGCCCCGGCCATCCGGAGTACGGCGTCACAGCCGGGATCGAGATCTCGACCGGTCCGCTCGGCCAGGGGTTCGCGAACGCGGTCGGCTTCGCCCTGACCGAGGCGATCTGGGCCCAGCGCTACAACCGCGAGGGGCGGGACGTCGTCGACCACTTCACCTACGTGACCGCGGGCGACGGAGACATGGAGGAGGGGATCTCCTCCGAGGCCGCCTCGCTCGCCGGCAACCTCGGGCTCGGCAAGCTGATCGCCGTCTACGACGACAACGAGATCTCGATCGAGGGCTCGACGCATCTCGCCTTCCGGGAGAAGGTCGCGGGGCGCTTCGAGGCGTACGGCTGGTCCGTCCACTCGCTGCCGAAGAACGCGAGCCTGAACGAGATCGAGGAGGCGATCCGCGAGGCGCAGGGCGTCGAGGACAAGCCCTCGCTGATCGTGCTGCCCACGATCATCGGCTTCGGCAGCCCGAACAAGGAGGGCACCGCGGCCGCGCATGGCTCGCCCCTGGGCGAGGAGGAGATCAAGCTCACGAAGGAGAACCTGGGCTGGCCCTACACCGAGCCGTTCACGGTCCCGGACGAGGTCCGGGAGCTGTTCGCCCGGGTGAAGGAGCGCGGCGAGGAGGCCGAGGAGGAGTGGTCGCAGCTGTTCGAGGCCTACGCCGCCGACAACGCCGAGCACGCCGAGGAGCTGCTCCGCGTCGTCGGCCGGCATGAGCCCCGGCTGCCCGAGATCAGCGAGATGCCCACCTTCTCGCCCGACGACGACGTGCTCGCCACGCGCGCCTCCTCGGGCAAGGCCCTGAACTGGCTCGCGCCGCGGGTTCCGGAGCTGATCGGCGGCGCCGCCGACCTGGCGCCCTCGACGGCGACGAACCTGGACGACTACGAGAGCATCACGCACCGCCACTTCGACGGCCGCAACCTCCACTTCGGGATCCGCGAGCACGCGATGGGGGCGATCGTGAACGCGATGACGGTCGAGGGTATGCGCGCGTACGGCGCCACGTTCTTCGTCTTCAGCGACTACATGCGCGGTTCGATCCGGATGGCGGCGCTGATGGAGATCCCGTCGATCTTCGTCTTCACCCATGACTCCTTCTGGGTCGGCGAGGACGGCCCCACGCACGAACCGGTCGAGCACCTGGCGTCGCTGCGGGCGATGCCGAACCTCGAGGTCGTCCGGCCCGCGGACGCGAACGAGACGTTCCTCGCCTGGCACTGGCTGCTCGGGCGCAACCATGCGCCCACGGCGCTGGTCCTGAGCCGGCAGAAGCTGCCGATCCTCCAGCGCGGCCAGATCCCCGACGACGCCATCGAACGGGGCGCCTACGTCTACTCCGACAGCGAGGTCGAGCCGGAGCTGACGCTGATCGGGACCGGCTCCGAGGTCTCGCTCTGTGTCGACGCCGCCGAGCAGCTCCGCTCGGACGGGGTCTCGGTGCGAGTCGTCTCGATGCCGTCGACCTCGCGCTTCGCCAAGCAGGACGCCAGTACCGCGACGCGGTCCTGCTCCCGGGCACGGGCAGGCGGCTCTCGGTCGAGGCGGGCTCGACGATCGGCTGGAACCGGTGGGTCGGCGATGACGGGGCCAGCATCGGCATCGATCACTTCGGCGCCTCGGCGCCGGCCCGGAGCTGGCCGAGAAGTTCGGTTTCACCACCGATCGGGTGGTCGCGCGGGCGCGCGAGCTGATCGAGGAGGGCGGCAGGCATGAGGATCGCCTGCGGCTTCGACCACGGCGGCTTTCCGCTGAGCGAGACGGTCTTCGAGACGCTCGACGCGGACGGCCACGAGGTGCTCGACCTCGGCGCGACGAGCTACGAATCGGGCGACGACTACCCCGACTTCGCGCTCGCGGTCTGCCGCGCGATCGTCGCCGGCGAGGCGGAACGGGGAATGCTCGTCTGCGGATCCGGCGCCGGGGTCGCCGTCGCCGCGAACAAGGTCGAGGGCATCCGCGCCGCGATGGCGCACGACACCTACACGGCCGCGCAGTGCGTCGAGCACGACGACTGCAACGTGCTCGCGCTCGGGCGCGCGCGTGATCGGCCCCGAGATCGCGGGCGAGCTCGTCGCCGCCTTCGCGGGCGCCGTCCTTCAGCGGCGAGGAGCGCCACGTCCGCCGCCTCGCCAAGGTCGACGCGATCGAGCGGGACGGCCTCGACGCCGAGCTCTGAGGAGCCCTAGCTGACGCCGCTCGGCGCCCGTGTAGACGTTGAGCGAGCCGCCGCGGGCGAAGCCGCAGAGGGTCATCCGCGGACTCGGTGGCGAGCTCGATCGCAAGCGAGGTCGGGGCGCCGACGCCGACGAGGACCGGGGAGCCGGCGACGGCCGCCTTCTGCACGAGCTCGAAGGCGAGGCGGCCGCTGACGCACAGCAGCGCCTCGGAGAGCGGCACCCGCCCCGCCCAGGGCCCAGCCGATGACCTTGTCCATCGCGTTGTGGCGGCCGACGTCCTCGCGGACGCAGAGCACCTCGCCGCCGGACGTCGAAGAGGCCGGTCGCGTGCAGGCCGCCGGTGAGCTCGAAGGCGGGCTGGCGGAGGCGGTCGGGGAGCGACGCGAGCAGCTCGCGCGGGACCTCGGGGCCCGGGCCGGCCGGCGGCGCGTCGACGCGCGACCTGCTCGATCGCGCCCTTGCCGCAGACGCCGCACGAGGACGTCGCGTAGAAGCGAGCGCGCGCCGGGGTCGCGAAGGAGCGGGCCCGCGACCTCGATCACATTGCCCGCGAGCTCGGGCCCCGGGCCGGCCGCGCGCGGCTCGCGATCAGCCCCTCGCCGTGGAGGAAGCCGAGCGCCAGCTCCTCGTCGTTGCCGGGCGTGCGCATCGTCACGGCGAGGGGCGAGCCGTCGACGCGGATCTCGAGCGGCTCCTCGACGGCGACGCTGTCGTCGATGCCGTCATGGTGCACGCGCTTGTGCATCCGCGGGTCCATACGCTCAACATAGAGGCGATGGCTTCCCGGCCCGGCCACGCCGGCGCGGCCTTCTTCGCGACCGAGCCGGGCCTCCGGCGCCCGCCGGCCCGATCAGCGTCGCAGCGCGCCGAGCTCGCGCTCGAGCTGGGCCAGGTCGGCGGGGGTGTTGACGTTGCGCAGAAACCAGTCGGGGTCGCCGTGGGCGCGCAGCCTCCCCTCGTCGAGGGTGCCGGCGCCGAGCCCGGCGACTGCATCGCGGGCGGGGAGCTGGGCGGCAACCGCGTCGTGCAGGAGCGGCACAGCCTCGGGTTCGTAGCGGCCGAGCAGGGGCTCGATCCCGCGGGGGCCGGCGACGAAGGTCGGCTCGTTCGCCTCCGCCAGCGTGCGCAGCAGCGGCGCCGGGAGCAGCGGCAGGTCGCAGGGGCAGACGACGAGCGGCTCGCCGGTGTGCTCGAGCGCGGCGATCACGCCGAGCAGGGGGTGGTGGTCCGGCGAGGTCTCGATCGCGACCTCGCACTCGCCCGCCAGCGGGCCGAGGCGGGTGCCGTGCTTGGCGACGAGCAGGGGCTCGAGGTGCGCGTGGCGCCCGGCGTCGATCGCCCAGGCGGCGAGCGGGCGGCCCAGCAGACTGCGCAGGTGCTTCTCGCCGCCGATGCGCTCCCCGGCACCACCGATCAGGATTGCGCAGCGGCTCGCGTGTCGCCCTCGGAAGGCATGAGGGAACTTTGCCAGGGATGATTGGCCGGCATGGCGGACTGACGCCCATCGAGCCGCGCGCGCGAGCTCATCCTCGAGCGCTGCCGGCCACTCGCGGCCGAGCCCGTGCCGCTCGCCGAGGCCCCGGGCCGAGTCTGGCGGAGCCGGTGACGGCGGCCGAGCGCGTGCCGGGCTTCGACAACTCGGCGATGGACGGCTTCGCCTTCCGGCACGCCGACCTGCCGACGGCCCCGGTGCTCCTGCGCCTCGCGGTCGGCGAGTCGCGCGCCGGCCACCCCTGCGAGGGAACCGTCGGCGCCGGCGAGGCGATCGCGATCTCGACCGGTGCGGTGCTGCCGGAGGGGGCCGACACGGTCGTCCGCGTCGAGGACACCGCGCGAGCCCGAGCAGGGTTGCGTCGCGGTCGCGGTCGTGCCCGAACCGGCGCCAACGTGCGTCGGCGCCGGCGAGGACATCGAGCCCGGAGCCGAGCTGCTCGCCGCCGGCACCCGCCTCGGCGCCGCCGAGCTCGGGGTGCTCGCCTCGGTCGGCGTCGCCACCGTGCCTGCGCGCGGCGGCCGCGGGTGGCGCTGCTGCTGCACCGGCGACGAGCTCGTCGGCGTCGACGAGCCGCTGCCCGCCGGGCGGGGTCCGCAACTCGAACTCCTACGCGCTGCCGGCGCTCGTCGCGGCCGCCGGCGGCGAGCTGGTCTCGAACGACGCGCCCGCGACGATCGCGGGAGCGACCCGCGAGGCGGTCGCAGCGGGGCTCGCCGGGGCCGACGTGCTCGTCGTCTGCGGCGGGCGTCTCGGTCGGTCCGCACGACCACGTCAAGCCCGCGTTCGCGGCAGCTCGGCGTCGAGCAGGTCTTCTGGCGCGTCTCGCTGAAGCCCGGCAAGCCCACCTACTTCGGCGTCGCTCCGGGCGGCGGCCTGGTGCTTCGGGCTGCCCGGCAACCCGGTCTCGGCCTTCGTCACCTTTCTGCTCTTCGCCCGCCCGGCGCTCCTCGCCCTGCAGGGCGCCGACCCCGCGGCGAGCAGGATCGAGGCCGAGCTGACGAGCCCCTACGAGAAGCCGGCCGACCGCGCCGCACGCGATCCGCGTCGGGCTCGAGCCGGCGGCGCGGCGGCTGGCCGTCACGCCGGCCGCGCACCAGGGATCGCACGTGATGACGAGCCTGCTGGGCGCCGACGGCCTCGCCCTGATCGGCGAGCGCGACCACTCACGTCGCCGCGGGCGAGCGGGTCGACCGTCGAGCTGATCGGTGCGGCGCGTAGCCTCGATCCGACCGGTGGCGACGATGACGCGTCGAGGTCAAGCTGTTCGCGATGCTGCGCGAGCGGGCCGGCGCGGACACCGTCGCGGTCGAGCTCGACGAGGGCGCGACGGTCGGCGATCTGCTCGGCGAGCTGACCGGCGCTGGTCGGAGCGATGCCGGTGCGTGCCGCGGTCAACCGCGAGTACGCGGACGCGGGCCGGGCCCTGTCGCCGGACGACGAGGTGGCGCTGATCCCGCCGGTCAGCGGCGGCTCCGACGTCCACGCCGGCGATCACCGCCGAGCGCGCTCTCGCTCGATCGGCTGACCGAGCTCGTCGGGCGCGACGGCGCCGGCGCGATCGTGACCTTCAGCGGCGTCACCCGCGACGGTCGAGCGGCTCGAGTACGAGGCCTACGCGGAGATGGCGGAGCCGAGCGATCGCGCGGATCCTCGCCGAGTGCATGCGAGCGGCACGGCGCTCTGGCGATCGCCGCCGAGCACCGGGTCGGCGCCGTCCCGCTCGGGGAGCCGAGCGTGATCGTCGCCGCATCCGCGGCGCACCGTTCCGAGGCGTTCGCCGCGGCGCGCGCGAGGCGATCGACCGGATCAAGGCCGAGGCGCCGATCTGGAAGCGGGAGATCGAAGGGGGTGAGGCGCGATGGGTGGAGGGCACGACTCCGGCCTGACGCCATCTGGACGCCGGCGGCGAGGCGCGGATGGTCGACGTCGGCGCCAAGCCGGAGAGCGAGCGCCGCGCCGTCGCCGAGGCGCGCCTGCGGATGAGCCCGGCGACCGCGACCGCGATCGCGGCGGGCGACGGGCCCAAGGGCGACGTGCTCGGGCCCGCGCGGATGGCTGGGATCGCGGCCGCGAAGCGGACCGGCGATCTGATCCCGCTCGCGCACCCGCTGCCGCTCAGCTTCGCCGACGTCGGCGGCGAGGTCGACGCCGGAGGCGGGCTCGTGGACGCTGACCGCCGAGGCCCGCTGCGTCGGCCGTACCGGGGTCGAGATGGAGGCGATGACCGCCGCGTCGGTCGCCGCGCTGACCGTCTACGACATGGCGAAGGCGATCGAGCGCGGGATCGAGATCGAGCGAGGTCGCGCTGCTGCACAAGAGCGGCGGCAAGAGCGGCGAGTGGAATCGCGGTGGCTGACGACGCCGCCGATGGACGACCGTTCCGGGCGGCGGCGCTGACGATCAGCACCTCGCGGGCCGCGGGGGAGGCCGTGGACGAGGGGGGACCGGCGCTGGCGGACTTCGCGACCTCGATCGGCTGCGAGGTCGAGGTCACCGAGGCGATCACCGACGATCGCGACCTGATCGCCGAGCGGCTCCGCAGCCTCGCCGACGAGGTCGGGGTCGACCTGGTGCTGACCACGGGCGGGACCGGCCTGGGCCCGAGCGACGTGACGCCGGAGGCGACCCGGGACGTGATCGACCGCGAGGCGCCGGGAATCGCCGAAGCCATGCGGGCTGTCTCCCGTGAGCACACGCCGAAGTGGATGCTCTCCCGCGGCGTCGCGGGCGCCCGGGGCGCGACGCTGATCGTCAACTTTCCCGGCAGCCCGCGCTCGATCGAGCAGTGCGGGGCGGCCATTGCGGGAGCCCTCCCGCACGCGCTCCGGCTCCTCGCGGGCGAGCGGCCGCACTGAGCCCGACCCGCACGCGGTGAACCGGCGCCGGCGGGCGAGGCCGGCGCTACATTCGACCTGGGTAAGGAGATGGTCCGCTCGCGCACAGGGGTCTTCGCGGCGACCGTGATCGGGGTCGCTGCCGCGACGCTGCTCGCGCTCGCCCCCGCGGCGGGCGCGCAGCTGCACCTGCCGGTCCCGCTGCCTCTGCCCGGCAACCCCGCGCCGGATCCCGCGAGCCCTGCGCCGGGCGGGTCCGGGCACCACCACCATCACCACCAGCATCACGGCAACCACCGCGGCCATCACAACCCGGTCAGCGTCAAGGTCAGCCCGGCCGGCGCCGCCGCGCTCGTCCGCACGATCCCGATCCGCCGTCGCCTGAACGCGCGGCCCGTCTCGGTCCTGAGCCTGCCGCTGCGCAAGCTCGGCCGGATGCGTCGCCGGGTCCGCCTCGAGACCGGGGGCGAGCTCGAGGTCACCGTCTGCCTGCGGCGCTCCATCGGCCGCAGCCGCGATGCCGCGGGGTGCGCCGGCCGCATCTACCGCTACGACCCGAAGATCCGCGTCCGGCTCGTCCTCGCGAGCGGGCCGCGCGTCGTCGATCCCCGCTTCACGGCGGCCCTGGGCCGGCCGCGGACGGTGCGCTGCACCCAGCATCAGCCGAACCGCAACCATCACTGCGCGATCGACCTCGGCTGGCACCGGACCAGGTTCGGCCCCGGCGCCCACAAGCTGCCGCCGTGCGCCCCGCGGCACTGCCGCGTCAACCTGATCGCCAGCGCCGCGAGCCCACACGCGCGGCGCCATCAGCGGGTCGCGGTCGGCGGGATCCGCGACAACGGCAAGGTCGACAATCGCGGCGAGAGCCGGATCGCCGCGATCCGCTACGGACGACGTCTCAAGCGCCCGCGCCCGCTCGCCGCGCGACGGGCTCTGACCCGGGCGCTGCCGCTCGTCCCCGACAACCATTCGATTCACATGCGCAGCGTCTACTCGGTGCGGATCCCGCATCCGCGCGCCGGCGAGCAGCTCCGCATCGCCGGCCGCTATCTCGGCGCGCTCGCGCACCTCCCCTACAACGCGCGCACGCGTACGCAGCTGATCCTCGCCGACGGCCCGCGGTCGGTCCGGCCCGGACGGCACGCCCGTCGCGTCGCGGCCAGCCCGGTGTTTCTGTCGACCGAGAGCAACTTCAACTGCACGCGCGGGCGCAGCGCCCACCACACCCCCTGTCCGATCGCCAAGGTCGGCGTGACCCGCTTCGGAGCGTCCTCGAAGCGCCCCGTGTACGTGAACCTGCTCGCCGGCGAGGGCGCGCTCGGCGATCGTCATCGCCGCAGCGACCGCGTCCGGGTCCGCCGCGGCGGCTACCTCAAGGTCTGGCGCTTCGCGCCGTAGCTCCCGGGATCACCCGCGCGGCTCGAGCAGGTAGTGGCTTACGAGCCATTCGCTGCCCTCCCTGTACCGCCAGATCTCGGCGCAAGCGAGCAGGAACAGCCGCCAGTTGCCGAGCGCGATCCGGGCCCCGCGCTCGTCTCCATGGACGCCCCGCAGGATCTCGAGGGCCTCGTCCCGCCGCGCATCGAGGCGTTCGAGCCAGGCGTGCAGTGTGCGCGAGTAGTGGTCGCCGGAGACGATCCAGCGCTCCCGGAGCGCGAGGTCGTCCTGGAAGTGCAGCAACAGGTCGTGGGAGGGCATGACGCCGGCCGTGAAGAAGCGTTCGGCGGCCCACGTGCCCTCATACAGGTACGCGACCGTGCGGTGGCTGAAGACGTGGATGAAGACGCGTGCCGTCCGGCTTGACCCACCCCGAGACGCGGCGCAGCATCTCGCGCCAGTTGTTCAGGTGCTCGAACATCTCGATCGAGACGACCCGGTCGAAGCCGTCGCGCTCGAGGTCGAGGTCGTTGGCGTCGGCGGTGATCACGTGCACCCGCTCGGCGAGCCCGCGGCTCTCCGCCTGCGCCTCGATCCACCGGCGCTGGGGGGCCGAGTTCGAGACCGCCGTGACGCGGCAGCCCGGGTAGCGCTCGGCGACGTACAGGGTCATCGACCCCCAGCCGCAGCCGAGGTCGAGGACCCGGTGCCCATCAGCGATCCCGGCTCGCTCGCAGCTCTGAGCGAGGCTCGCCTCCTCGGACTCGTCCAGGGTCGTCTCCGGCGCCGGCCACAGGCAGCCGCTGTACTTGCGCCGGGCGCCGAGGAAGAGCCCGAAGAACTCCGGGGGCAGCGCGTAGTGCTGCTCGTTCGCGGTCTCGGTCGCGACGGCGATCGGGCCGGAGCTCTTGCGCGCGACGAGCGCGCTGAGGCGCGCCTGCGACGCCTCGACGCCGCCGGCGCGCTCCCGGCGCAGGACCGAATGGATTCCCCGGCGGGCGCCGGCGCGGAGCAGGGCGTCCGGCAGCAGGCCGGCGCCGAGCGCGCGGTCGAGCAGGGCGTAGCGGAGGGGGCTCGCGGCCATCGCTCACCTCTACGTCCGCGAGGGACCCTTCGGATCAGTCGATGGTCGCCGCGTGTCCCTCACTCCGCCGTGGGCTCGCGCAGCTCCTCGTGGGGGACGTCCGCGAGGACGTCGAGCGCCCGCGGCTCCCCCTGCTCGTCGACGACGATCACGCGACCCGGCCAGAAGGGGCTGTCGGCCGAGCTCGCGCCGAGCATCGCCTCGACGTAGAGCCAGCAGCCGGTGTTGTGCAGAGTCGTGCCGCGCTGCTCCCACGGCGGGTCCGTGGCGGCCCGTCCGTCCTCGCCCGCAAGGGGGCCGCGGCGGTGGATGTGGCCGAAGATCACGTGCTCGGCGTCGATCCCGAGCCGGTCGACGACGACGTGCATCGCCTCGACGCCGGAGCGACCGATCTCGGCAAGCGAGAAGTCGCGTCCGAAGCGGCCGAGCCCGGCCCGCTCGAGCCCGCAGAGCGTCGCCGGCACGACCGCCGAGCGCAGGATCCGGCCGCGCCAGTCGCGGGCCCGGCCGGAGGCGCCGCCGAGCATCTCCCAGACGCGCACGGTCGGGGCTTTGCCCTCCTCGTTGTGGGCGTTCGGGTTGCGGGCGCCCTGGGCGAGGTTGAAGAGCAGGTCGTAGACCGGGGCGTGCAGCTGCTCGTAGTCCTGCGGCGAGCCGCGGCGACCCGTGGGGCGCCCGCCGAGCCGGTCGATCGTCGCGATCGACAGGCGCTCGATCGTCGGCAGCGTGATGTGGCTGTCGAGGTAGTGGCCGTGGGTGGCGTAGACGTCGTCGCGAATCCAGACGCCCGGGTAGCGCAGCACCAGGCGCGCGGGCCCGAGCCACTCGTCGATCTCTGTCACGTAGCGGTGCGGGGCGAGGACCTGCTCGGCGAGCCCGATATCGCCGTTGCTGTCGCGGACCCGCTCGAGCCACTGGCCGAGCAGCCGGTGGTCGTGGTTGCCCGGCACGAGCACGATCTCCTCGAAGTGCGCGCCGACCGTCTCGAAGAACGGCCGCGCCGCCTCCATCGCCTCCTCGATCGGGCCGTCGCGGAGCTCGACCGTGTCGCCGAGCAGGACGAGCCGGTCGCAGTCGTCGACCGCCGCCAGCAGGCGCTCGAGGATCGCGGGCCGGCGCAGGAGGTCCGTCGCGGCGCCGGAGCCGAGGTGGATGTCGGAGATCACCGCGGTGGGCATGCCGCTGAATCGTCGCACGGCAGGCCGTTCGGCTTCGACGGCGATAGACTCGCGGTCGGGATGGAGAGCGCTACCGCACCCGGTGAGGGCGCCGCTGTGAACGGCGCCGCGTCGGGCGCGCCGATCGAGGTCGAGAACCCCGCCAGCGGCGAGACGATCGCGACCGTCCCGGACCTCGGCGCCGAGGCCGTCGCCGAGCTTGCCGCCGCCGCCCGCGCCGCGCAGCCCGGCTGGCAGGCCCTCGGCTTCGAGGGCCGCGCCCGGGTCCTGATGGCCGCGCGGGCCTGGCTCGTCGCCAACGGCGAGCGCGTCGTGCAGACGATCTGCGGCGAGACCGGCCGGCCCGCGGACGAGGTGCAGCTCACCGACCTCGCCTACGGCATCTCGGCGCTCGAGTTCTGGGCGGCGAACGCGGAGCGGCTGCTCGCCGACGAGGAGGTCGAGACCGCCTCGCCGTCGGTCCGTGGCGGCCGCAAGCTCAAGGTCCGCTACGCGCCCGTCGGCCTCGTCGGGGTGATCGGGCCCTGGAACTTCCCGCTCACGAACAGCTTCGGCGACTGCATCCCGGCGCTCGCGGCGGGCAACGCCGTGATTCTCAAGCCGTCGGAGGTCACGCCGCTGACCTCGCTGCTGATGGCGGAGATGCTGGCCGCGGCGGGGCTGCCCGAGGGCGTCTTCAGCGTCGCCACCGGCCGCGGCGAGGCCGGCGCCGCGCTCGTCGACGAGGTCGACTTCGTGATGTTCACCGGCTCGACGGCCACCGGCAAGAAGGTGATGGCGAGGGCGGCGGAGTCGCTGACGCCGGTCAGCCTCGAGCTCGGCGGCAAGGACCCGATGATCGTGCTCGCCGACGCCGATCTCGAACGCGCCGCCAACGCCGCCGCCACCTTCGGGCTGCTCAACGCCGGCCAGGTCTGCATCTCGGTCGAGCGCATCTACGTCGAGGAGTCGGTCCACGACGAGTTCGTCGCCCGGCTGACCGAGAAGGTCGCGGCGCTGCGGCAGGGCCCGCCGGGCGAGCTCGGCTCGGTCGACGTCGGCGCGATCATCTTCCCGCCCCAGATCGAGATGATCGAGGCGCACGTCGCCGACGCGGTCGAGCGCGGGGCCGAGGTCGTGCTCGGCGGCAAGCGGCCCGAGGGGCTGGGCCCGGGGCGCTTCTACGAGCCGACGATGCTGACCGGCGTCGACCACTCGATGCGCTGCATGCGCGAGGAGACCTTCGGGCCGACCCTGCCCGGTGATGCGGGTCGCCGACGCCGAGGAGGCCGTCGAGGCTCGCCAACGAGGGCGGCTACGGGCTGCAGGCCTCGGTCTGGACCCGCGACGTCGAGCGCGGCGAGGAGATCGCCCGGCGGCTCGAGGCCGGCGTCGCCTCCGTCAACGACACCGCCGTCAACTACAACGCGCTCGAGCTGCCGATGGGCGGCTGGAAGGAGTCGGGCCTCGGCTCGCGCCACGGCGCCGACGGGATCCGCAAGTACACGCGGCGGCAGTCGATCCTCGTCACGCCGGGCTGGGCGCCCTCGCGCGAGATGTTCATGCTGCCCTACGACCGCCACCGTGAGCCGCACGGTCGGCGAGTCGATGGCGGCGCTGGCGCTGAGCGAGCTCTTCAGCCCCGCGCAGCGTCGGACGCTGGCGGTCTTCTGCGACACGCTGGTCCCCTCGCTCGCTCCGCCCGCCGCGACGAACGGCGCCGGTGACCCGACCGGGTTCTGGGCGCGCTCGGCTACCGACATGGCGATCGGCGAGGCGATCGAGATCGGCCTGCTGCAGGCCGATCTCGCGCCGGAGGAGATCGAGGGCCTGCGCGGGCTGCTCGACGCGCTCGCCGCGCAGGGGATGGCCGCCGGTGTGCCGCAGGAGGCGCGCGAGGCGCTCATCCACGGCTTCTCCGACAGCTCGCCCGAGGCGCTGGCCGGCGATCGCGACGCTGCAAGGGTCTGGCGCTCAGCCTCTACTACGCGCTTCCCGACGCGGGCACCGGCATCAACCCGAACTGGCCCGCGATGGGCTACCCGGGCCCGCAGGCGCTGCCGAAGCAGACCGACAAGCCGCTCGCCCCGCGCGTGCCGCCCGCCGAGGAGGCGGTGACGCTCGAGGCGGACGTCGTCGTCGTCGGCTCCGGCGCCGGTGGCGGCGTCATCGCCGGCGAGCTCGCCGTCGCCGGTCACAAGGTGATCGTCATCGAGATGGGCGGCTACTTCGACGAGTCGGACTTCCTCGGCCTCGAGCTCACGGCCTACCAGCAGCTCTTCCTCAACGGGGGCCCGTTCACGACCGCCGAGGGCCAGGTCGGCCTGCAGGCCGGCTCCTCGCTCGGCGGCGGCACCGTCCTCAACTGGACCAACTGCCTGCGCACGCCGCACTGGGTCGCGATCGCAGTGGGCGGGCGAGCACGGGCTCGAGGGCCTCGACGGCGCCGACTACGACGCTCACCTCGACGCGGTCTGGGAGCGGCTCGGGATCAACGACCGCTGCTCCGATCTGAACGGCCCGCACCTGCGGCTCAAGGAGGGCTTCGAGGCGCGCGGCGGCGGCTTCAAGCTGATCACCCGCAACACCGACCCCGAGACCTACGACCCGGTCACCGCCGGCTACATGGGCTTCGGCGAGCAGTCGGGCTCGAAGCGCTCGACGCAGAAGACCTACCTGCCGACGCTGCCGAGGCCGGCGCCGAGATCCTCGTCGACTGCCGGATCGAGCGCGTGCTGACCGAGGGCGGCCGCGCGCGTCGGCGTCGAGGGCGACGTGGATGCGCGAGGACGGCTCGGCGGTCGCGGTCACGATCCGCGCCCGGCAGGTCGTCGTCGCCTGCGGCTCGATCGAGTCCCCGGCGCTGCTGCTGCGGTCGGGGATCGGCGGACCGGCCGCCGGCGAGTACCTGCGGCTGCACCCCGCGGTGGCGGTCTACGGCGTCTACGAGGAGAACCAGGATCCGTGGTGGGGGCCGCCGCAGGCGGGCCTCTCGCACAGTTGGGCCAATCCCGAGGGTGACGGCTACGGCTTCCTGCTCGAGTGCGCGCAGCACACCACCGGCCTGTTCGGAGCCGCCGTGCCGTGGCCCTCGGGCGCCCAGCACAAGGCCGAGATGCTCAAGTTCCGCCGCGGCGCCACCTTCATCGGCATCGACCGCGATCGCGGTCACGGCCGCGTCGGAGTCGACGCCCGCGGCGCGCGCCGTTCCCACCTACCTGCTCTCCAACGAGGCCGACATCGCATCATTCGCGACTCGCTCGAGGAGATGGTCCGGATGCAGGAGGCGGCGGGGGCGCTGGAGATCCAGGCGCTGAGCCGCAAGCCGCTTGCCTGGAGGCGCGGCGAGGATCTCGACGCCTTCGTCGGAGACCGTCCGCAACGCCTCGCTCGCGCCTCGGGAGATGGCCGTCTTCAGCGCCCACCAGATGGGGAGTTGCCGGATGGGCAGCGACCCGGAGAGCAGCGTCGCCGGACCGTGGGGCGAGCTGCACGACACCCCCGGCGTCTGGATCGGCGACGCGAGCGCCTTCCCGACCGCCTCCGGCACCAACCCGATGCTTACGGTGATGGCGCTGGCGCGCCGCACGGCGACGGCGATCGGGGCCGCGCTCTGAGGACCGGGGCCGGGGGGATGGCTCCCGGGGGTGACCGCGGCGCGCGGGCCCGAGCCGCGCGTGGCAGGATCGCGGCGTGACCGGCCCCCTCTATCGCCTTTCACGCTTCACGGTCCGCCGGGCGAAGTGGGTGCTCGCGGCCTGGGTGGTGGCGGCCGCGGCGATCGTGCTGTTCGCGAACTCGATCGGCCGCAACACGAACGACGACCTCTCGATCCCGGGATCGGACTCCACGCACGCGACGAACACGCTCGATCGGTATCTGCCGAAGCAGGCGAACGGCTCGAACCCGATCGTCCTCGTCGACCCGGGCGGCAAGCGGCTGGACCGCGGTGCGAACGAGACGGCGATCAAGCAGACGATGAAGGCGCTGAAGGCGAACCGGTACGTCCAGGACGTGGTCAGCCCGCTGAGCCAAGCCGGGGCCGACGACCTCTCCAAGGACGGCAAGACCGCCTACATCGCGGTCAACCTGACGCTCGGGCCGGATGAGCTCGAGGAGGACCAAGCGCAGGAGATAATCGACACCGCCACGGCGGTCGCCCACCATAAGTACGGGCTCCGTGTCAGCGCCGGCGGTTATTTGGGCCAAGCCGTGTCGAAGCCGGCGACCGAATCGAGCGAGGCGATCGGCGTCGCCGTTGCGATCGTGGTGCTGCTCTTCGCCTTCGGAACGGCGGTCGCGATGACGCTGCCGATCGTCACGGCGCTCTTCGGGCTCGGCACCGGGCTGGCGCTGATCGGCATCTTCGGGCACGTGATCTCGGTCCCCAGCATCGCCCCGACGCTGGGCACGATGCTCGGGCTCGGCGTTGGCATCGACTACGCGCTGTTCATCATCACTCGGCATCTGCGGTACCTGCGCGGGGGCATGGAGGCGAAGGAGTCGGCGGCCCGGGCAACCGCGACCGCCGGTGGCGCGGTGGTGTTCGCGGGCAGCACGGTGGTCGTCGCGCTGCTCGCCCTGTACTTCGGCGGCATTCCGATCGTGCGCTCGCTCGGTTACTCGGCCGCGATCGTGGTCGCCGTGGCGATCGTCGCGGCCCTGACGCTGCTGCCGGCCCTGCTCGGACTGCTCGGGGACAGGATCCTGCGCGGGCACGTGAGCTTCGCGAAGGGCGCGCACGCCGAGGGTCACCCGGTCGGCTGGAACCGCTGGGCCCACTTCGTCGGCCGCCATCCTTGGCCGGCGGCGATCGCCGGCGTCGCGATCCTCGCCGTCCTGGCGCTGCCCGTGCTCGATATCTACCTGGGCCAGCCCGACAACGGCCAGATACCCAAGGACACGCAGACGCGGCAGTCCTACGACGCGATCACGAAGGGCTTCAGCGCTGGAACCAACGGCCCGATGCTGATCGCGGTCAAGTTCTCGGATCCGGCCAAGCCCGATACCAAGAAGCTGCACCAGGTCCAGCAGCAGCAGAAGCAGCAACAGGCGAAGGCCCAGCAGAAGTACCAGCAGCAGGCGCAGCAGGCCGCGCTCGCCGGCGAG
The DNA here is from genome assembly GCA_963764275.1 of uncultured Solirubrobacterales bacterium. Taxonomy (GTDB): domain Bacteria; phylum Actinomycetota; class Thermoleophilia; order Solirubrobacterales; family 70-9; genus CAXMST01. Next base: position 150,857 of record CAVXRV010000002.1, read on the forward strand.
CCGCCGCCGCCCGAGCCGCAGGGCCCGAGCCCGAAGCAGCAGCGGAAGCTCGACCAGCAGGAGGCGTTCTTGAAGTCGAGCGCCAGCGACCCGAGGCTGGTCAAGTTGCAGAACCGCATCTCCAAGCCCGGCGACGTCTACAACGTCTCACCGGCCAAGGTCTCGAAGAACGGGGACGCCGCCGTCTTCAGCGGTCGATCCGTCACCTCGTCCCGCCTCGGAGCGGACCCGCGACCTCGTCGCGAAGCTGCGCGACGAGGTGATTCCGGCGGCCGAGGGCGCCGGGACTGGCGACCTACGTGGACGGCCAGACGGCAGCCTTCATGGATCTCGCCGACCAGATCTCCAGAAGCTGGCGCTGGTGATCGCGATCGTCGTCGCGCTCGGCTTCCTGCTGCTGATGCCGGCGTTCCGCTCGATCATCATCCCGCTGCCCGCGGCGCTCATGAACCTGCTCGCGTCGCCGCCGCCTACGGCGTCCTCGCCGCGGTCTTCGAGCTCGGCTGGGGATTGAGCCTGATCGGCCTCGATCATCCGATGCCGATCGTCAGCTTCGTGCCGCTGCTGATGTTCGCGATCCTCTTCGGGCTCTCGATGGACTACCAGGTGTTCCTGCTGACGCGGATGCAGGAGCACTGGCGCCTCGAGGGCGACAACCACGACGCGGTCGTCGGGGGCCTGGCCGGGACGTCGCGGGTAATCATCTCGGCGGCACTGATCATGTTCGCGGTGTTCGCGAGCTTCATCCTCAACGGCGACCCGACCGTCAAGCAGTTCGGGGTCGGCCTTGCGGTTGCGGTCGCCATCGATGCCACGGTGGTGCGCACCCTGCTCGTGCCGGCGGTGATGATCATCGTCGGCCGCGCCAACTGGTGGTTGCCGGGCTGGCTCGAGCGGCAGATGCCGAACATCGGAATCGAGGGCGACGAGTACTTTGAGGTTCTCGACAACGAGGATGAGGCGAGGGCGAACGAGGAACGGGAGCCGGCAGCCGCCGACTCGGGCAAGAGCGACAGCGGAGGTGACTGAGATGGGCGGACTGAAGGTCGCGGTGACGGGACCGACCGGGGACATCGGGCTGGCGACGTTGCGGGCGCTCGACGCGTCCGAGGCCGTCGGCGAGGTGGTCGGAATGGCGCGCCGGCCGTTCGACCCCGCGGAGCACGGACTCAGCGCCAAGGTCCGCTACGTCCAGGGCGACGTTCTCGACCGAGCCGCGGTCGAGGCGGCGGTCGCCGGTGCCGATGTCGTCATCCACCTCGCTTTCATCATCTTCGGCGACCCCGACGAGGCGCAGGAGATCAACCTCGAGGGCTCGCGCAACGTCTTCGAGGCGGCCGTGGCCGCCGGAGCCCAGCGGATCGTCTATACGAGCTCGGTCGCGGCCTACGGGTTCCACGGCGACAACCCGCAGCCGCTGACCGAGGACGTCTTCCCGCGGGGGACCGACGGCTTCTACTACTCGGCCCACAAGGCCGAGCTCGAGGAGCTGCTCGGCGAGATCACCCGCGACGCCGAGACGACCGCCTACGTGTTCCGGCCCTGCGTCGTCGCCGGTCCGTCGGCGATCACCTTCGCGGAGACGATCGTCGCGATGCTCCCCGTCTACGGGCAGCTGCCGCTCGTGCGGCGCATCTTCGGCGAGATCCCCTTCCTGGCCCCGGTGCTGCCCGACCCCGGCGTCCCGTTCCAGCTCGTGCACGAGGACGACGTCGCCGCGGCGCTCGTGGCCGCCGTCGAGGGCCGCGGTGTGCCCGGCGCCTACAACCTGGCGGCGCCGGGGACCCTGCGGGTCCCCGACCTGGCGCGGGCGCTGGGCTGGTGGTCGGTGCCGCTGCCGAAGGGGCTGATCGGGCCCGTCGACGACGTGCTCCATCGCGTGCCCGGGCTGCCGGCCGAGTTCGCGTGGCTGACGGCGTTCCGGGTCCCCGTCCTCATGGATACGAGCAGGGCGCGGGAGCAGCTCGGCTGGGAGCCGCGATACGACTCCGTCGATACGCTGGCCGCGATGGTTCGCGGCGCCCGCGAGCAGGACGTCGATCTAGCGAGAGGAGCGGCCGATGGCCGACCGTGAGGACTTGAGCTTCGACTCCGGGGGCGAGCGCTGCGCGGCCTGGCTGTACCGGCCCGAGGGCGAGGCGCCACAGGGCGGCTGGCCGCTCGTCATCCTCGCCCATGGTTTCGCCGGCACGCGCGAGGCGCGCCTGTGGGCGTACGCGGAGCGCTTCCGCGATGCCGGCATCGCCGCGCTCGTCTTCGACTACCGCTGCTTCGGCGACTCGGGCGGCGAGCCGCGGCAGCTGCTCAGCATCAAGCGCCAGCTCGCCGACTGGAAGGCGGCGGTCGAGTTCGCGCGCACGCTCGAGGGCATCGACCGCTCGCGCATCGCGCTCTGGGGCACGAGCTTCTCCGGCGGGCACGTGGTCGCGACGGCGGCGGAGGACGCGCGGATCGCTGCGGTGATCTCGCAGACGCCGTTCGCCGACGGGATCGCGACCCTGCAGCAGGCGGGCCCGGGCAACATCGCCCGACTCACCGCAGCGGGGCTCAAGGACCTCGCTCGCCAGGCGACCGGGCGCGAGCCCTACGCGGTGCCCGCGGTCGCGCGCCCGGGCGAGCTCGGGGCGATGACCCAGCCCGACTCCTACGAGGGCTACCACGCGCTGTTCGAGCCCGGGACCGAGTTCCGCAACGAGTTCCTCGGCCGGGCGGCGCTCGTGATCGGCTCCTACCGGCCCGGGACGAAGGCGCCGCAGGTGCTCTGCCCGCTGCTCGTGGTCACGTGCGCCGGCGATCAGGTGACGCCGCCGGCACCGGCGCGCAAGATGGCCGAGCAGGCGCCGCAGGGCCGCTCGATCGAGTACGGCCCCGAGTGGGGCGGGCACTTCAACATCTACGTCGGCGAGCTGTTCGAGAAGACGATCGCCGACCAGATCGCCTTCCTGCGCGAGACCCTCGGGGTCGAGGCGGCGGGGGAGCGGGAGGGCGAGGCGGCGCCGGCCTGAGGCCGCGCGGCGCGGCTCAGATCGGGTCGCTGACGAGGGCCCCGACGCGCTCGGCGAGCGCGTCCAGGTGGGGCCACTGCGAGATCGGCCGATCGGGCCGGCGGACGGCGTCGGGATCGCCGGGGCGCAGGTCGGCGAGCAACGGCGCGTCGGTGATCTCCGCGAGCTGCTCGGCGACGGTCTCCCGCGCGACCTCGATCACCTCGTTGCGGTTGCGGCCGTCCATCAGGTTGATCCCCATCGCGTCGAGGTCGCGGCCGGTGGGCTGGATCAGGACCACCTGGGTGCCGTCCTCGCGCAGGCGCTTCGCCTCGCGCCCCAGCCGCTTGCCGGACTCGGTGTTGGTGATCAGCCGGAAGGCGTCGAGCGGGTTCGCCGCGCCGATCGGGTGGAGGGTCGAGGTCGGGTTCAGGCAGATCACGAGGTCGAGATCGAGGTCGCGGACGATGTCGAGGTTGGAGGTCGACCAGATGCCGCCGTCGACGTAGCGGCGGCCGGCGATCTGCACGGGCCTGTAGAAGCCGGGGATCGCGCAGGAGGCGGCGACCGCGTCCTCGAGCTTCGCCCGCGGTGACCCGCGGCGGCCGAAGGCCACGCGGCGGCCGGTCGAGTAGTCGCAGGCGACGACCCAGTGGTTCGGATGGCGGCTCCAGCCCTCGCCACGGCGCTGCGCACGATCTCTCGCAGCGGCTCGGTCGAGATCACTCCGCGCGGCAGCCAGCCGCTGAGCACGCCGGCGGGCGTGTGGGCGCGGGGGCGGATCAGGCTGCGGAGGACGAGCGGCAGCGATCCGGGAAAGAAGGGGATGGCGCCGCGGTCGTAGCGGAACACCGCGCCGGCGCTGCGGTCGGCCTCGGCTGCGGGCCGGCCGCGCGCGTCCCGCATGCCCTCGAACGACTCGCCGCGGCTGTGGGCGACCATGAACCAGGGCGGGATCCCCGCCGCGAGCAGCGAGGCGATCATCGACCCGGCCGAGGTGCCGACGATCACATCGGCGGTGGCCGGGTCCCAGCCCGTCTCCTCGGCGAGCGCGTCGAGCCCGCCGGTGAGCCAGGCCCCGCCCTGCACGCCGCCGGCGCCGAGCACGAGTCCGACCTTCATCTGCCCCAGCTCCTTCTCTCGCCCCGGGTCAGACCCCGACGGATCCCGATTGGCGCCCGCACACCGGGCACGCGTCGCCGCTCGGCAGCTCCCGCTGCGAGCAGTAAGGACAGGTTTCGATCCGCTCGAGCACGCCGAGCAGCTCGCCGACCCGGCAGACCAGCAGCCGCTCCTCGTCGACCTCGACCCAGGCTCCGGCGGAGGAGGGGAAGACGACGTGGTCGCCGACCGCGACCGGCATCTTCACGTCAGCCGAGCCCCACCAGTCGAGCCCCGGCCCGACCGCGAGCACGATCCCGTGCTGGGGCGGATCCTCGCGCGAGCCCGGCGGCACCACGAGCCCGGACTCCCGCACCCGGTCAGGCTCGAGCTCCTTGATGATCACCCGATCGAAGAGCGGCCGCAGCAGGTTGCGCATGAAAGGAATGCTATGGGAGGAGGGAGCGGCGGTCGGGCCCGTGTTCCGTCTGGCTCGGGTGCGAACATATGTTCGTCATTCGCCACGCCCCCATGTCCGCGACGAAATAGTGCGCCTGGCGTCCCTGGGTATGAGCGACTGTGAGGTTGCGCGGCGCACCGGCATCGCGCGACCGAACGTCCGTGACATCCGCCGGCGAGCCGCCGGTGAGATCCCGGGGCCGAGGCGAGCTGTCAACTCCGTCCGCGTTGCTGGCGAGCCTGCAAGGAGATCCAACTGCAGCCGGCCGACTACGCCGAGCTCCTCGGGTCTCTATCTGGGGGACGGCCACGTCGTCCGGATGGGCCGGACGTCCGGCTTCGAGTGGTCCTCGACTCGGCTTACCAAGGTGATCGTCGACGACGCCGCGGCCCTCCTACGGCGCTGCTTTCCGGCCAGTGCCGTGGCGCGACAGCTGGTGCACGGCGGGAGGATGACGGTGCTTTCCGTCTACTCGCTCCACCTGCCCTGCGTCTCCCTCAGCACGGTCCCGGGCAGAAGCACAAGCGCCTGATCGCGCTCGAGCCCTGGCAGCAGGACATCGTTGACGATCATCCATGGGCAGTCATCCGCGGCCTGATTCGGACCGACGGATGCTCGGTCGTCAACACGACTGGCGAGTACTCGTACCCCAGCTACCACTTCGCCAACAAGTCCCACGGCGTCGCAGGTGTCTTCCGCGACGCATGCGAACGGGCCGGGGTTGAGTACCGGTGCAACTTCAACCGCAAGCGCGAGATCTGGGAGTTCCGGATCAATCGGCGTGCGAGTGTCGAATTGGTCGGCGAGAACGTGGGCGTGAAGCGCTAGCTCAGAATCGCTAGAATTGAGACCTACCAGCGGCTGTGGCTGAAACTGGTATACACGCGAGCCTCAGGTGCTCGTGGGCGCAAGCCCGTGGAGGTTCGAGTCCTCTCAGCCGCATCGAAGAAGGGTCCCGCAGACGGCCTTTCCGATCGCCGATCCGTTGCTAAGATCGCCGACCGCTGCGCCGCTATCGTCTAGGGGACTAGGACGCCGCCCTCTCACGGCGGAAACCGGGGTTCGAATCCCCGTAGCGGTACTGTCCGGAGCCCGCCAGACAGGCGGGTTTCGCAGTTTCGGCGCAGCCCGCGCCCCCTCCGTCACGGCCCCGGTCCCGGGACGGTGCACGAGGCCCGTCCCGGGAACCGCGGTGGCGTCTCGGCCCTACTTGCAGTAGACGGAGTAGCCCGTGTCGAGCGGGATCGTCTTCTCCTCGCCGGTGCCATCGGCACCGGTGGTCAGCGTCGCCTTCTTGTAGGCCTTGCCGCCCTTCGCCTCGCAGCCCCGTCGCTGCTTGAGGCGGACGATGGCGGGGCGCTGATCCGGGCCCGGGCACGAGGCGCAGTCGCTGACGTACGTGCCGACGCCGGTCGCCCGGCCGCGGCCCCAGTTGAACCACTCCAGATCCTTCAGGTACGGACCGGAGTTGGCCGTGAGGAAGATCCTCTCCGGCTTGACCTGCTTCTGCCCGAACAGATCGAAGATCTCCGTTCGCGCGTGGTGCTTGTGGTGGCGGGCGCCCTCGGCCCCCGTGGTTGCGACCAGTCCCGCAGCGAGCACCAGAAGTGCCGCCGCGACGATCGCGAGCTTACGTGTGGAGTTCACGCTTCCCCTTGCCTTTCCGCCAGCTGAGTCGCTGGATCTACGGTTGTTCCCCTGCGGACGACGGCCTGGGACCGTCGCCGATCGCGATGATCGCAGAGTCGGCACGGCGGCCTGTGCGCCGGCCGCATGCCGCCCGTTACGCGGCTCGGTCAGCCGGACCTCTCGGGCTCCGCCGCCCGTCTCGCCGACGCCTCGAAGAGCGCTGCCGCGGCCGCTCCGCGACCGGCTTCGAGCGCGGCGCGGACGACGTCCAGGTCGCGTTCAAGCCGCGACGGCACCGGCGCGTCCTGCGGTGGCCGGATCGAGAGCACGTGCGGGCGCCGGGCCGGGTCCGCGGCGTGCTCATCGAGCAGCGTCTCCACCCGGCCTTCGTTGATGGCACGCGTGGCGTAGGCGCGGGCGACGGCGGGATCGACCCGGGAGAGCAGGCGGCCCATCAGCGCCCCGCTGAGGCGACCGGGGGGTTCGGCGACGTGGCCCTGGCGCCGCGAGCGCAGCACGAGCACGTGCGTGGCGCCGTCGGCGAGGGCGGCATCGAGCGGGATCGCGGCGCTGAGGCCGGCGTCGAGCCAGCGGCGACCGCCGAGCTCGACCGGTGGTCCCGCGAGCAGCGGCAGGGAGGCCGAGGCCCGCAGGGCCAGCTGGAGAGTCCGCTCGTCGCGGATCTCCGGGTACAGGTCGACCGCCTCGCCGGTGGTGATGTCGGTCGCGAGCGGGTGCAGCTCGGTCGGCGCGCGCAGGACGTCGGCGAACAGGCCGGGAGCAAGCTGCTCGTAGCGGTGCTCGATCGCCTTGCGGATGTCGACGACGGGCTGGCCCCGGAGCAGCTTGCGCCTGTCGATCAGCTTCGAGACGAAGTTCGGGTCGACCCAGGTGGGCAGGCCCTCGCGGACGCGGCCGCTGATCAGCCACATGCCGTTCAGCGTGCCGGCGGAGGATCCGTAGACGGCGTCGAAGGCGTCGCGGAAGCCGAGCTCCTCGAGTGCCAGCACCATGCCGCCGGAGACGGCTCCGCGCATGCCACCGCCCTCGATCACGAGCGCGAGGCGGGCTCCCTCGGGCCGCCGCTCGAGTGCGGCGAGAACCGGATGGGTGCCGGTGGGCGCGCTCATGGCGCTGTTCTACAAGGTCCCTCAGCCGCCGTCGTGCCCGGCGGCTGCGGGCCGCGCTCGGACTCCGTAGTTTCCACGGCCGGCCTCAGGGTAGCCGCGCCCGTTGCGCCGGCGCCGGCTTGCGTGAGAATCGAGCCGTCCCGGCAGGTCCAACCAAGGAGATTCAATGTTCGAGACAGTGGCCCTGGCGCTCGACGGCTCGGCGCAGTCGGAGGCGGCCATCCCCGTAGCGACGGCGCTCGCCAAGCAGGCCGGCGGACGGCTGATCGTCGTCCACATCGATGAACGCACCGTCGCGAAGGGCGACATGCCTCCCGTGCACCCCGACGAGGCGGACGTGGTCGAGAAGGTGAACGCGCAGGCCGAGGCGATCCGTGCGGAGGGAATCGACGTCAAGGTCGAGCTCGACTCCTCGGTCGTGGCAGGCCCGGCCCCGAAGATCGCAGCGATCGCCGAGGAGGCGGGCGCGGACGCGATCGTGATCGGCAGCCGCGGCGAGTCGGCGCTCAAGGGCCTGCTCGTGGGCAGCGTTGCCCACAAGCTCCTGCACGTTGCCCCCTGCCCCGTGTTCGTCGTCCCCGTCCGCTGAGCGTCGTGCCGACCCCGCAGCCGCAAGCGGCCGCCGGGCTCCTCGACGAGCTGCTTCCCACCTACGACGTCTCCGACGCCGTCGCCGTCACCGTCGAAGCGGATGCGGCGACGACCTGGGGGGCACTTCTCGAGGCCGACCTGATCGAGGTTGGCCGGCGCAAGCCGCTCGTCGGCGCGCTCGGCGCCGTGCGGATCCTGCCGCAGCTGCTCGCGGACGGCGTTCGCGGCCGCGGCCTGCCGACCACGCCCAAGAGCCTGCGCCTCGGTGAGCTCGCGGGCGAGAGCAGCGCCGAGGGGGACTGGATCCTGCTCGGCGAGCGGTCCGGGAGCGAGCTCGCGCTCGGGCTGGTCGGAAAGTTCTGGCGACCGGTGATCGCATACGCCGACGTCACCGCCGACGGCTTCCGCGATTTCGATGAGCCGGGGTGGGCGAAGACCGTCTACGACCTGCGCGTCGCGGCGCTCGACGACGCGCGCTCGCTGGTCACCGGCACGATGCGGACGGCGACCACGGACGCCGCCGCCCGCCGCTGGTTCCGCCGCTACTGGACGCTCGGCGTCGGACCCGGCGCCCACATTCTCGTCGCCGGCCTGCTCGACGTCGTCGCCGAGGACGCGGCGAAGGCCGCCGCCGCGACAACCGGCTGAGGCCGCCCTCCCTTCCGGCGTTGACCCCCTCGACCGGCTCGCATACGCTGCGCCGGCGAGAGCACGCGACCCCGGAGGAGGGGAGATGACGATCAGCGAGCACCCCACGGCGGCGACGACAGCGACCGCGCCGGGCGGCGCCGAGCGCCGGCTCGAGACGGCGGCCGAGCGCTGGGCGCGGATGCCGGTGATCGAGACCGGCGAGGACTACCTGCGCTCGCTGCGCGGGCGCGGCACCCGCCTCTACATGTTCGGGGAGCTGATCGATGAGCCCGCGGACCACCCGATCGTCCAGCCCTCGATCAACTCCCTGAAGATGACCTACGACCTGGCGACCTGTGAGCCGGACGTGGCAACGGTCCACTCGCCGCTGATCGACGCGACGATCAACCGGTTCCTGCACGTCGCGACCTCGCCGCAGGATCTGATCGACAAGCACGCGATGCAGCGCCGGCTCGGCCAGCTCACCGGCACCTGCTTTCAGCGCTGCACCGGCCTCGACACGATCAGCGTCCTGCACTCGGTCACCTTCGACATCGACCGCGATCGCGACACCGGCTACCACGAGCGCTACCTCGACTTCCTCAGGCTCGCCCAGCGGCACAACATCCTGATCGCCGCCGGGATGACCGACCCCAAGGGCGATCGCTCGAAGGCCCCGCACGAGCAGGCCGACCCCGACGTGTTCCTGCACGTCAGCGGCCGCAACGAGCGCGGCGTCTTCCTGCGCGGTGCCAAGGCGCACATGACCGGCGGCTGGAACCAGCACTGGATCTGCGTGCTGCCGACGATGAACCTGCGCGAGGCCGATCGCGATTTCGCGATCGTCGCCATGGTCCCCGGCGACGCGGAGGGCATCACCTACGTCTACGGGCGGCAGGCCTCGGACACCCGCGCCCTGGAGCCGGGCAGGATCGACAAGGGCAATCCGCAGTTCGGCGGCCAGGAGGTGCTCGTCCACTTCGACGACGTCTTCGTCCCCTACGAGCACGTGATGCTCGACGGCGAGTACGAATACGCGCAGCGCCTCGTCTCGCGCTTCACCGCCTACCACCGCGCGAGCTACGTCTGCAAGACCGGGCTCGGCGACGTGATCACCGGCGCCGCCGCCGAGGTCGCCGACAACAACGGCGTCGCCACCGCCTCCCACGTCAAGGACAAGCTCGTCGAGATGGTGCACCTGAACGAGACGATCTACTCGAGCTCGATCGCCTCCGCGGCGAAGGCGCAGCCGCTGGAGTCCGGCATCTGGATGAACGACGAGATGCTCGCCAACGTCTGCAAGCACAACGTCACCCGCTTCCCGTACGAGATCTCGCGCCTCGCCCAGGACATCGCCGGCGGCATCGTCGCGACGATGCCCTCGGAGGCCGATCTGCGTTCCGCCGACGTCGGCCCGATCCTCGAGCGGATGCTGGCCGGGCGCGAGGACGTGCCCACGGAGGACCGGATGCGGATCCTGCGCCTGATCGAGAACATGACCCTCGGTCGCAACGCGGTCGGCTACCTGACCGAGTCCCTGCACGGCGCCGGCTCGCCGCAGAGCCAGCGGATCCAGATCCTCCGTGGCATGGACGTGGAGGGGAAGCGGGCCCTCGCCCGCAAGCTGGCTGAGGTGGAGGGGGAGGGCGAGGGCACCTAGCCCGGCTGCGGAACCGAGCTCTCGAGGAAGCCCGTCAGCTCGCCCAGCACCTCGTCGGCGTTCGTCTCGTTGAAGATCTCGTGCCGGGCGCCCGCGAAGACGCGCTCGGTGCGCAGCGGCGCGATCGCCTCGACCGTCTCGCGGGCGCCGTCGATCGGCACGATCGGATCGTCGCCGCCGTGCATCCACAGGACCGGCATGCCCTCGAGGCTGCGGTCGTCGCCGACGGCGCCGATCGAGTCGATCAGCGCCTGCAGGGTGGTCCGCTTGAAGGGCCCGTGCCACACGAGCGGGTCCGCGGCGTAGGCGGCCCCGACCTCGGGATCGCGCGAGAGGTCCTCCGGGTTGATCGGAACCTCGGGCATCGGGTCCATCCCGGCCAGTGCCTCGAAGGCTGGGTTGGCGCCGATCGCGGGTGCCGAGAGCACCAGCGCGGCGACCTCGTCCGGGTAGAGCTGGGCGAAGCGCGTCGCGATCAGGCCGCCGAGCGAGTGCCCGACGACCGCCAGCGGCAGGCCGGGATGGCGCTCGCGCGCGAGCTCGGCGACGAGGTGGAGGTCGCGGGCGAGGTCGTCGACGTCCTCGATCAGCACGCGCTCGCCCGCGGAGCGGCCGTGGCCGACGTGGTCGGGGCCGTAGACGGCGGCGCCGATCCCGACGAGGGCGTCGGCGACGTGCCCGTAGCGGCCCATGTGCTCGCCGTAGCCGTGCACGAGCAAGACGACGAGGCTCGGCGAGGCGGCCTCCCAGTGGTGCACGACCAGCTCGCCGCCGCCACCGTCCAGCTTCAACTCGCTCGCGTCTGCCATCTCGCCTCTCCCGGGTCGCCTGCCGTCGGCTTCGAGAGTAGTTGCCCGGCCGTGGCGGCGGAGGAGCGGGCTATAGTCGGCGCATGGACACGGGGGCTAGGCCGAACCCGACCACGCGACTGCTCCTCGCCCTGGCGCTGATCGCGTTCGCGACCTCGCTGCAGCTCGTGCTCAGCGACGTCGACGAGATCTGGACGCCGGGGATGATCTGGGGCGCGGCGATCGCGTGCCTCGGCTGCGCTGTCCTGCTGCTGCGGACGACGCTGCTCGCCTGGGCGGCCGCCGTTGGCGGCGGGGTGCTCGCGGTCGCCGTCGCCTACTGGACGCACGGGGGCGCCGTCAAGTCCGGCCCCGACTTCGTCGCCTTCCGCTGGCAGGACGGCTCCTTCAGCTGGTCGAGCGAGCTCGCGGTCCTGCTCGCCACCGGGCTCGTCCTCGTCGCCGCGGTGCGCGCCTGGCGCCGCCGCGACACCCGCCGGGCGCTCTCCTGAGCGAGCCCGCTGACGCCGCTACTGCCCGGAGGGGGGTGGATGCTTGGTCAGCGCCGGCGTCCGGCCGACGTTGGAGAGGATCCACCGCGAGCGACGCCCGAAGACGCGTCCGCGCTTGACCCGGTCCTCCTGCCGGACGAGCACCGCCGCCATCGTCGCGCCCGCCAGAGCAAGGCAGGCGGAGACGACGAAAGCGAGCTGGAAGCCGTCGACGTGGGTGTCGACGATGTCCTGGATCACGCCGTGAAAGCCGGGCGGCGCCTGGATGTGGGCGATCCCGTGCTGCTCCGCCTTCAGCACGAGGTCCTTGCCCTGTTCGAGCTGCTGGTCGGAGGGGTGGATTCCCTGGGCGGCCAGCGTCTCGAAGAGGCGGTGCTTGTAGAACGTGAGCTCGACCATCACCAGGATCGCGATCCCGAGCGCGCCCCCGAGCTGCTCGCTCGTGTTGATCATCCCCGCGGCGGTCCCCTGGTCCTTCTCGGAGACGGCGTTGAGCCCGACGGGATCGTTGACCGTCAGCACCGTGCCCAGGCCGATCCCCTGTAGCACCAGTCCCGGGATCAGGGCCAGCACCGACTTCGACGGCGCCCCGAGCGCCAGCGCCGCTCCCGAGGCGGCGAGCAGCAGGAACCCGATCACCAACGGGAGCCGCCCGCCGGCGCGATCGAAGGCGCGGCCGGCGAGCGGGCCGGCGAGGATGATCGGGATCGTCGCCGGGATCAGCGCGATGCCCGCGATCTCCGGATCGACGCCGATCACCAGCAGCAGGTAGAACGGCAGCAGGTACCCGAGCCCGAGCTCGATCATGCCGGCGACCACCTGGCTCAGGTTCGAGGCGAGGAAGTTGAGGTGTCTGAACAGGCGCAGATCCAGCAGCGGATCCGCGCGGCTGAGCTCGATCCGAACGAAGGCCGCGAAGACGAGCGCGGCGATCGCGAGCGGCAGCCACGAGATCGGGTCGCCGATCCCCTCCTGCTGGATCTGCGTGAGGCCGAACAGCAGCGCGACCGAGGCGACCGCCAGCGTCACGACGCCGCCGTAGTCGAGCTCCCGGACCGAGGTGCCGGCGGCGGTGCCCGGGAGCGCGTCGACCGAGCGCAGCGTGAGCAGGATCGCGAGCGCCGCGAGCGGCACGTTGATGACGAAGACGAGCCGCCAGTCGATGGCCGTGAGCAACCCGCCCATCACCGGTCCCGCCGCCGCGAACGCGGCCGAGCCGCCGGCGAGGACCCCGAGCGCCATTCCGCGCCGAGCGAGCGGGAAGGTGACGCTTACGATCGCCACGGCCGTCGGCATCATCAGCGCCGCGCCGGTCCCCTGCAGCGCGCGGGCGATCAGCATCCACGGCATCGTCTGCGCGCCGCCCGCGAGCGCCGTCGAGAGCATGAAGATCGTCGCTCCGACGAGGAATACGCGGCGCAGGCCGAAGAGGTCGCCGAGCCGGCCGCCCAGCACCATGAAGGCCGCGAGCGGGAGGATGTTCGCCGTCAGGATCCAGGTGCCGAGATCCAGCGAGCTGTGCAGGTCGGCGACGGCGTCGGGGGTGGCCAGCGGCACAGCGGTCTGATCGACGAGGATCAGGCTGCTGGAGAGCGTCATCGCGACGAGCGCGACCCAGGCGCGCCTCGAGATCGATCCCCCGTCGGCGCTCTGCTCCGGTGAGCTCACCAGCGCGAGCCTATCCGTGCCCCTGGGCCGCCGCTCAGCCGCAGATCTTGTACCGGTGGTGGACGGTGCGGATGCGCCCGTCGATGAGCTCGCCGTCGGCCGCGACCTCGACCCGCTGGCCCGCCGCGCAGCAGCCGCGGGCGCAGCCTGAGCTTGAACGGCGCCCGATCGTCGACGCCGGCCTCGCGTCCGTCGACCCTGAAGGTCGCCTGCGTCATCTCCGTCTGCCGCTTGCCGCGCGGGATTCGGGCCACGAAGCGGTGCGCCTGCAGGCAGTTGTGGGCGTCGCCTCCGCGTCGCTTGGCCTTGACGTCGAGCCGCATCGCGGGCAGGCGCCGACACCCGGAGCCGGCGCAGTCGCCGAGATGGGTGAGCTGTCTGTGCAGCGCCCGGACGACGTCGGCGAACTTTTCCTTGGCGACGCGGTTCTTGAGCTCGTAGGGGTCCGTCCGGAGGTCGTAGAGCTCCTTCTCCCCGGTCGCGTTCTCGACGTACTTGTAGCGCTGGGTGCGCACCGCCTTGTAGACCCCCGTGTCGGGCTCGCCCGCCTCCCCGAGGCCCGAATACTGCTCGAGCAGGATCTCGCGGCCCCGGTAGCGGTCGGCGTGAGCGGCGAGCGGCATCAGCGAGCGCCCGTCGACCTTGACGAGCGGCTCGGCCCCGGTGACGTCCGCGATCGTCGGCGCCAGGTCGATGTTGGCGGCCATCGACTTGACGTCCACTCCGCGTGGGATGCCCGGTCCGCGCATCAGCAGCGGCACCCGAACCGCCTCCTCGTAGACGCGGTTCTTGCCGGCGACGATCCGGTGCTCGCCGTGGAAGAAGCCGTTGTCGGAGGTGAAGATCACGATCGTGTTGTCGAGCTCGCCGGTGTCGCGGAGGGCGTTGATGATGTGCTTGACGCCGCGGTCGAGGTCGAACAGGGCGCCGGCTCGACAGCGGTAGTTGCGGGTGGCCCGCGCGATCGCCTTCGTTCCCATCCGCGGCAGATCCTGGATCTCCTGGGGCTTGTCGCTGACGTTCTTCTCGTTGTAGCTCGGGGGCTCGTAGGGCGGGAGCGCGACCGCGTCCAGCAGATCGCGGCGCGCCGGCTTGGCGGAGCTCACGCAGGGACCGGGCACGCTGTTCGGACCGCCCCCGTGCGGCGCCAGATAGCCGACCGACAGGAAGAACGGCTGGTCGGAGGGCGCCCGCTGGTCGATGATCCTGATCGCCTTGTCGGTGTAGACGTCGGTCGAGTAGCTCGACGGATCAGCCGGCGCGTTCGGGTTCTCCTGCTTGTCGCCGTACTGGACCCATTGGCCGTCCTCGAGCAGCTCGTAGCCGTAGTAGCGGTAGGTGTCCTTGGAGCCGTGCCACTCCGACCAGCCCGGCGGCACCCCGATCGGGCTCTCCTCGTAGCCGTTCAGGAACTTGCCGATATGGGCTGTGTAGTAGCCGGCGTTCGAGAGCCACACGGGCAGGGCGGTCTCGTTGTGGAAGCGCGGGAAGCCTCCGTAGGGCGCGCCCTTGTTGCCGAGGACGCCATGGTTATGCGGGTACTGGCCCGTGAACAGGGTTGCGCGCGAGGGGCAGCACAGCGGCCAGACCGCGAGGTTGAGCCCGAAGGTGGCGCCGCGATCACCGATCAAGTGCGCGGTCTTGGGCAGGAAGCGCATCTCCTCCTGCGTCTGGTCGTCGCTCTCGATCAGGACCACGTTCGGGCTCTCCTGGACCGCGGCGGCGGCGGGCGACGGGCCGGCCCCCGCAAGCGTTGCCGCCAGCGCGGCGGTGATCGTCACGAGGGCGATCGAGGCCGCTACCGCGGCCCGCCGTCCCGCTGTGGCAGATCCCATCCCTTCCTCCTCGGTGCGCTCCCGGGAGCGAAAAGGATAGGCTGCGAGCAGGAGGTCCCGCAGCTGCCGCCGCGGGAGATGGGTAAAGGGAATCCCTGGAGGTTCAGGCATGCGCAAGGTTCGTCCGCTGTTGATCCTGTCCGTTGTCGCTGCGCTGGCGCTCGTCGTCACCGCTTGCGGCAGCTCGTCGTCGTCGTCGGGTTCCGGCGGGACGATCATCCGCGGTACGACCGACCAGCCGATCTCCTACGACCCGGCCGGCGCCTACGACCTGCCCTCCTACGACGGCATCTACTCGATCTACCAGAACCTCCTCACCGTGCCCCCGGGCGGCAACAAGGCCGTGCCCGAGGCGGCGCAGAGTTGCGACTTCACCGACAAGTCGGACAACCAGCCTACGAGTGCAAGATGCGATCGGGCCTGAAGTTCTCCGACGGCTCGCCGCTGACCGCCCAGGACGTCGTCTTCTCCTTCCAGCGCAACGTCAAGATCGCCGATCCGAACGGCGCCTCCTCGCTGCTCGCGAACATGAAGAGCATCGAGGCGCCCGACGACAGCACCGTCGTCTTCCACCTCAAGGAGCCGGACGCGACCTGGCCGCTGCTGCTGACGACGGGCTCGTTCGCGATCGTGCCCTCCGACGTCTACCCGGCGAACAAGCTGCAGGACTCGATCGAAGGTGATCGGCTCGGGCCGCTACACGCTCGCCTCCTACGAGCCCGGCCAGCAGACCGTGCTCGAGAAGAACCCTGACTACCAGGGCGACTCGCCGGCCAAGAACGACCGCGTGATCATCAAGTACTTCAAGAAGGCCGCGCCGCTGAAGCTCGCGGTCGAGAACGGCGACGTCGACATCGCCTACCGGAGCCTGAGCCCGACCGACATCGAGGACCTCGAGGGCGCCGACGGCCTCAGCGTCGTCTCCGGCAACGGCACCGAGATCCGCTACATGGTCTTCAACACGAAGCTGCAGCCGGGCGACAGCGACGCGCAGAAGCTCGCGATCCGCCAGGCCGTCGCGCAGACGATCGATCGCCAGTCGATCGCCGACAACGTCTACAACGGCACGGTGCAGCCGCTGTACTCGATGGTCCCGCAGGGTCTGCAGTACGCGACCGACGCCTTCGCCAAGGAGTACGGCGAGGGGCCGGACGTCGAACGCCGCCAAGCAGACGCTCGCCGACGCCGGCGTCGAAGACGCCGGTGCCGCTCACGATCTGGTGGACCCCGACCCACTACGGCACGGCCTCCGGCGACGAGTACGCCGAGATCAAGCGCCAGCTCGACGACAGCGGACTCTTCGACGTGACGCTGAAGTCGACGGAGTGGGACCAGTACTCGACCGCGGCGTTCACGGACGAGTACCCGGTCTACCAGCTCGGCTGGTTCCCGGACTATCCGGACCCGGACGACTACACGTCGCCCTTCTATCTGCCGGACTCGTTCCTGAACATCCACTTCAACGATCCGCAGATGAACAAGCTGATCGCTGACGAGAAGGGAACGGCCGACGACGCCCAGCGCAGCAAGGACTTCGAGGAGATCCAGAAGCTCGCCGCCCAGCAGACGCCGGTGATCCCGATCTGGCAGGGCGAGCAGGTGGCCGCGGTCCGGGACGGGATCAAGGGCGTCGAGGAGACGTTCGATCCGTCCTTCATCTTCCGCTACTGGCTGATCTCGAAGGGCTGATAAGGGGCCGGCCCGCGGCGAGCGGGAAGGCGACGAATTGAGCGGATCCTCCGGCTCGGGCAGCCTTCGGACGTATGTCCTCACCCGGATAGCCCTGGCGCTGCCCACGGTGCTGATCCTGCTCACCGTGGTCTTCCTGCTGATGCGGGTCGCGCCCGGCGACCCGATCTCAGCCGCGCTGGGCGCGAAGCTCCCGCCCCAGGAGCTCGAGAAGCGGAAGGAGGCGGCCGGCTACAACAAGCCGATCGTCGTCCAGTACGGCGAGTACCTGAAGCAGGTGGCGACGCTCAAGCTCGGCCACTCGGTCACCGACAACCGCTCCGTCGGCTCGATCCTCGTCGAGAACGGCAGCGCGACCTTGGAGCTGACGATCGCGGCGTTCATGATCACGCTCCTGGTCGGGATCCCGATCGGCCTGATGGCCGGGCGCTTCCGCGACGGGCCGTGGGACGTGGGCGGGCGCCTGTTCGGGATCGTGATCTACGCCTTCCCGGTCTTCTTCCTCGGCTTCCTCTTCCAGCTGCTCGCTTCGAAGGTGGGCTGGCCGACCTCCGGCCGGGCGAGCCCGATCGTCGACTACGACCTGAACAAGGTCACCCACTTCTATTTGATCGACACGCTGATCCAGGGCGACTGGAACGCCTTCTGGGATGTGCTGCAGCACCTCGCTCTGCCCGCCTTCGTGCTCGGCATCACGATCAGCGGTGTGCTCATCCGCCTCGTCCGCGTCAACCTTCTGCAGACGATGCAGGGCGACTACGTCGAGGCGGCCCGCGCCCGCGGCGTCGGCGAGCGCCGCGTCGTGATCAGCCACGCCTTTCGCAACGCGCTCGTTCCCGTCGTCACCGTCGCCGGGCTCCAGTTCGCCATCCTGCTCGGCGGCGCCGTGCTGACCGAGGAGACCTTCAACTGGCCGGGGATCGGATCGGAGCTCGTCCGCTACCTGAACCAGCGCGACTACATCGCCGTGCAGGGGATCGTCACGGTCTTCGCGCTCGCAGTCGTCGTCGTGTCGGTGCTGATCGACATCGTCAACGCGTTCATCGACCCGCGGGTGAGGTACCGATGAGGCGGCCCGGACTGCCCCGCTGGCTCGCCCCCGTCGGGGAGTCGCGCGGCGTCTCCCGCTGGCTCTTTTGGACCGGCGTGGGGATCGTCGCGTTCTTCGTCGTGCTCGCGATCTTCGCGCCGCTGATCGCGCCGTTCGGCTTCGACCAGGTCAGCGACGCGGCGGGCCGGTTCCCGAAGCAGGCCCATCCCGACTCCACGCACCCGTTCGGGACCACGGTCGGGAGCTACGACGTGCTGTCGCGGGTGATCTGGGGATCCCGCACGGCGATCGAGGTCGTCGTCCTCGCCGTCGTCTTCTCGCTCGTGATCGGCGTCCCGCTCGGGCTCATCTCGGGCTACATCGGCGGCCGGCTGGACCGCTTCCTCGTCCTCGTCATGGACGCGATGTTCGCCTTCCCCTACATCCTGCTGGCGATCGTCATCGCCTTCCTGCTCTCGGACACGTTCGGCCAGGGGGTCTTCACGGCGGCCGTCGCGATCACTGCCGTCTACGTCCCACAGTACTTCCGCGTGGTCAGAAATCACGTGATCAGCGTCCGCGAGGAGTCCTACGTGGAGGCAGCGCGGGCGCTGGGCGCGCCGCGGCGGACGATCATCACGCGCTACATCCTCCAGAACGTCGTCCAGAACGTGCCGCCGCTGGCGACGCTGAACGCCGCGGACGCGATCCTGACGCTGGCAGCCCTCGGCTTCCTCGGCTACGGCATCCAGCCGACCGATGCCGCGGAGTGGGGCTACGACCTGCAGCGCGCGATCGACGACGCCGGGGCCGGGATCTGGTGGACGGGCCTGTGGCCGGGGCTGGCAATCGTCCTGCTCGTCACCGGCTTCACCCTGCTGGGCGAAGGCCTCAACGACGTCATCAACCCGCTGATCCGCACCCGGCGGACGACGGTGCCGGACATCCCGAGCCGCGACGAGGGTCCCGCCGGCCCCGGTCTTGCCGGGGAGGAGGGTGAGCAGCTGTGAGCGCCGCGCCGGGCGAACGAGCCGATCCTGACCGTCGAAGATCTGCGCGTCTGGTACGGCACGGGCGATCGCCCCGTGCGCGCGGTGGACGGCGTCTCGTTCCAGATCGGAGCGGGGGAGACGCTCGGCCTCGTCGGCGAGTCGGGCTGCGGCAAGTCGACGCTCGGCCGCGGCGTCCTCGGCCTGCTGCCCGCCATGGCCGCGGTCCGCGGCTCGGTCCACTACGGCGGCAACGAGCTCGTCGGCCGCAGCCAGGCGGAGATGCGCGACATGCGCGGGCCGGAGCTGGGCCTGATCTTCCAGGAGCCGATGACGCGACTCGACCCGCTGCAGACGATCGAGTCGCACTTCCGCGAGGCGCTGCGCACGCACGCGCCGGAGATGGACAAGGACGAGGTCCGCCGGCGCTCGCTCGAAGCGCTGGCCGGCATGGGCATCCCCCGGACCCGCTTCACGCAGTACCCGCACGAGTTCAGCGGCGGCATGCGGCAGCGGATCATGATCGCGCTGGCGCTCGTGCTCGAGCCCAAGGTCCTGATCGCCGACGAGCCGACGACCGCCCTCGACGTGATCGTCGAGGCGCAGATCCTCGGCATCCTCGCCGACCTGCGGCGCAATTTCGACACGGCGGTGCTGCTGATCACGCACAACCTGGGGATCGTCGCCGAGGCCTGCGACCGCGTCGCGGTCATGTACGCGGGGCGGATCGTCGAGGAGGGCGACGCGCGCCAGGTCTTCTCCGAGCCCGCGCATCCGTACACGCGCGAGCTCCTGCGCGCGACGATCTCGCTCGAGACGACCGGCCTCAACTACATCCCCGGCGCCCCGCCGAGCCTCAAGGACCCGCCGGCGGGCTGCCGCTTCCACCCCCGCTGCCCGGACGCGATGCAGGTTTGCGCCGAGCGCTTCCCGATCGAGGTCCGCGCGGCCGGTGGCCAGCGGACGGAGTGCTGGCTGCATGGGCCCGATGCCGAGCTCGGGGAGGCCGACCGCAAGCCGCTCGAGCGCGGCGAGATCCTCGAGGCGGAGGAAGCGTGAGCGAGGCGGTCACAGACGGTCCGGGCGCCGTGCCGGCCCCGGTCGTGCTCGAGGTCCGGGATCTGTGCACGACCTACTCGGTGCGGGGCTCGTTCTGGGATCGGATCCGCGACCGCGAGGCGGGGGCGGTGCGCGCGGTCGACGGCGTCTCGCTCGATCTCCACAAGGGCGAGGTGCTCGGCGTCGTCGGCGAGTCGGGCTCGGGGAAGACGACGCTCGGGCGGACCCTGCTCGGCCTCGTCGAGGCGAGCTCCGGATCGATCAAGCTCGAGGGGCGGGAGATCTCGAGTCACTCCGAGTCGGAGCTGCGGACGCTGCGCCGTCGCCTGCAGATCGTCTTCCAGGACCCGCACGCCTCCCTGAACCCGGCGATGACGGTCGGGGCGCTCGTCGCCGATCCGCTCCGGTTCCACAAGCTCGCATCGGGCCGCGAGGAGCTGCGCCGCCGCGCGGCGGCGGCGCTCGAGCGCGTCGGGCTGACGCCGGCGGAGGAGTTCCTCGACAAGTACCCGGCCGACCTCTCCGGCGGGCAGAAGCAGCGGGCCGTGATCGCCCGGGCGATCATCCTCGAGCCCGACGTGCTGGTCGCCGATGAGCCGGTCTCCATGCTGGACATGAGCGTCCGGGCGAAGATCCTCGAGTTGATGCTGGAGCTCAAGGAAGAGCTCGATCTCACCTACGTCTACATCACCCACGACCTCGCGACGGCGAAGTTCTTCTGCGACCGGATCGCGATCATGTACCTGGGCCGGATCGTCGAGATCGGCCCCGCCGAGCAGATCTACGCGAGTCCCGCCCACCCGTACACGGCGGCGCTCCTGCGCGCGATCCCCGAGCCGGATCCACGGCGCGCGGTGCCACGGGATCTGCCGCGCGGCGAGGTGCCGGACGCGGTCGTGCCACCGCTCGGCTGCTCGTTCCATCCCCGCTGCCCGCGCGCCTTCGGCTCCTGCGGGTGGGAGGGCCGCGACCTGCGCATGCTGCTCGAGACGCGCTGGAACGAGCTCGACGAGACGGCCTACGAGTCCGAGCGCGCGGTCGTCGGCGACCTCGCGGTCCTCGACGTGCCGGAGACGGAGGTGCTGGTGCCGGCGGCCGAGGGCGCGCGCGGGGAGGGGGTCGCCGGGATCCTGGAGAAGCTGCGCGCGGCCGAGCCCGACGACCCGTTCTGGAGCGGGGTGGAGGCCACCGAGGTGGAGGCGGACGGCGTCCGTGTGCGCTTCCGCGAGCCGATCGTCCCCCGCGAGCTCGAGGTTGGACCCTCGCGCGTGCGCTGCCACCTGCACGATGCCGAGGTTCCCGGCTCGCCCGCGGCGGAAGGCGGCGGGGGCGGCCCGCCGCGGGGTTGAGACGGGCCGGCGGCTCGCTCGCGACAGCGTGGGGGACCCTCGAGCTCATCACCGCTGCCACCGGCGTGGAGTTCGCATAGGCTCAGCCGCATGAGCGCCACCGAGCAGCGAGCCGAGCCCGTCATCCCCCTCGTCCCCTCCGATGAGGAGCGGTTGCTGCGCGAGGCCGTGAGCGGCATCGCGGCCGGCTACGGGCCGAAGTACATGGTCGAGCGGGCCGACGCCGGCGAGCCGCCGACCGAGCTCTGGGACGCGCTCGCCGAAAAGGGCTACTGCGGCGTCAACCTGCCCGAGGAGTTCGGCGGCGGCGGGCTCGGGATGACCGGGCTGGCAGCCGTGCAGGAGGAGCTGGCGCTGCAGGGGTGCACGCAGCTGTTGCTGGTCGTCTCCCCGGCGATCGCCGGCTCGATCCTCGTCGCGCGCGGCACGCGGGAGCAGCAGGAGGAGTGGCTGCCCGGGCTGGCGCGCGGCACGACGCGGATCTCGTTCGCCGTGACCGAGCCGGACGCCGGGACCAACACTCACAACCTGAAGACGCGGGCGCGCCGCGGCGCCGACGGCAAGTGGGTGCTGAAGGGCCAGAAGACCTACATCTCCGGCGTCGAGCACGCGACGCACATCCTGATCGTCGCCCGCGAGGAGCTCGAGGGCGGCGACCTCGGGCTGCCGCTGCTGTTCATCGTCGACGTCGACGCCGAGGGTCTGACGCGGGAGGCGATCCCGATGGCCCTGCGGCTGCCCGACAAGCAGTGGACGCTCTACATCGACGGGATCGAATGCGGCGAGGAGCGCATGCTCGGCGGCACCACAGGCGGCCTCGGGGCGCTCTTCGACGGCCTCAACCCGGAGCGGATCATGGCCGCCGCGGGGGCTGTCGGTGCCGGCGATCGCGCGCTCCGTCTGGGCGCCGCCTACGCCCGCGAGCGCGAGGTCTGGGGCAAGCCGATCGGCACCCATCAGGGCCTCAGCCACCCGCTCGCCGAGTGCAAGGTCGAGCTCGAGCTGGCGCGGCTGATGACCCGCAAGGCCTGCGCGCTGTACGACGCCGGCTTCAAGGGCGCGGGGGAGAGCTCGAACATGGCCAAGTACGCGGCTGCCGAGGCGGGGGCCCGGTGCGTCGACCAGGCGATCCAGACCCACGGCGGCAACGGGGTCGCGCTCGAGTACGGGCTCACCGACATGTGGTGGGGAGCGCGGCTGAACAAGATCGCTCCCGTCAGCCGGGAGATGATCCTCAACTACGTCGCCGAGCACTCGCTCGGCTTGCCGAAGAGCTACTGAGCGGCGGCGCCCCGGCTCCGCAGCCGGCTCGCCCTCGCCCCGAACGCGGCCCCGCGGCTCAGCGGTGGCCGCGGAGCTCGATGATCTGGTGGTAGGTGCCGCGGTTCTGCCACGGGAAGGCGGGCGTCTCGACGGCGCCGGCGTGTTAGCGGCTGGATGTCGTCGCAGCCGCTGTCGCAGATCGCCTGCACCTGCCACTTCGCCGGGTCGGCGCAGCCCTGCTCGGCGGAGACCTTCCGGGAGGCCTGCCGCAGGGTCGTGAGCAGCACCTCGCGGCACGCCCCGGCGCACCTGCCGCCGCGCGCGGCGGCCGTGGCGGCTCGTGGCGCGGGCCCGCCGCAGTAGATCTCCGAGCATGCGGCCGTCGCGAATCGGCGCCGCCCTTGCCGAGCACGTTGCGCAGGTCCTTCTGCACCGCGCTCGCCCAGTCCCAGCCGAAGTCGCCATTGAGCGAGAGCACGTGGTCGCGTGACGCTGCCGAAGAGATCGGTGCCGAGCGCCGGCTCGAACTCGGCGTTGACGAAGCTCGGCCACCAGGCGTCCATCAGCGCCACCGCCGTCGGAGTGCTCGTAGACGTTGTCGCCGTTGCGGTCGAGGCGGTTCGAACCCCGAGCTGGTGCCACGCACTGCAGGATGCCCACGAGCTGCTTGGTCGCCGGCCGTCGCGCTCGGCCGATCACGCGCCGCATCCACGGGAAGACGTCCTCGCCGCGCAGGTCGGTGGTCGCCGCGAGGTTGACCGCGCGCGTCAGCGCCGGTGAGGTCGACCTTGTTCCCGTGGCGGCGCGGCCTGGTCGAAGAGGCGGCGCTGGAGGATCAGCGCGCGGTGGACGGGGCCGTTTGTCCACTCGCTCGGACCCTTGCGCCAGCCCGTGCGCCTCCTTGTTGTTCCAGGAGATGATGTAGCCGTCCTTGGGGTCGATCGCCCGCGGGCGGTGCGAGGCGGGACCTGCGCGGAACGTGTAGGTGTCGGGGTCGAAGCGCTGCCAGTCGCGCGCTGCCGTCGCCCCAGTAGGGAAGGTCGACGTCGGTGCCGGCGTGCGTGCCGCGGGTAGCGGCCCGACTGGATGAAGGCGACGTGGCGGTCGTCGACGTAGAACCAGTTCTCGGTCCCCGGGAACTGACCCATGATCCGCATGAACGAATGCTCGCCCCGGTCGGCCTTGTTCTCGGCCAGCTGCATGAACGGGATCACCGCGTCGAGCTCGTGGAAGTCGACCCCCTTCGCCTTCGTCAGCGCCACGGGCCGGCCGTGCACGGTCGCGAACTTGAAGACCGGGCCGTGGACGGAGCGCATCGTCCGGTAGGTGATCGTCTGCGGGGGCGAGGGGTCGAGTGGCGAGACCGGCGTGGTCACGCTCTGATCGCGCAGATGAACGGGATGCAGTGGCCGTTGTACATGTAGTGGGTGCTGTCGAAGCTGGGCTTCGAGCCGTCGCGCTCGCAGAGCTTCTCGACGAAGGTGTCCTCGTTGTCGCCGTTCGCCGACGTGCCGCTCCAGGCGAAGTCGATCCCGTGTCCAATCAACGGAAACGGGCTCGCGCCGGGAAAGCTCACGCCCTCGACGTTGATGCCGCCGCCGTGCAGCTCGTACTCGCTGAAGATCTGGGGCGAGTAGTAGCTCACCTGCGGGCCCATCGCCGCCAGCGCGTGCGCGGCCTGCGGCGAGCTTGCGCGTGACCATCACCGCGTTCGACTCGACCGGGGCAGCGAGGCGCTTGAGGCCGATCAGCGACTGCCCCAGTCGGGCAGCCGCGAGGCGTCGGCGCGCTGCTGGGAGGCCGAGGGCCCTGCGACGATCGCGTTCGCGATCGACGAGCGAGTCCGGGTCGATCTGCGCGTTGAGCCCGGTTGCGCGGCTGCCCGGGGCGGTCGGAGAGGAACGGGCCGCTTGGCGACCACGAACGCCTCGGGGTCCTCGGCCTCGCGCAAGTCGTGGTAGGGCGGTGCCAGCGCTTGCCGAACCGCTGCTTGAAGCCCTGCTGGAGGACCGAGTTGACCTCCTCGGAGCCGTTGGAGACCGTGAACTGGGTCACGAGCAGGACCGCCATCGCCGCCGTGTCGGAGACGTCCCACTTGCGCGGCGTCGTGCCCAGCGCCGCGTACTCGGCGGGCATCTTGGTCGGGTTCGGTCTTCGCCTCGTCGATATAGGCGTTGATCCCGGCGATGTAGTCGAGGAGGTCGGCGTGCGCCTGCTCGCCCTCGGCGCCGAAGCGCTTCGGCGAGCGCGTTGAACTGCCGCCGTCAGCTCGTGGTCGGAGAAGTCCTGGTCGGTGAGCTGGTGCGGCGTCGTCGCCGGCGGCGCTCGGCGCCGAGCAGCCCGGCGAGCGTGCCCTTGGCCGTGCGGCGCAGCGCGTCCATCAGGAAGAGCCGCTCCTCGGCCGTCGCGTAGCCGGCGCCGAACATGACGTCGTCGCGGTTGTCGCCGTAGATGTGGGCCATGCTCGAAGCGTGCCGTCGCGGTAGATGCGGACGCCCGGCTGCGGCGCTCGTGAGGCCGCCGACGCCGCCGGGCATCGAGCCGAAGTTCGTGTCCTTGTAGTAGGTGTCGAGGTGCCTGGGGTCGAGCCGGGCGCGGCCTGCGGCATGATCCCGACGTAGAGCGGCTGCTGGTCGACGAAGCTGGCCGGCGGGATTGCCGGTTGCCTCGTAGGCGGCGAGGTCGGCGGCGTTGACGGTCTGCCCCTCGCCGTCCGCGAGGACGGAGCGGAAGTCGCCGAACAGGGGGCCGTGGTAGGTGGGCGGCGCCTGGGCGCTGGCCGTGGCAGCGTCGACGGCGCCGAGCAGCAGGAGGGCGGCGATGACCGCTCCCGCCCGCCGCAGGGATCGCTTGCCGCTGAGAAGCTCCATGCCTCGTTACGAACATAACGAGGCGCGGGGCCGCAGGCGACGGTTCTCGGCCGGGAGGAATAGCCTCGCCGCGTGAGCCTGCTCGACCACATCAACGAGATCCCGGACTGGCCCGCGCCGGGGATCCTGTTCCGCGACATGAACCCGATCTACCGGGATCCGGCGCTCATGGAAGAGGCCGCGGACGCGGTCGCATCCGTCGCGCGAACGCTCGGGGGCGGCGGCTTCGACCTCGTCGTCGCCCCCGAGGCGCGCGGGTTCATCCTCGGCCCGATGCTCGCGCTCGAGCTCGGCGCCGGCTTCGTCCCGGTTCGCAAGCCGCAGAAGCTGCCACCGCCGGTGCACAGCCACGAGTACGAGCTCGAGTACGGTCTCGACAGCCTCGAGATCCAGGCGCATCCATTCGCCGGCGCCGGCCGCGTGCTGATCTACGACGACCTGCTCGCCACGGGGGGCACGGCGACGGCGACGGCGCGACTCGTGGAGGCGCTCGACGGCGTCCCCTCGGCCTTCGCCTTCCTCGTCGAGCTCGAGGGCGTCGGCGGCCGCGAGCGGCTTGCGAGCGAGACCGGCCTGCCGGTCGGCGCGGCGCTTCAGACCTGAGGGGCGCACGCGCGCGCCGAGCACGGCCGCCGGCCCTGACGATCCCTTTCGGGTCCCGGCGAATACGATCCGAGCCGTGATCAGCCCCGAAGAGGCGATCGAGCGGATCTCAGCGCGCTTCGGCGTGCACAGCGGTCGCCGGGCCCTGCACGCGCGCGGCATCATCTGCGCCGGAACGTTCGTCGCCACTCCCGAAGCCGCTGCGATGACCTCGGCGCCGCACATGCAGGGGGAGCGGGTCGGCGTGATCGTCCGCTTCTCGAACGGCAGTGGCAACCCCGACGAGCCCGACAGGGCTCCCGACGTCCGCGGCCTCGCCGTCCGCTTCGAGCTTCCCGGCGGTGGCCGCACCGACCTGCTCGCGCAGAACGCGCCGCGCTTCCCGGTCTCGACGCCCGACGCCTTCATCGCGCTGCTCGGCGCGACGGAGCGGGGGCTGGGGATGATCCGCAAGCTGCCGCTCTTCCTGCTCCGGAACCCGTCCGTCGCCGCCGCCCTGCGCGCGAACGCGAGCGCGCTGCGACCGCCCCGCAGCTACGCGGATCCGAGCTACTTCGCCGTCCACGCCTACCGCTGGCGCTCGGACGATGGCGGTGCTCGCTGGGTCCGCTACTCGTTCGTGCCGCTGACGGCGGGAGCGGCCCTCGAGCAGGACCGCGCGGCGCCCGAGTATCTGAGCGACGAGCTGCGCGCGCGCCTGCAGGGAGGGGGAACCATCGCCTTCGACCTCGAGCTCGCGGTCGCCGGTCCCGGGGACGATCCTCATGACCCGAGCGCGGTCTGGAAGCAGCCGCAGCGGGTGATCGCCGGCAGACTGCAGATCGAATCGGTGCTCGAGGGACGCGAGGCGACGATCTTCGACCCGATGCGGCTCTGCGACGGGATCGATGCTTCCGAGGACCCGGTTCTACATTTCCGGCCGCGCGCCTACGCGCTCAGCTACGCCCGGCGCAGCGGCGACGAGACGGCGCCACCGCCGTGGGCGCGCTGAGCGTGGCAGCGCGTCGCGTCCAGGTGCACGCGCCGTTCGCGCGCGCGACCGAGCCTCCCCTGACGATGTAGCCCCATGGCCGGGGTGCAGACGGCATCGGAGGCCATCGATCGATCCGCGTCGGCGGGGACGGCGGACGTCGCTGCGATGCGGGTGGTCTGGCGCGCCTTCTGGGGCTCGCGGGCGCTCGTCTGGCTCGCCGGCCTCGCGGCGCTGGCACTGTTCGGCGTCGCTCCGCACTCGTCCCTGCACCTGGATCCGCTCGGGCTCACCGAGCCGTTCGGCTCGCACGCCCTCGACACGCTGCTGGCGCCGGCGCTGCGTTGGGACGCGGCTCACTACCTGCGGATCGCGGCCTACGGCTACACAAGCGGCCCCGAGACCGCGTTCTTCCCGCTCTATCCCCTGCTGATGGCCTCCGGAGGGCCGGGCGTCGGGAGCCTCGCCTTCGGGCTCGGGCTGTCGCTCGGGGCGGCGCTCGGTGGCCTGCTCCTCCTGCACCGTCTCGTCCGCATCGACTTCGGGCCGCGGGTGGCCGCGGCGACGATCTCGATCGTCGCCTGGTTCCCGGGCTCGCTTGCCCTCTCCGGCGTCTACACGGAGTCGCTCTTCCTGCTCCTGTCGGTCGGCTCGGTCTACTTCGCCCGCTCGGGCGGCTGGGCGCGCGCCGGGATGCTCGGGGCACTGGCCGCGGCGACGCGGAGCGCCGGGATCCTGCTCGTCGTGCCGCTGCTGCTGGTCTACGGATGGGGCCCCCGGGCGGATCGGGAGGAGGGGAGCCCGGATGCAGTAGCGCGACGGTCCGGGCGTCGCTACCGGCTCGATCGGTCGGTGCTGTGGATCGCGCTCGTCCCGCTCGGCCTGATCGCCTACTCGCTGTACCTCAACCACATCCGCGGCGAGCCGCTCGGCTTCGTCGGCGCGCAGGGCGGCTGGGACAGGGTCGTGGCTCCGCTCGCCGGCATCCCGATGGCCGCCTGGAAGGCTCTTCAAGGCCTGACGGGGTTTCTGCCCGGCGTCGGTCCCGACAGCCCGCTGGCGCCGAGCGGTCCCCTCGTGGGTCTTCGCAACACCGCCCTGCTCGGCTTCCTCCTGCTCGCGCTGTGGCTGCTGCGCGAGTCATGGCGGCGGCTGCCCGCCGCCTACACGGCCTATGCCGCCGTCGCTCTGGCGCTGCCGCTCTCGGCGCCGGCGGCCGACGAGCCCCTCGAGTCGCTGCCGCGGTTCATGGTCGTGATCTTCCCGCTCTGGATCGCGCTCGCCCTGTGGGCCCTGGAGCGGGAGCGCAGCCGGATGCGCTGGATCCTGGGTGGCTTCGCCGTCCTGCTCGCCGGCTTCGCCGGGCTGTTCACGACCTGGGCGCAGGCGCCCTGACGCGGCCGGGGCCCGCGCCCCGCCGCGGGTGGGCGGTCCTCCCGGATACGGTTCGTCTCCGGACCCCTACCCCGGAGGAGCACCACAGATGCCAGCAGACGGAGTCGGACTCGCCGGCAGGACGATCCTCATGTCCGGCGGCAGCCGCGGCATCGGCCTCGCGATCGCCGTCCGCGCCGCGCGCGACGGCGCCAACGTGGCGCTGATGGCGAAGACCGATCAGCCGCACCGGAGGCTGCCCGGCACGATCCACACTGCCGTCGCAGAGATCGAGGCGGCCGGCGGCAAGGGACTGGCGATCGTCGGCGACGTCCGCGAGGACGATGCGATCGACGAGGCCGTCTCGCGCACGGTCGAGACGTTCGGCGGGATCGACATCTGCGTCAACAACGCCTCCGCGATCAACATCGCGAAGACCCCGGACCTCGATCCCAAGCGCTATGACCTGATGCAGGACATCAACACCCGCGGGACGTTCATGCTCAGCCGCGCCTGCATCCCGCACCTGGCCGAGAGCGACAACGCCCACATCCTCACGCTGAGCCCGCCGCTCAACCTCGATCCGAAGTGGGCGGGCGGTCAGCTCGGCTACACGATCGCCAAGTACGGGATGAGCCTCTGCACGCTCGGGCTGGCCGAGGAGCTCCGCGACCGCGGGATCGCCGCCAACTCGCTGTGGCCGCGGACCCTGATCGCGACCGCCGCCGTCCAGAACCTGCTCGGCGGCGAGGAGGCCATGAACCGCTCGCGGACGCCGGAGATCGTCGCCGACGCCGCGCACGCGATCCTGACCCGGCCGGCGCGCGAGTGCAGCGGCAACTTCTTCATCGACGACGAGGTCCTGGCGGAGGAGGGCATCACCGACCTCGATCGCTACCGGGCGGGCAGCGGCGAGCCGGTCGTCGACCTCTTCCTCGACGGCTGAGGGCCGGCGCGGCGGGCCGCGCGAGCCCGGCCCGCTGGACGGCCCTGGTAGCTTTTTCCGCACTTCACGGGGAAGTCGAACGAGGAGGAGAGATGCCGAAAGGGGACCGGCGGGCCGCTGCCCGGCGCCTGAACATCAGCCTGGGCGCGATCGTCGCCGTCACCGCCGCGTTGGCGCTGGCGCAGCCCGCCGCCGCGCCGCGCCGCCGACGAGCGTCTTCGGCGGCAAGGTCCCCTGCACGCAGAAGCTCGACGGCGTCACCTACTGCAACGCCGAGCCGCGCAGCACGGTTCCCGCCTGGGACGGCGTCCCGATCGACGTCGACGCGGCCTTCCCCTCGCAGGCGAAGTTCGGTCCCGGCCCCTACCCGCTGATCATGATGTTCCACGGCTACGGCGGCCACAAGATCGGACCTCGGCAGGACATGCAGCCGCTGGCTCGACCGCGGCTTCGCGACCTTCTCGATGACCGACCGCGGCTTCCACGAGTCGTGCGGCTCGGCCGCCTCCCGGGCGGCCGCCGGCTCCGCCTGCGACGACGGCTACATCCGCCTGATCGACAACCGCTACGAGGTTCGCGACGCGCAGGAGTTCGCCGGGCAGCTCGCCGACGAGGGCCTGGTCGAGCCGCAGAAGATCGGCGCCGTCGGCGGCTCCTACGGGGGCGGCATGTCGATGGCGCTGGGCGCCCTCCGCGATCGCATGGTCATGCCCGACTACAGCCTCGTCCCCTGGAAGAGCCCGGACGGCAAGCCGATGCGGATCGCCGCCGCGGCGCCGGACATCCCCTGGACCGACCTCTCGTACTCGCTCGTCCCGAACGGCGAGCACGCTCGACTACGTCGCCGACGCCCCCTACACCGGGCCGCGTCGGGGTCGAGAAGCAGTCGCTGGTCACCGGCCTCTACTACACGGGCTCGGACCGCGCCGGGCATCTACGCGCCGCTCGGCAGCGACCCGACCGCCGACATCATCGGCTGGCACGACCGGCTCGAGCGCGGGTGAGCCGTACGGCGCCGACGCGCAGGCGATCGTCGACGAGATCAGCCAGCACCACTCCTCGTACGCGATCGATCACTCCGAGCCGCCGGCGCCGATGCTGATGTCGAGCGGTTTCACCGATGACCTGTTCCCGGCCGACGAGACGATCCGCTACTACAACCGGACCAAGACCCAGTACCCGGACGACTCGCACCTGGCGCTCTTCTACGGCGACTTCGGCCACCCGCGGGCCCAGAACAAGGACGACGTGGTCGACCGCGCTCGACGCCGCTCCGAGAACAAGTGGATGGACTACTGCGCTGCAGGGCAAGGGCGATCCGCCGCCGCGAGGGCGTGACCGCGTTCACCGAGACGTGTCCGAAGGACGCGCCCTCCGGCGGGCCCTACCGGCCCCCACCTGGGCGAAGATGGCGAAGGGCGAGATCCGCTACGGCTCCGCCGGCGCGCAGACGATCGCGGCCGACGGCGGCGATCAGAGCGTCGCCGCCGCCTTCAACCCGGTTCGCGGCGACGCCTGCGCGACCGCGTCCGGCGCCGACGAGCCCGGCACCGCCAACTACCGGCTCGATGCGGCCCCCGACGGCGGCTACACGCTGATGGGCTCGGCGACGGTGATCGCGAAGTTCAGCTTCGACGGCGATACCTCGCAGGTCGCCGCGCGGCTGCTCGACGTCGGCCCCGACGGCAAGGAGACGCTCGTCTCCCGCGGCCTGTGGCGGCCGCAGGCGGACGGTCTCGAAGCAGGTCTTCCAGCTGCATCCGAACGGCTGGCACTTCGACGCCGGCCACGTCGCGAAGCTCGAGCTGCTGCCCGTCCGACTACGACAACGGCGATCGCCGGCGGCTACGGCCGGCCCTCGAACGGCCAGCAGGCGGTCACGGTCTCGAAGACCTCGAGCTGCGGCTGCCGGTGCGTCGAGAAGCCGGGCGCGCTCGACGGCCTGGTCGGCGCGGCGGCAGCGCCCGTTCGTGCCGGAGGGCTACGAGCTCGCGGCCGACGTCGCGGCGCTCAAGAACCGCTGCCCGCGCCTCGTGACCCGCAAGGTCAAGCGCGCCGGGCACAAGAAGCTGCTGGTCAAGGTCAAGTGCCCGAATGCGTTCGAATCCTGCCACGGGATCGAGGTCGACGGCTACAAGGCCGGCACAAGATCGCCAAGGGCTAGCTCGGCGAGCTCGCCGGCGGCGGCTCCCAGAAGCTGAAGTTGAAGCTGAACCGCCGCGGGCGCAAGGTCCTGCACCAGCGCAAGCGGCCGAAGCTGAAGCTGAAGATCTGCTCGAGATGGCGAGACCAGCGCAGGCCGGGCAAGCAAGAACCGCACGCACGTCCGGCAAGAAGTGAACTGAGCGCGGGGACGCGGGCGGCGGCGGCGCCTACCACGCGCCGCCGCCTCCGCCGCCGGAGAAGCCGCCACCGCCGCCGGAGAAGCCGCCACCGCCGCTGCTCGAGCTCGACTCCGGCGCGACCTGGCTGGAGAAGCCGGAGGAGAACGAGTTGAAGCTCGCGTTCCAGGCGCCGCCGTAGAGGGCGAAGGCGGTCCAGCTGCCGGTGTTCGTCGCCTCCTGACCGACCGGCGCCGGGATCCGGCCCGACTTCGCGACCTTCTCGGCGGTGCCGAACGCCACCGCGTAGACGAGGATCTGCCGCCACAGCTTCAGGGTCGCCGGTGGATCGTCGTCGAGGCGGGGGAAGTCGTCCGTCCAGCGCCGGAACGAGGCCCAGCGGGCGCCGCGCTCGCGGTCGTCGGCGCTGAGCCGCTTGTAGACGGTCCCCGGCAGCAGGAAGATGAACAGCATCCCGGCACCGTCGCGGCGGCGGGGATCGCGGGCCAGTCGGTGCGGGCGAAGTAGAGGAGACCGAGCAGCGACGTAGCCGGCGAGCGCGATCAGCGCGATCAGCAGGCGCCAGTCTGGTGAGGTCGCGGTCCCAGCCGATCTTGCCCTCGTCGGCCTGATCGAGCTCGTTCCGGAGGCCCTGCCAGCGGGTGCGCCAGGTCGACGAGTGCTCGGGGATCTCGTCCTTGAGCTTGCCGAGGGCGACCGTCTTGCCGCCGAGCAGGTCGTCGAAGAACTTCATCGCGGTCTGCTCGTAGTCCTCGAGCGCCGCCGGTCGTCAGGCCGGTCCGCCGGCACCGACAGCTCCAGGTCGAGGTCGTCGTCCTGGGTCGCGCTTGGCCTCGTAGAAGCCGCGGTCGACGAGGCTGAGCAGCGTCGCGAGCACGACCCGGTCGTCGTACTCGCCCTCGGTCGCTAGGGCGTAGGCGAGCGCCGGCGGCACGTCCTCGGGCGGCTCGGTCAGGTACCGGGGGACGGAGGTCGGGCGCTCGCGGGCGGGAGCGCCAGGAGCAGCGAGAGCCCGACGACGAGCAGCGGTCCAGAGCCCGAAGATCGCCAGCGTGGTCGAAGACCACGTTCTGCCCGTTCGTCCAGGCGCTCGTGTCGTCGAGACCTCTGCTCCTGCGCGTCGACCTTGTCGGCGCCGTTGCCGCTTGCCGGCCCGCGCGCCGCGGCGAGCTGCGCATCGCGCGCGGGGCACCAGCGCCCGGAAGACGACGTTCGTGTCCCTCCTCCACCCGCCGGGCGGAGAAGGACGCTTGCCCGCCGTCGATCTCGGGGTCGGCGCCGAGCGCGCGGGTCCCGTCGTCGCAGTGCTGATTGCGCAGAAGGCTCGAGACCCAGGCCTCGGTCGGGTCGGTTCCGTCGGGCGTCGTGATCTGGCGCCGAGAGGTCGTCGAGCCAGAACTTCCACTGATCGCCCCAGACCGTCCAGCCGACGTCGAGCACGTCGGCGTAGGCGGTGACCGCGTCCGTGACGTCGTAGCTGAGCCGGTAGGTGGTCGCCGCATCGGTCGGCGCGTAGTGCCAGACGATGCGCTCGAACTGCGGATGCTGCTCGACCCCGAAGGAGTCCGGGCCGGTCGGAGGACCCGAGTGCGGTGTTGCCGCCCGGGCTGTAGTCCCGGCCGCCCTGCGAGACCGGGACGTCGGCTGATCCGCGCCCCCTCGTTGAGCGGGATGTCGCGGTAAGCGCCGGTGAACGTGCCGCCGTGGTAGACGAAGTCGAGGCTCTCGGTGACCCGCAGGCTCGAGTCGGGCTGCAGCTCCACGCGGGTGTTCGCCTCGGTGATGTCGAAGTCCTTGTTCGTGCCCTCGCTCGGGATCCACAGCGTGGGGAGGACCAGCGAGCACGCCGAGCACGA
This sequence comes from uncultured Solirubrobacterales bacterium, assembly GCA_963764275.1. Lineage (GTDB taxonomy): Bacteria > Actinomycetota > Thermoleophilia > Solirubrobacterales > 70-9 > CAXMST01. The sequence continues at coordinate 184,185 of CAVXRV010000002.1, forward strand.
TGGCGACGACCGCCAGCCGCCAGAGGACCTTCCAGATCAACGAGCCGATGCTCACGTCGCGGCCGCCGGCGGCGCCGATGCAGACCGTCGGTGCGATCTGGGAGCCGGCGCCGGCCTCGAAGAACTCACGTCGCTGGAAGCGGAAACCATCGGCGACCAGGTTCGAGGGGAAGACCTGGATCTTCGTGTTGTAGGTCTGGACCGTGTCGTTGTAGACGCGGCGCGTGATCGAGATCTTCTCCTCGACGGAGGAGAGCTCGGTCTGCAGGCGCTGGAAGTTCTCCGTCGCCCGCAGCTGCGGGTAGTCCTCGGCGACCGCGAGCATGCGGCCGATGCCGCCGCCGAATCGCGCCTCGGCGGTGCCGCGCTCGGCGGGGCCGGCCTCGTCGGCGCCGACCGCCTCGGTCCGCAGCTCGGTCACCTGGCTCAGGGTCTCGCGCTCGTGCTCGGCGTAGCCGCTCACGGCCGAGACCAGCTTCGGGATCAGATCGTGGCGCAGCTTCAGCGCCACGTCGATCTGCGACCACGAGTTCTCGCAGGCCAGCCGGAGCGCCACGAGCCGGTTGTAGGTGAGCCAGACGAAGGCGCCGGCGGCGACGATCAGGACGACGATGACGATGAGGACGATCACGGTTGCGGAGCGGTCTCTTACCGGAAGCGATCCGCCGGTGTGAGCCTATCGTGCGTGAGGGCGCCCACACAGCGCGGCGAGCTGCCCAAAGACGCGTCCTTTTCGGGTAGGTTCCCAACGTCTCAACCCGAGGAGTGCGCATTGGATTCCAGTCAGCTCAAGAGGTTCTCGCTGTTCGAGGGTGTCCCCGAGGAAAGCCTCGCGAAGATCGCCCCGTTCACGCAGCTCGTCGAGTTCCCCGAGGGCAAGGTGATCATCCAGGAGGGCGGGTTCGCAAACGACTTCTTCTGCATCGACGAGGGGACGGTCAAGGTCGAAAGGGCGGGCGAGGAGCTCGCCACGCTCGGGCCGGGCGACGTCTTCGGCGAGCAGGGCCTGCTCGAGAAGCAGGAGCGCTCTGCCTCGGTGATCGCGACCTCGGTCGTGCGCGCCCTGAAGATCGAGCACTGGGAGCTCTCGCGCATGCGCAAGGCGATGCCCGAGGTCGTCGACAAGCTCGTCAAGACGGTCGAGGAGCGCACGAGCTGAGTCGTCCTCCGGTGCGGCCCGCGGCGGCCGCGATCTGAACTAGACTGGCCGCGTCCATAACGGTCGGTGTTCAGGGAAGTCCGGTGTGAAGCCGGCGCGGTCCCGCCACTGTGACCGGGTGAGTTCGCTGCACGCGTAGCCGCCTCCGCCGTGAGAGCGGCCGCAGCCACTGGGAGCCCGACGGGCCCCGGGAAGGCGCGGCGGAAATACCCGTAAGCCAGGAGACCCGGCGTCGGCCCAGCTGAAAACCCTCGAGGAAAGGGTGGCTCATGTCCACACACTCCCCGCGGCTGCGCCGGCTTCTGCCGTGCCTCGCAGCAGCGCTCCTGACGATGATGGCCGCGGCGTCGGCCGAGGCCTCCGAACACCGCGTCGGCGCCGACCTTCGCGTCGTCGACTCGCACGGCAAGACCCTCGTCGACCAGCGGCAATACACCGGCACGGCCCGGATCAAGACCTCCCGCAAGGCGGACTGCTTCGGGCAGGGCACCGGCGGCTCCGGTGCCAGGGTCAAGGTGCCGGGGCCGACCGCGCTCGGCATCGTCGCCGATGCCTCCACCTACCAGCGGAAGCTGCGCCCCCTGCGGATCACCGATTCGTTCGACTTCGGGCTCGGCGTCTGCGGCTTCGGCCACGCCGTCGCGCCGTCGACGGGCTACTGGTACCTGAAGCAGAACCACGTCGGCTCGCAGACGGGCGGCGATCAGACGAAGGTGCATCGCGGCGATCAGATCCTCTGGTACCTGATCACCGACTACAACGACCCCACGCCCGACGAGCTCGAGATCCGCGCGCCCGCGAAGGTCAAGCGCGGGCAGCGGATCCCCGTCAAGGTGACCGCCTACGACGACAGCGGCAAGCGGACCCCGGCTGCCGGCGCGAAGATCGCCGGCACGAACATCGTCACCGGCGCCGACGGCAAGGCCAGCGTGCCGATCCGGGGCGCCGAGACGCGCCTGCACGCCGTCCGTGACGGGGCCATTCCCTCGCCCGTCGTCAAGGTCTGCGAGAAGGGGGTCGGCGGAAGGTGCCCGAAGGGTCACGAGCTCAAGGTCCGGGGAACGGACGGCCGCGACCACATCCGCAGCAGCAAGCGACCGACCGTGATCGACGCCTTCCGCGGTCGCGACGTGATCAACGTCAAGCCCTCGCGGAGCTCGGCGCCCCCGATCGTCAAGTGCGGCCCGGGCAAGGACGTCGTCAAGGCCCGGCGCCACCAGAAGGTCGTCGCCCGCCGCAGCTGCGAGCGGATCAAGCGGCACTGACGTGACCGGCGCCCGCACACTCGCGGTCGCGGCGGCGGGCATGCTCGCCGCCGTGATCGCGGGTTGCGGGTTCGGCGCCGGGCCCAGCAGCGAGGGGACGGCGACCCTGCGCGTGACGCGCGACTTCGGCGACAAGCTTCTGGCCGAGGCCACCGACACCGACCCGCCCGCCTCCGAGACCGTGGCCCGGTTCCTCGACCGCGAGGCTGACATCAAGACGAGCTACGGCGGCAACTTCATCGACTCGATCGACGGGGTCGCGGGCAACGCGATCGTCTCCGGCCGCAGCTACGACTGGTTCTTCTACGTGAACGGCTACTGGTCGCCGATCGGCGCCGGAGAGGCCCAAGTCCATCCCGGCGATGCGATCTGGTGGGACTACCGCGACTGGAGCAGCGCCTAGCGCGTGCCGGCGGTGGTCGGCTCCTGGCCGGAGCCGTTCCGCAGCGGCTACGACGGCAAGCGCCGCCCGACCGAGCTCACCTGCATGAGCGGTCGCGACGACGCCTGCGCGGAAACGGAGAAAGCCCTGCGTGACGCGGGGGCCGATCTCTCGGTCGCCAAGGGCACGGTCCCGCGGGCCGATCCCGGCTCGGAGCTGCGCGTGCTGGTCGGCAGCTGGGCCGATGTCCGCTCCGATCGCACCGCGCGCGAGCTCGAGCAGGGGCCGGGGACGAGCGGCGTCTACGCCAAGCCGCGCGAATGCGACGGAGGCTGGGGGCTGGAGCTGCTCGGCGCCGACGGCGGCACCGAGGGCGAGGCCGCAGTCGCGGGTTGGGTTGCCGCGACGCAGCGCGGCGACGAGCAGCCCACATGGGTGGTCTCCGGCACGGACGCCGCCGAGGCGGCGGATGCGGCCGCGCTGCTCGGCGGGGACGGGCTGCGCGACCACTACGCGGTGGCGACGGCCGCGGGCGCGGCGACCCCGCTGCCGGCCCAGGGACCCGTCGCGGGCGCATCCGCGGGATCCTGCGGGGGGAACGGATGAGGGCGGCGCTCGCATACTCGCCGCGACCGGGACCGCTCGGCCGCGCCCGCCCGCTCGTCGCCGCCGTCTACCTGATGCCGCTGGCGGCGATCGCGTTCAGCTTCTCGAGCCCGCTCGTGCTGCTCGCCGCCGGTGCCGCGGCGCTGCTTGCAGCCGCCGCCTCGGGTGCCCTCCGGCCGGCGCTGGCGCCGCTCCGCTACGGGGTCGTGTTGGCCGCGACGGTCATCGCCGTCAACGCGCTGGTCACCGACCGCGGCGAGACGATCCTCTTCCGCGGTGGGCAGGTGCCGCTGCTCGGCCGCGTGGACGTCACGCTCGAGGCGCTCGCCGAGGGCGGGATCCTCGCCCTGAGGATCCTGGTCGCGCTCGCGATCTTCGCGGTCTGGTCGGCCTGCGTGGACCCCGATCGGATCCTGAAGGCGGTGCGCCCGTTCGCCGCCCGCTCGGCGATCACCGCGACGCTGATCTCGCGCCTGGTGCCGCTCGCGGCGGCGGACTCGATGCGCCTGCAGGAGGCCGCCTCGCTGCGCGGGCCCGCGGCCGCGCCGGTCTCGCGCGGAGCCCTGGCGCGCCGGCTCGTCGCCGGCTCGCTCGACCGCTCGGTCGACGTCGCGGCGACGCTCGAGCTGCGCGGCTTCGGGCTGCCCGGCCGCCCGGCACGGGTCCGCTACCGACGCGTTCCGGGCGAGCTGACGATGGCGTTGGTCGGGGCCGCAACGGCCGCGGCGGCGATCGCGGCGGGGGGCGCGGGCGTGGGCGCGATCGACGTCTACCCGACGATCTCCGGCGGCCTCGAGCCGGGCACGGTGGCCTTCGCGGCCGCGCTGCCGCTGCTCGCGGCGCTGCCGTTCTGCTCGCGGCGCGAGCTGCGCCGGCTGCGGGCGGAGCGCGAGCGGGGGAGGGCGCGATGAGGCCCCCGGTGCTGAGCTGCCGCGGGCTCGCCTACCGCTATCCGGGCGCCGCGGCGACCGCGCTCGGGCCGCTCGATTTGGAGCTGCCCGAGGGCGAGTTCGTCGTCCTCGCCGGTCGCTCGGGCTCGGGCAAGTCGACGCTGCTGCGCGCCGCCTGCGGGCTCGTGCCCCACTTCCACGGCGGCCGCTTCGAGGGCGAGGTCATCGTCGACGGCCGCAGCACCCGCGATGCGGGCCCCGCCGAGCTCGCCGTGAACGTCGGCTTCGTCGCGCAGGAGCCGGAGTCGCAGGTGGTGTCGACGACGGTCCGGGCCGAGCTCGAGCTGCCGCTCGAGCTGCGTGGCCGCGGGCCGGACGAGACCGCCCGGGCGGTCGAGGAGGTGGCGCTCGCGCTCGGCGTCGAGGGGCTGCTCGACCGCACCACGGACACGCTCTCCGGCGGCGAGCTGCAGCGGGTCGCGATCGGCGCCGCGCTCGTCACCCGGCCGCCGTTGCTGCTGCTCGACGAGCCGACATCGCAGCTCGACCCCGTCGCGGGCGATGAGCTGATCGGTCTGCTGCGGCGCCTCAACGAGGAGTGGGGGGTGACGATCGTGCTCGGCGAGCACCGGCTCGAGCGCTGCCTGCCGGCGGCCGACCGGGTGATCGCGCTCGAGCGCGGCCTGATCGCCTACGACGGCGAACGAGCCGGCTTCGGAGCCTTCGCCACCGGCTCTGCGCCCTGGCTGGCAACGCCCGGGATGCAGCTGTTCGAGCTCGCCGGTCTCGCCGAGCGGCCGACCTCGGTCAAGCAGGCGCGGGCGTTGCTCGCGGGGCGTGAGGGGTCGGCCACGGCCGACCGTCCCCGGGGCGGCGGAGGCCGGCGGCACCCCCACGGAGGCCCCCGCGGCGCTGCTCACGCGCGATCTGCGCGTCGAGCTCGACGCGGGGACCGGGCCGCGCGAGGTCCTCGCCGGCGTCGAGATGCGCCTCGGGGCGGGAGAGGTCGTGGCCCTCGTCGGGCCCAACGGCGCCGGCAAGAGCACGTTGCTGCGTACCGCCGCGGGGCTGCTCGAGCCCGCGGGCGGCACGATCGAGGTGCCGCGCGGGTGCGCTCTCGTCGGCCAGCGTCCCGACGATTACTTCGTTCGCGAGCGGATCGACGAGGAGCTGCCCGGGCCCGAGGGTGCCCTGGCCCTCGCAGCCGTCGGCCTCGACGTGGCCCGGGAGCGAGACCCGCGGGACCTCTCCGGCGGCGAGCGCCAGCGGCTCGCCCTCGCGATCGCGATGGCCGGTCGCGGCGCCGGCGGGGAGCCACCCGGCCTCGTCTGCTTCGACGAGCCGACGCGGGGTCTGGATCGGGAGCGCAAGGCGAAGCTCGTCGCGTGGCTGCAGGGGCTGGCCGCGGCCGGCGCCGCGGTGCTCGTCGCCACGCACGACGTCGAGTTCGCCGCCGCGTTGAGCGAACGGGTGGTGCTGCTCGGCCGCGGCCGGGTGCTCGCCGACGGGCCCACGGGGCGGATGCTCGCCGGGGGCTGGTACTTCGCGACCGAGGTGGCCCGGATCACCGGCGGGCGGGCGATCACGCCCGCTCGGGAGCCGCCCTCTTCGCCGGGCGCGAGCCGGCAGCAGAGGCCGGAGGCCGGCGATGAGCTGGCAGCTCTCGATCTTCGCCTGCCTCGCGCTGGTTCTGCTCGCGGGCGGCGTCTGGTTCGAGCGCTCCCGTCCCTCGGCCCGGGTCGTCGCCGCCGTGGCCGCGCTGGCCGCGCTCGGCGTCGCCGGCCGGCTCGTGCTGGCCCCGATCCCGAACGTCGTCGCGACCACCGACGTGGTCCTCATCGCCGGCTACGCCCTCGGCGGTCCGCCCGGCTTCGCGGTCGGGGCGCTCTCGGCGCTGATCTCGAACTTCTGGCTCGGCCAGGGGCCGTGGACGCCGTGGCAGATGGCCGGCTGGGGGCTGGTCGGGATCGGGGGCGCCCTGCTCGCGTCTGTGAGCGGCCGGCGGCTCGGGCGGATGGGCCTGGCCGTCGCCGCCGCGATCGCGGGGCTTGCCTACGGCGCCCTGCTCGACCTCTCGACGATGGTCAGCTTCGGTGGCGAGCAGTCGCTGGAGCGGTATCTGGCGCTCTCGGCGCGCGGGATCCCGTTCAACGTCGCCCACGCGGTCGGCAACGCCGCGATCATGCTCGCCGCCGGCCCGGCGCTGGTCCGGATCGTCGACCGCTACCGCGAGCGCTTCGACGTGGAGTGGGTGCCGCTCGCCGGCGGCACGGACGCCGCTCCCGCGCGTCCCGCCGCCGGCGGCGGGCTGGCGGTCGCGTTGATCGCGCTCGGCCTGGCGTTGCCCCTGTTCGGAGGCGCCCTCGGCGCCGGCCGCGCCGCGGCGGCGGACGCCGAGGCCTCGGCGAGCGGCGCCGCCGCCTGGCTGCGCTCGGCCCAGGGCTCGGACGGCGGTTGGGGCACCGGACCGGGCTACAGCACGAACCCGGGCATGACGGGCTGGGCGATGCTCGGGCTCGAGGCGGCCGGCGTCAACCCGCGCGACGTCTCCAGCGGCGGCAAGAACCCGGTCGACTTCCTGCGCGCGAACGCCGGCAAGCTGCGCTCCACCGGCGATCTCGAGCGCACGATCCTGGCCCTGCACGGAGCCGGAGTGAGGGCCGACCGCTTCGCCGGCCACGACCTGCCGGCGCAGTTGCGGAAGCGGCAGTCCCACAACGGCTCCTACGAGAAGCAGGTCAACCTCACCGCCTTCGCGATCCTCGCCCGCGTCGCTGCAGGGGAGAGTCACGGCGCGCTCGAGCGTCCGGCTCGCTGGCTCCGCGACGTGCAGCGCTCCGACGGCGGCTGGGCCTCGACCGCGGGCGGCGCGAGCGAGCCCGACAGCACGGGCGCGGCGCTGCAGGCGCTCGCCCTGCTCGGCGCCGATGGGCCCGTCGCCGACGGCGTCCACTGGCTGCGGCGGAGCCAGAACCGGGACGGCGGCTGGGCGCTGGTCAAAGGGTCGGGCTCGAACGCGCAGTCGACCGCGTGGGCGGTCCAGGGGCTGATCGCCGCCGGGGTCGATCCCGATCGAGTCGCGACCCACGGACACAGCGGGCTCGACTACCTGCGGGCGCGCAAGCGCGGCGACGGCCACTACGCCTACTCGAAGAGCAGCGACCAGACCCCCGTCTGGGTAACCGCGCAGGCGCTTACGGCGATCGCCCGCAAGCCGTTCCCGATCGCCGCGGTCCCGCGCAAGCGGGGCGGTGGCGGGAACCACGGGGGCGGCGGCGGCGGTGGCCACGGAAGTGGCTCGGGCGGGTCCGGCTCGGGGTCGGGCTCGAGCGGGAGCGGAACGAGCGCCTCCGGACCGAGCTCGAGCGCGAACGCCAGCCCTGCCTCCAGCGGCACGGGCGGCGGCGGGGGCAACGGAAAGCAATCCTCGCGGGCCTCGCACCGCGCCCACGGTGGGTCGCACCCGGACCGCGCCACCGGCGCGAGCAAGCGCAGGGCGAACGCCGTCAAGGCGAAGCCGGGCGCGCTCGCGGCCTACGTCCCGGCTGCGGCGCCGGACGGCGCCGGGGGCAGCGCGGGCGGTGACTCCCTGCCCGCGACCGCCGTCTGGCTCGCGGGGCTCGGCGTGCTTGCCGGGCTGCTCGCGGGCGGCTTCCTTCTGTATCGACGCCGGCTCCCTTGAGCCGCCGCGGGCGCGTTCGTCTGCGAACCTGGGCGCGATGGACGTCGAGGAAGCGATCCGCACCCGCCGCACGCACAAGGCATACCGGCCCGAGCCCGTGCCGGCCGAGACCGTCGCCGAGCTGCTCGAGCTGGCCCGGTGGGCGCCGAACCATCACCTGACCAACCCGTGGCGCTTCCGGGTCGTCGGGCCCGCCGCGCTCGCGCGACTGAAGGAGGCGGCGGGGCCGGAGGCGGCACCGAAGCTCGACCGCGCGCCGACGCTCATCGCCGCCTCCGCGCTCGCCGACCCCGATGATCCCGTCGCCGCGACCGAGGATCTGCACGCCTCCGCCTGCGCCGTCTACGCGGTCCTGCTCGCCGCCCACGGGCGCGGTCTCGCCGCTTACTGGCGCACCCCGGGGGTGCTTCGGGAAGCGGCCGGCCGCGAGGCGCTCGGCATCGGCGCGGGGGAGACGGTGCTCGGGCTGATCTATCTCGGCGAGCCGGTGCAGGAGCAGCGCCGGCCCGAGCGCGCGGATCCATCGGACTACGTGACGTGGCTCGACTGACGGAGCCGATAGCGTCCGCCGGGTGAGCCGACCCGTCCCCGCGAGCCGATGATCGAGCGCGCCCGTGCCCTCGACGAGCTGACCGCGGAGCCCTTCGACGTCGTCGTCGTCGGCGGCGGCGTGACCGGGGCCGGCGTCGCCCTCGACGCCGCCTCCCGCGGCTACTCGACCGCGATCGTCGAGCGCAACGACTGGGCCTTCGGCACCTCGAGCCGGAGCTCGAAGATGGTCCACGGCGGGCTCCGCTACCTGCAGAACTTCGATCTCGGGCTGGTGCGCGAGGCGCTGCTCGAGCGCCAGTTGATGGTCCACCTCGCCCCGCATCTCGTCTACCCGACGCCCTATCTGGTGCCGACGCTCGGCGACGACCGCCGCGACGTCAAGATCGGGATCGGGCTCAACATGTACGACGTGATGGCGACGACGCGCGTCGGGCAGGGGCGCCGGCAGCGCCCGCGGGGGGAGGCGGAGGGCGAGGGGGATGCCGCCTGGTCGCCCGACCGCCACCGCACGATCTCGGCCGAGGAGACGCTCGACTACGTGCCGGCGCTGGAGTCGCGCGAGCCGAAGGGCGCCTACCTCTTCTACGACTGCCAGACCGACGACGTGCGCCTGGTGCTGACGATCCTCGGCGAGGCCGAGCGCTTCGGGGCGGTGATGGCGAATCGGGTCGAGGTCTCCTCGCTGCTCGAGGACGGCGGCAGGGCGCGCGGGGTCGTCGCCGTCGACCGCGAGGGCGGCGGGCGACTCGAGATCCGGGCCGAGAACGTGATCAACGCGACCGGCGTGTGGGCTGACCGCATCAAGCCGGGCGAGATCCTCGACGAGACCGAGGTGCCGCGCATCGCCCCCAGCCGGGGCACCCACATCACCCTGCCGCTCGAGCGGCTGCCGCTGAACCACGCGGCCTGCATCGTCCCCGCCGGCGCCGGCCGCACGATCTTCGTCCTTCCCTGGTACGGCCGCGCCCTGGTCGGGACGACCGACAACGACTACGACGGCGACATCGACGAGGTCCGCCCGGGCAGCGACGACATCGACTACCTGCTCGACGCCGTCAACGGCTACTTCGGGGTCGAGTTCGACCGCGACGACCTCACCGGCGCCTACGCGGGCGTGCGACCGCTGATCTCGACCGGCGACCCGAAGAAGTCGGTCGACATCTCGCGCAAGGCCGAGCTGTACGAGACCTCGTCGGGGATGCTGACGATCACCGGCGGCAAGCTGACGACCTGGCGGCGGATGGCGAAGCAGATCGTCGACCGGATCGCCGAGCGCGAGGGGCGGGACCTGCCCTGCCGCACGGCCGACATCCCGCTCGGGATGGAGGCCTCGCCGGAGGATCTGACGCCGCCGGCACCGCTCGAGCCCGGCCAGCTCCCGGACGAGGCGGCCGCGCAGCTCGGCTTCCGCTACGGGCATCAGGCGCGCGCCGTGCTCGCGCTCGCCGCCGAGCGCCCGGAGCTGGCGCGCCCGATCGTTCCCGGGCACCCCGACCTGCTCGCCGAGGTCGTGCTCGCGGCGCGCTCCGAGCAGGCGCGAACGGTCGGCGACGTCCTGCTGCGGCGCACGCGGCTGGGGCTCGTCGCCGCGCCGCAGCTGCGCACCGCCGACTCGGTGAGGGCCGTCGCCGAGACGCTCGGCGCCGAGCTCGGCTGGGACCGGCGGCGGATCGGCGACGAGGCCGAGGCGTGGGTGAGCGAGCTCGCGACCGAGGGCTGCGACCCGGCCGGTGCGGCGGCCTGAGCGAGGCGTCGGGACGCTCTCTATCCTGCCGCGGGATGCCGACTTCACTAAAGAGCAAGCACCTCGCCGACCTCCACGAGCTCGCGCGGGAGCGGGGAATCGATCGCTACCGGATGCTGAGCCGCGACGAGCTGATCGACGCGCTCGGGGATTCCGACGATTCCGCCGACGACGGCCCCGTGGCCGAGCGCGACGAATCCGCGTCGGGTAAGAGCTCTCGCCGCCGGCGCGGCGGCAGGGGCCGCGATCGCTCCCGTCGCGACGACGACAAGGGCTCCGACGACGAGAGGGGCTCCGACGAGGACGAGCAGGAGGAGGAGGGCGCGCCGGTCACCGGCGTGCTCGAGATCACCTCGCGCGGCCACGGCTTCGTCCGTCGCGAGGAGGACCCGGACGACGAGGGGGACGTCTACGTCTCGCCCTCGCAGATCCGCCGCTGCGAGCTCAACGACGGGGACCTGATCAGCGGACCGGCCCGCAAGCCGCGCCGTGGTGAGCGCCATCCGGCCCTGATCCACATCGATACGGTCAACGGTGCCGAGCCGGGTGCGCCGCGCTCGCGTTTCGAGGAGCTCGAGGCCAGGCACCCGCACCGCCGGCTCGAGCTCAGCGGCGAGGGGCTCGAGGGCAACGAGCGGACCCTGATCCGCTCCCTCGACCTGCTCGTGCCGCTCGCCCGCGGCCAGCGCGTGCTCGTCGAGGCCGCCCGCGGTTCCGGCCGGACGACGCTGCTGCGCGCCCTCGCCCGCGAGCTGAGCGGCAAGGAGGGGCTCGGCGTCGTCGTCGTGCTGATCGACGAGCGGCCCGAGGAGGCGCCGGCCTGGCGCGAGGCGCTGCCGGATGCCGAGCTGGCGATCGCGACCGCCGACATGCGGCCCAAGGAGCAGCTGCGGCTCGTCGAGCTCGCGATTGCGCAGGCGAAGCGCCGCGTCGAGGCCGGGGAGGACGTGGTCGTCCTGATCGACTCGCTCTCCCGCCTCGCGGTCGCCGCCGACGATCCCGGGGCCGTGAAGCCGATCTTCGCCGCCGGCCGTGAGACCGCCTCAGAAGAGGCGGGGTCGCTGACCGTGATCGCGACCGTGCTGACTGACGGCGGCGAGGGCGTCGCCGAGGCCCTGCGCACGACCGAGAACGTCACCGTGGCCCTCAGCGGCGAGCTCGCGGAGGCCGGCATCTACCCGGCCCTCGACGCGACCGTCGCGCGCGTCGTCGGCGAGGAGGAGCTGCGCGAGGACCCGGAGCTCGAGGCCGCGCGCGAGCTGCGCGCCCAGCTCGCCCGGCTCGACGCCCGCGAAGCGGCGGAGCGCCTCGCCGCCGAGGCGAAGTAGCGCCGACGCATCCGGGCCCCGAAGCCGCGCGGGTCTGCGCCTACGGGCGGAAGGGCGCGACGGTGCGGGCGACGAGGGAGAGGATCGGGAGGCGCGTCTCGCTGCCCGGCGTTCTACGTCGAGTTTGTACGCATATTTCGTCCGAAGTCCACGTAGAACCGACGCGGGCCGTCCGGGCGACGACGGCGCGCTCCGCTCGGTGCCAAGGGCCAACGACGCGAGCGCCGGTGCGCCGGTCCGGCCGGGGCGGTGCGAGACGGTTCTGACCTACGACTGGTAGGCGAGCGCGGCCCAGGAGGGCTCGCGCGAGAGCTCGATCGGCTCCGAGTCGCGGTCGGGCTGGATGTAGCCGAAGGTGTTCGTGTCGGGGTCGAAGACGATGTCGAGCTCGCCTTCCTTGACGCGCTGATCGAGCCAGGCGCCGCGGAAGACGAGGCGGCGGATCCAGTGCACGAGGCTGCGGTTGGAGCCGTCGACGAGCTCGCCCCAGTTCTCGTTCACGTGCTCGCCGAGGGCTGAGGCGGACTCGCGGATCTCGCCGTTGACGGCGAGCTCGACGAGATCGTGGAGCTCGTCGTGGGCGAGACCGGGCTTGATGAAGTTGAGCTTCACGGCCGCCTGCTCGACGCGCTGCGCGAAGTCGTTCTCGTTGAAGGAGAAGCGGAGCTCTCCGTATTCGAGAACGTAGTCGGAGCCCGACTCGTAGTTGCCTCTGCGTGTTGCCTTTTCCAAGAGTTGTGACCTCCCGACGCGGGCCTCCCCCGCCGCGGGAGCCGGATGTTTTCGAACGCTCACGATCAGGGTCGCTGCACGGCGTCGCCTGAACGCAGGCTTGCACCCAGCCGCCGTAGGAGGAGTGCGGGAGCGGGTGGCGACGGTTACCGCGCGCGGGGCGCTCGGGGCCCCAGGCAGGGATCAGCAATCCCTTACCGGCTCCTAACCCTGGGTTTGCCGGCCGTTGGCCTGCCGCCGGGCACACTCGTTCTCGATCGAAGCCGCTCACACCCGGGCGGCTCGGAAAGGAGTCAAAGATGTTCATCACCCGAAGCAAGCTCGCCGCCCTGGCGGCCGCCGGCACCCTCGCGCTCGGCGGCGCCGGCGCTACCGCCGCCATGGCTGCGCCGGCCAGTCAGGCCAGCAAGCAGGACCATCACGGCCAAAAGCACGACAGCAAGGGCCACAAGCACGACGGTAAGGGCAAGGGCCACAAGCACGACGGCAAGGGCAAGGGCCACAAGCACGACGGCAAGGGCGGCAAGAAGCGCTAGGAGGATCTCCGCCACGGGGCCCGTCGCCTGCCCGGCGGCGGGCCCCGTCTGTGTGCGCCGGCCGGCGGCGGGGGCATGCCGCCGCCCGCTGGGCTTGGGTGGGCATGCCGTCGCGCTCGCATCCGCCGGCCAGGATCCCCCGCCGCTTCCGGCGGCTGCCCGACTCCGACGTCCTCGGGTGGCGCGTGCCCGTCGCTGCCACTCATCTGAGCCGGCTTCTCGGCCTCGCGCTGCTCTCCCGTGAGCGGGCGCCGGCCGGCCTGCTGCTCGAGCGCTGCCGCTCGATCCACACCTTCGGGATGCGCTTCCCGCTCGACGTCCACTTCCTCGACGCAGCGGGCGAGCCGATCCGCACCGAGCTCGGCGTCGCACCCGGCCGGATGCTCTGCGAGCGGCGGGCGGTCGCCGTGCTCGAGCTGCCGGCGACCGGATGAGCGCCGGCGACTCGGTGGGCTCAGAGCGGTGCGAACTTCCCGGGCCTGTGCGTCACGGTGACGACCGTATGCTCGGTGTCGCTGTCGTCGCCGCTCACGAAGGACCGGTTCCAGGTCCGGGTCGCGATGGTGGCATTGCTACCGGGGTTGAGTGAGAGCAAATACGTGTTCGGGAACGTTCCATCGATCTCTCCCCGGTGGACCATTCCGAACAGCCCGGCCCAGATCGGCGCGGGGCCCGGTGGGCTGCTGTCGGGGCAGTCGCCCGTGCTGTAGCCGTGGTAGGTCTCCGTCGGGAAGCCGACCTCGAGCTCGAGCTGGGGCGGCGGCCCGTTGATCCGATTCGAGGGCCCGTTGAACTCCCCGACCGAGACGGGGGCAGGGGTGGCGCCAACCTCGTCGAGGTGCGGGGTCTCCGTCCCTTGGACGTCGGTGCAGTCCTGGGGATCGCCCACTGTGTTGCCGGTCGCCTGGGCGTAGCTGCCCGTCGCTCGGCCCGTGAGCGGGTATCCCGCCTGCTGGAAGCTCCGCTTGATCGAGATCGCACCCGTGTACTCGTTCGTGTTCGTACCGTGCCAGGAGCCGCCGTGGACCTCGGTCATGGTCGAATCGAAGCTGACCTTGAAGCGCACGCAGGCGAACAGCTTGTCGAGCGGCACGTTTTCGGGATGCCCGGCGAGGACCATCGTCCGGTACGCGTCCAGCGCGATGTCCACTTGCGAGAGGTCGTGTTGCTGTGCGCATCTCGTCTGGGCGCGGTTGTAGATGCCTGCGAGCAGCTTGTTGACGAGGGAGAAGATGCTGAAGTCCTGGTCGAACCCCAGGAGTTGCCTTTGCTGCTCCTCTGCGAGGAGGTCGTGGATCGCCTGCTCGGCGGCGGCGTCGTCCTTCGCTCCCGGCTCGACCTCGTTGCTGATGATGTCGGCCTTGTACTCGTCGAGGATCGATCGCGCCGAGGACAGGAAGTCGTCGTCCGAGAGGTTGCCGGCGCTCCAGTCCTGCACCGTGCCCGACAGCAGCTGGGCGTAGAACCGGCCGTAGCCGGCCTCCCCGAGACCGTCGCCCGGGGCCCGGCGCTCGGTAGCCACTGCAGCCTTGCCGCTGCCGTGATCGAGGATCGCCACGCTCTCCAGCCCGCTGAAGCCCACGACGAGCTGTCCGTGCGACACCAGCACCGGCACCTCTTGCATGCCGCTCCCGTCTTTGGCGAAAGTGACTGCGCGCAGCCGACCGGCGGCGACCGCGTGAGCCGGCGTGATCGTCAGTGTCGCCCCGCGCACTGCGGCCATGTCCGGTGAGATCTGCACCCCCTCGATGAAGGACCCAAGCGACGAGACCTCGGCGAGGCCGGTGAGCGGCGTCATCGTCACGGTCTCTCCGCCGAACGACGTCGTGGTCCCTACCACGAGGTTTCGGTGCCGCCGCGCGGCCAAGGAGGGCTCCCTCGCTACGCGTGCTCCGGGAAGCTGTGCGGAGTGAGGCCATGCTTGGCGAAAGCGCCCAGCAGCCGGTCACGATCGAACGAGCGCGCCTCGCTCGGAAGCGTCGGCTCCTCGATCGACTCGCCGGCGTCGGCGAAGAACGCGTCGATTCCGGCCACGTTGCCGATGATCAGATAGCGCGCGGGCCCGGACCCGCTGACGCTGAACGCGTGGGCGATGCCTGCCGGAATCGAGACCGCGTCGCCCGGGCCGGCGACCTCGGTGCCGAGCTCGCCGTCCCGCTCGAAACGAAACGTGAGCTCGCCCTCGAGCACGTAGAAGCTCTCGCGCCATGGATCCACGTGGGGGCCGGGGCCGCTGCCGGGCAGCCCCTGGAGCTCCACCAGCGACAGCTCCCCCTCCGTCTCGGCGCCACCGAGCAGCTTGCTCACGGTGACGCTCCCGATCACCAGCTGGTGCGGGCCGCTTCCCGCGGGGGTGTGGGTGAGTTGACTCGACATGGCTGGCCTCCTGCTACCTGGTAAAGAATCTTGACTTACGTGAGGACTGTATAAAAATTTGACCAGATGTCAAGTAAACTGATTTGACGAGAATGGCCGCGCGCAGATCACCGAGCAAACGCCCCTACCCGGGCGTGACCGAACCGCTGACGCCGGCGCTCATGCGCGAGAACTACGAGTGGGCGCTCGATCGGATCTTCGAGCGCCTTCACGCAGCCGGCTTCACCGACGTGCGACCCAGTCACGCCCCCGTGATCGGCTTCCCAGGTCCCCACAAGGCCCGGCCGAGCGATCTCGTCGCGCGCACCGGGCGCTCCAAGCAGCACATCAACATCCTGCTCGGAGAGCTCGAGGGCGCCGGCTATCTCGTGCGCCGAGCCGAGGGCGAGGACCAGCGAGGCAAGGTCATCTACCTCACCGATCGGGGAATGAAGCTGGCGGCAGCGGTGAAGGAAGCCGTCGAGCAGGTCGAGTCCGACTGGCGAGAGGTGCTGGGAGCGAAGCGGTTCGCCGCGCTCAAGCGCAGCCTCGAGGAACTGCGGGCGGCGGCGAGCGGGCCACGGGACTCGTAGGACCTATCCCTGCCCGGCGGGCGCCGGCGTCCGCGGGGGCGCGCGCCTGCGACCCGGGGTTTGCCGGGATGTGAACGCCGCGCTACCGAAGGAGACAGAGATGCTGCCCGAGATCGAGGGGTTGGGGACGATCGTCGTCTGCGAGGACGACGAGCCGACGCGCGAGCTGCTCGTCGACAACCTCGAGGCGGACCGCTACCACGCCCTCGCCGCCCCGACCGCCGCCGACGCCCTCCGCTTCTGCCGCTACAGCCAGCCCGACGCGCTGCTGTTGGACCTCGCCCTCCCCGACGCGGCCGGGCTCGACGTGCTGCGCCGGATCCGGGCCTCCGACGGGCCCGCGGCCGAGTTCGACCGCGGCCTGCCGGTGGTCGTGATCAGCGGTCGCAGCGGCGCCGAGGACCGGGTCCGCGGCCTGAGCGAGGGCGCCGACGACTACCTGATCAAGCCCTTCCACTATCCGGAGCTGCTGGTGCGCCTGCAGCGCCTGCTCGCCGACCGGGGGCGGGAGCGCAGCGGGCCGATCCGCGTCGGTCCGCTGACGATCGACGCGGCCACCCGGGAGGTCCGGGTTGCGGGTCGGGAGGTGCGGCTCGCCAACAAGGAGTTCGAGCTGCTGCGGGCGCTGGCGGCCGAGCCCGCGAAGGTGTTCACCAAGCACGAGCTGCTCCGCGACGTGTGGGGCTTTCGCACGACCGGGAGGACCCGGACGCTCGACTCGCACGCGAGCCGGCTGCGGCGCAAGCTCGATCCGGATCGCGGCCGCTTCGTCGTCAACTGCTGGGGCGTCGGCTATCGGCTTGTCGAGGCGGCGTGAGCGATGGCTGCGCTGACCCTCGCCGCCTGGCTACTCGCGGCTGGAGTGCTGGTCGCCTGCCGCGCACGCGAGCGGCGCCGGATCCGCTCGCTGCGCGAGGCGGTGCACGAGCTCCGGCGCCCGCTGCAGGCACTCGCGCTCGGAGCCGAGCGGACCGATGAGGATCCGCTGGTCGCGCAGCTGCGCACAGCGCTCGCCGATCTCGATGACGCCGTGGCGGGCCGCCGCCCGTGCGCGCGGCGCGAATCCTTCTCGCTCGCCGAGCTGCTCGAGGACGCACGCCGGCGCTGGGTCGCCCGCGATGGGTCGGTCCGGGTCGAGGGAGCGGCGGAGGCGGTCCGGCTCGAGGCCGATCGCGTGCACCTCGGGATGGCGGTCGACAACCTGATCGCGAACGGGCTCGAGCACGGCCGTGGGCCGGTCGAGCTCGGCGCGCGCGTCAGTGACGGCTCGCTCCTGCTCGAGGTGCGCAACGGGCGCCGCCGCGGCCGGCGGCCGCCCAAAGGCAAGGGCGAGGGGCCGCGCGGGCTCGCCGATCCGCGCCGCGGCCACGGCCTACGCATCGCCGGCCGCGTCGCCGCCGCGCAGGCGGGAGCCCTCATAGCTCCCCGCCCGGATTCCGACGGCCGGATCGTCGCGGGCGTCGAGCTGCCGCGGAGCGACGGCTCCGGCGGGCGCTGATGGCCGCCGGCGAACGCCCCCGGCGCTCGCCCGTCCGCGTGCGCCGTCGCGCCGTCGCTCTGGGGCTGTTGGCGCTCGCGTGCGCCGGGCTCTCCGCCGGGGCAGCTGCCCGGGGCGGCGACGGCGGGGAGCGGTTCGGAGCGCTGCGCACGGTCGTCGTCGCCGAGCGTGGGCTCGCGCGCGGGAGCCGGATCGAGGCAGGTAGCGCACGCCGCACTCTGACCACGCGCCGAATCCCGTCGGCCTTCGCGCCCCCGGACGTCCTCGCGGGCCCCGAGGCGGCGATCGGATCGCGGGTGGCCGTGCGCATCCCGGCCGGCTCGTATCTGACGGCGTCCCTGCTCCGGCGCCGGGCTCCCCATGCCACGGGTCCGGCGCACCGGCTGCCCGCGGGCCTGCGCCCGGTCGAGGTCGAGGTCAGCGCGCCGCCGGGGTCGCCGGCGGCCGCGGGCTCCGCCCCCGGTTCGCGCGTCGACGTCCTTGCGGCCGACGAGCCCGGTTCGACGACCAATCCCCGCGTCCACGTCCTCGCCCGCGACGTGCGGCTGCTCGCGCTCGAGCCCAACCGCGGCGGTTCCGGTGCCGACGGCAGCAGCGGCGCCGGCGGCTGGCTGGCGACGCTCGCCCTCGACCACAGTCAGGCGCTGGCGGTGATCGAGGCCGACAACTACGCGCGCGAGGTCAGGTTGCTCGCCCGATGAGCGACCGGCGCGCCGCCGACCCACGCCGGCTGCTCGACGAGCGGCTGCAGGCACTCGCGGACGAGCTGCGCGGGCGCCTGATCGATCGCCATCGCGCGGCGGCGATCGCGGCCGGGGGAGGGGACGCTCCCGCGGTCGCCGAGCAGCTCGAAGCGCTGCTCGGCGAGGAGACGCCGCTGCTGTCGGAGCCGAGCCGGGCGCGGTTGCGCGCGCAGCTGCTTCGCGAGACGGTCGGTCTCGGCCCGCTCGAGGAGCTGCTCGCGGATCCCGAGGTCGAGGAGGTGCTCGTCAACGGCCACCGCGAGGTCTGGGTCGAGCGCGGCGGGCGGCTCGAGCGCCTGCCGTCGGCCTTCGACAGTGAGGCGCAGCTCCACGACGTCGTCGAGCGCGTGCTCGGTCCGCTCGGAAGGCGGGTCGACGAGCTCAGCCCGATCGCCGACGGTCGCCTCGCCGACGGCTCGCGCGTGAACGTGATCATCCCGCCGCTGGCGGTGGACGGCGTCACGATCTCGATCCGCCGGTTCGCCGGGCTGCGCCCGGGACCGCAGGAGCTGATCGAGCGCGGCTCGGTCCCGGCAGAGCTCATGGAGCTGCTGAGGGCGGACGTCGAGGCGCGCCGCAGCATCCTGATCAGCGGCGGCACCGGATCCGGGAAGACGACCCTGCTCAACGCCCTCTCGGCGTTCATCGACCCCGGCGAGCGGGTGATCACGATCGAGGACGCGGCCGAGCTGCGACTGGTGCAGCCGCACGTCGTCCGCCTCGAGAGCCGGCCGCCGGGGCTCGACGGGCGGGGTGCGGTCACGATCCGCGACCTGGTCCGCAACGCGCTGCGCATGCGTCCCGACCGGCTCATCATCGGCGAGGTCCGGGGCCCCGAGGCGATGGACCTCGTCGTGGCGCTCAACACCGGTCACGCGGGCGCGCTCTCCACCGTGCACGCCAACGGTCCGGCCGAGGCGCTGCGCCGGGTCGAGATGCTGGCGCTGATGTCTGATTTGCGGATCGCCCCGGAGGTGCTGCGCGAGCAGCTCACCGGCGCGCTCGACCGCGTCGTGCACGTCAGCCGCCTGCCGGGGGGCTGTCGGGCGGCGGTCTCCTACGCGGAGATCCGCGGCACGGGCGCGGGCGTGGAGCTGCAGGAGCGCTGGGCCCGGACGGCGCCGGCCCGTCGGGGACGGGGGCTGACGTGGGGATCGGCCTGCCGACGCTCGTCGCCGGCGCGGGGGGCGCCGCGCTCGCGCTCGCCGCCGCCGAGCTGATCTCGAGCCTGCCGAGCGTGCGCCGCTACGTCGCCTCCGCGACGGCGGCCCTGATCAGGACCCGTCGCGAGGGGAGTCTGCCGAGCGTGATCGAGCGGCGCCGCCTCGGCGTGCTCAGCGGGGCTGCTCTCGCGTTGCTGACCATGATCGCCGCGGGCCCCGGCCCCGCGGTGGCGCTGGCCGCGCTGGGGCCGTGGGTGGCCGGCCGGCTGATCTCGCGCGGCGCTCGCCGTTACCGCCTGGCGCTCGCCGCGGCGGTTCCCGAGATCGCCCGCGGCCTCGCGGACGGGATCGGCTCCGGCGGTTCGATCCGCCGTGGGCTCCTCGACCTCGCGCCGACCCTCGAGGGGCCCGCCGCGACGGAGCTCGGCCGGGTCTGCGCCGACCTCGAGCTCGGCGTGCCGCCCCGCCTCGCGCTCGGGGAGATGGCCGCCCGCTCCGGCTCCAACGAGGTGGGCGAGCTCGTCGCGGCGATCGCCTCGCAGGAGCGCTCGGGCGGCGACCTCGTCGGTCTGCTCGAGCGGCTCGCGGCTGCCGCCGAGGCGCGCGGGCGAGCACGCGACGAAGCGCGCTCGGCGACCGCGCAGGCGCGGCTGACGGGCGGCATGGTCGTGGCGATGCCCTTCGCGGTCGGCCTGTTGGTCGAGCTCGTCGCGCCGGGCTTCCTCGGCAGCCTGCTCGGCAACCCGCTCTCCGCGGTGCTGGTCGGCGTCGCCGTCGGGCTGCAGGTCTTCGCCTGGCTGGTCATCCAGCGGCTCGGGCGGGTGCGGACGTGAGCGCGCCCGCTGCGATCGCCGCGGCGCTGCTCGGCGCGGCGGCGCTCTACGAGCTCTGGGGCGCGTACGGCGAGGCCGCGGCCGTTGCGGTGCGGCGGCTGCTCGCCCGTGCCCGGGGCACCCCGACCGGCCGCCTGCTCCGGGCGTCGTCGACGCCCGGGGTGGAGCGGCGGATCAGGGCCGCAGGGCTGGACGGCCGGGTCGGCGTGCGAGCCGTGCTCGCCGCCAGGCTCGTCTCGGCCTGCGCCTCGCTGCCGCTGGCCGTCTCGCTGGCCCCCGCGGCGCCCGGGCGCCTGCCGATCCTGGTCGGCTGCGCGATCCCGCTCTGCGCCGCAGCCGGGCCCGACTTCGTCCTCGAGCGCATCGCGCTGCGCCGCCGCCGGGCCATCGCCAGGGCCCTGCCTGCGGCCCTGGAGCTGATGGCCGTGCGGGCGGAGAGCGGCGCTGGACCACCGCGGCTGCTCGCCGATGCCCGCACGGCTCTCGCCGATGGGCCGCTCCACGCGGAGCTCGCCGGCGCCTGGGCCGAGATCGAGTGCGGGACCCCGCAGTCCCACTCGCTGGCCCGGCTCGGCTCCGAGGGCGGCCCTGACCTCGCGCGGCTCGCGGTCCTGATCGAGCGCTCGCGCCGGCTGGGCTCACCGCTGGCCGCCGGCCTGCAGGCCCAAGCAGCGGCGCTCCGCACCGAGCAGGGCCGGGCGATCGGCGAGGACGCCGCCCGCGCCGCGCCCAAGATCCAGCTCGTGGTCGCGCTGCTGCTCGTCCCCTCGGTGCTGCTCCTCGTGGGCGCCGCCATCGCCGCCAACGCCGACGCGCTGCTCAGCGGGCTGGGGTAGGCTGATCGGGATCGAGGTGTGGAACCAACCCAGGCTCTACAAGGGCCGCCGCGGAGCTGCACGAAGTCCTTCCAGTCGCTCGATAGCGAGACTTCTGATGTCCCTCGTGACCCTTTTCTCAGGACGACGACCGTCGGAGCCTCGAATCGACACCCCGCTTCGGGCTCCCGAGCAAGGCCAGCTTCAGCCCGTCGATCCGACCCTTGGTCGCAGGCGGTCCCGATGGCCCGCCCTCGAGCCAGCTAACGCCACGGTGGAGCCGGCGATGCCCGAGGATCTCTCCGACGGCATCGAGCTGCACGGCCTCGACGGAATCACCGTGACCCCGGCGGGCGCCGATCAGGCCGACCCCCGACAGCTCGTCGGCCCCGACAAGCTCTTCTACGGCGGCGTCGGCCCCGACACCGACTTCATCGCCTCCTCGACTTCGACCGGCATGGAGGCCTTCTGGCAGCTGCGCTCCGCCGACAGCGCCGCCTCGCAGTCGCTTCATCTCGATCTGCCGCAGGGCGCCTCGATCGAGGGCGACGGCGCCGGCGGCGCAACTATCTCCGAGGGGCAGGGTCCTATAGCCGAGGTGCCCGCTACCAACCGCACTCGACGCCGACGGCACTGCCGTGCCCGTTCACATGCGCGTCTCCGGCACCGACCTCGAGCTCGACGTCGGCCTCGACTCCGGCGACTACAGCTTCCCGATCCTCGTCGACCCGGTGATCGAGGACTACGACTGGGGCTCCGGGGCCAGCTGCCCGAGCCAGGGCACCCCGAGCGCCACCTACTGGCACTGGGAGACGTCGAACACGAGCAGCTGGGGGGCCGGCTGCAACTCCGCCACGACGAGTGGCCTTCTCAACCAGGCCCGCGCCAGCCAGCTCTTCCTCGCCAACGCCTACGCGCAGTGGGTCTGGCGCCCACCCGCCGGCACCTACATCTCCTCGGCCACCTATGACGGCGTCCGCCACGTCTCAGGTGGCGGAAGCTGCCTCGGCGCCATCCAGCTGCTGATGCCCAACAACGTCGTGACCACCGCCGCCGCCCAGGAGTGGGCTCCGCACGCGTCCTTCACCCTCGGCGACAGCCACGATCCGACGGTCACCTCGCATCCGACCCCGACCGGGACTGGGCCGGCGACGGCACCAAAGCCAATCCGGCGACCCTCAGACGTCAGCGGTCGATGCGCCGCGCATCGATGTTCATCGTTCACAGGCTCCAGGACGTGCCGCGGGCAGACGCGGCGCTGTTTGGAACGCTTGGCAAGCCGGCGGATGAGACACTCCGGCGGCTGGCCGCAAACCAAAAGACCCAATGCGGCGGATAGTCCTAGTCCTGTTGGTCCTGGGACTCCTGGTCCTGCCGGCGCCCATGGCCGGGGCCCGCCCCGGTGACGCCGCCGCCGGGTTCGGGCGGTACGGCCAGGTCGCGCTGCCGATGATTGCGGCGGTGTCGGGCGTCGCAGAGTTGCCCGACGGCAGAGTCGCAGTTGCCGGGGCCGCTCCGAGCGGGACGCCAACGGTCGTGATGCTCGACGCGACCGGCCGCCCCGACAGTCGGTTCGGCAGCCACGGTGTGATCAGCGTCAAGGCGTTCGAGCGGCCAGGCTACGTCGCGTCGACGGCCGACGGCGATCTGTTGCTGGTTGGCCATTCGAAGGACTACTTCACGACCTATGTTGCCGCTATACGCAAGGATGGCCAGCTAGACCCCGCGTTCGGGGACGGTGACGGCGTTGCGCGAATCGGAGACTCGGTTCTGCTCGGGCACGTCGATGTCGATCATCAAGGACGTATCGTCCTGTTCGGGGGAAGCCCCGGAGCGGTCCGCCTGCTGCCGGATGGCCGACCTGATCCCAGCTGGAACGGGAACGGGCGAGCGCAGGTGCCTGCTGGCTTCGAGCCGCTCGATGGAGGCATTGGGCCTGGTGACCGAGTCTTTCTGACCGGCAATACCGACACCCAGCGAGGCGCTGTGTACCTAACAGGCGCCGGGGGTCCGGATACAACCTACGCAGATCATGGGTTCGCGCCCGTCGGAGGCCCTTACGAGGCCGGCGGTACGCGCGCTGTGGCAACGGCGGACGGAGGCCTATTCCTCGCTTGGAACGACTGCTCCAGGGTCACTGGCAACTGTCGGCCGCGGGGTGCGCGGGTTGACGCGGGCGGAGCCCTGAATCCCGGTTTCGGCCCCGGCGGGACTCGGGTCGCGGGATCCTTCAGACCGCTTGCCAGGGGCAATGGCGCTGTCACGGCCGGAGGTCCAACGACTCCGTCACAGAGTGGTCGACACGGTTCCGGACCGGCGGCGACAGATGTCCTCGAGCTGATCAGGGGCTCCGGGGTGCCGAGCGACGTATTCGGATACCAGGGCTTCGCCTATGTCTACGCGGGAAGACGCGCCACATACATTGAGGACGTAGCGGCGGCTACCCGCGGTGATGTCCTGGTGACGGGGGAGGTCCTCCATGGTGGGGAGCCGACGCACGGTTTTGTGGCGCGCTTTGTGGGGAGGGGCGGGAGCAGCGGCGATGCTGATGCGGATGGCCGTCGAGACTCACGCGATCGGTGCCCGGTACTGGCTGGCGATCGGCATCGCGGTTGTCCCAAGCTTGCCCGGCGGAGACTCAGCCTGACCGCCTCGCCGCGCGGACTGCGTGGCCGGCTTCGCTCGAAGAGCAGGGAGTGCGCGACTGGGGTTGCCCTCAGGGTTATTCGACGCCATCGCGGCAATCGGCGCGTTATTGCCCATCCGAAGGTCGATCGTCGTGGCGCGTGGGCCGTGAAGCGCAAGCTTCGTGCCGGGGCCTACAGAGCGCGCCTTGGCGGAACTTTCCCCAACGGCGCCGGGTACTGTGGTCCTGCTTCAAGCCGGACTCGGCGGCTCGGTTCATAATTCGAGTAGCTCTAGCACGCGTCACGATCACGGCGGCTAGGCGCAAAGCGGCGCCGACACTGGGCAGTGAATGCAAACGGTCGTTTGATTCTGCTGGCGCTCGCGACGGCTCGGCTACGACCGCCGCCCCGCCCTCAAGCCGGAGCAGATCCCGTCTGCTCCGTCTCCTCGGCCAGCCGTCGCGCGATCTCGCCGGCGGCGTTGCACATCTCGTCGAGCTCGGGGGCGCTGTCGTCGTGGCCCTTGCGGTTGACGCAGAGGCTGCCCGCCGAGCACTCGAAGGCGACGCCCTTCGGGGCCTGCTCGCTGAGCCAGACGATGAAGGAGGGGCTGAACAGGCGCTTGAGCCAGATCTCGTCGTCGTCGGGGCCGTAGAAGATCTCGAAGCGCTTGTCGAGCTCGGTGCTCTCGAGCTCGAGCCGCTTCATCCGCCGGAAGACGTCCTCGGCCGAGTCCATCCAGCGGAAGCCGGAGCGGCGCTGGCAGAAGACGTTGCTGATCTTCTGCGCGACGCCGGGGAGGTCGTGCATGACGACGGTGAAGCGGTAGTAGTCGACGTCCTCGTGGCCCTCGCTGTCGCGGGTGCGCTCCTCGTAGGTGTAGAGGGCGATGCGCTCCCGGCAGGCCGCTGGGCAGGGTCCCGTTCATGATCTGCTCGGCGTAGCGGCGGTCGCCCTTGCGCAGCAGCGGCGTGGTCGGGGGCAGCGAGCCCTTCGCCTGGCGGTTGAGGCCGCGGGCGGCGGCGTAGGTGCTGGAAGAAGTCCTCCTCGGCCCGGTTCGAGGCGATCACGAAGACGATCAGCAGCGCCAGGACGAGGATCGCGCCCGCGGCCCCGCCGCCGATCGCCGCGCCGCCGCCGGCGGTGCCGGCGATGAAGGCGATGATCAGGAAGGTGACCGTGAGGCTGATCACCCACGGGTTGCGGAGCAGCCCGCGCAGGTGAGCGCCGCGGGTGTCGTCGGTGTCGAGCGGCACCGCCGGGGTGGGTGGCGGCGCTCGTCTCGATCTCCTCCGGGGCGGCTCCGGGCGGGGCGCTGTCGTGGGGCTCGCCGGCCATCGCCCGCGCAATCTATCGCCGCGTGCGCAAGGGCGCACTGCAAGTCCGGTTGCAGGGAGGAGTCATCTGGGCGATGGCGTGGGCGCGTCTCCCACCGCTCGCAACCCCTTTGTCCAAGCCGTTTTCATCGTGGAAAGGCACCGGTAGCAGTTCCGTCCGACGGAGGTTGTGTAGTGCCTGACCAGATTTGTGTGGCGTTGTGGCGAAAAGTGGGGTACTGTGTCGCGCCAGTTGTGATCACCAGGGCCGGGGTGTGGAGATTCCTCCCATCTCCTCACCTCGGCCCTTTCTCTTTCAGCACCGGCGGAATTCGCCGCACACGCAGCACAGACCTCCTCCAGCAAGATGGCTTTCCGCGGACAGCACGAGCACAGCCTCGACGCAAAGGACCGGATCACGATTCCGGCCAATCAGCGCGCCGCCCTCGCCGACGGGGTCGTCGTGATGGAGGGCGTCGAGAAGTGCGTCGAGGTCTGGCCGAAGGCCGCCGCCGAGGCGATGGAGGAGGCCTGGATCACGCCGCTGAGCCCGATGGGCGCCGACACGCGCCGCATCCGCCGCCGCGTCTTCGGCAGCTCCGACGAGGTCGAGCTCGACTCGGCGGGCCGGATCCGCATCAACCGCAACCTGATCGAGCACGCCGGGCTCGCCGGCCCCTCCCTGATCGTCGGCGTCGGCGATCACCTCGAGATCTGGAGCGCCGACGCCTGGGGCGAGGAGAGCTCGGAGATCGGCGCGACCGCCGCGGAGCTGACCGAGCGGCTCGCCGCGCAGTCGCCGGCCGGTGGGGCGGGGCAGAGCTGAGCGGATGGCCACACTGACCTACATGCCCGCCGAGCACGTCCCAGTCCTCGCCGCCGAGCTCATCGGCCTCACCGATCCCCAGCCGGGCGACGTCGTCGTCGACTGCACCTTCGGGGCCGGCGGCCACGCGCGCCTGCTCGCCGAGCGGATCGGTCCCGAGGGGACGCTGATCGCGATCGACCGCGACCCGGCGGCGATCGAGCGCTTCGAGGAGTTCGCGGCCGAGGCCGAGTGCGAGACGCGCCTGCTCTCCGCCCGCTTCGACGAGGCGCTCGCAGAGCTGCGCGCCGAGGGCGTCCGCGCCGACATCGTCATCTTCGACCTCGGCGTCTCCTCGATGCAGATCGACGCCTGGGAGCGCGGCTTCTCCTACTCCTTCGACGCGCCGCTCGACATGCGCATGGACCCGCGCCTGGACCTGAGCGCGGCGGAGGTCGTCAACGAGTGGCCGGAGGCGCGGCTGGCCGAGGTGATCCGCTCCTACGGCGACGAGCGCCGCGCCCGCTCGGTCGCCCGTGAGATCGTCGCCCGGCGCCCGATCGAGCGCACCTCCGAGCTCGTCGAGGCGGTCAAGGCGGCGCTGCCGCCGGCCGAGCGCTTCGGCCGCGGCAATCCCGCCAAGCGCACCTTCCAGGCGCTGCGGATCGCGGTCAACGACGAGCTGGGCGCGCTCGACGCGGCGTTGCCCGAGGCCTGGGAGCTGCTCGCGACAGGCGGGCGGCTGGCGGCGATCAGCTTCCACTCGCACGAGGACCGGCGCGTCAAGCGCTTCATCGCCGACCTCGCCCGCGGGTGCATCTGCCCGCCGGAGCTTCCCGTCTGCCGCTGCGGCCACGAGCCGGAGGCGGAGCCGCTCGCCCGGGGAGGCGTAACCCCCTCCGACGGCGAAGTATCCGACAACCCGAGGGCCTCCTCGGCCCGCCTGCGGGCGGCCGTGAAGCTCGAGCGAGGAGGGAATTCCTGATGGCAGCCACCGCAACGAGCGTCCGCACGACGGCCCGCGCGCCGACCGGCCCGCAGCGCCCCCGCACGGCGGGTGCAGACTCCCTCCAAGCGCGCCGCCACCACGCGCCGGGCTCCGGCCCGTAAGCCCGCTTCGCGCCCGCGCTCATCCGCCGCCGCTCCGGCCCGCCGCTCGCGGGTCACGCCGCCTGCGGGCGTGGTGCGCCTGCCCGTGCACGCGGTCGCCGGCACCGCCGGCGCCGTCAGCGGCCTCGCCGACTCCTCGCTGATCGTCTCGATGACCCGCAGCCGCGCCTGGATCGGCTTGCTCGCCGTGCCTGCTCGGCGGGATCGTCGCCGTCAACGTCTGGGGCCTGAGCATGAGCGCCTCGAGCAGCTCGATGGCCGAGAAGATCGACCGGCTCGAGCAGGACAACAGCGTCCTCGGCGCGACGATCGCGAAGCTCGGCTCGAGCGATCGGATCGCCAAGCTCGCCGGCAAGGAGGGCCTCGACACCGCCGACGCCGAAGGCGATCGCCTACCTGAAGTCGAAGCGCTCCGACATCGCCGCCGCCGCCAAGCGGCTCCACAGCGGCGACATCTCGAGCCTCTCCTCGCTGCCGAGCACCTCGGCGACGGCGTCGGCAACGGTGATGCCGACAACCCCTGCGCCCGTCCCCGCGCCCACGAGCACCGACCCGACGGCGACTGCGACGGCGACGAGCACCGACCCGACGGCTGCGGCGACAACCTCCACGCCGACCATCGCAGCGCCGACGGCGCCAACTACGGCCACGAGCACCCCTTCGAGCACGTCGACCTCCTCCACCACCGACCCGTCCCTCGGCGGCGTCACCCCCTGAGCGGGATGAGGGAGCGGCGCGCGTGAAGCTGATCGAGCGCAGGGTCGGCCTCCTCTTCGCGCTCTTTGCGCTGGCCTTCGTCGGCGTGCTCGGGCGCGCCGCGTGGCTGCAGACGGTCAAGGGCGGCCAGTACAGCGCCGACGCGCACTCGCAGCAGACGGCGACGGTGACCGTGCCCGGGACGCGCGGCAGCATCCTCGACCGCAGGGGCGAGGGGCTCGCGGTCTCCGAGGACGCGGCGACGATCTTCGCCACGCCGTATCAGGTCAAGAATCCGCCGCGCACGGCGGCGAAGCTGGCGAAGCTCATCAAGGGCAGCAAGGAGACGGACATCCTCAAGGCGCTGACCGCCAACTCCGGCTTCGAGTACGTCGCTCGGCAGGTGCCGCTCTCGGAGGCGAACAAGGTGGAGAAGCTCGGCCTCGCCGGGATCGGGACCCTGCCCGACTCGCGCCGCGTCTATCCGCAGGGCGACATCGGCGGCCGCCTGATCGGCGCCGTCGGCACCGACGGTCAGGGGCTGTTCGGGATCGAGGGCTCCGAGAACGGCGTCCTGCAGGGCACCGACGGCCAGGTCGCGGTGACGCGCGACGCGCTCGGGGACGAGATCCGCCGCAACACGATCAGCAACGCGCAGACGGGCGGCAACGTCGAGCTCACGATCGACGGCAAGATCCAGGCGGAGACCGAGAGCGTCCTGAACGAGGTCGGCAAGACCTACGACCCGAACGGGGCGACCGCGATCGTGATGAACCCGCAGTCGGGCGACATCCTCGCGATGGCGAGCTGGCCCCCGGTCGATCCCGACGAAGCTCGACGACGCGAAGCCGGACCTGCTCTCGAACATGGCGACCTCGTTCACCTACGAGCCCGGCTCGACCTTCAAGGCCTTCACCGTCGCCGGCGCCGAGCAGGACGGGCTCGTCAAGCCGACGACGACCTTCGACCTGCCGCCGACGCTGCAGGTCGCCGACCGGCAGATCAGCGATGCCGAGGCGCGCGGCCCGGAGACGATGAGCGTCGCCGAGATCCTCAAGGTCTCCTCGAACGTCGGCGCGGACACGATCGGCCTCAAGCTCAACCACGGCCAGTTCGGCTCGCGCTTCGACCACTGGGTGCGGCGGTTCGGCTTCGGCAAGCCGACCGGCATCGACTACCCGGGCGAGGAGCAGGGGATCGTCCCGCGGCCCAAGGACTACTCGGGCTCGACGATGGGCAACCTGCCGATCGGCCAGGGCCTCGCGGTGACGCCGCTGCAGATGATCACCGCGTACGCGGCGATCGCCAACGGCGGCGTGCTGCGGACGCCGCGCCTGATCGAGTCGATCGACGGCGAAGAAGCAGCCCCGAAACAAGGCGGCACCGGGTGATCAGCCGCAAGACGGCCCGCGATCTGCGGACGATGCTCGAGGGCGTGGTCGAGCCAGGCGGCACCGCCTCGGTCGCGGTCCCCGGCTACGTGCTCGCCGGCAAGACCGGCACCGCCCAGAAGGTCATCAACGGCACCTACTCGGACACCCAGTACATCGCCTCTTTCATCGGCTTCGCGCCGGCCGATCATCCGGAGCTGCTCGCCGCGGTCGTCGTCGACGACCCGAAGGGCGGCAACTACTACGGCGGCACGGTCGCCGCGCCGGCCTTCGGCAAGATCGCGTCGTTCGCGCTGCCTTACCTCGGGATCCCGCCCAACTGAGGGGTTGGTGGCGGGGAGCGGGCGCGGGCGCGGCTCCGGCGACAGCAGCACCTCCGCCGCGCCCGCTCCCGCTGTGACGTCGCTGGTTGGCCGGTTCGTGGCCGGCCCCGCTCCTGGTGCGCGGGCGAGGGGGGCCGGGCAGGGTCGTGGGCTCAGCCGCCCCCTCCGACCCTAGAATCGCCTGCCGATGAGGCTCGGCGCGCTCTGTGGCGACATCGGGAAGCTCTCCGCCGCCGCAGCGGATGACCCCGAGATCACCGATCTGGTCTTCGACAGCCGCAAGGCCTCGGCCCGGGTGCCTGTTCTTCTGCGTCGTCGGGATGAGCTCCGACGGGCACGAGTTCGCTCCGGCCGCGGTCGAGGCGGGGGCCGCGGCGCTGGTCGTCGAGCGGCCGCTCGGGCTCGGGGTGCCCGAGGTCCTGGTCGACGACGCCCGCGCGGCGATGGCGCCGCTCGCGCAGCGCTTCTTCGGCGATCCGACCGCGACGCTGGCGCTCGCGGCCGTGACCGGCACGAACGGCAAGACGACGACGGCGTTCCTGGTGCGCTCGATCCTCGAGGCGGCGGGCATGCGCTGCGGGCTGCTCGGCACGATCCGCCAGATCGTCGGCGGCGAGACCGTCGAGGCGGTGCGCACGACGCCGGAGGCGATCGACCTGCAGCGCACCTTCGCGGCGATGCTGGCCGCGGGCGACCGCGCCGCTGCGATCGAGATCTCCTCGCACGCGCTCGTGCTCGGGCGGGCCGACTGCGTGCACGTCGCCGGCGGCGGCGTTCACGAACCTGACCCAGGACCACCTCGACTTCCACGCCGACATGGAGGACTACTTCGAGGCCAAGCGGCTGCTGTTCACCGGCGTGACGGGCCGCCGCGAGCCGCCGCGGGTCTCGGCGATCAACGTCGACGACGCGTACGGGCAGCGGCTGCTCGCGGCGACCTGCGCGCGGCGGGACGGCGACGGAGATCGTCACCTTCTCGGCCGCCGGGCGCCGAGGCCGACTGCAGCGCCACCGAGCGTCGAGTTCGACGCCGCCGGCGCGACGCTTCACGCTGCGCGCGTCGCGGCGCGCGAGCATGGCGTCGCGCTGCCGCTGCCCGGTCGCTTCAACGTCGAGAACGCGCTCGCCGCGCTCGCCCTCGCCGGCGGCCTCGGCGTCGCCGCTCGCGGACGCGGTCGCGGCGCTGCGCGAGGCCGAGCCCGTGCCGGGCCGGATGGAGCCGATCCGCGAGGGGCAGGAGTTCGCCGTGCTCGTCGACTACGCGCACACGCCCGACTCGCTCGTCAACGTGCTCGCGGCGGCGCGCGAGCTGACCGGCGGGCCGGCTGATCAGCGTCGTCGGCTGCGGCGGCGACCGCGACCGCGCGAAGCGGCCGCTGATGGGCGCCGCGGCCGCCGACGGCCTCCGACGTCTGCTTCGTCACCTCCGACAACCCGCGCTCCGAGGACCCGGACGCGATCATCGCCGAGATCCTCGACCGGGATCGACGATCGCGCGCAACGTCGTCGTCGAGGTCGACCGGCGCAAGGCGATCGCGATGGCGCTCGGCGCAGGCCCGCGCCGGGGACCTCGTCGTGATCGCCGGCAAGGGGCACGAGCAGGGACAGGAGTTCGAGGGCGGCCGCAAGGAGCCCGTTCGACGACCGCGAGGTCGCCGCGGGAGCGAGCTGCGCGGCGCTGGGGGTCGGGGCGGCGTGATCGACCTGCCCGGCCGAGCGGCTCGCCGCCGAGGGCGGCGCCGAGATCGCCGTGCGCGGCGAGCGGGCGAGTTCCCCGAGCGCGCCGTCGTCGACTCGCGCGAGGTCGGGCCCGGCGATCTGTTCTTCGGCATCGCGGGCGAGCAACGTGGACGGTGGCCGCTTCGCCGCCGACGCGATCGCGGCCGGAGCCTGGGGCGTGGTCGTCGATCCCCGCCACGCCGCCGACCTGGAGCCCGATGGCGGCGACCGCGGTCGCGTCGGCGAGGGCCGTGCCTGGGTCCTCTCGACACCGGACCCGGAGCGCTGCCTGCAGGCGCATGGCGCGGCGGCTGGCGGCGCACGATCGGCTGCCCGCTGGTCGGGATCACCGGCTCGACCGGCAAGACCTCGGTCAAGGACATCACCCGGGCGCTGCTGCCCGGCGCGGTCGCACGCCAGCCCGGAGAACTTCAACACCGAGATCGGCATGCCGCTGGCGCTGCTCGTCGGCGCCGCGCGAGACCGAGATCCTCGTCATGGAGATGGCGATGCGCGGGCACGGGCCAGATCCGCCAGCTCTGCGAGATCGCCGAGCCGGACGTCGCCGCGATCACCAACGTCGGGCCCGGTCCACCTCGAGCTGCTCGGCACGCTCGAGGCGATCGCCGAGGCGAAGGCGGAGATCCTCGCCGGGCTCGAGCTCCGCGGCGACGAGGGCCGGGCCGTCGTGCCGGCGGACGCGGAGGCGCTCGAGCCGCACCTGCACGACGAGCTCATCGACCTTCACCTTCGGCCCCGGCGGCGACGTCTTCGCGCTCAGCGGCGACGCGCGCGGGCACCTCGATGCGGGCGCGGATCGGCACCCCGCACGGCGAGGCCGACTTCGAGTTCGGCTTCACCGAGGACGCACAACCTGCGCAACGCGCTCTGCGCGGTCGCGATCGGCGTCGCGCTCGACCTCGACCCGGCGGCGATGGCGCGCGAACGCGTCGCGGATACAGTTCTCGCGCCTTCGCGGCGAGCGGATCGCGCTGCGCGGGGGAATCCTGCTGCTCAACGACTGCTACAACGCCAACCCGATCTCGATGCGCGCCGCGCTCGAGCACCTCGCCTCCGAGCCGACGCCCGGAGGCGGCCGCCACGTGGCGGTCCTCGGCGGCATGGCCGAGCTCGGGCGCGACGGGCCCCGAGTATCCACGAGCGAGATCGCCGAGCTCGCCCGCGGGCTCGGGGTCGAGCCCGCTGATCGGCGTCGGCGACCTCGCCCGCGACTACGCGCCGGACGAGTGGGTCGCGACGCCGGCCGAGGCGGCGACGCTCGCCGCCGAGCACGCTCGGCGAGGGCGACGTCGCGCTGATCAAGGGTCGCGCTCGGTCGGCCTCGAGCTGGTCGCCGACACGCTCATGCGCCGAGCTCGGCGCAGGAGACGGAGGCGGAGCGAGTGACGCCGCATCGCTAGCGTCGCTCGGCGGCGACGTCGGCCTCGACGGTGATCGACCGCGGTCGAGATCCTGATCGGCGGCATGGCGGCGATGCTGATCACGATCTTCCTCGGGCCGAAGTTCATCGAGATCCTTCGCAACCGCGAGTTCGGCCAGCAGATCCGCGAGGAGGGCCCGCAGGGCCACCACGAGAAGGCCGGGACGCCGACGATGGGCGGGCTGATCATCTTCGCCGCGATCTCGATCCCCTACCTGGTGCTCAGCGACCGCGACACCGAGAGCCTCGCCGTCTTCCTCGTCGCGCTCGGCAGCGCCGGGCTCGGCTTCGCCGACGACTGGATCAAGATCGTCAAGCGACGCTCGCTCGGCCTCTCGGCGCGCGTGGAAGCTGCTCGGCCAGATCGCGCTCGACGATGCTCCTCTGGTGGTTCGCCTTCCAGTCGGTCGGCCTCGACCCGAGGCTGCAGCTCCGCGTCTGGGATGTCGCACCTGTACCTCGGGCCGGCGGTCTACGTGATCCTCACCTTCTTCGTCCTCGCCGGCGCCAGCAACGGCGTCAACCTCACCGACGGCCTCGACGGGCTCGCGGCGGGATCGCTGCGCGATCGTCTTCCTCGCCTACATGGCGATCACGATGACCACCGGCCAGCAGGGCCTCGCGCTGCTCTCGGCCTGCCTGGTCGGCGCCTGCGTCGGCTTCCTGTGGTTCAACGCCCACCCGGCGACGATCTTCATGGGCGACACGGGCTCGCTCGGCCTCGGCGGCGCGATCGGCGCCCTGGCGATCATGACCCAGACCGAGGTCCTGCTGATCATCCTCGGCGGCATCTTCGTCATGGAGGCGCTCTCGGTCGCGATCCAGGTGTTCGCGTTCAAGACCTTCCGCCGCCGCGTCTTCCTGATGGCCCCGATCCACCACCACTTCGAGATGATGGCCTGGTCGGAGACGAAGATCATGCTCCGCTTCTGGATCATCGCCGCCGTCTGCGCCGGCATCGGCTACACCCTCTTCCAGAACTCGATTTGACGGCGGGCTGGAGCCCGCTGCTCGGCGTCCCGCTTCGCTCACGTGCGGAGAGGTCGGCGGCGGGCCGGGAGCCCGATGCTCGGCGTCCCGCTTCGCTCACGTGCGGAGCACGCTCGCTCAGCGCTACCTTGACCCTCGACGCTCCCGGCCTCGCCGTGAGGGGTTGACGCCCGGCGGCGGCGAGCCGCGGTGTTGACGCCCGGGCGGGTCTCGGGCTTGGTCTCGGCCGGGTCCGGTCCCCTGGGGGAAAGAAGGTGGCGCCCGACGCCGGCGGGGGACGTCCGCTACGGCGTTGGCTTCTCTCCGGCTGAGGTTGACCGCCTTTTGGGCACCGAGGGAGGGAGGTGGAAGGGGAGGGGAGGGCCGTGTGCGCGGATGGAACGCAAAAACGTCGGGGACGTCCGCTTGGGCCGTGAGGTCACCAACGTTTATGCGTCCAGGCGGTAGAAACGTCGGAGACGTCGGCCGGGAGTAGACGTCCCCGACGTTCTTCGCCCACATCTGGTGTCCCGGGCCCCGTCAGGGGCCGGGGATCCCCCACCTGCCCACCTCCCTCACTGCCCTCGCACCGCCACGTCCACTCGCCGGCGGCGCGGCGGGCGCGGCGTCAACGCAAAAACGTCGGGGACGTCCGCTTGGGTGGGGAGGTGTCCGACGTTTATGCGTCCAGGCGGTAGAAACGTCGGAGACGTCGGCCGGCCGTAGACGTCCCCGACGTTCTTCGCCCACATCTGGTGTCCCGGGCCCCGTCAGGGGCCGGGGATCCCCCACCTGCCCACCTCCCTCACTGCCCTCGCACCGCCACGCCCACTCGCCGGCGGCGCGGCGGGCGCGGCGTCAACGCAAAAACGTCGGGGACGTCCGCTTGGGTGGGGAGGTGTCCGACGTTTATGCGTCCAGGCGGTAGAAACGTCGGGAACGTCGGCCGGCCGTAGACGTCCTCGACGTTCTTCGCCCACATCTGGTGTCTCGGGCCCCGTCAGGGGCCGGGGACTCCCACCTGCCCACCTCCCTCACTGCCCTCGCACTGCCACGGCCTTCGCCGGCGGCGCCGGCGGCGCGGCGGAGACCCCCGCCGGCGGGGCGGCGCGGCCCGTGGGGCCGCCGGGGCCGCACCGGAGCCGCCGCAGGGGCCCGCGCGCTGTTGGCGAACATCCGGGTTATGGAAACCAGGCCTGCCGATTCCGCGCGGGGCCCTACCTGATCGTCGGCATGGCCCGCTCGGGCCAGGCGGCGGCGCGGCTGCTCGCGGAGGCGGGGGCGCGGGTCGTCGCCGTCGATTCGGGATCTCCTTCCGTGGATGCAGGATTGCGGGAGGCGGGCGTCGAAATTCACCTGGATGACGACGGCACGCAGCACCTCGGACGGGATCGGTCTCGTGATCAAGAGCCCGGGGGTGCCGCAGACGGCGCCGGTGATCGAGGTCGCGCGCGAGCGCGGCGTGCCGGTGATCGGCGAGCTCGAGCTCGCCTGGCGCTCGCTCCCGAACCCGTTCGTCGCCGTGACGGGCACGAACGGCAAGACGACCGTCGTCGAGTGGCTCGGCCACGTCTGGCGCGAGGCCGGGCATGCCGGTCGTCGTCGCCGGCAACGTCGGCCGCCCGCTCTCGGCGCTACCGGCGCGAGATCGACGAGTACGCGACGGTCGTCTGCGAGTGCTCCTCCTTCCAGCTCGAGGACAGCGCCGCCTTCGCCCCCGAGGTCGCGGTGCTGCTCAACGTCACGCCCGACCACCTCGACCGTCATGGCAGCTTCGAGGCCTACCGCGACGCGAAGCTGCGGATCTTCGCCGGCCAGGCGCAGACCGACTTCGCGATCTTCGACGCCGACCTCGTCCCGTTCGCCGCCTCCGAGCGGCCCGGGCCACGGCGCGACGATCGCCTACGGCGTCTCCGCCTGCGCCGAGGGCGGCTGCCTGGTGCGGCTGCGCGGCGAGCGCGATCGAGGTCGACGGCGCGGCGCTCATCCCGGTCGACGAGCTGGCCCTCGCCGGCGAGCACAACGTCCGCAACGCGATGGCGGTCGCGGCGGCGGCGCTCTGCGGCGGCGTTCCGCGCGAGGCGATCGGCGCGCGGGCTGCGCAGCTTCGCCGGCGTCCCGCACCGGCTCGAGCGGGTCGCCGAGATCGACGGCGTGCTCTTCGTCAACGACTCGAAGGCGACCAACGTCGCCGCGGCGCGAGGCGGCGCTGCGCTCCTTCGGCGAGCGGCCCGTCCACGCGATTCTCGGCGGCAGCCTCAAGGGCGGCGGCTTCGACGGGCTGCGCGCCCGCGGTCGCCGCGCGCTGCGCGGCCGTCTATCTGATCGGCGAGGCCGCGCGCCGCGCTCGAGGAGACGCTGGCGCCTGCCGGCGGTGCCGATGCGCGCGCTCGGGCACGCTCGAGGTCGGCCGTCGCCGAGGCGGCCGCGGCAGCCGAGCCCGGCGAGCGTCGTCCTGCTCGCGCCCGGCCTGCGCCAGCTTCGACGCCTTCCGCGACTACGAGGAGCGCGGCGAGCGCTTCCGCGAGCTCGTCCGGGAGCGCGCGGTGAGCGCGGCGATCGCGGCGCTGCGCAGCGGCTTCGGCTCGCGCCGCAAGGGCGGCGTCGAAGGCGAAGCGCACGGCAGCTCGCAGCCGATCGAGTACCAGCTCGTGATCACGGCGACGATGTGCCTGGTCGCCTTCGGCGCCGTCATGGTCTTCAGCGCGAGCTCGACCTCCTCGCTGCTCGGCTCCAACGGCGACGGCGCCTACTACCTGAAGCGCACGCTGATGTTCGGCGCCTTCGGCCTGCTCGCCCTGCACGTGCTCGCCCGCGTGCGCCTGCGACGATCCGCAGCCTGACGCCGATGCTGCTCGCCGGTCTGCTTCGGGCTGCTCGATCGTCGTGCTCGGGATCGGCACGATCGGTCAACGGCGCCAAGAGCTGGATCGTCTTCGGACCGCTCCAGGTCCAGCCCTCGGAGATCATGAAGGTGGCGCTGCTGCTCTACGGCGCTCACCTGATCGCCGCCCGCCCGCAGATGACCGACGACCTGCGCTCGATGCGCCCCTACCT
This sequence comes from uncultured Solirubrobacterales bacterium, assembly GCA_963764275.1. GTDB lineage: Bacteria > Actinomycetota > Thermoleophilia > Solirubrobacterales > 70-9 > CAXMST01. Next base: position 220,515 of record CAVXRV010000002.1, read on the forward strand.
GGTCGTCGTCGCGCGGCGCCTTCGCGCTGATCCTGCTGCAGCCGGACTTCGGCACGACGATGGTCACCGCGCTCGGCGATCGGCGCCCTGCTGATCGCCGGCGGCGCCCGCATCCGCCATCTGGCGATGATCGCCGGCGGTGATCGGCTTCGTCGCGCTGGTCGCGGTGCTGATCGAGCCCTACCGGATGGCGCGCCTGACGACCTTCCTGCACCCGGGCTCCGACCCCTCCGGCGCCGGCTTTCAGACGCGGCCAGGCGTCGATCGCGATGGGCTCGGGCGGCATCTTCGGCGTCGGGCTCGGGCAGAGCGTCGCAGAAGGCCTTCTACCTGCCCGAGGCGCACACCGACATGATCTCCGCCGTGATCGGCGAGGAGATCGGCTTCGCCGGGATCACCGTCCTCGTCGGCCTCTACATGCTGTTCGGCTACGGCGGCTTCCGCACCGCGCAGCGCGCCAAGGACCGATACGGCAGGCTGCTCGCCGCCGCGCTGACCGCGATGATCCTGATCCAGGCGACCATCAACCTCTACGCAGCGATGGGGATGGCGCCGCTGACCGGGGTGACCCTGCCATTCGTCTCCTACGGAAACAGCAGCCTGATCGTGACCCTCGCCGCCGTCGGCCTGCTCCTCAACGTGGCCAACGGCGGCACCGCGGCGATGCGCCCGGGACGGCCGCGGCACGCGCGCGCGCCCGGCGCTCGGCGGCCTGTGGGTAATCGACGGCGAGCGCTCGCGGCCGAAGCCGAGCGCGGCGAGCGGCGACGCGCGACGCCGGCGCGCGCAGCTCCGGCGACGAAGCGGCGGCAGCGCCCGAGCCGCGTCGCACGACCAGCAGCGGAGGAACCCGTGCCGCACGTGGTGATCGCGGCCGGCGGGACAGCCGGTCACGTGGTACCGGCGCTGGCCGTCGCCGACGCGCTCGCTGAGCGCGGCGCCACGCGTCAGCTTCATCGGCACGCGCGAGCGGGCCGAGGCCGAGCTGGTCCCGGCGGCCGGCTACGAGATCGACTTCCTCGCCGTCCGCGGGCTCGACCGCCGCAACCCGATCAAGGCGCGCCGCCGCGGCCGGGCCGGGCGGGGATCGCCGTCCGCGCGGCGCGCCGGCTGCTGCGCGAGCGCGGCGCCGACGCGGTCATGGGCGGCGGCGGCTACGTCGCCGGGCCGGCGGGGCTGGCCGCCGCCGGCGCTGCGGCCTGCCGCTGGTCCTGACCGAGGCCGACAGCCACCTCGGGATCACCAACCGGATGCTGGCCCGGCGCGCGCGGCGCGTCTGCCTCGCCTTCGAGATCCCCGGCCGCGAGGGCCCGCTGTACCTGCACACGGGCCGGCCCGTGCCGCGGGCGATCCTCGAGCGCGGACCGCGACGGCCGCTCGGCAGCGGTTCGGGATCGAGCCCGAGATCCCCTGCCTGCTGATCTTCGGCGGCAGCCTCGGCGCGCGGACGATCAACCAGGCGGCCGCCGACGGCCTTCGCCGGCGCCGGACGCCGGCGAGCGCGCCTTCCACGTCCTGCACGTCACCGGCACCCGCGACTACGAGCGAGATCCGGGCGCGAGTCGGCGACGCGCCCCGCTACACGTTGCTCGAGTACCTGCCCGACCTCGGCGACGCGCTCGCGGCCTGCGATCTCGCCCTGGCCCGCTCCGGCGGCTCGGTCTTCGAGCTCACCGCCGCCGGCCGGCGGCGCGGTGCTGGTGCCCTACCCGTACGCGACCGGCAGCCCACCAGCACACGAACGCGAGCTGGATGGCGGACGCCGGCGCCGCGCATCGTCATCGAGGATGCCGAGCTGACCGCCGAGCTGCTGCGCGAGCGCGTCGCGCCGATGCTCGGCCGAGCCGCGAGCGGCTGGCGGCGATGGGCGAGGCCGCGCGCGGCGATCGCCAAGCCCGACGCCGCGGAGCGGATCGCGGCTGAGATCCTCAGCTTCGTATGAGCACTGGCCCGACGCAGCCGACGCCCGATAGGCGCTGGCGGCTTCGCCGGGCGCCGGCTGCACTTCATCGCGATCGGCGGCGCCGGGATGAGCGGCCTCGCGCTGCTCGCCACCGGCTCGGCGCCCAGGTGAGCGGCAGCGACCGCGCCGACTCCACCTACCTGCGAGCGGCTGCGGGCCGCCGGCCTCGATCCACGCGTCGGCCACGACGCCGAGCTCGTCCCCGCCGACGCCGACGTCGTCGTCTCGACCGCGATCGGCGAGGACAACCCGGAGCTCGTGCGCGCCCGCGAGCGCGGCCAGCGCGTGATCCACCGCGGCGAGCTGCTCGCCGAGCTGACCGGCGCGGCCGGGCGGCTGATCGCCGTCGCCGGCGCGCACGGCAAGACGACGACCTCGGGGATGATCGCCCACGCCCTGCGCGCGACCGGGCGCCGATCCGGCCTTCGTGCTCGGCGGCGAGCTGCCCGGGCGCCGGCCCCGACGGGGCGCCCGCCAACGCCGGCTGGGGCGCCGGGGGCGTCGTCGTCGCCGAGGCCGACGAGAGCGACGGCAGCTTCCTGCGGCTCGAGCCCGACGTCGCGCTGGTCACCAACGTCGAGCTCGACCACCACTCGCACTGGGCGCGGCGAGGCCGAGCTGTGGCGAGGCGTTCGCGGACTTCTGTGCCGCGCGGCCGCGTCGCGGTCGCCCCGGCCGGCGAGACGCTGGCGCGGCTCGGCGGCGGCATCGGCTTCGCGGTCGAGGCCGAGCGGGCGCCGGCAGGGCCGCGACTGCCGCGCGACTTCACGCGGCCACGTGGATCCGGCCGGCCGCGGGCGGCAGCGCCTTCACGCTTGCGACACTCCCGACGGCGCCGCTCGAGGTGCGCTCGCGGTGCCGGGCGCCACAACGTCGCCGACGCGACCGCGGCGCTGGCCGCCCTGCACGCGGCGGGCGCGGGGGAGACGCTGCCGCCGCTCGCCGAGCTGGCCGCGGCGCTGGCGAGCTTTCCGGCGGCATGGCGCGGCGGCTCGAGCTCAAGGGCATCTGCGACGGCGCCCGCGTCTACGACGACTACGCCCACCACCCGACCGAGGTCGCGGCGAGCCTCGCGGCGCTCGCGCGAGCTGCCCGCACCGGCGCCTGATCGCGATCTTCCAGCCCCACCTGTACTCGCGGACGCAAGGCGCTGGCGCCGCGCTTCGGCCGGGCGCTGGCGGCCGCCGACGTGATCGGCGTGCTCGACGTCTACGCCGGCCCGCGAGCAGCCCGTGGGGCCGCTCGCGGGCGTCAGCGGGCTCGACGTCGCCCGCGCCGCGGCCTCCGCCGCCCCGGGCCGGCCGGTGCTGTGGATCGACGAGCTCGAGCGGGCCGCCGGCGTGATTCGCGAGCGGGTCCAGCCTCGGGAGGGCGATCTGCTCGTCACGGTCGGCGCCGGCGACGTCTTCAAGGTCGGCGAGCGAGCTCGGTCGACGCGCGATCGAGCCTCGGGTTCGCGAGTCGCAGGCTCAGGGTAGGAGTGGTGGGCTCGGGGTCGAACCTGTTGGTGTCGGATGCCGGTTTCCGAGGTTTCGCATTGAAGCTCGAAGGTGATCTAGCGACGATCGAACGACGATGGCGACCGCGTGCTCTGCGGTGGTGGCGCCCGGCTTCCCGCCGCGGCGGCCTTCGTCGAGAACGCGGGGAAGGCGACGACGGCCGACATCCTCGCGCTGATGGCTGCCGGCTGGCGGCGCGTCTACGAGCGCTTCGGCGTCGCTGCTCGAGCCCGAGTGTCAGTTGCTCGGCGAGCTCGAGTGGCCCCCGACTGGGAGCTCGGCTGATGGGCGCGCTGCCGAGGTCGCTGCCGCGCTGCCGCGGTCCCGCGCACCGCGCCTGTCCACGCGCTCGCGCGGCTCCGGGGTCCGGCTTCAGCCTGCCGCCGTGGCGGACGGTGCGCCGCCGGCTGATCGCTCGCGGCGCTGATCGCTCGTCGCCCTCGCCGCCGCCTACATGTTCTGGTTCCGGACCTCTTCGTTCGTCGAGGTGCAGACGGTCAAGATCACCGGCGCCGAGCAGGCGCCCGAGATCGACTCGCGCCCTGCGCGCCGCCGCCGACGGGCCAGAGCACGCTGCACCTCGACGGCGACCAGCCTGCGCGCCGCCGTCGCCGACAACCCGCTCGGTCTCCGGCATCGCGGATCGCCACCGACTTCCCGCACACGCTGCTGCATCGACGTCGACGTCCGCGAGCCCGTCGGCTATGTCAAGTCGGCAGGGCGTCGTCGTCGCCGGCGACGGCGTCGTCGCTCGACCACAGCGGGCACGCCCCCGATGGCGTCCCGGCGATCGATGCCGACGGCATCCGGCGACGGCGCCGGCGCGGGTCGAGCGTCGGCGGTGACGCGCTCGAGCGTCGCGAAGGTCCTCGGCGCGGCGCCGGAGCAGCTCGCCGGCGAGATCAACGGCGCAGCGGTCGAGCAAGGACAACGGCGTCACCGTCGACTTCGGGCCCGGGCATCGAGCTGCGCTTCGGCGACGCTCGGCCAGGCGCGCGCTGAAGTGGAAGGCCCTCGCCGCGGTGCTCGCCGACCCGAAGTTCGAGGGAGCTTCGCTACCTCGACCTGAGCGTCCCCGACCGCCCCGTCGCCGGCGGCGTGCCGGAGCGACGGACAGCGACGACCTCGAGCACCATCGACCCGAGCACGACGAGCACGGTGCCCCGGCGACGACCACGACGACCGACGCGGCGCCGACCGCGACGACGACGGCCGATCCGACCGCCGCGACGCTGCCGTGACAGCGGCTTCGCGGCCCGCATCTAGGCGGATGACCTCAGAGTCTCGAGTCGACAGTCTGAGGGTTGAAAAACCCTCAGGCAGTGGTTGAGACAGCGATCTTGCAGAGCCCTCGGCGCTCGCGTTGACAACCTCCAGGGTCTGCCCTAGTTTTCACGCAGTTTGCGGGGGAGGAGATCCGCAAACCCTCAACTATGCGTCCAGCATCGGACAGAACCAAGAAAGGCAAGTGAAGCTCACATGGAGGCTTCCAGTTATCTCGCGGTGATCAAGGTCGTCGGCGCAGGAGGCGGCGGCACCAACGCCGTCTCGCGGATGGTCGACGCCGGGCTCAAGGGCGTCGAGTTCCTTGCCGTCAACACCGATGCACAGGCGCTTCGCGCTTCCGAGGCCGACGTCAAGCTCGCGATCGGCCAGGAGCTGACCCGCGGCCTCGGCGCCGGCGGCAACCCCGAGGTCGGCGCCGGCGCCGCCTCCGAGAGCCGCGACGACATCAAGGAGGCGCTGAAGGGCGCCGACATGGTCTTCGTCACCGCCGGCGAGGGCGGCGGCACCGGCACCGGCGCGGCGCCCGTGATCGCCGAGATCGCCAAGCAGGAGATCGGCGCGCTGACCGTCGGCGTCGTCACCAAGCCGTTCGAGTTCGAGGGCTCGCGCCGCATGCAGCAGGCCCTCGACGGCATCGAGCGCCTCCGCAACGAGGTCGACACGCTGATCATCGTCCCGAACGAGAAGCTGCTCAACATCGTCGAGCGCCGCGAGCCGATCTCGGAGGCCTTCCGCAAGGCCGACGACATCCTCCGCCAGGGCGTCCAGGGCATCACCGACCTGATCACCGTTCCCGGGCCTGATCAACCTCGACTTCGCCGACGTCCGCGCGATCATGGCCGACGCCGGCTCGGCGCTGATGGGCGTCGGCTCGTCCTCGGGCGAGAGCCGCGCCGCCGACGCCGCCAAGGAGGCGATCTCCTCGCCGCTGCTCGAGTCCGCGATCGACGGTGCGACGGGCATGCTGCTCAACATCACCGGCGGCGAGGACATGGGCCTGTTCGAGGTCAACGAGGCGGCCGACGTGGTCGTCGAGACCGCCGACAAGGGCGCCAACATCATCTTCGGCTCCGTCGTCGACAACACGATGGGCGACGAGCTCCGGGTGACCGTCATCGCGACCGGCTTCGAGGGCTTCGAGCTGCTCGCCCGCCGGCCCGCCGAGGTCCGTCGCCGCAGCCGCGAGCGCGCCGGGATCAAGCGCTCCGACCGCGAGATGCGCAGCCTCGAGGTCTCCGACGACGACATCGACATCCCGCCCTTCCTGCGCGACACGGTAGCCAGCCAGCCGGCACATCGCCGGCGAGCCGTCCTCGGCCCGCGGCGTCCTGTCGGCGGCGCGGACGCCGGCCGATCCGCTTGGTTCACTTGGTCTGCGGAGGCACGGGCATCCCACCCGCCGGCGCGCCCGCGGAAGAGGGCGCTGAGCGGGCGCGGCGCCTTTGGCGGCGGGGGAGAGCTCGGGACCGAGGTCGCCGGGCCCCTCTTACGTCACCTTGCGACCTGAATAGGGGGAGCGTGACGACTTGCGGGAGCCGGCTCGGCTGCCGGACCGGATGGTCACGAAACGTCCTCGATCAAGGACGAAACGTGACCAGTCGTCGCCCATGGCCTGCGTTTGAGCGCTTCCCTCGGTGCTCTCGCCGGCCGACTGGTCACCTTGGTTCGGAATAGTGGGCCTAACGCTGACCAGTGGCGCTCGCCGCCTGCGGGAGGCTTGGCTGAAAGGCCGCGGTCTTGGTCGTGCGTCCTGACTTTGCCTGCCGTGGGAAGGCAAAGTCTGGACGGGGTTGGCCTCGCCAGTGACCCTTCCCTCGCTGCTCTCGCCGTGCGGGAGGTCACGTTGGTCCCGCAGGGGCGCGCACAACATGACCAGCGGGCTCCCGGCTCGGGGGCCGGAGTTGGTTCGCCTTCCATATCCTCGGCGGCGTGAGTGACGCAGGGACCGACCTGCGGCGCACGCCCCTCTACGACGAGCACGTCGCCGCGGGGGCGCGGCTCGTCCCGTTCGCGGGCTGGGAGATGCCCGTCCAGTACGAGGGGGTCAAGGAGGAGCATCTCGCGGTGCGCATCGTCCTGCGGCGTCTTCGACGTCTCGCACATGGGCGAGATCCGGCACCGAGGGGCCGGAGGCGCTCGCCTTCCTGCAGCGGCTGCTCTCCAACGACGTCGCCAAGCTCGCCGCCGGCGGCGCCCAGTACTCGTGCCTGTGCGCCGCCGACGGCGGCATCCTCGACGACCTCTTCACCTACCTGCTCGGCCGACGGCAGCTACCTGACCGTCACCAACGCCGCCAACCACGAGAGCGACCTGGCCCGCTTCCGCGAGATCGCCGCCGGCTTCGACGTGAGGTCACCGACGCGGCCGCCGAGTACGCGATGCTCGCCGTCCAGGGCCCGCGAGGCGCGCGAGCATCGTCGCCGGCCTCGCCGCGGGCGAGCTGCCGGCGCGGATGCACACCGCCCGAGCTCGAGATCGCCGGAGTCGCCCTGCCTGGTCTGCGGCACCGGCTACACGGGCGAGTCCGGGGTCGAGCTGCTGGCGCCCGCCGGAGCAGGCCGCCGGGCCTGTGGCGGGCGCTGCTCGACGCGCGGCGTCGGTCCCGGCCGGGCTCGGCGCCCGCGACACGCTGCGGCTCGAGGTCTGCTTCCACCTGCACGGCAACGAGATCAGCCCCGAGCGCAACCCGATCGAGGCCGGCCTCGGCTGGTGCTGCAAGGAGGAGACGGGCTTCATCGGCTCGGAGGCGATCGCCGCCGCCCGGGCCGAGGGCACGCCGGAGAAGCTCGTTGCGCTCGTGCTGACCGAGCGCGGGATCCCGCGCGGCGGCAACGCGCTGCTGCACGACGGCGAGCCGGTCGGCGAGCTGACCAGCGGCACCTGGGCGCCCTCGCTTCAGCTCGGGGCCGGAATGGGATACGTTCGCGCCGACCTGGCCGAGCCGGGCACGGCGCTCGAGGTCGACATCCGCGGCCGCCGCCGCGCTGCCGAGATCCGGCCGATGCCGCTGTACGAGAAGAAGAAGAGCTGACCGACCCCGACCGGACCAGGAGACGAGACTTGGCCGCCGAGGAGAGCTACCCCGAGGACCTGCGCTACCACCCCGAGCACGACTGGGCCCGGATCGAGGGCGAGGAGGCGACCTTCGGCATCACCTGGTACGCCCAGGACGCGCTCGGCGAGGTCGTCTTCTTCGAGCCACCCGAGGTCGGCACCGAGGTCAGCAAGGACGAGGCCTACGCCGAGGTCGAGTCGGTGAAGGCGGTCTCCGACGTCTTCGCGCCGCTAGCGGCGAGATCATCGCCGTCAACGAGGACGCGGGCGAGAGCCCGGAGGCGATCAACGAGGATCCCTACGGCGAGGGCTGGATGGTCAAGGTCAAGCTCACCGATCCCTCCGAGGTCGACGAGCTGATGGACGTCGCCGCCTACAAGGCGATGCTCGCCGACGAGTAGCGGCTGAGCTGAGCGACCGTCACTGCGCATCTCTAACCTAGGCGACCTGCGATGAGTCGCTACACCTCCGCAACCGACGACGACCGCGGGGCGATGCTGGCGGCGATCGGCGCCGACTCGGTCGACGAGCTGTTCGCCGACGTCCCCGCCGAGCTCCGCCTCGAGCGCCCGCTCGAGCTCGAGGACGGCCTGCCCGAGAACGAGGTCTACGCACGCCTGCGGGCGCTGGCCGCGCGCAACGCCGACGCCGAGTCCGAGCTCTGCTTCCTCGGCGGCGGCATGTACGACCACTACGCGCCGGCGATCGTCGACGCGATCACCTCGCGCTCGGAGTTCCTCACCCCGTACACGCCGTACCAGCCGGAGATCTCGCAGGGCGGGCTGCAGACGATGTTCGAGTTCCAGACGGCGATGAGCGAGCTGACGGCGCTGCCGGTCTCCTCGGCCGGCCTCTACGAGGGCCCCTCCTCGGTCGCGGCCGCCGGCTATCTGGCGCTCGGCGCGGCGAAGGGCAAGCGCCGCCGCTTCGTCGTCTCCCGCGGCCTGCACCCGCACTCGCGCGAGACGCTCGACACCTACTCGCGCGGCTACCGCACCGAGGTCGTCGAGGCCGGGCTCGAGGCGGGCCTCACCGACCCCGCCGCCCTCGCGGAGCTGCTCGACGACGAGACCGCCGCGCTGTTCGTCCAGAACCCGAACTACCTCGGCTCGGTCGAGGACGTCGAAGCGCTCGCCGAGGCCGCGCACGCAGGCCGGCGCCCTGCTCATCGTCTCCTGCGACGCGATCAGCGCTCGGGGTGCTGCGAGCCGCCGGGCGAGTGCGGCGCCGACGTCGCCGTCGGCGAGGGCCAGCCGCTCGGCGGCCGCCTCGACTACGGCGGTCCGTCGTTCGGCTTCTTCTGCGCCACCGAGGAGCACATCCGCCGGATGCCGGGCCGGATCTCCGGCGAGACGACCGACGTCGACGGCCGCCGCGGCTTCGTGCTCGCGCTGCAGACCCGCGAGCAGCACATCCGCCGCGAGAAGGCGACCCACAACATCTGCACGGCGCAGGCGCTGAACGCGCTCGGCGGCATGATCTACCTGAGCTGGCTCGGCAAGCGAGGGCCTCGTCGAGCTCGGCGAGCTGCTCGCCCGCCGCACCGCGTACGCGCGCAAGCGGCTCGGCGCCGTCGCAGGGCGTCGAGCTCGCCCACGACGCGCGCCGGTCCTGCGCGAGTTCGCGCTGCGGCTCGAGGCTCCCGTCGAGCCGGTCCTCGACTTCTGCGCCGAGCGCGGCATCGCCGCCGGGATCCCGCTCGACGCCGACTACCCCGAGCTCGGCCAGGGCCTGCTCGTCGCGATCACCGAGCAGCGCACGCGCCGAGGACATCGACCGGCTCGCGCATCGCGCTCGAGGACGCCGTCGCCGCCTGCGACGCGGCGAGCCGGCGCCGACCGGGAGGCGGCGGCGCGATGAGTCGCGACCTGCCGCAGAGCGCGCACCGCGACCGCCGCCCTCGGGCCACTGCACCGAGACGCCGATGCAGCGCGACCGGGCGACCACGATCTACGAGCGCTCGGTCCCGGGCCGCCGCGCCGCCGTCTTCGCCGACGCCGGCGTGCCCGAGGCGGAGACGCCGCTCGACGAGCTGATCCCGGCGAAGCTGCTGCGCGGCGAGCCCGCGCGGCTGCCCGAGGTCTCCGAGCCGGAGATCGTCCGCCACTACAACCGCGATCTCGCGCCGCAACTTCGACCTCGACTCGCGGCTTCTACCCGCTCGGCTCGTGCACGATGAAGCACAACCCGCGGATCAACGAGCGCGTCGCCGCGCTGCCCGGCCACGCCCGCCTGCATCCGGCGCAGCGGCCCGACCGCGCCCAGGGCGCGCTCGAGCTGATGTGGAACCTGGAGCGCTCGCTGGCGGAGATCTGCGGGCTGCCGCACGTATCGCTGCAGCCCTCGGCCGGCTCGCACGGCGAGCTCGCCGGGCTGCTGCTGACGCGCGCCTTCCACGCCGCGCAACGGTGAGGAGGAGCAGCGCAACGAGGTGCTGACCCCCGACACCGCGCACGGCACCAACCCGGCCTCGGTGACGATGGCCGGCTACGACGTCGTCAAGGTCGCGACCGCGCCCGACGGCGGCGTCGACCTCGACGACCTGCGCGCGAAGGCGGGAGAGAGGACCGCCTGCCTGATGCTGACCAACCCGAACACGCTCGGGCTCTTCGACTCGAACATCGCCGAGATCACGCGGATCGTGCGCGAGGCCGGCGGCACCCTCTACTACGACGGCGCCAACCTGAACGCGATCATGGGCAAGGTCCGGCCCGGGCGACATGGGCTTCGACATCGTCCACGTCAACCTGCACAAGTCGTTCAGCCAGCCGCACGGCGGCGGTGGGCCCGGCGCCGGCCCGATCGCCGTCTCCGAGCGGATCGAGCCGTTCCTGCCGGTGCCGCGCGATCGAGCGGCTCGACCGAGCGACAACGGCAGCGGCCCCCGCTTCACGCTCGCCGGCGCCGACGCGCACCCGGAGACGATCGGCCGCCTGCGCGGCTTCCAGGGCAACTTCGGCGTCTTCGTCCGCTCCTACGCCTACATGCTCAGCCTCGGCGGCGACGGGCTCACGGAGGCCTCCGAGACCGCCGTGCTCAACGCCAACTACCTGCTCGCGCGGATGCGCGTCCGGGCGGACCGGCGAGCAGCTGCCGCTCGCCTTCGAGCGGACGCCGATGCACGAGTTCGTCCTCTCGCGGCAAGCCCGCGAAGAAGGAGCTCGGCACGAAGACGCTCGACATCGCCAAGCGCATCCTCGACCACGGCATGCACCCGCCGACGATCTACTTCCCGCTGCTCGTCGACGAGGCGATCATGATCGAGCCGACCGAGACCGAGACGAAGGAGTCGCTCGACGCCTTCGCCGCCGCGGTCGACTCGATCCTCGAGGAGGCCGAGCGCGACCCCGAGATCCTCGCCAACGCTCCTTACACGACGCCGGTCCGCCGCCTCGACGAGGTCGGCGCCACCCGCAACCCGCGCATCCGCCAGGCGCTCTGAGGAGGCCGCTCGCTGCGTCCTCAGAGCGCCTGGTCCCGGTGCTCGCGGCGTCTCGCTGCCTCGCTGACCAGGTAGAGGGCGGCTCCCAGGAGCAGGATCGCGCCGGCGCGGAGGAAGATCTCGGCCTCGGTCTGGGTGATCAGAAGGAGCGAGACGCCGAGCGCCGAGGATCGGGACCACGGTCGGAGTCTGGAAGTGCTGGTGCTCGACCTGGGTCGCGGCGGAGCACCAGCACGGCGACGTTGACGATCGCGAAGACGCAGAGCAGCAGCAGCACGGTCGTGTCGGCGAGCGTGCCGAGGTCCCCGGTCGAGACGAGCACCACGGCGAGCGCCGTCGTGAAGAGGATCGCGACCCAGGGCGTCTTGCGCCGCGGCAGCACGCGGCCGAAGGCACGGGCGCCACGATGCCCTCCTTCGACATCCCGTAGACGAGCCGCGAGGCCATGATCATGTTGATCAGCGCGCCATTGGCGAGCGCGAACAGCGTGATCCCGGCGAACAGCTTCGTGGGCAGCCCGAGCGGCCCGAGCTCGACGACCTGCAGCAGCGGCGCCGAGGAGCCGGCGAGCTCGCCGGTCGGGACCACGGCCGAGGCGATGAACGTGACCGCGAGATAGAGGAGGCCCGTGATCGCGAGGCCGCCGAACAGAGCCCGCGGGTAGGTCCGGCTCGGTCGCTTCGTCTCCTCGGCGAGGTTGACGGAGTCCTCGAACCCGATCAGGGCGTAGAAGGCGAGCGTCGTGCCGCCGACGATCGGCGAGCAGGACGCTGTCGCCGACTTGAAGTCGAAGTTGCGGGAGGCGTCCGCGCTGCCCTCGCCGAAGGCGACGATCCCGACGAGGACGATCAGAGCAGGCCGACGATCTCGATCAGCGGTGAAGAGCGCGTTGGCCTTCAGCGACTCGGCGACGCCGCGCACGTTGAGCGCGGCGACCAGCAGCAGGAAGACGATCGAGACCGGGACGACCGGAATGTCGACGAACACCGCGAGGCTGTCGCCGGAGAAGCCGCGGGCGAGCGTGCTCGCGGACGTGATTCCCGAGGCCATGACCGCGAAGGCGACCATGAAGGTGAAGAACTGGCCGGCCGAACGCCCGGTTCGTGTACAGGGCGGCGCCCGCCGCGCGCGGGTACTTGGTGACGAGCTCGGCGTAGGCGAACGCGGTCAGCGCGGCGAGCACGAAGGCGGCGAGGAACGCGGTCCAGATCGCGCCGCCGACCTCGGCTCCGACCTCGCCGACGAGCGCGTAGATGCCGCCGCCGAGCATGTCGCCGACGATGAACAGCAGCAGCAGGCCGGGCCCGATCGTGCGGCTCAGCTTCGTCGGCTCCTCGCCGGCCCGTCGGGCCGCGGGGCGGTCGGTGACTTCTCTGCCACGCCGGGGTCCTACACGATCTCGGCGGGCAGCTCCTGCTCGAGCTCCAGCACCGGCGCGAACAGGTCGCCGTGCTCGTCGACCCGCTCGAGCACCTCGGCCGCCTCGAAGACGCAGCAGGTCGGGATCGCCGTCGGCGGCGGCAGCGCTCGACCTCATCCCAGCGCAGCGGCGTCGAGACGGTCGGCCGCGGCGCGCGCGCGCAGCGAGTAGACGGCGATCGTCGTCTTCGAGACGTCGTTCTGGCTCCAGTCGACGAAGACCTTGCCCTCGCGCAGCTCCTTCTTCATCTTCGAGACGACCAGGTCGGGCTCGGAGCGCTCGAGCGCCTGCGCGACGGCCCGCGCGAAGGGCTTCGTCTCCTCGTAGGTGACCTCGGTGTTGAGCGGCACGTAGACCTGCATCCCCTTCGAGCCCGAGCTCTTCGGGAAGCACTCGAGCTCGAAGCCGCGCGAAGAGCTTGCGCAGCGTCAGCGCCACCGCGCAGCACTCGACGATCGTCGCCGGCGGGCCCGGGGTCGAGGTCGAAGGCGAGCACGGTCGGCCGCTGCACGTCCTCGGCCAGCGCCAGCGACGGATGCAGCTCGAGCGCCGCCAGCTGCGCCAGCCAGACCAGCGTCGGGCGGTCGTCGCAGACGGCGAACTCGATCTCGCCGGCGCGGCGCGCCGGCCCAGATCGACTCGGTCCGCACCCAGTCGGGCCGGTGCTCGGGGCTGCGCTTCTCGAAGAAGTGCTTGCCCTCGACGCCGTCGGGCCAGCGCGTCACGGTCAGCGCCCGGTCGCGCGAGGTGGGGGAGGATCGCGGGCGCGATCCGCGCGTAGTAGTCGATCACCTCGCCCTTGGTGAAGCCGGCCTCGGGGTAGAGGACCTTGTCGAGGTTGGTGACCGACAGGCGCCGGCCGTCGACCTCTACTTCGCGGCCTTTGCCCGCGACTTCGAGCTCCGCCTTCGAGGACGACGACTTCGAACGGCTCGAGCCGGCCGGAGGACTTCTTCGAGGAGGACGTGCCGGAGCCGGTCTTGCGCTTCGACTTCGACCTGGAGGTCTGCTCACCGCCGCCGAGCTCCTCGCCCTTGACCGCCGCCAGGCTCTCCTCGAGCGCGGCCATCAGGTCCGGCGCCTTGGTCGGCTTGCGGCGCCTCGGTGTCGACCGAGACGAGATCCTCGCCGCGAGCCTTGCGCTCGATCAGGTCGAGCAGCTCCTCGCGGTACTCGTCCTTGTAGCCGGACGGCTCGAAGTCGGAGGCGAGCGAGTCGATCAGGGCCTTCGCCATGTCGACCTCCTTCTTGTTCGGCTCGACGTCCTCCTCCTCGCCGAGCAGCCCGTCGAGCTGCTCGGGCGGGACGACCTCGTCGGCGAAGCGCATCGTCGCCAGCGTCAGGACGTCGCCGGTCGCGCGGATCGCCGCGAGGCTCTCCTTGTTGCGCATCACGAAGCGCGCGATCGCGACCTTGCGCTGCTCGCGCCATCGCCTTGGCGAGCAGCGCGTAGGCGCGCTCGGCGCCGAGCTGCGGGCCGAGGTAGTAGGGCCGGTCGAAGTAGATCGGGTCGATCTCGTCGAGGTCGACGAAGTCCTCGATCTGGATCGCCTTCGTCTTCTTCGGGGCCAGCTCCTCGAGCTCGTCGCGGCTGAGGATCACGTACTGCTCGGGCGCGATCTCGTAGCCCTTGACGATCTTCTCGTAGGGGACCTCCTCGCCGTCCTCCTCGGCGACCCGCTTGTGGCGGATCGCGCGAGTGGTCGCCGTCGCGAAGCTCGCGGAAGCTGATCGAGCGGCTCGAGACCGCCGAGTAGAGCTTCACGGGCACGTTGAGGAGGCCGAAGCTGATCGAGCCTGTCCAGATTGCGCGTGCCATCGACGTCAGTTTCCCGAGCTTAGTACCCGTTCCTCCGCCGTGCCGATGCGTCGGAATGCGATCTTGCGCGATCCATCTGCCGGTTGAGACCGGGGCGCGCGGCAGGAACTCATCGGTCAGTCTTCGCGGACGACGCGTCGCCGGGTCGATGTCGTCGCGCAGGCCCTTGAAGGCCGGCTGGCGCAGCGTCGCCTCCCGCGTCCACTCGCTGAACTCGACCGAGCAGACGAGCCGGGGCTCGACGAAGCGCGGGATCCGGCGCGCTTCGGCCCGACGCCGAGCTCGAACGGGCTTCGATCGCGTGCGAGCGGCGCGAGCAGCTCCGCGAGCGTGTCGATCGTGCGCTCGCTGAGGCCGCTGCCGACGCCGCCCGCGTAGACGAGCCGCTGGCGCTCGCCCGCTCGGCCGCCGCGGCCGGGTCCGTCCCAGACGCCGAGCAGCAGCGAGCCGAGCCGGCCGCTGCGGCCGCCGTCGCCGCCGTAGCCAGCCGCCGATCAGGAAGTCGCCGCGCCGCTTGATCCGGACCTTGACCCAGTCGCGGCTGCGCGGCGCCGGGCCGGTAGGGGCTGCCGAGGCGCTTGGCGACGACCCCCTCGAGCCGCTGCCGCCGCGCCGCCTCGAGCAGCGCCGGACCGTCGGCGAGGTGGTGGCGCGGCGCCTGCCAGCGCTCGCCCTCGAGCCCGAGCGCCGGCGAGCAGCTCGCGCCGCCGCTCGTACGGCTCGCCGGTCAGATCCCTCGCCGTCGAGCGCGAGCAGGTCGAAGGCGACGAAGGTGACCGGCGTCTCGGGCGCCCGGCGGGCGATCGTCAGCGGCGAGGTGACGCCCATGCGCCGCTGCAGCAGCTGGAAGCTGGGCCGGCCGTCGGGCTCCGAAGGCGACGATCTCGCCGTCGAGGACGCGCCTCGCGGCCGTCGAGCGCCGCCGGCGAGCGGCTCGAGCTCCGGATAGCGGGCGGTGATCTCCTCGCCGCGGCGGCTGAACAGGCGCAGGCCCTCGGCGCCGATCGCTCGGCGAGCGCGCGGACGCCGTCCCACTTGATCTCGAAGGCCCAGCCCTCGCCCTCGGGCAGGCGCTTGGCGTCGGTCGCGAGCATCGGGGCGATCGGTGCGCATCGCTGGCGAGCCTAGATCGCAGCGCGCCGTTCGCCGGCGGGGCGAGATAATCGCCGCCGTGCTGTTCGAGCTCGAGAACGTCTCGGTCGCCCGCGGCGGGACGACCGTGATCGAGGGGCTGAGCGCCGAGCTCGGCGAGGGCGCGACGGCGGTCGTCGGACCGTCGGGCGTCGGCAAGTCGAGCCTGCTGCGGCTGCTCAACCGGCTCGCCGACCCGGCGCGCGGCCGGATCCTCTACCGGGGCGCGCCGCTCGCCGGCCGCGAGGTGCACGAGCTGCGCCGCGAGGTGGCGCTCGTCCCGCAGCTGCCGGCGCTGCTCGACGGGACGGTGGCCGACAACCTGCGCTTCGCGGCGGGTCTCGCCGGCCGCGAGCTCGGGGATCCGCGTGAGATCGGCAGGGCTGCTCGGGCCGCGGCGGCCTCGACGGCTCCTTCGCCGACCGGCCGGGCGCCGAGCTCTCGGTCGGAGAGCGCCAGCGCGCGATGCTTGCCCGGGCACTCGTCAACGAGCCCGGCGTCCTGCTGCTCGACGAGCCGACCTCGGCGCTCGACACCGCCGCGACCGGCGGCGATCGAGCGGACGCTCGCGGAGCTGCGCGAGGAGGGCGGCCTGTCGCTCGTCGTCGTCACCCACGATCCGGCCCAGGCGGAGCGGCTCGGCGACTCGACCCTGCGGATCGAGCCGCGGGTCGGACGCCGAGCCCGCGGCGACGCGGACGCGCGAGCGCGCGGCAGCGAGGGTCGTGGGGGAGGGTCTTGAGCGGCATCCACGTCACCGTCGGCCAGCTCGTCGGCGGCGCTGGCCCTCGTCCTCCTCGCGATCGCCGTCGCCCGCTGGCGGCGGACCGACCTCGAGGGCGACATCGCGATCGCGGTCGTCCGCAGCTTCGTGCAGCTGACCGCGATCGGCTACGTGATCCAGCTGATCTTCGATGTCGACAGCTTCTGCGCTCGTCGCTGCTCCTGCTCGCTGTCATGGTCTGCTTCGGGGCGCTCACCGCGCGCTCGCGCGCGAAGCGCGTCCCGGGGCGCTGGTGCCGCTGCTTGATCGGGCTCTCGCTCGCGGCGGTCGCGACCCTCGGCCTCGTGGTCGGCCTCGGGATCTTCGATCCGCAGCCGCGCTACATGGTGCCCGTCGGCGGCATGGTGATCGGCAATCGATGACGGCCTCCGCGGTCGCGCTGAACAGGCTCGGCGACGAGTTCGCCGACGGCCGCGAGCGGATCGAGGCGACACTCGCGCTCGGGGCGAGCGCTGACGGCGGCGGCGCTGCCGAGCATGCGCAGGGCGCTGCGCTCGGGGACGATCACGCTCGTCGACTCGACGAAGACGACGGGCCTGATCTTCTTCCCCGGGACGATGGTCGGGATGCTGCTCGCCGGCGCCGAGCCGACCGACGCGGTCCGGCTGCAGCTGATCCTGCTCTGGGTCCTGCTCGGCAGCGTCACGATCTCGGCGCTCGTCTCGACGGCACTCGCCTACCGGCATTTCTTCAACGAGGCCGACCAACTCGTCGAGCTTGCCGGCTGAGAACCCGCGCCGGGTGGCCGTACTCCTCAGCGGCGAACGGGTCCGCCCGAAGATTGGCCGTAGGCGGCCTCCCACCGTTGGCCGGAACGGATAGCGTGACGGCCGAGGGGAGCTTGTCTCACGACGATTGGGAGCAAGCACTGGACGCGGAGCCGGAAGATCAGGCACCGGCCGGCGCGGCGGCGACCGTCGCCGACCGCGAGCCCGACGTGCGCCTGACCGCGGTCTCGAAGGCCTTCGGGGAGGTCGTCGCGGTCGACTCCGTCGACCTCGAGATCGCCGCGGGCGAGTTCTTCACCCTGCTCGGGCCCTCCGGCTCGGGCAAGACGACGACGCTGCGGATGATCGCCGGCTTCGAGCTGCCCGACTCCGGGCACGGTCGAGCTCGCCGGTCGCGAGGTCACGAGCCCTCCCGCCTACGACCGGCAGGTGAACACCGTCTTCCAGGACTACGCCCTGTTCCCGCACATGACGGTCGCCGAGAACGTCGAGTACGGCATGCGGGTCGCGAAGGTCGACAAGGCCGAGCGCGAGCGCCGGCGCGGCGAGGCGCTCGAGATGGTCGGGCTGTCCGGCTACGACGGCCGCAAGCCGGCCGAGCTCTCCGGCGGGCAGGCGCAGCGCGTGGCGCTGGCGCGGGCGATCGTCAACCGGCCGCGCGTGCTGCTGCTGGACGAGCCCCTCGGCGCCCTCGACCTGAAGTTGCGCGAGCGCCTGCAGGTCGAGCTCAAGCAGATCCAGCGGCGAGGTCGGAATCACCTTCGTCTACGTGACCCACGACCAGGACGAGGCGCTGACGATGTCGGATCGCCTCGCGGTCTTCAACGAGGGCACGGATCGAGCAGGTCGGGGCGCCCGAGCAGGTCTACGAGCACCCCGCGAACACGCTTCGTCGCCGGCTTCGTCGGCACCTCGAACGTGCTCGAGCGCGAGGGGCGAAGCTTCACGGTCCGGCCCGAGAAGATCAGGCTGCTCGCCGAGGGCGAGCCGGCCGAGGGGCTGCGTCACCGAGCGGGGCACGGTGCTCGACGTCGCCTACGCGGGGATGTTGACCCGCTACTGCGGTCGAGCTGGCAGAACGGAGGGGAGATCCAGGTCGTCCGCCAGAACCTCGAGGAGACCTCGCGGGAGGCTCACGAGCAGAAGGGGCGACCAGTTCTAGTTGGCTGGCGACGCGAGCACACGGTGCCCGTCGCCCAGAGAGAGGAGAACGCATGAGACGCGAACCGGGCTCGGCCGCGATGGGCCTGGCTCATCGTCGCCGGGCTGACATTGTTCATGGCGGCCGTTGCGGCCGGCTGCGGCGGCGGCGATGGCAGACAGCACCAGCTGCCGAGAGCGAACACGCCGACGCGAGCTCGGCCAGGGTGAGGGCGAGGTCGACCTCGTCGCCTGGGCCGGCTACGTCGAGGACGGCTCGACCGATCCCGAAGGTCGACTGGGTCAGCGACTTCGAGAAGCAGACCGGCTGCAAGGTCAACGTCAAGGTCGGCAACACCTCGGACGAGATGGTGCAGCTGATGCGGACCGGGCCAGTACGACGGTGTCTCGGCCTCCGGTGACGCGACGCTGCGGCTGATCGACGGCGGCGACGTCGCCCCGGTCAACACCGACCTGGTGCCGAACTACGCGGACATCTTCCCGGGCCTCAAGGACCAGCCCTACAACTCGGTCGACGGGCAGATGTACGGGATCCCGCACGGTCGCGGCGCCAACCTGCTGATGTCGAACACCGAGGATGTCAAGACGACGCCGAACTCGCTGGGACGTCGTCTTCGATCCGAAGAAGGCTGGCCGAGCAGAAGGGCCACGTCACCGCCTACGACAACCCGATCTACATCGCCGATGCGGCGCTGTACCTGATGAAGCACCAGCCCGATCTGGGGATCACGAACCCCTACGAGCTCGACTCAGGACCAGTTCGACGCGGCGATCGACCTGCTCAAGCAGCAGCGCGCAGAACATCGGCCAGTACTGGTCCGACTACACGAAGGAGATCCAGGCATTCGCCAACGGCGACACGACCGTCGGCACGACCTGGCCGTATCAGTACCTGACGCTGAAGGCCGACAACAAGCCGGTCAACGCCGGTCTACCCGAAGACCGAGGGCGCGACCGGTTGGTCGGACACATGGATGATCAGTTCGCAGGCCAAGCACCCGAACTGCATGTACATGTGGATGAACCACATCATCGACCCGAAGGTCCAGGCCCAGGTCGCCGAGTGGTTCGGCGAGGCGCCCGCCAACTAGAAGGCGTGCGACTACACGACCGACCCGAACTTCTGCCAGAAGTACGACGCAGACGGCAAGAAGTACCTCGACGACCTCTACTACTGGACGACGCCGGTCTCCGACTGCGGCGACGGCAACAACGACTGCACCACCTACGACGACTGGGTGCAGGCGTGGACCGACGTCAAGGGGTAGCGGAGTCGCCTGAGAGCACCGATGAGGACGCAGAAGGGCGGAGTGATCCGTGGAGGCAGCTGACGCACTCGCGCAGCGGCCGAAGAGGTCGGTGGGCCGCAGGCTCGCCGGCCTCTTCCACGGTCGCCCGCGCCTGCAGATAGGCAGCCTGCTCGCCGGCCCGCTCGGGCTGGCTGGTGATCGGCTACCTGGGCTCGCTGGCGGTCCTGCTGGTCGCCAGCTTCTGGACGCTGGGCGAGCTCAGCGGCAAGGTCGAGCACACCTTCACGCTCGACAACTTCAACACGATCCTGACCGAGCCGGTCTATCGCACGATCGCGCTGCGGACGGTGCTCGATCGCGGCGCTCGTGACGGTGACCGACGTGCTGCTGGCGCTGCCGCTCGCCTTCTACATGGCGAAGGTGGCGCGGGCGCGGACGCGGGGCATGCTGGTCGTCGCGGTGCTCATGCCGCTCTGGTCCTCGTACCTGGTCAAGGTCTACGCCTGGCGCACGATCCTCAGCGAGGAGGGCGCGCTCAACTGGGCCCTGAACCCGCTCGGGCTCCACGGCCCCGGGCTACGGGCAACGTGCGCCGTCTGGCTCGTGATGAGCTACATCTGGCTGCCGTACATGATCATCCCGATCTACGCGGCGCTCGAGCGGATGCCGGACTCCCTGCTGAGCGCCTCCGAGGATCTCGGGGCCCACCCAGGCCACACGTTCCGGCGGGTCATCTTCCCGCTGATCTTCCCGGCGATCGTCGCCGGCTCGATCTTCACCTTCTCGCTGACGCTCGGCGACTACATCGCTCCGCAGCTGCTCAGCCAAGAACCAGTTCATCGGCAACGTGATCGCCTCGACGATCACGAACGAACCTGCCGCTGGCGGCGGCGTTCGCGACGGTCCCGATCCTGATCATGGTCGTCTACCTGCTGGTCGCCCGGCGCCTGGGAGCGTTCGAGCATGTCTGAGCCGGTGCCGTGCGTGAGGCTCTCGGGACGTTCGCTGGCGCTGCTGCGGCTCGGCGTCGGGGTGACGCTGGCGTTCATGTACATCCCGCTGGCGATCATCGTCGATCTACGCGTTCAACGCCGACTCGGTGCTGACGTGGCCGCCGCCGGGGCTGACCCTCGCACTGGTTCGGCAAGGCGATCCACAACGACGGCGCCCGGGAGGCCTTCTTCAACTCGATCAAGGTCGCGTCGGTGGCCACGGCCTTCGCGTTGCTCCTCGGCACGCTCGCCTCGCTCGCCGTTTCGCGCTACAGGTTCTTCGGCCGCGAGACGATCTCGTTCCTGCTGCTCCTGCCGATCGCGCTGCCGGGGATCCTCACCGGCGTCGCCCTGAACACGACCTTCACGCAGGTGCATGAAGATCGACCTGAGCCTGTGGACGATCGTCGTCGGCCACGCCACCTTCTGCATCGTCGTCGTCTACAACAACGTCGTCGCCCGGCTGCGCCGGCTGTCGACGTCCTTCGAGGAGGCCTCGGCCGACCTCGGCGCGACGCCATGGCAGACGTTCCGCATGGTCACGCTGCCGAACATGCGCGGCGCGCTCGTCGCCGGCGCGCTGCTCGCCTTCGGCCTCTCCTTCGACGAGATCATCGTCACCACGTTCACGGCCGGAGCGGGCGAGCAGACCCTGCCGATCTGGATCTTCACCAACTTCTCGCGCCCGAACCAGCTGCCGATCGTCAACGTCGTCGCCGTGCTCGTGATCCTGATCTCGATCATCCCCGTCTACCTGGCCTACCGGCTGACGCGGGACGAGGAGTCGACCGGGGCGGTCGTCGCCGGCGGCGGCGGGGTAGGCGGCGGCGCCGGCTTCGGCCGGCGATTGCACCGAGGGGAGCCGCGCAGGGAGGCTGCCAGACGCGAGAGGTCACATTTCACCGCAAGTTGAGGTGGAACGTGACCAGTCGCCGTCGGCCGCCGCCGGCGTCGATGTCCGAAAGGGTGGGGTAGCCGACTTGCGCGACACCGCTCGGCCGGGCATGATGGCGCCATGCCCGACCACCCGCCGCATCGTCTTCGCCGTCTACGAGGACATCCAGAGCCTCGATCTGACCGGGCCCTGGGAGGTCTTCAACACCGCCGCGACGCGCCTCCCTCAGTGCTATTCGCTGACGATCGCCTCGCGTCTCCGGCGAGCCGGTCCGCACCTCCAGCGGCCTCGCGCTCGGCCGTCGACGTGCCGGCTCGCCGAGGTCGACGAGCTCGACACGCTGTCGTCCCGGCGGGCAGCGGGACCCGCGCAGCGCCGTCGCCGACGAGGCCCTGCTCGCCGAGGTCCGCCGGCTCTCGGCGGCGCCCGCCGCACCGCCGGCGTCTGCTCGGGCTCCTTCGTGCTCGCCGCCGCCGGCCTGCTCGACGGCCGCCGCGCCGTCACCCACTGGGCCTACTGCGAGGCGCTCGCCGCGGCCTTCCCGGAGGTCGAGGTCGAGCCGACCCGATCTTCGTCCGCGACGGTGACTTCGTCACGTCGGCCGGGGTCACGGCGGGCATCGACCTCGCCCTGGCGCTCGTCGAGGAGGACCACGGGCCCGAGCTCGCGCTCGAGATCGCCCGCTGGCTCGTCGTCTACGCGCAGCGCCCCGGCGGGCAGTCGCAGTTCTCCGTCCAGCTCGCCCACCGGGCGGCCGCCTCGGACCCGCTGCGCGAGCTGCAGGCGTGGATCGGCGAGAACCTCGACGAGGACCTCTCGGTCGGCGCGCTCGCCGGCCGCGTTCACCTCTCCGAGCGCCAGCTCGCGCGGCGCTTCCGGGCCGAGCTCGGCGCCAGCCCGGCCGACTACGTCGAGCAGGCCCGGGTCGAGGCGGCCCGGGCCCGGCTCGAGGCCGGCGACGAGGGGCTCGAGGCGGTCGCCGCCCGCTGCGGCTTCGCCAGCGCCGAGGTCATGCGCCGGGCCTTCCAGCGGCGGCTCGGCACGAGCCCGAGCGGCTACCGCGAGCGCTTCCGCGTCGCGGCACCCGCCTGAGCTGCTTCCGAGACGATTTGCCAACCGACCACAGCGAGGAGACGACGATGCAGGTAGCGATCCCGATCTACGAGGGGTTCACCGCGCTCGACGCGATCGGCCCCTACGACGTGCTGCAGAGCGTGCCGGGCACCGAGGTGGTCTTCTGCGCGCCCGAGGCCGGCACTGCACCGGACCGAGAACGGCCAGCTCGGCGTCATCGCCGATCGCTCCTTCGCCGAGGTCCGCTCGCCCGGACATCGTCGTCGTCCCCGGCGGGCTCGGCAACCGGCGCTGGCTCGAAGGCCCGAACGCCTACACGGAGTGGCTGCGCCGCCGTCCACGAGACGACGACGTGGACGACGTCGGTCTGCACGGGCAGCCTGCTGCTCGCCGCCGCCGGGCTGCTCGACGGCGTCGACGCGGCCACCCACTGGGCCGCGCGGGACGCGCTCGCCGAGCTCGGCGCGAACCCGGTCGCCGAGCGGGTCGTCGAGCGGGGCAAGATCGTCACCGCCGCCGGCGTCTCCTCGGGCATCGACATGGCCCTGCGCCTCGTCGATCGATGTACGGCGAGACGGCGGCGCAGGCCGTCCAGCTCGGGATCGAGTACGACCCCGACCCGCCGCACGACGCCGGCTCGCTCGAGAAGGCGCCGCCGGAGGTCGTCGCCGCCGTCCGCGCTGTGATGGAGCAGCCGCGACGCCGCCGTCGCCGAGCGGCTCGGGCATCGGCGAGCCGGCCTGAGCGCCGCCGTCGCGGTCCTCAGACGACCTCGACCGGGTCGAGGGCCTCGAGCCGTCACCGAGGTCGATGCCGGCGCGGCGCCGGCCGCGGCGTCGGCGCGCCGCCGACCGGCGGGATCGGCGCGGCATCGACCGGTGAGCTGCGGCGCAGCAGGATCACCGAGAGGATCGAGCGCGAGCAGGATCAGCGCTGCCGAGATCTTCAGGCTCGTGCCGAGCGAGTCGACGAACGCCTCCCGGACGCGCCTCCTTGACGGCCGCGGTGTCGTGGCCGGCGATCTTGTCGAGCGTCTGCGTGGCGCCGCTGGCTCCGGCGAGGACCCCGTCGAGCTCCTGCGCCTGGTCGCGGGTGACCGTGATCCCGAGCTTGCCGACGTCGGTGACGGTGCGCTGCGCGTCGAGCTCGTTGAAGATCGCGCCGGTAACCGCGACGCCGAGCGTCGCGCCGAGCCCGCTCAGCGTGACCAGCACCCCGGAGGCAGCGCCCGTGTGGTCGCGGCGAGACGGCGTTCATCGCCGCCAGGTTCATCGGGGTCAGCGAGAAGCCCGACGCCGAAGCCCATCAGCGCCGTCGGCAGCCACAGGTCCGCGTAGTCGGTCGAGAGGGACAGGCGCGAGATCAGCAGCACGGCGATCGCCATCAGCGGCGAGGCCGATCGCGATCGGCGGTCGCGGGCCGAACGCGGCGCGGCGACGGCCGCCGAGCGGCGAGCCGACGACCATCAGGCCCGGTCAGCGGCAGCAGCAGGACGCCGACCTCGGTCGGGCTGTAGCCGAGGATCTCCTGGAAGTAGAGCGGCAGGAAGAAGAGCAGGGCGCCGAAGGAGAAGTCGAGCGCGAAGATGACGATCGTCGAGCCGGCGAAGTTGCGCCGCCGGAAGAAGCCGAAGTCGATGATCGGTTGTGGGGCGCGGCGCTCGACGACGACGAACGCCGGCGGCGAGCGACGACGGCGAGGACGAGCAGGCGTGACGATCGCCGGCGAGCCCCAGCCCCAGGTCGCGCCCTGGATCAGGGCGAGCGTGAGCGAGGTCAGCGCGGTGACCGAGAGCCCGACGCCGAGCAGGTCGACCTGGCGCGAGGCCTGCGGGATCGCTCGACTCGGGAGCGCCGCGCCAGGCGCAGAGGGCGACGCCGGCGGCGATCAGCCGCGCAGACGATGAAGATCCAGCGCCAGTCGAGCTCGCCGGTGAGCACGCCGCCGATCGAGCACGCCGATGCCGGAGACGAGCTCGGTCGCGGCGCCCCACATCCCGATCGCCGTGCCGCGGCGCTCGCCGGTGAAGACGTTCGTCAGCATCGACATCGAGGAGGGCATGATCAGCGCGCCGCCGCTGCCGGCGAGCGCGATCCCGGCGATCAGCACCTCGATGCCCGGCGCGGCGGCGGCGAGCACGGAGCCCGCGGCGAACAGCGCCGTGCCAAGCAGCAGGAAGCGCTTGCGGCCGAAGACGTCGGCGAGCCGGCCGGCGGCGATCAGGAACGCCGAGAACGGGATCATGAACGCGGTCACGGTCCACTGCAGCTCGGCGATCGAGGTGCCGAACTCGGCGTGGATCGCCGGCAGCGCGACGACTACGGCCGCCGTCGGAAGCTGCACGATGCCGGCGGCCGCGACGACGGCGGTCAGCGTCAGCGGACGGCTCGTCGGGCGCGGCACTGCGCCGCCGAGTCTATTCCCGGGCGCGGCGCCGACTGGATTGCGGCGTGTCGCGTGTCCGGAGCAGTAGCTGCCGACTGCTGAGCAGACCCACCGCAGCGCATCTTCAGCGGCATCCAGCCGACCGGCCGCAAGCACCTCGGCAACTACATCGGCGCGATCCGCCAGTACGTCGAGGGGCAGGAGCGGGCGGCGACGCCGGACGCGGCGCTCTACTGCATCGTCGACCTGCACGCGACGACCGTCGACTACGACCCGGCCGAGCTGCGCGAGCGCCTCTACGACACGACGGCGATCCTGCTCGCCGCGGGTCTCGACCCCGATCGCTGCGTCCTCTTCCGCCAGGGCGACGTCCGCGAGCACACCGAGCTCACCTGGCTGCTCGTGCGGCGTCACCGCCTGGGGCGACCTCAACCGCATGCACCAGTGGAAGGTCAAGCGCGAGCAGATCGAGCGCGGCGAGGGCGGATTCGTCTCCGCCGGCATCTTCAACTACCCGGTGCTGATGGCTGCCGACGTGCTCGCCTATCGCGCAACGGAGGTGCCCGTCGGCGACGACCAGCGCCAGCACGTCGAGCTCATGCGCGAGATCGCCCGGCGCTTCAACGAGCGCTTCGGCGCCGACGCTCGTCGTTCCCGACCACCGGATTCCCGAGGCGGGCGCGCGGATCATGGACCTGCAGGACCCGACCGCGAAGATGTCGACGACCGGGCGGCTCCGAGCAGGGAACGGTGCTCGTGCTCGACGAGCCGAAGACCGTGGCGAAGAAGATCAAGCAGCGCCGTGACCGACTCCGGGCGCGAGGTCAAGCGCGGGCCCGGACAAGGAGGGCATCGCGAACCTGATCGACATCCTCGCGGTCGTACGCGGGAGCGACGCCGGAGGCGATCGAGGCCGAGTTCGAGGGCAAGGGATACGGCGACTTCAAGGCCGCCGTGGCCGACGCCGTGGTCGAGTACCTGACGCCGGTCCGTGAGCGCTATGCGGAGTTGCGCGCCGACGAGGCCGAGCTCGAGCGGATCCTCGCGGCCGGCGCCGAGAAGGCGCGCGAGATCGCTGCTCCCGTGCTCGCGGACGTGCGCAACGCGATGGGCGTCGCCGAACCGCGTCGCTAGTGGACCCGTCCGCAAATACGATCAGCCCCGGCGGCGTCCGGACCCGCCTGAGCGCACCCGCCGTCCGCCCACATGCCAACCGGCATGCGGGCGGCCGCCGTGCACCCTCAGCCGCGCCCGGCCACTCGCCGGCATCTGACCGAACTTACGGACGCGTCCACTAGCTGCCCTCGTCCCGGAACGGGGCTTGCAGGCGCCCGTTGTCCGTTGCGGTCCGGGCGCGTTCCCGCTTAGATGGCGGCAGCAAGGATGCAAGGCTCGATCAGACGCTTCGAAGGAACGAAGGAGGCGCCGGCATCCGGGGCGACGCCCCGGCGGCCCGCCACGCTCGCTGTCACGCTCGCCGCCCTGCTCCTCGCCGTCGCCGCCGCGCTCCCGACCGCCGCCGACGCCGGCCTCCACGTGCGCCGGGCCGCCGCCGGCAAGCTCTTCGGCTTCGCCGGCGTCCGCCAGACCGGCGATCCGAACCCGTTGGCAACCGCCGACCTCGTCGCCAAGGCCGACGGCAACACGACGCGGACGGTGATCCACTGGCAGGCGCTCGAGCCGAGTCCCGGCCACTACGACGAGCCCGAGTTCAACCGTTACGAGCAGCTCTACAGCGCCCTCCGCGCTCGCTCGATCACCCCGATCTTCGTGCTCCAATTCGCGCCTGCCTGGGCGCGGGCGGCGGGGGCGCCGCAGGCGTGTGGCACCTGGGACGCCTGCCATTACCCGCCGGCGCCGTCGATGCTCGGCGCCTGGCAGGACTTCGTCGGCGAGGTCGCGCGCCGGTTTCCGGCCGCGATCCTCGAGATCTGGAACGAGCCCAACTACGAGAGCCAGTGGCAGAGCGGTGTCGATCCCGCCGCGTACACGCAGCTGCTCGTCGCCGCCGAGCAGGCGGTCCACGCGATCCATCCGCAGCAGCGGGTCATCACCGGGGGCCTCGCGACCTCCGCGCCCGCGAACGGGCGCTGGCTCGGCCCCGGCGAGTTCCTGCGCGGCGCCTACGCGGCCAACCCGTCCCTCAAGGGGCACGCGGACATGATCAACATCCACGTCTACCCCGGGATCAACATCGGCCCCAACTCGACCTTCGGTCGCGCGTTTACGGAGGTGCGCGCCGCGCGTGACGCCGCCGGGGACTCGTCCACGCCGCTGTTCGTCTCCGAGCTCGGGGTGACGACGAGCGGACCGCAGGGGGCGAGCCCGCTCGCGCAGTGGCAGCGGCTCGGCGCCGCGGCGACCGACGTCCTCGCGATGCCGGACGTGGCGGGAATGCTGATCTACACCCTCGCCGACCGCACGGAGCTGTCCGACGGTGATTCCGAGCGCGGCTTCGGCCTCGTCCGCGTCGAGCAGGGGCTGCTCGGTCCGACGATCGCTCCCAAGCTCGCCTATTGCGCCTTGCGGCGCGGAGCGGGCAACCAGGACGTCGACTGCCCGCCGGACACCCGCATCTCCTCGCGCCCGCCCGCCGTCACCCCCAGCAACGAGGCGGAGTTCAGGTTCACTTCCTCGGATCCGCTGGTGCTCGGCTACCAGTGTTCGCTCGACGGCGCCGCCTTCAGCGCCTGCGGCAGCCCTGTCAGCTACCACGGCCTCGCGTCGGGCCGTCACTCGTTCTCCGTCCGCTCCCGCGACCTCCAAGGCCGGCTCGACCCCTATCCCGCGGGCGCGACCTTCACGGTCGACCCGGGCGATCGCCAGCTACAGGTCGCCGTGCGACCGCGCCGCGCGCGGCTGAAGCCCGGCGGCCGCCGGCGCAAGGTCAAGGTCACGGTGACGGCGCCCGGAGCCAGGGCTCCGATCGACGGCGTTCGGATCTGCCTGAAGGCGCCCCGGAAGCTCGTTCGCGTCGCGAGCGGCTGCCCGCGCCCGGGGGCGATCGCCCCCGGGGGCGGCGTGAAGGCGAAGTTCCGCACCGGGCTCGCGCGCCGCGCCGCTCGCAAACGACACATTCGCCTGCGCTTCTCGGCCCGCGCCCCCGCCGCCGGCACGGCGAGGACCTGGGCGACGCTCCGTCCGCGCTGAGCGGCTGCGGCCGAGGGAGGTGGCACGGCGCCGCGGCGGCGCCTTTAGAGTCGCCGCATGGCTCCACGGCGACCCACCACGCTCGCCGCCGCGACGACCCTGGCGCTGCTGCTCGCGTGCTCGCTCGGCCTCGGCACGGGACCTGTTTCGACGCCGGCGAAGGCGAGCGGCAAGCGGAAGCAGATCCTCGGGTTCGGCGGCATTCGTCCCGGCCGCGACCTCAGCCCGCGGAAGACGGCGCTGCTCACGACCGGGATCGGTGGCAACACGGTCCGGACCGACGTCCACTGGCAGGCGCTCGAGCCCCGGCGCGGCCAGTACGCGGAGGCCGAGTTCGTCCGCTACCGGTCCCTCTACCGGGCTCTCCGCGCGCGCCGGATCACCCCGATCTTCGTGCTCCAGTACGCGCCCGCCTGGGCGCGCGACGGGGGCGCCCCGAGGCGGTGCGGGGCCTCGGACTCCTGCCACTATCCGCCGTCGACGGCGATGCTCGGCGAGTGGCGGAAGTTCGTGGTCACGATCGCGCGGCGCTTTCCGAAGGCGGCGATCGAGGTCTGGAACGAGCCCAACTACATCGGGCAGTGGCAGTCCGGCGTCGATCCGGCGCGCTACGCGCGCCTGCTCGCGGTCGCGGACTCGGCCGCCGCGTCCGTCGATCCCCGGATTCCGGTCTACGCCGGCGGCCTCGGGACGACCGTCAAGGACCGCTCGCTGACCCCGCCGCAGTTCCTGCGGCGCGCCTACGCGGCCAATCCGTCGCTCAAGGGACACACGGACGCGGTCAACATTCACCTCTTCCCGGCCTCCGGGCTCGGTCCGGGATCGGCGTTCGCGCGCAATTTCGCCCAGATCCGCCGCGTCCGCGACGCTGCCGGCGATCACAGGACGCCGATCCTCGTCTCCGAGATGGGCCGGACCACGAGCGGAGCGGATCGGATCTCCGAGGCCAAGCAGGCCGACATTCTGCTGCGCGCGACGCGGAAGATCCTCTCGATGCGGGACGCGCTCGGCGTCCTCATCTACACCCTCGCCGATCGCGACGAGCTTCCCGCGTCCGACCACGAGCGCGGATTCGGCGTCGGACGCGCCGGGCCCGGCGGCAACAGCAACGTCTACCACCCGAAGCCCGCGTACTGCGCTCTGCGACATGCGGCCGGATATCGCGGTTGCCGGCCAAGGGCGGGGGAGACGACGAGGCGGCTGCGCGTGCGGGTCCACCCGCGGCGCCGCCGGCTGCGCCCCGGCGGCCGCGCGCGTCGGGTGATCATCAGGGTGGACGCACCC
Source organism: uncultured Solirubrobacterales bacterium (assembly GCA_963764275.1). Lineage (GTDB taxonomy): Bacteria > Actinomycetota > Thermoleophilia > Solirubrobacterales > 70-9 > CAXMST01. The sequence continues at coordinate 249,833 of CAVXRV010000002.1, forward strand.
GGCGAGCTCGTCGGTGCGGCGAGGATCCGGATCTGCGCCCGCGGCCACCGGCGCCGGGTCCGCGTCGTGGGTCGCCGCTGCCGGCGGGTCGGTCCGCTGCGCGCGGGTCGCCACGTGCACCAGTCCTTCCGCGTGCGACTGCGCAAGCGCGGGCACGGACGAGTGCGGCTGCGCTTCGTGGCGAGCGGGCGCGGTGTCCGCAAGGGCTCGGCCCGGCTGCGGATCAAACCGCGCCACCGGTCGCGGCGCTGACGCCCGCTCCGAAAGGGGCACACGGGGACCGGGGAAACTACGGATGTCCGGGCCGTGGCGCCCGCCCTCAAGCCTGACCCGGAGGCTGCCGACTCCACGAGCATGGCAACGGACGGCCCACGTCCAAAGGGGCGATTTCAGGTCTCGGTTCTTCCGCCCGCCGGGCGGCGGGGTCTGTGTGCCGCCATCGGGGCTTGCCTGGCGCTCCTGCTCGCCGCCGGCCCGGCCCGGGCCTCGGCCCCTGATCCCGGCGGCGATGAGAACAGCCCGATCACTGCTCCCCCGGCGGGCAAGCTCTACGGCTTCGCCGGCATCCGTCAGGTAGGGGGCCCCGCCCCCGCGGTCGCGGCGCCGCTGATCACCGCGGTCGGGGGCAACGCGAGCCGGACGACGCTGCACTGGCAGGCGCTGGAGCCGCAGCGAGACCGCTACGACTACGCGCGCCTGCTTCCTTACGACGCGCTGTACGCGACGCTGACCGCGGTCGGCATCCACCCGATCTTCGTACTCCAGTACGCCCCCGCCTGGGCCCGGGACCCGGGTGCTCCCCAGGACTGCGGTACCTACGACTCCTGTCACTACCCGCCGGCCCGCTCGATGCTCGGCGAGTGGCGCGAGTTCGTCGCCTTCATCGCCCGCCGCTACCCAAAGGCCGCGATCGAGGTGTGGAACGAGCCCAACGACGCCGGCCAGTGGAAGCCATGGCCCGATCCCGGTCGCTACGCCGAGCTGGTTGCCGAAGCGGACCGGGCCGCCGCCTCCGTCGACCCATCGATCCCTGTCTACGCCGGAGGCCTCGAGACGGTGCAGAAGACGAATGCGCTCGCCGCGGCCGACTTCCTGCGGAAGACGTACGCCGGTTCGCCCTCGCTGCGAGGGCACACGGACGCCGTCAACCTGCACCTCTACCCGGGCAAGGATCTCGGCGCCGGCTCGAGCTTCGCGAAGACCTTCGCCAACATCCGGGCGGTCCGGTCCGACGCCGGCGACCGATCGACGCCGCTCTTGATCAGCGAGCTGGGCGCGACGACCACGGGTCCGTGGGCAGTGAGCGGCGCCGAGCAGGCCGACATCGTCCTCCGGGCCACGCGGCGGATCCTGACGATGCCGGACACGCTTGGGGTCCTCGTCTACACGCTGGCCGACCGCGCTGAGTTCGCGCAGAGCAACCCCGAACGCGGTTTCGGCCTGCTCGGCAGCGGTGCCGGCGGCATCCTCCGGCCGAAGCCCGCGTATTGCGCGCTGCTGTCCGCGGCGCTGGGGACGGCGCCCGGCTGCCCGGAGCCCGGGGGAAAGGATTCGAGCCGGAGCGACGGGGGCGCCACCGCGGGTTCGGGCGGCGCCGGCGAGGCGGACCCCGCGCCGCAGCCGCGGCGGCTGGCGCTGACGGGCCACCTGCGTGGCCACCTACGGGCGGGAGGCCGCACGCGACAGCTTCGGATCGTCGTGCGCGGCTCCGGCTTCGCGGCTCCGGCCGCCGGCGGACGCGTGTGCGTCAAGCATCACGCGAAGCTCTTGCGCCTGCGGGGTCGCCGCTGCCGTTCGCTCGCCGGCCTCGGTACCTCGGCTCCACGCCGCGTCGGCTTCAGGGCGAACCTACGGCGCCGCGGGGCCGGCCGCACCGTCCGCGTCCGCTTCGCAGCCCGGACGGCGGGCTCGCGCGCCCGCCTGCGGCTGACGCTGCGCGGGCGCTAGGCCTACTCCGTTCGCCGCCGCAGGGTCAGCGCCCCGAGGGCGAGGCAGAGGACCGTGACCGCCGCGACGACGAGGACGTCGAGCCAGCCGCCCGCGCCGAGCTCGCCGTCGGTGGCGACGCGGGAGATCGCGTCGTAGGCATAGGTCATGGGCAGCGCCCAGGAGACGGCCTCGAGTACGGGCGCCATCTGATCCCGGGGCACGAACAGGCCACACAGCAGCAGCTGCGGGAGGATCAACGCGGGCATGAACTGGACAGCCTGGAACTCGGTCCGGGCGAAGGCGGACTGGCGAGCAACCCCAGCGCCGTCCCGAGGACGGCGTTGAGCACGGCCAGGGCCACTACGGCGCCCGGCTGAGCCGGCGACGTCGAGCCCGAGGACGACGATCGCGAAGCCGGCCACGATCACGCCTTGGACGACGGCGACCCCGGCGAAGGCGAGGCCGTAGCCGGCGAGCAGGTCGAGCTTCGCCAAGGGCATCGTCATCAGCCGCTCGAGGGTGCCGCTCACGCGCTCGCGGAGCATCGTGATCGAGGTGACCAGGAACATCGAGATCAGCGGGAAGATCCCGACGAGGGGCGCGCCGACACGGTCGAAGCTGCCGGCGCTGCCCTCGAGGACGCCCTTCATGAGCGCGACGAGCGCCACGGGAACCGCGATGACGAGCGCGATCGTGCGCGGGTCACGCCGCAGCTGCAGGACCACCCGCGCGGCCGTTGCGAGCGTTGCCGTAGCGGTCACGTGCGCTCCCCCTCCTGGGAGCGGATCAGGCGCAGGAAGGCGTCCTCGGGGTCCTCGGTCCCGGTCTGCGCTCAGCAGCTCGGTCGGCGCGCCGGCGAAGGCGATCCGCCCCTCGCGGAGCAGCAGCAGCTGCTCGCAGTGCGTCGCCTCGTCCATCACGTGGCTGGAGACGAGCAGGGTCGTGCCGGCGGCGGCGAGCTCGGAGAACGTCTGCCAGAGCGAGGCGCGGAGGACGGGGTCGAGCCCGACGGTGGGCTCGTCGAGCAGCAGCACCTCGGGCTCGCGCGAGCAGCGCGATCGCGAGCGAGACGCGGTTGCGCTGGCCGCCGGAGAGCGTGCCGACGACGCGGTCCAGTTCGCCGCCGAGATCGACGGTCGCTGCTGTCTCGTCGATGCGTTCGGCGTCGACGCCGAGGATGCGGCCGAAGTAGCGCAGGTTCTCGGCGACGGTCAGGTCGCGCGTAGACGGACGGAGCCTGGGTGACGTATCCGACCCTGCTACGCAGGCGCGGCCGTGCCCGCCGGCGAGCCGAGGACGGTCGACGCTGCCGCCGGCGACGATCTGCACGCCGGCGATCGCGCGGATCAGCGTGCTCTTGCCCGAGCCGCTCGGTCCGAGCAGGCCCGTCACGCTGCCGCGCTCGATCGCGAGCGAGATACCCGGCAGCACCCGGTCGAGCCGCCCCGGACGACCTCGAGGTCGTCGATCTCGATCGCGGAGCTGCGGCTCGGGCATCGACGGCGATCGTATTCCTGTCCGCCGGCGAGGCGGGCTGTGCGACCGCCGGCTGCTCGTACGCTTCCGGCGATGCGCTCCGCCGACCTCGAGCTCGACCTCGACGTCTTCGCCGGCCCCTTCGACCTGCTGCTGGCGATCGTCCTGCGCGAGGAGATCAGCCTGCTCGAGGTCGAGCTCGGCGCCGTCTGCGCCGCCTACGTCTCGCGCCTCGAGGAGACGGGCGAGCTCGACCTCGAGGCGGCGACCGAGTTCCTCGTCCTGATCGCGGCCCTGCTCGAGCTCAAGTCGCGGCTGATGCTGCCCGACGCGAGGAGGAGGTCGAGCTCGACCTCGGCCCCGAGGAGGCGGCCGAGGAGCTGCTCGCGCGGATGCTCGAGTACCGGCGCTACAAGTCCGCCGGGCGCTGAGCTCGCCGCGCGCTTCGAGGCCGAGCGCCCGTATCTGTACCGCTCGGCGCCGCTGCCGCCGGAGCTGCGCCGCGTCTCGGTCGAGGTCGCCCGACCCGTCTACGACCCGGATGCGTCTCGGCGCCGCCCTCGGCAACCTGCTGCGCACGCCGCCGCGCGTCGACACCAGCCACATCCGGCCGACGGTCTCGCTCGAGCGCCGGCTCGAGCGTCCTGCGCGACCTGCTCGGCCGCCGCGTCTCGCGTCGACTTCGACGAGGCCTTCGGCTCCGAGGACCGCCTGACCCAGGCGGTGACGATCTTCGCCCTGCTCGAGATGCACAAGAAGGGCGAGGCGACCTGGACGCCAGCAGCGAGACGTTCGGGCCGATCGAGATCCGTCGCCGGCGAGGTCGCAGAAGGCGGGCGACCGCATGAGCTCGGCCGCCGATCTCGCCCGGACGATCGAGGCGCTGCTCTTCCTCTCGCCCGAGCCGGTCCCGGTCGCCGGAGCTGATCGAGGCCTGCGAGGTGAGCGAGGTGCAGGTCCGCAACGCGCTCGACGTGCTCGCCGAGGAGCTCGCGCCCGGCCGGCGCGGCCTCGTGCTCAAGGAGGTCGGCGGCGGCTACACGCTCGCCACCGACCCCGATGCCGAGCTCGCCGCGCGGCGCCTGCTCTCGCGCCCGAAGACGCCGCCGCTGACCCAGGCGCAGGCGGAGACGCTGGCGATCGTCGCCTACCTGCAGCCGGTCTCGCGCCCGGAGATCTCGCGGATCCGCGGCGTCAGCTCCGAGTCCGCGGTGACCTCGCTCGACCGAGCGCGGCCTGATCGAGGAGTCGGGGCGCTCGCGCTTCGGCGCGACGATCTACGCGACCACGCGAGCTGTTCGAGCGGCTCTTCGGCCTCACCGGCCTCGACCAGCTCCCCGACGTCGCCCGCTTCGACCCGACGCCGGAGGACGCTGCCGAGCTGCGCGAGCGCCTGCTCAAGGCGGGCGAGCAGCGCAGCGCGAGGCTGAGCCGAGGCCGGGTGCGGCTCGAGCTGCTCGAGCGGCGACGCACGCGGTCTGCCGGCTCGCCGCCGGCGACCGCTGCCGGCCGTGGGCCGCGGCGGCGCCGCCGGCCGGGTCCCTGGTCGCGACCGCGCGCAGCGCCGAGGAGCTCTCGATCGTCTGTCCGCCGAAGCTGGCGCCCGGCCGGCAGCCGGACGTCTCGGGCCCGTGGCGGGCGCTGCGCGTCGCCGGGCCGCTCGATCACGCGCTGACCGGCGTCCTCGCCGCGCTCGCCGCGCCGCTCGCCGACGCGCGGAGGTGCCGATCTTCGCCGTCTCGACCTTCGACACCGACTACGTGCTCGTCCCCGCGGGGCGGCTCGGCGACGCGCTCGCGGCGCTCGATGCGCGCCGGCCACGAGGTCGAGCCGGGGAGGCGGCGGCTCTGATGCGCCTCGTCAAGTACCTCGCCCACAGCGGCGTCGCCTCGCGGCGGGCGAGCGAGAAGCTGATCGCCGCCGGCCGGGTGACGGTCGACGGCGAGGTCGTCACCGATCCGGCGCGCGACGTCGAGGGCGCCGGGCGGGTCACCGTCGACGGCCGCGCCGTCGCCCCGGAGGCGCGCGAGGTGTGGATGCTGAACAAGCCGCTGCACGTCGTCTCGACCGCCTCGGAGCCGGGCCGCCGCCGGGCCGTCGTCGAGCTGGTCGACTCCGAGCGGCGCCTGTATCCGGTCGGCCGGCTCGACGCCGACTCGACCGGGCTGATCCTGCTCGCCAACGACGGCGAGCTCGCCAACCGGCTCACCCATCCCGCGCTACGAGGTGCCGAAGACCTACCAGCGTCGAGCTCGCAGCGGCCGGCCGGCGAGGCGCAGCTGCGGCGGCTGCGCGAGGGCCCCGAGCTCGACGACGGCCCGACGCAACCCGCGCCGAGGTCGGCCGCCGCGGCGACCGCGAGATCGAGATGACGATCACCGAGGGCCGCAACCGCCAGGTCCGGCGGATGGTCGAGGCGGTCGGCAACCGGGTCGCGGCTCTGCGGCGGATCGGCTTCGGCTCGCTGCGGCTCGGCGGCCTCGCCGAGGGCGAGAGCCGGCGGCTGACGCGCTCGGAGCTGAGGCGGCTCTGGAAGGATGCCGGGGCGATGGACGAGCGACGAGCCAGAGCGAGCGACGCGGGATGAGCGGCGGCGAGCGCGTCTTCGCCGTGCGCGGCGCCGTCCAGGCCGAGCGCAACGACCGCGAGTCGATCCTCGCGGCGGCCGACGAGCTGATCCGCGAGCTGATGCGCGCGCAACGAGCTCGATCCCGGAGCGGATGATCTAGCTGCATCCTCACCTGCACGGACGACCTCGACGCCGAGTTCCCGGCCGTCGCGGCCCGCGGCGTCGGGCTCGACCGCGGTGCCGCTGCTCTGCACGCGCGAGATGGACGTGCCGGGCGCGATGGAGCGCGTGATCCGGGCGATGGTCCACTACTACGCGCCCGGCCGAGCACGAGCCCGCGCACACCTACCTCGGCGCCGCCCGGCAGCCTGCGCTCCGACCTACACTCGGCCCAGTGACGATCTCGCAGGTCAACTACGCGAAGAAGCTCGAGCAGCTGCCCCACTACGAGGGCGGCATGGACCTCGAGCGCGCCCGGCGCGCTCTACGAGACCGACGAGGTGATCAAGCTCGCCTCGAACGAGTCGCCGTGGGGCCCGCACCCGGCGGTGCTCGAGGCGGTCGCGCGAGGCGGCGGCCGCGCGCCAACCGCTACCCGGACCAGTACGCGGCGCTGCTGCGCAGGCGGATCGCCGACCGCTACGACTTCAACCCGGACGGGATCGCCGTCTCCAACGGCTCCTGCGAGATCCTGCTCGCCGCCTCGCTGGCGCTCTGCGAGCCGGGCGCCGAGATCGTCTACGCCTGGCCGGCGTTCTCGATGTATCCGCAGCTGGCGCCCGCTGAGCGGCGCCACGCGAGATCCGCGTGCCGCTCAACGACCGCCTACGAGCACGACCTCGAGGCGATGCTGGCCGAGATCACCGTCGCCACCCAGCTCGTGCTCGTCTGCAACCCGAACAACCCGACCGGGACCTACCTGCCGGCCGAGCGGATCGCCGCCTTCCTCGAGCGCGTCCCCGGTCACGTGACGGTGATCCTCGACGAGGCCTACGTCGAGATGCAGACGCTCGACGACCCGTTCGCGACCGTCGACCTGCTGCGCCGCTTCCCGAACCTGGTCCTGCTGCGCACCTTCTCGCAAGGTCTACGGCCTCGCCGGCCTGCGCTGCGGCTACGCGCTCGGCTCCGCCCGCTTCCGCGCGGCCGTCGACGCGGTGCGCCAGCCGTTCAGCGTCAACTGCTCGCCCAGGCGGCCGGGGCCGAGGCGATCCTGCACCAGGACGACGTCGACAGCCGCGTCGAGCGGACGGTCGCCGAGCGGCTCGACGTCGAGGAGCAGCTGCACGAGATGGGGCTGCCGACCGCCGCGACGCAGACGAACTTCTCCTGGATCGCACCTCGGTGACCGCGACGACGCCGAGGTCGTCGAGGCGCTCGGCCAGCGCGGGCGTGATCGTCCGCGGCGGCACGCCGCTGGGCGGCCCCGGCCACATCCGCGTCACCTACGGCACCGCCGGAGGAGAACGCGAAGTTCCTCGAGGCGCTGCGCCGTCGATGCTTCTGAGCGCGCGCGGCCTTGCCGCCGCTCGCGCCGTCGTGCTACAAACCGCGGTCCATGGCAGCTTCGACGCCGAACCGCGATGCCGCCGGCCCCGAGGGGCCGCCCGTTCGGCATGCCGTATTCCCTCGCTATTGGCGATTTAGCTAGGCGTCCGGCCTGGGCGCACGCGTCGGCCCCGTCGATTCCGAAGCTGAAGCGCACCGCCTCGCCTTCCGAAGTCGTTCGCCGGACGCCGGTCCCACCCGTCGCGTCCGCAGCCCGGTGCACCTCCGCATGACCACTTGCAGCACCAGAAAGGCAACCCAATCCAATGATGATCGTGATGAAACCGGAGGCCGACGAGCGAGCAGATCGCCGCCGTCGTCGAGCGCGTCGAGGCCGGCGGGCTGCTCCGCCCATCTTCGCGGGGCGAGCTCGTGACCGTCGATCGGCGCGATCGGCGACCGCGAGAGCGTCCAGCGCCTCGGGCTCGACGGCGCGCCCGGCGTCGACCGCGTCGTACCGATCCTCAAGCCGTACAAGCTCAGCTCCGCGCAGTTCCGGCACGGCGTCCGCTCCGTGCACGAGATCGGCGAGCGTCCGCGTCGGCGGCGACGAGCCGCTGGCCCTGATCGCCGGGCCCTGCACCGTCGAGGGCCGCGAGCAGACGCTCGAGGTCGCCGATGCCGTCGCCGAGGCGGGCGCCGACATGCTGCGCGGCGGCGCCTACAAGCCGCGCACCTCGCCGTACTCGTTCCAGGGGCTCGGGCTCGAGGGCCTCGGGATCCTCGCGGAGGCGAAGGAGCGCACCGGCCTGCCGGTCGTCACCGAGCTGATGGACGTGCGCGAGGTCGACGACGTCGCCGAGGTCGCCGACGTGATCCAGATCGGCGCCCGCAACATGCAGAACTACAACCTGCTCACCGAGGTCGGCCGGACCGGACTGCGCGGTGCTGCTCAAGCGCGGCCTCTCGGCGACGCTCGAGGAGCTGCTGATGGCCTCCGAGTACGTGCTCAAGGAGGGCAACGAGCGGGTCATCCTCTGCGAGCGCGGGATCCGCACGCACGAGAGCGCCTACCGGTTCACGCTCGACCTGCTCGCCGTTCCGGCGCTGCGGGAGATGACCCACCTGCCGGTCGATCGTCGACCCGAGCCACGCCGCCGGGCGGCGCGACTGGGTCGAGCCGATGTCGCTGGCCGCCGCCGCGGCCGGTGCCGATGGCATCATCGTCGAGGTGCACGACGAGCCCGAAGAAGCGATCTGCGACGGCCCCCAGGCGCTGCGCGCGGACGAGTTCGCCGGCTACGCGGAGCGCCTGCGCGCGGTCGCGGAGCAGGTCGGCGAGCCCCGCCGGTCGGGGAGGCCGTCGCGGCCCTGCTGAGTCGCACGGCCCGAGCGTCGATGAAGATCGCGGTTCTCGGCGTCGGGCTGATCGGCGGCTCGATCGGGCTCGCCGCCCGGGAGCGGCTCGGCGCCGAGGTCTCCGGCTTCGACCCGGACCCGGAGACGCTGGAGGCGCGCGCTCGAGGTCGGCGCCGTCGACCGGCGCGAGCGACTCGGTGGCCGCGGCCGTCGGCGGACGCCGACGCGGTCTTCTGCGCGGCGCCCGTCAACTCGCTGCCCGGGCTCGTCGCCGAGGCGCTCGCGGCGCAGCGGACCCGGACGCGTCGTCACCGACGTCGGCTCGACGAAGGCGGGCCTGGTCGAGGCGGTCGCCGGGCTCGACGCAGGCGCCGCGGTTCATCGGCGGCCACCCGCTCGCCGGGGCCGAGACCGCGGGCGTCGCGCAACTCGCGCGCCGACCTGTTCGACGGCGCGCGCTGGTACCTGACCCCGACGCGCGACCTCCGAGGGCGTGCTCTTCGACCGCCTGCACAGCCTGCTCGCCGACCTCGGCGCCCGGCCCCAGGCGATCGACGCCGACGAGCACGACCGGATGATGGCGACGGTCAGCCACCTGCCGCACGTGCTCGCCAACGCGCTCGTCGACGCGCGCGGAGCGAGACTCTCGCCGGCGGTGAGCGCCGGCCCGAGCTCGGCCGCAGCTTCCGCGACACGACCCGCGTCGCCGGTGCCAATCCCGCGATCTGGGCCGACATCTTCGCCGCCAACGCCGACCGCGTCGCCGACGAGGTCGACGCGGTCGATCGCCCGGCTTCAGGAGGCCTCGCGCGCTGCTCCGCGAGCGGCGACTCGCGGAGCTGCTCGACTACCAGCAGACGGGCCGCCGAGGACCGCCGCGCCGCTCGAGCACGAGGTGCTCGAGGGCGGCCGAGCTGGTCGAGCTCCGGCTCGCGCGTCGCGAACCGTCCCGGCGTCGTCGCCGAGCTCGCCCTCGCGCTCGGGCCGCGCCGGCGTCAACATCGAGGACATGAGCCTCGATCCGTCCTCGGACATGCGCACCGGCGCGATCTCGCTGTGGATCGCGGGCACCGACGAGGCCGAGCGCGCGCGGCGAGATCATCGCCGGGCTCGGCCACCGCGCGACGGCGGTCAGCGGCGGCTCGTAGGCCGTCGAGCGAGCCGGATGGCGCAGCCGGACGCTTCGAGCCCGCCGGGCCCGCTGCGCGGGCACCCTGCGGGCGCCCCCCGACAAGTCGATCTCCCATCGGGCGGCGCTGCTCGCCGCGATGAGCGACGGCGAGCGCCGCGATCGACCGGCTACCTCGACGCCGCCGACACGCGCAGCACGCTCGGCGCCGTGGCCGCGCTCGGCGCCGAGGTCGAGATCGCGCGACGAGCGGACGGCGGCGCGCTGCTCAGGTCGCGGATCCGCGGCGTCGGCCTGCGCGGCGCCGCGCTCCGGCGCGCGCGATCGACGTCGGCAACGCCGGCACCCTGATCCGCCTGATCTCCGGGCTGGCTCGCGGGGCAGGCCGGGCGCGCAGCTTCGAGCTCGACGGCGACGACTCGATCCGCGCGCGGCCGATGGGCCGGGTCGCCGAGCCGCTGCGCGCTGATGGGCGCCGGCGTGGACGCCGCCGACGGGCGACCGCCCGCCGCTGCGGATCGACGGCGCGGCGCTGCGCGGGATCGACTACTCGCTGCCGGTCGCCTCCGCCCAGGTCAAGTCCTGCCTGCTGCTCGCCGGCGCTGCTCGCCGAGGGCGACGACCGGATCGCGCGAGCTCGAGCGAACCCGCGACCACACCGAGCGGATGCTGCGCGGCGGCCGGGGCCGAGCTCACGGATCGCCGACCGCACGGCGCTGCCGACGGCGCCCGTCGCCGGCGGCGATCACGATCGACGCCCGCGGACGCGGATCCAGCTGCCGTCCCTGCGCGTCGCCGGCGATCTCTCGTCGCGCCGCCTTCCATCTCGTCGCCGGCGCTGCTCGTGCCCGGGCAGCGCCGTCACGCTCGACGGGCGTCGGGCTCAACCCGACCCGGGTCGGCCTGCTCGGGATCCTGAACCGGATGGGGGCGCGGATCGAGGTCGTCGAGACGGGCTTCGAGGCGGGCGAGCCGGTCGGCTGCGATCACCGCCCGCGCCGGCGACCTGAGCGGCACCAGGGTCGGCGGCGGCCGAGGTGCCGCTGGCGATCGACGAGCTGCCGCTGCGTCGCGCTGCTCGGCTGCTTCGCCGAGGGCGAGACGGTCGTCACGGGCGCCGAGGAGCTGCGCCACAAGGAGTCGGATCGGATCGCGACCGTCGTCGACGGGCTCGCGCGCGCTCGGGGCCGCAGCATCGAGGCGCTGCCCGACGGCTTCGTCGTCACCGGCACCGGGGGGCTGCGCGGCGGCACGATCGCGGCGGCCGGCGACCACCGGATCGCGATGCTCGGCGCGGTCGCCGGGCTCGCCTCGCGCGGAGGGGGTCGAGGTCGACGGGCATCGAGGCGGCCGCGGTCAGCTACCCGGGCTTCGAAGGCGCGACCTCGCGCGTCGCTCGATCCCGGGACGCCTGGCCGAGGCCGCGGCGCTCCGCACGCTACGCTGACGCCGCCATGGTGATCGCCATCGACGGCCCCGCAGGGGCCGGCAAGTCGACAGTCGCGAAGGCGCTCGCCGAGCGCCTCGGCTTCACCTACCTCGATTCGGGCGCGATGTACCGCTGCGTGGCCCTGAGCGCGCTGCGCGCCGGCGCCGACCCCGACTGCCCCGAGCAGGTCGAGCCGCTCGCGCGGGCGCTGCGAGCTGGGGATGGCGCCCGGCCGCGTCGAGCTCGACGGCGAGGACGTCAGCGCGCGGATCCGCGAGCCGGACGTGACCGCCGTCGCCTCGCGCGTCTCGGTCCACCCGGGCGTGCGCGCGGCGATGGTCGACCGCCAGCGCGAGCTCGTCGCCGAGGGCGGCTGGGTCGCCGAGGGCCGCGACATCGGCACCGTCGTCTGCCCCGAGTCGCCGCTGAAGGTCTTCCTGACCGCCTCCGAGGAGGAGCGCGCCGAGCCGCCGGGCCGCGCAGAGCGGCCGCGGAGTCGGCCGAGATCCTCGCCGAGCAGCGCGAGCGCGACGCCCGCGACCGCGAGCGCGAGCACGGCGCCCTGCGCGCCGCCGACGGATGCGGTCGAGGTCGAGACGACCGGCCTCGCGGTCGACGAGGTCGTCGAGCGGATCGCCGCGCTCGCCGCCGAGCGGGGCTGACCGGCGCGGCAAGGGGGCTTCGTGAAGGTCGCCGTCGTCGGCTATCCGAACGCCGGCAAGAGCACGCTCGTGAACCGGCTCGCGGGGCTGCGCGAGGCGGTCACCCACGATCGAGCCGGGCGCGACCCGCGACCGCAAGGAGATCCCGTGCGAGTGGAACGGCCGCAGCTTCACCCTGATCGACACCGGCGGCGTCGATCTCGCCGCCGGCGACTCGATCTCCCGCGCGGTCCAGCAGCAGGCGCGCGAGGCGATCGCCGATGCCGACGTGATCCTGCACGTCGTCGACGCCCGCGCCGGGCTCGGCCCGGGCGACGCCGAGGTCGCGGCGCTGCTGCGCCGCGCGCGGCCGCCCGGTGATCGTCGTCGCCAACAAGGTCGACGCCGCCAGCGCCGACTACCTGACCGCCGAGCTGCACGGCGCTCGGGCTCGGCGAGCCGATCGCGGTCAGCGCCACGCACGGGCTCGGCACGGGCGACCTGCTCGACCGGATCGTCGAGCTCGGCCCGGCGCCGGCCGAGGACGAGGAGCGAGCCGGAGCGCCCGCGGGTCGCGATCCTCGGCCGGCCGAACGTCGGCAAGTCGTCGCTGCTCAACGCCCTGCTCGGCTCCGAGCGGACGATCGTCAGCGAGATCGCGGGCACGACGCGCGACGCGATCGACACCGAGATCGAGGTCGACGGCCGCGCAGCTGATCCTGATCGACACGGCCGGCATCCGCCGCCGGACGAAGGTCGCCGGCACCGTCGACTACTACGCGCAGCTGCGCGCCGAGCGGGCGGCCTCGCGCTCCGACGTCGCGATCCTGCTCTGCGACGCCTCCGAGGGCGTCACCTCCGAGGACCTGCGGATCGGCGAGCTGGCGATGAAGAGCGGCTGCGCGACGCTCGTCGGGCTCAACAAGTGGGACATCGTCGAGCTCGACCTCGACGACGCCAAGGCCCGCATCGAGCAGCGCCTGCGGCTGCGGCCGCCGGTGATCACCTGCTCGACCGTGAAGCCGCGCAACCTGCAGAAGCTGCTGCCGAAGGCGCTCGAGCTCGCCGACCGCCGCGCGGCGCCGGCTGCAGACCGTCGGAGCTGAACCGGTTCCTCTCCGACGCCGTCGCGCGCAACCCGCCGCCCTCGCGGCACGGCCGCCGGCTGCGCGCCTACTACATCGCCCAGGTCGGCGACGTCGCCGCCGCGATTCGCGATCCAGGTCAACGACCGCAAGCTGATCAGCCGCGATTGGGCCTACTACCTCGAGAACGCGCTGCGCGAGCGCTACGGCCTGCAGGGAATCCCGCTCGTCATCGACTTCGTTCCCCGGCAGGCGGGACCGCTCCGCCTCGGTATAAAGCCGGCGTGGCCGAGCGCCGGGGAAGGTTTGAGAGGATCCTGGGTGCGCTGCGGGGGCGGCGCCCCGGCGGCGCCGGCGAGCAGGCGCGGGACGGCGAGGACCAGGGCCAGGGCAGCCTCTTCGACGCGCCGGCCCGGACCCCCGACGCGCCGGCACCGGCCGCTCGCGGCGAGAGCGGCGATGAGGTCGCCGCTGGGCCTGCGGAAGCGGAGCCCGCCGGGCAGGACTCGCCGCTCACAGGGCTCGAGCGCCCCGAGCTTGGCGATCTGAGCGAGACCCGGAGCGAGGCGATCCGCCGCCGGCTCGGGGCCTTGCGGCCCAGCCTCGGCGGGGACGGGGATGCGACCGGCGGAGGAGAGCGGGACGGCGACGAACGCGATTCCGATGATGACGGTGGGCGTGGCCGGCGCGAGTCGCTGAGCGCAGCCGGGGCTGCGGCACGGGCGGGCCTGCGGCGCGCCGGGCGCGACGTGGTCAAGGGGACGCGCGAGGTTGGGCTCCGGGTCAGCGACGCCTGGTTCTCGCTCTCGCTGCTCGCCCGGCAGCGGATCGCGGCGGCCGCGAGTCTTCGTGGCGCTCGTGCTGATCGTCGTCCTGCGTCATCGTTCCCGAACGCCCCGTGCTGGGCGCCGGGCGGCAAGGCCTGCCCGCCCGCCGACGACGCGATCGCCCTCGTTCCCGCCGACGACGACGGCTACGTTCACGCCAACCTCGACCCGGGACCGACCGGGCGAAGGCGGCGACCGACATCGCCGAGCGCCTTCCCGGGCTGACCTCGCTCGGCAGGGCGGTCTGCTCAACGAGCCGCCGGCCGCGTCGATCAACTACCGCCGCGAGGTCGCGCCGTGGAGCGGCGGCGAGGTCGCGGTGGCGCTGCGACGCCGGCGCTGACCGGCGTCGACCGGGTCATGCTGATCGAGGTCGCGGACGAGGGCGGGGCGAAGGCGTTCGCCGAGCGCTATCTCCGCGGGAAGGTCACCACGAGCGAGACCGACGGGGTCCAGATCAGCTCGGACGGGCGCGGCGACGCCGCCGCGATCGCCGGCGGCTTCCTGATCCTGGGCCCGCAAGCGCAGGTGGCCGCGTCGGTCGCGCTGGCGACGGGCCACGGCGACTCGCTCGGCTCCGACGCCGACTACCGCCGCGCCGACCGGAGCTCTCCCGGACGGGAGCCTCGCCAGGCCTGGCTCTCTCCGGAGCTGAGCCGCAAGGTCTTCGGCGCCGGTGGCAGCCTCGCCGGCTTCGACACGTTCGTCAACGCCGCCGGCGGCAAGGGCGTAGCGGCCTCCGTCTCGTTCGCCGACGGCGCGGTCGAGCTCGCGCGTGCGCAGCCCCCAGGACGCCGGACGCTCCCGCGGGCAAGCAGGACTTCTTCGCGGCGCTGCCCGGCGTTCGAGCCGACGCTGGCCGGCAACGATCGGCGCCGACGCGCTCGCCTACCTGGGGCTTGGCGATCCCGCGACGAGCGCCAAGGCGCTGCTGGGCCGTGCCGCGGAGACCGCCCCGGAGCTCTTCAAGGGCCTGAAGCGGCTTCAACCGCAACCTCGATCACAAGGACGGCGTCGATCTCGAGCAGGACCTGCTGCCCGCCCTCGACGGCGAGTCGGCGCTGACGGTCGAGCCGCAGCAGCAGCCGGAGCGGCAGCGGCGCGGTGCAGCGCGGACCCGACGACGGCGAGCTTCGCGACTCCCTACCTGGCGCTGCTCGCAACGGGCGTCGACACCGCCGACGGCGCTCGCGGACCTCGCCTCGCTGCAGGGCCCGATCGCTGCGGAGCGTCGAACCCCAAGTCGGGGCAGACGCCGGTCTTCGAGACGACCGAGATCGCCGGGGTCGAGGCGCACAGCCTGCGGCTCAGCCCCGTGGTCGATCTCACCTATGCGGGCTGGGACGACGAGCTCGTCGATCGGCACCAGCCCGCTCGCCGTGACCCGGGCGCGCTCCGACGCGGCCCCGCTGGCCGACTCGACCCTCTACGAGGACGCGGTTCACGGGCTGCTTCCGAGCACGCTGTCGATGCTGCTCTACCTGAACACCCGCAGTCTGCTCGACGCTCGGCGAGCGCCTGTTCCTCGCCGAGGATCCGGCCTACGCGCAGCTGGCGCCCGACCTGCGGACCCTCGACGGCGCTCGCGCTCGGCGGTCAGCAACTCCGAGGACGAGCTCGACACCGACCTCGGGATCACGGTCGGCGAGCCGCCGGAACCGCAGCAGCGAGCCGGCCGTCGCGCAGCCGGGCGGCGATGCAGCCCGGCTCAAGCTGGCTAAGGTCCCCGTTCAGGCCGGACCCGCAACCGCAAAGGAAGAAACGGAGAGTGATGGGCGAGACCAGCGAACTTGCAGATAACGAGTACCTGTTCACCTCGGAGTCGGTGAGCGAGGGCCATCCCGACAAGATGTGCGACCAGATCTCCGACGGCGTCCTCGACGCCGTCATGGCCGCGGACCCGAACGGGCCGCGTCGCCTGCGAGACGCTCGTCAACACGGGCCTCGTCGTCGTCTCGGGCGAGATCTCGACGACGGCCGACCTCGACATCCCGAAGATCGTCCGCGACACGGTCAACGGGATCGGCTACGACAACGGCGAGATGGGCTTCGACGGCACGCACTGCGCCGTCATCACCGCGATCGACGAGCAGTCGGCGGACATCGCCCAGGGCGTCGACAAGGCGCTCGAGACGCGCGACGACCCGGCCGACGACGACGAGTTCGACGTCGACGGTGCGGGCGACCAGGGGATGATGTTCGGCTACGCCTCGAACGAGACCCAGGCGCTGATGCCGATGCCGATCCAGATCGCGCACGAACTCGCGGCGCGGATCGCCAAGGTCCGCAAGGACGGCACGATCCCCTACCTGCGCCCCGACGCGAAGACGCAGGTCACGATCCGCTACCGCGACGACAAGCCGGTCGAGATCGTGAAGCTGCTGATCTCGACGCAGCACGATCCCGACGTCTCCACCCACACGACGATCAAGCCCGACCTGTGGGAGCACGTCGTCGCTCCGGTGCTCGACTCCGAGTACGGCGACATGTACGACGCGGACACGCTCTCGGAGGGCTTCCTCGTCAACCCGACCGGGAAGTTCGTGATCGGCGGCCCCGTCGGGGACGCCGGGCTCACCGGCCGCAAGATCATCGTCGACACCTACGGGGGCGCCGCCCGCCACGGCGGCGGTGCCTTCAGCGGCAAGGATCCGTCGAAGGTCGATCGCTCGGCCGCCTACGCGACCCGCTACGTCGCCAAGAACGTCGTCGCGGCCGGCCTCGCCGACCGCTGCGAGGTCCAGGTCGCCTACGCGATCGGCGTCGCCCATCCCGTCTCGATCATGGTCCAGAGCTTCGGCACCGGCCGCGTCTCCGACGCGAAGCTGACCGAGGCGGTGCGTGAGGTCTTCGACCTGCGCCCGGGCGCCTTCCGGCGCTATCTCGACCTGCACCGGCCGATCTACCAGAAGACCGCCGCCTACGGCCACTTCGGCCGTGACGACGAGGACTTCACCTGGGAGCGGACCGACCGGGTCGAGGACCTGCGCGCCGCCGCCGGGGTCGAGGCCGCCGCGGTCTAGACGAGCGAGCGGAGCCGGGCGGGGGAGCCCCGCCCGGCGCTGCTTGCCAGCCGGCGTCTCGGCGAGCTAAGCGGGCGGCGCCGGGCGGCGCTCGGTCTCGCCGAGGCCCGTGTCGTCGGGGCCCGTGGGGTTCGTCGCGAGGTGGACCTTCTCGACGACCTCGTCGGGGTCGGCGACGCCCGCGAAGACGAAGTCGGTCGGGTCGTTGGAGGCGGTGTCGAAGTCGATGTCGCCGATCCGGAGCAGCCGCTGCAGCAGCGACTGCGAATAGGTCACGTCCTGAACGCGGGTCAGCCGCGACTCCTGGACCTCACGGGAGACGATCCCGTGCTTGATGTGGAGCCGGTGGTTGGTGATCGTGTAGCGCGTGGAAACGCGGCGCAGGAAGCCCGCGACCGCGGTGATCCCGACCCCGGCGAGCAGGACGATGATGACGAGGCCGGTGCTGACGCCGTCGCCGATCGTCTTTCCCCAGAGGACGACGAGCGCGATCAGGATGCCGGTCGCGACGGCGCCCTTGATGTAGAAGTCGAGGATCGCCCGCCAGGAGGGGTGGCCCTCGAAGACGATCTGCTCACCGGGTCCCGGGTTGAACGACATCGCGCGCCGGAATATATCCCCCGCTATGTGCGGGCGGGCTGCGCGTCGTCGCCGGCGCTGCCGCTCGATGATCTAGCTTCGCCCGTCGATGGCGAAGGCGATCGCAAAGGTCGAGCCGATCACGACGGCGCGCGCGCTCCGCGGCCCGTTCGACTATCGGATCCCCGAGGGAATGCCGGTCGAGGTCGGTTCATTGCTCATCGTGCCGTTCGCGAACCGGCGCCTGCTTGGCGTCGTCACGGGTCTCGCCGCCGAGAGCGAGCTGCCCGCCGAGCGGCTCGCGGAGCCGCTCGAGCTGCTGGACGTGGCGACGACGCCGGAGCTGATCGAGCTCGGGGGATGGATCGCCGAGCGCTATGCCTCGGCCCGTTCGCGCGGGATCGCGCTCGGGTTGCCGCCCGGTGCCGGCACGGGCAAGCGGCCACGAGCCGCGCGCACGCGGACCGAGCGGCGAGCGCGGATCGGCGCCGCGGGGAGGGCCGCGCTCGCGGGTGAGGGCGCGGGGCCGCGGCTCGGGTCACGCCAGCTTGCCGTGCTCGAGGCGCTGGAGGAGCGCGGGGAGCTTTCCGACCGGGAGCTGGCGACGCTCACAGGTGCCGATCCGGCCGTCACCAAGCGCCTGGACGAGCGCGGGCTCGTGGAGACCGAGCGCGTCGTCGTCCGCCGCCGCCCGGCCTTGCCGGCCGTGGGGGATACGGCCGGGCCGATCGAGCTCTCGCCGGCCCAGCGGGCGGCGACGGAGCGGCTCGTCGCCGCGCTCGACGGACAGGGGCCGAGCGAGCTGCTGCTGCACGGTGTGACCGGCTCCGGCAAGACCGAGGTCTACCTGGCGGCGATCGAGGCATGCCTGCGGCAGGGCCGGACAGCGATCCTGCTCGTGCCTGAGATCGGGCTCACGCCGCAGACGCTCGGGCGCGTCGCCGCGCGCCTCGGCGACCGCGTGGCGGTGATCCACTCGGGGCTGTCGGAGGGCGAGCGCAGCGACGAGTGGCGGCGCTTGCGCGAGGGCGAGGCACGGGTCTGCGTCGGCCCGCGATCGGCCGTGTTCGCACCGCTGGAGAGCCCGGGGCTGATCGTCGTCGACGAGGAGCACGACTCCTCCTACAAGCAGGAGGGGGACCCGCGCTACGACGCGCGCGCGGTCGCCCGCAGGCGGGCGCAACAGGGCGGCGGCGTCTACGTGGCGGGAAGCGCCACGCCGCGACCGGAGAGCTGGGCCGAGCTCGAGCGGATCGAGCTGCCCGAGCGCGTCGACTCGCGTGCGATGCCCGGGGTGGAGCTGCTCGACATGCGCGAGCTCGGCCCCCGCGCGGGGCCGCTGCACCCACGCGTGCGCGAAGCCCTGATCGGTCTCGCCCCCGACGAGAAGGCGATCGTGATGCTGAACCGTCGCGGCTACGCTCCGCACCTGTCCTGCGCCTCGTGCGGTGAGGCGATCGGCTGTCCCCACTGCGACGTCTCGCTGGTCATGCATCGGGGCAGCGGCCGGATGGTCTGCCACCACTGCTCGCACAGCGAGCCGATCCCGCGCGAGTGCCCCAGCTGCGGCTCGGTCGCGCTGGCGCGAGCCGGGGCCGGGACCGAGCGCGTCGAGGCGCTCGTGGCCGAGCTCGCCGCCGACCATCCGGTAATCCGCCTCGACGCCGACACGACGGCGACGAAGGGCGCGCACGGGCGGCTGCTGGCCGAGTTCGGCGCCGCCCGCGGGGGCGTCCTGGTCGGCACGCAGATGGTCGCCAAGGGTCACGACTTCGCGGACGTCGTCCTCAGCGTTCTGCTCGACGCGGATTCGACCCTCCGCTACCCGGACTTCCGCGCCGAGGAGCGGACCTTTGCGCTCGTCTCGCAGCTCGCCGGTCGCAGCGGCCGCGGTGAGCGCGGCGGGCGCGTTTTGGTGCAGACGCTCGCGCCGGAGGCGGAGCCGCTCCGCGCCGCTGCAGCGCACGACACGGCCGGCTTCCTGAGGGACGAGCTCGAGCGCCGCCGCGAGTTCGACTACCCGCCCTTCTCGTCGCTCGTGGCCATCGAGCTCGCCGGCCCGAGCGAAACCGAGCTGGCGGCGGCTGCGGAGATCGTCGCCGACGCCGTCGCTCCCGGACTGCCCGCCGGCGCGGAGCTGCTGGGACCGGCGCCGCGATTCCGGCGCCGCGGGCGCTACCGTCGCCGGATGCTCGTCAAGACGCGCGCGCCGGACGCGGTCACGGCGGCGATCGCAGCGGCGCTCGAGCGGCCGGCCGTTGCGCGGCGGCTGCGCCCGGTCGCGCTCGCCGTCGACGTCGATCCGCAGTGAGAAGCGACGACCGGCGCGGGCAGCGTCAGCGCGCAATTTAGACTTGGGTTGAATGAGCGAGAACGAGACAGTCGAGGAGTCGCGAGGAGGACCCCGCCGCCGACGCCGAGGGCGGTGCCGAGCGCGAGCTCACCGCTGAGGAGCGGCGCCGCCTCGAGGAGACGCAGGAGCGGCGCCGCGAGGCGCTGGCGCAGGTGCGGACCTTTGGCGATCCGGTCCTGAAGTCGAAGGCGTCGCAGGTGACCGAGTTCGGCCCCCACCTCGAGGCGGAGGCGGAGCGCATGATCGGGCTCATGCACGACGCGCTCGGGATCGGGCTGGCCGCCACGCAGCTCGGTGCGATGCGCCGCATGCTGGTCTTCCAGGCAGGTCCGGACGCCGAGCCCCGGGCGATCATCAACCCGGAGATCGAGTGGCTCTCGGAGGATGTCGTGACCGCCGAGGAGGGCTGTCTCTCGCTGCCGGGAATCGCCGTCGACGTGGAGCGACCCCTGCACGCGCGCGTCAGCGCCCTCGACATCGTGGGCAGCCGCATCCTGCTCGAGGCATCCGGGCTCGAGGCGCGCGTGCTGCAGCACGAGATCGATCACCTGGACGGCGTCCTGATCCTCGACCGGACCGAGCGCGATCAGCGTCGTGGGGCGATGCGCGCGCTGCGCGAGGGCGAGAGCTTCAGCCCCGAGATGCTCCTGCCCGACGCCGAGGCGGCCGGGGACGGGGACCCGGACCAGGGCTGATCGGCGCCGATGGCGCTCGCCAACGCCTACCTCGGCACATCCGAGTTCGCCGCGACCGTCCTTCGCATCCTCGCCGCCTCCGAGCAGCGGCCCGCGCTCGTGGTGACGCCGCCGGACCGGCCCGCCGGCCGCGGTCGCAAGCTCAACCCGCCGCCCGTCGCTGCGCTCGCCACCCAGCTCGGGCTGCCGCTGCACCAGACGCCGAGCGTCAACGAGCCGGAGACGGTCGCGGCCGTGCGCGACGCGGGCGTGGGGGTCTGCTCCGTGTGCGCCTTCGGGCAGCTCATCGGCGCGCCCCTGCTCGATGAGCTGCCGATGCTGAACGTGCACCCTTCGCTGCTCCCGCGGTGGCGCGGAGCGGCCCCGATCGAGCGCGCGATCATGGCCGGAGACGAGCGCACCGGCGTCGCGGTGATGCGCGTCACGGCCGGCCTCGACTCGGGGCCGGTCGCCCTCGTCGAGGAGGAGCCGATCGGAGCGGGGGACACGTATGGAACGCTGGCGCCGCGACTCGCCGAGCGCGGTGGGCGACTGCTCGTGCGCGCGCTGGAGTCCCTCGAGGCAGGCACGCTCGAGCTCACCGAGCAGGACGACGCCGCGGCCACCTATGCGGAGAAGATCAGCGCCGACGACCGGCGTCTCGAGCCGTCCCGGACGGGCCGGGAGCTGGAGCTGACCGTACGCGCGCTGCATCCACACATCGGCGCCTTCCTGGCCCTGGGGGACGGGGGTCGGCTGCGTGTGCTCGCCGCCCATGCCGTCGCCGCGGCGGAGGGCTCGGTCGCACCGGGCTCGAGCCGCGCGGTTGAGGGTGAGCTCCGCATCGGCTGCGCCGACGGCGAGCTCGCCGTGACCGAGCTCCAGCCGGCGGGCAAGCGGGCGATGGCGGCTGCGGACTGGCTGCGCGGCAACGAGCCGCCCGTGATCGCGGGCGGCGTCGCTTGAGCGCCCCGACGCCGGCGCGCCGAGCCGCCTACGAGGTCCTGCGGCGCGTCTTCGAGCACGGTGCCTGGGCCGACCGGGCGCTGCGCAGCGCCGCCGAGCGGTTCGCGCTCGAGGGTCGGGAGCGGGCGCAGGCCCAGCGGCTGGCCTACGGGGCGGTGCAGCGCCGCGGGACCACCGACCACCTCGTTTCGACCTTCAGCGGCCGGCCGGTCGAGCGGATCGAGCCGCCGCTGATGGCGGCGCTGCGGCTCGGCTCCTACGAGCTGCTCTTCGCCGATGCGGCCGCGGAGCACGCGGCCGTCGATCAGGCAGTCGAGCTTGCCAAGGGCGGCCGGGACGGCGGCCGTCGCCACCGCGGTGCCGGCCTTGTCAACGCGGTCCTGCGGCGGGTGGCGGCCGAGGGCCCGGCGCTGCTCGCGGAGCTCGATCCGGGTCGGCCGGAGGAGGCGGCGGTCGTGCACTCGTTCCCCGAGTGGATCGCGGAGCTCTGGTTCGACGAGCGCGGTCCCGAGGCGGCGCAGTCGCTGATGGCCGCCGCGAACGAGCCGCCGCGGCACTGCTACCGGCCGGTCGGACGGGGGTCGCCGCCGCCCGGCCTGGAGCCCGCGGAGGACGTCCCCGCCGAGCTCGGTCTGCTCGTGTCCGCGCCAGCGGCGCCTGCGAGGCACCGGCGCCGCCATCGAGGCCGCGGTGGCGGCCGGAGAGCTGGTGCCGCAATCCGCCGGGTCGGCCCTCGCCCCGCTAGCTGCTCGGCGTCGCGGCCGGGGGAGCGCGTCCTCGATCTCTGCGCGGCGCCGGGCATCAAGACGACCCAGCTCGCCGGCCGCGGTCGGCGCCGGGGGCGCGGTCGCCGCCGTCGAGCGCGACCGGCCCGCGCGCGGGCGCTGCGCCGAGCTCTGCGAGCGGCGTCGGCGCGGCCAACGTCACGGTCCTCGCCGGCGACGCGACCGAGCTCGACCTCGGCTCGGGCTACGATCGCGTTCTCGTGGACGCTCCTTGTACAGGCCTGGGCACGCTCGCCTCGCGCCCGGACGCGCGCTGGCATCGCGGCCGCGGCGACATCCCCGAGCTCGCGGCGCTGCAGGGGCGGCTGCTCGGGCGCGGCCTCGACGCCGCTCGTCCCGGCGGCCGCGTCGTCTACTCGCGTCTGCACGATCTCCCGCGCGGAGGGCGAGGGCGTGCTCGAGGCGACCCTCGGCTCGCGTGACGACGCCCGCCTGACCGACGCCACCGACGTCCTGCCCGCGGCCGCTGAGCCCGCCGCGCCCGGGGCGCTGCAGCTGCTTCCTGGACGCGACGCAGGCGACGGGTTCTTCATCGCGGCCATCGAGCGCAGAGGGGGTTCGGCATGAGCGACGAGAAGGTCATCCTCGAGCGGCCGAGCTGTCCCGGCTGCGGGGAGCCCTGGCTGCGACCGACCCAGCTTCCCGGCCGCTTCCGCTGCGTCAACTGCATGCAGCGTTACGAGCTCGTCTCCCAGTGCCCGGGCTGCGGCATCCATCAGACGATCGCGCGGATGAGGACCGACAGCGACCTGCGCTGCCAGTCCTGCGGCGAGTCGATGCTGAGGCTCGTGTGAGCGCCGTCGACCGCAGCCCGCTCGCCGGGCCGGGCCGCCGGATCGCCCCCTCGATCCTCTCCGCCGACTTCGCCCGGCTCGGCTCCCAGGTCGCCGAGGTGATGGACGCCGGCGCCCGCGTGATCCACGTCGACGTCATGGACGGTCGGTTCGTGCCGCCGATCACGATCGGGCCGTTGATCGTCTCCGCGCTCGCCGACCAGGTCCACGACGCCGGCGGCGTCCTCGACTGCCACCTGATGATCGCCGACCCGGATCGCCAGATCGACGAGTTCGCGCGGGCGGGCGCCGACTGCATCACCTTCCACGTCGAGGCGACGCCGCACGCCCACCGGCTTGCTCTGCGCCGTTCGCGAGGCGGGCTGCTCGGCCGGCCTCGCGCTGAACCCGGGCACGCCGGTCGCCGCCGCGGCCGACGTCGCGGCGGAGGCCGACCTCCTGCTCTGCATGAGCGTGAACCCCGGCTGGGGCGGACAGAGCTTCATCGACGCCTCGCCCGCGAAGGCGGCGGCGCTGCGCGCGCTGGACGACCGCCCCCGGATCGAGATCGACGGTGGCATCGACACCGGCACGGCGCCGCTTGTGAGCGAGCACGTCGACCTCTTCGTCGCCGGCTCCGCGATCTTCGGCAAGGACGACCCGGCCGCGGCCTACGAGGAGATGGCGGCGGCCGCCGAAGCGATCTGAGCGACCGGGGGCGTCAACCCCTCACGCCGAGGCCGGGAGCGTCGAGGGCCGTCGTCAGGGGAGCGAGCGTGCTTAGCACGTGAGCGACCCCAACGAGCGCCATCGGCGCTCCCGGTCCGCCGCCTACCGGAGGGCGGGGGCGTTTAGGACTCCGACCGCCTCCTGCCACCAGGAACGCTCCTGGGGCGTCGTCTCGGGCCGGTCGGCGTGCTCCGCGCACCAGCGCGCCAGCGCCCGTCGGCCGCCGAGCGCGATCAGGTCGGGGTCGGTGACGGCGAAGCGCCCGTCGGCGAGCGCGACGACCGATGCGGCGCGGTCGCTGCGCGTACGCAGCACGCGCGCCACGTCGACGTCCCCGATTCGCCGCGGCCGGCCGGTGTCGCCGTCGGCGACGCTCGTCGGCCGGACGGAGAAGATCTGCGGGGAGCCGCGCAGCACGAGCTCGGACAGGGGCCGCTCCCCGATCGGCCCCGTGCGCCACAGCGTCGTCAGCTCGCCGACCTCGGCCCGGGCCTCGCGCCGGATCAGCAGGTGCAGCTCGTCCTCCGCCTCGATCACGGTCGATCCGCGCGGCGGCAGAGCCTCGCCGCCGCGGACGATCAGGTTGACGAGCGCGTCGCGCGGCAGGCCGAGCTCCTTGATCTGGTGCGAGACGATTGCGTCGGAGGGGTCGACCCGGTAGGCGAAGACGTCGCCGCCGAGCTCCTGGATGATCCCGGTCTCGACCAGGGGGCGCGGCAGGGCCGGCTCGTTGGTCGTCAGCCCGAGCCGGTCGGCGAGCGGCTCGAAGGTCATGCCCTGCACCAGCGTCGTGATCACGACGACGAAGAAGACGACGTCGAAGACGAAGCCCGCGTCGTTGATGCCGGCGATCACGGGGAAGGTCGCGAGCCAGATCGGGATCGCGCCGCGCATCCCGGCCCAGCTCAGCATCAGCCGCTCGCTCATCCGGAAGGAGGCCGCGAGCGTCGCCACGAGGGTCGCCAGCGGGCGCGCGAGGAGCATCACGACGAGCGCCAGCGCGATGCCCTTCGCCGCGACGTCGCCGAGCGCGCTCGGGGTGACGAGCAGTCCGAGCAGGAAGAAGAGCGAGATCTGCGCGACCCAGCTGATGCCCTGGTGGAAGGCGGTGATGGTGCGCCGCGCGGGCAGGATCCCGGTTCCGAGCAGCAGCCCGGTCAGGTACACGGCGAGGAAGCCCGAGCCGTGCGCGAGCTCGGCGACGCCATAGGAGAGGCCGACGGTCGCGATCGAGGCGACCGGATACAGCCCGTGGGTGGGGAAGTCGAGGCGGCGGAAGGCCTCCCGGCTGCCGAGCCCGACCGCGATGCCGATCGCGGCGCCGACGGCGAGCTCGAGGACGAAGTCGCCTGCCATGTCGATGGCGCCGTAGCCGGGTTCCTGGATCCAGGCGATGAAGCCCGTGACGAGCAGCAGGGCGATCGGATCGTTCATGCCCGACTCGCCCTCGAGCGAGCGCGCGAGCCGCTTGCGCAGGGTCGATCCGCGCAGCACGGCGAAGATCGCGGCGCTGTCGGTTGCGGCGACGGCCGAGCCGATGATCAGCGCCTCGAGCGTGCCGAGATCGAACAGCCACTTCGCCGCCAGCCCGGCGGCGACCGCGGTCAGCAGGGTGCCGATCGTCGCCAGCGAGACCGCGGTGCCCAGCACCGGCCTGATCTCCTTCCAGCCGGCGGTCAGACCGCCCTCGAAGAGGATCAGGACGAGGCCGATCGTGCCCAGCGTCCGCGTCAGGTCGACGTCGTGGAACTCGACCCCGCCGATGCCCTCGACGCCGATCAGCATCCCGAGCCCGAGGAAGAGGACCAGGCCGGGCACGCGCACCCGGTCGGCGACCATCGCGGCGCCGATGCCGGCCGCGAGCAGCAGCCCGCCGATGAGGATCAGCTCGGCGTCGGACATCGTCAGCCGCCTCCGGAGACGGGGCGGCGCCCGCTAGAAGCCCGCGGCGTTGTTCGGCAGAGAGCCGGGGAGATCGGTCGGGTCGTGGTCGTGCAGCGGCTGGCGCTCGCTCAGCGCCGTGCCCGAGGGCCCCGAGCCCGGCGGCAGCGCGACCTTGGCGACGGTCCAGACGCCGTCGCGCTCGCTGAGGATGAAGCTGTGTGTGGCCCGGTCGGGGTGCTCCGCCGCCATCCGGTCGCGCAGCGCCTCGGCTTCTGCCGCTCCATCCAGCAGAGGATATTCGCTTCTGGGGTCGTCATCGGCCGAAGGAGGCAGGGGAGTAGAATCCTGGCTGACTGACCAGTCAATCAGTCTCGTAGGAGCTCCGAAAACGACCCCGGCCAACAGGGGTAGACGAATGAGCGAAGCGAGCGTCGCAACCGAGACCGACCGCAAGCACCTGCGCCGAGCGCTCGAGCTGGCCGAGCGCGGCCGCGGCCAGGTGAGCCCGAACCCGCTCGTCGGCGCCGTGATCGTCGGCGGCGGGGCAGTGATCGGCGAGGGCTGGCACGCGCAGCTCGGCGGCCTGCACGCCGAGGCGGCGGCGCTCGCCGACGCGCGCGGCCGCGGGGCGGACTCGCGCGGGGCGACGATGTACGTGACGCTCGAGCCCTGCGCCCACCACGGCCGCCAGCCGCCGTGCGCCGACGCGATCGTCGCCGCCGGGCTCGGCCGCGTGGTGATCGGCTGCGACGACCCGACCGAGAAGGCGAAGCGGCCGCGGCCCGGGCACCCTGCGCGACGAGGGGATCGAGGTCGACTTCGTCGACGGCGCCGAGGCACGGGCGGCCCGCCTGCTGATCCAGCCGTTCCGCAAGCACGCCCGCACGGGCCGGCCGCTCGTGATGCTCAAGTCGGCGGTCACGCTCGACGGCCGCACCGCGACCGCGGACGGCACCTCGAAGTGGATCTCCGGCGACGCCAGCCGCGAGCGCGTGCACCGCTGGCGCGCCGGAATCGATGCGGTCGCGGTCGGAGATCGGCACCGCGCTCGCCGACGATCCGACCCTGACCGCGCGCGGCGTCGGCGCCGAGCGTCAGCCGGCGCGGGTCGTCTTCGACGGCGAACGCGCGGCTGCCGCTCGAGAGCCGGCTCGTGCGGACGGCGACCGAGGCACCCGTGATCGTGATCGCCGGGCGCAGGGGCGCCGGCCCCGCGAATCGACGCTTGACCAACGCCGGCGTCGAGGTGATCGTCTGCGCCGGCGAGGGCCCGGAGCGCATCGAGGCAGCGCTCGACCGAGCTCGGTCGGCGCGAGATCACGAGCCTGCTGCTCGAGGGCGGGCCAACGCTCGCCGGGGCCTTCCTCGATGCCGGCGAGATCGACGAGCTGCGGCTCTTCGTCGCGCCGAAGCTGCTCGGCGGCGCCGGTTCGCGGCCGCTGCTCGGCGGGCGGGGCGCCCCCGACCTCGAGCATGCCGAGCTCGCGCTCGCCATGAGCTGGGAGGCTTCGGGGGAGGATCTGTTGATCGGGCGAGGATGCGGGAGTGGTGACCGTGCGCGCGAAGAAGTGGTGGCGATGTTCACCGGCCTGATCGCCGACCTGGGCACGCTCGAGGCGCTCGAGCGGGGCGACGAGGGCGCCCGGCTGCGGATCGCCACCCGCCTTGCCGCCGAGCTCGCCGAGGGCGACTCGGTCGCCGTCAACGGCGCTGCCTGACCGTCACGGCGCTGACCGGCGCGGGTTTCAGCGCGGACGTGATGAACCAGACCTTGACGGTGACCGCGCTCGGCGGGCTCGAAGCCGGCGATCGCGTCAACCTCGAGCCCGCGCTGCGCGCCGGCGACCGGCTCGGCGGCCACATCGTCCAGGGCCACGTCGACGGCGTCGCCCAGATCGTCGGCCATGACGAGGACGGCTTCGCGCTGCGCCTGCGGGTCGACCTCGGCTCCGAGCTCGGCCGCTACGTGGTCGAGCACGGCTCGATCGCCCTCGACGGAGTCAGCCTCACCGTCGCCGCTCTCGACGGCAACCGCGCCGAGGTCTCGCTGATCCCGGAGACGCTCGAGCGCACCAACTTCGGCACCGAAGCCGGAGGCCTCGACGGCCGTCAGGTCAATGTCGAGGTCGACGTAATCGCCCGCTACGCGGAGCGACTCCTGCAACCCTTCAACCAGAGGAGCACACCGAATGGCTGAACGAGAGACCGCTGCCGGTCGATCCACCGGCACGCAGACCGAATCCCCCTTCGCGACGATCGAGGAGGCGATCGAGGAGATCAGGCGCGGCCGCATGGTCGTCGTCTGCGACGGCCCCGATCGGGAGAACGAGGGCGACCTCGTGATGGCGGCGCAGTTCGCGACGCCGGAGGCTGTCAACTTCATGGCCACCTATGGGCGCGGGCTGATCTGCCTGGCGCTGACCTCGGAGCGCTGCGACGAGCTCGGGCTGAACCTGATGACGGCGAAGAACGAGGCGCCGCTGCAGACGGCTTTCACGATCTCGATCGAGGCCGCCGAAGGGGTCACCACCGGAATCTCGGCGCACGATCGCGCGCGCACGATCCAGGTCGCGATCGATCCCCACTCGGGTCCCGCCGACCTCGTTCAGCCCGGCCACATCTTCCCGCTCAAGGCGAAGAGCGGCGGCGTGCTCGAGCGCACCGGCCACACCGAGGCGAGCATCGACCTGGCCCGCCTCGCCGGCCTGATCCCGGCCGGCGTGATCTGCGAGATCATGAACGAGGACGGGACGATGGCCCGCGTGCCCGACCTCGCGCGCCTACTGCGCCGAGCACGACCTGAAGATGGTCACCGTCGCCGACCTGATCGCCTACCGGCGCCAGACCGAGAAGCTCGTCGAGCGGATCGTCTCGACCAGCCTGCCGACCGCGCATGGGCGACTTCACCGCCGTCGGCTACCGCTCGCTCGTCGATGAGAAGCACCACGTCGCGATGGTCAAGGGCGAGGTCGCCGGCAAGGAGGACGTGCTCGTCCGCGTCCACAGCGAGTGCCTGACGGGTGACGTCTTCCACAGCCTGCGCTGCGACTGCGGCGATCAGCTCGACGCGGCGATGTCCCAGATCGAGGTCGAGGGACGGGGCGTGCTGCTCTACCTCTCCCAGGAGGGACGCGGCATCGGGCTGCTCAACAAGCTCCGCGCCTACAAGCTCCAGGAGGAGGGCCTCGACACCGTCGACGCCAACCTCAAGCTCGGCCTGCCGGCCGACCTGCGCGACTACGGCATCGGCGCCCAGATCCTCAAGGATCTCGGCCTGAGCTCGATCCGGATCCTGACCAACAACCCGAAGAAGATCATCGGCATGGAGGGCTACGGGCTCTCGGTCACCGAGCAGGTTCCGATCCAGGCGCCCACCAACGTCCACAACGAGGCCTACCTGGCGACCAAGCGGGACAAGATGGGCCACACGCTGCACCACCAGGCGCTGGCGCTGGACGAGGAGATGATCCACTCCGAGCACGAGCGGGACGCCGAGGCCGAGGAAGTCGATCCGCCCGTTCCTGGTCCGGTCCCCGGCCCCGCCGACCAGGACGGACCACGGACTGATGGCGGAGCCACAGGAGGCCTTCAGCGACGCAGACCGCGCGCGGCTCGAGGGCGAGCGCTGGGCGGTCTGCGTCGCGACCTTCTACGAAGACCTCGCAGAGCGCCTCGATCGCCGGCAGCCTCGAAGGCTTCGCCGAGGCCGGCGCCGGGGCCGAGCAGGTCGACGTATTCGAGGTCCCGGGCGCCTTCGAGCTGGCGCTAGCGGCGAAGCTGTGCGCGGAGACCGGCCTGTACGCGGGGGTCGCCTGCGTCGGCGTCGTGATCCGCGGCGAGACCGACCACTACGACTTCGTCTGCAGCGAGGCCGCCCGGGGCATCGGGGAGGTCGGGCTGACGACGCCGGTCGCGGCCTCCTTCGGGGTGATCACCTGCGACACCCGGGAGCAGGCCGAGGCCCGGGCGGGGGGTGGCAAGCGTGACCAGGGGCGGAACGCCGCCGTGGCCGTCGCCCGGATGCGCCTTCTGGCGCTTGCCCTGGAGGGCGCCTGAGGTCCACTCCCCGCAGCGGCTTTGCTCTACCATGCCGCGTCCTATGGCCAAGGTCTGTCACAGCTGCGGCAAGAAGCCGGCGGTCGGAAACCATCGCAGCCACTCGATGGTCGCGACCCGGCGCCGCTTCAACCCGAACCTGCAGAAGGTCCGGATCATCGAGGACGGCCACCCCGTCCGGACCTACGTCTGTACCCGCTGTCTCAAGGCCAACAAGGTCACCAAGGCCTGAGGTCGGCGGCGGGCCGGGAGTCGTCGGCGGCGAGGCCGGGAGTCGTCGGCGGCGGGCCGGGAGCCCGCTGCTCTGCGTCCCGCTTCGCTCACGTGCGGAGCACGCTCGCTCAGCGCTCCTTGATCAGCGAGCTCCCGGCCTCGCCGTGAGGGAGTGACGGCCCCCGCGCTCAGCGCTCCTTGATCAGCGAGCTCCCGGCCTCGCCGTGAGGAGTTGACGCCCGGCGGCGGTGAGCTGGGAGGTTGACGCCCAGGCGGGTCTCGGGCTTGGTCCTCGGCCGGGTCCGCTCCCGTGGGGGAAAGAAGGTGGGGCCCGACGCCGGCGGGAGCCGCATGCGACGGCGGCGCCTCCCCTCCGGTGGGCGGTTGACCGCCTTTGGGCACCGAGGGAGGGAGGCGGAAGGGGGAGGGGGGCGCAAGCGAGGGCGTCGCCCGCGGTGGGGAACGGAGAAACGTCGGGGACGTCCGCTTGGGCCGTGAGGTCACCGACGTTTATGCGCCCAGGCCGCACAAACGTCGGGAACGTCAGAGCAGCGCAGACGTCCTCGACGTTCTTTGCCCACATCTGGTGTCCCGGGCCCCGCCAGGGGCCGAGGGCTCCCGCCGGCCCACCTCCCTCACTGCCCTCGCACCGCCACGCCCTTTCGCCGGCGGCGCCGGTGCGCGCGGCGTCAACGCACAAACGTCGGGGACGTCCGCTTGGGCGGTGAGGTGTCCGACGTTCATGCGCCCAGAACGCACAAACGTCGGGGACGTCGGCCGGCCGCAGACGTCCTCGACGTTCTTTGCCCACATCTGGTGTCTCGGCCCCCGTCAGGGGCCGAAGACTCCCACCTGCCACCTGCCTCGCTGCCCTCGCACTGCCACGGCCTCCGCCGGCGGCGCCGGTGCGTGCGGAGGTGACACACGGGGTGCCTGACCCCCTTCAGGCTGGGCCCGGCGTGGCCCGGCGACGCGGACGCTCCGGGCCCCGCGGTAGCGTTTCGCGCCGTGCCCGACCCATCAATCCAGCGGTTTCGCCGCGTGGTCGAAGTTGCGCTGCGCCATCTCGAGGCCCGGCGCGAGGAGATCAACGACCTGAACGTCTTCCCGGTCGCCGACGGCGACACGGGCGACAACATGGCGCGGACGATGGACGCCGTCCGGCAGGCGCTCGATCGCCTCGAGCGGGACGAGGGGGAGGACGCCCCGCGGGAGAAGATCGTCGGCGCCGTCGCCGACGCGGCGCTGCTCGGCGCCCGGGGCAACTCCGGCGTGATCACGAGCCAGATCGTCCGCGGCGCCGCCGAGGTACTCGCGACCCCGACCGGCCGTCTCGTCGATCCGACGTTGATCGTCGAGTCCCTGCAGAACGCCGCCCGGGCGGCTCGCAGCGCGGTCGCCGAACCGGTCGAGGGAACGATTCTGACCGTGATCGACGAGATGGCCGGAGCCGCCGCCGGACTCGCCAACCACCGCGCGCTCGGCGAGGACGCGACCGACGAGCAGCAGAACGCGCTCCTCGCGGAGTTGCTCTCGGTCACGCTCGAGGCCGGCGACGAAGCCGTCCGGCGGACGCCGGAGCAGCTGCCGGTGCTCGCTGACGCAAAGACAGTCGATGCCGGCGCTTACGCGCTCGTCGTGCTCGTCCGCGGCATGGTCGCCGGGCTCCTCGGCAACGACGGGGGGCTGCCCGAGCTGCCGCACTATCCGGCTGCCCACATCGATGCCGCGGGCCACGCCGACTCCCGCTACGACTACTGCCTGAACCTGATCGTGCGCCGCCGCGACGCCGATCTCGAACCACGCCCGCCGGCGGCCGTGGCCGAGCTCGGGGACTCCATCGAGGTCGTCGGCGATGCCTCGATGCTGCGTGTCCACATCCATACGAACGAGCGCGATCGCGTGGTCGAGCTCTTCGAGCCCCTCGGCGAGGTCCACGTCGACAGCGCCGACTACATGCCGGGGCAGATCGCCGCCCGGCGGGCTCGGGCGCAGGTCGCCTCCGCCCGCATCGGCGTCGTGGCGGTCTGCGACGGCCGGGGGTTCGAGGATCTGTTCGCCGAGCTCGGAGCCGCCACCGTTCCCGGCGGCCCGAAGCTCAATCCCTCGACGCAGGAGATCCTCGCGGCCGTCGAGGCCGCACCGGCCCGAGAGGTAGTCGTACTCCCGAACTCCGCCAACGTCGTGCTGGCGGCCGAGGAGGCGGCCCGCAACGCGAGCAAGCCGGTCGCCGTCGCGGCCTGCCACACGATGCAGGCGGCCCTCGAGGCACTCTCGCTGCTCGACCTTGGCGAGGACGCAGAGGGACTCGAGGGTGACTGCGAGGAGCTCGCTGCGACGATCGGCGAGCTCGCCGGCCAGGTTCGGGTGGCCTCCGTCGCCGAGGCCGCCCGCGAGGACCGCGACGGGCGCTTCGAAGTCGGCGATGCGATCGCCCTGGTCGGCGACGAGGTGGTCGCATGGGGTACCCCCCGAGAGGCGCTCGCCGGGGCGATCGAGGCGATCGGCGCCGGGGCCGAGGTGCTTACGGTGATATCCGGTGCAGCGCCACCGCTCACCGACCAGGAGATCGAGGGCATGGTGCCGGACCGCCTCGAGGCGACCGTTCTCACCGGCGACCAGCAGACGCACTGGTGGCTGCTCGCCGCGCAGTAGGCGCGCGCCGCCCTACCAGCCGCTGCTGCCGGGCACGCCCTTGAAGGGACCCATGATCTCGGCCGTGATCCAGCCGCCGTAGAACTCGCCCGGCTGCGGTTCGACCCGCTCGCCGCCGAGAGCGCACTCGACCCTCCCGGGGTAGAAGGCGATCCAGTCGCGAATCCGGGCGAAGGGTGGAGTCGGCTTCGGGTAGGTCCACGCCGCCCGCGCCGCCCGACGCCCACCCGCGAGGGCGTCGAAGTAGGTGGCGTTCCCCTTCCACTCACACAACGTCAAGCCTCCCGCGGGCTCGAGCGCGCCCTCGACGACGTCCTCCGGCGGCACGTAGACGACGGGTGGTCCCGCCGTCTCGCAGACCTTGAGCGCGCGCGTACTGCAGGCGAGCTCGGCGCCGTCGAGCGCGACCACCACCTCGCGCGGCTCGGGTCGCAGCGCGGGCGGCCGGGGGTAGTCCCAGACCGACTCACGCGGAAGCCCGTTCCGGGCGATTCCATCGGCGGGCTCGGGATCCGGATGCGCCCCGCCGATACTCAACGCGCGAGCTCGACGATTGCCTCGACCTCGACCGCCATGTCGAACGGCAGCTCGGCGGCGCCGATCGCCGAGCGTGCGTGACGGCCCGCGTCGCCCCAGATCTCGATGATCAGATCGCTGAAGCCGTTGATCACCCTTGGAGTCTGATTGAAGCCGGGCGCGCAGTTGACCAGACCGAGCGCCTTCACCCAGCGGCTGATGCGATCGAGCTCCCCGAGCTCCCGCTTGAGCGAGGTGATGATCGCCAGCCCCGTGAGCCGAGCCGCCCGGACCGCCTCCTCGATGCTGACGTCATCGTCGACCTTGCCGCTGACGAGCAGCTCGGCGCCGTCCGTGGGGCCGTGGCCGGACACGTAGGCGAGCCCGCCGCTGATCGTGACCAGGTCGAAGCTGAACTCGACGCCCGGCGGTGCTGCGAACGGCCGCGGGAGCTCGATCCCGAGCGCTGCGATCCGATCCTCGATGCGGCCCATGGACGAGGAGCCTACCCCGGCCCGTGCGGCGGGCTTCCGGCGGGACCCTGACCTACCCTGGGGCGGTGAGCGCCCGGGCGCCGACACGATCCACAGGTGGGCCCGGCGCCGGGCCGGGGGAGCGTCCCGAGCCGCCTCGGGCGGTCGGGAGCGGCGCTGCGCAATCGCGCGAGGAGCTGAGGACCGCAGCGGTCAGGCTGCCGCGACGCCCCGAGGTGCTGGAAGCGTCGCTGGGGTCGCTCCGCGGCGTCGGCCCGAGGCTCACCGCGGCGGCTGCCGAGCTCGAGATCGAGACGCTCGGCGACATGATCGAGCACGTGCCGCACTCGCACCGGGATCGGGCCGCTGCGACGCCGATCGCGGAGCTGCCGCTCGGCGGCGAAGCCACGGTCGTCGCGGAGGTCCGGACCCAGGGCCGGGTGCGGCCGACGCGCCGTCGCAACCTCCGGCTCGTCGAGGCGACGCTCGCCGACGACAGCGGCTCGATGAAGGCGAGCTGGTTCAACCAGGCCTGGCTCGCCGAGCGACTCGTACCCGGGACGCGCCTGCTGGTCAACGGGCGGCTCGACCGCCGGGGCTTCCGGGTCGCCGCCTACGAGCTCCTGGGCCGGGACGAGGCCGATCCCGAGGGCGAGCGTGAGACCCCGCTGCGGGCGGGAGCCGACGTCCCCTCCGGGATCCACACGACCGGCCTCGTGCCGACCCATCCGGCGACCGAGGGGTTGCGCCCTCAGCGCCTGCGCGAATGGGCCTGGCAGGCGCTGGCGCGCGCCCGCGACGTCCACGAGCCACTGCCGGCGCCGATCCGCGCCCGGCTCCGCCTCGCGGGCTCGGCGGACGCCCGGCTCGCCGCTCACTTTCCTGCGGACGAGCGGCAGCTCGCCGCCGCCCGCCGCCGCCTCGCTTACGAGGAGCTCTTCCTGCACCAGGCGGCGCTGGCGCTACGCCGGGGTGAGCGGGACGAGGGGCGGCCCGGGCTGCCGCTGAGCGAGCCGGGCGAGCTCGTCGGCGCCTGGCTTGGCTCGCTGCCGTTCGAGCCCACCGGGGATCAGCGCCGCGCGTTCGCCGAGATCGACGCCGACCTCGGAGCCGAGCGGCCGATGCAGCGGCTGCTGATGGGGGAGGTCGGTTCCGGGAAGACGGTAGTCGCCGTCTACGCGATGCTGCGCGCACTCGAAAGCGGAGCGCAGGCGGCGCTCATGGCGCCCACCGAAACCCTCGCCAACCAGCACTTCGCCACGCTCGAGGCGCTCCTGGGGGGAATGCCACTGCCGATCGGCCTGCTCACCGGGGCGACAGGCGCCGCTTCGCGGCGGCGAACGGTGGGGGCGCTGGCCAGCGGGGAGCTCGGGCTCGTTGTGGGCACCCACGCGCTCATCGAGCCCGATGTTGAGTTCGCCCGCCTGGCGCTCGCCGTCGTCGACGAGCAGCACCGCTTCGGGGTGCGCCAGCGCCGGGCGCTCGATGCGAAGGGGCCGGGCGAGGTGGCGCCGCACGCGCTGCACATGACGGCGACCCCGATCCCTCGCACCCTGTCGTTGACCGCGTACGGCGACCTCGACACGACGGTGTTGCGCGAGCTGCCCGCTGGGCGGCAGCCGGTCAAGACCTGGGTCGTGGGCGAGGACCGGCGCTCCGGCGCCTACGGCTTCCTGCGCGAGCAGGTCGCCGCGGGACGACAGGCGTACATCGTCTGCGCGCTCGTCAGCGAGTCCGAGAGCGCCCAGGCAAGGGCCGCCGTGGCCGAGGCCGAACGGCTGGCGGCCGAGGAGCTGGCCGGACTTCGCCTCGCCGTCCTCCACGGGCAGATGCCGTCGGCGTCGAAGGCGGAGGCGATGGCCGCCTTCGCCGCGGGTGAGACGGACGTCCTCGTCGCCACGAGCGTGATCGAGGTCGGCATCGACGTGGCGAACGCGACCGTGATGGTGATCGAGGACGCGGACCGTTACGGCCTCAGCCAGCTCCATCAGCTCCGGGGTCGCATCGGGCGCGGGCGACACGAGTCCTATTGCATCCTCTTCGGCGAGCCCGAGGGCGAGCGCGCTGCGGCGCGGCTCGCCGCGATCAAGGCCGAGCGGGACGGCTTCCGGCTCGCCGAGGTGGACCTGACGCTGCGGGGTGAAGGCGAGGTGCTCGGCACGCGGCAATCGGGCCTGCCGCGCTTTCGCGTGGCCGTTCTCCCCGACGACGGCGAGCTACTGGCGCAGGCGCGCGCCGACCTGCTCGAGCTGATCGAGCGCTACGGCTCGCTCGAGGCGCCGGAGCTCGGCCCGCTCGCCGACATCGTCCGCGAGCGCTTCGGCGATGAGCGCGCGGAGCCGATCGCGGCGTGATGGCACGGCGCCGGCGGCCGGCCGCCGCGCAGCTGCGGATCGTGGCCGGCGAGCTCGGCGGGAGGAGGCTGCAATCGCCGCGGGAGGAGGTGCGGCCGACGGCCGAGCGCACGCGCGAGGCCGTCTTCTCGATGCTCGGTCCGGATGCCGTGGCCGGAGCCGCGGTCGTTGACCTCTTCTGTGGCAGCGGCGCGCTTGCCCTCGAGGCGCTGAGCAGGGGCGCGAGCCGGGCCACGTTCGTCGATCGGGAGGTAGCGGCGGCCGCGGCGAACGTGGAAGCGCTCGGCGTTGGCGACCGCGCCGAGCTGGTGGAGGCGGCGCTGCCGGAGGCGCTGGGGCCCGGGGGCGCGCTGGCGGGGCGACGCTACGACCTCGCCTTTTGCGATCCGCCCTATAGACTCGCGCCCCTCCTTGGCCCGGCGCTCGACAGCCACGCTCCCGAGTTGCTCGCCCCCGGCGGGATTCTGATCGTGGAAAGCGCGGCCGCCAATCCGATCGAGCTCTCGCTGCCCGTCCGGCGCGAGCGCGACTACGGCGCCGCGCACGTCGCGCTGTACGCGGGGGGCGAGCGCTGATGGCGGACCCGCGCACGGCGATCTGCCCCGGCAGCTACGACCCGGTGACGAACGGGCACCTCGACATCATCGGGCGCACGGCGCGCGTCTTCGACCGCGTCATCGTCGGCGTCGTCAACCAAGGGATCCGCAAGAGCAAGACCCTCTTCACGGCCGAGGAGCGCCGCCAGTTCCTCGACGCCGCCCTGGGCGAGCAGGACAACATCGAGGTCAAGGTCTTCTCGACCCTGCTCGTCGACTTCGCCCGGGAGAACGGGGCGCTGGCGATCGTCAAGGGCCTCCGTGCGATCTCCGACTTCGAGTACGAGTTCGAGATGAACCAGCTCAACCGCAAGCTTGCACCGGATATCGAGAGCGTCTACGTGATGGCGTCGCCGGAGTTCAGCTTCCTCTCCTCGACTGGCGTCAAGGAGCTCGCCACCTTCGGCGGCGACATCACCGATCTCGTCCCGCCCGACGTGGCGGCACAGCTCACCGAGCGCATCCAGCGGCGCTAGGCGCCCGCTGCCGCGCCTCGGGCGGGGCGGTCGCGCGGCGGACGTTGCCCTAACAGCCCGAGCTGAGATCGAGGTGGACGCGGTCGCCGCGGTCGGCATACAAACGCCGGTGGCCGGTGCGCTGGCCGGCGGCGTCGTAGCAGATGAGCTTCCAGCGCTCCCGGCGACGACCAGACTTGCGCTGCTCGAGGATCGGACGCGTCGAGGGATTGAGGTGGGCGCTGAAACGGCCATCAGCGCCGACGTCGACGGTGGACTTGCGGTGGTCGCGGAAGCGGACCGGCTTTCTGAGCTTGCCGTCGGCTCCGAGCACGGGTAGCGTCTTCGTCCGGAACCGCTCCCGGAACAGGATCCGCCCGTCCGCCGGTCCCTGGCCGCTGACCACGACGTGGCCGAAGGGCTTGCGCGCGAACCGCGCGAGGTCGCCGGTCGCAGCGCGCATACCGCCGTCAGCGTGCTTCGTAGGTCCGTTCCACGCGTCGATCACGTCGTGGAATGGCGGGTGGAATCCGTCGGAGGTGCCGATCTCGGGCGTGAAGCTGATCGAGCCTGCGGTGTAGTACGACCAGCCCTCCATCACGCCGCTGGCGTCGTATTGGCCCTTCGGGATAGTCGTGCTCTCATAGCCTGTCGCCTTCGCGAGCCGGGCGCCGAGGCGCCGGTAGAGGCCGTTGTCGGGAGTCCGCCCGGGCATGCTCCGTACGACCGGAGGGCGGAGGATCTGCCCTCCAAACGTGTGGTTGGTGAGCGCCGCGGTCACCTGGTTCGTCGCGAACAGCGACCGCACATTTCTCGTCTCCGGTTCGGAGAACGGTCCCGACCCCCTGTAGGTGGTGCCGGACGTGGCCAGCTCCGTCCCGACTCCGCCCCACAGGCCCCCGTAGTTGCGGTTGACGTCGACCCCGAGAGCTTCCGTTCCGGAGCCGACCCGTCCGCAGTCGCCGTGCACGGAGCGGTTGCTGAGTCGGCAGTTCTTGCGCTGCTCCTCCTCCAGGAGGGTGGGGATCGGCGCCCCCGGCTCTCCCAGGCGGGCGCGGTAGTCGACCGGCACCTCGCCCGCCTCCCGCGAGAGGTTGA
The DNA here is from genome assembly GCA_963764275.1 of uncultured Solirubrobacterales bacterium. Taxonomy (GTDB): domain Bacteria; phylum Actinomycetota; class Thermoleophilia; order Solirubrobacterales; family 70-9; genus CAXMST01. The sequence goes on from CAVXRV010000002.1 coordinate 287,947, forward strand.
ATCCGTCGGGGTTCACGACCGGCACGACCAGCGTCCGCTCCTTGCGCAGCGTTGCGAGGGCGTGCCGGTCGCCGGCGGCGGCCGCGTGCAGGAGTTGGTAGGCCCACTCCAGCGCGATCTCGCCCGTCGGCCACTCGCGCGCGTGGTGCAGGCCGAGGTCGAGGAAGGCCGGCTTGCCGTCGTCGGCGCCCGGGTGGTCGTCGATCTCGATGCCCTCGACCGCTCGGCCTTCGCCGGTGCGGTGAGGGAGCGTGAAGAGCCGCACGAGATCGGGGTGAGCTGCAGCGAGGTCCTTCATCTCCTGCTCGTAGTCGAACAGTCGCCGGTAGCTGTCGCGCCCGCTGGGAAGGGTCGCCGCCTGCGCCGCGGATGCGCGGGTGGCGGCGGCGCCGCGACCGTCTGCCCGCGCGTCGAGACTGCGCCGGGCCACGTCGAACCGGAGGCCGGCGGCGCGCAGCGAGCGTCGGTCGCCGGACCCGTAGGAGACGACGTCAGCGCTCGCCCCAGCTTCGGCGCCCGCGATGTCCACCCCCGTCCGGAGGAGCGCTTCGCGGGCGGCGCGGTCGGGCGTCGCCACGCGGAGCAGTTGCGGCCGCCGGACGCTTGTGGGTGACGGCAGTGGATGCAGGGAGACACGGAGTGAGGGGGTGCCGGCGGCGCCGGCGTTGCGGCACGCCCGCACGAGGATCTGCTCGCCGTGGCCAAGCGCGAATCCGGTTGCAACCTCATCGGCACCGGCTGTCGCCCCGGCGGCAACAACGCGCCCCGCGGAGAAGGCGGCGACATCCCAGTCGCCGCTGCCGCCGCTCAGCGTCACGCGCAGGTAGCCGTAGTCGGGCGGGCGGATCGTGAACGACTTGACGCCGGGACCGGTCGTGCTGGTGAGAAAGCAGGCTCCGCTCGCGGTGCCGTCGACCGAGACCGGCGAGTTCAACAGCGACTCGTCCGCATGTGCGCAATCCGGCACGGCCGCGAGTGCGAGCGAGCACGTACCAAGCAGGACGACAGCACCGTACCGCCGCGCGATCACTCCCATCCGCCGCCCCGTACCAAGCGCCCTCATCATCTTCGACTCCTCGCATCCCCTTTTCGCGTGGCGGCTTTCCCCCGCCATGCGCGCTTTCGCGAAGCTAGCGAAGTGGGCAGGAGCTTGCAGTCCGACGAAGAAGAGAGGGCGCAGACAAGGTAATTGCCTGCTGACCCCTAATCTTTACGCGCACTCATGGACGTTCTCGTACTGATCGACAAGCTCGACGACTTGATCCACAACGCCCGGCCGGTCCCGCTGACCGACCAGGTGAGGGTCGACCGCGAAGAGGTTTACGACCTGCTCGATCAGATGCGGGCGACGATTCCCGAGGAGATCAAGCAGGCCCGCTGGATCGTCAAGGAGCGGCAGGAGATGCTGGCCGAGGCGAAGCGCGAGGCCGAGCGGATCGTCAAGGAGGCCCGCGACCAGCAGGCCCGCCTGATCAGCGAGGAAGAGGTCTACAAGCAGGCCGAGCGCGGCGCCGAGGAGATCCTCGAGGACGCCCGCGACACCGAGCGGCAGATCCGCCTCGGGGCCGAGGACTACGCCGACGAGATCCTCTCCACCCTCGAGGTCAACCTGCAGAAGTTCCTCGCCGCCGTCCAGCGCGGCCGCGACCGCCTCGCCGGGCGCGACGAGCTGGACGTCGAAGAGCCCGTCGAGTAGCCCCGCCCGGCGAGCGTCTGCTGCCTGGGCCGGGCCCGGGGAGGCGTCTTCCGCTGGGAACCGTGCTGCGCCTCGGCCGGGCCGCTGAGCCTCGATTCTGTTCCCTGAGCCGCTCCCTGACGCCTCCCCGGACCCGGCCTCCCCGAGCGCTGGATCCTTCGCTGGGATAGCGTCGCTCCTCCCTCGAGGAAGGAGAAGGTGATGGGCGAGGACGGGAACGGTCGCTGGTTCAGCGATGAGGAGTTGGCCGAGATGTCGCGGCCGACAATGGATCGCGTGATCGAGGCGATCGATGCGGGCGACCTCGAGGGGGCGAAAGCCCTCTGCGAGGGGATGAAGTACGAGGGCCAGTTCATGCACGACATGCTGGTCGACGGGATCGCCGGGCTGATCTCCTTCGTCAAGGAGAAGCTCGGCGACGACGGGGTCGAGGAGGCGTGGGAGTACTCGCTCGAGCGGGGCTGGAAGCCGACGGTGGAGGCGATCGACCGCAACGACCGGCGCTTCATCGCCCAGGCGCTTGCGGCGACCTGGCGCGCGCACTCGACGAGCGGGCGTCGGGCCGAAGCCGGGGGCGTTCGAGATCGCCGAGGACGAGGAGAAGCTGACCTTCACGATGAATCCCTGCGGCTCGGGGCAGCGACTCGTGCGCCTCGGCCGCTACGGGCCGGACGGCTACGGGACGACCGACGAGGCCCATTCCTGGAGCTACGGCCGCGAGGACTTCCCGCTCTACTGCACCCACTGCGCGTTCATGAACGAGGTCCTGCCGATCCGCTGGATCGGCTACCCGGTCTACCCGTCGCATCCGCCGAGCCGACTTCGAATCCGATCCCTGCGTCTGGCACTGGTACAAGGATCCGGCCGACATTCCCGACCGAGCACTGGAGCCGCCACGGGCTCGCCAAGAACGGCGGTGGCGCGGCTGCCGAGGCCGATGGCTGAGCTCACCGCGGACGACGTCTCCGCGCTCCTGGCCGGCGCCGGGATCGAGGCGGGGGAGCTCGAGCTGACCCGGATCCCCGGCGGCGCCTCGCGCGAGGTCTATCTCGTCGAGCGAGGCCGCGGGGCGCGGGGAACCGCTGGGTCGCTGCGCTGCGACCCGCCCGGGCTCGACCTCGTTCGCGCCGCTTGCGCTCGAGCACAGGCTGCTCGACGCCGCCGCGGCGCGCCGGGGTGCCCGGTGCCGCGGCGCGCTCGCCCACGCCGCGGCGGAGGACGCCGCGCTTGGCGAGCGCGAGGGCTATCTGATGGAGCACGTGGCGGGGGAATCGGTCGCGCCGCGGCTGCTACGCAAGGACGAGTACGCGACCGCCCGTGAGCGGCTCGCCCGAGCAGCTCGGCCGGGCGCTGGCCGCGCACTCACAGCGTCGATCCCGGCGGGATCGACGGGCTCGCCGTTCCGGAGGGCGAGCCGGCGCTCGCCGCCTGCGAGCTCTGGGAGGCGGAGATCGACCGCATCGGCGAGCCCCTGCCGGGGGTCGAGGCCGGCGCTGCGCTGGCTGCGGCTGCACCCGCCCGATCCGGCGCCGGCCCCCGTCCTCGTGCACGGCGACTTCCGGCTCGGCAACTTCATCGTCGACGGCAACGGTCTCGCCGCGGTGATCGACTGGGAGCTCGCCCACGGGGGCGACCCGGCCGAGGACATCGGCTGGCTCGTGATCCGCTCCTGGCGCTTCGGCAACGACGATCTCCCGGTGGCCGGCGTCGGGTCGCTCGAGCCCTTCCTGACGCCTACGAGGAGGCCGGCGGGGTCCGCCCCGATCGCGAGCGGCTGCTCTGGTGGGAGGCGATGGGCAACGTCAAGTGGGCGGTGATCTGCGCGCGACAGGCGCTCGACCACCTCTCCGGCGCCCGCCCCAGCCACGAGCTCGCCTCGCTCGGTCGCCGGATCTGCGAGCCCGAGTGGGACGTGCTCGAGCTGATCTCGGCCGAGCTCACCGGAAGCGGCGCCTGATGCAGGACCTCCCGACGCTCGGCGGAGCTGCTGGACGCGCTCGCCGCCTACCTGTTCGGCGAGCTGCGGGCGCCAGGTCCCCGCGAGGAGCGCTTCCGGGTCCTCGTCGCCGCCAACATCTGCGCCGTGGTGGCCCGTGAGATCCGCGCCGGCGGTGAGCCCGACGAGGCCGACATGGACGCCTTCATGCGCCTGCTCGGCGGCGAACGGCCGGCCGCGACGAAGGAGGCAGCGGCCGATCTCGCCGCGCGGATCCGCCGCGGTGAGCTCGACGCCTCCCTGCCGGAGGTGATCGCCGAGATGCGCGAGCACGCGCGCCGCAAGCTCGAGATCGCCCGGCCGGGGTACACGGAGGCGTAGGCGCTGGACCGGCGTTGCTCCGCGGGCGAGGGCGGAGGCGTGTCGAAAGGCGCTAGGCCGCCACGTTTTCGCGTGTCCCTCCGGCGGGTCAATCGGCGAGAAGAGGATTGACGGGATATATCGCGGTCAATCCTCCTTTCGGTCCCGCCGTCCGGCCCGTCCGGCGCCTACCCCTTCCAGCCGCCCCGGTCCCGCAGTGCCCGCGTCAGCGACATCGTGTTGAGGCTCGCGCCGCCGTCGATCCCGATCGCCTCGCCGGTGATGTAGCCGGCGATCTCGGAGCTCAGGAAGACGGCAAGCGCGGCGACCTCCTCCGGGTCGGCGAGCCGGCCCATCGGCAGCAGGTCGTCGAGGGCCTCGAGGATCTCGGGTGGCATCTGGCGCACCTTCTCCGTCGCGACCATGCCCGGCAGGATCGCGTTCGCGGTGATCCCGCGCCGGACGTTCTCGGCCGCGATCGTCTTCGCCATGCCAACGAGCCCGGCCTTCGAGGCGCTGTAGGCCGCCTGCCCGGGCAGGCCGTCCCGGGCGGCGCCGCTCGAGATCACCACGATCCTGCCCCAGCGCCGCTCCCGCATGCCAGCCAGGCAGGCCCGGATCACGCGGAAGGCACCGGTCAGGTTCACGTCGATGTCCCGCTGCCACTGCTCGGCGGTCATCCGATCGGCGGCGGCGATCGTGTCGGTGATCGCGGCGTTCGAGATGCAGATGTCGATCTCGGAGAGGTCGGGGAGCGCATCGTGGGCCACGTCGACGGTGAAGTCGCAGCCCTCGGCCTTGTCCAGGGTCGAGACGTCGTAACCCGCCCCGCGCAGGCGGACGGCGATCGCGGCGCCGATCCCGCGGGCGGCACCCGTGACCAGGGCTCGCCTGGCGCTCACCGGTAGACCGCCCTGATCACGGCCAGGTCCCCATCGCGCCAGACCACCTCGCCCTCGCACCAGCCCGCGAGCTCGTCCGCGTCCTCGGGAAAGTCGTAGTCGGGGTCGATCGGCGTCCGTTGCTCGGTGGCGGTGACGACGTCGCCGATGACCAGCTCGCGCGCCTGCTCGCGCACGCGGCGGAAGAGGTCTCGCTTGCCGTCGGCCGACAGGTGATGGACGCTGAGGACGGAGATGACGAGGTCCCAGGGGCCGTCCGGAAGCGGGTCCTCCATTCGCGCCAGCTGCACCTCGATCCCTGCCTCGCGGGCGTGGAAGACCATCGCCGGGCTCGAGTCGAGGCCGAGGACCTCGGCCTCCGGGTACGCCGCGAGCAGCCGTCGCGAGGTCTCGCCGGTGCCGACGCCCAGCTCGAGCACGCGCCGAGGCGGAGAGGCGATCGCCGCGATCGTCTCCTCCTGCAGCCGGTCGAACAGGGGCACCTCCTCGCGGATCAGGTCGAGGTAGGTCTCCGGGTCCCAGTGGAATTGGGCGCTCACTTACCCTCAGGGTATGGAAGAGAGACGAACCGAAGGAGCCACGATCGACCTGGACTGGCTCGCACTCGACAGCGGCCAGGCGGTGGCGCTCGTGACGGAGCTGGAGCCGCGGTGACCCCGATGGTCGGTGGCGAGCCCTACCCGATCGTGGGCGGGAAGGTCGCAGCGCGCGTCGAGGTCTCCCGCACCACCGCCGGCTACGCCCTGCGCCTGCTCGCCGCCCCAGCGATCGCCGGACCCTGCGCGCGCTGCCTCGACGAGGCGCACGGCTCGAGCTCGGGATCGAGGCCCGGGAGGTCGACCAGGAGGGGACCGACGACGACGAGCTCTCGAGCCCGTACGTGGAGGAGGGCATCCTCGACGCCGGCGCCTGGCTGCACGACGCCATCGTGCTGGCGCTACCCGAAAAGGTTCTCTGCCGGCCCGACTGCGCCGGGATCTGCCCCGAGTGCGGCGCGAACCTGAACGAGGTCGGGGCCGAGGGCCACAGCCACGACCGCCCGCCCGATCCACGCTTCGCAAAGCTCCGCGAGCTGCAGGGCGACGGGGACTGAGGCCACCTCGTCGGCTCGGCCGTGAAGCCTCCCGGGTCCCGGTCGCAGAAGTAGTACCGGCCCGGGTCCTTTCGGGGGAAGTCGGACCCGGGCCGGATTTGAATGAGGGGGCTGGGGCCGCTGGGGGGAAGGCGCCAACCCCTCTCGCGGCGAAAGTAACAGGAACGAACCGGCGTGTCCACGGACAACCGTCACGCAGCTTCGGGGCCCGATCGGCAGGCGCCCACGGGGCGGGACGGGGCCGCCGAAATCCCACGCGCGAGCGCCGCGGCGGGCCCGGATCGCTACCATGCCCGGCCCGATGGCCGTACCGAAGAAACGACAGTCGAGCGCCCGACGCGACCGCCGCCGCAGCCACGATGCCGTGGCGGCCCCGCGCCTGAACGAGTGCCCGCAATGTCACAGCCCGCGGCTGCCGCACCGGGTCTGCCCGACCTGCGGCACCTACGCTTCTCGCCAGGTCGTCGATCTCGACGAGCCCACGCTCGACAGCTCCGCCCCCGAGAGCGAGTAATGCCCGACCAGAGCCCGTCGCCGGCGACCGGCGGCGGGGACAGGACCGTGGTCGCCTTCGACGCGCTCGGGGCTGAGGGTGGTCCGGCGGCGGTCGTCGAGGGGATCGGCAGGGCCGTCGCCGATGGGATCGCGGTGCGCGCCTTCGGTCGCGCCGCCGAGCTCGAGGACCTGCGGCGGCTGCCCGGCGTCGAGATCATCGATGCGCCGGAGCTGATCGCAAACGACGAGGAGCCCGTCGCCGCCGTGCGCTCCCGTCCACGGGCCTCCATCGTCGCCGCGGCCGCAGACGTCGCCGCCGGGGCTTCTCACGCCCTCGCCAGCCCCGGTTCGACGGGCGCGACGATGACGGCCGCTCTGTTCGCGCTCAAGCGCCTCCGCGGCGTGCAACGCCCGGCGCTCGCCGTGCAGTTGCCCGCCCCCGGGCTCGAGCGCCCGGTCCTGCTCCTCGACGTCGGTGCCAACGCCGACGCAAGGCCGTCGCATCTCGTCCAGTTCGCCTACCTCGGCTCCGCCTTCGCTTCCTCGGTCCTCGAGGTCGATCGGCCCCGGGTCGGCCTGCTCTCGGTCGGTGCCGAGCAGAAGAAGGGCTCGAAGATGATCCTCGGCGCGCACGAGGCGCTCGCCGCCGGCGAGGGGATCGAGTTCGTCGGCAACCTCGAGGGGGGCGATCTGCTCACGGGGGCCGCCGACGTGATCGTCACCGACGGATTCACCGGCAACGTCGCTCTGAAGACCATGGAGGGGACCGCCAAAGCCGTCGGGGGAGCGATCCGCGCCGCGGCCCGGAGCGGCCCGCGCGCGGCGGTCGGCGGGCTGCTGATGCGCAGCGCGCTCGGCGACCTGCGCTCGCGCATGGATCCGGACGGCACGGGAGGCGCGATCCTGCTCGGCCTGCGCGGCGTCGCAGTGGCCGGGCACGGCTCCGCTGGGCCGGAGGGGCTCGCAAATCAGATCCGGCTCGCCGCCCGATCGGCCCGCGAGGACGCGCCCGGTCGCATGGCTGCGCTGCTCGCCGAGGCGGGCGCCGGCAGGGCGGCGCTGCGCGCGGAGTGATAAGAGAGGTGAGATGAGTCCCGATTCGAGCAGCGACCCGCGAGCAGATCTTCGCCAAGGTGCGTGAGCACCTGAGCACCGAGCTCGAACTCGACCCCGAGGAGATCACCGACGCCACGCGCTTCCGCGAGGATCTCGACGCCGACTCGCTCGACCTGTACGAGCTCGTGATGGAGCTCGAGGACACGTACGGCATCTCGATGAGCGAGGAGGAAGCGGCGAAGATCCTCACCGTCGGCCAGGCCGTGGACTTCGTCTCCGAGCGGCAGCCGTCCGCGGCCGGCTGAGGGGCGGTTGACCGGCGGGCGCGAGGGCGGGGAGGGCGCGCCCCGCGAGGGCGCCGGCGCCGCGCTCGCGGCGCTGATCGCCGCGTTGCCCGAGGACCGGCGCAACCTCGCCGTCACCCATAGCTCCTGGACGCCACGCCGGATCGACTCCTGGGGCCGCGCCGCCTTTCTCGGCGACGCCGTGCTCGGGCTCGTCGTCGCCGAGGAGCTCTACCGGCGCTACCCGCGCTCGGACATCGGCCGGCTGACGAAGGTCCACGGACAGGCCGTCAGCGGCCGCGCCTGCGCCGAGGTCGCGCTCGAGCTCGGCGTACCCGAGATGCTCGCCAGCCGCCACGGCGCCGCATCGGAGGGCGGCATCTCGGTTGCGGAGCTGCTCGCCAGCGAGCGCGCGATGGCCTCGATCGTCGAGGCGCTGATCGGGCTCGTCTATCTCGAGCGCGGGCTCGAGGCGACCGCCCCGGCGGTGCTCGCCGCCTTCGAACCGCAGATCGGCCTCGCGAGCGAGACCCTGCTCGACTTCAAATCGGCGCTGCAGGAGCTGCTCGCCCGGCGCGGCGATCTCGTCGCCTACGTCGTCGCCGCCGAGTCCGGTCCGCCGCACCTGCGGCGCTTCACTGTCGAGGCGACGGTTGCGGGCGAGGTGGTCGGCAGCGGCACCGGTCCGAGCAAGAAGGCGGCCGAGCAGGCGGCCGCTGCTGACGCGCTCGAGAAGCTCCGCGCCTGAGCCCGCCCGAGGTTGGCGGCTCGGCAGCTACCCTGCGCGACTCTCTTCCCGTCCGACCCATCAACGACATTTAGGCCCGACACCCGGGGCGGAGATGCATCTCAAGTCGATAACCCTGAAGGGCTTCAAGTCCTTTCCCGAGCGCACCAAGCTGGAGTTCTCTCCGGGCGTGAGCGTGATCGTCGGCCCGAACGGCTGCGGCAAGTCGAACATCACCGACGCCGTCCTCTGGGCGCTCGGGGAGCAGAGCCCGCTCGCCGTGCGCGGGCAGTCGATGCAGGACGTGATCTTCGCCGGCGGCCGCGAGCGCGCTGCGCGCACCGCCGCCGAGGTCGAGGTGGTGATCGACAACTCCGACGGCGCCGCGGGCTCCGAGTTCTCCGAGATCTCGGTCCAGCGCAAGCTTGGACGCGACGGCGAGGGGGGCTACCGGCTCAACGGCGCGGCCTGCCGGCTCGCCGACATCACCGATGCGCTCTCGGACGCCAGCCTCGGGCGCGAGATGCACTCGGTCATCGGTCAGGGAAAGGTCGAGGCGATCGTGCTCAGCAAGCCGCGCGAGCGCCGCATGCTGATCGAGGAGGCGGCCGGGCTCGGCAAGCACCGAAAGCGTCGCCGCCGGGCCCAGCTCAAGCTCGAGCGCACCCGCTCGAACCTCGATCGGGCGCTCGACGTCGAGCGCGAGGCGCGCTCGCGGCTGCGGCCGCTCCGCCGGCAGGCGAACGCCGCCGAGACCCACGCCCGGCTGGAAAGGCAGACGCACGAGCTGCAGCTGCGGCTCCTCTGCGACCGCCTGGCGATGGGCTCGGGCGATCTCACCGCGGCCGAGAAGGAGGCGCGAGAGGCGCGCAGCGAACGTGAGCAGCTGGAGGCCGCACTCGCGGAGATCAGCAAGCGTCGCTCGGGGGTCGAGGAGGCGCTCGCCGCCCGCGACCGGGAGCGGACCGCCGTCTGGGGCGGCCTCAGCGCGCTGCGGGCCGCGCACGAGCGGCTCGGGGCGAGGACGGAGGCGATCGTCGCCCGCGAGAGCGAGCTGCGGGCGGCCGTGGGGCGCCGGCGCGAGGCGCTCGGAGCGCTTGCCGCCGAGCTGCGGGCAACGCAGCAGGACGCCGACACGGCGCTCGCGAGGGAGCTCGACGCCGCCGCAGAGGCGCTGGGCGAGGCGCTCAGAGGCGTCGAAGGGGCGCGCGCGGGTGAGGTTGACGCCCGCCTGTCGGCCCTCGCTGAGGTGCGCGCGGCCGCCGAACGCGGCCTGCGCTCGACGCGCCGCGCCGAGGACATCCTCGGCCACCGCCGTCAGGACACGCTCGAGCGGCGCGTCGAGGCGGAGTCGGAGCTGCTCGGGACCCTGGGCGCCCTGTGCACCGCGTTGGCGGGGGCGCGAGACGCGGTCGGGGCCCGTGCGACTGCCCTCGAGGAGAAGGTCGTCGGCACCGAGCAGGGCGACGAGCTGACGTCCGAGTTGCGTGAGTGCTCGCGCAAGGAGGCCGACGTGCAGGCCCGCCTGCGCGCCGTCGGCGAACGCGTGACGGAGGCCGAGGTCCGGGCCGCGCACCTGCGCGACCGCCGCGACGAGGCGGTGGCCGAGCACGAGCGTCTCACGAAGCGGCTCGAGCTCGAGGAGCCGCCCCCTCCCGTCCGCCTCGAGGACGACGAGCGCGCCGAGGTCGAGGCCGGGATCGAGCGGCTGATCCGCCGTCGCGAGCAGCTCGGGCCGGTGAACCCGCTCGCCGAGCGCGAGTACGAGGAAGCGAAGGAGCACGTCGCGGAACTCGAGGAGCAGCGCGAGGACCTGGAGCGGGCCCTGTCGGAGCTCGAGAAGCTCATCCGGGAGACCGACCGCGAGATCAGCGCCGCCTTCGAGGAGACCTTCGCCGCCTCCTCGCGCAATTTCGAAGAGCTGATCGAGCACATGTTCCCGGGTGGCCGCGGCCGCCTCCGGATGGTCGAGCCCCAGCGCCAGCGCCGGGTCCTGGGCGGAGGCGAGGCCGACGGGGGAGGAGACGAGTCCGCCAGCGACGACGCGCCCCACCACGGCGAGGGCGAGACCGAGGTCGAGGCCGACGCCGTCGTCGAGGACCCCGACATCGCGGCCGAGCACGAGGACGAGCGCGGCGTCGAGATCGAGGTCACGCCACAGGGCAAGGCGACGCGGCGCCTGTCGCTGCTCTCCGGCGGTGAGAAGTCGCTCGTCGCGCTCGCCTTCGTCTTCAGCGTCTTCCTTGCGCGTCCCTCGCCCTTCTACATCCTCGACGAGGTCGAGGCAGCGCTCGACGACGCCAACATCGACCGCTTCCTGCAGCTCGTGCGCCGCTTCTCCGACCGGGCCCAGTTCGTGATCGTCACTCACCAGAAGCGGACGATGGACGCCGCGGACGTGCTCTACGGGGTCTCGATGCAGGACGGCGCCACGAAGGTGATCTCGCGGCGGTTGCCACGGGAGGCGCAGCTCGCCGCCGGCGAGGACGCCGACGAAGCCTCAGCCGAAGACGAGCGAGGCTCCGCCCGGAGCGCCGCCTGAGCTGCGCCGGGCGCGCCGGCGCTGTCCTCTAGGCTGCGCGCCGTGCCGACGAGCTGGGCGGAGCTGATCGATCTCGGGGACCGCGAGCCCCTCACCGTGCCCGATGGCGGCGACGGCGCAGGGGGCGAGGGGGAGCCCCGACGCCGCGGCCTCTTCAAGCGCCTGCGTGAGAGCCTGGCCACGAGCCGCGAGGCGCTCGGCGCCGAGATCAGCTCGTCGCTGTTCGAGCGGCTCGACAACGAGACCTGGGAGCGGCTCGAGGAGGCGCTGATCATGGCCGACGTCGGTGCCCGCACGACGGCCGACGTCGTCGGCAAGCTCGAGGCCGAGGTCGAGAGCGGCCGGGTCGAGGGCGCCGACGCCGCGCGGGCGCGGCTGATCGAGCTGCTCGCGGAGACGGCGACGGTCGGTGATGCCCGCATCGAGCTCACGCGCAAGCCCGCCGTGATCCTCGTCGTCGGCGTCAACGGCACCGGCAAGACGACCACGATCGGCAAGCTCGCACACGCCTTGCGCGCGATGGGGCTCGAGGTGGTGCTCGCCGCCGGTGACACCTACCGGGCCGCGGCGGTCGAGCAGCTCGCGAGCTGGGCCGAGCGCGCCGGCTGCGACATGATCCGCGCCGAGACCGGCCAGGACGCGGGCTCTGTGATCTTCGACGCGATCTCGGCCGCGGAGGCGCGCGGCGCCGACGTCGTCATCGCCGACACCGCCGGCCGCCTGCACACCCGCACCGACTTGATGGAGGAGCTGGCGAAGGTGAACCGGGTGATCGGCAAGAAGCTCGGCGAGGGCCCCGCGGAGACGCTGATCGTGGTCGATTCGACGACGGGCCAGAACGGTCTCCGGCAGGCGAAGATCTTCAGCGAGTCGGTGAGCGTCGACGGCGTCGTGCTGACGAAGCTCGACGGCACCGCCAAGGGCGGCATTGCGCTTGCGATCGCGTCCGAGCTCGGGATCCCCGTGAAGCTGATCGGTGTCGGCGAGGGGATCGAGGACCTGCGGCCGTTCGACGCCGACGAGTTCGCGGGCGCGCTGCTCGGCGAGTAGTCGAGCCGCGCTCAGGCCGGCGCCGCGACCGGAGAGCCCTCGGGCTCCTCCTCGGCCGCTTCACGTGGCGGCCCGCCTTCGCCCCGCGACTCGATGACGGCGAGGATCACGACGGGGACGATCGCGATCGCGGCCAGCGCCAGCGACCACCAGAAGGTGTGCGAGAAGGCGCTCGAGGCAGCCGCACTGCCGCGCCCGCCGCCGGCCGGGGCAGTGGAGACCGCGCTGCCGAGGGAGGTCGAGAGCACCACCGCGAGCGCCGCGGTGCCGACCGAGCCGCCGATTCGACGGACGACGTTGAGCGCGCTCGTCGCGCGCGGGACCTCACCCGAGCTCAGCGCCGCGTAAGCGGCCGCCGAGACCGGCATCATCGTGCAGCCGAGCCCGATTCCGCGGACGACGAGGCCGGCCTCGAGCAGCAGGAGCGAGGGGTTGGAATCGACCGTGGTGAAGGCGAGCGTCCCGAGCACGAGCAGAGCGATGCCGACGATCGCGACCTTGCCGCCGCCGACGCGGTCGGTGATCCGGCCCGCGAGAGGCATCGCCGCCGCCGCGCCGAGCCCCTGCGGTGCCATCAGCAGCCCCGTCGCGAGCACGTCCTCGCCGCGGGCGACCTGGAAGTACAGCGGCAGCACGAGCAGGGTCCCGAACAGGGCCCCTCCGACGACGAACGAGGCAACGGCCGCCGCGGCGTAGCGGCTGCGCCTGGCGAGCAGGCGCACGTCGATCAGCGGATCGGAGGTGTGAAGCGCGTGGCGGACGAAGAGCGCGATGAGGGCGGCGCCCGCAAGGATCGGAGCCCACGACCCCGTCGAGGCGATGCCGCCGCCGCTGGCGATCTCCGAGAGCCCGAAGACGACCAGGGCCGAGCCGGGGGAGAGCAGCGCCAAGCCGGTCCAGTCGAGGCGGTCGGGCGCGTCGCCGCCGGTCGCCTCGGCGCGGCCGCTCGGCAGCAGATGCCAGGCGAGCGCGAGCCCGGCGATCCCGATCGGGAGGTTGACGAAGAAGATCCAGCGCCAGCTGGCGAACTGCAGCAAGAGGCCGCCGAGGACCGGCCCGAGCACAGGACCGAGCAGCATCGGAACGCCGACCACGCTCATGACGCGCCCCATCCGCTGCGGACCCGCGGCTTGGGCCAGGATGATCACGCCGATCGGCAGGATCATCCCGCCGGCGAGGCCCTGCAGAGCCCGGAAGACGATCAGCATCCCGATCGAGCTCGCCAGACCGGACAGGATGGAGCCGGCCGTGAAGATCGCGACCGACCCCATCCACACGCGCTTCGGTCCATAGCGCTCGGCTGCCCAGCCGGTGAGCGGGATCACCGTCGCCAGCGCGAGCAGGTACGCGGTCGAGACCCACTGCACCTCGTCGAGCGGCGCGTGCAGCTGGGTGGCCAGCGTCTCCAGGGCGACGTTGACGATCGTCGTGTCGATGATCGACATGACGGCGCCGAGGATCACCACGGAGGCGAGGGTGAGGACGCGACGGTCGAGGTCGCTGATCCGCACCAGCGCTGCGATCAACCCCCCTTCGGCCTCTGCCGCCCCCTGGTCGCTCGGCTCGCTTCCGTTGTCCGCGTCTGAATGCGAGCTGTTGGACACTCCCTCAAACGTTCCCCCGGAAGGCGCCCGCAAAACGTCTCCCCATCGCGAGGTCGTAAGCGGCACGTCTCTCGGGGGATGCGCGCGGGCCCACTAACCTCTTCGGCGATGTTCGACCAACTTTCGGAGCGCCTGCAGGGCACCATGTCGGACCTGCGCTCACGCGGGAAGCTGAGCGAGGACGACGTCGACAAGGCGATGCGCGAGATCCGCCTCGCCCTGCTCGAGGCCGACGTCAACTTCAAGGTGACCAAGCAGTTCGTCGCCGCCGTGCGCGAGAAGGCGATCGGCGAGGGCGTGCTGCAGAGCCTGAAGCCGGGCGAGATGGTCGTCAAGGTCGTCAACGAGCAGCTGACCGAGCTGATGGGCGGCGCCGGCCGCGACCTCGCCTTCGCATCCAAGGGCCCGACGGTGATCCTGATGGCGGGTCTGCAGGGCTCCGGCAAGACGACCGCGACGGCGAAGCTCGCGCGCCACCTCAAGGAGGAAGGCAAGAGCGTCGCCGTGGTCGCCTGCGACACCCAGCGCCCCGCCGCGGTCGACCAGCTCATGCGGCTCGGCGAGCAGGCCGGGGTCGAGGTCTTCCAGCAGGGGACCGAGCGCGACCCGGTCGACATCGCCGAGTGGGCGCTGGGCCAGGCGAAGTCACAGGGTCTCGACGCGCTGATCATCGACACCGCGGGCCGCCTCCACGTCGACGCCGAGCTCATGGACCAGCTGGTGCGGATCAAGAAGCAGACGAAGCCGCACGACATCCTGCTCGCGGTCGACGCGATGACCGGTCAGGACGCGGTCAACGTCGCCGAGCAGTTCGCCGAGGCGACGGACTTCGACGGCGTGCTGATGACGAAGCTCGACGGCGACGCCCGCGGCGGCGCCGCCCTCTCGGTCAAGGCCGTCACCGGCAAGCCGATCCTGTACGCGTCGACGGGGGAGAAGCTCGACGCGCTCGAGCGCTTCCACCCGGACCGGATGGCGCAGCGGATCCTCGGGATGGGCGACGTGCTGTCGCTGATCGAGAAGGCGGAGAAGGAGATGGACCTCTCCGACGCCGAGGACATGGAGCGCAAGATGCGCCGCAACGAGTTCACGCTCGACGACTTCCTCAAGCAGCTCAAGCAGGTCCGCAAGATGGGGCCGCTGACCAGCGTGCTCGGGATGATGCCCGGCATGGGCAAGGCGATGAAGGAGCTCAAGAGCGCCAACGTCGACGACCGCGAGCTCGACCGCCTCGAGGCGATGATCCTCTCGATGACCCCCGAGGAGCGCCGCAACCCGGACATCATCCGCGGCTCCCGCCGGCGCCGGATCGCGATGGGATCGGGCACCAACGTGCAGGCGGTCAAGCAGCTGACGAAGCAGTTCGATCAGATGCGCCGCGTGATGAAGCAGATCGCCTCGGGCAAGATGGTCAACCCCGAGGCGATGATGCGCCAGCAGATGGGCACGGGCCGGCGGCGGTAGATACCCGCGCGCACGCGCTCCGCTTCGCGTCCGCGGCGTGCGCGATGCCGGCCGTGACTGCGGCGCCGCTGGGATGCCGCATCCCCTCCGGGGCTGCGGGAGACGCTGCGGCGCCTGTCGTGGCGTCTCGAAGTCTGTAACCTGCCCCGCCGCACCTATGGCAGTACGTATTCGACTTAGACGAGCGGGTTCGAACAAGAACCCGATCTGGCGCATCGTCGTCGCCGACAAGCGCTCGCCGCGGGACGGTCGCACGATCGAGACGATCGGCAGCTACAACCCGCAGACGCAGCCTTCTCAGATCACGATCGACGCCGAGCGGGCCCAGCATTGGCTCGATCACGGCGCCCAGCCCTCGCCGACGGTGGCGAGGCTGCTGCGCACGCAGGGCGTCGAGGCCGGCAGCGGCGAGTAGCCGCCGCCCTGGAGTCGGATGCGCGATCTCGTCGAGTTTCTCGTCCGGGCCCTCGTCGATGACCCCGAGGCCGTCGAGGTCGAGGAGTTCGATGAGGACGGCGACCTCGTGCTCGAGGTGACGGTCGCCGACGAGGACCTCGGCCGTGTGATCGGCCGCGGCGGCCGGATCGCGAACGCGATCCGCACCGTGGCCCGCGCCGTCGGTGCTCGCGACGATCGCCGAGTGATCGTCGACATCCTCGACTGACGCCGAAGGACAGACGCGTCCCGATCCGCTCGCGGCGCGGGTTTGCGGGTCCGCCTCCGCGCCTGTCTAGGCTTCTCGCCCCTCATGAAGATCGACGTCTTCACTCTCTTCCCGGAATGGTTCTCGTGGTTCGGCGAGCAGCGCCACGTCGCGAACGCGCTCGCGGCGGGCTCGGAGATCCGCTGCCTCAACTACCGGGACACGACGCCGCTCGGTGCCGGCCAGGTCGACGATTCCCCCTACGGCGGCGGTGCCGGAATGGTGCTCCGCGTTGACGTCGTCGACGCAGCCCTCGACCAGGCTTACGGGCAGTACGGGGCGCGGCCGCGAACGATCCTGCTCACGCCGTCGGGCCGCATGTTCGACGATGGCCTGGCCGCCGAGCTGGCGGCCGAGCCGCATCTGGCGCTGCTCTGCGGCCGGTATGAGGGTGTTGACGATCGCGTGCGCGAGCACCTCGTCGACGATGCGATCTCGATCGGCCGCTACGTGCTCGCCGGAGGGGAGCTGGCGGCGATGGTGATCGCCGACTCGGTTCTGCGCAAGCTACCCGGGGCGCTCGGCCACGCCGACAGCGCCGTCGAGGAGTCGTTCTCAGCTGCGCTCGGCGGGGCGCCCGAGTATCCCCACTACACCCGGCCCGCTACCTACCGCGGCTGGGGCATCCCCGATGTGCTCCTCTCCGGCGATCACGCAGCCGTCCGCGCGTGGCGCCTGGAGCAGAGCCGCAAGCGCGCTGCCGAGCACGGCTGAGAGCGGCGCGCAGCGCCGGCCCGGCTTAGCGGCCCTCTCAAAACCCCCGCGCACCCGGATGACGCACAGGGCGCGTCGCGGCTGTGGCACCGTCGAGAGTTCCCACATGGCGCTCCCGTGCGGGACTCTCGCCGGCACCGCCCCGCTCGGCCCTGAGCGCCCCCGGGCACACGCGGGCCTTGAGACAACCTCCAAGGCGCCGCCGTTCGCTACTATTCCGCACCCGCGCGGGCCGGGCCGGCTTGCGCGATCTTTTTGCCCTCGGGCGGCCCCGCTACCCATCCGCCACTACGGGTCAGGACTTCCATGAGCACGATCATCGACAGCATCGAGAAGGAGCAACTGCGGCGGGTCCCGCGCTTCCAGGCCGGCGACCGCGTCCGCGTCCACTTCCGCGTCGTCGAGGGCTCGCGCACGCGAACCCAGGTCTTCGAGGGGGTCGTGATCCAGCGCCAGGGCAGTGGTGTCCGCGAGACGTTCACCGTCCGCAAGCAGTCGTTCGGCGTCGGCGTCGAGCGCACCTTCCCGATCCACTCGCCGAAGATCGAGCGGCTCGAGGTCGCCGCCCGCGGAGACGTCCGCCGCGCGAAGCTCTACTACCTGCGTGACCGCGTCGGCAAGGCTGCCCGCGTGGCCGAGCGCCGCTGGGGCATCACCGACGACCTGCTCGACGCCGAGGAGGCGGGGGCCGTCGACGCCGAGGGCGAGGCCCAGGAGGAGGCCGAGGTCGAGGTCGTCCCCGTGGAGGGCGAGGAGGCAGCAGCGGAGAAGAGCGAGGGCGCGGAGGCCGAGGCCGAGGCCGAAGCCGATACCGAGGGTGAGCCCGAGGCCGAGGCGGGCGACGAGAGCCCCGAGGCTGCAGCAGCCGAAGACGGCGGCGAGGAGGCCGAGGCGGATGGATCCGAGGGGGGCTCGACCGAAGACGAGGCGTCCGAGCAGGACGGCTGAGGCCGCGGCGGCTGAGGGCTGATGCCGCGCCCCAAGAGCACAGCCGGCGCCTTCGTCGAGCTGGTCGCAATCGTCGCGTTTGCCATTGGCCTGGCGCTGCTGATCCAGGCCTACATCGTCAAGCCGTACCAGATCCCGTCGGGCTCGATGATCCCGACGCTCGAGATCAACCAGAGGGTCCTCGTCAACCGGCTCGCCTACAAGTTCGGCGACCCCTCGGTCGGTGACATCGTCGTCTTCCACCCGCCGCAGGGCGCCGAGGGCCCGGGACCGACGTGTGGGGCCCCGCGGAGCACCGGCGAGGCCTGCCCCAAGCCGGTCCCGAAGGAATCGGATACGAACTTCATCAAGCGGGTCGTCGCCGGTCCGGGCGACAAGCTCAGCATCCACAACGGGCACCCGGTGGTCAACGGCGTCGAAGCGGACGAGAGCTTCATCAAGCCCTGCCAGGGAATCGGGGGCGGCTGCGACATGCCGAAGACGATCACGATTCCACCCGACGAGTACTTCATGATGGGCGACAACCGTGGGTCCAGCGACGACAGCCGCTTCTGGGGACCCGTACCCAAGGACTGGATCATCGGCAAGGCATTTGCGACCTACTGGCCCCCAGATCGAATCGGCATCTTCTGAGGCTGAGGAGTCCGACGGGCCGGAGGGGCTCGAGGGGACGCCGGAGGCACGCGCGCCGAAGAAGGCGCGGCGACGCCGCAAGCGTGCCGACGGGCGGCGCACCGCCTGGCTCTTCCGCTTCGATCAGAACTTCGGCTGCCGCTACGTGGCCGGCGCGGACGAGGCGGGCCGCGGCTGCCTCGCCGGACCGCTGGTCGCGGCCGGCGTCCTGCTCGACTACGAGAAGCTCGGACGCAGCGAGCGGAAGATGCTCGCGGGTCTCGACGACTCGAAGCGGAAGACGCACGAGGAGCGCCAGGCGCTCTATCCCGCGGTGCTCGCCTGCGCCCAGCGCGTCGTCGTCACCGCGCGCTGTCCGCAGGGCATCGACGTCCGCGGCCTACACGTGACCAACCTGCAGGCTCTCGCCGACTGTCTCGGCCGCGTCTCGGTGCCGGGCGCCAAGTGCCTCAGCGACGGGTTCCGGCTCGGCTCCCGCTGCCCGGTCCCACACGAGGCGGTCGTCGGGGGCGACGCCCGCTCAGCGGCGATCGCCGCCGCCTCGGTCGTCGCCAAGGTCACCCGCGACCGCTACATGGAGCGCGCGGCCGACATCTACCCGGACTGGGACTTCCACGAGAACGTCGGCTACAGCACTCCGGAGCATCGCGAGGCGATCATGGCCAACGGCATCAGCGTCCTGCACCGGCGCTCCTTCGCCTCGACCGCCTACAGCCAGCTCGAGCTCGGCGCCTGAGCGGGGCGGGGCTCAGCGCCGCGGGCCATAGTCGTCCACTTGAGGACCCCCCAGGGTCCTTAACCGGACGGTCTTGCACCGCGGAGCCGGTGCGGAGCGACGGGCAGTGCCGAGTTGGGCTCCTCAGCCCGCGCGCCGGTAGCGGATGTGCGTGGCGAGCGGGGAGTGGAGCACCTCGACCGGCTCGAACCCGAAGGACCCGACTCCGTCGAACAGCCGCTCACCCGATCCGAGCAGCACGGGGACCACGTCGAGCGTGAGTTCGTCGATCACCCCGGCGGCGAGGGCCTGGCGGACGGTCGAGGCGCCGCCCGCGATGTCGACGCCGCTCTCGCCCGCCGCCTCGCGCGCCTGCGCGTACGCGGTCTCGAAGCCATCGGTGACGAAGTGGAAGCTCGTGCCGCCTTCCATCTCGACCGGCTCGCGGGCATGGTGGGTGAGCACGAAGACCGGCGCGTGGTAGGGCGGCTCGGGGCCCCACCACCCATCCCAATCCTCGTCCCACTCGCCGCGGATCGGCCCGAACATGTTGCGGCCCATCACGTAGGCGCCGCGCGGTCGCATCAGCCAGCCCGTTGCCGTCGCGTCGGCATCGTTGGCACGCTCGTCGCCGAGGTGCCAGCCATGGACCTCCCTGCCGCGCTTGCCCAGCGGATTTTCCCGGCTCTGCTCCGGTCCGGCGACGAAGCCGTCGAGCGAGATCGACATGTGGCAGGTGGTGTCGGGCATCGGCCCTAATCATCTCGCCTTGCGCAAGCCCCGGCAGCCGCGACCTCGTCGCCCTCCGGTCCGGCGCACCCCTGGCCGCCGCTCAGAACGCCGCCGGCACGTGGACGACCTCGGCGCCCCTCGCGCCGAGGGCGACGCCGACCGCGTCGAAGCGAATCGCGGAGTAGCGGGCGGGGGAACGGCGTTCGGCGAGCCAGGCGCGGGCGAGACGGCGCACCTGCAGGCGCTTGCGGGGTCCGATCGCCTCGAGCGCGCGGGCAGCACGATCGCGGCCGTTGCCGCGGAGGGCCTTGACCTCGACGAAGACGAGCGTGCCCCCGTCGAGGGCGATCACGTCGAGCTCGCCGTAGCGCGTGCGCGCGTTGCGCTCGATGATCTCGAACCCCTGGGCGCGCAGCTGGCGGACCGCCGCCTGCTCGCCCTCGCGGCCGGTCCCTCTGCGTGCGTCGCTCATGGGGAAAGCCTCGCGCGGCGCGAGCGACGCATGGGGCCCACGCCGTGGCGATTCACGCGCGTAGGAGTCGCGCCTTCGAGCCCGTTGCACTCGCGTCGCTGATTCGGCGCTGCGTCGGCCCAGGGCGAGGGCCACCCGTGCGCAGGCGCCGAGGAGGATCGCCTCGTGCTCGCCCTCGCAAGGACATTCGCGCTCGCCGGCGTCGAGGCCGTGCCCGTCGCGGCCGAGGTCGACATCCACCGCGGGCTGCCGAGCTTCGCGGTGGTCGGCCTGCCGGATGCCGCGGTCCGCGAGAGCCGCGAGCGTGTGCGCGCGGCGATCGTCAACTCCGGCGCGGACTTCCCCCTGCAGCGGATCACGGTCAGTCTCGCGCCCGCCGACCTGCGCAAGGCGGGGCCCGGGTTCGACCTCGCGATCGCGGCGGGTGTCCTCGTCGCCTCCGGGCAGCTGCCGGCGCAACTGCTCGAGGGCCTGGCCCTGGCCGGTGAGCTCGCGCTCGATGGTGGCGTGCGGCCGATCCGCGGGGCGCTGGCGATGGCCGAAGCCGCCCGGCGTGAGGGCGCGCGCGGGATCGTCGTCGCCCGCGGCAATGCCCCCGAGGCGGCGCTGGTCCCCGAGCTCGAGATCAGGGCGATCGACTCGATCTCAGCGCTTCGCACGCTCGGCGACGAAGGTGCTGGGTCGCAGCCCGACCCGCTCGCCGCGGGCGGCGCGGATCCCGATGCCCCCGACCTGGCCGACCTCCGCGGCCAGCCGATGCTGCGGGGCGCGCTCGAGCTCGCCGCCGCCGGCGGCCACAGCCTGCTCGTCGTCGGGCCACCCGGAGCCGGCAAGTCGATGGCGGCGCGGCGATTGCCCTCGTTGCTGCCCGGGCTCGAGCACGACGAGGCGATCGAGGTCCGCCGCATTGCCGGCGTCGCCGGGATCGCCCAGCCCCCGGGGGTGATCGCGCGCCGGCCCTTCCGCGCCCCTCACCACACGATCTCGGCCGCGGGCCTGGTGGGCGGAGGCAACCCGCCCCGTCCCGGCGAGATCACGCTCGCCCACCGCGGCGTGCTCTTTCTCGATGAGCTCGCTGAGTTCAGCCGCGCGGCGCTCGAGGCGCTGCGCCAGCCGCTCGAGGCGGCGACCGTCACGATCGCGCGGGCGGGCGGTGCCCTCAGCTTCCCGGCCGACTTTCAGCTCGTCGCAGCCGCGAACCCCTGCCCCTGTGGGAACGGGTCCGCCGATCCGCGCTGCAGCTGCGCGCCCGGCGCGATCGATCGCTACCGGGCAAGGCTCAGCGGTGCCGTCGCTGATCGCCTCGACATCAGCGTGAGCGTCGGGCAGCCGGACGCGACGGCGCTCGCCGGCGACTCGCCGGAGCCCTCCGAGCCGGTGCGCCAGCGTGTGGCCCGGGCCCGCGCCGTACAGCGCGAGCGCTACGGGCCGGGGCGGACGAACGCGACCGTCGGCGACGAGCGACTGCGAGAGCTCGCCGCTCCGAAGCGGGATGCGCTCGAACTCCTCGCCGGCGCCCAGCGTGGCCATGGGCTCAGCGGGCGGGGGTGGACCAGGGTGCTGCGGATCGCTCGCACGGGGGCCGACCTCGAGCGCTGCGAAAGGGTCGAGAAGCGTCACATCGAGACGGCGCTGAGCCTCCGAGGCCGGATCGCGCGATGAGCGCCCCGGTGTGCGAACAGTGCGCCCGCCGGGGCCTGCTGCTCGCCGAGCTCGCGGGCGGGATCTCAGTCGCGGTGGACCGCCGCGCCAGCCGTCGCGCCCGGGATCTGCTCGCGCTGGACGACGCAGCCCTCGCCCGCGCCGTCAGTCCCGGCGCTGCCGCGGCCGAGCACGCGATCGAGCGCAGCCGCGATCCAGCGACCCTACGGGCGCTCGCGGGTGAGCTCGAGGCGAGCGGCTGCTGGATGCTGTGCCGGCACGAGCCGGGGTGGCCCGTCGAGCTGGGGCGACTCGGTGAGGCGGAGCCGACGGCGCTGTTCGGGCGCGGTGACCCGGCGGCGCTCGCGGCCGCCGACCCGATCACGATCGTCGGTGCCCGGCGGGCGAGCGGCTACGGCCGCGAGGTCGCCGAGGGACTTGGCTACGGGCTCGGAGCGGCCGGGGCGCACGTGGTGAGCGGGCTGGCGATGGGGGTCGACTCGGCCGCCCATCGCGGCGCGGCCCGCGCCGGCGCCGGCGGGCTGGCTGTCCTCGCCAGCTCCCCCGAGCGGCCCTACCCGCGCTCAGCGGCCTCCGAGTACCGCGGCGTGATCGACGCCGGCGGTGCCGTCGTCGCCGAGTTGCCGCCCGGCTCTTCGGTGCGCCGCTGGATGTTTCCGGCGCGCAACCGGATCATGGCGGCCCTCGGCGGGCTGACGATCGTCGTCGAGGCGGCCGAGCGCTCGGGGTCGCTGATCACCGCCGAGATGGCGGGAGACTGCGGCCGGCAGGTCGGGGCGGTGCCGGGGCCGGTCAACTCCTGGCGCTCGGCCGGGACGAACGCGCTGCTCGTCGACGGGGCCGTGCCGATCCGGGACGCAGCCGACGCGCTCGAGCAGCTCCTCGGGCCGGGCGCGGGGGAGGTGGCCCGCGAGGTCACCGGCCCCGATCTCGGTCCCGTCGAGGGCAGGCTGCTGGATGCGATCGAGCGCGGAGCCGCGACCGCGGACGGCCTGGCGGCCGAGCTCGGGCTGGACGGACCGACATGCGCTGCGGCGCTCGCGCGGCTCGAGCTCGCCGGCTACGTCGGCATCGACTTCGCGGGCACCCTCGCGAGGACGCTGCTGCCGCGCCCGCGAGGAGGCTGAGCGCGAGCGTCAATACGATGGCTTGGTGGAGCCCGGCAGCGACAGAGTTCCGGCGGTGCTGACGATCGCCGGCTCCGACTCCGGCGGCGGGGCCGGCATCCAGGCGGACCTGAAGGCCTTCGCTGCCGCGGGTGCGCACGGGATGAGCGCGATCACGGCGCTGACGGCGCAGAGCACGGTCGGCGTCAACATGATCGAAGCCGTGAGCCCGGCGATGATCGTCGCTCAGGTCGAGGCCGTCCAGGAGGACATCGGCGTCGATGCGGCCAAGATCGGCATGCTCGGCGACGAGGCGACGATCGTCGCCGTCGAGGGCGCGCTCGCGCTGCTGGATGGGGTGCCGATCGTCGTCGACCCGGTGATGGTCGCCGAGAGCGGAGCGGCGCTGCTCGAGCCGGCTGCGCGCTCGGCCCTCGTCACGCGGATCCTGCCGCGTGCGAGCGTGATCACACCGAACCTGGCGGAGGCGAGAGCGCTGACCGGGCTTTCGGAGCGGGCGGGCCCCGAGGAGCTCGCGGCGGCCGCGCTCGAGCTCGGCCCGGCGGCCGTGATCGTCACCGGCGGCCACGGTGACGGAGTCGACCTCCTGCTCCGTCGTGATGCCGATCCCGTCCGCGTCCCCGGCGCGCTCGAGCCCAGCGGGGCGGCCCACGGCTCCGGCTGCACGCACTCCGCGACTCTCGCGGCGCTGCTCGCGCACGGTCTCGAGCTCGAGGACGCGGCACGGCGGGCTCGCGCCGTCGCGGCGCGGGCGGTCCGCGAGGGCCTGAGCGAAATCGGAGCCGGCGCCGGTCCGGTCGACGTGCTCGGGGTCCGGGCGCGCGGATTGCCGGAGGCGGCGGCCGAGCGTCCCCTGCGACCCTTGCCATAATCGTCGCCGTGAAGCTTCTCCGGATGAGGTCTGGCTACGGCGATCAACTTCTAGCCGAGGGGGATCCGGAGGTGCCCGAGCAGGAGCGGGAGCTGATCGAGGCCTTCCGCCGGCAACTCGACCAGGGCCTGTGGGCGGCGGTGCCGACCTCCGGCCCGGCGCACAGGGAGGCGATCCTCGTCCGCGACTTCTCCGAGGTGCCGCGCGACGCCGAGCGCGTGATCTTCTTCCCACCGGCGGCGGGTGGCTGATGGGCCTGCGGCGCAGGATCGACGGGCTCCGCTTCCGGCTGGCCGCACGCCGCTCGGCGCGCCGGCGGCTTTCGATCGGCAGGCCGCTGACGCCGGAGGAGCGCGCGGCCGAGGAGCGGGCGGAGGACCTGCTCGGCTCCGTGGTCGGTGCAGAGGCGCTCGCCGCCTACCGAGCGCTCGGCTTCCTCCATGCCTTCGGCGGCAACGAGGACGACGGCCTGCCCGGCTACGGCTACCTGATCTATCCGCACCGGCCGATCGTCAGCTTCGACAGCCGCACCGGCGAGCCCTTGAACGAGCTCTGCGTCCGCTTCCCGGACCGGACCGAAGCCGGGGCGCCGGAGCGACTCCCCGATGCGGATGACGTGCTCGCGAAGTGGATGGCGCTGCGCGGCGACGAGCTCGGCCTGCTCGCCGAGGCGAACATCGACCGGCCCGGCACGCAGGTCGACCCGGCGCAGGCGCGGCGCGACCTCGTTCGCCTGCAGGAGTGGGTGAGCCCCTCCGACCACGGGGCCTCCGAGGGCCCCGGGCTCGAGACGGCGCAGTAGGCGCAGTGGCGCGGCATCTTCGCGCCTCGACGGCTCCGTAGACTGGCGCCATGACCGAGAGCAACGGCAACTCCGCACCCACGACCTCGCTTCCCCGTCCCCGCAGCGCCGCCGTATTCGACGGGCCCGAGCGCGCGGCGGCGCGCGCCTACATGAAGGGGATCGGATTCGACGACGAGTCGCTCAAGCGGCCGACGATCGGGATCGCGAACACCTGGATCGAGGCGATGCCCTGCAACTTTCACCTGCGGGGACTGGCCGAGCACATCAAGGAAGGCGTGCGCGCGGCCGGCGGCACGCCGATGGAGTTCAACACGATCGCGATCTCGGACGGGATCACGATGGGCACGAAGGGGATGAAGAGCTCGCTCGTGAGCCGCGAGGTGATCGCCGACTCGATCGAGCTGACCGCCCGCGGTTACCAGTTCGACGCCGTCATCGCGCTCTCCGCCTGCGACAAGACGATCCCCGGCTGCGTCATGGGCCTCGCCCGGCTCGACGTCCCGTCGCTGATGCTCTACGGCGGCTCGATCGCGCCCGGTCACTACCACGGTCGCGACGTCACGATCCTCGACGTCTTCGAGGCGGTCGGCGCGCACGCCGCGGGCAACATGACCGACGAGGAGCTTCACGAGCTCGAGGGCGTCGCCAGCCCGGGCGCCGGCGCCTGCGGTGCCCAGTTCACGGCGAACACGATGGCCTGCGCCTTCGAGGCGCTGGGCATCTCGCCCGGGGGCTCGGCCATGGTCCCGGCCGAGGACGACGAGAAGGCAACGGTCGCCGAGAAGGTCGGCGAGCTGATCATGACCGTGCTCGAGCGCGACATCCGCCCGAGCCAGATCATCACCAAGGGTGCCCTCGAGAACGCCATCGCCATGGTCTGCGCCTCGGGCGGCTCCACCAACGGCGTCCTGCACCTGCTCGCCGTTGCCCGCGAGGCCGGCGTGCCGCTCGAGATCGCCGACTTCGAGCGCATCTCCCGGCGTACGCCGCTCTTCGCGGATCTCAAGCCCGGCGGCCGCTACGTCGCCACCGACCTCTACGCGGCGGGCGGCGTGCCACTGCTCCTGAGCCGCCTCTCCGACGCCGGGCTGCTCAATCGCGACGAGCTCACCGTCACCGGCCGCACGATCGGCGAGGAGGCCGACGCGGCCAGCGAGCGTCCCGGCCAGGACGTGGTCCTGCCCGCCGATGCGCCGCTCAAGCCGCAGGGAGGGCTCGCGATCCTGCACGGCAACCTCGCGCCCGAGGGCGCCGTCGTCAAGGTCGCCGGAACCGAGCGCCTCGGCCAGAGCGGCCCGGCCCGGGTCTTCGAGCGCGAGGAGGACTGCTTCGCTGTCGTCAAATCGGGCGGCATCAACCCCGGCGACGTGATCGTGATCCGCAACGAGGGCCCGACGGGGGGGCCCGGAATGCGCGAGATGCTGCAGGTGACGGCGGCGATCGTCGGCATGGGCCTCGGCGAGGACGTCGCGTTGCTCACCGACGGCCGCTTTTCCGGGGCGACCCGCGGGCTGATGATCGGCCACGTCGCACCGGAGGCCGTGAAGGGCGGTCCGATCGCTGCTGTGCGCGAGGGCGACACGATCAAGATCGACGTCGAGGCACGGACGATCGACGTCGACCTCACCGACGAGGAGATCGCCGAACGCATCGCCGCCTACGAACTGCCGGAGCCGATCTTCACCTCCGGCGTGATGAAGAAGTACGCGGACACCGTCTCCAGCGCCTCCGAGGGCGCGGTGACGGGCTGACCGGACCCCGGCGCCCTCAGCCGAGCGACGCGAAGCGCTCAACCAGCCGGTTGAAGCGGACTGGACGTTCCGCCATCGGCACGTGCCCGCACTCGTCGAAGATGACGAGCTCGCAATCGCTGATGCGACGCTCGTAGCCGGGTGCGTCGGAGGCGGGAACGACGAGATCGTCGCGGCCCCAGACGAGCAGCGTCGGGACCGAGATCCGCTCGAGCCGATCGACGATGTCGTAGCCGGTCAGCGCGGCCACGGCCGGCAGGAACCCCGGCCGGCCGGCGCCGTTCACCGAGAACTCGTACAACAGCTCGCGCCGGATTCGCTGTGGGTGTCGGAAGATCCCCTGGAAGGCGACCTGGCGCAGGCCGGGGCGCCGCAGACCGCCCCGGTTGAGATGGAGCGCCACCGGGTTGAGGAGGTTCAGGCCCCGGGCGGCAGCCATCACCGGACGGCGGCTGAGATCGGCGTGGCTGATCCCGGCCGCCGAGACGAGTACGAGGTGCGAGATCCAGGCGGGCTCGGCGATCGCGACCTCGGCCGCGATGAAGCCGCCGAGCGAATTGCCGACGAGGACGACGTCGGTGAGCCCGAGGGCGGCGCAGAAGGCGTCGAGGAGCCGACCGTAGGCGGGAACCGTGATCGGCCAACCGGGCATCGGGCTGTGGCCGAAGCCGGGCAGGTCGACCGCGATCGCGCGGCGCCCTGCAGCGGCGAAGTGGGGGAGGTTTTCGAGGAAGTTCTGCCAGCAGCCGCCGAGGCCGTGCACGAACAGGATCGGCGGGCCGCTGCCGAGCTCCGCGTAGTTGACCTCGGTCCCCGCGATGGAGATCCGTCGCACCCGCTCGGACCAGTCGATCCCCATCCAGGCGGGCTCGGTGTCGGGGTTGCCGTAAGGGTCGGGCCCGTCGGCGGGGGTCGGCTGCGGCCGCTCGATCCGCCGGTACGGATAGGTGACCGCGCGCGGCCCGAGGTCGGGCGGAGCGTCGGCGTCGGGACCGGCGTTCGAGGTCTCCCCGGTCGCATCCGCAGTCTCCCCGGCGGGTCCGGGTGGGCGGGCTTCCACGCTCCGATCGTAGACCGCGCCCGATCCGATCGCTGCCGCGGCTGCGAGAATCCCGCCCCCGCAGCGATGGAGCAGGCCAGGACAAGCAGCTCGCCGCCCGCGAGCAGCGAGCCTCACCGCTCGCGCCGGGTGCTGCTCACGGGCGTCGCCAGCCCCTGGGGAGGGCGGCTGGCGCAGGCGCTCGAGGACGACCCGGAGATCGAGGCGATCGTCGGGGTCGACTCCGAGGAGCCCACCCGCGAGCTCGGGCGAACCGAGTACGTGCGCGTCGGCACCGAGCACGCGCTGATCCGCCGGATCGTCCAGGCGGCGCGTCTTGACACCGTCGTCGACACGCGCCTGATCGTCGACTCCTCGCTCCGCCCGCGCCGGCAGATTCACGAGACGAACGTGATCGGGACGATGAACATCCTCGCCGCCTGTTCCGGCCCGGAGACCCCGGTGCGAAAGCTGGTCTTCAAGAGCTCCGCCCACTACTACGGCTGCCGGCAGGACGACCCCGCCTTTTTCGGGGAGACGATGCAACGGCCGGACCGCCCCCGGACCGCGATCGAGCGCGATGTCGTCGAGGCGGAGGCGGCGGTCGCAGACCACGCCCGCCGCAACCCGGGCACGAGCGTCGCCGTACTCCGGGTGGTCAACGTGCTTGGTCCTGGGATGCGCACCGCGCACACGCGGCTGCTCGATCTGCCGGCCGTGCCGATGGTGCTCGGCTTCGACCCGCGTTACCAGTTCGTGCACACCGACGACGTCGTCCGCGCCCTCTCGTTCGCCGTCGAGCGGGACCTCCACGGCGTCTACAACGTCGCCGCCGACGGCGTGCTCGCGCTCTCGGAGGTGATCTCCCTCCTCGGCAAGGTGCCGGCGCCGATCATCTCGCCGTACCTGACGCCGCTGGCGGCTTTGCCGCTGAGGGCAGCAGGGATCCGGATCCCTGAGGAGATGCTCGTGCAGATGCGATTCGGACGCGGGCTCGACAACCGCCTGCTCAAGTCGCGCGGCTTCGCCTACGACTTCACCACCCGGGAGACCGTCCAGCGCCTCGCCGTCGAGCAGCATCTGCATCCGCTGCAGCGCGACGGCGAGGAGTACCGCTACGAGCGTGAGGTCGAGGACTTCTTGCGTCGCAGCCCGCTCGTCCGCGACGCTGAGTGAAGCCCCCGGATTCCGGGTATCCCAAAAGTGATCCGGTGCAGGGATTCCTGCGCAAGCAGGGTTGCACGGGCGACGGCGCCTTCAGGCCTGTTGCATCGCCTCTTACACTGATTTGCAGCGGTATGCAGGGTGCCGTCGTCGGTGGACCGACCGCTAACGTTCACAGCTATTCACGAATCAAGGTTGACTCGATCGACGATGCCACGCAAGCTTCAGATTTCCCTCCTCGCGCTCGTCGGGCTGCTCGTCGCGACGGCGCTGTTCGTCTACTTCTGGGACCGCTCCTACGACGGCAAGATCGCCGACGGCGTGACGATCGGCGGTGTCGACGTGGGCGGGCTCACCGCCGACGAGGCCAGGGCGCAGCTGAAGACGAGCCTCGTCCGGCCGCTCGACAAGGACGTGGTCGTCCGCTACGGCGATCAGAAGTACAAGCTGCAGTCGAGCCAGCTCGACGTCCGCGCCGACGTCGCCGGCATGGTCGAGGAGGCGGTCGCCGCCTCTCACGACCAGAACATCTTCAGCCGCACCTGGAGGCGGATCAGCGGTGACGGCCTGGATCTCGCGATCCAGCCCCAGATCAAGTACTCGAAGTCGGCCGTGGACAACTTCGTCAAGGCCGTGGCTGACGACATCGACCGGCCCGCCCAGAACGCGAGCGTGCATCCGTCCGGCGACTCGCTCGACCCGGTTGCCGCCAAGGACGGGATCGCCGTCGACGACACCCGGCTCACCAAGCAGGTCGAGACCGCTCTCGATCGGACGTCGAACCGCAAGGTCAAGGCCAAGGTCCACAAGACCAAGCCGCAGGTCACGACCAAGGACCTCGCCGACAAGTACCCGACCTACATCGTCGTGGACCGCTCCAACTTCCAGCTGCGCCTGTACAAGAACCTGAAGCTCGACAAGAGCTACACGGTCGCGATCGGGGCGCAGGGCTTCGACACGCCGACGGGGCTCTACTCGATCCAGGACAAGGAGACGAACCCGATCTGGCACGTTCCGGACTCCGCCTGGGCCGGCAGCCTCGCGGGCCAGGATATCCCGCCCGGTCCGGAAAACCCGCTCAAGGCCCGCTGGATGGGCATCTACAACGGAGCCGGGATCCACGGCACCACCGACACCTCCTCGCTCGGGAGCGCCGCCTCGCACGGCTGCGTGCGGATGGCGATCCCCGACGTGATCGACCTCTACGACCGCGTGGACGTCGGCACCCCGATCTACATCCAGTAGCGACCGGGCGGCACGCTGCAGCGGCAGGGCGCGGGGCCGGGGCGGCGAACCCGATCCGGTGAGTGGCGACGCGCTGCAAGAGGCCGGGACGAAGAGCGGGAGGGCGCCCGCGACGGCGCCTGGCGATCGCGAGCGCCCTGAGCTCACGGCGGCTTGGCAGGCGGCGCTCATCGGCTTCGAAGAGGACATGCGCCGGCGACACCTCGCGACGCACACCCGGCGCGCCTACCTTCGGGACGTGGGCGAGCTCGCGGAGTGGGCGGGGTCCCGCCGCCTCGATCCGCGCGACGTCGGCTACCGGATGCTGCGCGGCTTCGCGGCCGCGCTCGGCGGACGCGACCTCGAGCGCACGAGCGTCTCCCGCAAGCTCGCCGCCGTGCGCAGCTTCTACGACCACCTCTTCCGGCGGGGAGAGGTCCCGCAGAACCCTGCCGAGCTGCTGCCGAACCCGCGGAGCGACTCCCGTCTGCCGCGGGTGCTCTCGGCGGCGGAGATGCGGGTGCTGCTCGAGCGCATCCCGACCGGCTCGGCGCTGGAGGCGCGCGATCGGGCCATGCTCGAGATCGCCTACTCCGGCGGCCTCCGCTGCGCGGAGATAGTCGCCCTCGACGTCGACAGCGTCGACTTCGAAGGGGAGACCCTGCGGGTGCGCGGCAAGGGCGGCAAGGAGCGGATCGTGCCGCTCGGCGAGCCGGCCCAGCGCGCGCTGTCGGGATACCTCGCGCGCTGGCGGGGCGCGCTTGCCGTCGACGGCTCGGAGCGCGCCCTGCTTCTCTCGAAGAGCGGCCGCCGGCTCTCGCCATCGGACGTCACCCGCCGCCTCGAGCGCTGGGTTCGGGAAGCCGCGATCGCGGGGCGCGTCTCGCCGCACGCGTTGCGGCACTCGTTCGCCACCCACCTGCTCGAGGGCGGGGCGGACCTGCGGGCGATCCAGGAGCTGCTCGGGCATGCGAGCGTCTCCACGACGCAGGTGTACACCCGGGTCGAGCCCGGCCGTCTGCGGCGCGCCTACGGTGCCGCCCACCCGCGCGCCTGACTGTGTCCGCGGCGCGTGCCTGCGCAACTTTGCTCCCCGTCGGGAGTCTCAGCAGCCGCAACTTGAAACCTGGACTAACGTATGAGTGCCGGGCGACCGGAGAAGGGTGATGGAGACCAACGTCAAGGCCGTCGAGCTGAAGGAGCTTTGGCGGCGATGCAAAGAGGAAGACGACGAGCGCGCTCGCGAGCGGCTCGTAGTCGCCTACTCGCCGTTGGTGAAGTACGTCGCCGGCCGGATGGCTGCCGGGCTGCCGAGCCACGTCGAGGAGGGGGACCTGATCTCCTACGGCCTGATCGGACTGATCGGTGCGATCGAGCGCTACGACCTCGACCGGGAGATCAAGTTCGAGACGTTCGCCGTCTCCCGCATCAAGGGCGCGATCATCGACGAGCTGCGCTCGCTCGACTGGGTCCCGCGCTCGGTGCGCTCGAAAGCCCGGGACGTCGAGCGCGTCCACACGCAGCTCGAGAACGAGCTGCAGCGGACGCCGACCGAGGAGGAGATGGCGCGCAAGCTCGGCGTCGAGGTCGAGGACTTCCGCAACACGCTGCTCGAGATCGCCAACTCGTCCGTGCTCGCCCTCGACGACCTCTGGACGATCGCCGACGCCGACGGTGGCCAGATTTCGCTCCTGGACACGATCCGGGACCCCCGCGCGGTCGATCCCCAGGAGGAGATCGACACGGTCGAGCTCAAGGACAGGCTGGCGGACGCGATCGAGGCGCTGCCGGATCGAGAGCGGCTCGTGATCGCGCTCTACTACTACGAGAACCTGACGCTGCGCGAGATCGGCGAGGTTCTGGGCGTGACCGAGTCCCGGGTCAGCCAGCTGCACACGAAGGCCGTGATCGGCCTCCGCGGGCATCTCTCGGCCCGCTGAGCGCTCCGGGGAGCCGGCTGACGCGGCGGCGGGCGCCCAAGCGCGCGCGCGGAGCGGCTGCCGAGCAAGCCGGTGATCTAACGTGCCCCCGCCGATGACCGAGGTTCGACCAGCGACCGAGAAGAACTGCGCTGTGTGTGGCCGCAACCTGCTGATCGGCGAGCGCTCGAACCCCTACATCGCCTCGGGCGGTGAGGAGGTCCTCGTCTGCGAGCTGTGCAAGCCGCGAGCCGAGCAAGCGGGCTGGCTTCGCCCGGAGGAGGCTGCCTCGGCGCGCGAGCTCGGCGGTCGCCGCCGCCGCCGGCGCCGCTCCGGTGGTGAGCTGCTCGGCAGCCTGCGGGCCAGGGTCGAGCGCGCCTCCGACACGATCGCGGGCTGGAGCGAGGAGGAGGAAGCGGAGGGCGAGCAGCCCGCCGCCGACGAGCGCGCGGCCGCCGCGCCGCGCCGGGCACCCCGCGAGCGCCAGCGCCGCCGCCGGTCGCCCGAGCGGGAGGCTGACTACCCGGCCCAGAGCGTGCCGGCGATGCGCTCGACGGCGGGCCCCGATGTGGTCGAGGCATTGGCGGCGTTCAACGGAAGCGAGCACCGCCGCACGGTCTCCGGGCTCAGCAAGTCGCTCGGCGAGCCGCAGGCCACTGCGATCGCAGTGCGCACAGCGAGCGGCGACACGGGCGCCAGGATCACCGTCGCCTGGGAGTTGACCTGGTACCAGTGGGAGGTCGGTCCGGGTACCCGAGGGCCGGAGGTGCGCGAGATCGCGCGCGGCGAGACCGTGGAGCAGCTGCGGGCCGCCGATCGCAACTGGAATCTCGATGTCTCCCGCGACGGGACGCTCGCGCGCCGGCCGATTGGGGGCCCGGACGAGTCTGTCGAAGAGGCGGAGGAACCCGAAGGGGCCGAGGAGTGAAGATGATCGTGCACGTCGACGGCGGCGCTCGCGGAAATCCCGGACCCGCTGCGATCGCCGCGGTCGTCTCCGACGCCGACGGCGAGACCGCTGACCGAGGCCTCGCAGGTGATCGGCCGGGCGACGAACAACGTCGCCGAGTACAGGGCGCTGCTGCTCGGGATCGCGACCGCGCTCGAGCTCGGCGCCGACGAGCTCGAGCTGGTCGGCGACTCGGAGCTGGTCGTCAAGCAGGTGCGAGGTGAGTACAAGGTCAAGAACGCCGAGCTGAAGCCCCTGCACGCCGAGGTCCGGGCGGCGCTGTCGGGCGTCGGCTCCTGGTCGATCCGCCACGTCCGCCGCGAGTACAACGCGGAGGCCGACCGGCTCGTCAACGAAGCGCTCGACGCCGCCTGAGCCGCGCGCGCTCGCACCCGGACCTCTGCGGCAACCCGGGACCGTCGGCCCATCGCGCGTTCCCGTGGTGTCGCCGCCGCGTCCCTATACTGCGCTCCCCTTGCGGCTGTAGCTCAGTTGGCTAGAGCGTCTGCTTGCCATGCAGAAGGTCGTGGGTTCGAATCCCATCAGCCGCTTGCCTTCAATCTCCCCGTCAGATCGCGACACGGTGCGTCGAATCGCGACAGGCGGTGACATCTTTCGACATCCCGCCGGGCTAGATCCCGGCAGCTGCGTGTTCACGTAGGTAGTCGCGCAAGTACGGCAGGGTGTAGTCGACGTAGCCGCGTCCTGCCGGCGCGATGAGTTCGGCGTCGATCAGGCGCTTGCGGTAGATGCTGGCGTATCTCTTGTCGACCTCCAGTCGTTGCGCGATGTCAGCCATCCTCGATCGATCGTCGTCTTTCGACATCGCGAGAAGGAAGGACTTGTCAATATCCGAGGCACCCTTCAAGGCCGGTGCGTGCACGAGAGACCCCAGACGCCTACGAGCGCTGGCGACGCCGGCCCTGGCGTCGGCGAGGTCGATCACCGAAGCGTTACGGCGAACTCGCCAACAGTGGGCCCCCACGAGCTGGATCAGGAAGGGATACCCCTGAGTGCCATCGACCATCGCGTCTAGGGCGTCGGGATCCACTTCGCGACCGGCTTCCCTGATCGGAGCGTCCAGTGCGCGGCGCACCTCATCCAACTTGACGGATCCGAGGTGGTGAAGGTCGGCGCGGCGAAGGAAGGTGAGAACTTCGTCTCGGAGGAGATCGCTGATTGATGAACTGAGGCCAGCGGCTGCGAAAGCGAGCTCGCGGTCTTCCCGAAATCCGTGTTGGACGATGGCTGCGAGCCCCCGCAGTTCTCCGATCTCGTTGCGGTGTATCTCGTCGAGAGTGATGAGCAGACCTGCCTCGTTTTCCGAGAGCAGATCTGTCAGCAGATTGATCTGACTCCGCAGATCAGCCTCGGCCACGTGTTTCTCGAGCGTCTCCCAGGTAACGCCACCTCCGCTCAATGGAATCGACAGCCCTGTCAGTCGAGTGCGAACGGAGTCCGGATCGAAGGCGCGGAGGAGCTCTGGCAGCCGACTTCGTGTGAGCCGGTCGATGAGCCCTCCGGTTGCCGTCTCGCTGACGGTGAGCCAGCCCTCGCCCTTTGCCTTGTCCTCGATCTCATTCAGCATCACCGTCTTGCCCGCGCCACGTGCGCCCGTATAGAGGGTCGCGCGCCCAGCTGCACCCGGGCCATCCAGCAGAGCGTCGGTGAAATCGGCAATGAGTTCATCGCGTCCCGCGAGCAGCGGTGGCGTCGCTCCGAACGTCGGTTTGAACGGGTTTCTCACTCGGCCCAGCGTAGCGACTCCTTATGACGCCTTATGACTCTTATGACCCTTATGACTCTTATGACTCTTATGACTTGTTTGGACTGAAGGTGCCGCACCCTGTGCGACGCTGCCAGCAGTCCTCTCGCTGCCAGCCCGCCCCAGAATCGGCAACCACGGTGCCCAGCGTCCGCATGCCCAAGCCGGATGGCGTGGATTTCGCTCAGATCAGCCGCTCTCCGTGCTCGAACCAGCGCTGGCCTAGCGCGACTCGGGCGTCGAGCTCGCGAGATCGAGCGCCGCCGCAAGCTCCCGGCGACCTCCGACCCCGAGCTTCGCGTAGACGCGATGCAGGTGGTTATCCACCGTGCGCACGGAGACCACCAGCCGCTCGGCGATGTTGCGGTTCGAGAGCCCCTGCGCGGCGAGCGTTCCGATCTCCCGTTCACGGGGCGTGAGCGGCTCGACGTCGAGGTCGGCCAGGGCGGGCGTGCGTGCGCCGTCGCAGCGAGCCGCGAGCGAGCGAGCCCGAGCAGCGGCCGTCCTCGCGCTGGATGCCCTGCCGGCGTCCCCCAGGGCACGGGCGGCACTTGCGGCGGCCTCGGCCGCGAGCAGTACCGCGCCGGCGCGCTCGAGCTCCTCCGACGAGCGAGCGAGCGCTTCGGGATCGGCGGCCGCAACCGCCTCGGCCTGGCGCGCGCGCATTCGGAGCAGCGGCGCGTCGAGCCGCTCGGCGAGCGTGGCGAGCTTCAGGGCCGCGCTCGCATCGCCAAGCCGGGCTGCGTCGCTCAAGGCGAGCGCCTCGAACGTGTGCTGCCCACGCTCACCCACGAGGGACGCCCCCAGAACGGCATATCCAGCCGCCCGGGCCGGATCGCCCCTGGCGGCGGCGATCCACGCCCGCGCGAGCTCGGCCGTGCAGGCCATCCGAAAGCCGACGTCGGCGGGCCCGACCTCCTTCAGCAGCGCCTCCGCTTCGTCGACGTTGCCGAGCTGAGCCTCGCATTGGGCGAGCTCGGCGAGGCAGGCGTGTAGGTGGCTGAACATGTCGACCTCGCGGAACACGCCGAGCCCGTCCCGGAACCAGCGCGCGGCTGTCCGGATGCGACCCTGCTCGCGCGCCACCCAACCGAGCGCGAACGCGTGCAATGCCCGCGCCGAGTCGGAGTCGCGTCGCGTCGCGTCCTCGTAGGCGGCCTCCCCGACGTCGGCGGCCTCCCCGACGTCGGCGGCCTCCTCGAGGCGGCCGGCGATCCAGTGCGCGGCGCACAGAACCTTTCGCAGCCAGTCCGCAGCGAAGGGTGCGGCGTCCGAATGGCTCTCCGCCAAGGGCAGGAAGCGCTCGGCAACCTGCACCGCTTCACCGGAGCGCCCGGTGATGAACAGCCCCCAGCTCGCGATCATCGACGCCTGCAGTTGCGCCGGCGGATCGTCGGCGGTCCGAGCCACTGCCAGCGCGTCCTCGGTCGCCTGGTCAGCTCGGCCGGTGAAGAGCACGAATCCGGCTCGCTGAGCCACCAGGCGCGCGGCGCCAGGAGCACTCCCGTGGGCAGCGAGGGCGCTCCTGAGGACTCGCTCCGCCTCCGGCGCTCGACCCAGGGACCAGAAGAGGTTGTTGGCACGGGCGGCCGCGACCTCCACCCGCTCTTCCGGGAGCGCGGGTTCGAGCCGCGCAAGCTCGGCCTCGGCCTCGGCGAAGGAACCCCTGCCGACCGTCGCTTCGATGGCGGTCATCTGGGCTCGGAACCCTCCGCCTGCATCGACCGCGGCCCGAGCCAGGCGTTGGGCCAGTTCGAAGTCAAGCGCGGACATCGCGACCCTCGCCGCATCCAGCAGCTCCGCGGGCCGCTCGCGCAGTCCCGCCTCCAGGCGCCAGCTCGTCACCCGAAGAAGGTCCTCGCGGGAGAGCTCGTCAGCAGGCGGAAAGGCGCCAGCCAGGCGGCGCTTGATCTCGCGGGCGGCGAGGGTCGGCATCCGGGCGCGCATGAACTCCCCGTAGAGCGGGTGGGAGAGGCGCGCGACCAGTCGCTGCGGGCCAGTCTCGACGCTGAGCAGGCCGAGGCGCTCGGCTTCGTTGAGCGCCCCCCTCTCAACGAGTCGCTCGAGCACTTCGAGCGCGATCGGCTCGGCGATCGCGACCAGCTCGAGCGCCTCCCGCACCTCCGCGGGGGCCGCGCCGAGCCGGGCCTCGACGAGCTCGGTCAGCCGCGCCGTGACCGGGAACGAGCCCTGCCAGCGCCAGAGCCCATTCGCCTCGACGAGGCTGGCGCCCGCCAGTGCCGCGAGAACGATCTCGCGCAGGAACAGCGGGTTGCCACCGCTGGCGCGCCAGAGCCGCTTCGACAGCGCGCGGTCGACCTGCGCTCCGAGCGCCCCTTCCAGAACCGCATGCGTCTCAGCCCGTGAGAGCGCCTGGACCTCGATCCGCTCCACGAGCCCGTCCTTCCAAAGCCGGCTGATCGCGTCTGGCGTTTCCTCCCCCGCCCGCACCGAGACCAGCAGCCGCGCGATGCCCGACTGAGCGAGATGATGCGCCAGCGCGGCGGAGGAGGGGTCGAGCAGGTGAGCGTCGTCGAGCGCGACCACGAGTGGGCGCCCGCCAGCCCTCTCCTCGAGTCCGCGTGCCGCCAGGCGCAGGAGTCCCAGCGAGCTCACTCCCTGCTCGGCGCCGGGCAGGTCCGGCATCAGGTGCAGGAGTGCCCCGAACGGGATTCCCGCCGCCGACTGAGTCGCGGCGACCGACTCAACGGCGAGCCCGCTCGCGGCCGCGCGATCCAGCGCCTCGGATATCAGCCGGGTCTTCCCGACGCCGGAAGGGCCGGAGACGACCGCACCGCGCGTCGCGTTGCCGACGACCGCCTCGGAAAGGACCGCGAGCTCCTCGGCGCGACCGACGAGCGGCCAGACCTTGCTGGCGCGACCCACTCTCGCTGCGGCTTCCATCCGCGCTCAGCCCCGAAGCATCGACGGCGGCCGCTGGCGCTGGGTGATCGCCAGCCTCGTCCCTGGCAAGCGTACTTGGGAGAAGCGCATGGGCCTGAGCAATGGTAGGCGTCGATTGAGCAGTGGATTGCTCATGACGGGCCCGGGAGCGACCGCGATCATCCGCCCATGGACCATTCGAGCGCCTTGGGCGAGCTCCCCGAGAGGTACGGCGATGCGCTTCGGATGCGAGCTCAAGGGCTCAGCGATGAGCAGATCGCCCTGCGGCTCGGCGTTGAGCGGGGCATGATCGCGATGCTGCTGCGCATCGGCGAGGCGAAGCTCGGGGCACTCTTGGCCGGCGAGCCCCCGGCTCACGTTCCGGGCGCGCCTAGGAGCGATCAGTCGGGGAAACCAGGCGGCCAGCCCGGGGCGGCGAGACCGAGGCCGGAGACTTGAGATGAGGTGTTCATCCAGACGAACGGCAGCGGCGACGCGCCGGGCGAGGTGGCTCGCCCTCGCGTCGCTGGTCGCACTCGGTCTGCTCGCGATCGCGACCCCGAGCGCCCTTGCTGGGAGCAAGTGGGCGAAGGTGACCTCGATGGGGAAGATCGGGGGCGCCGGGGAGGTCGGCCTCCAGCGCACCGCTGACGGGGCGCTACACGTGCTCTGGCCTCGGGAGGTCGACCAGC
This sequence comes from uncultured Solirubrobacterales bacterium, assembly GCA_963764275.1. GTDB lineage: Bacteria > Actinomycetota > Thermoleophilia > Solirubrobacterales > 70-9 > CAXMST01. Next base: position 325,924 of record CAVXRV010000002.1, read on the forward strand.
CTCCGACGAACCAGATCCTGCACAGCGCGATCCCGGCCAACGGCAAGGGGGTGCTCGGACCGAACCTCGTCTACTCCAACTCCTCCAGCCTCGCCTACCTGAATCCGAGCGTCGACCTGGTTGCCGGGCCCGGCGGTGGGTTGCGGGCGTTCTTCACCGGGCAGGCGCCCGCGGCGCCCTACAACGATGTGATGGCGACCGCGACGGCCCACGCGGCCGGCACGATTTGGTCGGCCCCGGCAGCGGCGTCCAACAACGCCTCGACCGCGAGCGACATCTCTCTCGCACATGGGATCTCGGCGGCCGTGTCCGCGTCCGCGCAGCCGATCTCCGTCTGGGGCTCCCCTGGCTCCGGCATCCACTTCGGGATCAACCCCGCTGCTTCCGACCGGCACTTCCCGGGGACCGACTGCTGCGTGGCCGACCCGGCCGTGGGCGTCGATGCGGCCAGCGGTGCCATCGTCGCCGCCTGGTACGACCAAGGCGCCCAGGAGCTCAAGGTCCTGGGCTCCTTCGGCACCCACGTCGTGCCCGGGTCGGCGAACCTGGTCGGAGCCAACGGCGATCAGCGGACCGCGATCGGCGGGCGGATCGGCGCCGGGGGCGTCTACGTCGCTTACATCCACGTGCGCAAGAACTTCGAGGAGGACCCGGCGCTCTGGCGGGTCGGCGCCGCGAAAGCGACGGCGTTCAAACCACCGGAGCCTCCGCATGCCTGCCCTGAGCAGGGCTTCGACGCCGACTTGGTCACCATTGCCCCGGCCCCGGGCGGCAGGCTCTGGATCGCCTGGGAGCGGGACGGCTGCATCTTCGCCACCCGCACCAACCCGGCGGCGTCGAGGTTCGGGCGGATCGTCTCGGTCAAGCCCCCCAAGGGCACCCAGGTGATCTCCGGCCTCAACGCCGAGGGCTCGCGCGGGCCCCTCGACGTACTGGCGAACATCAAGCGCGGCAAGGACAGCGACGCCAACTACTGGCACCGGCGCCTGCTGCCCGGGCTCAGCTTCCGTGCGAAGCCGAAGCAGGTGCGGCGCGGCAAGAAGGTCCGCTTCCGGGTCACCGACGCCGGGGCGGCGGTGGGGAAGGCCAAGGTGATGCTCAAGCTCGGCCACAAGAAGCACGCCGCGAGGACGAACGCCAAGGGCAAGGCGGCGATCAAGGTCCCGAAGGGGACGAAGCCGAGGCGCTACCGGGCGACCGCCAGGAAGGGCGGCTACGCGAAGGCGGCGCTCAAGGTCAAGGTCGACAAGCGATGAGGCGCGCCGCGCTCGGGGCGCTCGCGGGCATCCTCGCCCTGCTCGCCGCGGCTCCGGGGGCGCGCGCCGCCGACAGCGTGTACTGGGCCAACATCGTCGCCCCCTACCGCATCTCCCACGCCAACCTCAACGGGAGCGGAGGCGCCGATCTCGACACCACCGGAGCGACTCTGGGTGAACCGTTCGGGGTGGCCATCGACGCGGCGGCGGGCCGGATCTGGTGGGCCAACGAGGGCGCCAACAAGATCTCCTTCGCCGACCTGGGCGGAGGTGGTGGCGGCGACCTCGACACCGGCGCGGCGACCGTCAACCACCCTGAGGGCATCGCGGTCGACCCGGCTGCCGGGCGCGTCTACTGGGCCAACCGGTACGGCGGTCCGAGCTCCACGGGCGCGATCTCCTTCGCCAACCTCGACGGCAGCGGCGGCGGTGACTTCGACACCACGGGGGCCACCGTCGCCAACCCCGCCGGCGTTGCGATCGACCCGGCTGCGGGACGGATCTGGTGGGCGAACAATGGCGCCGACAAGATCTCCTACACCACGCTCGGCGGAGCTGGCGGGGGCGGTGATCTCAACACGACGGGCGCGACGGTGAGCAACCCCAGGGGCGTCGCCATCGCCCCCGCGTCGGGGCGGATCTACTGGGCGAACGGGACCCCTGCCAACAAGATCTCCTACGCCAAGCGCGACGGCACCGGGGGTGGCGGCGACCTTGACGCCGGCGCGGCCGGCGTCGGTGACCCCACCGGCGTTGCGATCGATCCGGCGGCGGGGAGAGCGTGGTGGGCCAGCGGTACGGGCGGCGGCACGATCTCGTTCGCCAGCCTCGATGGCAGCGGCACCGGCGGCGATCTCAACACGACGGGCGCGACGGTGGATCTACCGGTCTTCCCGGCCCTGCTGCGCTCGCCCGCCCCGGCCGGCGCCCCGATGATCATGGGCGGGGCAATGACCGGCGCGACCCTCGCGTGCTCGGACGGGAGCTGGGCGCACGATCTGCTCGGCTCGTTCCTCTACCGCGCCCCGCAGACCTTCGCCTATCGCTGGACCCGCGACGGCGCGGCGATCGCCGGCGCCAACACGAGGTCGATCACCGCGAGCTCGTCGGGCAACTACCGCTGCACGGTGACGGCACAAAACCACGCCGGCTCGACCTCGCAGACGAGCGCGGCGGCGCACGTGAGCGCCCCGCCCGACACGAAGGTCACGATCAAGATCAAGGGCAAGCGGGTGAAGGTGCGAAAGCGCCGCGCGAGCGTCAAGCTCGCCTGTCCGGCAAGCGAGGCCTCGCCGCCGTGCTCCGGAAAGCTCGCCCTGAAGACGGCGAAGAAGGTCCCGTTCCGCGGCCACAGGCGCCGCCTCGCGCTCGCCAAGGCGAGCTTCAAAGTCGGCGCCGGCGAGACGAAGAAGGTGAGGCTGAAGCTCGCCAAGCCCAAGGCGAGGCTGGTCGCCCACCACCGCAAGGCCCGCAAGGTGAAGGCGATCGCGCGGGTCCACGACGCGGCCGGCAACCACGCGCGGAAGGTGAAGCGGATGAAGCTGAAGGTCGCCAAGTGAGCGCGGTCCCTCGGGCCCATTAGCTTGCCCCGAGCAACTCCGCTCGCAACATCGGGGCAGGGCAGTGCTCGCCCCCGCGAGCTGTACTCCGTAATCTGCACTGTTCGGGACCTGGCCTGCTTGCCATCAAGCGGACACGTGGTTCGAATCCCTCAGCCGCTTAGAGGGGCGGGAGAGAAACCGGGGGCACGAGGATGAGAGCGAAGTTCGGGATCGGGGTGCAGGCCCGTGGGGCCGGGGTCGCGGTGGGCCTGGCGGCGCTGCTGATCGGCCTGGGCCTTGCCTCGCAGGCACGGGCTGCTGCGCCCGCCAGCCCGGGTCAGGCGGCCGAGATCGGGAAGGAAGCCTACGACTATGGCTTCCCGATGCTCGAGTTCATGCGCGTGCGGCGCGAGATGACGAGCGTGCGCTGCCCCGACCACGCGGGCGACGCGCCGATCAACTCGTTCTCGAACGCGCGCAAGTTCGCGGATGCGAGCGTTCACGTCGTCGTTGCGCCGAACACCGACACCCTTTATTCGATCGCCCACCTGGACCTGAGCCGCGGGCCGGTCGTGCTCAGCCATCCGCGCATGGGCAAGCGCTACTACGGCTTCGAGCTCCTCGACCCGTACACGAACGTGATCGACATCCCCGGCGCCCGCGAGGACGGCGGCAAGGCGGGCAGCTACGAGATCCGCTGGACCGGTGCCAAGCACAACCGCACCAAGGCCCCGCGGGCCGATCGCGTCATCCAGTCGAAGTACCGGCGCGTCTGGGTGATCGGGCGCACGCTCGCCGAGCGCGGGCGGGACCAGCGCCGCGCGTACCGGAAGATGCGCCGCTACAAGCTGACGCTGCCCAACGGCCACGCCCGCCACTTCGCCAAGGGCTGCAAGGCGGGCGACCCCAAGCAGTTCCCGACCCCGCGCACCGGCCGCCGCTTCATCGCGAGGCTGAACCGGGCGCTCGCGCAGAACCCGCCCCCGAAGCGGGACGCACCGATGCTCGCGAAGCTGGCGCCGTACGGCATCGGCCCCGGACTGTCGGCCGATGGCGCCGGGCTCGCACCGGGCGTCCGCGTCGCGCTCCACAAGGGCATCGCGGGCGAGGCGGCGGCGCTGCCGACGGCCGCCCGGCTCGAGGCCTTCAAGGGATCGCTGAAGACGAACGGTTGGTACATGCTGCCGCCCAACGTGGGTGCCTACGGGACCGACTACCGGACGCGGGCCCTGATCGCGACGGCCGGGCTCGGCGCGAACACGAACGCAGAGGCGACCTACCCGGTCGGCATCGGCGACGGCAGCGGGGCCCTCTACTCCGGCGCCAACGACTATCGGCTCACGTTCGCCAAGGGGGAGGCGCCCCCGGCGCGCTACTTCTGGTCGCTGACCATGTACGACGCCGACGGCTATCTGGTCGACAACCCCGACGACCGCTACACGGTCGGCCCGACCCATCCGCCGCTGGCCCGCAAGAAGGATGGCTCGGTCGTTGTCGCGATTCAGCAGACGAAGCCGACCGAGAGGCACGTCAACTGGCTGCCCTCGCCGCCCGGCCAGTTCCGCCTCAACCTGCGCCTGTACGGGCCACGGCGCTCGGTCCTCAACGGCACCTGGCTGCCGCCGGGCGTCGTCAACCTCGGCCCGGCGGGCTGAGGTCCCGGCCGGCGCTCAGTAGTCGAGGCTGGCCGCACTCGCGGTGGCGATCGGGTCGCCGTTCGCGTCGTAGGCGTAGGCCTTGACCGCGGCAAGCGGTTCGGCGGAGGGGACGAAGGCGACGAAGAGCCCGGTACCTGGGTCGACGCCGATCTGCCGAGCCGCGCGCCGCGGGATCCGGCCGACGTTCGCGCGCACGGAGCCGCCCGTCGGCAGCTCGACCCGGACAGAGTCGACGCGGCGGTCGACGATGCCCTCGAGCGTGTGCCCGCGCCCGTTCCCCGACACCGAGAGCATCTCGATGTCCCCGATCGGATTGCGGATCATGCCGCGGCCGCAAGCGCCACCGCCGAAGCCGCCGCGACGGGGGAGCAGCAGCACGAGGCAGGGCCCCTGCTTGCTGCCGTACAGCGTCAGCTCGAACGGCTCGCCCTCAGGCCGATAGCCCGAGGCGACCACGACCGGCCGGGGTTGCCTGAGCGCACCCAGCGCCTCGTCAGGACCGTCGGTGGGCGCTTGGCCCGGGTTCGCGGGCGGGCGGCCGGTTCCGGCAGCGGGCGGCTCTGCCGGCGTGTCGCCGGCTCCGCAGCCCGCAGCGGACAGTGCCAGGGCCACCGCCACGACCCACCTCGGCCAGACATCTCCCCCCATCAGGTCAGCTCCCGCGGGCAGTATCCCACGCCCGGCGTGAGGCTCCGGGCTCCCGGTGCCGCAGCGCCACGGCACCGCTTGTGGCCTCGGAGGACTCGCTACCTGGGCCCCGGCAAGAAAAGGGGACCGGAGGCGGATTCCGTTCCGCCTCCGGCCCCTTGAACGCCCGCTGAGGGGCGGGTCTGCTCAGGAGCTCTGGTGCTGGTCCTTGAGCAGCTTCGCGCCGGCCGAGACGCACTGGCTGAAGGGAGTGCCCTTCTCGCCCTTGACGTGCTTGCGGCTCTCGGCCTTGCAGGCCTGTCGGGGGTTGTCGGTCTTGCCGTTGGCGAGCTTCGCCATCGCGGTCACGCACTGGCTGAAGGGAGTGCCCTTCTCGCCCTTGACGTGCTTGCGGCTCTGGTCGGCGCAGTACTTGCCGTAGGCCTTCGCCTTGGCAGGCATCGAGGCGTGGGGGCCCGGGGTGGTGTCCGGCTTGTGGCCGTTGCCGGGGTTGTCGGGCTTGGCGGCGAGGGCGGGCGTCGCGCCGATCGCCAGCGTGGCGAGCCCGACCGCGAGCTTGGTTCCCAAACGGATCTGCATCTCTGTCTCCTTCAGGTGCCGCCCCGCTACGGGTCGGCGCTCATTGGTTTCGAGATGACAACGCGGATGACGCCCGGTTGTCAGGCCCTATCCCCCGGGCGGCGCCATTCCGTGCGGCTGTAGTCTCGCCCGATGCGCGCGGGCATCGCCGGGACCGGATTCGTCGGCCGCATCCACGCGCGGTCGGCCATGTTGGCGGGCGCCACCCTCGCCGGTGTGGCGGCCTCGACCCACGAGCGGGCCAAGCGGGCCGCCGCGGAGCTCGGCGCCCAGCGGGCCTTCGGCGATGCCGGGGAGCTGGTCCGCTCGGACGAGGTCGACGTCGTCCACGTCTGCACGCCCAACCATCTGCACGAGCCGCTTGCGATCGCTGCACTCGAGGCCGGCAAGAGCGTGATCCTCGAGAAGCCCGTGGCGCTCGATCTCGCCGGGGCTCACCGCATCGCCGCTGCCGCGGAGGCAGCGGGTCGCTCCGTCGCTGTTCCCTTCGCCTACCGCTACTACCCGACCGTGCGCGAGGCCCGCGCCCGCATCGCAGCGGGGGGCGCCGGCGATCTGCACCTGCTTCAGGCCGGATACCTGCAGGATTGGCTGCTCGAGGCCTCCGACGACAACTGGCGGGTCGATGCCGCAGTCGGCGGGGCGTCGCGGGCGTTCGCCGACATCGGCTCGCACTGCTGCGACATCGTCGAGTTCGTCTCCGGGGAGCGGATCTCGCGCTTGCAGGCGCGGCTTGCAATCGCCAATCCGCGCAGGCAGCATGGCGGCGCTCATTCGTTCGCGCGCGGCGGGCCGACGGGTCCCGAGCGCGAGGTCGAGACCGAGGACCTCGCCCTGCTCATGTTCGAGACGGATGCGGGAACGATCGGCTCGGCCGCGATCTCCCAGGTCGCGGCGGGGCGCAAGAACCGGCTCTGGTTCGAACTCTCGGGCGCTCGGGCGACGCTCGCCTTCGACGGCGAGCGGCCGGAGAGCCTGTGGATCGGCGAGCGGGACGGGGCGACCGTCCTGCCGCGCGATCCCGAGCACCTCGATCCCGCGGCCGCGCGCTACGCGACGCTGCCCGCCGGACATCCGCAGGGCTACGAGGATCTGTTCGAGGCGTTCGTCGGCGAGGCGTACGACGCGATCCGGACCGGCGAAATCGCCGACGGCATGCCGGTCCTCGCCGACGGCGTCCGCGCCGCGGCGATCACAGACGCTGTTCTCGCCTCCGCGCGCGAGGAGCGCTGGGTCCAACTCGCCGACTGCAGTTAGACCTCTCCCCGACGGCGAGACAGGGGACCCCGGGTGAGAACAGGGTCGGATCCAGGGTCGGTCCCCGTTGTGGATCGGAGACGTGGTCTGCACGATCGGCGACAGCGGCGCGAGGCGCCGGAGCTATTCACGAAGGAGTCGCGTAGTGCAGCTGAGCGGGAATCACGGAGACGGGCGGCGGTCGCCGCGGAGGACGACTTCAGGCAAGGGCCTCGGCGGGGTGCTCGCCGTGGCCGCTGCGGCGCTGCTGTTGGTGCCGACCGCGGCGCAGGCGTCGTTCCCGGGCCGCAACGGCCGGATCGCCTACACACAGCTGGACAGCGCCTACCACTCCCAGATCCGGACGGTGGGTCCGAACGGCGGCCGCGTGCGGACGCTGACGCCCGCGCGCGGGTCGGCATCCGACCCGGCGTTCTCGGCGAACGGCAAATGGATCGCCTACTCCGACTTCAAGCTGCACCGGGCCAGCGCAACCGACATCTATCGGATGCGTTCCAACGGCCGGCACAAGAGGCGCCTCACCGGCGATCGGCATCACGGGCACCTGCCCGCCGTGCAGGAGGACAGCCCCGTCTTCTCCCCGAACGGCAAGTGGATCGCCTTCGTGCGCCGGACCTCGCACGGCCCCACCATCTTCAAGATGAAGCGCAACGGGCACCACGTCCGGCGCCTCTCGCGCGGCCGGCGGCGCAACGACACGGGGCCCTCGTGGTCGCCGAACGGGCGCTGGATCGCGTTCACACGCACCAACAAGCGCGGCAAGACGCAGATCTACCGCATGCGCCCGAACGGCAAGCACGCGCACCGGGTCACGGCCGGCGTCGCGCCCTCCTGGTCGCCGAACGGCCGGCGGATCGCCTACCACCGCTATCCCCCTCACAACGCGTTCTCGCGACGTGAGATCTTCACCGTCCGCCCCAACGGCCACGGCCGCCGGCAGATCACCCATCTCGGCAGCGTGGACGCGCTCTACCCGTCCTTCTCGCCGGGCGGCCACTGGATCACCTTCGTCCGCGGCGGGGGCGAGGTCTGGAAGGTCCGCGCCAACGGCAGGGGCCTGACCAAGGTCGTCGCTCAGCCCGCGGGCGCCGGCGGGATGTCGTTCACGAGCTGGCAGGCGCGCTGAGCCGCGGGGACTAAGAGGCCGTCTCAAAACCCCCGCGCACCCGGATGACGCACAGGGCGCGTCGCGGCTGCGGCACCGTCGAGAGTTCCCACATGGCGCTGCCATGCGGGACTCTCGCCGGCACCGCCCCGCTCGGCCCTGAACGCCCCCGGGCACACGCGGGTTTTGAGACAACCTCTAAGACGCCGAGACGACGAGCGACGTCGCGGGGAACGAGATCCCGCCGGCGCCCTCGAACGGGTTGAGCGCGCCGCCGATCTCCTCGCGGGCGCGCTCGCGCTCATCTGCGGAGAGCCGCTCGAGCACGACCGCGATCGCGCCGGCGGCGTCGTTGAGGAAAGCCCAGTAGTCCTCGCCGCCTTCGAAGTCGAACGAGAACGCCACCTCGTCGATGACCGGGTCGGAGAAACCGGCGTCCGCGAGCAGGCCGAGCAGCCGGTCGCGATCAGCGAGGGCGAGGATCCCCGGAGCGCCGGGCTCCGGCGGAGCCATGTGGCCGCCCTCTTGGAGCACCCGGGCCGGAATGGCGGCCCAGGGGTTGCGCTCCGGGCCGGCGAAGACCGCGCATGTCATGCGCCCCTCGGGCCTCAGGACGCGCCGGCTCTCTCGCAGCGCGGCGCCGACGTCGGCCATCAGCATGAAGCCCCAGCGGCAGACGATGCCGTCCACGGACCGGTCGGGTAGGTCCAGGTCCTCGGCGTCGAGGACGCGGCACTCGACGTTGTCGAGGCCGAGCTCTGCTGCCCTCCGGCGCGCGATCTCGACCATTGAGGAGGCGAAGTCGCTACTGATCACCTTCCCCGACGAGCCCACGAGGGGGGCGACCGAGAACCCGACGACCCCGGTCCCGGAGGCGATGTCGAGCACCTCGTCGCCCGGCGTGGGGTGGAGGGCCTCGACCATCGCCTCGGTCACCGGCCGCGCCACCTCCTCCACGTAGGCGTGCCGCTCGTCCCAGCCGGCCGCCATCGCATCCCAAACGGCGTTGCTGGCCCGCTTGAACTCCTCTCGCTCCACCTTGGGTCAAGGGTAGTCGACGAACGCCCAGGCGCCAGCCCACTCAGCCCCGGGGCCGCCGGCCCCATCCTCGCTAGGCTGAGCGGCTCCGCGGCGCCTTGGCGGAGTGGTTACGCAGCGGCCTGCAAAGCCGTTTACGCCGGTTCGATTCCGGCAGGCGCCTCTACTGTCGTGCCGCCTCCGCCGGCCCCGGCCCCGTGTCGTACCGGATGCCCGCGGCCGTTCCCGGATGCCGGCAGCGCTACAGTCGCCGTCGATGCTCCGGAGGGGCCGCTGGCCGCTCGCGCTCCTGTTCTTGGCCGTGCTCGCGGTGGGTGCGTCGCGGCCTGGAGCTGCTGTGGACCCGGCGGAACCGGCGGCGGATCGAAAGGGGGAGAGGGGCGAGCGGCTCTACGCCCCCGACGGTCCCTTCAACGTCCCGATCGGGGCGGGCGCCCGGGTCGATCCGCAGTCGGCTTCGATGGTTCGGCTGCTTGCCCGGGATCGGGCCCGCGGCGGCTTCTTCCTGCTGCGCAAGCGGTGGACGACGACCGTCTTCTACGCCGATCGCACCACGCCCCGGCGCCGGGTCCGGCTGACGGCGGGGTGGGCGCCCGCGCGTCGCATGAGTGGTGTGCCGCTTCCCCGCCGCGCCCGTCCCGACCCCTCGGCGGACGGGGCGATGACGGTGCTCGACCCGTCGACCTCGTGCGAGTACGACTTCTGGCAGGCGAGGAAGCATCGCGGCAGGTGGTCGGCGAGCTGGGCGAACGCGACGAAGACGACGGGCCCGGGCGTCTTCCCGAAGGGTCTCTCGGCCCGGGGCTCCGGTTTCGCGCTCGCGGCGGGAGTGGTCCAGCCGCGCGAGCTCGCCGCCGGCCGCATCGACCACGCGCTGATCTTCAGCTACTCCTGGCCGAGCCGCAGCGGCGCCGTCCCCCCGGCCACCGAGACCGACGGCAGCAGCCGCAGGCCCGCGGCCCTTCCTGAGGGCGCTCGGCTGCAGCTCGATCCCGGCCTCGATCTGCGTTCGCTGCATCTCAGCCGCTACCAGCGGACGATCGCGAGGGCCCTGCAGGAGTACGGCATGTACCTCGCCGACGGCGGCGGCCCCGGGATCACGCTGTACGCGGTGCACCCGGCCAGCTTCGCCGGCAATCCCTATGCGGGGTTGCTCCCGCACGGCCGGTATGCCGGCCTGGGGCGGATCCCGGTGAAGCGGTTTCGCGTCCTCGAGATGCCCGCCCCGGTTCCCGACGACAGGCTGCCGAAGCGGATCGTCCCGACGGGCTGCGCGAAGCTGCGCTAGCGGGAATCGAGGAAGGCTCCGATCGCCTCGTTCGTCGCGATCGGGTTCTCCTCCTGCATCCGGTGGGAGGCGGAGGGGATCTCGACCCGCTCCGAGCGGGGCAGGAGCTCGTGGAGGCGGTCGCTGAGCCGGCGCAGGCCGAGCGGGCTGCGCTCGCCGCACAGGAGCAGCGTCGGCACCGTCACTCCGCGCACCTCCTCGTCGGCGAGCGGGGGGAACCCCGCGCCGAGGAACTGCGCGCGCAGCGAGCTCACGTTGTCGAGGGCCTGCCGGCGGCGATCGGGAGGCAGGTGCTCCCAGGCTCCATCGCCGAGCACGCCGTTGGCGAAACGCCGTAGCGCCTCCTCGTCGTGGCCACGCCGGAACTGCCGCGTCGCCGGCGCCACGGCCCGCGCGCCGAAGCGAAGGATCGCCAGGCCGGTGCGCGGCCGCCGCGCGAGCAGCCGAACGACCTCGCCGGGGCGGGGTGGGGTGCTGAGATAGAGGGAGAGCACGGGTGGCTCGAGCAGCGCGAGGCTGCGGATGAGGTCCGGGCGGCGGATCGCCAGAAGCAGGCAGATGAACCCGCCCCAGGAGTGGCCGACGAGGTGCGCCGGAGCGGCGTCGAGCTCCTCGAGCAGCGCGATCAGATCGTCGACGTGCGGGGCCATCCGATCGTCGACGTCCGCCGGGATGTCCTCGTTCGGGCGGGCGTAGCGGCGGCTGTAGGCGATCGCGCGATGGGTCCGGCCGATCGCCGGCAACTGCTCGATCCAGTTGCGCACGTCGCTGGCGCTGCCGTGGACGAGGACGACCGGTTCGCCATCGCCCCGCTCGGTGTAGGCGAGGGACGTCCCGTTGACGGAGACGGTTGCGAGCCCCTCGAGTCGCTCGAGATCCTCGCGGGCCGTGCGGTCGATGTCCGTAGGCATCGCGATCACCTCGCGACCGCGCAGAGCGTGACGCCCGGCAGCTCGTATCCGGCGCCGCTCCGGAAGGGGCTGAACGCCTCCTCGAGCTCGGACTCGAGGGCCTCCCGGTCCTCCGCGGATACACCCCGGAGGGCGATCGCGATCGGCCCGGCCGTGTCCGCGGTGAACTCGAGGTACTCGCGCACGCTCGGGACCGGGAAGCTCACCTCGACCTCCTCGCACGCGACGGCTCCGCACCCGGCCTCCTCGAGGAGCCGCGTCACCCGCTCGGCGTCCGCCAGGGCGAAGATGCCGGGCGCGGGGGGCGGTGCCGGTGGCGGCGCGTGGCCGTGCTCGACGAGCTTCCGGCCGAGGATCGAGAAGAACGGATTGCGGTCCGGGGACCCCCACACGGCGAGCGTGAGGCGGCCGCCCGGCCGCAGGACGCGCCGCGTCTCCGCGAGCGCGGCGGCGATGTCCGCCATCTGCATGAAGCCGTAGCGGCAGACGACGCCGTCGACTGAGTCGTCCTCGAGGTCGATCCGCTCGGCGTCGATCACCCGGTACTCGGCGTTCGCGATCCCTCGCTCGGCGCCCCGCCGCCGCGCCTCGCCGACCATCGTCGGTGAGAAGTCGCTCGAGATCAGCTTGCCCTCGGCGCCGATCAGCTCCGCGGCGTCGAAGCCGGTGTCGCCGACCCCGGCGGCGAGCTCCAGGATCACATCGCCTTCGCTCGGGGCGAGCTGCGCCACGAGCCATTCGCGGACCGGCGCCGTCACCTGCTCGATCTGCGCGCTCCGCTTGGCCCAGGTCGGGGCGAGCGCCTCGGCGACCTCGTAGTCCATCGTCTGCGTCTCTTGTGGCGTCGGCATCGCGCCCTCCTTCAGCAGCGGATCTGTGCCTCCGGGGGACGACGCTAGGAGTCGCGGCGCGATCGCGCCATCGGGAGTTCTCCCCATGCCACGAGCCCGTGCTCCATGGCGAACAGGGTGGCCCCCGCACGCGTCGAGACGCCGATCTTGCGGTACGCGTTCTGGATGTGGCGGTCGGCCGTCTTCGCCGAGATCCCGAGCGAGTGGGCGACCTGCTTCGTCTGCAGCCCCCGCGCCAGCATGCCGATCACCTCCGCCTCGCGCTCGGTGAGGCCGGCGGGGCGCTCGAGGCGCGGCGGCCGCTGGCCCGCGGCCTCGATCACCGCGCCCACCGTGTCGGGGTCGAGGCGGCCCGCTTTCGCCTCCTTGGCGAGCTCGGCCGCCGCGCGCTCCGGTGGCAGCGCCTCGCGGTAGGGGCGCGGCTCTGTCATCGCGTGGTAGGAGTCGGCGGCCGCCAGCAGCCGCGCCGGCGCGGACAGCTCCGCCCCGGAGACGCCGCGGTGGTAGCCGGATCCGTCGAGACGCTCGTGATCGGCGGCGGCGATCGGCGCGAGCGCGCGGAGAAACGGGGACCGGGAGAGAACGCGCTCGGTCTGGTACGGGTGGAGTCGCACCTGCTCCCACTCGTCGGCGCTCAGCGGCCCGGGCTTCTGCCAGATCGCGGGGCCGACTGCCACCCTGCCGAGGTCGTGGACGGACGCGGCGCGGCGAAGCGCGGTTGCGGTTTGCTCGTCGAAGCCTTGTCGCACAGCCGCCATGCCCGCCAGCTCCGCGACTCCGCTCGAGTGACCGGTCAGGAACGGTGAGATCAGATCGGCGAAGTTCCCCATGGCCGCCATCGCCCGGTCGAGCTCCTCGCCGGCGAGCATCAGCCGCGGCGCCGGTTCGCGGTCGAGCACCTCCTTCCAGGCGGACCCACCCTCCTCGAGCGCGAGGATCTCGGCGGCGTTGTCGGCCAGATAGCCGGCGATCTCGGGATCGAGTCCGCCGCCCGCCCGCTCCCTGGCCAGCCTGGCCGCCAGCTCCTCGCCGCCGAGCATCCGCTGCACGCAGGCATCTGCGGCGACGTGGACGATCCGCATCGCCAGTGGGATCTCGTCCCCCTTGCCCCGGCGCAGCGGGCCCCGGCCGTCCCAGCGATCGGTGAGGAACTCGAGCTGGTCCGCAACGGAGCTCGGCACGCCGATCCCGTTTGCGAGTTTGCCGGCCACCTCACACATCGCCGTCAGGTGCGGTCGCTGTTCGCGCAGCAGCTTGGGAATTCCCCGCAGCATCTGAGCGGCGCGCACCGGCGGCGAGCGGCCGGGTTCGGCCAGGGCCTTGAGCAGGCCCAGGGCGACCTCGCGTCCCGTTCCATAGAGGACAGGGTTGAGGTTGGTGACCAGCGAGTCGTTGAAGACATTGGGTCCCACGTGGGCGTCGGTAGTGCAGCCGGCGTGCACGAGCAGGGCGCCGTAGTAGGCCTGCGCGGCCGTCTCGCGGTCAACGGCAAGGCCCTCGGCAAGCCGTGACGCGATCAGCGTGCTCTGCAGGCCGTGTTCGAAGGGGAACCCCATGCCGAGGTCGGTCGCGAGGCAGAGCGCCCCGACCATCTCCATCCCTCGGGCGGCGTCCCCGTCCTGAGGCTCGGCCGACGACACGCCCCGACCATACTTCGCCGGCTCGCTCCCGGCTACCCGTGGAAGCGGGTGGGGTAGAAAGCCGCGCCCCGAAGCATGTGCCGCAGGTGGCGCGCCCGGCCCGCCCCGCCCCCTTTGCGAGCCGGGGCCTTCGGGTTCAGCCGTTCTGGTCGATGCGGATTAGGTTGCCGGACGGATCGCGCAGGGCGAAATCCTTGGCGCCCCAGGGCTGCTCGGTCGGCTCGGAGACGATCTCGGCGCCCGCGTCGCGCACCTGCGCGAAGGTGGCTTCGAGGTCCTTGGCGTGGAAGTGGACGCCGTTCATCGCGCCCTTGGCGAGCAGCCCTGCGACGACGTCGCCGTCCTCGGGGCCGCCGTTGACATAGTTGGTCAGGACGATCGAGACGTCGGGCTGCCCGGGGCCGCCGACGGTGATCCAGCGCGAGCCTTCGCGGCCGACGTCGTTGCGTACCTCGAGGCCGAGGGTGTCGCGATAGAAGGCGAGCGCCTCATCGGGGTCTTGGACTTGGACGAAGCATGTTGAGAGTGTGAGTTCCATGCGGGCCAACCTAGGGCGCCGCGACGGCTTCCGCTTCTCCGATCCTGCTCCGTTTCCGCTCCGGCCGCGTCATGTCCCGGGCGATGCAACCGGGCACGCTGACGAGGGCGCTGTGGTCGCGGGCCCGGTAGGCGGTCGGGGTCTCGCCGACGATCTCGGTGAAGCGGGCGCTGAAGGACCCGAGCGACGTGCAACCGACGTCGAGGCAGACCTCGGTGACCGACATGTCGCCGCGGCGCAGGAGCGCCTGCGCGCGCTCGATCCGGCGGGTCATCAGATACGAGTAGGGCGTCTCACCGTAGGCGGCGCGGAACTGCCGGGAGAAGTGCGCCGGCGACATCAGCGCTGCGCGAGCGAGGGCGGAGACGTCGAGGCGGGTGGCGTACTCGCGGTCGATGAGATCACGCGCCCGGCGCACGTGGGCCAGGTTCTCGAGCTCCTCCGCGGTCACGATCGGGAAGCGGCCGCCTACTCCGACCAGGGGCCGACGCCGCCGATCCGCTCGACCTCGATCCGCATCCGGAAGCCCGGCGGGGGGTCGTCGATCGGCGGGAACTTCACCTCGGGCCCGAGATAGGTGTGGGCGAGCTCCTGCAGCAGCTCGGGCGCGCCGCCCTCCTCGATCGTGGCGCGGCCGTGGACGACGAGGTAGTGGCGGAGCCCGGGCGGCTGGATCTCGGTGCCCTCGAAGGAGAGCGCGACGCGGGGGTCGTCCCGCACGTTCGCGAGCTTGCGCTGCGTGGCCATCAGGTGTGCGGTCACGAGCTCCGAGCCCTGCACCGCGACCCACACGCAGGTGATCTGGGGCGAGCCGTCGGGGTTGAGCGTGACGAGGTGGCCGAGCGGGCCGGAGCGGATCAGGTCCTTGGCGCTCTCGGGCAGTTCAGCCGGCACGGCCCCAAGGTACTCCTTCCGGGGCCGGGGTCACCACGCGTCGCGCCGTAAGGTGCCGCCCCGTGAGCGACGCGAAGACCCGCATGCGCAACGGCGAGCTGTTCGGCCCCGACCCGGAGTTGAGCGCCGAGCTCGACCGCCGCCAGCTCGAGGTGCAGCGCATCAACGCGATCCCGGGTTCCCGGGCCGAGGAGCGCCGGGCGGCGCTCGAGGGCTTTTTCGCGGGCTTTGGGGAGGGGACGATCATCCGCCCGCCCTTCTACTGCGACTTCGGCGACGGGATCACGATCGGCGCCCGCACCTTCATCAACTCCTGCTGCACGATGCTCGACACGGCCCCGATCAGCGTCGGCGACGAGTGCCACATCGCCGCGAACGTGCAGCTCGTCGCGGCGACCCATCCGATCGACCCCGGACCGCGGCGCGCCGGCTGGGAGTACGCGCGCCCGGTCACTGTCTGCGACGGGGTCTGGCTTGGCGCCGGGGTCATCGTGCTTCCGGGCGTCACGATCGGCGAGAACACGGTCGTCGGGGCCGGTGCGGTCGTGACCCGCGATCTGCCCGCGAACGTCGTCGCCTACGGCAACCCGGCGCGGGTTGCGCGCGAGATCGGACCCGAGGACCGGATCGAGGTTCCGGAGGCGGGCTGAGCCGGCTTGCGAGGCCGGGCTCAGCCGGCGCCGGCGAGGCGGTCACCTAGCCGGTCCAGCGCCCAGCCCAGCCTCAGGGCGGGCCCGCTGAACACCGGGGCGGGGGCGAAGCGGCGGGCCTGCCGCCACAGACGCTCGAGGTCGTCGGCCGGCTGATCGCCGGCGAGATGGTCGGCGATGAGCCGGCCGAGGTAGGGGGCCTGGGCGAGCCCGTGCCCGTTGAAGCCGACGGCGAAGTGGACGCCATCCGGCGTCCGGCCGGCCACGGGAAGCCAGGACGGCGTCATCGCGATCCATCCTCCCCAGGCCTTGCGGATCGCCACCTCGCGCCCGGAGGCGTAGAGCTCTCCGAACCTGGCCCGCAGCCCCGCCTCGAGGTCGGCCACGACCGCGGGGTCCGGAAGGCGCTCGACGACGCCGCCGCGAGCCGGGGACACCTGACGGCTGCCGAAGACCAGCGACCCACGGGCGGTGATCCGGTAGCTCTCGAGGATGACGTGCTGCGTGTAGATGCCGGCACCGTTCGTCCAGCCGGTCTCCGCGAGCCGCTCGGACGCGATCGGTTCGCTCTCGAGCAGGGTCACCCAGAGCGGCTTGACGATCCGACGCGGCAGGAACGGTGCCTGCGCTGAGAACGCGTTCGTCGCCGCGAGGACGCGCTCGCTCCGGATCCGGCCCTGGGGCGTCACCGTCAGAAAGCCGTCGCCGCGCCGTCGCACCGCGAGGGCCGGCGTCCGCTCGTGCACGCGGACGCCGGAGTCGAGCAGTTGCGATCTGAGGCCTGCCGCGAAGCGGCCGGGGTCGAGTACGCCTCCGGCCCGTTCGTGGATGCCGGCGGGAAAGGCCGCAGGCAGCCCCTCCTCGACGTAGCTCACCTCGCCTCCGCAGCGCTCGAGGAACGCGGCGATGCGACGCGCGCGGCGGGCGCCCCCGGCGCTCAGCGCCGCGGAGACGTTGCCGCGCGGGACGTAGCCGCAGTCGATCCCGAGCCGCTCGATCAGTCGCTCGGTGAAATGCACCGCGCGGTCGGCGAGCGGGACGAGCTCGCCTGCGCGATGCCGGAAAAGCGTCGCCAAGAGCTGCGGGTCGCCCGCGATCGTGGGCCCGAGATGCCCCGCGTTCCGCGAGCTCGCTCCCCAGCCACAGAACTCGGCATCGACCAGGACCGTGGATACCTCGCGCTCGGCCAGCCGCAGCGCCGCCGACATGCCGGCGTAGCCACCGCCGATCACGACGACGTCGGCGTCGATCTCGCCCGCCGCGGGCTCGGCGAGCTCGGCCGGGCGCTCAGCCCAGCCGCTGAAGCTCGTGTATTCGGTCTCGACCCCGGGGTCAGGCCCGCTCACGAGGGCGAGGCTATCCCGCTCGTGCGTTGATCGCGTTGGTGATCCGTCGGCGGCGCTTGCGGATGTACGCTGAATTCATCGGTCACGAAGGGCACTCACACGCTCACTCGCACGGCGTCGACCCGGACGCCGACCGCACGAAGCTCGGCATCGCGCTCGGGTTGATCCTGGGCTTCATGGCGACCGAGGTGGTCGTCGGCATCGCCGTGCACTCGCTGGCGCTGCTCTCGGACGCCGCCCACATGCTCACCGACGCCGGCGCGCTGGCCCTGGCGCTGGTCGCGATCCGGCTCGCGCAGCGTCCCGCGCAGGGGGCGATGACCTACGGCCTGAAACGGGTGGAGATCCTCTCCGCGCAGTTCAACGGCGTGACCCTGCTCGTACTGGGTCTCGTGATCGTCTTCGAGGGGATCAGCCGGCTCGTCTCGCCACCCGACGTTGAGGGTGCGCCCGTGCTGATCGTCGCCCTGATCGGCGTCGTCGTGAACCTCATCGCCACCTGGGTGCTCTCAAAGGCCAATCGCCAATCGATGAACGTGGAGGGCGCTTTCCAGCACATCCTCACCGACCTCGCCGCCTTCATCGCCACCGCGATCGCCGGCATCATCATCCTCACGACCGGGTTCTCGCGAGCGGACGGGATCGCGGCGCTGATCGTCGCCGCAATCATGCTGCGGGCCGCCTATGGGCTGCTCGTCGCCTCCGGCCGCGTCTTCCTCGAGGCCGCGCCGGAGGGCCTCGATCCCGAGGAGATCGGGACGGCGCTCGCGAGCCACGCCAACGTGCGCGAGGTCCACGACCTGCACGTGTGGGAGATCAGCTCCGGCTTCCCGGCGCTCTCCGCGCACGTCCTCGTCGCGCCCGAGGACGACTGCCATGCGACGCGCCGCGAGCTCGAGACGCTCTTGCACGAGCGCTTCGGCCTCGATCACACGACCCTGCAGGTCGACCACGATCGCGAGGGCGAGCTGCTGCAGATCGACGGCCTGGACGAACAGCGGGCCTCGGCCTCCGCGGGGACGTCGCGGCCGTCGAACGCCGGCTGACCCGCGGCTGGGCGAGTCAGGCTATGTTGGAAGCGATGAAGACGGCGAGGCTTCCGTGAGCGCGACGCGGAAAGCGGTGGCGGCCGGGATCGGCGGCGCCGCGGCGCTGACCGCGGGCTGGATCGCGACGCAGCGAGCGGATAGTCGGGCCGTTGCCGCCGATCCGCGTTCGCGCGAGCTGTTCGCGGACTTCGGCGGCCGCCGCAGCTGCGTCCGCGCCGCGGACGGCACGGCGCTGTGGGTCCGCAGCTTCGGACCGGAGGACGCTCCGGCGCTCATCTTCGTCCACGGCTGGACCTGCGCGGCCGAGTTCTGGAAGCTGCAGACGAAGGCGCTGGCAGAGGAGCGCAGGCTGATCGCCTTCGACCTGCGCGGGCACGGACAGAGCGAGCGGCCTCGCAGCCGCGACTACTCGATCGAGACCTTCGCCCGCGACCTCGATGCCGTCATCGAGTCCTGCGTGCCCGAGGGCCAGCGCGCGATGCTGGTCGGCCATTCGCTTGGCGCAATGACGATCGTCGCCTGGGCCGGCGAGCACCCCGAGAAGGTCGACGCGCGCGTTGCCTCGGCGGTTCTCGTCAACACGGGCGTGGGCGATCTCATCAGCGAGTCGCTCGTCGTCGAGGGGCTGCCCGAGGGACTCGGCTCGCTCGAGCGCATCGCGGGGGAGACCGTGCTGCGGGCGCGGGCACCGATCCCCGCCGCAACGGCGCCGATCGCGAACCGGGTGATCCGTCACGCCGTGACCGGCCCTGAGGCGTCGCCGGCCCAGGTCGCATTCTGCGAGCGGCTCGTCGTCTCCTGCCCGGCCGACGTCCGCGCCGCCGTGGGCGGCACGCTGACGGCACTCGACCTCAGGCACGCGCTCGGCTCGCTGCGGGCGCCGACCCTCGTCGTGGCCGGGGAATGCGACCGGCTCACTCCTCCCAAGCACGCATACGAGATGGCCACGGACCTGCCCGACGTGCTCGATGTGATCGAGATCCCGCGCTCGGGCCACATGAGCCCCATCGAACGGCCGGATGAGGTCAACCGCCTGCTCTCGGAGCTCGCCGGCATCGCAACTCCGGCGGCAGCCGCCTGAACGGACCGGGATCCGGCCGGCCGCAGGGCCAGAGACGACGCCTCGCGCCCGTCCCCGTCCGCTACATTCTCCGGCCTCGGGCGTTTAGCTCAGTTGGGAGAGCGCCAGCTCGACAAGCTGGAGGTCACTGGTTCGAGCCCAGTAACGCCCATCGACCCGGGAGGTGCCCAGCATGGAGATCACCAGGAACTCGCTCGAGACCGTCGTCGGCCCCAGGGAGTGGTTCACCGGCAACGTCTACTTCGACACGATTGCCGAGAACCCGGACCCGTCGCGGGTGCGGGCCATCAACGTGCACTTCACGCCCGGCTCCCGCACGGCCTGGCACACGCACCCGCTCGGACAGGTGATCTGGATCACCGAGGGGGTCGGCCGCGTTCAGCGCGAAGGCGGCCCGGTGGAGGAGGTCAGGCCCGGAGACCGGGTCTACTTCGAGCCCGGCGAGAACCACTGGCATGGCGCCGCGCCCGACCGGTTCATGGTCCACGTCGCGATCCAGGAGGCCGGCGAAGACGGCAGCCCCGTGAGCTGGGGTCCGCACGTCAGCGACGAGGACTACGAGGCCGAGCCGGCGCCGTAGCGGATCGACGTGCATCGATATACAAGCGTCGATTGAAACGACAGGTGTCTATGGAGTAAGCTCGCCGCGCACCGACCCTCCGTCCACAGGAGTCCGCGATGGCCACGACGCTCGCAGAGCTTGATCTGGAACCCTCGATGCGCATCCGCCTCGAGCGCGCCCTGGAGTCGCTCGAGGAGGAGTTCGCCGGCGTCTTCTCGCCGGGAACGGTCGAGCGCTACGTGGCGGAGTCCGTCGGCGACCTGCCCGAGGCCCGGGTGACGAGCTTCGTACCGGTCTTCGTGCACCGCTTCGCCCGCGAGCGGCTCAAGGCCCTGGGGCAGCTCGAGGGGCTGATCGCCAAGGACGTCCCCGAGGTCCTGTTCGTCTGCGTCCACAACGCCGGCCGCAGCCAGATGGCGGCGGGGATCCTCGACAAGCTGGCGGCCGGCAGCGTCCACGTGCGCTCCGCCGGCTCCGACCCCGCCGAGACGATCAACCCGGCGGTCGTGGAGGCGATGGCGGAGCTCGGAGTCGACATCTCGAAGGAGTTCCCGAAGCCGATGACCGACGAGGTGGTCCGCGCGGCGGACGCCGTGATCACGATGGGTTGCGGGGACGCGTGCCCGATCTTCCCCGGCAAGCGCTACGAGGACTGGGACGTGACCGATCCGGCCGGGCGCCCGCTCGACGAGGTGCGCGAGATCCGCGATGACATCCGCGGTCGCGTCGAGGCGCTGCTGGAGACACTTGCCGTGGCCCGGGCGGCATCGTGAGCGGCAGCGCTCCTGCGAGCGAGGCGCCGGTCGCGATCATCACCGATATCCACGGCAACCTGCCGGCGCTCGAGGCGGCGCTCGTTCGCATCGACGAACTCGGCATCGAGCGCATCTATCTGCGGCGGCGACCTCGTCGGTTACGGGCCCTGGCCGAACGAGGTCTGTCGAGCGGATCGCCGAGCGTGGGATCCCGACGATCTACGGCAACTACGACTACGCGATCGCCCGCGACGAGGAGGACTGCATGTGCGCGTACCCAAGCACGCACGATCGCGAGCTCGGCCAGCGTTCGGTGGACTGGACGCTCGCGCACACCTCACGAGAGAGCAAGCGGTTCATGCTCGCGCTTCCCTTTGATCTCCGCTTCGAGCTCGCCGGCAGGCGGGTGCTGCTCGTGCA
Organism: uncultured Solirubrobacterales bacterium; assembly: GCA_963764275.1. Lineage (GTDB taxonomy): Bacteria > Actinomycetota > Thermoleophilia > Solirubrobacterales > 70-9 > CAXMST01. The sequence goes on from CAVXRV010000002.1 coordinate 346,991, forward strand.
CGGTTCTCCCCGCAAGGTGAACGAGTACCTGTTCGAGGACAAGCCGGCCCGCACCTTCGAGCGGATCGTTGCCGATGCTGACTGCGACGTGATGGTCTTCGGCCACACCCACAAGCCGTGGATTCACGAATACGGGGGCGTGCTCTTCATGAACTGCGGCTCCGTCGGCAAGCCCAAGGATGGCGATCCGCGGGGCGGCTTCGCGGTCCTCGAGCCGGCGGCGAACGGCGTCGAAGCGCGCATCGAGCGCTTCACCTACGACGCCGAGTCCGTCGCCGCGAGCGTCCGCGAGGCGGGCCTGCCCGGCGAGTACGCCGACAAGCTGCTGCTCGCGGCGTAGGAGCGGAACCGTGTCGCCCGCCGCTCACGCGCCGCCTGCTCGCCGAGTTCCTCGGGTCGGCCTTTCTCGCCCTCGCCGTCATCGGCTCGGGCATCGCAGCCTCGCGGCTCTCGCCCGGCGATGTCGGCCTGCAGCTGTTCGAGAACGCCGCCGCGACCGCGGTCGGGCTCTTCACCTTCATCCTCATGTTCGGACCGGTCTCGGGCGGGCACTTCAACCCGGTCGTCTCGCTGGTCGACGCTGCCTTCGGAGGTTTGCGGTGGCGGGTGGCGTTCGCGTACATCCCGGCCCAGATCCTGGGCTGCATCGCCGGCGCGATTCTCGCCAACCTGATGTTCGACCTCTCCGCGGTGAGCATCTCCGAGACCCATCGGGCCTCGCCGCCGCACTTCCTCTCGGAGGTGATCGCGACCCTCGGACTGCTGTTCGTGATCTTCTCCCTGGCGCGCAGCGGTCGCGGCGAGCTGGCGCCGGCCGCGGTCGGCGCCTACATCGGTGGCGCCTACTTCTTCAGCAGCTCGACCAGCTTCGCGAACCCCGCGATCAGCGTCGGCCGCATGTTCTCGGACACCTTCGCCGGCATCGCGCCCGCCTCGGTGCCCTCGTTCGTCCTCGCGCAGCTCGTCGGCGCCGGCGTGGCGCTCCTCGTCATCGGGGTCATCTATCCGGACATCACTCCGGAGGAGGCGGCCGATGCGGTGCTGCCGCACGCCGACCAACCCGCGTAGAGGGGCGTCGCATTGACAGCGACGGGGACAACCGAGTTAACTGCATAGATATCTGTCGATGTGACTCCGTCCGGAAAGGAACGAACCGTGGATGCACTCGAGCTGTCGCCGAAGCAGAAACGACCCAAGGGAGCGCCGTGTTGCGAGCCCGTCGTCTACCCGGACATCGAGCGCGCCCATGCCGAGCGCATGGCGGAGGTCGCGAAGGCGCTCGGGGACCCCGTTCGCATGCAACTCGTCGACGTCCTGCGGAAGCACGCCGGCAAGGTCTGCGTCTGCGAGCTCGTGCCCTTGTTCGACCTCTCGCAGCCGACCGTCTCCCATCACCTCAAGAAGCTCAGGGACGCCGGCATCGTCGGCTCCGAGCGTCAGGGACTGTGGGCCTACTACTACGTCAAGCCGGAGGCGCTGCGGGAGATCTCGGCTTGGCTGAGCTGACGATTCAGCTCAACGACCCGCAGACCCTCTACCGGCGGTGGGAGGGCTCGCAGTGGAATCCGTTCGAGGTCGACCTCACCGACGATCGGCGCCAGTGGCCGGCGCTGGAAGAGGGCGACCGCGAGCTGCTCTACTGGGTCCTCGCGTCGCTGATGGTGGCCGAGGAGCGGATCACGACCAAGTTCTCGGGCCTCGTCGGCGCGCACGGCAGCGAGGAGGAGGCGAGCTTCCTGGCGACGCAGCAGGTCGACGAGGCGCGCCACATGCAGTTCTACGCGCGCTTTCAGGACGAGGTGATCGCCGAGCCGGCCACCGTCGCGGCCCACGTGGCACGAGCCGGCGCCGAGGTCTCCGACGCCTTCCGCCTGATCTTCGACGACATCCTCGTCGGCGCCCACGAGCGCCTCGTGGCGGAGCCCGGGAGCCTCGATGCGAAGGTCCGGTTCGTGACGCTGTATCACCTGATCCTCGAGGGGACGCTCGGCCTGACGACGTTCAAGTTCGCCACCGACTACCTCGAGCGTGAGTCCCTGCTGCCGGGCTTCGTCAGGGGCTACTCGCTGATCCACCACGATGAGACCCGACACATCGGCTACGGCGTCTGGATGTTGCGCGAGACGGTCCGGCAGCGGCCAGAGGCGGCCGATGCGGTGCGGTCGATGCTGCGCGAGGTGCTAGGGGCCGTGGCTGAGTCGCTCTCGCCCGGCCAGGCCGGCGACGGCCCGGACCTCCGGCGGCTCGGCGTCGAGCCCGACGCGATCCGCGACTTCGCCCTCGACGGCCTGACCCGCCGGCTCGAGATCGTCGGGGTTCCTCTCAGCACGCTCGCGTGAGGCCGGCTCGCGGCGCCCCGGGTTGGATGACCCAGCTCTCAAGTCACGGGAAAACCGGGCGCTGATCCTGGCTGGATCGGCCGGGGCCCGGGAGCGATCAGAGCAGCTTGCGCTCGCTGCCCTTGTAAAGGATCTGCATCCAGTCGGAGACGGTGACGATCGCCATCACCGACGTCAGCGCCCGCGTCTGCTCCGGGGCGAGCGCCTCGCCCACCAGCAGGCCGGTGGCGATCCACGGCGCCAGGCAGTACGGACAGCCGATGAGCTCGCCGATCGCGTAGCGGAACCCGCTCCCGCGCGGCGCTTCCTCGACCTCTGCCGGGGCCGCGCCGTCGGTGTCCTGGAAGCGGACGAACGGCGCCCGATAGGGACTCGTCACCTTGTCCTTGGCGACCAGTCGCGCGAGCTTGTGGGTGGCGACACCAAGGCGGAGGCTGTCGCGCAGCCGGGGGCGGGGGAGAGGCCGGTCGCTCGCCCGGAGGGCGTAGACGGCGGCGGCTGCCAACCCGGCGAACGTCGCCGTGAGAGCCGTGTAGGCGCCGAGAGGACGCGCGTCGTCCGGGTCGTAGCGGTCGAACTGACGCCGCAGCGGTCGTGGCGTCGGGCCCGAGTGGTGGATGGGTTCGGGACTTGAGGCTTGCATGCCGAGGGCCTACCCGTTCGCGCCGCCGGTATGCCCTCGCGGGACGCCGGAGGCCGGGGACGCGGCCAGCCCGGCCCTCCGGCGTCGCCGCGCGCGATGGCGGTCCAGGTGCGTTTTCCGGCAGACAGCGGGTAGCCGACGAGCATGGAAGCCCCAACACCGCCGGCGGGGAGGGAGGAGCGGCGCAGCGGACCGACCGTTGTCTTCGACGTGATCGGGACTCTGTTCAGCCTCGAAGGGGTCCGTGCGGAGCTGGTCCGCCTGGGGGCCCCGGGCTCGGCGCTCGAGCTCTGGTTCGGCCAGGCGCTGCGCGACTTCTTCGCTCTCTCGCACGCCGGCGGCTATGCGCCGCTGCGCAGCGTGCTGGAGGCGGCGTTGCCGCGTGCCCTTTCAGTCCACGGGATCGGCTCCGTGCGCGCCGCCGACGTCAGCGCGATCGTCGGCGCCTTCGCGCAGCTCGAGCCGGCGCCGGGCGCAGTGGAGGCGTGCGCGCGGTTGCGAGCCAAGGGGGTGCGACTCGTGGCACTTTCCAACGGCAGTCTCGAGAACACGGAGTCGCTCCTCGACGGTGGCGGGCTCAGAGAGAGCTTCGACGCCGTCCATTCCTGCGACGAGGTCGAGACGAGCAAACCCGCTCCGGCGGTTTACGAGCTCGCCTGCCGGGGGGCGGATCGCGAGGGCACCTTTCTCGTCGCAGCTCACGCCTGGGACTGCGCCGGGGCCACCCTCGCCGGGTTGCGCGCTGTGTGGGTCGCCGGCGTGGAGTCCGAGTACCTGGCGGCCCTGCCGCAACCGCACGCGCAGGCCGCCGATCTGAGCGAGGCGGCCGGGGTGATCGCGCGCGGGCTGTAGGCGCCCGCCCAGCCGGGTGCGCGGGCGCTACATGCTCGCCCGCGGGACGCGGCGGCAGCTGCACGAGCCGGAGGCGATGCGGGCCGCTCCGGCCCCCGACGACGCGGCCGGCCTGATGCCGAGGCGGTTTTCCCGCGCACCCGGCCGGGTAGGTTGCCCGGTGTGAAGCCAAGCCCGATAGCCGTGCTCGGAGCCGGCGGCACGATCGGCGCCGCGATGGCCCGCAACCTGCTCGACGCCGGTTTCGAGGTCCGCGCCTGGAACCGCACCCGGGAGCGGGCCGAGCCGCTCGCCGAACTCGGAGCGACGGTCGTCGACGAGCCGGAGCAGGCGGCGTCGGGGGCCGAGGTGGTGCTCACGATCCTCGCCGACGCGGAGGCGACGATCGAGACCGCGCGCCGGGCTCTGGAGCCCGAGTCCGAGTCGGACCGGCTCTGGCTGCAGATGGGCACGATCGGCATCGAGGGCACGGAATGGTGCGCCGAGCTGGCCCGAGACGTCGACGTGAGCCTCGTCGACGCGCCCGTGCTCGGCACCAAGCAGCCGGCCGAGGCGGGCGAGCTCGTCATCCTCGCCTCCGGCCCCGAGGGCGAGCACGAGCGCTGCGGCCCGGTCTTCGGCGCACTCGGCAAGCGGACCCTGTGGGTTGGAGGTGCAGGGGGCGGAACGCGCCTCAAGCTGGTCACCAACGCCTGGATCCTGGCCCTGGTCGAAGGCCTGGCCGAGACCGTGGCCCTGGCCGAGCGCCTCGACGTCGACCCCGACGCCTTCCTGTCGGCGATCGAGGGCGGGCCGCTCGACGCCGGCTACGCCCACGTCAAGGGCAAGGCGATGCAAGAGCGCAGCTTCGACCCCGCCTTCAAGCTGGCGCTCGCCGCCAAGGACGCGGGCCTGGTCGAGGCGGCCGCGGACCAATACGGAGCCGATCTGCCGCTCATCGCGACGATCCGCCGCCGCTTCGAGGAGGCCGTCGACGAGCACGGCGAGCTCGACATGGCGGCGACCTTTCTGACGAGCGCCGCCGACGGCTCCGGCTGAGAGCGGCCCCGGATCCCGCCGTGGCCCTAGGCTGGGGCCATGAGCGAGCGGCACGCGGACGGTGCCCCGGTCGTCCGGGCGGAGAGCGAGCGAGACCTACGCGCGGCCGCCGAGCTGCTCGACCGCTTCAACCGGGCCTACTACCACCCGTCGCCCGGTCCCGGGTTCCTCGCGCAGCGGCTGGCCGAGCTTGGCGGTGACGACTTCGCCGCCTTCCTGGCGCGGGCCGACGGCGCGCTGCCCGCCGGGATCGGCGTCGTCCGCGTGCGCCCATCGCTCTGGGAGGCTGCCGGCGAGGCGTATATCGCCGAGCTCTACGTGGTCCCCGACCACAGGCGGCGGGGACTGGGAGCCGCCCTGATCGAGGCGATGCTCGGCTTCGCCCGCGACCGCGCCTGCCATTGGATCGAGCTCGGCACCGATGAGGGGGACCGCGACGCGCACCGACTCTACGAGCGCTTCGGCTTCACCAACCTCGTCGATCCCGGGGCGCCGGAGACGGGGCGGGAGCGGATGCTTCTCTACGAGCGCGAGCTGTGAGCGCCGCCGCCGGTCGCATCGTCCTCGCGGACAACCTCGCCGTTCTAGCGACGCTCGACGACGCCGCGGTCGATCTGATCTACATCGACCCGCCCTTCAACACCGGTTCGACCCAGCGACGACGCACGCTGGAGACCCGCGCCGATCCGGATGGAGAGCGCACCGGCTTCGGTGGTCGCCGGTACAGCTCGCGGCTGCTCTCCGAGCTCGCCTACGAGGACAGCTTCGGCGACTACCTCGGCTTCCTCGAACCGCGACTGCGTGAGGCGCACCGGGTACTGGCGCCGACGGGAACGCTGTATGTGCACCTCGACCCCCGGGAGGCCCACTACGTGAAGCTGCTGCTGGACGAGCTCTTCGGGCGCGACCGGTTCCTGAACGAGATCGTCTGGGCGTACGACTTCGGCGGCCGCACGAAGCGCCGCTGGCCGGCCAAGCACGACACGATCCTCGTCTACGTGAAGGATCCGGGCGCCTACCACTTCGACTCCGAGGCCGTCGACCGCGAGCCCTACATGGCTCCGGGCCTGGTCGGGCCGGAGAAGGCGGCGCGCGGGAAGCTGCCCTCCGACGTTTGGTGGCACACGATCGTGCCCACCGCCGGGCGCGAGAAAACGGGCTATCCGACGCAGAAGCCGGAGGGGATCCTGCGCCGGATCGTCACCGCCTCCTCGCGGCCGGGAGAGCTCTGCCTCGACTTCTTCGCGGGCAGCGGCACCCTCGGCGCCGTCGCCCGCGAGCTCGGGCGCGACTTCCTGCTGATCGACTCCAATCCCGAGGCCATCGCCGTCATGGAGCGCCGGCTGGGCATCGAGGCCGAGCGGCCGAGCGGCGCCGCGGGCTGAGCCCGGGCTCCGCGGCACTATCCTCGCGCGCCGATGCTCGGTACCTACGCAGCCGCGCTGTTCGTGATCGCGGCCTCATTGCCGATCGGCGCCGCCGCGATGTGGCTCGCCGGGCGGCGCGAGTGGAGCTGGGTCGCTCCCGCCGTTGGGCTCGGTGCGATCACGGTTGCCGCCTGGCTGCTCGTGCGCCTGCCGGGGGAGGGGCTGACGGCGCTGATCGGGATCGCGGCGCTCGCGCTCGTCTGCCTCCCCGCGCTGCCCGGCACGGGCTTCGGCGTGCGCGAGGCGATCCAGGGCGGGGGCGTCGGGCTGATCGCGCTGCTCGCGGTCTCGATCCCGTTCGCGGCCGAGGGTCACTTCGGGATCCTCGGCACGGGCTTCAACGTCGACATGTCCCAGCACCTGTTCGTCGCCGACGGCATCGCCCACTCGCACACCGCCCGCCCGCTCCTGATCCGCCAGGGATACCCCGTCGGCCCGCACTCGCTCGCCGTTGCCGGGGCCGAGCTTGCCGGAGGCAACATCGTCTCCGGCTTCACCGGGATCACGATCGCGGTCCCGGTGCTGATGGCTCTGACCGCGCTCGCCGGCACGCGCGAGCTCGGGCCGCGGCGGGCGCTCGTGGCGGCACCGCTCGTCGGGATCCCGTTTCTCGTCGCCTCCTACCTCGCGCAGGGGGCCTTCAAGGAGCTGTTCGAGGCCACCTTTCTGCTCGGCTTCGCGCTGTGGCTGCGCGAGCTCGGTCGGCGGGAGGGGGACGCGACGCCCGGGCGCGGGTTCGCGATCCCGGCGGCTCTGCTGATGGCCGGCTGCCTGTACGCGTACTCGGGGCCCGGGCTCGCCTGGCTCGGGGGGACGGCCCTGGTGTGGGCCCTGATCGCGCTCCTCCGCGACCGGCGCGCGGCGCTCGCCCGCCTACGGGGTGCGCTCGCCGGACTCGCGGTCGGTGTGCTGCTCCTCGCCGTCCTCGTCGCGCCGGAAGCGCACCGCATAGTCGAGTTCGGCGCCAGCGCCGGCAACGTGGCGACCGCGCCTGCGGAGCCGCAGGCGGCGATCGGCGGCCATCGGCTGTTCGCCGCCGCCGGCGCCTCCGACTCGGGCGGGGGCGGCCACGGGCGCGGGGGCCAGCAGTTCGACGACCGGCTCGGCAACCTCTTCGGCGATATCCCGGCGCCCGAGGTGCTCGGGGTCTGGCCCTCCGGTGACTTCCGGGTCGAGGCCGGACACGGGGCGGTCCCGGCGATCGTCTTCTACCTCGGCGCGCTGCTCGCCCTGGCGGCGTTCGCCGTCGGGTTGCGCCGGGCCCTGGCCGAGCGCGAGGCGGCGCTGCTGGCGGCGCTTCTCACGGCGCTCGGGATCTGGCTTGCGGCCTTGATCTTCGGGACGCCCTACACCGCCGCCAAGGCGCTGCAGATGACCGCGCCCGTGCTCATGCTGATCAGCCTCCGCGGCGTGCTCGCCGCCCGCTTCTCGCCGCTGCGCGGCGGCGTCGGGGTCGGCACGGCGCTCGCGGCCGCCTTCGTGCTCGCGGCCGCGGGCTCGAGCGCGCTCGCGCTCGCGAAGGCGCCCGTCGGTCCCGGCCATTACACGACCGACGTCACGAGCCTGCGCGGCCGCCTCTCCGGCGAGCCGGCGCTGCTGCTCGCACCCGCGGCCCAGATCGAGGGCCAGCACGCCCGGGACTTCTACGGCTGGGAGCTGCGCGGAGCCGATCCGATCTGCGTCGCGGCGGTCCCCGATGCCGGAACCTATCCGGGGAAGGCGCCCGCGGGCATCGACTACGTCGTCACGACCGGCAGTGTGCGCGAGGCGCCGTTCGCCAACACCCGCCGCCTCCGAACGGTCGGCAAGGTCGAGCTCTGGAAGGTGGAGCAGCCGGCGGCGGGGACGATCGACGTCAATCCGGACGAGCCCACCGACTGCGGTCTCGGCCTCGTTGACGGTTAGTGGACGGGTCCACTAGCTAGCCGGGTCCCTCCGGCGCCCGGGGTCCGCGGTCGTAGCCGCCGAGCCGCTCGGCCGGGAAGATCGCGTAGCTGCCGATCGCGGTCGCGAGCAGGCGCTCGGAGCCGTCGGGCTGGGGGGCGAAGACGCGGCTCGAGAGGATCGCGTTGCGATCGTTGCGGCGGTCGAGCGTCGAGGTGCAGATCACGTCCCCGGAGCGGGCCGTGCGCAGGTAGTTGATCGCGATGTTGATCGTCGCGATCCGCTCCCCCGATTCGCGCGCCTGCCACAGGGTCGAACCCATGCAGTAGTCGACCATCGCGTAGCTCACCCCGCCGGCGAGCAGACCGGCCGGGTTGAGGAGCTCGGGGCGGACCGTGAGCCGGACCCGGTCGTGCGCTTCCCAGCGCAGCCCGATCCAGCGGCTGAGGCCGTCGATGCCCGGCGCTGACCGCTCGCTCGCCTCCATCCGCCGCGGGACTGTATCCGCCGCCGCGAGCGGGGTCGGCCCGATTCGGTCATCTAGGATCGTGCGCCCATGTCTTCGGCCACCGCAATCACCGTCAAGCTCCCGGACGGGACCCCGCTCGAGCTGCCCGAAGGGGCGACCGGCGCCGATGCCGCCGCCGCGATCGGGCCCGGCCTCGCGAAAGCGGCGCTCGCGGTCTCCAGTGGCGGCGAGGTGCGCGACCTCGCGGCGCCGCTGGCCGATGGCGAGGAGATCTCGATCGTCACCGACCGCAGCCCGGAGGCCCTCGATGTGATCCGCCACGACGCGGCGCACGTGATGGCGACGGCGGTCTGCGAGCTGTGGCCCGGGACGAAGGTCTCGATCGGCCCGCCGATCAACGACGGCTTCTACTACGACTTCGAGTTCCCCGAGGGCGTCAAGGTGAGCGAGGCCGACTTCCCCGCGATCGAGGAGAAGATGGCCGAGCACATCGCCGCCGACGAGACCTTCGAGCGCACCGACATCCCCGTCGGAGACGCGCTCGAGCGTTTCGTCCGCGAGGAGCAGCCGTTCAAGGTCGAGCTGATCGAGGACCTGGTGCGCGATCAGGGGGTGGAGAGCGTCTCCCTGTACCGGAACGGCCCCTTCACCGATCTCTGCCGGGGCCCGCACGCGCCCTCGACGGGGCGGATCAAGGCGATCAAGCTGAACTCCGTCGCCGGCGCCTACTGGCGGGGCGACGAGACGCGCCAGATGCTGACCCGGATCTACGGCACCGCCTTCTTCAGCAAGAAGGACCTCGCGGCCCATCTCGAGCGGATCGAGGAGGCGAAGGCTCGCGACCACCGCAAGCTCGGGCCCGAGCTGGATCTGTTCCTGCTGCGCGAGGAGGCGCCGGGGATGCCCTTCTGGCTGCCGCAGGGGACCGTGCTGCTCGATCTGATCGAGGGCAAGGTCCGTGAGCAGCTCGACAAGCGCGGCTATCAGCGGATCGACACGCCGCAGATCCTCGACGAGGAGCTCTGGCATCGCTCCGGCCACTACGACAACTACCGCGAGAACATGTTCTTCGCCGAGCCCGCCGAGCGCGATCGCGACGAGCACGACCGCCGCTTCGCGGTGCGACCGATGAACTGCCCCGGCGCCTGCCTCGTCTTCGACTCCGGTCGCCGCACTCCTACCGGGAGCTGCCGCTGCGGCTGGCCGAGTTCGGCCGCGTCTCCCGCTACGAGCGCGAGGGCGTCCTCCACGGGCTGCTCCGAGTCCGCGCCTTCACCCAGGACGACGCCCACGTCTACTGCACGCTCGAGCAGACCGAGGACGAGGTGCGTCGACATCATCGAGGCGATCGACGAGCTCTACGCGCTGTTCGGCTTCGAGGACGTCACGGTCGAGCTCTCGACCCGGCCGGAGAAGTCGATCGGCAGCGACGAGGTCTGGGAGCAGGCGGAAGCGGATGCTGCGCGACGCCCTCGACGGGCTCGGGCGCGAGTACGTGCTCAACCCCGGCGACGGCGCCTTCTACGGGCCGAAGATCGACTTCCACGTCACCGACGCGCTCGGCCGCTCCTGGCAGCTCGGCACCTGCCAGCTCGACTTCTTCATGCCCGAGCGCTTCGGGCTCACCTACCAGGGCGCGGACAACGCCGAGCACCGGCCGTTGATGATCCACCGGGCGCTGCTCGGCTCGATGGAGCGCTTCGCGGGGATCCTGATCGAGCACTACGGCGGGCCGGTTCCCGGACTGGCTGGCGCCGACGCAGGCGATCGTGCTGCCGGTCGCCGACCGCCACAACGAGGCCGCGGCCGGCGATCGAAGCCGAGCTGCGCGAGCTCGGCGTCCGGGCCCGCCTCGACGAGCGCTCGGAGTCGGTCGGGCGCAAGATCCGCGACGCGGAGCTCGCCAAGGTGCCGTACATGCTCGTGCTCGGCGACCGCGAGGTGGAGGCGGGGGAGCCCTCGGTCCGCTCCCACGCCGACGGCGAGCTCGGGGCGATGTCGCCGGCGGCCCTGGCCGCGCGGCTCGACGCGCTGAGCCGGATCGGCCTTGCAAGGAGGCGATCGCGTGCGTATACTGCGCCGCGATGCAAGGGAACCACACCCCGCCGCGCCGTTGAGCGCCCGCGCCCACCCTTGCCTGCCCGTCTCTCCGTACCAGCTCCGCCGTAGCTTGCAGCTCCGCCTTCTCTCAGCTAGTGCCGGTCCCGCGACGCTTCGACCGGCGTCCCCCCGACCGGGACCCGACCAGGATCAACGAGCGCATCCGCGTTCCCAAGGTCCGCCTGATCGGCGCCGACGGCCAGCAGGTCGGGGTCGTCGAAACCGACGAGGCCCGCCGCATCGCCCGCGAGGCCGATCTCGACCTGGTCGAGGTCGCCGCCGACTCGCGCCCGCCGGTCTGCCGCCTGCTCGACTACTCGAAGTACAAGTACGAGCAGGAGCAGAAGGCGAAGCAGGCGCGCAAGCACCAGCAGCAGGTCAACGTCCGCGAGATCAAGCTGCGGCCGAAGATCGCCGACCACGACTACGAGACCAAGAAGGGCCACGTCGCGCGCTTCCTCAACAAGACGGACAAGGTCAAGGTGACGATCATGTTCCGCGGCCGCGAGCAGGCGCATCCCGAGCGTGGCAGGGCGCTGCTCGACCGCCTCTACGAGGACCTCGGCGAGCATCGCCGTGATCGAGCAGGACGCCGCAGCGCGAGGGCCGCAACATGCACATGGTCCTCGCGCCCGTCGAAGGAAGCCGGCAAGGCCGTAGACGGCCGGCCGGCGGCTCGCGGACGCCGATGGCGGCGTCCTCGTCCGCGTCACGTGGCGCTGTGGCGCTGCCACTAGCGCTCACGGCATCCGTGCCCTCGGCGCCCGCGACCTCGCCGGGAAGCGCTGACGCCGGTCGCCTCGAACTGTTGACACCGGGTAAGCGCGAGCGACTGGCGCTCGGGGGTCAGGTTTGCTTACATACGCCGCCGCCCATGCCCAAGATGAAGTCACATTCCGGCGTCGAAGAAGCGGTTCAAGAAGACCGCGAACGGGCAAGCTGCGCGGGCACGCCGCCTTCTCGAGCCACATCCTCGAGAAGAAGTCGCCGAAGCGCAAGCGCCAGATGCGCAAGCCTGTCGAGATCTCGCCGCAGGACTCGACGCGGGTCAACCACCTGCTCGCGGGCCGGAAGGGGCGCTAGCCGATGCCGCGCGCAACCAACGCCGTCGCGCGCCGCAAGCGGCGCAAGAAGACTCTCGCCCAGGCGAAGGGCTACTACGGGCGCAAGCACACTCGTACCGCTTCGCGAACGAGCAGGTCATGCGGTCGGGCAACTACGCCTACCGCGATCGCCGCAACCGCAAGCGCGACTTCCGGCGCCTTTGGATCACCCGGATCAACGCCGCCGCCCGCCAGAACGAGATGAGCTACTCCGAGTTCATGCACGGCATCAAGCGAAGCCGGCGTCGAGGTCAACCGCAAGATGCTGGCCGACATCGCCGTGCGCGATCCCGAGGCGTTCCGCCGATTTGCCGAGGTGGCCCGGGAGGCCGCGGCGTAGCCGCGGTCGCATAGGCGACTCTCCCGGGCGGACCGCGATGCGGCCGCCTTTTTTATTGCCCGAAGCCGAGAATCGAAGCCAGACGAGAACAGATGACAGAGTGATCACGAGCCCCGACGAACGAGAAGCTGAAGCTGGTCCGCCAGCCTGGCACGAAGGGCGGGGCCGCGCGCGGCTCGGCTGTTCGTGACCGAGGGCGAGGACCTGCTCGAGGCGGGGCTCGACCGCGGGCCGGAAGCCGCGGTCGTGCTCGCTGCGCGCGCCCCCGGGCGCCGAGCCGGCGCCGGCCGGCGATCGAGGTCGAGCCGGAGCTGCTCGACGCGGTGCTCGACGCTCGGCTCGGGGACGCGGGTGATCGCCGTCTGGGACCTGCCGGATGCGACCCGTGCCCGAGAGCGGCCCCTGCGTCTTCCTCGACGGCGTCGCCGATCCCGGCAACGTCGGCACGATCGTCCGCAGCGCCGCCGCGCTCGTGCGGCGGCGCGCGTGGTGCTCGGCGCCGGCTGCGCCGACCCGTACTCGCCGAAGGCCGTGCGGGCGAGCATGGGCGCCGTGTTCGCCTGTCCGCCGCGCTCGCCCGGTGGCGGCGACACCGGCGCCCCGGCTCGGCGCTGGTCGCCCACGGGGGCCGCGACCTCGACGCCGAGCTCGCCGCTCGGGTCCCGGCGACCCTCGTGCTCGGGGCCGAGCGCGACGGGGTCTCCGGCGAGGTCGCTCGCCGCCTGCGAGGCGACCGCTACGATCCCCCTGCGACCGGGCGCCGAGTCGCTGAACGTCGCGGCGAGTGCGGCCATCGCGCCTGCACCGGATATCGTCGGCCGCCGCGCTCTGGCCGCGCACCCGGGCGAGGCTGGAGCAATGATCGAGCGGATCACCGAGATCCGCACCGAGGCCGAGGCGGCGATCGCCGCCGCCGGTGCGGCCGCCGAGCTCGAGGAGCTGCGGGTCCGCTACCTCGGCCGCAAGGCGGAGCTGCCCGACGATCCTGCGCGGGATCGGCGAGCTCGACCCGGCCGAGCGCGGCGCCGGTCGGCAAGGGCGGCAACGAGGTCCGCGCAAGGCGATCGAAGCGCTGAGCTCGAAGCGCGCCGTGGCGAGCTCGAGGCCGGCGAGCTCGAGGCGCGGCTGGCCGACCGAGCGCGATCGACGTGACGCTGCCGGGGACGCCGCCCGTCGCGGCCGGCCACCTGCACCTGCTGACGCGGACCCGGCGCGAGATCGAGGACGTCTTCGTCGGGCCTCGGCTACCGGGTCATGGAGGGCCCCGAGATCGAGCACGACTACTACAACTTCACCGCCCTCAACCACCCGCCCGGGCATCCCGCGCGGATGCTCCAGGACACCTTCTACGTCGATCCCGAGACGCTCGCCGAGCGGGGTGGCGCTGTACGGCGCCGACGGCGAGCCGCTGAGCGTGCCGCCGGGGCCGCGCGACGTGCTGCTGCGCACCCACACCTCGCCGATGCAGGTGCGCGGCATGGAGGCGCAGCAGCCGCCGATCTTCATCGTCGTCCCGGGCACGGTCTACCGGCGCGACTCCGACGCCACCCACACGCCGATGTTCAACCAGATCGAGGGGCTCGCGGTCGGCGCCGACATCACCCTCGCCGACCTGCACGGGACGCTGCTGACGTTCGCCCGCGCGGTCTTCGGGCCCGAGCGCGAGGTCCGGATCCGGCCCGCACTTCTTCCCGTTCACCGAGCCCAGCGTCGAGGTCGACGTCTCCTGCTTCCGCTGCGGCGGCACCGGCAGCCTCGCCGAGGCGGCGCGCTGCAACCTCTGCAAGGGCACGGGCTGGCTCGAGATCCTCGGCGCCGGGATGGTCGACCCGAACGTCTTCGGGTTCGTCGCGCGACGCGGCTACGACCCCGAGCGCGTGCAGGGGTTCGCCTTCGGCATGGGCATCGAGCGGATCGCGATGCTCAAGCACGGCGTGCCCGACCTGCGCCTGTTCTTCGACAACGACGTCCGCTTCCTGGAGCAGTTCCGAGGTCGCGAGGCGTTCCGATGTCACTGGCTGCGGTGCACTACTGCGATTCCGGGCCTCGACGCCCGCGCGAGCTCGCCGAGCGGCTGACGATGACCGGGACCGAGGTCGAGCGCATCGACCACGCCGGCGCCCCGCGGGCGACGGCTTCGTGGTCGGCCGGGTCTAGCGGCCGACGCAGCACCCCAACGCCGACCGGCTCCGCGTCTGCGCGGTCGACGTCGGCGAGGGCGAGCCGCGGACGATCGTCTGCGGCGCCCCGAACGTGGCGGCCGGCCAGACGGTCGCCGTCGCGCTGCCCGGCGCCGTGATGCCCGGCGGGCAGAAGCTCGGCAAGGCGAAGCTCCGGGGCGTCGAGTCGAGCGGGATGATCCTCTCGGAGGCCGAGATGGAGATCGGCGCCGAACGCGGAGCGGGATCATCGCCGTCCTCCGCTCGCGACGGGCGACCGGCCCACTGCGCCCGGGACGCCGCTGCCGGAGGTGCTGCCGATCGCCGAGCCCGTGCTCGAGCTCGAGATCACCCCGAACCGGCCCGACTGCCTCGGCGTCTACGGCGTCGCGCGCGAGGTGCACGCGATCACCGGCGCCGAGCTCGCCCCGGAGCCCTGGGACGACGACGCCGAGGCGCGCGGCGAGGGCGAGGTCTCCGAGCTACGCCTCGGTCGCCGTCGAGGTCCCCGAGCTCTGCCCGCGGTTCACCGCCCGGGCCTTCACCGGGGTCGAGATCGGGCCCTCGCCCGCCATGGCTGAAGCAGCGGCTCGCGGCCGCCGGGCAGCGGCCGATCAACAACGTCGTCGACATCACCAACTACGTGATGCTGCTGACCGGGCCAGCCGCTGCACGCCTTCGACCTCGACAAGGTCCCCGGCGGCGAGCTCATCGTCCGCCGCGCGGCCGACGGGGAGAGGATGACGCACGCTCGACGACGTCGAGCGCACCTTCGACTCGGAGGCGGTGCTCGTCTGCGACCGCGAGCGGCCCACGGGGATCGCCGGGATCATGGGCGGCCAGGTCTCGGAGGTCTCGGAGACGACGAGGCCGGTGCTGCTCGAGGTCGCGACCTGGGACGGGACCAACATCCTCCACACCTCGGGCAAGCTCGGGCTGCGCTCGGAGGCCTCCACCCGGTTCGAGAAGCAGCTCCATCCCGAGCTCGCGATGCGGGCCCAGCGCGTCGCCGCGAAGCTGATGATCGAGCTCTGCGGGCCGCAGGCTCGTGCCGGGCACGATCGACGTCGATGCCCGGGCTGCCCGGTATCGAGCCCGTTCGCGCTCGGGTTGCGCACCGCCCGCACCGAGGGTCTGCTCGGAATGGAGATCGGCCGCGAGCGCTCTGCCGCCTACCTGCGGCGTCTCGGATTCGGGACCGAGCCCGAGGGGGACGATTCGCTGCTCGTCTCGGTGCCGCCTGACCGCCATTTCGACATCACCCGCGAAGTCGACCTGATCGAGGAGGTCGGACGCGTGCACGGGATCGACGAGCACCTGCCGGCGACGCTGCCGGCCCGGCCCCCGGGCCTCGGCGGCCTGCGACCGCCATCAGGCCCTGCTGCGCCTCGCCGAGGATGCGCTCGCCGGCGTCGGCCTCGACGAGGCAATCACCTGGAGCTTCGTCGCCCCCGACGCCGCGGCCGGACTCGGGCTCGACGACGTCCAGGCGGTCCGCGCCCACAACCCGCTCTCGGAGGATCAGTCGGTGATGCGCACCGACCTGCTGCGGCGGGCTGCTCGACGCGGCCGCCTACAACGTCGCCCGTGGCGCCTCGCGGATCGGCCTGTTCGAGTCGGGCCGCGTCTACCTGCCGGCGCCGGCGCCGACCGAGGGCGGGGTTCTCGACGGCCGCTTCGCCGGCGAGCGCCCGGCGCCCGTCACGAGCCGCACCGGATCGCCGCCGTGGTCTGCGGCTCGCTCACCGCGCCGGGCTGGCGCGGGGCCGGGCAGACGGCCGACTTCTACGTCGCCAAGGGTCTCGTCGAGCACCTCTGCGCAGGCGCTCGGCGCCCGCCTCCTTCGGGCCGGCCGAGCGGCCCTTCCTGCATCCGGGGCGCGCGGCCGCGGTGACCATCGGCGAGCGCGCCGCGGGCTGGGTGGGTGAGCTGCACCCGACGCTGGCCGCCGAGCGCGACCTGCCGGTGACCGTCGCCTTCGAAATCGACGCCGGCGCCTTGATCGACGCCGCCGGGCGCGGGGCCGAGACCTACGCGCGATCTCACCTCCTATCCGGCAGTGGTCGAGGACATCGCGGTCGTCCTGGACGCCGGCGTTCCGGCGGGCGAGGTCGTGGAGGCGGCGCTCGGGCCGGTGGGGAGCTGCTGCGCTCCGCCCGCATCTTCGACGTCTACGAGGGCGAGCAGGTGGGGGAGGGGCGGCGCAGCCTGGCGCTCCGGCTCGAGTTCCGGGCCGCCGACCGGACGCTCAGCGATGCCGATGTCGCCGGGCCACGCGAGGAGATCATCGCGGCGCTCGCCGCGCTGGGAGGTGAGCTCCGTGGCTGAGGGGATCACCCAGCCGCTCGACGGCGATCCGGCCGCACGGGTCCTGGTCGCGGGCGCCTCCGGCTTCGCCGGGGCGCTGACCGCGCAGCTTCTGTGGCGGCATCCGCGCTTCGAGCTCGTCGAGATCACGTCGCGCTCCGACGCCGGCACGCGGCTCGACCGACCTCTACCCCCGATACCGGGTCGCCGCTCGAGCTCGTCGAGCTCGATATCGACGGGGCGGAGGAGTGCGACGCCGCGGTCGTCGCCTATCCGCATGGCGCCGCGGCGCCGGTCGTCGCCGGGCTGCGCGAGCTCGGCCTCGCCGTGGTCGATCTGAGCGCCGACTTCCGACTCCGCGATCCCGAGGACTACCGCGAGTGGTACGGGGAGCTGGGCGCGCCGGAGCTGCTCCCGGAGGCGGTCTACGGCCTTCCGGAGCTGTACCGCAAAGAGATCGCGAGCGCGCCTCTGATCGCCAATCCCGGCTGCTACCCGACGGCGACGATCCTGGCCCTGGCGCCGCTCGCATCCGCGGGGCTCATCGACGACGTCATCGTCGACGCCAAGTCCGGCGTCTCGGGGGCCGGCCGCGGCGGCGGCGATGCCTACCACTTCGTGACGCTGGACGAGAACCCTCGCCGTACAAGACCGCGGGCCACCGGCACGAGCCCGAGATCGGCCAGGAGCTCGAGGTGCTGGCGGCGGGGACGGGCGCCGCGACTGAACTTCGTTCCGCATCTCGTCCCGCTCGACCAGGGCGAGCTCGTGAGCTGTTATGTGACCCCGACCGAGGACGTGGCGGTAGAGGACCTCGCGCGCCTGTACTCCGAGCGCTACGCCGACGAGGCGTTCGTGGAGATCGTCGACGGCCCGCCCGGCGTCCGCGACGTACGCGACACCAACATCTGCCGGATTCACGCGACCGTCGCCGCGAACGGCAGGGTGATGGTCTTCGCGGCGATCGACAACCTGTGGAAGGGCGCCGCCTCGCAGGCCGTCCAGAACCTGAACCTGATGTACGGGCGGCCGGAGGGGGAGGGGATCTCTTGAGCGTCGCCGGCGACGATGCGGGGACCGGCGCCGAGACGGCCTTCGGATCGCGGTGGGTCGAGCTGCCCGCGGGCACCGCCGAGCTGGCACCGGACACCCTGGCGCCCGGCTTCGTCGCCGGCGCCGCGGCCTGCGGCCTCAAGGGCGGCGGGGCGACGGACGTCGCCGTGCTCGGCTACGAGGGCGAGGCGCCCCCGGGGCGGGCTCCGCGATCCTGCTGACCCGCAACGCCGCGGCCGCGGCGCCGGTTCGCCTCTGCCGCGACGAATGCAGGCAGGACGCGCTCTCGGCGGTGGTCGTCAACTCGGGCAACGCCAACGCAGCGACGGGCGAGCAGGGGCTCGCCGACGCGCGCGCGATGCAGCGGCGCGCGGCAGCCGAGCTCGGCTTCGAGCCCGCCAACGTCGCGGTGGCCGAGACCGGCGTGATCGGAGTGCCGCTGCGGATCGACGAGGTCCTCGAGGGAATCACCGCCGCAGCGGGCGCGCGCCGCCCCGGCGACGCCGCGGACTTCACCGAGGCGATCATGACCACCGACAACGGTCCGAAGCGGTGCGCGGTCAGCGCCGGCGGCGTCACGCTCACCGCCCAGGCGAAGGGCGCCGGGATGATGCAGCCCGGGTTCGCGACGATGCTCTGCTTCGTGCAGACCGACGCGGTCGTGGCGGATCCGGAGGCGGAGCTCCGGCGCGCGGTCGCCGGGTCCTTCGAGCGGATCTCCGTCGACGGCCAGATGAGCACCAACGACGCGGTCATGCTGCAGGCCACCGGCGCCTCTGGACAACCGCTGCCGGAGGGCCTGCTCGACGCCGTGCTGTTGCAGCTGGCGCTCGCCGTCGTGGCCGACGGCGAGGGCGCCACCCGCGTTTGCCGCGCGCGGGTCGAGGGCGCTCGCGACGCCGGCGAGGCGGAGCGCGTCGCGCGCGCGATCGCGAACTCGCCCCTGGTGAAGACGGCGCTCTACGGCAGCGACCCGAACTGGGGGCGGATCGCGCAAGCAGCGGGAATGGCGCTTGCCGGCGAGGAGGGGGTGCCCGAGTTCGGCCCGGACTTGATCGACTCGGCCGGGCTCGGCGGATCCGAGCCGGAGACCGAGATCGCGATCAGGCTCGAGCGGGGCGAGGCAGAAGCGCACGTCTTCTTCAGCGATCTCACGCACGAGTACATCAGGATCAACGCGGAGTACACGACATGAACGAGAAGGCGAGCATCGAGAACGCCGGCGGGGCTGAGCTCGCCGCCAACGTCGGCACGCTCCTGGAGGCGCTGCCATACATCAAGGAGTTCCACGGGCGCACCGTCGTGATCAAGTACGGCGGCGCGGCGATGGAGGACGAGGCGCTGCGGGACGAGTTCGCGACGGACATCGTGCTGCTCAAGTACGTCGGCCTCAATCCGGTGATCGTGCACGGCGGCGGGCCGGAGATCACGCGCTACATGGAGCGCCTCGGGATGGAGGTCAAGTTCGTCGAAGGCCTCCGCGTCTCCGATCGCGAGACCGTCGAGGTGGCGAAGATGGTGCTGCTCGGCAAGATCAACTCCGACATCGTGCAACGGCTCAACCGCCACGGTCAACCGGCGGTGGGGCTCTCCGGCGAAGACGGAACGCTGTTCCGCATCAGGCCGGCGCCCGAGGCGGAGAAGGTGGGTTTCGTCGGGGACATCGAGCGCGTCGACGTCGACGTCCTCAACCACATCGCCTCCGATTACATCCCCGTGATCGCCTCCGCCGGCACCGACGGGGACGGCAACTCCTACAACGTCAACGCGGACGCGGCGGCGGGGAAGGTCGCGGCCGCGCTGAAGGCCTACAAGGCGATCTTTCTGACCGACGTCGAGGGCTGGCGCGCCAGCGCCGATGACCCCGACTCGCTGATCTCGCTCGCGAGCGTCGAGCAGGTCGTGCGCGCGATCCCCTCGCTCGAAGGAGGTATGCGTCCGAAGCTGGGCGCCTGCGTCGAGGCGATCCGCGGCGGCGTCGGCGCGGCCCACATCATCGACGGCCGGCGGCCCCACAGCCTTCTGCTCGAGCTCTTCACCGACGCCGGCATCGGCACCAAGGTGACGCCGTGAACGGGGCTTCGGTCAGCGGCCACATCCCCGAGCTCGCCGGGATCGAGGCGCGCTTCGCGATGCCGACCTACAAGCGCGCGCCGGTCGAGTTCGTGCGTGGCGAGGGGTGCCGGATGTGGGACTCCGAAGGCCGCGAGTACATCGATCTGTTCGCCGGCCTCTCGGTCCACAACGCCGGCCATCGTCATCCGGCGATCGCGGCGGCGATCAGCGACCAGCTCGATCGGATCTGGGGCTCGTCCAACCTCTTCTACTCGGAGCCGGCGCTGCGCCTGCAGGAGCGGCTCGCCGAATCGAGTCTGGGAGGGCGCAGCTTCCTCTGCAACTCGGGCGCGGAGGCGAACGAGTGCGCGATCAAGCTGGTTCGCAAGCACGCCCACGCGCGCGGGATCGGGCAGCCGGAGATCGTCGTCCTCGAGCACGGCTTCCACGGGCGCACCCTCGGGGCGCTCGCTGCGACCGTGAAGCTCGCCCGCGAGGACGTCTTCGGGCCGCTTCCGATCGGCTTCGTCGGGGTGCCGCGGGACGACGCCGACGCGCTGCGGGCGGCCGTCGGGCCGGCGACGGCCGCGGTTTTCGCCGAGCCCGTGCAGGGCGAGTCGGGCGTGCATCCGATCGCCGACGAGGTCCTGATCGCGGCGCGGGAGGCCTGCGACGCCCACGGTGCACTGCTCGTCTTCGACGAGATCCAGACGGGGATGGGACGGACGGGCACGCTCTGGGCGTTCGAGGGCACACCCGTGCGGCCGGACGTGCTCACGGCCGCGAAGGCGCTCGGCGGCGGCCTTCCCGTCGGCGCCTGCGTGATCACTCCCGAGCTCGGTGAGGGCCTCACCGCCGGCGAGCACGGCTCGACCTTCGCAGGCGGCCCGCTCGGGGCGCGGGCGTCGCTGGCGGCCCTCGAGGTCCTCTCGGACCCGGATCTGCTGCGGGGGGTGCGCGAGCGGGGCGCCGAGCTCGAGGAGAGGGCCCTGCGGATCGACGGGATCACCGGGATCCGCCGCCGGGGGCTGATGGCAGGCCTCGCGCTCGAGCCGGGCCTCGACGCGGCGACGATCGCCGCCGCGGCGCTGGAGGCGGGGGTCGTCGTCAACGCGCCGAACCCGGAGACGATCCGGCTGCTGCCGCCGCTGGTGATCGGGGCCGGGGAGCTCGAGCGGGGACTCGAGCTGCTGGAGGGCGCCGTGACGGCCAGCCGCCGGGCGCGTACTTAGACTGGTCGCACCATGAACGAGGATCCGACTCGACGCATGCCGATCGACGAGCCGCCGCGGCGCCGCGGCGGCGGCCGCAGCGGCGGCGGGTCCTCGGGCGGCGGCCGGCCGCCCGGCGGGCAGCCGCCCAGGCACCCGTACGGCTACGAGGAGGAGCCCG
Organism: uncultured Solirubrobacterales bacterium; assembly: GCA_963764275.1. Taxonomy (GTDB): domain Bacteria; phylum Actinomycetota; class Thermoleophilia; order Solirubrobacterales; family 70-9; genus CAXMST01. The sequence goes on from CAVXRV010000002.1 coordinate 368,152, forward strand.
AGCCCTCCGAGGGACTGACGACTGCGCAAAAGGTCGCGATCGGCGCCGTCGTCGCAGTCGTGATCGGCCTGCTCATCGCCGTCATTGCGCTCGCTGCCGGGGGTGGCGGCACCACGACGACCGTGACCACGGTCCCGGCCTCCACCGCGACCACCACGACGCCCACCTCGACCCCGACGAGCACGTCCACCAAGACGAAGTCGACCTCGACGGCCACGACGACCACGGCGCCGACGACGACCGCCACGACCACCACGCCGACGACCACGGCCACCACGACCACTCCGACCAACACCGGCGGTGGGGGCGGCGGGGGCGGAGGCAACAGCGGCGGGGGCGTCTCGCCGTAGTCACGCTGCGGGGCGGAGCCCGGCCGCCGGTCGGCGCCGGAGCTCGGATCGTCCCCTAGGATCCGCGCCCTGACTCGTTCGATCGTCACAGGGGGTGCGGGCTTCATCGGCTCGAATCTGGTCGACGCGCTGCTCGAGCGCGGCGATCAGGTGCTGGTCGTCGACGATCTGTCGAACGGGCGCATCGAGAACCTCGCCGACGCCGATCCGGAGCGGATGCGGCTCGCGCGCGGGGATATCCGCGACCGCGCCTTCGTCCAGGCCGAGATCGAGGCGTTCCGGCCCGAGCAGGCCTTCCACATGGCGGCGCAGGTCGACGTGCGCAAGGCGATCGCGGACCCGGTGTTCGACGCGCGGGCCAACATCGAGGGCCTGATCAACGTGCTCGAATCGCTGCGTGAGGTGGTCGGCACCGGCTGTCCCCTCGTGTTCGCCTCGACGGGTGGCGCGATCTACGGGGAGGGGGACGGCCGCGACCTCCCCCTGACCGAGGCCGCCGCGGCCGCGCCGGAGAGCGCCTACGGAGTGAGCAAGCTCTGCGGCGAGGTCTACCTGGGCCTCTACCGGCGCCTGTACGGGATGCCCTCGGTGGCGCTGCGATTCGGAAACGTCTACGGGCCGCGCCAGGATCCGCACGGCGAGGCGGGCGTGGCGGCGATCTTCTGCGGGCGCATCCTCGCCGGCGAGGCCCCCACCATCTTCGGCGACGGGCTGCAGACGCGGGACTACGTCTTCGTCGAGGACGTAGTCGCCGCGGCCCTGGCGGCGGCCGGCGGCCTCGAGCGCGAGGGGACAGGCCTCGAGGGCCCGTTCAACATCGGCACCGGAATCGAGACGAGCGTGCTCGACCTCGTCGCGGCCCTCTCGGAGGCCACCGACGATGCGATCGAGCCCGTCTTCGAGCCGCCGCGACTGGGCGAGGTCAAGCGGATCGCGATCGATCCGGGGGCGGCCGCGGACGCGCTCGGCTGGCGCCCGCGGGTCGCGGTCACAGAGGGACTTCGGGTCACGCTGCAGGCCGCGCGGGTCTGAGCGCGCTGCGCTCCACCCCTCAGATGCAACACTTCCGCGCCTGATGGCTCCCGCCGAGCAGAGCAGCTACGTGCCCACCGCCTCCTACGAGGCCGACCCGCGCGAGGTCGCCCGCGTGCTGCTGCTCTACTCGGGCGGACTCGATACGAGCGTGATGCTGCGGTGGATCCAGGAGCGCTACGGGGCCGAGATCGTGACCCTCACCGTCAACCTCGGCCAGCCCGACGAGGACTGGGACGTCGTCACCGGCAAGGCGAAGGATCTCGGCGCGATCGCCTCGGTCGTCGTCGACGCGCGCGAGGAGTTCGCGAGCGACTACGTGCTGCCGGCGATCCGGGCAAACGCCCTGTACGGGGGCGGCTATCCGCTGTTCACAGCGCTGGGGCGGCCGCTGATCGCCAAGCTCGCGGTCGAGGCGGCGCGTGAGCACGGCTGCGACACGGTCGCCCACGGCTGCACGGGCAAGGGCAACGACCAGGTCCGGCTCGAGGGCACGGTGGCGACCCTGGCGCCCGAGCTGAAGCTGCTGGCGCCCGTGCGGGAGTGGAAGATGGGTCGCGAGGAAGAGATCGCCTACGCCCGCGAGCACGGGATTCCGGTCTCCGGCGGCACCGAGGCCGCTCCCTACTCGATCGACGACAACCTCTGGGGACGCTCCTCGGAGGGGCGCACGATCGAGGATCTGAGCGAGCCGCCGCCCGACGACGTCTTCCAGCTCGTTACCCGCCCCGAGGAGGCGCCCGACGAGCCCGAGCTGGTGCGGATCGGCTTCGAGCGGGGCAAGCCGGTCTCGGTCGACGGGGAGGAGCTCGGCCTCGTGCCCCTCATCGACCGGCTGACGGCGCTCGGGCGCCGGCACGGCGTCGGCATCGTCGACCACATCGAGGATCGAATCGTCGGCCTCAAGGTCCGCGACCTCTACGAGGTCCCAGCGGCCGCGATCCTGCTCGCGGCCCACAAGGACCTCGAGAAGCTCGTCTCGACGATCCACCAGAACAACTTCAAGTCCGCGCTCGAGAGCCACTGGGCCTACCTCTGCTACGCGGGTCTGTGGCACGAGCCGCTGCGCTCGGACCTCGACGCCTACATGCTTTCCGCGAACCGGATGGTCAGCGGCGAGATCACCATGAAGCTCTTCAAGGGCTCGGTAACGCCGGTGGCCCGGCGCTCTCCCCACGCCCTCTACGACCAGTCGCTGGCCTCCTTCGGCGAGTCCGGGGGTGAGTTCAGCCAGCAGGCCAGCCCCGGCTTCATCGAGCTCTTCACGCTCCAGAGCCGGCTCGCGCACCGGGTCCGCGCCGCGGCGGACGAGGACTGAGGCCCAGCCTCCGTTTCGGCTCCGGCGCCGGCGGGTACGCTGCACGGCAATGAGCGCTGTCTACGAAGCAATCGGCCGAGTCGTCGTCCTCTTCATCCGCGTCCGTTACGGGCGCCAGTTGCGCATCGCCGCGCTGATCGGCCTCGGCGCCACAATTGCCGCGGGCTATCTGCTCGCCGGCCGCGACGTCGAAGAGGGCTAGCGCCTCAGGTTTCGGCTTCCGAGGGCCCGTCCGCTTCCGCGGGCGCGCCGCCGGAAGCGGACAGCGAGCGCAGCTGCCCCTCGACCGCTGCGATCGCCTCGTCGAGCCCGGCGAGCAGTTCCTCGGCCCGGTGGCGGACTGTGCCGGCCTGGGCGACGAGCTCGTCGGTGAGTCCCGCGATCAGCCGCAGCCGCTCGGCGGTTAGCTGCGCCGCGCGCTCGCTCGCCTCCTCGATGTGAGCGCGGGCCTGCTGCTCGGCGTCGGCGCGGATTGCGTCCGCCGCGCGCTCGGCGGCGGCGATGACCGTGTGCACGCGGTCGGAGATCTCCTGCCCGGGCCGGGGGGCCTCACCCTCGCTCACGACGACTTCCCGAGCCGGGCTGCGATCGTCCCGCTGAGCCCGCCCCAGGGAGGCGGCTCGGGGGCGCCGGTGCGAGCCAGCGCGGCGAGCGCGTCCGCGGTCGCCGCGGCGAGCTCGACGAGCGCGGCCGTGCGCGACTCGATCCGCTCGATGTCGTCGGCGACCGCGGCTCGCAACGAGCGCAGCTCGGCGAGCCGGCGCCGCCCGGCGGCCTCGGCGTCAGCGCGTCCCTCGGCCTCCAGGAGCCGGGCTTGCTCGCGGGCTCGCTCGACCGTGCGAGCCGCCTCGGCGCGCGCCCCTTCGAGGGAGCGTTCGACCTCGGCGATCGTCGATGCGGCCATGGCGGCGATCTTATGCGGCCGGCGCCGGCCCCGCCGGGCGCGTGGCCGCCCGCTCCCAAGCCGGGCGGCGGCGAGGTTGCCGCATTACGGTTCGTGTTAGACGATAGGCGGCGATGGCGAGCGAGCGAGAGTCCGAGGACCCACAGGAGCGGATCAGGCGCGCTCGCGAGCGGCTCGAGGCGCACCTGGCCGCGATGGAGTCGCGGGAGGCCGAGCCGGTGGGTCCCGCCGAGCAGCCTCCGCGGGAGCCCTCGAGGCGTGGCGGGTATCCCGTGGCGCTGCCGTCCGAGATCGGTGAGCGGCTGGCCCGCCTCGATGAGCTGCTCGAGCAGCGCGTCGGCGAGGCCGCGCGCGAGATCGAACAGCGCGTCGGGCAGTGGGTCAACGCGCGCATACAGACCGCCGAGCGCCGGCTCGAGCTGCAGACCGAGGCGCTCCAGGAGGCGCTCGGTGAGGAGGCCGAGATCGCGCGCCGTACGGCCGAGCAGATCGACCTCACGCGGCAGACGCTCGTGGAGGGTCGCAAGGAGGCGCTCGCCGCTGTTGCGAGGGCCGTCGAGGAGGCCCGCGGCGAGGCGGGCGCCCAGCTCGCGGAACGTGTCCGTGAGGCGCTCGGTGAGGCGGAAAGGGAGCTGCACGACGCCGGCGAGCGGTTGATCGCCGACGACGGCGAGAAGCTCGCGGAGCGGGTCCGGGCGGAGAGCGAGCAGGCGGTCGAGCGGGCTGAGGGGCGGATCGCGGAGGCCGGGCGTCGTGCCGGGGAGGAGCTGCGCGCCGGGATCGCCGAGCGGTTGGCCGAGGTGCGGACCGAGCTCGAGCGCGAGGCCGAAGCGCGCGGCGCCCGCAACAGCGACGCGATCACCGAGGGGATCGAGACCGCCGGGGCAGAGCTCGAGCGCCGCGCGGCCGCTCACCGCGAGCATGCGGAACGGGCCGGCCGCGCCGCCGCGGCCGAGGCCGCAGCCGCCGCCGTCTCGGAGGCGGAGGAGCGGCTGCGCGAGCGGATCGAAGAGCGGACCGAGCGCGCCGGCGGCGAGGCTGCCGAGCGCCTCGGCAAGCAGCTCGAAGGCGATCTGGAGAAGGCCCGCAGCGAGCTCGACGGGCACGTCGCAGCGGCGCTCGAGGAGCTGCGGCGGGAGGGCGCGACGGAGCTCGAGCGCACCCGGGAACATCTCGTCGAATCGGCCGACGTGCGGCTCGCCGCGGCCGAGGCGAGGCTCGCCGAGCGCGGCACGGAGCTGACCGCGGCGCTGCAGCGCCTCGCGACCGACGAGGGCGCGGCTGCGGCCGAGCGGGAGGCCTCGCTGCGCGCGCTCGCGGCGGAGTCACAGGCGCGGCTGCGCGAGCTCGGCGAGGAACTTGCCCAAGCGGGCGCGATCGCGCGCGAGGCGCTCGAGGCGCGCGCAGGCGAAACGCGAACGGAGGCCATCGAGGCCGCTCGCGCGGCGGCCGGCGAGCTCGCGGCCGAGCGGCTCGAGGGCGGATCGCAGCGGCTCGAACGCGAGCTCGACGCGCATCGCGCCGCCCTTTCGGCCGAGCTCGAGAGCGCCCGGGTGGAGCTGCGCGAGCACGCCGGTAGCGAGCTCGAGCGAGCGCGCTCGGAGGCGGCGGCGGCAGTCGCCGAGGCCCTGGCCGGGCTCCGGTCCGAGATCGGCGGCGATCGTGAGGCGGATCGCGAGCAGCTGGCGCGGGCCGCGGCCGAGGGCAGGCGTGAGCTCGAGGCGCGGCTGACGGAGCTCGGCGAGGCATCCGAGCGGCGCCTCCGCGAGCACGTCGAGAGCGAGACGCGGGCCGCGGTCGAGCGGGCCGATGCGCGCGCGAGCGAGCTCTCATCGGCAGCGGAGGGGCGCTTCGCAGCTCTGGCCGAGGGGCGCCTCGGCGCCCTGCGTGCGGCGTTCGCCGACGACGTCGAGCACGCGGGTGAGGAGCTGCAGGCCCGGGCCTCCCGCGAGGTGGAGGCTCTCGGCCGCCGCGCGGAGGCGATCGCAGCCGAGGCCGCCGAAGCGGCGCGGGAGAGCGCGCGGGAGCTCGCGGAGGGACGCCTGGCGGCGGTCTCGCAGGAGCTCCGCTCCGAGCTCGAGCGCCGTGAGGAGGAACGCCGCAAGGCCGCGCGTGAGCACCTCGACGAGCTTGCGGGGGCGGTCGAGCGCCGGCTGGCCGAGGGGCTCGAGGAGGAGCAGCGGCGCGCAACGCAACGTCTCGAGGAGCAGGCCGCGGAGCTTGCCGACCGCGCCCAGGCCCGCTACGCCAGCCTCGCCGACGAGCGGCTGGCGGAGATGCGGAGCGCATTCGGGGCCGACGTCGAGCAAGCCGCCCAGCGGCTGGCGACGGATGCGGAGGCGGAGATCGCGCGGCTCGCCGAGCGCGCCGGCCGGATCTCGAGCGAGGTCACGGAGGGTGCCCGCACGACGGCCGAGCGGATCGCGGCCGAGCGCCTCGCGTCGGCTGCCGGCGAGCTCAGCGCGAAGCTCGAGGCGCGCGAGGACGCGCGGGTCTCCTCGACGCGGGAGCAGGTCGACCAGCTGCTGCAAGAGGCCCGGGCGGAGCTGCAGGCGACGATTGCGATCGAACACGCGAGCACGCTCGAGCACGCGGAGGAGCGCGCGGCGGAGCTGGCCGAGCAGGCCCGCGCCCGCTTTGCCGAGCGGGCCGAGCAGCGCCTGACGGAGGTTCGTACCGGCTTCGGCGCCGAGGTCGAGACCGCGGTGCGGCGCTTGGCCGAGGCCGCGGCGGGAGAGCTCGAGGCCGTCGCCGCGCGGGCGGCGGAGATCGCAGGCGAGTCGGCCCGGGCCGCCAGGGACGAGGCCGAGCGCGTCGCGGGAGAGCGCCTCAGCGACGCGGAGGCGACCCTGCGCGCCGAGCTCGAGCGGCGCGAGGCCGAGCGCGTTGCCGGCACCGAGACGAAGATCGGCGAGGCGGTCGAGGATGCTCTGACGCAGCTCAGCGGGCGCGCTCGGGAGGATGTCGATGCCCGGCTCGTGCAGGCCGAGCGCCGGCTCGCGGACGAGCACGGGACCCGGCTGGACGAGAACCTTCGGCGCATCGAGGCGATCCGCGAGGAGGTCGCGAGCGAGCGCGACGCCGCACTCGAGCGGCTCGGCGAGCGGGCGGAGGCGATCCGCCGCTCGGTCGAGGAGGCCGGAGCGGGGTCGCTGGAAGCCCTGCGGACCGAGCGCAGCGCGATCGACGAGGGCGCTGCGGACCGCGCCGCAAGGGCTGCGCAGGAACGCGTCGAGGAGGCCGAGCGACGCTTGACCGAGCGGCTGCAACAGACCGACGCGGAGCGCGGCGAACAGCTCGAAGCCCGCATCGCCGGCGACGAGGAGCGGCTCGACCGGCGTCTCGAGGCGCAGAGCGAGCAGGCCGCCGCCCGGGTCGAGGCCGAGCTCGAGCGGGTTCGCGAGGACTCCGCCTCCCGGCTCGACGCAATCCGGGGTGAGCTCAGCGCCGCGGCGGAGCAGCGGGTCGGGGCCGAGATGGAAGCGGTCGTGCGCTCGCTCGAAAAGGATGCGGAGCTGCGCTTGGCGGAGGCGCGGGCGGAGCTGGAGGAGCGGGCGGAGGAGCGTGGGGCGGCGCACGAACGCCGGCTCAAGGAACGCGCGGACGAGGTGCTGGTCGCGCTCGGCGAGCGTGCTGCCGCTGCGGCGGCGACGCTGGAGCAGGCCCGCGCGGATGCGCGCGCGCAGATCGAGTCCGCTCTGACCGAGCTCGGTGAGCGGGCGGACAGTGTCGAGCGGCAGGCGCTGGAGGCCGCGGGCGGACGCGCCGACCGGGTCGCATCGGACCGCCTCGCCGCCGTCCGCACCGAGCTTTCGGACGCGCTCGGAGCCGAGCTCAACGCCCGGCTCGAGGCGGCGGCCGGCACCATCGCAGCGGGGATCGAGCAGGCGCAGCAGCGGCTCGCCGCCGAGAGTGCCGAGCGCGGCGCGGCCGCGGCCGAAGAGCTGCGGGAGCGGATCGCCGCTGATGCGCGCCTGCACCTCGAACAGGCTGAAGCGGAGCTCGCCGCGCACGGGGGCGAGCGGATGCGAGCGGAAACCGCCCGGATCGAGCGCCTGGCCGAGCAGGCCGGCGAGGAGCTCAGGGCCGACGCCGAGCGCGCATCGGCCCAGCTGAAGGGACTCGCGGCCGACACGGAGGCCGCGATCGCTGCGGCCTTGAGCGAGGTGCGCGAGCTGGCGGCCGCGGCTGAGGGGACGGCGGCCCGGACGGCGGAGCGCAGCGCCGAGGAGCTGCTCACGGGGCGCGTCGAGGAGGTCTTCGACCGGCTCGCCGACCGCATCGACGCCGCTGCGCAGGCGTCGCGCCGTGAGTTGACCGATGCGGTCGCGGCGCGCGAGGCCGAGTCCACGGAACGGCTCGAGAGCGAGGTTGCCGCCGCGCGCGAGCGTGTCGACGCCCATCTGGGCGAACGCGGCGATCGCATCGAGGCGACGACGCTCGAGCGCGTCCGGGAGCTCTCGGAAGACACGCGAGCGCGCCTCGTTGCCGACGCGGCCGAGCGCGACCGTCGCGCCGAGGCGGCGCTCGCGACGCGGTTGGAGGACACGACCTCCGAGCTGCGCACCGAGCTGAAGGCGCGGGGCGACACGCTGGCGGAATCGATCGAGGAGCGCCTTGGCGCTGCGACGAGCCGCCTCGAGCAGTCGGCCACCGAGTCCGCAGCGCGGGCGGCCGAGCGCAGCTTCGAGGGGGCCGAGCAACGCCTGACGGAGCGGCTCGAGCGGGCCGAGAGCGAGCGTGGGGCGGAGCTCGAGCGCCGGCTCGATGACGGCCTGCGCGGCCGCTTCGACGCGGCCCGGACGGCCGCGGAGGAGCGCGAGCGCGAGCGTCACGAGGAGCTTGCCGCGGGCCTGCGCGCCGAGCAGGCAAGCGCGGTCGAGCGCACGGAGTCGCTGGCGCGCGAACGCGTCGAGGCGGCGGAGGAGGGTTTGAAGGGACGGATCGAAGAGCGTCTCGCGGGCACCGATGAGCGGCTGGCGGCAGCCGCCGACGCCGCGGCGGAGCGCGTCACCGATGAGCGTCTGCAGGGCGTCGACGAGCGGATCGACGCGAATCTGGAGGAGCGCACGAAGGCGCTCCGCGAGGAGCTCGACGCGCGCGCTGCCGAGCGCGTCGAGCGGGGGGCAGCCGAGCTCCACGACGACCTCGCCGCGCGCGCATCGGAGCGGGTCGAGGCGGCGATTGCGGCCGCCGCCGAAGAGCTCGAGCGCACCGTCGACGATCGGATCGGGGCGGTGGAGGCAGCGCTCGAGAGCGCCGGCGAGCGGCGCATACAGGGCTTCGAGCGCCGGCTCGACGAGAGCGTGGCCGAATTCGACGCGCGCATCGACGATGCCGCCATCGCCGCTCGCGATCGCATCGCCGGCGAGCTGGACCGGCGCGTTGCCGACGCGATGTCGGCGGCCGCCGAGGAGGCAAGGGAGCGGATCCGCACCGAGCTGACCGGGGATGCTGCTGCGGCGGCGTCGGACGCCGTCGAGGCCGAGCGCGAGCGCCTGAGCGAGGCCGCGGCCGAAGCGGAGGGCCGGGTCGAGGCTTTGCGGGAAGAACTCTCGAAGCGGGGCTTGCGGCGGGAGCGGGAGCGGCTCGAGGCCGAACAACGCGAGGCCCGCGAGCAGGCGAATGCGGCGCTGGCCGCCGAGCAGAAGCGGCTGCTCGAGGGCGCGATGCGCGAGATCGAAAGCGGCGCGGAGCGGGCCGTGGCGCGGCTCGAGGAGGTCGCCGGGGCGAACGCCGAGCGGCTGCAGGTGAGCGCCGGCTCCGCTGCGGAGGGTGTCGACGGCCGGGGCGAGGAGGCGGCCCGCGAGGTGCAGCGTCTCCGGGACGAGGCGGCGGCGGCGATCGAGGCGGAGCTGGCCGGCGCCCGGGAGCAGCTCGAGGCCGGGATCGCGGCCGTCGAGGAGCGGGCCGCATCGGCGGCTGCGACGGCGGCGGCGGAGGCGATCGAGCGCCGCTCCGAGGCGCTCCTGGCGCGCGCCCGGGCCGGGGTCGAGGCCGCCGAGTCGCGCGCCGCGAAGCGGATCGCGGGCGCGGCGGCGGCGGCGGAGCAGCGCATCGCCGCGGCCGACAGCGCCCAGGAGCGCGAGCAGCGCATCGCCGAGCGGGCGGAGCGGGCTCGCGAGGAGTCGGAGCGCCGAGTGCGCGAGGCCGAGCGCCGGCTTGCGGAGATGCTGGGCCGGCTCGAGGGCGGGCCCGAGGGCTGAGACAGCCCGGCGCCGGCCCCATGGACGGCGGGCTCCCGCAACGTGCGGGAAACGGTCCGGGCGAGGGCCCGGTGGCATCCACTCGGCTTGCCATGATGGCCAGATGAGCGCTCAGGCGGTCCACCTGCACGTCCACAGCGAGTATTCGCTGCTCGACGGCGCCAACAAGATCCCGGCGATGGCCGCGCGCGCCGCCGAGCTGGGGATGCCGGCCCTGGGCCTGACCGATCACGGCGTCATGAACGGCGCCGTCGACCTCTACAAGGCCTGCAACGAGCAGGGGATCAAGCCGATCATCGGGCTCGAGGCGTACCTCGTGGGCGACGTCTCCGAGATCAAGACGAAGACGCGCTGGGAGCGCAACCACCTGACGCTGCTCGCGTCCTCCGACGTCGGCTTCCGCAACCTCGTCAAGCTCAGTTCGGCCGGGTTCCTCGAGGGCTTCGCGCGGGGCAAGGCGAACGTCGACCTGCGCATGCTCGAGCGGTACTCGGAGGGCGTGATCGCGCTCACGGGCTGCCTGCAGTCGCGCTTCTGCCGCCGCGTGGTCGAGGACCGGCCGCGGGAGGCGCGCGAGCACGCGGACGAGCTCGTCGGCATCTTCGGTGCCGAGAACGTCTACTTCGAGCTGCAGGTCAACGGCATCGCCGACCAGGACAAGGCGAACGAGGGGATCGAGCGGGTCGCGCGCGAGCTCGGGGCCCCGCTGGTAGGGACCGCGGATGTCCACTACCTGCGGCGAGAGGACTACGACAACCACGCGGCGCTCCTCTGTGTGCAGACGAAGTCGACCCTCGAGGCGCCGAAGATGCGCTTCGACACGAACGAGTTCTATTTGAAGAGCCCCGAGGAGATGCACGACTCGTTCGCGCCGTGGCCGGAAGCGGTTCCGAACACGCTCGAGATCGCCGAGCGCTGCAACGTCGAGATCAAGCTCGGCGAGCTGCTGCTGCCGCGGTTCCCCACGCCCGACGGCTCCGAGCCCGAGGTGATGCTGCGGCGGATCGCGAACGAGGGCCTGCGCCGGCGCTACGGGGATCCACCGCCCGCGGAGGCGGTCGAACGCCTGGAGTTCGAGCTTGGCGTGATCGAGGAGATGGGATTCCCGTCCTACTTCTTGATCGTCTGGGACTTCGTCCGCTACGCGAAGGAGAACGGGATCGCAGTCGGGCCCGGCCGCGGGTCGGCCGCCGGCTCGATCGTCGCCTTCTCGCTCGGGATCACCGACCTCGACCCGCTCGGCAACGACCTGCTGTTCGAGCGCTTCCTGAACCCGGCGCGGAAGTCGATGCCGGATATCGACATCGATTTCTCGGTCCGCGGGCGCGAGCGCGTGATCCGCTACGTCGCCGAGAAGTACGGGCGCGAGTCGGTGGCGCAGATCATCACCTTCGGCAAGATGGCGCCGCGCGCGGCGACGCGCGACGCCGCGCGCGTGCTCGGCCACGACTACGGGACCGGCGATCGCGTCGCGAAGCTGATCCCGGAGCCGATCATGGGCCGCAGCCCGAGCTTCGACGAGTGCCTGAAGGAAGGGGAGGACCTGCGCAAGGCCTACGACTCCGAGGGCGACGTGCGCCAGATCGTCGACACCGCGCGCGGGCTCGAGGGGATCGTCCGCAACAACTCGATCCACGCGGCCGCGGTCGTGATCGCCGATCGCCCTCTGCAGGAGGTCGTGCCCCTGCAGCTCGCCGAGGACCGGGGAGCGACCAAGGACGGGGAGCGCTCGTACAAGATCGTGACCCAGTACTCGATGGTCCCGGTCGAGGAGATCGGCCTGCTGAAGATGGACTTCCTCGGGCTTCGCAACCTCGACGTGATCGAGGACGCGGTGCGCTTCGTCGAGCGCTCCCGGGACGAGCGCATCGACGTCGAGCAGCTCCCCCTCGATGACGAGACGACCTACGAGATGCTCCGCCGGGGCGACTCGGTCGGCGTCTTCCAGCTCGAGTCCGAGGGCATGCGCGACGCCCTGCGCAAGGTGCGCCCGACGGAGTTCGACGACATCGTCGCCCTCGTCTCCCTGTACCGGCCGGGAGCGATGGCATATATCGACACCTACGCGCGCGGCAAGCGCGATCCCGAGACCGTCAAGTACGCGGACGAGCGGCTGCGGCCGATCACCGAGGACACCTACGGCTGCTGCATCTACCAGGAACAGCTGATGGAGATCTCCAAGCGGGTCGGCGGCTTCACGCCGGCCGAGGCGGACGATCTGCGAAAGGCCATCGGCAAGAAGAAGCGGGACATGATGGCCCGCATGGAGACGAAGTTCCGCGAGGGCGCGGCGGCCTCCAACACCGATCCCGGCGTCACCCGGGACCTGTGGCAGCTGATGACGAACGCGGCTGACTACTCGTTCAACAAGTCACATGCCGCCTGCTACGCGCTGATCGCGTATCGCACCGCTTACCTGAAGGCGAACTACCCGGCCGAGTACATGGCCGCGGTGATCAGCTCGGTGATGTCGACGAAGGACAAGGTGCCGTTCTTCGTCAACCGCTGCGAGGAGATGGGGATCGAGGTGTTGCCGCCCGACGTCAACTCCTCCGACCATGGCTTCGTCGTCTCCGGCAACAAGATCCGTTTCGGCCTCGACGCCGTCAAGAACGTCGGCCACGCGGCCGTCGAGGCGATCATCGCCGCCCGGGCCGAACGGCCGATCGACTCGCTCTGGGACTTCTGCGAGCGCGTCGACGCGCGCGCCGTCAACAAGCGCGCGATCGAGTGCCTGATCAAGTGCGGCGCGCTCGACTCGACCGGGGCTCCACGCCGGGTGATGCTCGATCGCCTCGCCGACGCCCAGTCGGCCGGGGTCAAGAGCCAGGAGGACGCGCTCAACGGCCAGGAATCGATCTTCGCGCTCGAGGAGGCCGGCGGAGGGGCGGGCGGCTTCCGCAACCAGCACCCCCCGATGGTCGGCGAGGAGTTCAGCCAGCGGGAGCTGCTCGCGCTCGAGAAGGAGACCTTGGGAACGTTCCTGAGCGATCACCCGCTCTCGGAGGTCCGCGATGCGCTCCGCGTCCGCACCGACTGCTCGCTGCTCGAGCTCGACGGCAAGGACGACGGCGCCTGGGTGACGGTCGGCGGCATCGTGGCGGACTGCAAGAAGATCCGGACGAAGAGCGGCACGAACATGATGTTCGCGACGCTCGACGATCTCGAGGGCCGGGTCGAGCTGATCGTCTTCCAGAAGTCGCTCGAGAAGGCGGGGGATGCGATCGACACCGACGCCGTCCTGCTGGTTCGCGGGCGGGTCGATCACAAGGACCGCAACGAGACCAAGCTCGTCGTCCAGGACGTGGAGCCGTTCGCTCCGAGCGCTGCCGAGCTCGACTCGGCCAAGGAGAAGGTCGCCGAGCTCGAGCGCGAGAAGATCTTCGACATCCACCTGAACGCCTCCGAGTGCGGAGCGGACACGATCGAGCGCCTCAAGGCGCTGTTCGAGGAGCACCCCGGCGAGCACAAGGTCGTGGTCCACATCGACACCGCCGAGGGTCGCCGCAAGCTCAGCTTCGGCGAGACCTGGAACATCACGCCGTCGGCCGGCTTCCGGGCCGAGCTCGAGCAGATGAAGGGCCCGCGCGCGGTCGCCGCCTAGGGTCCGGCCGGGGGCCGCCCGGCGCGCTGCGATCAGCGGTCGGACGGGGACTGGACGCTGGCGTCGCAGCCCTCGGCCAGGACCTCGGAGGCCGCGGCGGTCTGTGGGAAATCGTAGAAGTAGGAGTCGGTGACGTAGGCGACGACGGCGCCGACGTCGACGTCCTTGCAGCGGGTCGGGTTGTCGGCGATGAATTGGTTCGCGGCGTCGAACTTCTGCTTCTGGCTGAGGTGGCTCCAGCCGCTGCCGTCGACGTTGTAGAGCGCGTCCTTCGGGACCCCGGGCGTCCCCGCGGGGGGCGTCTCCGCGCCGGCCGCTGGGACGTTCTGCGAGCCGGGCGCGATCGTCGTGTCGCTGCCGCCGCAGCCCGCGAGCAGGGCCGCTGCCAGCACCGCGCATGCGACCGTCCCGCGCCTGGCATTGCGTCGTACCCGCATCGCCGGGGGAATGTAGATCACCGGCGCCCTCGCGTCGCCGCGCCGGCAGACCATCTCCCTAGACTTCCGCAGATGGCAGTAGCAGCGAGAGGCGAGGTGGAGGCTCCGGCGGGTGAGTGCCGCCGCTGCCGCACCTACTGCGACAAGCTGATCGAGCCGCGCGCGTGCCTGCAAATGCGCTGTCCCTACCTGTGGAGCTACGTCGACGGACCGACGGGCCGCCGCTTCATGGGCTGCGTGCAGAAGGTCTTCCGAGGGGAGATCGACGTGAAGATGTTCGAGGCCGCGGAGCGCGACGGCGGCTACGGCGGGATCAAGATGACCGGGGCGCCGCTCTCGCATTGCCAGTTCCGCGTGGAGCCCGCATTCGAGGGTGACGGGCCCGCTCATACCTGTCTCAACCCGTCCTTCTTCGACTGCGTCGAGCCGGACGAGGACTTCGACCTTCGGGACACCCTGACGTTCCGGCGCGCCGCCTGAGTGGACCCGTCCACTAGGCGCCGGCTCCGCCGGGCTCAGCTCCGATCGGCGAGCCCAACCTCACGCAGCCGCTTCGTCTCGCGGACCTCGTCGAGGTCGGGCCCCTTCTTGTCCGGCCCGGGGGTCTCGAGCAAGGCCGGGAGGCCCTCGAAACGCGGCTCCGACAGGAAGGTGGCGATCCCACGCTCGCCGAGCTCGCCTTTGCCGACGTTGGCGTGCATGTCCCGGTTCGAGCCGAGCGGCACACGGCTGTCGTTGACGTGCAGGCAGGCCAGGCGATCCAGCCCGACGAGCTCGTCGAAGGTGTCGACGACCCCGCCGAGGCCGTCGGGCTCGACGATGTCGTAGCCCGAGGCGAACATGTGGCAGCAGTCGAGGCAGACGCCGATCCGCTCGCCGCCGCCCGCCGCGTCGACGAGTCGCGCGAGCTCCTCGAAGTCCCGCCCGAGCGGGCCCTGAGTCCCCGCGGTGTTCTCGAACAGGAGTGGGCAGCGGTCCGATTCGGCGAGCGCCTCGGTCACGACCTCGCCCGAGCGTGCGATCGCCTCGTCGAGCGGCTCCCCCTTGCGGGACCCGGCGTGGACGACGACGCCGTCGGCGCCGATCGCGTCGCCGAGGCGGAGCGAGGCCACGAGCGAGGCCAGCGACTTCTCCCTGATCTCGGAGTCGGGCGTTGTCGTATTGATCAGGTAGACGGCGTGGATCACGACGGAGCCGAGGCGGGATTCGGCGAAGGCGTCGTTGAACGCGTCGATGTTTGCCCGCTTGTGGTTCGTCGGCCGCCACATGCGCGGGCTCTGGCTGAAGATCTGGATTGCGTCGCACTCGCGCTCGACGCCGCGCGCGACGGCGTTCTCGAGCCCCCGGCTGTGGAAACATGCGCGCCGATCAGCATTCGACTTCGAGACCTCCGAAAAGTACGTTGAGAGTTCGCTTCGCCCCCTCCCCGACCGGCGCGCTGCACATCGGCGGCGCCCGCACCGCACTCTATAACTGGCTTGCCGCCCGCGGTTCCGGCGGCGAGCTCGTGCTGCGGATCGAGGACACCGACCGCGAGCGCTCGACGCCGGAGAACGTGGCGCAGATCCTCGATGCGCTCGAGTGGCTCGAGCTCGACTGGGACGAGGGCCCGATCAGCCAGGCGGAGCGGGGTCCGCGCCACGCCGAGCGGCTGGCGGAGCTGTTGGAAAGCGGACGCGCCTACCGCAGCGTCGACGGCCCCGACGAGGTGCGCGCCTTCAAGGAGGCGAACCCGGGGCGGGGCTTCCGCGGCGAGCCCAGCGACGCGCCCGGGGCCGCCGTACGGTTGCGCGTGCCGGACGAGGGGGAGACCGTGGTCGAGGATCTGATCCGGGGGCCGATCAGCTTCGAGAACCGGCTCCAGGACGACCTCGTGATCGCTCGCGGCGACGGTTCGGTCCTCTACAACTTCGCGGTCGCCGTCGACGACGCCGAGATGCGGATCAGCGACGTGATCCGCGGCGACGACCACATCTCGAACACGCCAAAGCAGCTGCTGGTGCTCGATGCGCTCGGGGTCGAGGCGCCACGCTACGCGCACCTGCCCCTGTTGCACGGCCCCGACGGCAAGAAGCTCTCCAAGCGTCACGGTGCCGCGTCGGCCCAGGAGCTGCGGGAAGCCGGCTACCTGCCGGAGGCCGTGCGCAACTACCTGGCCCTCCTCGGCTGGGGCACCGACGACGACACGACGCTCCTGGGGACGGAGGAGCTGGTCGAGCGCTTCGACATCGCCCGGGTCGGCCGCTCCAGCGCCGTCTTCGATGAACAGAAGCTGCGCTGGATGAACGGGCGCTACATGCGTGAGGCCCCTCTCGACCGCTACGAGGGGAACCTCGCGGCCCATCTCGGCCGCACCGATCCCGAGGCGGCGGCGGCTTTCGCAGACGCGAGCCCCGAGCGCCGGGCTGCGGCGTGCGAGATCGTGCGCGACAAGGCGCAGGTGGTGACCGAGATCTGGCCCCTGATCGCGTTCCTGTTCGTCGAGCCCGAGCCGGACGAGAAGGCCTGGGCGAAGGTGATGAAGCCGAAGGTCGCCGCTCCGCTGCAGCGGGGCCTCGAGGAGCTCGAGGGCGTCGCCGAGGGAAGCTGGGCTGCCGAGGAGATCGAGCGCGTGCTGAGGGGGCTCATGGAGCGCGAGGAGATCGGCGCCAGGGCGCTGCTACAGCCGATCAGGGTCGCGATCAGCGGCTCCAGCGTCTCGCCCGGGATCTTCGAATCGCTTGCCGTGCTCGGTCGGGACGCCTCACTGCGACGCATCCGAGCCTCGATCGCACGTCTCGCGGAGGGGTCCCAGGCGGCGGCGGAAGCTCAAGAAGACACCCAGGGCTAAATCCCGAGGCCCGAAATGCCGATCAAGGTGTCGGGACCCCCGACCCGGCCCCGGACACCTGGGATGACGACGACAACCAAGAGCGCAGCTCCCCCCGCGAAGGCGATGGGGAAGGGCGGCCACCGACTCGCTGCGGCGTTCGAGGCCGTCAACACGCTGCCCGCGCTCGCGGAGACCGTCGCCCGCGTCAGCAAGCTCACCTCGAAAGACAGTGCGAGCGTCGACGAGCTCGCCGAGGTCGTCGAGTGCGATGCGGCCGTGGCGATCGCGGTGATGCGCGCGGCCAACAACGGGGGCGGGCCTCGCGGCCGTGTCACGAACGTCCCCGACGCGGTGGAGGCTTTGACCCCGGCTGGCGTGCGAGCGGTCGCCGGGCAGCTCGACACCTATGAGTTCTTCCAGTCCGTCGGCAACTGGGACCGGCTTCCGGAGCGCTTCCGCCGTCACGCGGTTGCGACCCGGTATGCCGCTGAGCGGATCGCCGATCTCGGCGACGTCCCGGGCCGCGACGAGCTTGTCACCGCCGCGCTCCTCCACGACGTCGGCCAGCTCGTCCTGATGCGGCTGTATCCCCGCTACGGGGAGATCGTCGACGACCGCACGGCGACGCCGGAGGCGCGGACCCAGCTGGAGCGTCGCGAGCTCGGCATCGACCACACCCTCGTTGGTGGCGTCCTCGCGCGGCGCTGGGGCCTGCCGGCGGTGATCGCGAGCGCGATCGAGCGCCACCACTCCTCGGAGGCGGAGGGCCTGGCGGCCGCGGTCCGCCTCGGTGACATGGTCGTGCACCACTCGCAGGGCGACGTCGTCTCGGGCGAGGAGATGAACGCGATGGCCGAGGTCTGCGGCCTCAGCGCCGAGCGCATGCGCCAGGTCGTCTACGAGTTCCCCCACACGCGCGCCCCGCGCCAGCGGCGCGGCGAGCCCTGCCCACTGTCGAAGCGTGAGGTCGACGCCCTCCGCGGACTGGCCGAAGGCAAGGTCTACAAGGAGATCGCCGCCGAGATGGGCCTCTCGGCCAGCACCGTCCGCACCCACCTCCACAACGTCTACCGCAAGATCGGCGCCGCCGACCGCGCCCAGGCCGTCCTGGTCGCAAGGGAACGCGGCTGGATCTGACGCGGGCGCCGGGCCCAAGGGGCAACGGGGAGCCAGGCAGCGCCTCCCGCAGCCGGGGCCGCCTCGCCCGACGAAACCACCCCGTCCCCAGGGCACCGAGGGGAGCGATCCCGAGCCCAAGACCGCCGAAACCCCCTCGCCGCAACACGAGTGGTCACAAAACCTCTCAACTTGAGAGGAAACGTGACCACTCGCGAAAAACCACGCCCTCAAGGGGGCGTCCCGAACCATGACTGGTCACAAAACCTCTCAACTTGAGAGGAAACGTGACCACTCGCCTCAACCCCCTCCCTCGTTGCCCAAAGGCCACGCCCGCCTCGCCCCTGCGGCCGCCACCCCGCCAGGCCAAAGACCCCTCGCCTGAGACGCTCACCACCCCCTCCCGGGCCCGGCCCAGCCCTCACGCGTCCGAACGGCCGTCCAGCGCTACCTCCCGCGGGTGGCGCGGGGAGGGATCCCACGGACCCGGAAACCAAGTGAACCAAGCGGATTTCCGGTCCGTGGGATACCCCGCGACAGGACCCGCGGGCCGGGGGACCCACGCGAGCGACGCAAGTCCGAGACCCGACGCCGTAAGACCCGGCCGAAGCCACCGCCGGCAATCGCCGGCCAAACCCCAACGCCGGCAACCGCCGGCCGAACCCCAACGCCGCTACTCGATCAAGCTAGCCCGCAGAGCCTTGGCCACCGCATGGGTGCGATCGCGGGCGTTCATGCGGGCGAGGCTGGCCTTCGCGTGGGTGCGGATCGTCTCCTCACTCAGCCCGAGCCTGCGGGCGGCCTCCTCGGTCGAGAGGCCGTCGGCGAAGAGCTGGAGTACCTGCCTCTGGCGCGGAGTCAGGGTCGTAACGGCGGCCCGGCCGGCGGCGGGGTCGATGAAACTCTCGCCGTCGGCCGCCGCCGAGATCGCCTCGCCCATGGCGGTGAGCGAGGAGACCCGGCTGACGTAGGCGATGGCTCCGGCGTCGAAGGCCTCCCGGACGGCATGACGCTCGAGCGGCCCGCCGAGCGCGACGACGCCTAGACCCGGCTGTGCCTTCAGCAGCCGGCGGATCGTCGCCGCCCCGGAGGGAAGGCCGTCGAGCGCGGGGCGCATCTCGACGACTGCGACATCGAAGTTGCCGACGTTGATGTGGAGCTCTGCGGCGTCGCGTCCGTGCTCGAGCTCCTCGATCTCGAAATGGTCGTCGATCAGGCTCCGAACACCCTTCCGGACGATCGGATGCGCGTCGATGAGAAGGCAGATTCGAGACGTCGGCATGCGCAGCGGCTCCCCTCCGGCACCGGGGCCGGAGCGCCGATCGTAACGCAGCGCCCGCCGGTCGAACCGCTAAAAACAGGGGCGATGATCTCGGTCACGGCCAAGTCGCGGTACGCCGTGCTCGGGATGGCCGAGCTCTCCCGGCACGGCGATCGCCCGGTACCGATCTCCGTCGTGGCCGAGCGCCGGGACATCCCCGTCCAGTTCCTCGAGCAGCTCTTCAGCACCCTCCGGCGCGACGGCCTGTTGATCTCCCAGCGGGGGGCCAAGGGCGGGTTCCGCCTCGCCCGCGACCCGGCCGAGATCACGGTGCTGGAGGTCGTGCAGTCCCTCGACGGCCGCATCGGCGAGGAGGCGTCGGAGGCGGGCGGGATCTGGGCCGACGGCGTCGAGGCCCTGCGGCGCGTGTTCGGGAGCGCCACCATTGCCGACGTCGCGAGGCGTGAAGAGGCGGAGACCGGTGGCTCCCTCTACTACATCTAGGCGCGGGCCCGGCGCACGCGTAGGCCGTCGCCGACACCGCGTCGACTAGGTTTAGCCGATGGGCACAGGGCCGAGCACGCCGACGCTCCGGATCGCAGCCGAGGCCTCCGGCGTCGTCGGCGACACGCCGATGGTCAAGCTCGGGCGCGTCGGCGAGGGGCTCGGGGCTGAGATCGTCGGCAAGCTCGAGTGGTTCAACCCCGGCGGTTCGGTCAAGGACCGGATCGGCGTCGCGATGATCGACGCCGCCGAGGCCGAGGGGCGAATCGAACCGGGGCGGTCCGTAATCGTCGAGCCGACGAGCGGCAACACCGGGATCGCCCTGGCGATGGTCTGCGCCGCTCGTGGCTACCGCTGCGTGCTGACCCTGCCGGAGGGGATGAGCCGCGAGCGCTCCGCGCTGCTGCGCAGCTACGGCGCGGTCGTCCGCGAGACCCCGTCGATGGGGGGGATGAACGAGTCCGTTGAGCTCGCGCGCGAGATCGCGGCCGAGCACGAGCACGCCTACATGCCGATGCAGTTCGAGAATCCCGCCAACCCGGACGTGCACCGGCGCACGACCGCGGAGGAGATCTGGCGCGACACCGGCGGCGAGGTCGACGCCGTCGTTGCCGGGGTCGGCACGGGAGGGACGATCACCGGCGTCGGTCAGGCGCTCAAGGAGCGCCGCCCGTCGGTGCGGATGATCGGCGTCGAGCCTGCCGGCTCTCCGGTGCTCTCCGGCGGCCGCCCTGGCCCGCACCGGATCCAGGGAATCGGAGCCGGATTCGTGCCTCCGGTTCTCGACCTCGACGTAGTCGACGAGCTGATCGCGGTCGAGGACGATTCAGCGGTCGCCACCGCCGGGCTTGCCGCGACACGCGAGGGCCTGCTGATCGGCATCTCGGCCGGCGCTGCCCTGTACGCGGCGATCGAGATCGGCGCCCGACCCGAGATGCGAGGCAAGCGGATCGTCGTGATCCTCTGCGACAGCGGCGAGCGCTACATGTCGCTGCCGTTCTTCGGGGCTTAGCCGCCCGCGCTTAGCCGCCCGCGCCGGGCAGACGCGCGGACCGGCGTATCCTCGTCGCATGCTCGGACTCGGCACGTTGGCCCGCGTCGTCGGCGAGATTCGCGCCGATGTCGGCGCGGCGCGCGATCGCGATCCCGCGGCTCGGACCGCGGGGACGGTCGAGATCCTCGCCACCTGGGGCGGCGTGCAGGCCGTCCTCAGCCATCGCCTGGCGCACGCGCTGCAGGAAGCGAACGTGCCGATGCTGCCGCGAGTGCTCGCGAACGCCTCCCGGATCGTGACCGGAGTCGAGATCCACCCGTCCGCAAAGGTCGGCAACGACGTCTTCATCGACCACGGCACGGGCGTGGTCATCGGCGAGACCGCCGAGATCGGCTGTTGCGTGACGATCTATCAGGGGGTGACGCTGGGCGGCACCGGCTTCCAGCGGGGCAAGCGCCACCCTACGGTCGAGGACAACGTCACGATCGGCTCCGGGGCGAAGCTCCTCGGCCCGATCAGGGTCGGCCACGGCGCCAAGATCGGCGCCAACACGGTGGTCATCGAGGACGTGCCCGCGAACTCGACGGTGGTCGGCAACCCCGGCCACACGGTCCGCGTCGAGGGCCGGAAGGTCGAGGGCCCCGACAGCGACTGGATCCATCTACCCGACCCCGTCGCCGACTCCGTGCGGATGCTGAGCGAGCGGCTGAGCGCGATCGAGGAGCGCCTGCGCAAGCTCGACGGTGGCAGCGGATCCGGGGACGGCGCGGAGGTCCGCGAGCTGCATCCGCGCCGCGGGCCGAGCCCGGCGGGCGGCTGAGCTCCCGCGAGCGCCCGGCGGGCCCGCACTGCGGGCCGGGCTGCGCCGCGCCCGCGGCTATCCTCGGCTGTCCGTGAGCGAAGCGCCCGTCAACCACGAGTTCTCCGGCTACGACCCCGGGGAGGACGGGGCGGACGAGGAGGCCTTCCTCGGCGCCCCGACCGCTGCCGGAGCGACGCAGCTCGAGCAGCTGCTCGAGGGCCTCAACCCCGATCAGCGCCGCGCTGTCGAGCACGGGGAGGGACCGCTGCTGGTGCTCGCCGGCGCCGGCTCCGGGAAGACGCGGGTGCTCACGCACCGGATTGCCTATCTGCTGCAGACGGGGATGGCGCGCCCGGGGCAGATCCTCGCGATCACCTTCACGAACAAGGCGGCGAACGAGATGAAGTCGCGCGTGGAGGAGCTGCCCGGGGGTGCGGCCCGCGTGATGTGGGTGATGACGTTCCACTCCGCGTGCGCACGGATCCTGCGCCAGCACGCGGAGCGGCTGGGTTACAAGCGCGGCTTTTCGATCTTCGACGAAGCCGATTCGCGCCGGATGGTGAAGCGCTGCATGGACGAGCTCGACGTCGACCCGAAGCGCTTCCCGCCGCGCACGGTCAAGGCCGCGATCTCAGACGCCAAGAATCGCCTCCGCGACGCCGAGACCTATCGCGAGGAGCAGGGCTCGTACTTCGAGTCGATCGTCGCCGACGTCTACGCGATGTACGAGAAGCAGATGGTCGACAACAACGCGATGGACTTCGACGACCTCCTCGTCCGGACGGTCAACCTCCTCGAGCTGTTCGCGGACGTCCGGGCGGGCTATCAGCGCCAGTTCCGGCACGTGCTCGTCGATGAGTACCAGGACACCAACCGCGTCCAGTACCGGCTGCTGCAGCTGCTCACAGAGGAGCACGGGAACCTCTTCGTCGTCGGCGACGACGCCCAATCGATCTATGGCTTTCGCGCGGCCGAGATCCGCAACATCCTCGACTTCGAGAAGGACTTCGGCGCGGAGCGGGTGATGCTCGAGCGCAACTACCGCTCGACGCAGACGATCCTCGACGCCTCGAACGGAGTCATCGGCCACAACCGGGACCAGCTCGAAAAGCACCTGTGGACGGACGCGGGGGCGGGGCAGCCGGTGACGATCGCCGAGTTGGCTGACGAGCACGAGGAGGCGCGCTGGGTCGCCGGCGAGATCGACCGCCTCGTCGAGGACGAGGGCATCCCGCGAACCGAGATCGCGGTCTTCTATCGGACGAACGCGCAGAGCCGGGTGCTCGAGGACACGCTCGTGCGCTTCGACGTGCCCTACCAGGTGATCGGCGGAACGAAGTTCTACGAGCGCGCCGAGATCAAGGACGCCGTCGCCTACCTGACGCTGCTCGTCAATCCCGACGACACCGTGTCCCTCGGCCGCGTCATCAACACGCCGCGACGGGGCATCGGCCAGACCTCGGAGGCGCGGATGCTCTCCCACGCGAACACGGTCGGGCGCAGCCCGCTCGAGATCCTCCGCGAGCCGGAGTCGGTCCCCAACCTCGGGACCGCCGCGGTCAAGGCGATGACCCGCTTCGCCGAGCTCGTCGACTCGCTGCGGGAGCGCGCGGCCGAGCGCGGCGGCGTCGCGGAGCTGCTCGAGGCGACGCTGAACGAGTCCGGCTACATCGAGGCGCTCGAAGCGGAGCGCACGATCGAGGCCGAGGGCCGGATCGAGAACCTCCGCGAGCTGATCGGGGTCGCCGGTGAGTTCGACATCAACCGCGAGATCGAGGGCCCGAGCGAGACCTCGCCGTTGGCCGAGTTCCTGGAGCAGATCTCGCTGTACACGGCGCAGGACGACATCGACGACGACACCGAGCAGGTGACGCTGATGACCCTGCACAACGCGAAGGGACTGGAGTACCGGGCGGTCTTCATCATCGGCTGCGAGGACGGGGTCTTTCCGCACTCCCGCTCGATCGACGAGGGCGACATCGAGGAAGAGCGCCGGCTCGCCTACGTCGGTCTGACCCGAGCCCGCGAGCGTCTGACGCTGACCCACGCCCGGCGCCGCTCGATCTTCGGCGCCGCCGGAACGGGCATTCCCTCGCGCTTCCTCGGCGAGATCCCGGACGGCTTGGTCGAAAGGCACTCGACGGTGGGCGCGTCGACCGGCTGGGGCCTGGGATCGGGTCCCGCCCCGGGCTTTACGGCGGAGCCCGCGTCGGAGGCGCTCGAGCTGGCGGTCGGCGACGACGTCGTCCACGCCGCCTTCGGCGAAGGGGTCGTTACCGCGGTCGAGCCCGGCAACGTCGTCGTCGTCCGCTTCGGCGGCGGCGAGGGCGAGCGCAAGCTGATGGCCGACTACGCCCCGATCCAGAGGGCCTCATGAGGGTCGGAGGCGGAGGCCGGTGAGCGCGGACGTCATCGACGGCAAGGCGATCTCCGCGTCGGTCCGCGAGCGCGTCGGGGCCGTCGTCGCGGAGTGGGTGGAGGAGGGCCGCGAGCCCCCGGGCCTGGCCACCGTGCTGGTCGGCGACGACCCGGCCTCCCACGTCTACGTCAACAACAAGCTCAAGGCCTGCGAGGCGGCGGGGATCCGCTCGATCCACCACGAGCTCCCCGCGGACGTCGGGCAGGCCGAGCTCGAGCGCGTCGTCGCCGAGCTCGACGCGGACCCCGGCGTCGACGGGATCCTCTGCCAGATGCCGTTGCCCGAGGGGCTGGACCCCGAGCCCGTGCTCGGCCTGATCTCGCCCGGCAAGGACGTCGACGGGCTGACGCCGCTCAATGCGGGTCTCCTGGCGCAGGGAAAGATCGGGGTCGCCGAGGCGCTCGAGATCGAGCGCGGCGGCCCCCCGGCCGGGCTCATCGCCTGCACCCCGAGCGGCGTGATGGAGATGCTGCGAGTCACCGGCGTCGATCTCGAGGGGGCCGAGGTCGTGATCGTCGGCCGCTCGAACCTCGTCGGCCGGCCGCTCGTGAGCCTGATGCTGGCGGCCAACGCGACGCCCACCGCCTGCCACTCGCGCACCGCGGATCTCGCCGGCACCTGCCGCAGGGCAGATGTGCTCGTCGCCGCGGTCGGCGTGGCGGAGCTCGTCCGCGGCGACTGGATCAAGCCAGGGGCGACCGTGATCGACGTCGGCATGAACCGCACCGAGGCGGGGCTCGTCGGTGACGTCGCCTTCGCCGAGGCGGCCGAGGTCGCCCGCGCGATCACCCCGGTGCCGGGTGGAGTCGGGCCGATGACGATCGCGATGCTGCTCGCGAACACGGTCCGCGCCGCCCGCGCCCGCGGCTCCGACTGAGCGGGCAGATACATTCAGTCCGACTGAAGCCGGTGCCTCGGCGTCGGCGGCAAGCGAGCAGATCGAAAGGTTCCATGGACACGAGCAGACTCGGACGCGGCGAGACGATTGCAGCCGCGTCGGCCATCGCCCTCCTCTTCATCATGCTGGTCTTCGACTGGTTCGGCGTGGGCGGCGGCTCGATCGACACCGGCGTCGGCACGATCACCTACCACGGGGCCGGGGGCAACGCGTTCCAGGTCTTCGGGTTCATCGACGTGATCCTCTTCATCACCGTCGTCGTCGCGGTCGTCGCCGCGGCACTGAGCGCGAACGCCACCAGCGTCAACACGCCCGTTGCGCTCAGCGCGATCACGACCGGACTCGGCGGCCTCTCGGTGATCCTGATCATCTACCGGATCATCGACACGCCCTACGGGTTGGATCGCAAGATCGGCGTCTGGCTCGGTCTCATCGCGGCTGCCGGAATTGCTTACGGGGGCTGGACGGCGATGCAGGAGGAGGGCACCTCCTTCGGCGACCAGCGCGATCGGTTCGGCGGCGGTGGGCGTCCCCGCGAGTAGCTCCCGCCTGAGGCCGCCCCCGGGCTCCGGTCGCCCTGTCGGCCGGCCCGCCTCGCCCGCGGCCCGCTCCGAGAAGCCGCGCACCGGTCGTCGCCATCCACCGACGCAGGGCAACGCCGCCCTTCGCGCCGCCGCCGGGAGCCTCTCGGCGACCGTGATCGCGGCCGGCGCCGCCTTGGTCGTGAGCCTGCTGCTGCCGTGGTACTCGGAAAGCCCGCCCCCGGGGGCCTTCTACGCGAAACAGAGCTATTCGGCCTTCGCCTCGTTCGCGGTCGAGGACTGGGTGCTGCTGCTCGCCGGGCTGGCGACCATTCTCTGCGGTCTGCGGCTGCGTGCCCTGCTGCGTCTGCGCCACTGGCACCGGCGGGACTTGGACGGACTCGCGCGGGCGCTGCTGCTGATCAGCGGGGTGGCCGCCGCGATCGTGCTCGTCCGGATCGTGGCGCTGCCGGCGCCGGCGACCGCGCTCGCGGCCGTCGGCGTGCAGTTCGGGGCCTTCGTAGCGCTGTTCGCGACGCTCACCGGCCTCGGCGCTGCGATCTGGACGCGGCGGCAGTTGCAGGTGGTGACTCCGTCCGGGGGCGGCGGCGCGCGCTAGGTCCCGTGCCGTAGCGGGAGCGGTCTCCGGGCGCCGGCTTGTAAGAATGGCGCTCGAATGATCGAGCGCGACGAAGTCCTCCATATCGCGCGGCTTGCCCGGCTGCGACTCTCCGACGAGGAGCTGGACCGCATGCAGAGCGAGCTCTCGGGTGTGCTCGAGCACGTCGACCGGATCGGCGCGCTCGAGCTCGACGACGTGCCGCCCACTTCGCACGTGGTCCGGCTCGAGAACGTCCTCCGCGATGACGAGCCGGCGCCGAGCCTGACCCCCGAAGAGGCGCTGGCCGGGGCCCCGGACGCCGAGTCAGGCGCCTTCCGAGTGCCGTCCCCGCAAGCGTGAGCGGACACGAGCTCAGCGTCGTCGACGCGCTTGCCGCGATCGACTCGGGCGAGATCGCCCGCGACGAGTACGCGTCGATGTGGGCGGCCGCGGCGGCGCGCGATCAGCTCGGGGCCTACCTGTGGACGAGCGACTCGCCGGACGGGACCGGGTCCGGCCCGCTCGCGGGGATCCCCGTTGCGGTCAAGGACCTGTTCTGCGTCGAGGGCGTGCAGGCGACGGCCGGCTCGCGAATCCTCGAGGGCTACGTGCCGCCGTACACGGCGACCGCGGTCCGGCGCCTGCTCGAAGCCGGCGCCGGCATCCTCGGCAAGACGAACATGGACGAGTTCGCGATGGGGTCCTCGAACGAGAACTCCGGCTACGGGCCGGTGCTCAACCCCTGGGATCAGACCCGGGTCCCGGGCGGCTCCTCCGGCGGCTCGGCCGCGGCTGTCGCCGGTGGGCTCGCGCCCTGCGCGATCGGCACCGACACCGGGGGATCCATCCGCCAGCCCGCCTCCCTCTGCGGCATCGTCGGGCTGAAACCGACCTACGGGGCGATCTCGCGCAGCGGCATGATCGCCTTCGCGTCCTCGCTCGACCAGTGCGGGCCCCTGACGCGCACCGTTGCCGATGCCGCCC
Organism: uncultured Solirubrobacterales bacterium; assembly: GCA_963764275.1. Taxonomy (GTDB): domain Bacteria; phylum Actinomycetota; class Thermoleophilia; order Solirubrobacterales; family 70-9; genus CAXMST01. The sequence goes on from CAVXRV010000002.1 coordinate 394,915, forward strand.
TGATGCTGGCCGCGATGGAGGGGGGCGATCCCCGCGACACGACGAGCACCGGAATCGAGGGTGGCGTCCGGATGCCGAGCGCCGAGCGCCTCGATGGGCTTCGGCTCGGCGTGCCGCGCGAGCTCGCCGGCGACGCCGAGGGGATCGAGCCCGGCGTCCGCGAGGTCTTCGAGCGCACGGTCGATCTCTGCTCCGAGCTCGGGGCGGAGGTCGCGGAGACCGCGCTGCCGCACGCCGAGCACGGGATCTCCGCTTACTACGTGCTGGCGCCCGCGGAGGCCTCGGCCAACCTCGCCCGCTACGACGGCGTCCGCTTCGGCAAGCGGGTCGAGGCCGACGATCTGACCGAGATGTACGAGCGCACCCGCTCGGCGGGCTTCGGCCCTGAGGTGAAGCGGCGGATCATGCTCGGGACCTACTCGCTCGCCTCCGGCTACTACGACGCCTACTACGGCCAGGCGCAGCGCGTGCGGACGCTGATCGCGCGTGACTTCGCGGCCGCGTTCGAGGGCTTCGATCTGCTGCTGACGCCGACCTCGCCCTCGGTCGCCTTCGAGCTCGGCGCCCGCGCCGCGGACCCGCTGGCGATGTACATGTCCGACTACTGCACGGTCCCGATGTCCCTCGCCGGGATCCCCGCGATCTCGATCCCGGCGGGACTCGCCGAGCCGCCCGGCGGCGGGCCGCGGCTGCCCGTCGGCCTGCAGATCGCGGGCCCGGCGTACAGCGAGAGCCGCCTTCTCGACGCGGCGCACGCGCTCGAGGGCGCGATCGGCTTCGACGGCTCTCCGGCGCTCGCGGGAGGCGCTCCGTGAGCGGCTTCGAGCCCGTCATCGGCCTCGAGATCCACGTCCAGCTGCAGACGCGGACGAAGATGTTCTGCGGCTGCGAGCTCGAGTTCGGCGCGCCCCCGAACACGCACACGTGCCCGGTCTGCCTCGGGCATCCGGGAACGCTCCCCGTTCCGAACCGGCAGGCGATCGACTACGCGATCGCCGTCGCCCTCGCGCTCGGCTGCGAGATCGCCCCGCGCTCGATCTTCCACCGCAAGAACTACTTCTATCCCGATCTGCCGAAGGGCTACCAGATCAGCCAGTACGACATCCCGCTCGGCGCCGGCGGCGGTCTCGGCGACGTCCGCATCCATCGCGTCCACGTCGAGGAGGACGCCGCCAAGCTGAGCCACGTCGGGGAGTCGGGTCGCATCCACGGCTCCGGCGCCTCGCTCGTCGACTACAACCGCGGCGGCACGCCCCTGGTCGAGATCGTGACCGAGCCCGACCTCAGCGGCGGCGCCGAGGCGCGGGAGTGGCTGCAACTGCTGCGCACGACGCTGCGTCAGCTCGGCGTCTCCGACGTGAACATGGAGGAGGGCAGTCTCCGCTGCGACGCCAACATCTCGATCCGCGCGACGGGCTCGGAGCGGCTCGGCACGAAGACGGAGCTCAAGAACATGAACAGCTTCCGCTTCATCGAGCGCGGGATCGCGGCCGAGGTGGCGCGCCAGACCGCGATCGTCGAGGCCGGGGGAGAGGTCGAACAGGAGACGCTCCACTTCGATCCCTCCGACGGCTCGCTGACCTCCCTGCGCTCGAAGGAGTACGCGCACGATTACCGCTACTTCCCCGAGCCCGATCTGGTGCCGCTGGCGCCGAGCCCGGAGCGCATCTCCGAGATCCGCGCCTCGCTGCCCGAGCTCCCCGGCGCCCGCCGCGAGCGCTTCACGAGCGAGCTCGGCCTCAGCGACGACGATGCGGCCCAGCTCGCTTTCGATGCCGAGCTCGGCGACTTCTTCGAGGCCGGCCTGCCGCTGCTGGAGACGGCCGACGCGCAGGCGCTCGCAAACTGGGTCACGGGGGAGCTCGTCCGCGTCTCGCGTGAAGCGGAGCTGGAGCATCCGACGGAGGGCAAGGCCGATCCGGCCGCGGTCGCCAAGCTGGCGGACCTCGCCGCCGCGAAGACGATCAACCGCAAGACCGGTCGCGAGGTGATCGCCCGCCTCGTGGCCGAGGGGGGCGATCCGGCGGCGATCGTCGAGGCGGAGGGACTCGCCGCCTCCGACGCGGGCGATCTCGAGGCTGCCGTCGACGCCGCGATCGCGGCGGACCCCGATGCCGCCGAGAAGGTCAAGGCGGGGGAGGGCAAGGCCATCGGCGCCCTCGTCGGCCTCGTCATGCGCGAGACCAAAGGCCGCGCCGACGGCGGCGAGGCGACCCGGCTGATCCGCCGGAAGCTCGGGCTCTAGGGCGTCGCGCCCGCGCCGTGGCGTGCGCTCGTCCCCGGCGTGCTTGTGCCGTCTGCCTCTTTGTAACAAGTTGTTACAAAGTCCGCTAGACTGAGTTTTCATGGCTCACAACGTCGTCATTGCCGGAGGCGGGTTTGCGGGGGTGAACGCCGCCCGCACGCTCGAGAAGCTGCTGCCGAAGCAGTCGGCACGGCTGATCCTGGTCAACGACGTCAACTTCCTGCTCTACACGTCGTTCTTGCCCGAGGCTGCCGCCGGGACCCTGGAGCCGCGTCACGTCGTCACCCCGATCCGCGACATCCTCAAGCGCACCTACCTGCGGCTCGGCGCGGTCACCGACTACGACGCGGCCCGGCGCACCGTGACGCTCAGGACCCACGAGGGTGAGGTCGAGGAGATCCGCTACGACGCGCTGCTGCTGGCGATGGGCTCCGTCAGCCGCTCGCTGCCGATCGAGGGTCTCGGCGAGCACGCGATCGGCTTCAAGAGCCTCGCGGACGCGATCTGGCTGCGCAACCACCTGATCGAGACGATCGAGGCCGCGAACGCCTCCGAGGATCCGGCGCGCCGCGAGCAGCTTCTCACGTACGTCTTCGTCGGCGGCGGCTACAGCGGCCTCGAGGCGCTGGCCGAGTTGCAGGACTTCGCCGCGGACGCGATGAGGGCGTACCCCCGGGCGCGCCTGACCGGGATGCGTTTCATGCTCGTCGAGGCGATGGACCGGGTTCTGCCCGAGATCCCCGGCGAGCTCGCCGACTACGCCGTCCGCGAGCTGCGCGGGCGCGGGATCGAGATCCGGCTCGGGACGCAGCTCGAGCGGGTCACCGCGGAGGACGTGGCGCTCTCGACCGGAGAGACGATCCCGACGCGCACCGTCGTCTGGACTGCGGGCGTCGTCGCCCATCCGAGCCTGCGGATGCTCGGCGTCGAGCTCGACGGCAAGGGTCGCGTCCCCGTCGATGAGAGGCTCGCCGTGCCCGGGCTGCCGGGAGTCTTCGCGGCCGGCGACTGTGCCGCCGTGCCGAATCCCGACGGCGGCCTCTGCCCGCCAACCGCCCAGCACGCGATCCGTCAGGCGCGCGTCGCCGGCCGCAACATGGCGGCCGGGCTCGGCATCGGCGACGAGACCACCTTCGACTACCACTCACGGGGCGCCTTCGTGAACCTGGGCCGCCACAAGGCCGTCGCCAGCGGCCCCGGTCTGACCCTCTCCGGGTTCCCGGCCTGGTGGGCGGCCCGTACCTACCACCTGGCGCAGATGCCCGGCACCGCGCGGAAGCTGCGCGCCGTGGCCGACTGGACCGTCGGCTTGCCCTTCGGTCGCGACACCGCCGAGGTCGGCTCGATCGGCCACCCGCACCCGCTCCGCGCCGAGGTCTACGAGCGCGGCGGCACCCACCGTCCCCTGAGCTGAGGGCGCAGAGGCACGAGGCCGCGGGCGCAAGCGCGCCCCACACGCGGACGACTTCCCTGCCCCGCCGGCGTGAGCCTCCTCCCGCGGGTGGCACGGAGGGAGCGGGGTGCCGGAACCGAGTGAACGAAGCGGATTCCGGTGCGCCGATCCCCCCGTGACAGGACCCGCGGGCCGAGCGGGCCCGCCGGCCCTGCAACCATCCGTCGCCGCATGGGCTTCGTCTTGATCATGGTCAGCTTCGGCGTCGCGACGGCCTTCATCGCGCGCGCCAAGGGCTCGAGCTTCTTCATCTGGCTCGTCATCGGGTGCTTCACGGGGCCGCTGGGGTTGATCGCCGCGGTGCTCTACAGGCGTGAGAAGAGCGAGCCCGAGCGGCGCTGCCCACGCTGCGGGAAAGTCGTAAAGCTGTATGTGCAGGTCTGCCCGCGGTGCGGTGAGGACCTGTACCTGCCGGACGTCTCCGAGGTCCGGCCGGGGCCCGACTTCCGCTGACCGCGGCTCGGCGGAGGTGCGCGCCCAGGGGCGGGAATCCGCTCTGGTCCGCGGAAAACGGCTGGTACACTCGTCCATTCAGCCGCGGCAGGGCCCGGACCGTCCGGGTGCCACCGCGCCGAAGTTGTCCCCGCGACCCCGAGGAGGTCGAGATCCGATGCGTGCCGCCGATGCCCTTTGCGAAGCCCTCAAGGCCGAAGGCGTCGAGCACGTATTCGGCATTCCCGGGCGGCGCCAGCCTCCCCCTCTACGACGCGATCTACGACGCGGACTTCGCGCACGTGCAGAGCCGCCACGAGCAGGGCGCCGGCCACTCCGCCGAGGGGTACGCGAAGGCCTCGGGCAGGGTCGGGGTCGCCTTCGCGACCTCTGGCCCGGGCGCTACGAACCTCGTCACCGCGATCGCCGATGCGGTCATGGATTCGGTCCCGACCGTGTTCATCACGGGCCAGGTGCGAACCGACCTGATCGGCACCGACGGCTTCCAGGAGGCTGACGTGACCGGCATCACGATGCCGATCGTCAAGCACAGCTTCCTCGTCACCGACCCGAAGCAGATCCCGCACTACGTCCACTCGGCCTTCCACATCGCCAAGAGCGGGCGGCCGGGGCCGGTCCTGATCGATATTCCGCAGGACCTCTCCAAGCAGGAGATCGAGTACGAGCCCGCGGACGGGACGCCGCATCTGCCCGGCTACCAGCCGACGACCGAGGGCAACATCAAGCAGGTCCGGATCGCCGCGAAGGCGCTCGCGAACGCGCGCCGGCCGGTGATCTACTCGGGCGGTGGCGTGATCAACGCCGATGCCTCGCAGGAACTGCGCGACTTCGTCCGTTCCGACCGCTTCCCGATCACCTCGACGCTGATGGGGCTCGGCGCCTACCCGGCGCCGGACGAGCAGTGGCTCGGCATGCTCGGCATGCACGGAACCCGGACGGCGAACTACGCGATGGACGAGGCGGATCTGATCGTCGCCGTGGGCGCCCGCTTCGACGACCGGATCACGGGCAAGCTCAGCGAGTTCGCGCCACGCGCCAAGTTCATCCACATCGATGTCGACCCGGCCGAGATCTCGAAGAACGTGGCGGCGCACATCCCGATCGTCGGCGACGCGCGGGACATCCTCGCGAAGCTGACCCGCGAGTACCGGGCGCTCGAGACGGACTCGTCCCGCCTCGACGAGTGGTGGGAGAAGCTGCGGGCCTGGCAGGAGCAGTACCCGCTCACCTACGAGGACTCCAAGGATTCCGAGATCAAGCCCCAGTTCATGGTCGAGGAGCTGTACCGCGTCACCGATGGCAAGGCGATCATCGCCTCGGACGTCGGCCAGCACCAGATGTGGGCGGCGCAGTACTACCACTTCGCCGAGCCGCGCCAATGGCTCAACTCCGGCGGTCTCGGGACGATGGGCTTCGGTCTCCCCGCCGCGATCGGGGCGAAGGTCGCGCGGCCGGACGACACCGTCATCTGTCTCGCGGGCGACGGTTCGCTGATCATGGTCTGCCAGGAGATGGCGACCGCGGCCGAGCACGACCTCGACGTCAAGGTGATGCTCATGAACAACGGCCACTTCGGCATGGTCCGCCAGTGGCAGGAGCTGTTCTGGGAGGAGCGGTACCAGTCGGTGAAGATGGGCTCGAGCCCGGACTGGGTCGCGCTCGCGCAGGCGTTCGGCTGGACCGCCGAGCTCGTCGACGACAAGGGCCAGCTCGGCGACGCGATGAAGAAGACGATCGAGACGCCGGGTCCGGCGCTGCTCGACGTCCGCGTCACGCCGAACGAGAACTGCTACCCGATGATCCCGGCGGGCAACGCCGCCCGGGACATGGTCGGCTGAGTTCGAGGAAGCCGAGGAGAACGAGATGACCGAATCACAGACTCCCGAACTGAAGCTCGAGGACCTGCACGCGTCCAGCGGCCTGACCGGTCGCAAGCACCTGCTCTCGCTGATGGTCGAGAACCGGCCCGGCGTCCTCGCCCGCGTGGCGCTGCTGTTCAGCCGGCGCGGGTTCAACATCGACACGCTCGCGGTCGGCCCGACCGAGGATCCGGACATCTCCCGGATCACGCTCACGGTCGACGGCGCGGTGCACCCGATCGATCAGGTCACCAAGCAGCTGCACAAGCTCGTCAACGTGCTGAAGATCCGCGACATGGAGCCCGACGCCACGGTCTCGCGTGAGATGGCCCTGTTCAAGGTGAACGCGCCGGCCGAATCGCGGGCGGAGATCATGGAGTTCTCGCAGATCTTCCGGGCCCAGATCGTCGACGTCTCGCGCCGGACGATGACGATCCAGGTGACGGGCACCGCGGAGAAGATCGACGCGTTCGAGCGCATGGTCCGACCCCATGGCCTCGTCGAGATGGCCCGTACGGGCGAAGTCGCGATCGCCCGGAGTCGACCGGAGAGCTGATCCGATCGCGGTCGCGGCCGACCCAGCGGAGCTGCTGGGCGCCCTCGAGGCGCTCGCCGAGCGCGCCGCCGGGGGCCCGCGGCGGCTGATCAGCGTCACCCGTCCGAGCGCGATCGCAGATCCGACGGCGGCGGTCTTCGCGGCACGCCGCGCCGACGATCGCTACTTCTGCTGGGAGGAGCCCTCCCGCGAGAGCTTCGCGATCGCCGCGCTCGGCTCGGCGTGGGAGGTCGTCTCCCGCGGGCCGGAGCGCCTGCGGGACTTGCGCGAGGACACGACCGAGATCGCAGCCGGGCGCCTGGCCGACGAGCCCGACGGGCTGCCGCCGGGCGCCGGCCCGCTCTGGGTCGGGGGGCTCGCCTTTGCCGATGACGGCGGCGCCGAGCCGCAGTGGGCATCGCTGCCGCCGGCGTTGCTCGTGCTGCCGGAGCTGCTGCTGAGCCGGGATCGCAACGGCACGCTCCTCACGCTCTGCGCGCTCGCCGGCGGTGAGGTCGAGCCGGCGGCGCTGGTCAAACGTGCGGAGGCGCGCCTGGGCGCGCTCTCCGACGCGGCCCTACCCCCGCTCGATCCCAGCCCGACATCGGGCGTGAAGGTGCGGAGCGCTCGGCCGCCCCTCGCCTACGAGCAGGCTGTGGCCGAGGCGGTGCGGCGGATTCGCGCCGGGCAAGCGAGCAAGCTCGTGCTCGCTCGCGAGGTGCACGTGGACGCGGGCGCGGCCCACTCGGTCCCGGCCCTGTACGGGGCTCTGCGCGAGCTCTTCGAGACGTGCTTCGTCTTTTGCGTGGGCACGCCCGAGGCGGACTTCATCGGCGCCTCGCCGGAGCTGCTCGTGCGCCGTAGCGGTGCGGGTGCCTCCACGGTCGCGCTCGCCGGCTCCGCCCGTCGGAGCGCCGATCCGGCCGTGGACGACCACCTCGGCGAGCAGCTTCTGCGCTCCGACAAGGACCGCCACGAGCACGCGATCGTCGCGCGCCGGATCAAGCGCCGCCTGGAGCCGCATTCGGTCTGGGTCGAGGTCGCGCCCGAGCCGGTCGTGATCAAAGTCGCCAACATCCAGCATCTGGCCACGCCGATCCGTGCGCAGCTCGCCGAGTCACGCTCGGTGATCGAGCTGGCGGCGCTGCTGCATCCGACGCCCGCCGTCGGGCCCGAGCCGGCCGGCGAGGAGGGGATGCGGGCGATCGCCGAGCTCGAGGCCATGGACCGCGGCTGGTACGCGGGCCCCGTCGGCTGGATGGACATGGCGGAGGACGGCGAGCTCTGCGTGGCGCTGCGCTCGGCGCTGATTCGCGACCGGCGCGCGCATCTCTATGCCGGTGCCGGCATCGTCGCCGACTCCGATCCCGCAGCCGAGCTCGCCGAGACCGAGGTCAAGCTCGGCGCCCTGCTGCCCCTGCTCGCGGGCTGAGCGTCTCCGGGCACTCCCCCACCGGGCTGCTCAGGTGAGAGGGCCGATCGCGGCTCCCACCGCCGCCGCCAGGCGATCGTGGAGGGCGACGTTGCCGGCCGCGTCCAGGCTGGCGTGCAGGAGCATCGGCCCGCCGTCCCCGGCGCCGAGCTCGGCCAGCATCCCGGGTTCGGGGACCCGTGCGTAGCCGAGGCCGAAGGCCTCCGCCACGGCCTCGAAGTCGATCCCCGACGGGGTCAGGAAGAGGCGCCCGAAGCGGGGCTCGTCGAGCTGGCCGGCCTGCGGCAGAAAGTCGAAGATGTGACCGCCGCCGTTGTCGGCGACGACGAGCCTGAGGGGAGCCCCTTGCAGGGCCGCCACCTGCAGTGAGCCGACGTCGTGGGCGAGGGCGAGATCGCCGAGCAGGGCCCACGTCCGCCGCCGCCTTCCACGCGCGAGGCCGCAGGCGGTGGCGATCAGGCCGTCGATGCCGTTGGCGCCGCGGTTGGAGAACAGGCGTCCCCCGCGCGGATCGACGGCGGCGAAGGCCTCGACGTCGCGGATCGGCATGCTCGATGCGATCAGGCCCTGCTCGCCGCGACCGACGGCGGCTGCGAAAGCCCGAGCGAGGGCGGGTTCGGTCATGGCGGGGCCGGTGCGCAGCACCGAATCGACCGCCTCGGCCGCGGCTGCGTCGGCCGCCAGCCAGCGCTCTGCCCACTCGTCGTCGCGGCTGCCGCCGTCGCGAGCGATCTCCGCGCGCAGAGCCTCGAGCGTGAGCCGGGGGTCCGCATCGACCAGTGCCTCCGCCCGGTGCGTGGGCTCGTTCCAGCGTCCGGGTGCTCCAATCACGATCTGGTCCGGGGCGCCGCGGCGCCCGAGCCATGCCCGCAGCGGCTTGCTGGTGGGCATGTCGCCACAGCGCACGACGAGATCGGGGTCCAGGGTTGCGGGCGGCTCGCGCAGGATCAGGTCGTAGTGCGCGATCGACTGCGGGCCCGCCGCCTCGCCGACGCGCAGTCCGGAAGTCGGCTCCGCCAGCACGGGCGCCCCCAACTCAGCGGCGAGGGCCGCGAACGCGGGCGCCACGCCGGGCCGCGTCTCCCGGCCGGCGATCAGCAGCGGCCGCGTCGAGCGCTCCACGGCTTCGGCGAGCGCGCCGATCAGCTCGGCGTGGGGGCCGGCTGCGCGGATCCCCGCCGTGAGCGGGCGGCCCCCGTCCCGTCCCTCGAGCGCGAGCGGGTTGCTCGCGGTCACATCGGCGGGGCACCGCTCGGGCCCGAGCGGGTCGCGCCAGGCGAGGTTGAGATGCGCCGGGCCGCGTCCGGCTCTCGCCTCGGCGACCGCGCGGCAGGCGACCGAGCGGAGATGGAGCAGGCCGGTGTCGTCGGCGTCGTGGTTGCCGACCTCGCAAAACCAGCGAACGGCGGAGCCGAAGAGGCCGATCTGGTCGATCGTCTGGCCGGCGCCGATCCCACGCAGCTCCGGCGGGCGATCGGAGGTGAGCGCGATCAGCGGCACCCCGGCGAGGTCGGCCTCCGCGATCGCCGGGTGGTAGTTGGCGGCCGCGGAGCCGCTGGTGCACGCCAGCGCGACCGGCTCGCCGGTCGCGAGCGCCGTCCCCAGCGCGACGAACCCGGCGCTGCGCTCGTCGAGGACGATCTCGATCTCGATCCCGGGCTCGCGGTCGAGCGCGAGCGTCACGGGCGTGGAGCGGGAGCCCGGGCTGACGACCGCCCTGCGGACGCCCGCCCGCGCGAGCTCCTCCGCGAGCGCGCTCGCGAGCGCGCTGTTCCGGTTCGTCCCGTCGATCATGCGAGCCTCAGCTCCGCCAGGCGCTCGTCGTCGACCTCGACCCCGAGGCCGGGCGCGGAGGGAGGTAGCAGCGCGGGGCCGTCGAGACCATCGACGGGAGCGTAGGCCGTGGCGAACATGTTCAACGTCGCGAGCCCATGGTCGAACCGCGCCGCGTAGCCCTCGCGGGGCAGCACCTGGGCCAGGTGCAGGGCCGCCGCGATCCCGATCGGGCCGTCGAGCGCGCTCGAGAGGTAGCTCGGGACGATGGCGGCTATCCGCAGGGCCTCGAGCACTCCACCGACCTTCGCAAGCTTGATCGTCACCGCGTCGCAGGCGCCGAGCGCGGCGAGCTGCCGCGCGTCCGCGGGCGAGGAGGCGCTTTCGTCCGCGACGATCGGGATCGCGGTCCGGGCCCGCACGGCGGCGAGGCCGGGGGCGTCAGCGGCATGGCTGCTCCGCGAGCTCGAGCTCGTGCCGGCCGAGCTCGGCGAGCCGCGCCAACGCCTGATCGGGCGACCAGGCGCCGTTGGCATCGATGCGCAGGCGTGAGCGCGGGCCGATCGCCTCGCGGACGGTCGCGATCCGGGCCGCGTCCGCCTCCGTACCCAGGCCCACCTTGACCTTGAAGGTCGCAAAGCCGGCCTCGCGCTGAGCGCGGGCACGGGCGGCAACGGCCTCCGGCTCACCCGCGTCGATCGTCGCGTTGCAGCGCACAGGGACCGGGTCGTCGGCGCCGAGCAGCCGCCACAGGGGCAGGCCGCTGACCCGCCCGGCCAGGTCGTGGAGGGCAACGTCGATTGCCGCCACAGCAGGAGCGCCGGCACCCTGGCTGCGGCAGGCGTGCAGCAGACCGTCGATCCAGATCCGGATCTCCGCCGGATCGCGATCCTTCGGCGGCGCGGGGGCATTGGCCAGCAGCGGTTCGCACAGCCGCAGCTCGGCGAGGACCCGTTCGAGCGAGGCGCCCCCCCGCAGGCTCAGGGGCACCGCCTCCCCGACTCCGGTCGCGCCGTCCTCCGCGTGGAGGCGGAGCAGGACCATCTCGCGCTTGTCCAGCTCCCCGGAGGCCGTGCGGTAGCGCTCGCGGAAGGGGAGCGCGAACGGGATCGATTCTGCTCTACGGATGCGCATGGGAGCGCCCGTCAGTATCGCCGCGGCCGCACGGCTACGCCGTAGGGGTCTTCAGAGCGCGAGGGCGATTGCGGCAACGACCGCATAGGCGGCGAGCAGGGCCCCCGTCTGGGCCAGGGCGGCGTTGAGGGCGGGCCCGTCGGTGCGGCTGCGCACGGCGCGCATCGGTTTGCCCGCGAGCGGGATCGTGATCAGGGCGAAGAGGGCGGGCGCCCACTCCGACCCGGCGATCAGGACGAGAGGAAGCACGAAGTAGGCGAGGACGATCATCCACGCGTAGAGGTCCCTGGTGCGGTCGCGGCCGAGGCGGACGGCGAGGGTGCGCTTGCCCGCCCGCCGGTCGGTGTCGATGTCGCGCACGTTGTTGACGACGAGGATCGCGGACGAGAGCAAGCCGATCGGGATCGAGAGGATGAAGGGCGCGAGGTCGAGCTGCTCGAGCTGCACGTAGTAGGAGCCGTTGACGGCGACGAGCCCGAAGAAGACGAAGACGAAGACCTCGCCCAGGCCCTCGTAGCCGTACGGTCGCGGACCGCCCGTGTAGAGGACGCCCGCGGCGATCGAGAGGATCCCGACGAGGAGGATCACCCAGCCCGACCTCGGCGGCGAGGTAGATGCCGGCGATCGAGGCGACCCCGAACGCCGCCCAGGTCGCGTGCAGGACGCGCCGGGGCGCGGCGAGGCCGGCGGCCGTGACGCGGACCGGGCCGAGCCGGTCCTCGGCGTCGGTGCCGCGCTTGGCGTCCGAGTAGTCGTTGGCGAGGTTCGTTCCGATCTGGATGAAGATCGCGCCGATCAGCGCGGCGATGAACGTGCCCCAGCGAAAATCGCCGGTGGCGTTGGCCGCACCGGCGGCCCCCGACCCAAGAACGTCGCTGTAGCCGTAGACCGTGATGTGCTGCAGCTGGTTGTACGCCGCCGCCGTCCCGAGCAGCACGGGCGCGATTGCCGCGGGCAGGGTCCGCGGCCGCGAGGCCATCAGCCAGATCTTCAGCGGGCTCACGGGCGGCTACCGATGCCTACGGCCGGCGCGGGAACTTGTCGAAGTCGCCGTACTCCACGTCGCGGCCCTCCTGGAAGGCGTTGCGGCCCTCCTGGCCCTCCTCGGACATGTAGAAGAGCAGCGTCGCGTCGTGGCTGAGCTGCTGGATGCCGGTGATCCCGTCCTCGTCCGCGTTGAAGGAGGCCTTCAGCAGGCGCAGCGAGAGGGGGGAGAGGGCGTTCATCTCCCGGCACCAGGCGACGGCCTCGCGCTCGAGCTCGGCGGTCGGCACGACCGTGTTGACGAGGCCCATCTCGAGCGCCTCGTGCGCGTCGTAGAGGCGGCAGAGGAACCAGACCTCCTTCGCCTTCTTCGGCGCCGACGAGCCGGGTGAGCAAGCTCGATCCGAACCCGCCGTCGAAGCTGCCGACGCGCGGGCCGGTCTGCCCGAAGACGGCGTTCTCGGCCGCGATCGTCATGTCGCAGACCAGGTGCAGGATGTGGCCGCCGCCGACCGCGTAGCCGGCGACCGCGGCGATGATCGGCTTCGGGGTGCGCCGCATCTGCACGTGCAGATCGCCGACGTCGAGCCGGCCGACCCCCTTCTTGGCGACCTCGTCGGAGCCCATGTAGCCGGAGTCGCCGCGGATCTTCTGATCGCCGCCGGAGCAGAAGGCCTCATCGCCGGCCCCGGTGAAGATGATCGAGCCCACCTCGAGGTCGTCGCGGGCCTTGGTGAAGGCGTCGCGGAGCTCGGTCAGGGTGGGAGGGCGGAAGGCGTTGCGGCGCTCGGGGCGGTTGATCGTGATCTTCGCGATCCCGTCGCCCTTCTCGTAGAGGATGTCCTCGTAGGTCGCCCGCGCTCTCCCACTCGATCGGGGCGTAGAGCCGCTCCTCGGGCGGGGCGTTCTTGTGTCGTCTGGGCATTGCTCCCTTCCGGTGGCTGTGCGGTGCTGGGGCGCCGGCGGCCGGGCGCCGGCGGCGGCAGAATGGGGCAACGATAAGAGATGGCAGCCGAACCGAGAACCACCGCATGGCTCGCCGACGGCCGCGGCCGAGGCGCCGGGGCCGTCCGGCGATCCTCACGCCCGACGGTACCGGGGCTCACCTACGCCGAGCTGCTCGCTCGGGCCGCGCCGCTCGCCGCTCGAGCTCGCCGAGGGCGAAAGCCGGCGTGCGATCGGGATCGAGATCGAGCCCGGGCCTCGACGCACGCGATCGCCCTGCACGCGGCGATGCTCGCCGGGCGGCCGGCGCTCACGATCCGGCCCGGGCCTGCCGCCGGCGAGCGCGCGCCGAGGTGCTCCGGGCCGCGGCAGCCCCGGCGCGTTCTCGGCGCCGATGAGGTGGCTGCCGCCGGCCGAGCCCGGGGCGGCGCGCTGCCGAAGGCGCCGCGGCCCGACGCCACGCTCGCCCGGGTCCTGAGCCAGCGGCACGACGGGCGCCCGGCGGCCGGTCGACCTGAGCTTCGCGAACTTCGCCGCTTCGGCCGCCGCCTCGGCCGCCAACCTCGGGGTCGAGCCCGAGGACGTCTGGCTCTGCTGCATGCCGATCGACCACGTCGGCGGGCTCACGATCCTGATCCGCTCGGTCCTGTACGGGACGGCGGCCCTGATCCACGCCCGCTTCGACGTCGACGCGGTCGCCGCCGCGCTGGCCGCGAGCGGCCGCGCGTGACGATGGTCTCGCTCGTCCCGACCCAGCTGCGGCGCCTGCTCGACGCCGGGGCGCGTCTCGACCGCTGCGCGTGGCTGCTGATCGGCGGCGGGCCGCTCGACCGGCGAGACGCTCGACCGAGGCGCTCGACGCCGGGGTCCCGGTGGTGCAGACCTACGGGCTGACCGAGGCGTGCTCGCAGGTCTGCACCCTGGCCCCGGCGGAGGCCGCGGCCGCATCGCGGCTCCAGCCGGGCGACCGCTGCCTGGGCATCGAGGTCGAGATCGGAGCCGAGCGACGGATCAGGATCCGGGGCGGCGAACGTCGCGCCCGGCCGCCGCCGGGCCCGAGGGTTGGCTCGAGACGGGCGACGCGGGCCGCATCGACGCCGACGGGTACCTGTGGGTGGAGGGGCGCGTCGACGACGTGATCGTCACCGGCGGCGAGAACGTGCGGCCCGAGGAGGTGGAGGAGGTCCTGGTGGCCGACCCCGCGGTCGCCGAGGCGGCGGTCATCGGCCGCCCGGACCCCGAGTGGGGCCAGCGCGTCGTCGCGATCGTCGTCGCCGCCGAGGGCGCCGAGCCCGATTCCGCAAAGCTGTCGCGGCACTGCCGCCGGCAGCTGGCCCCGCCGAAGGTCCCGAAGGCGATCGTGCTCGCCGCGTCGCTGCCGCGCACGGGGTCGGGCAAGCTGCAGCGCCGGCTGCTGCGCGAAGGCGCGTGAGCCGGCGACGCGGCGACGTGTACATTGCCGCCGCCTATGACTCCTTCCGACTCAGACCGCACCCAGATGCTCTACGACGACGACGCCTCGCTCGAGCCCCTCGAGGGCAAGACCGTCGCGATCCTCGGCTACGGCTCCCAGGGCCACGCCCACGCCCTCAACCTGAAGGACTCCGGGGTCGACGTCGTCGTCGGCCTGCGTCCGGATTCGGCCTCGCCGCGCCGACGCCGAGTCGCAGGGCCTCGAGGTGCTCGACGTCGCCGACGCCGCGAGCAAGGGCGACGTCGTGATGATCCTGCTCCCGGACGAGAGGCAGGCCGAGATCTGGGAGAACGAGATCAAGGACGGGATCGCCCCCGGAAACCTGCTCATGTTCGCCCACGGCTTCGCGATCCACTTCGAGCAGATCGAGCCGCCGGCGGGCGTCGACGTCGGCATGGTCGCCCCGAAGGGCCCGGGCCACATGGTCCGCCGCCAGTTCGAGGAGGGCTCCGGGGTGCCGTGTCTGATGGCCGTGCACGCCGACGAGACCGGCAACGCCCGCGACATGGTCCTCGCCTACGCGAAGGGGATCGGCGGCACCCGGGCCGGCGTCATCGAGACGACCTTCAAGGACGAGTGCGAGACCGACCTCTTCGGCGAGCAGGCCGTGCTCTGCGGCGGCACCACCGAGCTCGTCCAGGCCGGCTTCGAGACGCTCGTCGAGGCCGGTTACGACCCGCGCCTCGCCTACTTCGAGTGCCTGCACGAGCTGAAGCTGATCGTCGACCTGATGTACGAGAAGGGGATCCAGGGGATGCGCTTCTCGATCTCGAACACGGCCGAGTACGGCGACATGACCCGCGGCCCGAAGGTGATCACCGACGAGACGCGCGAGGCGATGAAGCAAGATCCTCGCCGACATCCAGTCCGGCGATTTCGCCAAGGAGTGGATCGCCGAGAACAGCGCCGGCCACGAGAACTTCGACCGCATGCGCGAGGAGGCCGAGGGCCATCAGATCGAGAAGGTCGGCGGCGAGCTCCGCTCGATGATGGACTGGATCAACAAAGAGGACCTGTAGGCGGCGGGCTGGGAGCGCCGATGGCGGCGTCCCCGTTCGCTCACGTGCGGAGCACGCTCGCTCACGGCTCCTTGCCCTCGATGCTCCCAGCCTCGCCGTGAGGGGTTGACGCGGGGGCGCTTCTTGGGGTCCCGGGAACTACAGGTTCGTGAGGTTGGGAGCGGGGACGATGTGCTCCTCGTGCATGGCGGGGCCGGGCCGGAGACGACCTGGGCCGGGATCGAGGGGCTCGCGGGTCGCTGGCGGCTGCGCTACGTGTACCGGCGCGGTTACGGGTCCTCGCCGGCGCCGCTCGGCGGGCGGCAGGACTTCGAGGTCGATGCGGCCGATCTGGCGCCGCTGCTCGGCGCCGGGGCGCATGTCGCGGCCCATTCGTACGGCTGTCACGGGGCCATGCACGCGGTGGCCGCGGCGGCCGGGCCCATCGCCTCCCTGACGCTGATCGAGCCGCCGCTGTACTTCCTCGCGCCGCACGACCCGGATGTCGAGCGGCTCGCCGCGCTCGGGGACGAGATGCTGCTCGAGGGCGAGGGGGCCGATCCGGACCGGCTGCGCGAGTTCCTCCGTATCTCCGGCGCCGAGGTGGACGACGGCCCCTTGCCGGAGCGAGTTCTGGCGGGAGTCCGGCGGGCGCAGGGTGGGCGGCCGCCGAGCGAGTCGCGCCCCGACCTCGCCGCCGTCCACGCCGCAGCTCGGCGGGTACTCGTCGCCTCGGGCGAGCACCACCTTGGCATCGAGCGGATCTGCGACGCGCTGGCGGCGGAGCTCGACGGCGAGCGCCTGCGAGCGCCCGGGGCCGGTCACTTCGTTCCGGCCGCCCCCGGATTCGCGCCGGCCTTCGCCGACTTCCTCGCGCGGGCATCCGCATGAGCGGTCCCGCAATGCGAGAGACCCGGCCGGGGCCGGGTCTCTCGGTGGTCGCGTTTCGCTGCGGCGCTCAACTCGCGGGCGCCGGAGGTGGCGGGGGTGGGGGCACTGCGGCCGGGGGCTCGGCCGCCCCGCCGCCGAACCGGGGAGCCTCGTCCGCCTCGTCCATCCAGAACGGAGGGAAGTCCTCGGTCAGCAGCAGCCCGTAGCAGCTCGCCTTGAGCAGGTACGAGGAAGCGGCGCGGAGCGGCTTGTACAGGCCCTCCGGCAGCTTCGCGGTGAAGATCATCACGACCCAGGCGATGAAGCCCACGATCTCGATGATGATGTTCATCACGTAGGACAGGATGTAGACCGGGATCAGCAGGATGATCCGGAAGAACACCTTCGCCCGGCTGTACTCCTCCTTCGGCTCGGGGATGAGACCCGGACCGGATAGTCGTAGTCCTCGTCGCCGTCGAACGGCGGCCACTCGTCGGTGAGCAGGTAGGTGAACCCGTTGACGCGGTTGCTGAAGCGGACGTAGCCGGCGACGAAGTTGTAGAGACCCTCCGGGTAGCGCGCCGTGAACAGCAGCGCGAACCAGGCGACGATCACCGCCAAGAAGGCGGCGATGCCCCACAGGGACGCGACGATCAGCCATGGGATGGCAACGATCAGCCGGAAGAAGACGGTGAGCCGGTTCCGGCCCTCTCCTTCGTAGATCGCCGAAAAGGCAACTGGATACATATTCGGGTGGACCCCCTCCTCATGTGATACTCGGGACGGCGGAAGCTTATCGCCGGTGAAGGCGGAGTCGTAAACGGCTTGGGAAGTGGGATTGCGGCCTCCGGGGCGACTCGCCGCCAGGCCCCGGCGAGGGCGAGGGCCAGAGTTTCGTAATCTGCTGAGCCCCCATGACGCCCGAGACCCAGACCGCCCCCGCCATCCGCATTCCCTCCGACCTCCTTCCCGCCGACGGACGCTTCGGCTGCGGCCCGTCCCGGGTCCGGCCCGAGGCCCTGCGCGGCCTCGGCCGAGCGCTCCGACATCATGGGGACCTCGCATCGCCAGGCCCCGGTCAGAGGACCTCGTCGGCCGGCTCCGCGCGCGGGCTGCTGGAGCTCTTCGGCGCCCCGGACGGCTACGAGATCGTGCTCGGCAACGGCGGCGCGACCGCGTTCTGGGACGCCGCCGCCGCGGGCCTGATCCGCGAGCGCTCGCTGCACCTGACCTTCGGCGAGTTCTCCTAGCAAGTTCGCGAAGGTCGCCGCCGGGGCGCCATTCCTGGCCGATCCCGTCGATCGTCGAGGCCGAGCCCGGCGACGCGCCGGCACCGACCGCCGAGCCGGGCGTCGACGTCCTCGCCTGGGCCCACAACGAGACCTCGACCGGCGTCTGCCGCCGCGATCGAGCGTCCCGAGGGCTCCGACGGCGCGCTCGTCCTGATCGACGCGACCTCCGGCGCCGGCGGGCTGCCGTTCGACGCGGCGGCGACCGACGCCTACTACTTCGCTCCCCAGAAGGTGTTCGGCTCCGACGGCGGCCTCTGGATCGCGCTGATCAGCCCCGGCGGCGCTCGAGCGGATCGCCGAGCTCGACGGCGGCCGCGGGCCGCTGGCAGCCGGCGTTCCTCTCGCTGCAGACGGCGCTCGAGAACTCCCGCAAGGAGCAGACCTACAACACGCCCGCCGTCGCGACGCTGCTGCTGCACGGTCGACCAGATCGAGTGGATGCTCGGCAACGGCGGCCTCGAGTGGTGCGTCGAGCGCTGCTCGGTCGCTCCTCGCGGCACCTGTACGGCTGGGCCGACGCCGCGGACTTCGCTTCGCCCTTCGTCGCCGATCCTGCGAAGCGCTCGCTGGTCGTCGGCACGATCGACTTCGACGAGAGCGTCGACGCCGCCGCGATCGCGCGCGATCCTGCGCGCGAACGGCGTCGTCGACACCGAGCCCTACCGCAAGCTCGGCCGCAACCAGCTGCGGATCGGGATGTTCCCGGCCGTCGACCCGGCCGACGTCGAGGCGCTGACCGCGGCGATCGACTGGATCGTCGAGAACGCCCCGGAGGTGCGCCAGTGAAGGTCCTCGTCAAGGAGAAGATCGCCGACGCCGGCGTCGACGCTGCTCCGCGAGCACTTCGACGTCGAGGTCGGCGTCGACTGGGCGGACGGTGAGCTCGAGCAGCGGATCGGCGAGTTCGAGGCGATCGTGATCCGCTCGGCGACGAAGATGACGCCGGAGCTGATCGCCAAGGGCGAGCAGCCTGCGCGCGATCGGCCGCGCCGGGCACCGGCGTCGACAACGTCGACATGGCGGCGGCGACGAAGCGCGGGATCATCGTCGCCAACGCGCCCGAGTCGAACTCCGTCGCCGCCGCCGAGCACACGCTCGCGCTGGCGCTGGCGCTGTTCCGCAACGTCCCCCAGGCCCACGCGGCGCTCAGCGGCGGCGAGTGGGCGCGCTCGCGCTACGGCGGCAACGAGCTCTACGGCAAGACGCTCGGCGTCATCGGCTTCGGCCGCATCGGCCAGCTCGTCGCCCGCCGCGCCCTCGCCTTCGACATGGACGTCGTCGCCTTCGACAAGTTCGTCTCCGCCGAGCGCTTCCGCGAGCTCGGCGTCGAGGGCGTCGACGACTCGCGCGAGCTCTACGAGCGCGCCGACCTGATCACGATCCACCTGCCGAAGACGCCGGAGACCGAGAACTGGATCGACGACGAGGCGATCGCGAAGATGAAGGACGGGGTCCGGATCGTCAACTGCGCGCGTGGCGAGCTGGTCGACCTCGAGGCGCTCGAGCGCGGTCTCGAGTCCGGCAAGGTCGCGGGCGCGGCGCTCGACGTCTTCCCCGAGGAGCCGACCACCGAGCATCCGCTGTTCGCCCGCGACGACGTCGTCGTCACCCCGCATCTCGGCGCCTCGACCGCCGAGGCCCAGGACCGGGCCGGCGTCGTCACCGCCGAGCAGATCGTCGCCGCGCTGACCGGCGGCGTCGTCACCAACGCGGTCAACATCCCCGCCGTGCGGCCCGAGACGCGATGGAGGCGCTGGCGCCCTTCGTGCCGCTCTGCGAGAAGCTCGGCCGGCTCGCCCAGGGGCTCGCCGAGCGGCTCGGTCGACAGCGTCGAGGTCGAGGTCCGCGGCCGGATCGCCGAGCACGAGACCCGGCTGCTCGGGATCGCGGCGCTGGTCGGCATCCTCGGCGGCCACACCGAGGAGCCCGTCAACCTCGTCAACGCCCCGAGCCTCGCCGAGGAGCGCGGGATCGAGCTGACGGAGACGGCGACGGGTACCTCCGAGGACTTCACCGAGCTGATCACGGTTCGCGTCGATCGGCCCTGGCGGCGAGACGTCGAGGTCGCCGGCACCGGCGTCGGGCCCGCGCAACGACCCGTACCTGGTCGGCGCCTGGGGTCAGAGCTTCTACCTGCCCTTCGCCGACCACCTGGCGTGTTCCGCTACAGCGACCAGCCCGGCATGATCGGCCGGGTCGGCTCCGCTTTCGGCGAGCACGGCGTCAACATCGTCTCCGCCGCGGTCGGCGCCGAGGCCGACGGCGCCGAGGCCGTGATGGCGCTGACGACCGACGCCCCGGTCCCCGGCGACGTGATCGAGGAGATCGCCGGAGCCGACGACTTCTTCGCCGGCCGCGCCGTCGAGGCCTAAGAGACCGTCTCATCCGAATAGGCTGCTGCCTATGCGCGCAGTCGTCATCACCCGCCACGGGCCGCCCGAGGTGCTCGCCGTCGAGCAGCGACCCGATCCGGCGCCCGCCGCGGGCGAGGTCCGGATCACGGTCAGGGCGGCCGGGATCAACTTCGCTGACCTGATGGCGCGGACCGGGGTGTACCCGGACGCGCCGCCGCCGCCCTGCGTGGTCGGCTACGAGGTCGCGGGCGAGGTCGAGTCGCTCGGCGACGGCGTCGAGGGCTTCGCGGTCGGCGATCGGGTGCTCGCCGGGACGAGGTTCGGCGGCCACGCCGAGCTGGTCACGGCGCGCGGTCGAGGACGTGTTGCCGCTGCCGGACCGCCTCTCGCTTCGAGCAGGGGGCCGCCGTGCCGGTCAACTACGCGACGGCCTGGGCGGGGCTCGTGATCATGGGCGGCCTTCGTGAGGGCGACCGGGTCCTGATCCATGCCGCGGCCGGTGGCGTCGGCATCGCCGCGACGCAGATCGCCCGCAACGTCGGCGCCGAGATCTTCGGCACCGCGTCGGCCGGCAAGCACGATGCGATCCGCGCGCTGGGCGTCGATCACGCGATCGACTACCGCAACGACGACTTCGAGCGTGCCGTGCGAGACCTCACGGGCGGGGAGGGCATCGACGTCGCCTTCGACGCGATCGGCCCGTCGAGCTTCCGCAAGGACTATCGCCTGCTGCGACCCGGGGGACGCCTGGTCTGCTTCGGCCTGAGCGAGGTGCAGAGCGGCGAGAAGCGCAACCTGCCGCAGGTCCTGCGAAGCGTCGCCTCGATGACGACGGCAACGATGCCCTGGTGGAAGAGCCTCGCCATGATGAACGAGAACAAGGGCGTCTTCGGGCTCAACATGCTGAGCTGGTGGCAGAGCGAGGGCGATCTGCGCCGCGCGATCGAGCCCCTCGCCGCAGGCCTCGCCGACGGCTCGCTGGAGCCCGTCGTCGCAGCCTCCTTCCCGTTCGAGCGCGCCGCTGACGCCCATCGCTTCATCCACGAGCGCCGCAACGTCGGCAAGGTCGTGCTGACGCCGTGACCGCCGAGGGCCCGGCGTGCGCGGCCGCCTGACACCACGTCCCGCTTTCGCTACTCTGCATGCCGTGAGCTCCAACGAGCGACTCCTCGCCCTTCTGCTTCTGCTCCCCCCTCGGGGGGATTAGCGCTGGGCGGCGCGTCAGCCGCAACGTCAGAAGGAAACTCACACTCAGAAGGAGAAGGAGGCCCAGCCGATGAGCGCTGAGGACCACCATGTAGACGGGGCCCCGGAGGGTCCCGAGCAGGAGAACTACGAGCGCGTCGAGATCTTCGACACGACGCTCCGCGACGGCGAGCAGTCGCCCGGCATCGCGCTGAACACGGCTGGAGAAGGTCGAGATCGCCACGCAGCTCGCCCGGCTCGGAGTCGACGTGATCGAGGCCGGGTTCCCGATCACCTCCCCGGGCGACTTCGACGCCGTGCAGGAGATCGCGCGCAACGTCCAGGGTCCGGTCATCGCCGGCCTCGCGCGCACGCACACCGCCGACATCGAGGCGGCGTGGAACGCCGTCAAGGACTCGGAGCGACCGCGGATCCACACGTTCATCTCGACCTCGGACATCCACATCGCGCCACCAGCTGCAGACGGACCGCGAGGACGTCAAGGGGCAGGCGCGGGCAGCCGTCGCGCACGCGCGCAGCTTCTGCGAGGACGTCGAGTTCTCGCCGATGGATGCGACGCGGGCCGACGTCGAGTTCACGGCGGAGGTCTGTGCGATCGCCGTCGCCGAGGGCGCGACCGTGATCAACATCCCGGATACCGTCGGCTACACCACGCCGGACGAGTACACGCGCTACCTGAAGCGCCTCTACGAGCTGGTCCCGGGGCTCGATGGGGTTCGTCGTGTCGGTGCACTGCCACGACGACCTCGGGCTCGCCGTCGCGAACTCGTTCGCGGGCGTGCTGGCGGGCGCGCGGCAGGTCGAATGCGCCGTGAACGGCATCGGAGAGCGTGCCGGCAACTGCTCCCTGGAGGAGATCGTGATGCTGCTCCGGACCCGGCGCATCGACCACGGCTTCGACACGACCGTGAACACGCGCGAGCTCGCCCGCACCTCACGCATGGTGAGCCGCTTCACCGGCTACGTCGTGCAGCCGAACAAGGCCGATCGTCGGGCGCAATGCGTTCGCGCACGAGTCCGGCATCCACCAGGACGGCGTGCTCAAGGAGCGTTCCACCTACGAGATCATGGACGCGCGGGACGTCGGGCTCGACTCCAACTCGATCGTGCTCGGCAAGCACTCCGGACGGCATGCGCTGCAGCGACGCGCTGACCCAGCTCGGCTTCCAGGTCGAGGGCAACGCCCTGAACCAGGCGTTCGCGCGCTTCAAGGAGATCGCCGACAAGAAGAAGCAGGTGACGGCGCTCGACCTCGAGGCGATCGTCTCGGACGAGATGCGCGAGGCCGGGCAGAAGTACGAGCTCGCCTCCTTCGAGGTCGAGAGCGGCAGCGACCGCCCGCCGCTCGCCCGCGTCACGGTGACGCTGCCGAGCGGGCGAGGAGGTCTCCGGCGAGTACAGCGGCGACGGGCCGTTCGATTCGATCTTCGGAGCGATCCAGGCCGCCGTCGACACCGAGTGCGATCTGCGCTCCTTCGAGGTCGGGGCCGTGACGGCCGGCGAGGACGCCCTCGGCGAGGTCACCGTCCAGGTCCGTGCCCACGGGCGCCTGGCCAACGGCCAGGGTGTCTCCACCGACACGGTCGAGGCGGCCGCCAGCGCCTACGTGCGGGCGCTGTCGAACGCGCTCGAGGGGGCCGCGGTGCGCGAGGCCGAGGCCGCCACGGCGGATCCCTCTTCGCCGGCGCCGGTCCCGCCGGGCCCCTGACAGGCCGGCATCACCGGACCGAGAGACGAAGCGGCGCCGCGCCCGCGGGCGCGGCGCTGCGCGCGTGTGTAGGGTGGCGGTGATGGGCAAGCTCGACGGCAAGGTCGCAGCGATCACCGGAGCCTCATCCGGAATCGGCGAGGCGACCGCGCTGGCACTCGCCGCGGAGGGCTGCGCAGTCGCGCTGGCGGCGCGGCGCGGCGATCGCATCTCCGACCTCGCCGGGCGCATCGACGCCGACGGCGGCAAGGCGATCGCGATCGAGACCGACGTCACCGACGAGGAGCAGGCCAGAGCCTTCGTCACGGGCGCCAACGAGCAGCTCGGCGGCCTCGACCTGCTGGTCAACAACGCGGGCGTGATGCTGCTCGGGCCGATCACGGGGGCCGACACGGAGGAGTGGCGGCGGATGCTCGAGGTAAACGGGCTCGGCCTCCTGTACTGCACGCATGCGGCGCTGCCGATCATGGGTGCGGCCGGTGGCGGCCACATCGTCAACGTCTCCTCCGTCGCCGGGCGTACGGCCAACCTCGGCAGCGGCGTCTACAACTTCACCAAGTGGGGTGTGGTCGGGTTCTCCGAGGCCCTGCGGCAGGAGGCGCTGCACGCGAACGTCCGCGTGACGACGATCGAGCCCGGATACGTGGCGACCGAGCTGCAAGGCCACAACAAGCACCCGGTCGTGCTCGAGCAGATGGAGAAGATGCGCGAGCAGATCGGCGAACCGCTCGAGGCCGGCGACATCGCCGACGCGATCGCATGGGCGGTCACACGCCCGAGCCGGGTCAGCGTCAACGAGATCCTGATCCGGCCGACGAAGCAGTCGCGCTAGCCGGAGTCGGCGAGCTCGCGAGCCTGCCGCTGCTGTTGCTCCTGCAGCGGCGCCCCCTGCCAGCGGTAGAGCACGTTCTGCGCCGGCTTGCCCTCGGGGCTCCAGTCACCGGGTTCCGAGATCCCCTCGGCCGACCAGTCCCACCACCAGATCCCCTTGAACCAGGGCTCGTCCCGCAGCGCCTCGAAGGCCGCCTCGTAGGCCGTGGACTGGGCGCTGTCGCTGACCGCGGCCGTGTCCTGGCCCTGTCGCGCCGCGGTGCCCTCCCGGCTCTGGTAGCCAAGCTCGGTGAAGACGATCTTCCGGTGCCAGCGCGAGCTCAGGGCCTCCATCCGGTCTCGGTACTCCCCCCACGCACCCACGAGATCGGCGACGGTCGGCTCGTCGCTCGACGTCTGCAGCGGCATGTAGGCATCGATGCCGATCACGTCGAGGGCGTCCCAGAAGCTGACCTGTTCGGCGCCGTCGACCCAGTTGGCGGCAAACGTGAGCTTGCCGTCGTAGACGGAGCGCACCTGCTCGATCAACGAGCGCCAATCGCCCTCGTAGTTGGACATCGTCGTCAGCTCGGTGCCGATCACGAGCGCGTCCGCGTCGATGCTCTGGGCGAGCTGGGCGTAGCGGACGATCATCTGGTCGTAGGACCCGAACCAGGCGGACGGGTCGGAGGGCATGATCTCGCCGCGGAACGTGCCGTCCTGGACGTCCACGTGCGGTTTCAGCACGACGCCGAGACCGAGCTCGTGCGCCCGCGCCGCGGCCGCCTGCAGGCTCGCGTCCGTCGGCGTCTTCGCCGGGTCGGCGAAGACCTCGGAGGAGCTGCCGTCCTGCATGTACCAGGTCGGTGTCAGAGCGATCTCCTCGACGCCGGTCGAGCGCGCGGTCAGCATCGCTCGCTCGGCTCGCGGCCCCGAGTAGGCATCCGGTAGGTACGCAGTCAGGTTCATGCCGCGCTCCCAGTGCGAGGAGAGCATGCCGCCGGCGGATGGCACGCGGTCGATCACGTAGACCGCCGCGCCCACGGTCGCGACCACGGCGGCGGTGACGGCGAGCAGGGCCGGCATCGATCTGCGCAAGATCCGAATACTGAACATCTGTCTGTGATACCGTACGCGCCCTCATGGAGCGGGGCACGCGCTTGGACGGACAACGATGACACCATCACGGAACGGCTCCACGGCACCACCGGCACCACCGGCGATCGAACCGGCGGCGGTCGGCTCGCGCGTGCGCGCCCTGCGGGAGGGCATGGGCCTCTCGCTCCGCGAGCTGGCGGAGCGCTCCGGCGTCTCGGCGGCGACGCTGTCGCAGGTCGAGCGTGGCGAGAGCTCCCCGACGCTCGCGGTCGCCGCGCGGATCGCGGACGGGCTCGAGCTGACGCTGTCGCAGCTGCTGCGGCTGGACGAGGGCGGGCACGTCACGATCGTACGGGCGGGTTCGGGACGGCGCCGGCGGCGGGCCGGTCACGCGGTCGAGGAGCTCACCCCGCCGCTCCCCGGGCAGCGCGCGGACGTCTCCCTGCATGCCCTCGAACCGGGCGCGGCGACCGGCGGAAAGGGCGATCCACCGATGCACGAGCCCGGTAGCCGCGAGACCGTCGTCGTGCTCGAGGGCGAGATCGAGCTCGCGATCGACGGCGAGCCGCACCGGCTGCAGGCGGGCGACACGGCGACCTTCGACGCCGACCTCCCTCATCACCTGCACAACCCGGGCCAGGCGCCGGCACGAATGCTCGCGGTCGTCGCCGCCGGCCTGCGCCGAAGCTGAGCGTGATCGAGCCGATGGCTTCCGAACCGACCACCAAGACAAAGGAGTGACCGCATGAGCGCGGAGACGATGTTCGACAAGATCTGGAAGGCACACGAGGTCGCCGATGGCCTCATCTACATCGACCTGCATCTCGTGCACGAGGTCACCTCCCCGCAGGCGTTCGAGGGCCTGCGCCTCGCCGATCGCCCGGTCAGGCGCCCGGACCGGACCCTGGCGACGGCCGACCACAACGTCCCCACGGACGACACCCCCGCGGCACGGATGATCGCCGACGAGCTCTCGCGCAAGCAGGTGGAGAAGCTCGAGGAGAACTGCGAGGAGTTCGGCGTGCCGCTGTACTCGCTCGGCTCGAACCGCCGCGGCATCGTGCACGTGATCGGGCCCGAGCTCGGCGTCACCCAGCCGGGGATGACCATCGTCTGCGGCGACTCCCACACCTCGACTCACGGCGCCTTCGGCGCCCTGGCCTTCGGGATCGGCACCTCCGAGGTCGAGCACGTGCTCGCGACCCAGACGCTGATCCAGAAGCGCCCGAAGACGATGCGGATCAACTACACGGGCGAGCTCGCGCCGGGCGTCGGCGCCAAGGACCTGATCCTGGCGACGATCGGCCGGCTCGGCACCGGCGGCATGGTCGGGCACGCGGTCGAGTACGCGG
Organism: uncultured Solirubrobacterales bacterium; assembly: GCA_963764275.1. Taxonomy (GTDB): domain Bacteria; phylum Actinomycetota; class Thermoleophilia; order Solirubrobacterales; family 70-9; genus CAXMST01. Next base: position 420,890 of record CAVXRV010000002.1, read on the forward strand.
GCGAGACGATCCGCGCGCTCTCGATGGAGGGCCGGATGACGGTCTGCAACATGACGATCGAGGGCGGCGGCCGGGCCGGAATGATCGCGCCTGACGAGACGACCTTCGAGTGGGTCGAGGGCCGACCCGGCGCGCCCGAGGACTTCGAGGCCGCGGTCGAACGCTGGCGCGGGCTCCCCTCCGACGACGGCGCGAGCTTCGACACCGAGGTCGCGATCGACGCCTCGGAGATCTCGCCCATGGTCACGTGGGGCACGACCCCGGGCATGGTCACCGAGGTCGCCGCCACCGTGCCGGACCCCGCCCAGATGGAGTCGCCCGCCGACCGCGAGTCCGCGGAGCGGGCGCTCACCTACATGGCGCTGGAGGCGGGCACGCCGATGACCGAGATCACGCTCGACCGCGTCTTCATCGGCTCCTGCACCAACTCCCGGATCGAGGACCTGCGCCTCGCGGCGAGCGTCGTCGACGGCCGCAAGGTGGCGGACACGGTCCGCGCGATGGTGGTGCCCGGCTCCGAGCAGGTGCGCGCCCAGGCAGAAGCCGAGGGGCTCGACGACGTGTTCCGGGGCGCCGGCTTCGAGTGGCGCGCCTCGGGCTGCTCGATGTGCCTGGGCATGAACCCCGACATCCTGATCGAGGGCGAGCGCTGCGCCTCGACCTCGAACCGCAACTTCGAGGGCCGCCAGGGCAAGGGCGGGCGCACGCACCTCGTGAGCCCCCACATGGCCGCCGCGGCGGCAATCGAGGGGCACTTCGTAGACATCCGCGATTGGAGCTGAGGGCGCTCGCGCCCTCACGAAAGGAGCATCGACATGGAGCCAGTGGAAGTGATCGAGGGCCGGGTCTCCGTCCTCGACAGAGCCGACGTCGACACCGACCAGATCATCCCGAAGCAGTTCCTGAAGCGGATCGAACGGACGGGGTTCGGAGAGTTCCTGTTCTACGACTGGATCCGCGACGGCGAGATCGAGCTCGAGCCGAACCCGATCCTCGTAGCCGGCGCCAACTTCGGCTGCGGCTCTTCGCGCGAGCACGCGCCGTGGGCGCTGCAGGACTTCGGATTCGAGGCGATCGTCGCGCCCTCGTTCGCGGACATCTTCTACTCGAACTGCACGAAGAACGGGCTGCTGCCGGTGCCGCTGGACCCCGAGCACTGCCGGGGCATCGCGGCGGCCGGCGAGGCGCGGATCGACGTCGACGAATGCACCGTGACGTACAAGGACGGCGTCGTTCCCTTCGATCTCTCCGACGAGATCCGGGTGCGCCTGCTGAACGGACACGACGACGTCGACATCACGCTCGCGAACGAGGCCGCGATCGCGAAGTTCGAGCGCGAGCGCGAGGCCCCGGCCGTCGCCACGACCGCCCTCGGGTAACCCGGTGCCCCCGCAGGGCTCGCGTGAGTGGGACGCGGGCAGCTACGACCGCATCAGCGGTCCCCAGTTCACGTGGGGAAACGAGGTCGTCGACGACCTCCGCCTCGACGGCACGGAGACCGTGCTCGACGCGGGCTGCGGCTCCGGGCGCGTCTCCGAGCTCGTCCTGGCGCGGATCGATGCGGGCGCCGGGGGGCGGCTGATCTGCGTCGACGGTTCGATGGCCATGGTGGAGGAGGCGCAGCGCCGGCTCGGGCCGGACGTGACGGTGATCCACTCGGACCTGCTCGAGCTCACCCCCGAGGATCTGGGCGGGCCGGTCGACGCCTTGATCTCGACCGCCACCTTCCACTGGATCCTCGACCACGATGCCCTGTTCGCCCGCGTCTTCACGTGGCTGCGGCCCGGGGGTCGGATCCGGGTCCAGTGCGGGGGAGAGGGGAACGTAGAGCGCTTCTACGCGCTCGCGGCCGAGGTCGCGCGCCGCGACCCGTACGCGGAGCACGTCGGCGCGATGCCCCGCCTGCATCGCTTCGCTTCGGCCGAGAAGACCAGAGGGCGGCTCGCGCGCGTCGGGTTCGCCGACGTCGAGTGCTGGCTGGAGCCCCGCGACACCCAGCCGGAGGAGCCGCGCGAGTTCATCGGGACGGTCTGCCTGGGCCCGCACGTCGACGCCCTGCCGAAGGGGCTGCGGGAGCAGTTCGTGGACGACGTCTTCGCGCTCTGGACCGAGCGCGACGGCGGCGAGCCGACCCTCGACTACGTGCGGCTCAACATCCGCGCCCGCCGGCCCGACTAGACTGGCCCGCCGCATGGCTGGTGAGAACGCACGGATCGTGCTCCTGCCCGGTGACGGGATCGGGCCTGAGATCGTCGGCGCGGCGCGTGAGCTGCTCGAGGAGCTCGGCGGCTGCGCGTTCGAGGAGCTGCTCGTCGGCGGCTGCTCGATCGACGAGCACGGGACGGCGCTCACCGACGATGTGCTCGAGCGCTGCCGGGCCGCGGACGCCGTCCTGCTCGGTGCCGTCGGCGGGCCGAAGTGGGATACGACGGACCCCGACGCGCCGCGCCCCGAGCAGGGGCTGCTCGGCCTCCGCAAGGGCCTCGGGCTGTACGCGAACCTGCGGCCCGTACGGCCGATCCCGGCGCTGATCGATGCCTCCCCGCTGCGGCCGGAGCTGATCGCCGGCACCGATCTGCTCGTCGTCCGCGAGCTCACCGGCGGCATCTACTTCGGCGCCAAGGAGCGCGGGCCGGACTTCGCCAGCGACGACTGCCGCTACACGACGACCGAGATCGAGCGCATCGGCCGATCCGCCTTCGAAGCGGCACGGCGGCGCGCGGGCGAGGGAGGCCCGCCCCGGGTGACCTCCGTCGACAAGGCGAACGTGCTCGAGACGTCCCGGCTGTGGCGAGAGGTGATCACCGGACTCGCCGGCGAGTATCCGGACGTCGAGCTCGACCACCTGCTCGTCGACAACGCCGCGATGCAGCTGGTCTCGGCACCTGCCCGCTTCGACGTGATCGTGACCGAGAATCTCTTCGGCGACATCCTCAGCGACGAGGCGGCGATGCTGACCGGCTCCCTCGGCATGCTCCCCTCGGCGAGCCTCGGGGACGGCGGACCGGGGCTGTTCGAACCGGTGCACGGCTCGGCTCCGGACATCGCGGGAACCGGGGCCGCGAATCCCCTCGCCACCTTCCTATCGGTGGGCCTGATGCTGCGCCACGGGCTCGACCGCGAGGCCGACGCCGCCCGGGTCGAGGCCGCGGTCGAGGCCGCGCTCGCCGACGGTCTGCGCACCGCCGACCTCGCCGGAGAGGGCGAGCCGACGGTAGGCACGGCGGAGATGACCGCCGCGGTGCTGGCCGCGCTGTAGCAGCGAGGACCGCAACGAGAAGAGGGCCGGAGCGCGTGGCCCCGACCCTCTCCGGCCCCCTCGGCGGGGGCACTCGATTTCGTTGCGATCAGCCGCCCGCGGCCTTGAGCTGGTCGATCGCCCTCTGGGCGATCTGCTCGCATGCCTTCACGGCGGTGTCCTTGGCGCTGCCGGAGAGCGAGTTCGCCTGCGACGTGCACTGGTCGAGGGCGTCCTTGGCCTGCTGGCAGGCCGCGGTTCCGGCGGACTCCGCCGCGGTGCCCTGAACGACGTTCGTGCAGGCCGCGTAGAAGTCGTCGGAGCTCGCGCCGCCGGAGCTGGAGGTGTCGGTCGTCGTGGACGACGTGTCGGTCGAGGTCGTCGACGAGGTGTCGGAGCTCGTGGACGACGTCGTCGCGGTCGTGCTCGCGGGTACCGCCTCGGTGCTCGTGGTCGTCGAGTTGCTGCCTCCGCAGCCGGCGGCGATCAAGCCGATCGCGAGTGCGCCGACGAGCAGAAGCGGCAGTCTGAGATTGCGCATACGTCTCCCGGATTCGGGGGTTGTCGCCGGGCGGGTGTGCACCGGCCTCCGGTGGACCCTAGTGCAAAGCCATGAAAGTAAGACGTGGGTTTCCCCTGATGGCGGGGCGCCGGCTTGACCGTCAGGTCATACTTCCTTGCTCGAGCGGGGTGAAGGTCCCCGCCTGCGGAAAGGAGCGAACCCAGTGGAGAAGGCGGAGTACATCTGGATGGACGGGGAGTTCGTCGCTTGGGACGAGGCCCGCGTCCACGTACTCACCCATGCGCTCCACTACGGAACCGCGGTCTTCGAGGGCATCCGCGCCTACGACACGGAGATCGGCACCGCGGTCTTCCGGCACCGCGAGCATCTCGAGCGCCTGAAGCGCTCCGCCGACATGTACCACCTGCCGCTGGGTCACTCGGTCGAGGAGATCCAGGAGGCCGACAGCGAGCTGATCCGCCGCAACGGCTTCGGCAGCTGCTATCTGCGTCCGCTCGCGTTTCGCGGCTACGGGGAGATGGGGCTGTACGCGACCAGCGCCCCGGTGCACGTGATCGTCGCCGCCTGGCCCTGGGGGGCCTACCTCGGCGACGAGGGCAAGAGCCGCGGGATCCGCGCCAAGGTCTCCTCCTGGCGGCGCATCTCCCCTGACAGCCTGATCCCGCACGCGAAGGCCTCGGGGCAGTACCTGAACTCGATCCTGGCCAAGACGGAGTCGGCTCACGCCGGCTATGAGGAGGCGATCCTGCTCGACCACCGCGGCATGGTCTGCGAGGGCTCGGGCGAGAACATCTTCATCGTCCGAGACGGCGTCATCTGCACGCCGCCGCACACGGCCTCGATCCTGGACGGGATCAACCGCAAGTCCGTGATCCAGATCGCGCGCGATCTCGGCTACACGGTCGTCGAGCGCGACATCGCCCGTTCCGAGCTCTACCAGGCCGAGGAGGTCTTTCTGACCGGCACCGCGGCCGAGCTCGTGCCGGTGCGGGAGATCGACCATCACGAGATTCCCTCGCCCGGCGAGATCACGAAGGTCGTGCAGGCCAAGTTCGAGGACGCCCTGCACGGTCGGGCCGAGGAGTACCGCGAATGGCTGGACGTGGTCAGCGAGCCCAGTAAAGTGAGCAGCTGATGCAGCCGCGCCTCCGCATCGGGATCCCCCGCCGAATTACCGGCACCGCTTCCGCCTGAGCGAAGTCATCGGGCGGCGGCGGTTCCGCCCGAGCTGCACGCGATCGCGCGTGCACGCGGCGCCCGGCGGCCTCGCCCCGGCGTCCGATCACCCAGACTGAGCAAGGATTTCCCGTGACAGGCAGCGTTCATCTCTACGACACGACCCTCCGCGACGGCATGCAGGGCCAGGGCATGTCCCTCTCGGCGGCCGAGAAGGTCAGGGTCGTCCAGGCCCTGGACGCCCTCGGCGTCCATTACGTCGAAGCCGGTTTCCCCGACTCCAACCCGAAGGAGCTCGAGCTCTTCGAGCGGCTCGCCGAGCTGCCGCTGACATCGGCGACGGTGTGCGCGTTCGGGATGACCCGCCGGCGCGACACCGCACCCGAGGACGACCCCGGCCTGCGCACGCTCGCCGCCTGCTTCGCGCCGGTCGTCACCCTCGTGGGCAAGACGTGGGGGCTGCACCTGGAGAAGGTCACGCGCGTCTCGCGCGAGGAGAACCTGGCGATGATCGGCGACTCGATCGCGTGGCTCACCGAGCAGGGCAAGCGCGTCATCTACGACGCCGAGCACTTCTTCGACGGCTGGCGCGACGATCGCGACTACGCGCTCGACTGTCTGCGGGTGGCGGCCGGGGCCGGTGCCGAGAACGTGACGCTGTGCGACACGAACGGATCCAGCCTCCCGCACCAGATCGGCGAGGCGACGGCCGCCGTCGCGGCCGCGCTCGGATCCGGCGACGCCCCCACGGTCGGCATCCACACCCACAACGACGCCGGGTGCGGCGTCGCGAACTCGATCGAGGCGGTGCGGGCCGGGGCCACCCTCGTACAGGGCACGATCAACGGCTACGGCGAGCGCACGGGCAACGCGAACCTCGTCTCGATCCTGCCCGCGCTCGAGCTCAAGCTCGGGCTCGACGTCGTCGGGCGTGAGCGCCTGCGCACGCTGACTGACACCGCGCACCTGATCGACGAGATCTGCAACCTCTCGCCGCATCCGGACCAGCCCTACGTGGGTCGCAACGCGTTCGCGCACAAGGGCGGCATGCACGCGGCCGGGATCTCCGTCGACGCGCGGACCTTCGAGCACGTGGATCCGGCCGATGTCGGTAACGCCCGCGAGGTCCTGATCTCCGAGCTCGCCGGCAAGGGCTCGGTCCTGAACAGGGCCGAGATGGCGGGCATCGAGCTCGACGATGCGACGGCCCGCCGGGCCGTCGAGCGGATCAAGGAGCGCGAGCACGAGGGCTACCACTACGAGGCCGCCGACGCCTCCTTCGAGCTGCTGATCCGGCGTGAATCCGGGCTCTATGAGCCGCTGTTCACGCTCGAGAGCTTCCGCGTCGTGACCGAGAAGCGGGCCGACGGCCGGGTTGAGACCGAGGCGACGATCAAGGTGTGGGTGCGCGGCAACCGCTACATCCGCACCGCCGAGGGTCGGGGCCCGGTGAACGCGCTCGACCGCGCTCTGCGGAGCGCGATCATCGAGCAGCATCCGGAGCTGGCCGAGATCGAGCTGACCAACTTCAAGGTCCGGATCCTGGACGAGGACAAGGGGACCGAGGCGGTCACCCGGGTTCTCCTCGACAGCTCCGACGGCCACGACTCGTGGGGCTCGATCGGCGTCTCCGACAACGTCATCGAAGCCTCCTGGGAGGCGCTCGTCGACTCCCTCGAGTACGCGTTCCAGCCGCGGAATCGCTCGCGGCCGACCGGCGAGGGGCGTGGCGCGCGCGCCGGCGCGCCCGGCGGTGGCTGAGCCGGAGCTCGACCGGGCGCGGGCCGGCGAGCGGGTTCCGCTCGCACGCCCGACCCTGGGCGCGCGCGAAGAGGAGCTCGTACTCGAGGTCCTGCGCTCGGGGATGCTCTCGCTGGGGCCGATGCTGGGCCGCTTCGAGCGGGACTTCGCGGCCTGGCTCGGCGTCGAGGACGCCGTCGCCGTCTCGAGCGGCACCACGGCGTTGCACCTGGGCGTCCGGGAGCTCGGCTGGGGCCCGGGTGACGAGGTCCTGACCTCGCCGCTCAGCTTCATCGCTTCGTCCAACTGCCTGCTCTTCGAGGGGGCCGCGCCGCGCTTCTGCGACGTCGATCCGGTGACGCTGTGCGTCGATCCGGCTGCGGTCGAGGCCGAGGCCGAGCGCGGCGTCAGCGGCATCCTGCCGATCCACATCTTCGGCCACGCGGCACCGATCGCCGAGCTCGAGCGCATCGCGTCCAAACGCGGCCTCGGCCTGCTCGAGGACTGCGCGCAGGCGCTCGGGACCCGCGACGACGAAGGCCGCCTCGCGGGCGCCCGCGGTAACCCCGCGGCGTTCGCCTTCTACGCGAACAAGCAGATGACGACGGGGGAGGGGGGAGTGCTCGTGGCCGGCTCCGCCGAAGCGGCCGCGGTCGCGCGCTCGGAGCGTAACCAGGGTCGCACCCCGGGGATGAAGCTGATGAACCACGACCGCCTCGGCTTCAACTACCGGCTGACCGACATCGCCGCGGCACTCGGTGTGGCTCAGCTCGAGCGTCTCGACTCGATGCTCGCGAGACGCCGCGAGCTGGCCGCCGACTACGCCGAGCGGCTGACGGCGATCGGCGCCGTCGACCCTGCCGCCGGAGAGCTCGACGAGTTGCTGCTGCCGACCGCCGACGCCGGCGCCCGGCAGCGAAGCTGGTTCGTCTACATCGTCAGGGTCCCGGCCGATACCGACCGCGACGCGGTGATCGAGGCGCTCGATCGCGAGGGCATCGATGCGCGCCCGTACCTGCCCTGCATCCACCTGCACCGCCTCTACCGGGAGCGGTTCGGCTTCCGGGGCGGCGAGTTCCCGGTCGCCGAGGAGTTCTCGCGGCGCGCGGTCGCCCTGCCCTTCTACCCCGATCTCGACGAGGCGCAGCGCGAGCGCGTCGTCGGCGCGCTCGCGCGGGCCCTCGGACGCTGAGCGGCCGCCGGCCCGCCTTCCTAGACTGAGCCGCCGAGATGGCCCGCTTCGACTCCGAGCCCGATCCCACGTTCTGGGCGCTGAACGCGTCGCTGGCGTTCGATCGCAGGCTCGCGCCCTACGACGTCCGCCAGTCGCGCGCCCACGCCCGCGCCCTGCGCACCGCCGGGGTGCTGACCGAGCGCGAGCTCGAGGTGCTGCTCGAGGGGCTCGAGACGGTCGACGCCGAGCTCGCCGACGGCAGCTTTCCGTTCCAGCCTGCGGACGAGGACATCCATATGGCCATCGAGCGGCGCCTGACCGAAATCGTCGGGCGGGTCGGCGGCAAGATCCACACCGGACGCTCGCGCAACGACCAGGTCGCCACCGACCTCGCCATGTTCGTCGCCGACCGCTGCGACGTGGCCTCCGCGGCGCTGCTGGAAGTGCTGGGAACGATCGCGGCGCTCGCCGAACGCCACCGCGACTGGCGGCTGCCCGGGTACACGCACCTGCAGCGTGCGCAGCCGGTCTACCTCGGCCACCACCTGATGGCGTGGTTCTGGATGCTGGCGCGCGACGTCGACCGCTTTCGCGCAGCCGGGCAGGCGGCCCGCGTGCTGCCGCTCGGATCCGGCGCCCTCGCAGGCCTCAACTGGGAGCTCGACCGCGAGGCGGTCGCGGCCGAGCTCGGCTTCCATTCGGTCGCGCCGAACTCGATGGACGGGGTCGCCAACCGCGATTTCGCGCTCGACTACCTCGGGGCAGCGGCCGTGTGCGCGACGCACCTTTCCCGGATCGGGGCCGAGATCGTCCTCTGGTCGACGAGCGAGTTCGGCTTCTGCCGGCCCGCGGAGGAGTTTTCCTCGGGCTCCTCGATCATGCCGCAGAAGATGAATCCGGACGCGGCGGAGCTCCTGCGCGCGAAGGCCCCGCGGGTGGCTGCCGCACACGCGACGCTCCTCGGCATCCAGCATGCGCTGCCGCTCGCCTACAGCAAGGACCTGCAGGAGGACAAGGAACCGCTGTTCGACGCCGCGGACACGATCGAGCTGTGCCTCGCGGCGCTCGACGGGATGCTGCGGGGGATCAGCTTCGATCGCCGCGCGATGGAGGCCGCAGCCGCCGACGAGATGGTCGCGGCGACGGACATCGCCGATCTGCTCGTGCGCCGCGGACTGCCGTTCAGGGAGGCGCACGCCGTCGTCGGCAGCCTCGTCCGGACGGCGCTGGAGCGCGAGATCCCGCTCTCCGGAATCCCCCGCGAGGAGCTCGAGGCGTTCTCGGACCTGCTCGACGACGAGTACTACGAGGTGCTCGCGGCGGGCAGCTGGCTCGACTCCAAGGTCTCGACGGGCAGTACGTCCGCGGCCTCGCTCGAGGAGCAGCTCCAGGCCGCCGCCGAGCTCCTCGGCCGGGACGCGTGAACCGGCCGGCGCCTGCATCGACCGACGCGGTCCTCGCCCCGGCGTTCTTCGAGCGCGACGTCGTCGACGTTGCGCGCGAGCTGATCGGCGTCACGCTCGTCCACGGCAGCTGCGCAGGGCGCATCGTCGAGACTGAGGCCTACGACGAGTCCGAGCCCGCCTGCCACGCCTTCGCCGGGGTCACCGAACGCACGCGGCCGCTGTTCGGGCCGCCGCGTCACGCCTACGTCTACCTCTCGTACGGGATCCACGAGCTCTTCAACGTCGTCACTGGGCCGCGGGGGCACGGAGCGGCCGTGCTGGTCCGGGCCCTCGAGCCACTGCGGGGCATCGAGCTGATGCGGGCACGGCGGCCGGGGCGCAGCGACCGCGAGCTCTGCTCGGGCCCGGGGCGCCTGACCCTGGCGCTCGACATCGGCCGCTCTCTCGACGGGATCGCGCTCGACGGGGGAGGGGGAGCCCCAGCGCTCCTCGCAGGGGACCGGCCGGAGCGAATCGAGGTCGGCCCGCGTGTGGGGATCACCAAGGCGGCGGAGCTTCCCTGGCGCTTCCGCGAGGCCGCGAGCCCTTGGACCTCGGGTCCGAGGGCCTAGCCAGGGCTAGACGCTTCGCGCGCGGCCCGTCGGCGGCGTTCAGCCGGTCGGGACGGCGCCGCCGGACGAGGGTGCCGGTGCCGGCGTTGCCGGAGCCTGATCGGCGGGGGCGGCCGGCGTCGGCGTGGCGGGCGTCTGCGGGGTCGGCGTGGGCGCCGGCGCGGAGGGAGCCGCCGTCGTCGTCGATGGCGTCACGGGCGCGACCGCGCTCGAGTCTGTGGAGGTGGTGGTCGTGGTCGTATCCCCCGACTTCTTTGCCTGCTTGGCGGCGAGCCGGCCGGCCTGCTCGCTGTCCCAGGCCCCGACGACGTCGGAGAAGATCTCCGCCGGGATCGTGCCGCCGTCGACCGGGAGGCCGCCGAACTCGGTCTCCATCGGGGTGGCGCCATCCGGGTAACCGACCCAGACCGCGCAAGGTGATCTCGCCGTTGGAGCCGACGAACCAGGCGTCGGCGTTGTTGTCGGTGGTCCCGGTCTTGCCGAAGATGTAGTCGTCGCCAACCTGGGCGCGCCTGCCGGTGCCCTCCGTCACGACGGTGTGCAGGATATCGGTGGCCTGCTTGGCGATGGCGGGGTCGATCACCTGGTCGTGGGTCACCTCGTCCTCGCCGCTGCCGCCGAGGTTGTCGGGGACGGGCTTGCCGTTGTGGTCCTTCACCGACTCGATCGCCACCGGCCCCTTGCCCTTCCCCTCGCTGGCCATCGTGCCGCTGATCTTGTCGCCGTCGTTGGCGAGGGTCGAGTACGCGTACGCCATCTCGAGCGGCGTGACCCCGTGCTTGAGGCCGCCCAGGATGATCGCCGGGTTGTGGTTGAGCTTGCTCTCGACGCCGAGCTTGTTGGCGGTCTTGGCCACGTTCTCGGGGCCGACCTGCATGCCCACCTGGGCGTAGACGGAGTTGTCCGAGTAGGTCGTGGCGGTGGCGAGCGAGGCCGAGCCGAGATAGTTGTCGTCGTAGTTCGAGACGCGGAAGTAGTCGGTGACGCGCTTCTTCTTCCCATGCTTGGTGATCGTCGTCTTGAACGGCAGCTTCACCGGCTTGGATGGGTAGACCGTGTCGGGGCTGATCCCATCCTGGAGCGCGGTGACCAGGGTGAACGGCTTGAACGAGGAGCCGGGCTGGCGCTGGCCGTCCGTGGCGATGTTGAACGCGCTCTTGTTGTAGTCCATGCCGCCGACCATCGCCCGGACCTTGCCGGTCCCGTTCTCGATCACGACCACGGCGGAGGTCGGGCCGAGGCCGCCCAGCCTGCTCTGGACGGCGCTCTGGGCGGCCGACTGGAGCTGGCTGTCCAACGTCGACTCGACCTCGAGCCCGCCACCGAACGCCTGCCCGGGGCCGTACATGTCGACGATCTGCTGTCGCAGCCAGTCGGTGAAGAACGGTGCGGAGGACTCCTGCGAGGGCGGCTTGATCGCGCCCGCGGCCGGAGCGGAGATCGACTCCAGGTCCTGCATCTGCTTGTCGCTGACCTCGAGCACTCCCTGCTCGCGCATCTTCTCCAGCACCACGTTGCGGCGCTTCTCGGCGGCGCGAGGATGGGTCGCGGGGTCGTAAGCGGTGGGCGAGGAGATCATGCCGGCGAGCATCGCCGCCTCGTCGACGCGGAGGTCCGAGGCGCAGCGGTTCCCAGGGTCCCCGCAGCCGGGGTGGTTGGCGCCGAAGTAGGTGCGGGCGGCGGCCTCGATCCCGTAGGCGCCATTGCCGAAGTAGATGTTGTTGAGGTAATTGGTGAGGATCTTGTCCTTCGACCAGTGGCGCTCGATCTGGTACGCCAGCGCCGCCTCACGCAGCTTCTCGAGCACGGTCCGGTCCTGCTGGGCGGCGAGCGCGTTCTTGACGAACTGCTGCGTGATGGTCGAGCCTCCCTGCACCGCGCCGCCGGCGATCACGTCCGCCTTGATCGCGCGCAGCATGCCCATCCAGTCGATCCCGCGATGCTCGTAGAAGCGCTGGTCCTCGATCGAGACCACGGCCTGCTTCATGAGCGGCGAGATCTCGCTTGACTTGAGCAGGATCCGGTGCTCGTTGCCGGTCAGCGTCACCAGCTTCTTTCCGTCGCGGTCGGTGACGGTCGAGTTCTCGGCCTGGTCGTACTGGGCCCGGGCCTCGAGATCCGGAAGGTCGCCGGCGACGGCCATCATCACGCCGAAGACCCAGGAGACGAACGCGAGGGCCGCGAGGAAGATCAAGAGCGCGACGAAGCGCAGCTTGCGCAGGCGCGGGCGCTCCGCCCGCCGCTTGCGCCTCTCGTCCTTGCGAGATTCCTTGAGCGCTCGGCGCTCGGCGGCCCGCTGTTCAGCGATCTGGCGCGCCGTCGTCTTGCCGCTGCCATCGGTGTCGGGCTCGTCGCCGTCGGGTGCGGAGTCGCCGTCCTGCGGGCTGGCTTCGGCTGCAGCCGCATCGCCGCCCGTCTCATCCGGGCCCGCGTCCCGCTCGGGGGCCCGGGCCACCGGCGCTGCGGTCGGCGCGCCGTCGGGCTCGGGAGTGGACTCGGCCTCGTCGGGCCGCGGCTCCTCCTCGGAACCTTCGGCCTCGCGCTGAGGCCCCGCGACTTCCTCGTCCAGCGGGCCGATCGGGGTCGCGTCGTCGTCGAACAGCGATCCGAGCCCGAAGTCCTCCCCGGCGGACCCGTTCCCGTTGCCGGCCGCGCCGTTCGCGCCCTCGCCGTCGACGGGCGGCCCGGAGCCACCGGCGCCGTCATCGCGCCGGCGCCGGCTGGGTCTGCCACGTTTGGACCTGTCCGAAGGGGAAGCCATAGGCCTTCAGCTGCGGGCACCGTTCATCGCGAGGCCGACGGATCGACCGGACGGCGAAGGCGAGGGCACGGCGCGTTCACGAGACGCCGGTGAATCAGCAGACCCCCCAACGTTCCGTGACCGTCAGCGAGCGCGGAGTCTAGCATTGAGGCCATGTCCGACCGGCCGGATTTCGAGGCCCAGGCCCGGCGTCTGGCGCTCGGCGCAGTCGACGTCCTGCCCAGCGGCGAGCTCGCCTCGCGGCTGGCGGAGGGACGGCCGCTGCGGGTCAAGCTCGGAATCGATCCCACCGCGCCGGACATCCACCTCGGGCACGTCGTCGTGCTCGAGAAGCTGCGTCAGTTCCAGGCGGCGGGGCACACCGTCGTCCTGATCATCGGCGACTACACCGCCCGCGTTGGCGATCCGACCGGGCGTTCAGGCGAGCGGCCCGTGCTCGGCGACGAGCAGATCGACGCCAACGCAGCCACCTTCACCGACCAGGCCTTCAAGGTGCTCGACCGGGACCGGACCGAGGTCCGGTTCAACAGCGAGTGGCTGGAGATGTCGAGTGCCGAGCTCTTCGGCCTCGCACGCCGGTTCACGGTCGCGCGCCTGCTCGAGCGCGACGACTTCACCAAGCGCATGGAGGCGGGGCGGCCGATCTCGCTGCTCGAGCTCCTGTACCCCGTCCTGCAGGGCTACGACTCGGTCGCGGTCGAGTCGGACCTCGAGCTCGGCGGTACCGACCAGAAGTTCAATCTCCTCTTCGGCCGCGACGTGCAGGAGTCGTTCGGCATGCGGCCGCAGCTGATCCTGACGATGCCGATCCTGCCTGGTACCGACGGCGTCCGCCGGATGAGCAAGTCCACCGGCAACTACGTGGGGGTCACGGACGAGCCCGCCGACATGTTCGGGAAGCTGATGAGCGTTCCCGACGATGCGATGCCGTTGTACTGGACGCTGCTGCTCGGAGAAGAGCTCGACCGCTCCGCGCACCCGAACGAGGCGAAGCGGGAGATGGGGCGGCGGCTCGTCGACCGCTTCCACGGCGCCGGCGCAGGCGCGCGGGCGGAGGCACGGTTCGACGGTGTCCACGTCCGCCGCGAGATCCCGACCGACATCGACTCCTACACGCTTCCGGCGGACGATGGCAACGCGGTGCACGTGCCGGCGCTGATCGCCGACGCCTTCGGCACGAGCGCCAGCGAGGCGCGTCGCCTGCTCGCACAGGGCGCCGTCCGCGTCGACGGCGAGGCGCTTTCGGGGGACGAGCTCGACGTGCCCGGCTCTCGCCTCGAAGGCCGCGTGCTGCAGGTCGGCAAGCGCCGATTCGTTCGCCTCGAGTCGCCCTCCTGAGTCCCTGCGCCACTGGACTTCGGCCTGGAGGGTCGGTAAAATCCGTGGGCTTCGCGAGGCGGCCTTCGGTCGCCCGGCGGACACCTACGAGCCGCTTCCGGGAGCCCCCCGGAGATTCGCTCGACAATCGGTCGCAGGATCCCT